>CAWBSW010000039.1:0-36319 GCA_963791535.1 uncultured Actinomycetota bacterium | reverse complement strand
AGGGGCCGCCGCCTCGGATGCTGGTGTGTCCCTCAGGCATGCCATGCCGAAGTGATCGCCGAGATCGCTGATGCCGAGGGCGCCCTGTGACTTGGCGGCCGGCCTCACCACGCGTCGATGTCGAGGTAGATGGTTGGGTGTCTCACACCACGGCACCCACGAAATCCGCTTAAAAATCCCCAAGGAGCGCTCCTCATGGATACCCCATCACAATTCCAGCTTCCGCCTAGCGACGGTTTTGTCGCCACCCACTTTCTGGTTGTTTCCGACCAAGACCGATCGCGCGACTTCTACAACAAAGTGTTTGGCGCCCGAGTTGTGCGCCACCGTGACCCGGTAATCCTTCAGCTGGCCAATACCTGGCTGATCCTCAACGCTGGCGGCGGCCCGACGGACGATAAACCTACCGTCACCCTCACGACGCCCAGCGACCCCAACACCGTTAGCGCGTTCCTAAACATACGCGTTGCCGACATCGACCAAATGCACCGCGAGTGGAGCGGCCGCGGCGCGCAATTTGTGACTGATCCCATCGACCGCGGCAATGAAATCCGCGCCTATATCCGCGACCCTGACGGGCACCTTATCGAGGTCGGTCAATGGCAGGTCGATGTAGTCGATCGCTGCTCGGGGTAGGGATGGGCCTCACGCCGAACCATCCCAAATGGTGGTGTCTCCATTGCAACCCACGTTGACGCGGAGCGTCAGATCGGTGTGTGCCCCGGAATGGGGCTATGCACGCCGCGCCTCGACGCGGCGGCCAATCTTGCGGACCAGGAAGGCCGAGCTGATCTCTGCGACCCCGTGCACGACCGTCCCCGCAGCGACCCACGTCAGCAGTGCGGTTAGCGAGCCCTGCAGCGAAGCCGCGACCCACCCACCCGATCGCCAGCTCGGCGAGGGCGGCGATCAGCAGCAGCCGCCACCCGCGTTCTCGTCTGGCGGCGATGGCGGCCACGACCCCGAGGGCGGTCGTTGACCTGCAGTTTCTCGGTGGAGCTGCCGGGAATCGAACTCGTCAGTTTTGAGTGAATCTTCGTGGGGCAGGCGGACTTTCGCGCTGGTGAATTATCTAGCGCATTCAAGTTGCGGTTGAGGCGACACCGATGTGCGACCGGCGCGCACGAAGCCGACCTGCGTAACGCCCGTGCTGGCCCGCCGATTCGTCGCCGGATTGGCAGGCTTTAACCAGCAACGATGCGCACCGGCGGACCTACTCGGTCTCGACCCGCAGGTCGGTCAGTTGCAGCGACACCAGGGTCGGGAAGGGCAGCGAGCGGTTGCCAGGACCGATCGGGTGGACCCACCGGCGAGTCGGGAACAGCAGCCCGCCGGCCTGAACGTAGTCGGCGCAAAAAAGAGCAGCCCTCGCCCAGCGGCCGATCACCTCGGGGACGTAGTCGTGGCGTCGCAGCCGACCACCGGCATCGACGTAGAAGGTCTGGCGGGGCGAGTGCGTGTCGATGTCCGGCGGGAAGGTCGCGTCGAGGCGCCGCCATGTCTCTCCGCCCTCCGGCCATGTATCTCCATCGCTGACCTCGACCCCCTCACGAGTCAGGAGGTACGGGAACGTGAGGTAGTTCCACATCGCGTAGCCGGCGAAGTAGACGGCGTCCAGCGGGTCCCAGCGAATGTTCCGGCGCAGGCCCGAGCGGCCGAAGAACGCGGCCCGTGCACTCGCGCGCGAGCTGATGACCTCGCCGTCGTGACTTTCGATCCGCACCGCCCCGCGCTCGAAGACCCCCCGCTGCCCATCCCGTGGGAACGGGTCGAAGACCGTGCGAGGCTCCTGCACCTGCACCGTGATGTGGTAGTCCGCGAATCGGTTGCCCGGCACCCGCGTTCGAATCAGCAGCCCTCTCGTGCGCACGCGCGCATGGACCGTCCCCGCCTTCCGCCATCGCTCCAGCCCCCCGTGGGCGTCGAGCACCTCATCCAACAGAGAGGTCATCAATCCACACTATCCGCGCATAACCAATTCCGTACTGCTGACGGTCGAACTAACTGGGAGTTCTGTAGGTCACGCGAGCTGATCACGCCAACCCCCGTTTGTCCAGGCCTTTTAAGGTGGGGCGGGCGGGACTCGAACCCGCGACCAACGGATTATGAGTCCCTTTTCCGCGCCCGCGCGACCAGGCAAAACAGTTAGCTGAAATTGGCCAAACTCCCTGTACGCGGCGGTTTTTGGTCGTTTCCGGTACAGACACGGTACGAGGCAAGTACGGCTACAAATCGCCCCCGGTCGCCGGTAAAACGCCGGTATTTCGGCGTAGCTACAGGATCGACCGCACGGCGGACCGAGTATTCTGTAAAGTCCTGCGCGGCCCCGCGCCGCGCCGCGGGGCCATAGCTCAGCGGTACAGCGCTCGATTGCGAATCGAGAGGCGGGGGTTCGAGTCCCCTTGGCTCGCTAGTAGTACCGCAGGTGCAGAGGCGTCCAGTCGTCGTCCTTTTCGACCGCCTTGAATTGAACGAGGTGACCGCCACCCCCCGCCGGGTTGGAATGCGAAGCAGTGGAAGCTCGGGTTGCGGAAGGATCGCTATGTGTTCGGCACACGCGGCTTCCGAGTATGGGCGGTGGATACGGCGGGCCGGTCCGCGAGATCATTCCGCTCGACCCGAGCGAGGTCCTGACCGTCGAGCAGTCCGGCAAGCTGCTCGCGCCGCTCATCAAGCCACTTCCAGCCGACAACCCGTTTAGCCCCCGAACACAGTGAGTCGTTGCGACGAAGACGAGGTCGATGTCGGTGTTCCCGAGGCGGGCAAGTTGAGCGAATCCGATTGCCGGCTTTGCCGGCATTGCATAGGTCAGTGCAGTCACCGGTACTGCTCGCGGAGCACTCGCTTGAGAATCTTGCCCGATGGGTTGCGTGGAATCGCCTCGGCGAAGATCACCTTTTTGGGCAACTTGTAGCGCGCCAGCCGGGTACCGCAGAACTCCACGATTTGTTGCTCGCTGACCTCGCTCTGGTCGGCGACGACGATGGCGCAAGCGATCTCGCCCCACTTCTCGTCGGACACGCCGATGACCGCCACCTCGCTGACGCCGGGGATACCGATGATGACGCTCTCGATCTCCGCCGGGTAGATGTTCTCACCGCCGGAAATGATCATGTCCTTCAGGCGATCCTTGATGTAGAGATAACCTTCTTTGTCGATCTCGCCGATATCGCCGGTACGGAACCAGCCGTTGTCGAAAGCCTCCCGCGTGGCATCCGGGCGGTTCCAATATTCCTTGAGCAGGAAGTCGGACTTGATAACGACCTCGCCCTCCCCGATTTCGCTGATCACGCCAGCGTCAGTGCGCACTCGCACGTCGGCGAACATGCAGGCGCGTCCGGCCGAGCCGATCTTGCGCAAGGCGTCTTCGCCGAGCAGCACGGTGCCGCTACCGCAGGATTCGGTGAGTGCGTAGCCCTGCATGACCTGTATGTTCTTGGCTGCATACATCTCGATCAGGGCCTCGGGCATGGGCGCGCCGCCGGTCATGAAGAAGCGAAAGTCGGGCGCGTTGAGTTCGGCGAACTCGGGTACCTGGCGCATGAAATTCAAGATCGCCGGCACGGCACCAGCGATGGAAACCCGTTCATCGACGATCAGCGACCACATCTTCGCCGGATCGAGCTGCGGCATCGAGATCAGGGTGATGCCGCGCATAGCGCAGAAGATGACCGTCGTCAGTGCCGCCACGTGAAACATCGGCAGTGGTAGTAGTATTCGGTCCTGGTAGCGCGAATCGGCAGTCAGTGCATTTGCAGTCGCCGCCGTATGCACCGAGTGGTGGGTATGCACCACCCCTTTTGGATGTCCGGTGGTGCCCGACGTGTACATGATGAACAGGTTGTCCGATCCACCGCACTCGACGGCCGGTTCGTTGGCATCTGCGGGGTCAAGGCGTTCCGCAAGAGAACCGCTGCCGCCCGCTACCGGCACCCAATCGATGACGGTGCAGTGGTAGTTGCTATCTGCCCTGATGGCTTCGGCTACCGCCGCGAACGCTTCACCGTAGAGCAACACCTTGCTGCCACTGTCGGACAGGATGAATTCCAGCTCAGCCGCCGCAAGCCTTGTGTTGAGCGGAACGGCAACGGCCCCGATTTTGGCTGCGCCGTAGAACAGGCAGCAGAACTCGACACAATTGGGCATCAGCAACGCAACCCGGTCACCTTTGCCGACCCCGAGCGAGGTCAGCACGCTGGCGCACTTGTTGGCCAAGGCATTCATCTCTGTGTAGTCCATACGCACGTTGGCGGATGGCTCGACGTAGGCCTCGAGCTGGGGAGAAACAATTGCGCGTTGTTTGAGCATGGCGCCGATGTTCTTCATGGCGGTCTCCGTGTTCGGGTGTTACTCGGTTTTACTTGGTTTGGGTGCCGATCACACTGGGCATGTGACGTGCGGTTGCGGGCGCCGTTGTGCCCGTGTCGATTTCCAACTGGCGGAAGGCCTGTTCAATCAGTTCGGCCAGGCGGAACGGGTCGTCCACGGCTTCCGGCGCCGCGCCGATGCCGATTCCTATGTCCTTGTTCACGCTCGCGAAGGTGACGTTGAGCCCGGCGCCGGGCGGCAGGATCGGCAAGCCAAGGAAGTCAACCATCGGGGCACCGGCCAAATAGAGTTGCTCGGTCGGCCCCTTCATGTTCGATATCACCAGATTGGCGCTCGGGACCTTGCCGAACCACGGTGTGTCCGACATGGTCTGGCTGGCAAACAGCAACAGCGTATAGACCTGACGCGACGTCGTTTGCATGCGGCGTCCCTTGTGCTTGGCATTCGTTGTCGCGCGGTTGATCTGCCGCAGGCGCTCACCGAGGCTCGCCTCGGGCGCACCCATGGCGATCAAATCAGCGCTCACCTGGTTACCTCCTCCGCCGCCCGATTCGTCGCGCAATGACATGGGCATCAAGGCCACCAAAGGTCTGTCGGTGGGAGCTTGGTGTTCGCGGAGGTAATGATGCAGGGCATCGTCGATGACGGTCATGACGACATCGTTGACCGAGGTGTCGGTCGCCTTGGCCACGGCCTTTACCTCGGCGAGCGGCAATTGTGTGTCCGCGTAGGCTCGCGCCGCCGACTTCGCGGTGTTATTGAAGAGGGTAGGGCGCGCGGTGAAAGGCACGGACGCCATTCGTGGCTTCAGGTTCAGTGTTTGCGCACCGAGGTCGAGCACGTCGCTACCCATGCCGATAATCTCTGCCGGCAGCATGGTCAGTCCCTTCAGAACGCCTTGCAGCCGCTGTATTTGCGAAACGCTGGGGCGCGAACGGCGTGGCTTTTCGCCGGTCTCGGAAGCCATCCAGGGACCGGCCAGCCTCTTGTTGCGTGGGGAATCGCTCAGGAAGTTGCGCATCGCGCGCAGCCCGCCTTCACCGTCTATCAGCGCGTGGTGCACTTTGATCATGACGGCGATACGGCCATTCTTGATGCCGTCGATGATGTAGCACTCCCACAGGGGATGTCCCCGGTCGAGCAGGCCGGTGTTGAGAAAGGAGACCGTTTCGTAAAACTGTCGCATGGAACCCGGCGCCGGTAAATCGATGTGCCGGATGTGATTTCGCATGTCCGGCTCGACGGTCTCCCACGCCGCGACATCCTTGCCCAGCCATTTGAGCTTGTAGTTAAAGGGCTTGACCGCCTGGCTGTTTCGATAGGCCTCGAACAGGCGCGGCCCGAACGAAGACTGCTGTCCCTTCGGTTTTTGGAAAATCGTCATGGCGGCCATGTGAAATGGTCGCGTGGGTCGCTCCAGCAGCAGGAACGACAGGTCGAGCGGGCTTAAACGGATCATTGAACAGCAGCCTTCTTTGTCTTGGTAACTGCCAGTAGGGCATTCAGTTCTTCGACGAAGTAGTTGAACAGCCGCCAGCCGTCTTCGAGCACCTCGCGGTCGATCAGCATGCAGATGTTGGCTTGCCCGCAATAGCTCCACATGGTGATGTTGAGTGCGGTGCCATCGAAGATCTGGCCGGTGGAGTACCAATTTGCGAGCTTCCAGTTATCAAGGTATAGAGCCTCTTTCGGCCCAGGCACATTCGATAGCGCCACGTTGCCACCCATACCGAGGCTTCCTCCCCTGCGGTGTATCGCCTTACGGATGAGCGGGATGGCAAAGGGCGGGACAACCTGCATTACCGAACTGATGTCGGCGCCGGCCTCCCTGACCTCCTTGATGTGCTCCTTCATCTCCACGTTCGCCTCGTGGCTCGCCCGAAGTCGCTCGACCGGATCGGCGATGTCGCTGCGCAACCAGCAGAAATCCATGGTCGCGAAGTTGCCCCAACCTTCCTTACCCGCAGTCCTTTCGCCGGCGAATGGGGTTGCGCCGATCAGCGGGTGGGCGTCCGGGTCGTAGTCCAGATCAATCAGCAGGTGTCGGACCGCGCCCGCAACGCAATTGCTGAATACATCGTTGATGGTGACATTGAGCGCCTTGCTCACGGTGATGAAGCGCTGGAGCGGGATGCTGTCACAGACAAAGGTGCGGCCGGCGCTGAGGGCGACGTTGATCGGTGTTTGCCGCATCTGTCCGGCCGACGGGTGGGGCGGCAAGCCTTCCGACTTGCGCTTGCGGTCCAGCATGCGTTTGTGCCGCAACCCGGTGGCCACCTTGGGCAGGTTGCCGATCGTGACCTCGGGCCAGTCGCGCAATGCCCGGCCCAGTCGGGTCGGCCACGAGGGCAGCGGTGGCGGGCTGTAGGCGGGGGGATCGCCCGCCTTGATGCCAGGCTGTGGTTGATAGAACCGCTGCATCAGCCACGAAGCACCAACGCCGTCGACGTAGGCATGGTGCACCAGCATGACGAGTGCGACTTTGCCGTCTGCGAGTCCCTCGACTACCCACGTCATCCACAACGGTCTATTGCGGTCGAGTTGATAGGAATAGATTGCCGCCATGAACTCGCACAAGCTCTTGTGGTCCGCGGGCGGCGGGCAGGCAACGCGGCGAACATGGTAGTGCAGCTCGAAGTCGGGATCTTCCACCCAGTAGGGGTGATTCAGGCCAAGCGGCGAGTCGAGGTACTTCCACCGCAGCATCGGCACCAGATGTATCCGGCGTGCCGACTCGGCGTAAAACCTCTCGAAAGACCAGCCCTCCGGATCAGTGGACGGATCGATGATCGCCACCTTGAACGTGTGCATGTAGGACTTCGACGTCTCCAAACCCAGCATGAACGCGTCGAGACCGTTTAGTCGTTTCACGATTGCCTGCCTAGGGGGTGCTGTCAGCCGCGGCTGACGATCTTTGTCATGGTGCGGGCCAACGGTTGTGCCAGCCGTGGGGAAAGTCGGTGCAGCAGATACGGGGCCAGTACTTGCGACGGTGGTGAAACGACGATCACGCGGGGTCGCGCGATCGCGTCCAGCACGGCCGCGGCGACGGTGTCCGGCGACGCACCGTGCTTGTCGTAGAAGGCGACGATCTTCTCCTGGTCGGCGCCGAGCTGGCCGCGCATGATTCCTCCGCGGATGATCGGCGTGTTGATGATCCCGGGGCAGAGGGCGATCACGCGAATGCCTCGCGGGCGCAACTCGGCGTCGAGTGACTCGCTCATCCCCACCACGCCGAACTTGGAGGCACAGTACGGCGCCATTCGTGCGATCGGGATGAGCCCAGCCTGGGAGGCGGTGTTGACGATAGTGGCCGGGTGGCCCTGTTTGAGCATGCGCGGCACGAACGCCTGCACCCCGTAGGCGACGCCGAGCAGGTTCACCCCGATCACCCGATGCCAGTCCTCGACCGTCGTCTGTTCGATGTCGCCGCCGTGGCCGATGCCTGCGTTGTTGTGCAGGATGTCGACACGGCCGTCTTGATCGAAGACTGCCTTGGCCAGCGCCTCGACCTCCTCGGGTCGGCTCACGTCGACTGCGTGATCGGTTGCGCCGCCGCCGATCTCGCGCGCTACCGCGGTTGCCGCCTCGGCGTTGAGATCGGCGACGTGGACCTTGGCGCCATGCCGGGCGAGCAGCCGCGCGGTCGCCGCGCCGATCCCGGATCCGGCGCCGGTGATGACCGCGATCTTGCCGGTCAGGTTGATGTCTCTGGCCATGATGATTCCCACCTCCTACAGGGTGGCCGGCTTCGCCGGACCGGAGTAGACCTCGAAGAAGCGGGCCACCATTTCGGCGGGTATGGCGAGGTTGGCGTCGTGGTCGGTGCGCAGGCAGACCAGGCTGGGGCCGTCGTGCTCGCGCGAGCGCAGCAGCGCGTCGTCGAGGTCCTCGATGCGTTCCACGTACTCGCCATGGCAGCCCAGCCCTTGGGCGACGACGTCCCAGCGGATCTCACCCTGGGTGGTGCCGAAGGTGGTGCCATAGAGCTGTCGCTCGTTGAGTTCCTCCATGGTCCAGGAGCCCTCGGCGAACACGATGACGGTGATGTCGATGCCCTCGCGTGCAGCGGTCTGCAGCTCCATGATGTTGAAGCCCGCGGCCCCGTCGCCGGTGACGCAGACGACCTCGCGGTCGGGTGCGCCCAGCTTGGCACCGATTGCCGAGGGGATGCCGGTGCCGAGCATCCCCAGTTCGAGGATCGAGTGATACGAGTGCGGCTGCGTCGGGGGCAGCACGTTGTAGGCCCACAACGAGGTGTTGCCGCCGTCGGCAGTGTAGACGGCGTCCGGTCCGAATACCGCGCCGATCGCGCCGAGTGCATGGGCGGGGTGGATGCCCGGGCCCTGCCATTGCAGGATGGGCGCGGCTACCTGCATGCGCACTTGCTCGTCGAGTTGCCGGTAGCGCGCCAGGTCCGCGCCGTCGCGCGTGCCGAGGTTGGTCGTGCGGAGTCGTGCGGCGATGCCATCGAGCGCTGCCCGGGCGTCGGCGAGGATGCCGAGGTGCAGTGGCCGGGTGACGCCGAAGTGGCGCGGGTCGATGTCGATCTGGATGAGCCGTTTGCCCTCGGGATCGCCCCAGTAGGTGTCGTAGGGGACGTCGAGGTTGCCCATCCGCGAGCCGGCAACGAGCAGCACGTCAGCCTCGCGGCGCGCGAGGTCACCCGCAGGGCCGAACCCGAAGACGTAGTTGGGGTGATCGGTGGGGACGCTCGCGCGGCCGGCCATCGAACTGATCGCCGGACAGCCCAGCAGCCCGGCGATCTCGAGCACAGCAGCGCGTGCACCGGCGCGGTCGACGCCGCTGCCGGCTATCACGACCGGGCGCTCGGCGGCGGCCAGAAGCGCCGCGGCCTCATCGAGCTGGTGCTCCGACGGCTGCGGCGGCCCTACCCGGTAGGCCGCAGGCGGCCACACGGGTGCGGTGCTCGGGTCGCCGGTCTCATACAGGATCGGCGCCGGCAATTCGACGTGGACCGGGCCCGGCCGGCCGTTGTGCATCTCGCGGAATGCCAGCCGCAGCACCTCGGGGATGCGTGCCCACTCGAAGACTGGGCCGCCCCATTTGACCGCCGGCCGGAAGAGGTCGAGCTGGTCTTGGCCCTGGAACGTCGACGGCGGTGATGGGTAGACGATGCCGAGCCGGTGCTGGGACGTGATGGCGAGCACGGGGACTCCCTCGTGCAGTGCCGTGACGACTCCGGGGAGCAGGTTCGCCGAGCCGGGACCGGGATTGCCGAGCACGGCCGCGACCTTGCCCGTCGTCTTGTAGAGGCCCTCAGCCATGTGCACGCCAGCGGCCTCGTGGCGCACCGGCACCATCCGGATGCCGTGGGCGTCCAGTTGGGCCAGCAGCGGATCGATTTCCGGTGACGGAAGGCCGAACAGGAATTCGATCCCTTCGGCCTGCAGCGCGCGGGCAAACAACTCACCGCCGGTGATCTCGGTCATCTCGAACCTCCGGTCCGGTTTGGTTCTTTTTCCTTCGCTGGTGCCACTGTGCGGCGGGACCCGGCGAAATACTTGACATCGCAGGACAAATTCTTGACAGTTCAGAACACGTTGACACTGTGGGGAACCGATCTCTATGGAGTGGATCACTGCGCGCTCCCGACGGGTAGGGACCGAAGTCCCCGCTCAACGCGTCTTTGGTTGTGGTCTATAGGGCGGGGACAAATCGCGGCCCTGCATGACATGGAGTTCTCGCTGCCTACCCTGGGCACCACCCCATCCCAGGCCGAAGCGGCGGCCAGCATCGGTCCCGAGCCTGCACCGAGATACATCCGCGCCGAACTGATCTCCGGCGGCAACACCGAAAAATTCATGACGCCCCTCCACGCCGGAGAAGGCCACGCTGGCCGTGAAAAAACGCTGGTCGAACAAACGTCCCAGCAAAGAATGTACTGCTGTATGGCCGGAGCTAGGTGGACGTTATGAAGCTCTCATAGGCGCGAGATGGCGAGTGCACTCAATTCCGCTGATCGGCACGGTCCCGGTCAACCTGCGCACTAAAAACGACGCCGACGGCGGCAACGCGGTGTCGGCGGTGCTGTGCAACCTGGGCACCCACCTAGATGATCCAGCCGAACGTCTAGGCGCCATTCACACGTCAATGCGCGCCAGTAAGGATGTGCTGTCGCAGCTGCCGAGAGCGCAGGCCATGGCACTGGCGGCGATGTTGGTCCTGGGCCTGGCCGCCGCCGGGGGACTTCCCGGCCCGCTCGGCTCGGCGCCGCCACCGTTCAACATCTGCGTTTCCAATGTGCCCGGCATGCGAGAACCGCTGTACCTAAACGGAGCTCGTCTCGACGGTAACTATCCGATGTCTATCGCGTTGGACGGCCAAGCACTGAACATCACCTTGGCAACCAGTGCCGACGGTCTGGACTTCGGGCTCGTTGGATGCCGCCGCGCACTGCCTCACCTGCAGCTGCGGCTGGGGCAGCTGGAGAGCGCCCTCAAAGAGCTTGAGTGCGCGGTCGGTATCTGATGTTCGCGCCCTCCAATCAGCCGCCGCGATTGGATGCCATCAGCTCCGCCCGAGCGGCGCGACGGTAGGCGGCGGGCCCGGTCCCGAACCAGCGCTTGCACGTTCTGGTGAGCACGCTTTGTTCGGTGTAACCCAGTTCGCGGGTGAGGTGTGATAAATCGATGTCGGTGTCGCGCAGATAGTGCTCGGCGGTGTCACGCCGGATGCCGTCGATCAGCGCGTAAAACGTTGTGCCCTCGTCGGCCAGCCGCCGCTGCAGCGTCTTGACCGGCGTTTGACCGTCACTCCGCGAGACACCCGGCCCGAAACGTTTGCTGGGTTTGTCGGTGCTGGATGAGAAACCTCCGGGTCCCGCCGCATGTCATGCCGGGGCGCTGTGCGCGGCCGCGCGCTCGGCCAGTGCCGAGCGGACGGAGTCGTCGTAGCCCATTGTCGGGCCGGGTAGTAGATCCGTGATCGGGTGGCCGGTGACGACGACCTCGTTGGTCATCGAGTCGACCAGGTTGCGCGCGGTTGCCAGGTCCACATCGGTGACCAGCGCGAGCCACAGCGAGGACAATCGGGGCGAGAGCACCGGGACGCTGAGGTTGGGTAACGACTTGCCCTGGATGCGAGCCGCGCGTTGGAGCATGTCCACGTAGCGCAGCACTTCCGGGCCGCCGATCTCGAACACCTGGCTGCCGGTCAGCGGGGCATCGAGCACACCCACCAGGTAGCGCACCACATCGGGCAGTGCGATCGGCTGGATCCGGGTGTTGATCCACCGCGGCGTGAGCATCATCGGCAAATGGGCCACCAACTGGCGGATGATCTCCCAGGAGATCCCGCCGTGGCCGATGACGATGGCGGCGCGCAGCACGACGACCGGTACCCCCGAGCTGCCGAGCAGCGACTCCACCTGGCGCCTCGAACGGAGGTGGGCGGACATTTTGCCGTCGTCCACACCAAGCCCACCCAGGTACACGATCCGTTCGATGCCGGTTGCAGCGGCAGCGCCGGCGAAGTTCACGGCCGCCTCGGCGTCGCGTTCCTCGAAATCGCCGGATTCCAGTGAATGCACCAGATAGTAGGCGACGTCGGCACCGTCCAGCGCATTGTGCAGACTCGCCACGTCGGTGACATCGCCGTAGGTGGCCGTCCCCGCTCCTCGATAGTTGTCGGGTGTGCGGGTCATCGCGCGAACGTGATGACCCGCGTCAGCCAGGGCACGTGTGAGGTGCCGGCCGATGAATCCGGAGGCACCGGTGACCAGCACCGTCTTTGTCATCGCGTCAGATCCCTCCGTTGCATTCAACGTTGCATCACCGGCACAGCGATCTCGTTGCGGCGCAGCATCGGGATGGTCCAGGGCGGGTCGTAGAACCATGCGACCGGCGGGCCGTCGGGTTCCAGAGTGGTGTCCTGTAATGCGTGCAACAGGTCGGCGGTGTGTGAAGCTACTGCCTCGGGTCCGCGGTCGCCGGTGAAACGCAGCACCGCGACCGTTTCGGCGGGCACGGTAACCAGCTTGACGGCTGGATCATTGGGTGCGGGAAGCCTTTCCATCGAATGGTCGGCGGGCATGAAGAACCGAATCACCCAGGCGTCGTCCGCGGCGACCGCCTGCGCCACCGGCGCTGTCATGGCGATTTTCTGACCACTGCGGGCATCGCTGGGCTCCTGAGTGACCGGCGCGGTCATCGCGATTCTCGCGATGTCGTGGTTGCCGCCGAAGATGTAGCCGGCCAGGCGCCGAAATCCCGCATTACGCGCGGCCGCTTCGTTGTCGGCATCGACGGTCGTCTCGGCGGCGATCCGCGGACCGTATCGGCGGATCTGCAATCCGGCCGTCTCTCGTTCGACGACGAACCGGGGTTCCGCTGTCCCGTAACGCACCCCCAGCACCGAAGCGCCGCCCTCCGCGAGGCGAGCTGCCACTGACGCGCCCGTCTTGACGAGGCGAGACACCGTTGCCGCAATTCTTGGAATCATTTTCAACCCTCCCGTAGCTGGAAAAGCTCGGTCACCGCACGGATACCCCGATGGCGTCAGCGCAAAAGCGCCACGCGCGGTCGCGGTCGCGCTCGGTATGGCTGGTCGTCGGCAGATAGTGCTCGGGACGCGGCCGGCGATCGTGCCAGAACAGCCCCGTCGGTGGGGCGGTGGCGAAGTCGTGGCAGACCTCAGCGGTGCGCCAAATCCCATGCTCGGGCCGGATCGCCGGATTGCGGGAGCATCACGGGCAGGTGATCGGGCCCGCGGTGTGGCCGGCGATCATCACCCCCGCGGAGCGCGATTGCGTCTTGGCCCGTATCGCGGCGCGCAGCGTGACGAAAACCCGGACACCGAGAACGTATCTGTTGTCGGGGTTGCTGCGCTGCGGACGCTGCGGTAATCGCCTGTCCTCCCAAGCTCGGCACGTTAACCCCGACAACCGATGTCATGCGCCGCTTCCCGCCCGACCGCTCCGCTGCTCGCGGCGGACGCCAGTTCCGTTGCTGGCGGGCCGAGTCTGCGTCGGCCGATCGCCGCCGCCCAGCTCGGCGATCCCGCGCTCGATCCCCGCGCACACCAGGTCGATGTCGGGCGCGGTGTCGTAGTCGCCGGTCACGCCGAAGTGCAGCCTCCCGTCGTAGGAGAAGATCGCGGTGGCGATCCTGATCTGCGGCGCGAGCATTACGTACGGTGCGGCCTCGAGCATCCGGCGGCCGAGCAGGTAGAGCGGGTGCTGGGGTCCGGGCACGTTTGTCGTCACCGTGTTGATCGTCCGCTGGGGGAGGCTCGCCGCCAGGCGCGAGCCGAGAGCGAGCAGCATCGGCGGTGAGAATCCCTGCAGGCTGACCAGGGCCTGCCCGGCGACCGCGTCGCCCCGCCGCTTGATGTCATCCATCTGGCTGCTGATGCCCTGAAGCCGGCAGACGGGGTCCTCCTCGCCCACTGGCAGGCGTGCGAACACCGCCGAGACGCGATTGCCGCCGTGCTCTCCGGGCGCGCGCACGGAGACGGGCACCATCGTGCTGACAACCGTTTCGGGTGCGAGCTCGCCGCGGGCTGCGAGCAGTTCGCGGAAGCCGGAGGCGACCGCGGCGAGCACGACGTCGTTGACAGTTCCGCCATGCCGCTTGCGCACCTCCTTGACGTCCTGGAGGCTGACCGTCGTGCGGTCAAAGCGGCGGTGCGGTCCGATCGGTCCGTTCAGTGACGAGGTGCCGCCCTTCAGCAGGTTCCGGCCCAGCGGCAGCGCCGAGCGAGCTGCCGCGACACCGCGTTCAAGCAGGTCACGCGGTGCCTTGACCGCGAGCCGGAGACTCTGGAGCTGCTCGAGTGGGCTCATCAGTCCGGCGAGTGACTCGACGGCGACAGCGAGCGCACCCGGCCCGGGCTCCGGCTGCCAGGGCGCCGGCTCTGGGCGCTCGGCGTCGCGCTTATCGGACAGCATCACTGTGTTGATCTCGCTGGCGGTGACGCCGTCGACCATCGCGTGGTGGAGCTTCCAAAGTACCCCCCAGCGGCCTTCGCTCAGCCCCTCGACCACCCACATCTCCCAGAGCGGACGGCGCCGATCTAGCTGCTGGGAGACGACCCGCGCGAACAGGCGATCGAGCTCCCGATCGCCGCCGGGTGCCGGCAGCGCCGTGCGCCGCACGTGATACTCGAGGTTGAAGTGGGGATCATCGATCCACACCGGACGCGCCATCGCGAGCGGCAGGAACCGCAGCTTCTGGCGGTAGCGCGGGACGAACGGCAGCTTGCCCTCGACGTAGTTGAGCAGCTCGGCGTGGTCGGAAGCCGGCCCCTCGAAGGTCGACATCCAGGCAACGTTGGCCTGCACCTCGCCGCTCTCGAGATGCAGAAATGTGGCGTCGAGCGGGGTCAGCCTCCGCATTTCGGCCTCCGTTCGCTTGGAACCGCGCAATCGCGCGCGGCTGACCTCGTCGGAGTGGGCCCTGCCGAAATAAACATCGCAACGGCGGCAACTCATTTTATCGGAGCGCTCGCGCAGACGGAAGCTGCGTTAGACCGAAGTTGCGGCGGTTTGGGTAGGCGATTGTGGGTGTTACGTGGGGGTTTATTGATTTGGTCGGTTGGTTGTCTGACTACGCGGCGATGGTGAGGGGGATGGCGGCGCCGATGAGCTCGAAGGCGCGGCGTTGATCGGTTGTTGGGTCGCTGAGTTTGTCGATCTCGACGTTGGCGCCGTGGTAGCGGATCTGGTTGCGGGTGAGGGTGGCTAGGTGGTCGAGCAGGGCGCGGAAGCTGCGTAGCGGGGTGCCGTCGGGGGCTTGTTGGCGGGAGGCTTTGGCCTGGGTGGCTGGTGAGCGTTTGGCCGCTGCGACGGGGTTGTTGCGGCTTGGTGGTGCATCATCGGTGAAGGTCAGTGGCGCCCAGGCCTGGCGCAGATGCCAGGTCACATAGCAGGCAAGCAGGCAGATCAGCACGTGGGCTTGGACGCGTTCGGTGAGCCGGTGGTGGATGGGACGCAGGTCTAGATCGTCAGTCTTGATGCTGCGGAAGTCGCGTTCGACGTTGGCCAGGTTCTTGTAGCCGGTGACGACCCCGGCCGCATCCAGGTCGGCGGTGGGCACGCTGGTGCGCAGCACGTAGATGCCGTCCAGGTGGGCTTCGGCGTTGATGCTGGTGTGGTTGCGCTGGTAGGTGAACACCGCCAACACCTCGTCGTAGCCGGTGAGCGCGAGGAACCCGGGCCCGTCCTTGTACGGGTGCCACGCGACCCGTGCGTGTTGCCGGAGCCTGTGGAACGCCTCGTAGGGCATGCCTGCGACATAGGTGTTCGGATCGGCCAGGTCGACACCGCCGATGCTGATGGCGTCCTCGGTCACGTCCCACCTCCCTACCGCAGCACAAGCGCGCAACACGATACGCGCGTCCGACGGGAGGTCGCGAACGATTCTGCGCCATTCATGTCGAGTACATATGACAGGAGCCAGGCGGCGGCCGGAAGACTAAAAGAGGGAACGCAATCCGTCCCTTTCGGTGGGCAGCCCCACGGCATATTGCCACCGTAGGCCGCGCCGGGACGGCTGCTTGCCCGCGCCTTGTGAAGTTAGCTAGTGCCGCACTACGCCGCCGTACGCCGGTAAAACGCCGGTAATTCGGGCCTTCGGGCGCGCCGACGACTAACCAATATCGCCTCTACCAGCGAAAACGAGTGGGGCGGGCGGGGCTCGAACCCGCGACCAACGGATTATGAGTCCGCGGCTCTAACCAACTGAGCTACCGCCCCTTATGCGGTTTACCTGCTAATATGCCTCTTTCAGCTATCCCGATTTAGCCGCTTTTGCCTCCTTGTACCGCAGTGAACCGCAGTACTTTCGATCGCCTTGCCTAGCGCATCGGCTACCCCGGTCAGGTCGTCATCCAGGAGATGCCCGTACAGGTCCAGCGTCATCGCCGCCGTGGCGTGGCCCAGCATCCGTTGCACGACCTTCACGTTAGCGCCCGCTGATATCGCCAGTGACGCGGTGGTGTGGCGCAGACCGTGCGGTGCCAAGCCCTCTATCCCGACCTCAGCACACGCCACCCTGTCAAGGCCCGCTGCGGTCGCAACCCACTCGCCGACGCAAACGGCCGAACGGCACGCGGAGTTAACCCACGTCCACTACGAGACGTCAGGGGCACTTACCGGGGTGGTCACCGCATTGATCGCATCAACCACGGGAACGACGTCGCGCCATAGCTGAGCTAGATGACCATATCCGCCGCGACAGCTGCGCGCGAGCCGAAATCCGTTGGGGCAGTGTATCATTGCGATACACTGACGCCGGCTTGTTTACTCAGGCTGCGCCGGTTTGACCCGGGGGCACCGTGGTCAAGTTGGTCATAGTGCCCTCAACCTCTGAAGAGGGATGGCCCATGTACCCTCAGCCCCAGTAGCGACCGATCAGCGGGTCATTCTCGGGCAGTGTGACGTACTTACGCCGCTCATATGGCGTGTCGACGATTTCCCTCATCAGCCGCGGCGTACTCGGCCGGGATGAGCTTCCATATCGTGTACGGCCACGTCACGCCGGTCGGGTCGGCGACGGCTCTGACCACGTTGTCGGCGTCGGGAATGGTGTCGGCGTCGGCGACCACGACGATCTCCGTGGCGGCCTTGCGAACGGCGTTGTTGCGGGCCTGGCTCAGGTTGAACATCTCGGTGTCGCTGTCCGCCGTGATGACCGGCCAGTCCGGAAACGTCTCGGCCCAGAATCTGCGCACGCGGTCGTACGGTTTCATCCGCGACGGTGACGGCCTCCACGGAACGCAGACGGTGGCGATCATCTGCGCGGCCGATTCAGACAACCTGGCCTCCTTTGAACTGGGTTAGCTAGTCCCCAAGATAATCAGCAGTACAGCACTGCCGAATCCGAGCACTTCAGCAGGTCAGCGTACAGCGTTGACTATGCCAGAATCGCCAGCTCCTTGGGGAACCGGGTGAGTAATTCCGGTGCGTGCCCGGAGGTTTCGTCGGCCACAACCAGCGTGTCCTCGATGCGGACGCCGCACAGGCTCAGCAGCATGCCGGCGAAAAACAGGACCGGCAGGCTACAGAACACCGCCTGAATTGCTTTGAACATCGCTAGGCCAACTCCGCGCTGACTTCAGTACGACCAGGGGTACACCCACAATGGGGTGAATGCAAATGTGAGTAGCCACACCAGTGCGCACAAGATCAGGAGCCAGATCGCCTGGGCGAAGAACCGCCTAAACCCGGCCATCAGATCAGCATTCCCGTCACCTACTTCGTACCGGATGACGGTGCTCAGCCGATCCAGATCGCCGGCGGTCAGGAAAACCCTCTCCCGACCGATCGCCATCAGATACGCGCGGGAGCCATTGGCCCGATCTAGGCGAACGAGGTGTAGCTGATCCCCGTCACTATCGCGCAGGCCGATGAGGCTGGTTAGTTCTGGTTGTTTCACGGTGTACCCCTTCGGTTGTTGGGAGTTCCGTGGTTGGGTTGGGCTCCTGTGGTTGGAACCCCCCGACCATATCTGCCGCGGCGATTGTGCGCAATCCTTTGGGCTGCAATGGATTTGCGTATCGGGGATACACTGAAGTCAACCCCTCTCGCGTCGCGTACTAGACCCTAGTGAGCCAAGGCCCTCAGAGCCCCGTGGGCGAACCGAACCGGCCCGCTGGTGTCTTTCCGCATGGCCGGCCCGTTTTCGCGGCTCTGCGTGCGGCGACGGGCCAGCAAACATTGCTTTTGGCCATACCGCCCAAAATACCGCAGTGATACCGCAGTACTCCCGCAAGAGGCCAACACTAGCCATCGGTAACCAACACTGAATCCGCTGGTGAAATGGCCTATTGCAACACTGGCCGAGATCAGCCCATAACTGCAAACATCGAAATATGCGGATTATGAGTCCGCGGCTCTAACCTACTGAGCTACCGCCCCTAGCCGGGTATGTGTTGCGCGAACTTACGTTAGCGCCCGTTGGTATCGGCCGGAACGCGGTCGTCCAGTACTCGTCTAGGTCCGGGGCAGACTCAGGTATCGCTGCGAGCTTCCCGTCTCTACGACGTGCCTTTCCTCCAACAACTGCACACACCGAAACACCAAGTCGAACGATCCATAGCAGTGATGCGCTATCAATGCCAAATGCTTCAGCTGCCCATCGGTCATGAGGTCCGGGTGGGTGAAGTCCCGCACATACACGACATCGGCCTCCGTGAGTTGATTCACCCATGGGAGAGCATCGTCGCCGACTTCAAAGTCGCCGATCGGTCTCCTTCCAGTTGGGCAAGACAATGCGGAATAAACCCCTGACCACGTAGCTCTGCATCAACCTCCCCGAATGACGGTTGGTTTAGATACCACGTAATGAACGACACCTCGGTCTGAATCGCCACCGCCTCGGCGAGTTTCTGCTGCCCGTTTTGGAACACAGACAGTTCGCTTCCCTGAATGTCGATCTTGAGAAAGTCGAGGTGCTCAATCTCGGAAATATCGTCAAGCCGGCGGGTTTCAACCGGAATGCGCTCAACCACCTCACCACACGGTTGAAGAGCCGGGAACAATCCCAGCGTCGTCGGGTCTGGTTCGAGCAGACTCGTCATTCCCGTTGCGCGACAGACCTTCAAAGTGCTTGAGCTGCCGTCGCCCACTGCGTATGGCAGATACAGCTCGTTCGGGCCATGCGATAGTTGGAGCGCCAGTAATTCCCTCACCTGTGGCTCGAAGCCGGTCACATGACACAGGCCGGCGTTGAGCATGGGTAGGTAGAGTGGCTTGCCGCCGTCGAGGGGGTTTGCCCCGATATCTACGACGTGCGTGAGGCGCGACGGTGAGAGCAGGTCCCGAAGGGCGCTCAATTCAGTTGCTTTCAGCGTTGATCAGCGATGAGCCGGCTACGTCGCACACAACCGTGAGATTAGCGCCCCGCTTCGGCGGCCGACGACGCTGTCGGCGCCCGAACGCGTATTTGAGCCCCGGTTAAGAGGAATTACACAGATTACGGTTAGCTGAACACTGTCTGACCGTCGATGTCGAGCAGATACTGCTCGGTGCCGCTTTCGACCCGCGGGGCATCGCCGGCCAACGCCACCGCGATCTTGTTGCTGGCATTGCGCATCACGTCGAAGGTCAACTCGACGGCCTCGGCATCGGAGAAGTGCGCGCGCACCCCGGCGGCAACTCCACGGTCGATATGGCTCGGCGACCAAATCAACGCATCCGCATACCGCAGCGCCGCCTTCTGGCGATCGGTCAGCAGGCCGGACGCCTCGAAGTGCTCGATGTCGCCGTACAGCGTCTCCGATCCGCCGGCATCCAGTGCCGTCGTCTCGCGCAGCGACTTGCACAACCGGCAGTTGTGTCGAGTCGCACCGCGCAGCCGGACCACCTCGGCCGTCAGCGCATCGAGGTCGCGCAGCCGCGCCACCGTCGGCAGAAAGCCGTTGAACACCGCGTCGGACGGGTCGGTGGCGTGATCCCAGGCGACCCGACCGTCCGCCCATCCCAGGTACCGCTGGCCGACCCCGAGGTTTTCCAGCCCGGCCCGTACTCGCGGGACGAAGTCGGCGATGTACATCTGCACGACGACGTTAAATGTGTTGTTGCCCAACTCAGACCACAACTCCGAACGCTGCTCGTCGCCGATCATCGAGACATCGACGCTGAACTGTTCGGCGAAGCCGGCTACGACACCTGCCGGGGCCTCGGCATCCGATCCCGGGCCGGCCACCGCCAACTCGGCCGGTAGCGGAGGCAGCCTCAGCGTCTGCGCGCAGACGCGCCGCACCAGTCCCGTCATGCGACCGTCGGCCGGCGACAACGCGACCAACCGGGTCAGCTCGTCGTCACGCACCCTCGCATTATGTCGCCTGGCTCACCGAAGACATGTGAAAGTCGGGAATCCGCAGCGACGGCATCGCCGTCCGGGTGACCCAGTCGCCCCACTCCCGCGGCAGCGTGCGCTCGCTGACGCCGGCCTGGGTGGCCCGTCGCAGCAGGTCCAGCGGGCTCTCGTTGAACCGGAAGTTGTTGACCGCCGCCGTCACCTCGCCGTCTTCGACCAGATAGACGCCGTCGCGGGTGAGCCCGGTCAGCAGCATCGTGGTGGGGTCGACCTCGCGGATGTACCACAGCGTGGTCAGCAGCAGCCCGCGCTCGGTCGCCGCGACCATCTCGGTCACGTCGGCACTGCCGCCGGTCATCACCACGTTGTCGGCGGCCACGGCGACGGGGGCCTGGAATTCGACGGCCGCGGCCCGCGGATAGGCAAGCGCGTTGATCACCCCGTCGCGGATCCAGTCCACCCGCTCAATGTCCATCCCGTTGTCGAAGATCGACAGCGTCTCCGACGAACTCGCGGTCGCCACAAAGGGCGTGCACCCCAGACCGGGCACGGTCGGATCGGAGTACAACGTCAGCGGTAGATCGGTCAGCTGTTCCCCCACCCGGGTGCCACCGTCGAGCGACGACAACGCGGTTCGGCCCTCCTGCGCGCCGCGGCCGGTCATCGACCAGCCCAGGTAGACCATCATGTCGGCCACCGCCGACGGCGGCAGGATGGTCTCGTAGCGGCCTTCGGGCAGCTCGACGCCGCGCTTGGCCCAGCCCAGCCGCGTTGACAGCTGCTCGAACATCAGATCCGTTGGCACGTCGGCGAAATCGGGCGTGCCCACGGCCACCCACGCGCTGGCACCGTCGCGCTTGGCGTTGATCTCCACCGTGCCGGTGGGCTGGGTGTAGCGGCGCCGCAGCCCACCCGACGTCGCCAGATACACCGTCTCCAGCCCGTGCCGGGCAAAGCCGTACAACTGGTCGCTGCCGCGGAATCCGCGACTCAACCCCCGTGCGACATCGGCGAACACCTCGGGGCCGGTGCCCGGCGTCGGCGCATCCCAGTCGGCCGGGACCCCGTTGCCGCGCAGCAGCGGCGCGGCGTCGCGGGCATCCGGTGCGGACAGCGCAGCCGCCTGCGACGCCGCGACCAGCCCTTCAATCACCGACGGATCCACCTCCGACGAGGTCAGCGAACCCACCCTTGCGGTATTACCTTGGCGGACAATAGAAATCACGGTGGTGCTGCGGGCGGTTGACGCGCCGTTGGTGGTCATCGAGTTGTTCGCCCACCGCAGCGACGCGGCCATCCGGTCGGTGACCAGTACGATCGTTTCGTCGGCCCGTCCCCGCCGCGCTGCGGCGTCCAGCGCGACGTCGACCATCTGCTGCGCGCTGATCACTGGCCGCCCTCGACGCGAGCGTTGAGCACGTTGACCCCACGGAACAGCGCCGACGGACAGCCGTGGCTGACCGCGGCCACCTGACCGGGCTGGGCCTTGCCGCAGTTGTACGCCCCACCGAGCAGCCACGTCGACGGCCCGCCGACGGCTTCCAGCGAGTTCCAAAAGTCGGTGGTGCTGGCCTGATAGGCGACGTCGCGAACCTGCCCGTCCAGGCGTCCGTTGCGGATGCGGTAGAACCGCTGCCCGGTGAACTGAAAGTTGTAGCGCTGCATGTCGATCGACCAAGATCGGTCGCCGACGATATAAATGCCGTCGTCGACCCGGGAGATCAGGTCAGCGGTGCTACGGTCTTCGGGGCTGGGCTGCAGCGAAACGTTGGCCATCCGCTGAATCGGCACGTGGTGCGGCGAGTCGGCGTAGGCGCAGCCGTTCGAGCGCGGCAAACCCAGCCGCGGCGCAAACACCCGGTCCAGTTGATAGCCGACGAAGATCCCGTCGCGCACCAGATCCCAGCTCTGGGCGGCCACCCCGTCGTCGTCGTAACCAACACTGGCCAAACCGAATTCGACAGTCCGGTCGGCGGTCACGTTCATCACCGGCGAGCCGTAACGCAAGCTGCCGAGCTTGTCGGGGGTGGCGAACGACGTGCCGGCGTAGGCCGACTCGTAGCCGATGGCCCGATCGTATTCGGTTGCGTGGCCGATGGATTCGTGGATGGTCAGCCACAGGTTCGTAGGATCGATCACCAGGTCGGTCGGGCCGGGCGTCACGCTGGGCGCCTTGATCTTTTCGGCCAGCTGCGACGGCAGCTGCGCCAGCTCGTCGGTCCAGTTCCAGACCTCGTCGCCCGCCAAGACCTCCCAGCCGCGACCCATCGGCGGCGCCACCGTGCGCATCGAGTCGAACCCGCACCCGCCGGTGTCGATGGTGACCGCTTCTAGGACCGGCAGCAGCCGCACCCGCTGCTGAGTGATCGACGAGCCGAAGGTGTCGGCGTAGAAGGTCTGCTCCTTGACGGTGTTGAGGCCGGCAGATACGTGGTCCACCCCGTCAGCGGCCAGCAACCGGCCGGAGTACTCGTCGAGCACGGCGATCTTGTCGGCGGTGGTCACGGCGAACGGGTCGATCCGGTAGCTCGAAACCCAGGTGGCGTCTCGGTACACCGGTTCGGGCGCAAGTTCGACCGGGTCGGTGTTCAGCGCGGCCAGCGTGGTGGCCACCCACACGGCGCGCCGCGCGGTGTCCGCCGCGACCGTCGGCGACAGCTCGGCGTGCGAGGCGAATCCCCAGGTGCCGTCGACGATCACCCGGACGGCCAGGCCGAGCTCGCGGCTCAGCACCGCGGTTTCCAGCTCGCCGTCGCGGAGCTGGATGACCTCGGTGGTGAGCCGGTGAATTCGCAGGTCGGCATGGCTGGCACCGGCCGCGGTGGCCGCCGACAGCGCGGCGTCGGCCAGCTCGTGGCGGGGCAGGGCGAGGAAGTCGGCATCGATCCCCCGGTTCGGTGTCACGACACCACCGTAACGACCGGGTTTAATACCTTCATGGCCCGCGCCGACGCAAAGCGAAGCGATGATGACTCGACCACAGGGCACCGCTCGACCGCGCTGGCGTATGGGCTGCTGGCTCCCAGCCTGTTCGGGGTGGTCACGTTTATGCTGCTGCCGATCTTCGTGGTGATCTGGCTGAGCTTGCACCACTGGGACCTGCTCGGTCCGATCGAGTATGTCGGAGACAGAAATTGGCGGTCGGTGCTGACCGATTCAGCGTTCGGCAATTCGCTATTGGTCACCCTGGCTTTCATCGCGATCGTGGTTCCCGCGCAGACGGCGCTCGGATTGTTGGCCGCATCGTTGTTGGCACGCGATCTCCCCGGTAGCGGGTTGTTCCGCACGGTTTATGTGCTGCCTTGGATCAGCGTTCCGCTGGCGATCGCGGTGCTGTGGCGCTGGATTCTGGCGCCTACCGACGGCGCGGTGAGCACGGTGCTGGGGCATCGCATTGAATGGCTCACCGATCCCGGCCTGGCGCTGCCACTGGTGTCGGCGGTGGTCGTGTGGGCCAATGTCGGCTACGTCGCGCTGTTTTTCCTCGCCGGCATTCTGGCGATCCCGACAGATGTCAACTCCGCGGCACGCATCGATGGGGCCAACGCCTGGCAACGGTTCTGGCGCATCACCTTGCCGATGCTGCGGCCTACCATGTTTTTCGTGCTGGTCACCGGAGTCATCAGTGCCGCCCAGGTTTTCGACATGGTATACGCGCTGACCGGCGGCGGACCAAAACGCCACACCGATTTAGTCGCACACCGCATCTACGCCGAGGCATTCGGGGCCGCGGCGATCGGCCGTGCCTCGGTGATGGCGGTGGTGCTGTTCGTCATCCTGGTCAGCATCACTGTCGTCCAACATCTCTACTTCCGTCGACGGATCAGCTATGACCTCACCTAAATCACCCTCCGCGGTTCTGGTTTACGCCGGCCTGGCGCTGGGCGCGGTGATCACCCTGGCGCCGTTCGCTCTTGGCTTGCTGACCTCATTCACATCTGCGCACCAGTTCGCGACGGGCACACCGTTGACATGGCCGCGGCCACCGACGCTGGCCAACTACACCGGTTTGGCCGGCGCGGGGTTCGTCGGGCACTGGCGGTGACGGCATTGATGACGGCGGTAAGCCTGCTGGGGCAGTTGAGCTCATCGATCCTTGCCGCATACGCGTTCGCGCGTCTCCGTTTTCCGGGCCGAGACGCACTGTTCTGGGTGTATCTCGCGACGTTGATGGTGCCGGGCAGCGTGACGGTGGTGCCGCTGTATCTGATGATGGCGCAGCTAGGGCTGCGTAACACGTTCTGGGCATTAGTTTTGCCGTTCGTATTCGGCTCTCCCTACGCCATTTTTCTGCTGCGCCAGCACTTTCGCGCGATCCCGGATGACCTGATCAACGCGGCCTTTCTGGACGGCGCCCGCACGCTGGATGTGATCGTGCACGTGGTGGTGCCGTCCAGTCGAACCGTGATCGTCACGCTGATGCTGATCACCGTGGTATCGGAGTGGCACCACTTCATGTGGCCGCTGATCATCACCACCGGCACCAAGTGGCAGGTGCTGACGGTGGCGACGGCGGCGCTGCAGTCCCGCTACAACGCGCAGTGGACGCTGGTGATGGCTGCGGTTGGCGTGGCAGTCGTGCCACTGCTGATATTGTTCTTGGTTTTCCAGCGGCACATCGTGCGCTCGATCGTCGTCACAGGGCTCAAATGAGCTTCCGCCCAAGGTTTTCCACGCTGTTCGCATTGGGTTGGTTGCTGACCGCCGCGCTACTGGGCGCCGCGGCGGTGCTGCTGGACGTCACGGCCCGGCCGCCCAGCGGCAAGACAATCGTAACTGTTCGGCTGTGGGACCAGCAGGTCGCTAAGGCGTATCGGCAATCGTTCGCGGCGTTCACCCGGTTGCACCCCGACATCGAGGTGCAGACCGATGTGGTCACGTACTCCACATACTTCAACACGCTGCGCACCGATGTCGCGGGCGGTAGCGCCGACGACATCTTTTGGATCTCCAATGCCTATCTCTCCGAATACGCCGACAGTGGCCGGCTGATGGACATCGGCGAGAACCTCAGGGCGAGCGGCGCGGCATCGTGGGAGCCGTCGGTGGTCGAGCAGTTCACCCGTATGGGGACGCTTTGGGCAGTCCCCCAACTAACCGACGCTGGAATCGCGTTGTACTACAACGCTGATCTGCTCGCCGCCGCCGGTGTCAACCCCGCCGACCTGGCGGCGCTGAGGTGGAGCCCACACGAGGGCGACACTCTGCGCCCGCTGCTGACTCGGCTCACCGTCGACGCCGATAGACGCACCCCGGCCACACCCGGTTTTGATGCCCGACGTGTCCGGCAGTGGGCTTACAACGCGGCCAACGACGCGCAGAGCATCTACCTGAACTACATCGGTTCGGCCGGCGGCGTGTTCCAGGACGGTGATTGCTTTGCGTTCGACAACCCCGGCGCGATCGAGGCTTTCACCTACCTGGTCAGGCTGATCAACGATGACCACGTCGCGCCGCCGGCCTCGGACACCAACGACAACGGTGACTTCTCCCGCAACCAGTTCCTGGCCGGCAGGATGGCGCTCTTCCAGTCCGGCACCTATAACCTGGCGGCGGTGGCCGCCCAGGCCAGCTTCCGATGGGGCGTGGCGATGCTGCCTCAAGGCCCCAAGGGTCGCGTCACCGTCACCAACGGCATTGCCGCGGCCGGTAACGCCGCGTCCGCGCACCGGGACGCGGTGCGCCAGGTGCTGGCCTGGATGGGCAGCAACGAGGGCAATCAATATGTGGGCCGAAATGGCGGCGCCATCCCCGCAGTGCGGTCCGCCCAGAGCGTGTACTTCGACTACTGGGCCGCCAAGAAGGTCGACGTTAGGCCGTTCTTCGCGGTATTGAATGGACCGCGGATCGATGCGCCTGGTGGCCCCAGCTTCGCCGCCGGAAATCAGGTCATCAAGCCGTATTTCGACGAGATGTTCATGGGCCGAAGCGACGTTTCGACGACCCTTCACCGAGCCCAAGAAGGAGCCAACGCCGCGACTTGCCGCTAGTGGCGCCTAGCCGCCCAGTGGCACTTCTAGTGCGATCGCCGCGATGCACACCGCCGCAGTGAGCGACAGTGCCAGCCAGTCGCCCAGTTTCGGCCGCGCCGGCGCAGCCGAGATCTGACCGGTGCCGCCGCGCGCCGTGATCGCATCACCCATCTCGTCGGCGCGCCGCAATGTCACGGTGATGGCCGTAGTGATCAGGTCGATCAACTCCAAGGCGCGACGCTTGCGACGAGCCCGGCGGGTCAACGCCACCGGCTTAGGCCGCAACCGTCGCGCGGCGTAGAGAACTCGGAATTCATCGATCAGCATCGGGAAGGCGCGCAGCGCGAGCGCCAAAGCAACGGCCCACTCGTCGACCGGGATCCGCAACAGGCGTAGTGGGCGGCCCAAAGTGGCTACCGCCGGGGCTATTTCGGCGATATTGGTGGTCCACGACACCATCGCTCCCAGACCCAGCAACACGATCGACAACGTGGTGATCCGTAGGAAATTCAACAGGCCGCCGAATCCGATTGGCACGCCCGCCAATTCGACCACCGGACTGCCGCCGGCAAACGCCGCGGTGATGCCGCCTAATGCCATCAAAATCCACAGCCAGTGCGGTACCGACGGTAGCGCACCTCGTGGAATGCGCGCGATCCGAACCGCCGTCAGCACCAAAGCCGCGACCAGCCCAATTGCGATCCAGCCGGGATAGAAGGTCAGCAAGACGGAAATGCCGAAAACCACCAACAGTTTGGTACCGGCCCACAGGTCGTGGACTGCCGACGTGCCGGGCACGGGACGCAGCAGCACCACCGCGCGGGTCGGGCGGCGGGCTGGGCCTTCGTCCACTGGCGCCGTGGTCACGCCATACCTCCCGCCGTCGCGGCAGCCGGCTCCAGCACACCATTGCGTAGATCCAGAGTGCGCGGGCACAGCTCTTCCAATCCGGCGAAGTCGTGGGATATGACCACGACAGTCAGCCCCTGCTCGCGACGCAGTTCTTCGAGCAGGCGCAGCAAGCCGCGTTGGGTGGATGCGTCCAGGCCGGCCAGCGGCTCGTCGAGGATCAATGCCCGCGGCGAGCGCGCCAGCAGTCCGGCCAACACTACCCGGCGCATCTGACCGCCGCTGAGTTGGTCGATGCGCCGCTTCGCCAACGTGCTGTCCAGCCCCACCACGGCGAGCGCGGTTGCCACGCGTTCGTGGTCCTTTGGTGAAAAACCGGCCGCCGAAGCCACTTCCAAGTCGACCCGGCTACGCATCAGCTGCAGCCGAGCCGCCTGGAACGACAGCGCCACCGCGCCGACCTGTTCATGGGTGGGTCGGCCGTCGAGCAGGCAAGTTCCCGTCGTCGGGACCGTCAGCCCGGCCATGATCCACGCCAGCGTCGACTTTCCTGAGCCGTTGCCGCCGTGAATAAGTAATCCATCGCCCTGGTGCACCGTGAAGCTGACATCGCGCAGCGCGGTTTTCGCCCATGGGGTCCCACTGCCATATTCGTGAGCGACGCCCGCGAGTTCCAGCACCGGTGCGCCGGAGTCGTGTCCCATCGCGGCGGTTGCTGCCGGCGCGGCCGTGGTCTCGACCATGTCGGTGTTATCCCCGGAACCGCTGAGATTGACGACGCGGTCAGCAGAATCGGCTTCGTTGTTGTAGTGCGTGATATGAACCAGCGCCGTCTGGTGCCGTTTCTTCAGGCTGGACAGCACGCCCAACAGCGCATCCCGTCCCTGCTGGTCGACCATGCTGGTCACCTCGTCGGCGATCAGCAGTGCCGGCTCCCGCGCCAGCGCTGCGGCCACCGCCAGCCGCTGCAGCTCGCCGCCCGAGAGGCTTCCGGTGTCGCGTTCCGCGTGCGCGTCAAGTCCAACTTCGCTCAGCAACCGGCCGACGTCGATCGCGGTCCCGCGCGGCAGACCCCACACGACGTCGTCGGCCACCCGGGTGCCCAGCACCTGGCTTTCCGGATGCTGCATGACCACCGCGGTACCGCCTAGCCGGCCCAGCCCCACCGCCCCTGGTCGGTCGACGGTGCCCGACGTCGGCTGCCGGCCGGCCAGCAGCAGCATGAGTGTGGTCTTGCCTGAGCCGTTGGCGCCGGTGATGGCCAGATGTTCGCCGGCATGAACGTCCAAGCTGAGCGCGGACAGCGCGTCGTGGTCGGTATTCGGATAGCGGAAGCGCACCTGTTCCAACCGAACTGGGACCGGCGCGATGGGCGCATTATCGACCGGTGCATCCAGTTTGTGTACATCGGGGATACCGCGCAAACGCTCCAGCACGCGCGACAGCGCCCACCAACCGATCAAGGACACCACCGTGACCGAGACGATGCCGTGGGCGAGCAGGAGCCACGGCCAATAGTGCAGCGCCTCGGCGAGGAACCACTTGAGACGGTCAGCGGCCAGCTCGAGCGCGGTTCCTAACGGCTGACTCAACGGAAACGGATGTGCCAGCGCGAAGCGCCCGATCCCCGTCAACACGGCCGCAGTCCCATCGATGTTGGCGGTGATGGCCTCAAAGATCAGGTGGCGAAGTCGCGCCAGCAACGCCAGCCCACCGACCATCGCCCCGCCGAAAACGGCTCCCGCAACGAAGGAAGCGACGATCACGGTCGGCGTGCCGCGGCGCCTGCGTTTGACGATTCCGGTCAGGCCGCCGATATAGGCGCTGTGGACAACCGTCATCAGCCCGCCGAGGCCGGCGATCAGGAACGCGATCACCCCGGCGGCGATTGTCCCCGCGATCAGCCCGCGGAGGCGATAACGGTAGGCCAGCAGCCCCATCGGGACCATGCCCAGCAGCGACAATGCGCCCGCAAACGGGACGACCACTGCGATGATCGCGGTCGCGGCGCAAAGTGCCGCCATGACCGCCGACTGCGCGAGTTCGCCGGGTCGCAGCGGTCCAGCCCCTCGGGGGGCGGCCGCAGGGCTCGTCGCGCTCATTTCATCGATTGTGCCAGCTGTGCGGGAACTTCCCCGCCGCGAACGTGGCGGGTCACTCGAGTTTGCCCCATCGAAATTACCCGGTTGAGTGCTCTCCATAGACCATCTATGCAACTATAGGTGGATGACTTCATCCGCCACCGCCGATCGGGGCGCGGCCGGGGAGACCGGCGCCGGTCTGGGCGCGGATCTGCTCGCCGTAGTCGCCCGGCTCAACCGTTATGCCACCCAGCGCATCCAGATGGATTTGCCTGCCGCGCAGGCCCGATTGCTGTCCACCATCGACGCCCAGGTTGACGCGCGGATCTGTGATCTGGCCGCCGTGGACCACTGCTCACAGCCGACGATGACCACCCAAGTGCGGCGGCTCGAAGACGCCGGCCTGGTCGCCCGGAACGTCGATCCCTGCGACGCGCGGGCAGTCCGCATCCGGATCACACCTGAGGGCAACCGCACGCTGAACCGAGTGCGGGCCGATCGGGCCGCGGTGATCGAGCCGCAACTTGCCAGACTTGAGTCCGCTGACCGCCAGACGTTGGAGGACGCCGTGGCAGTACTGCGCCGCCTCCTCGAGGCTGCCGCGCCGGCCCCGCGGCCGGGCGCATCTCGGTAAAGGCTGGTTGCGGGCGCGCCTGGCCGTCGCCGACATCCCTCCGGCGGATCTCGGGGCATGATGGCGGAGAGACGACCGTCACTCGACCCAAGAGATAGCCGCGGAAGGTGGTGGCTATGCCCACGGGAGCATTCGCTTCCCCCCTGATCGTCTGGTTCGGACCCAAGAGATACCCCTTTCCCGTCGGCCGGGACGTGACCATTGGCCCCGGCAGCCGGGCCGATATCCGCGTTGACGGCGCGGGCACGTCCACCCACGTGGTGGTTCATCACAACGGCAGGCAGTGGATAGCGGTCGATCGCGGCGAAGGCGGCATCTACGTCGACGGCGTGCGGATGTCCACGGTTTTCATCCATGAGGGCAGCGCGATCACGCTCGGCGATCCACAGCACGGGCCCCGGCTGGTGTTTCAGCTCGGTGCACCGCCACCACCGCCGCCGCCCGCCCCGCGACCACCGCTACCGAGAGGTGTGCCGCGCCCGGGGATGCGGCCAGCACCGCCGCCGCCGCCCGCGATGCGGCCTGCGCCGCCGCCGGCCCCTACACATCGCGGACCCGGCCAACCCGGATGGCCGCCCCCCGCCCCACCGCCACCCCGGTCGGATCATCCGAAATGGCCGCCGGTTCAACCCCCGCCTGCCAGGCCGACACCGCCGGGGCCGCACCAGGCCGGTCCGCCGACGCGGTTGGACCAGCCGGTGCCGCCCACCGCCCAGTTTCACCCGCCTGCGCCATCCCCGGCTCCCTGGCCAACCCAACCGCCGCCACCGCCCCCGGTCTCCTGGCCCCCGCCACCTCCGCCACCATCACAAGCCGAGCCGGGACCGTTGCCAGCCATACCCCCTGCCCCGCGCAAGCGGAAGGCTTTCGTCGAGGCGCTGACCGGCGCGATGCAGAAACTGCGACCGCAGCGCCCGGAACCCCGGCCACACGAGGCCGCGCCGACCACCGCGCTGCCCCGGCCGGATGTGCCGGATGGACCAAATGCGCCGGAGACCACGGCAATAGAAGCCCCGTCGCCGCCACCTCCTCTCAAGGCCGGTCGCCTGGAGGCGCGTCAGGTGCGACTCACCGTCGACGGTGAGCAGGTGCTGGCGGAACTGTCCTTCTCCGCTGAGCCCGGGACGCTCACCGCGGTCATCGGCCCCTCGGAGGTCAGCACCTCCGCGCTACTCGACGTGCTGGGCGGAACGGTCAAACCGAGCGTCGGCACAGTCCATTTCGACAGCCACGACGTCACGGACGATCACCTGCGGCGACACATCGGAGTAGTACCGCGCTTCGACCTGCTGCATCCCGCGCTCACCATCGAACAGGCGTTAAGCTATGCCGCGGAATTGCGCTTGCCGCCAAGCACTTCCGCTGATAATCGCCGTCAGAAGGTGGACTGGGCGCTCGGCGAGATGAAACTGAGCCTGCTGCGCACAATCCAGGTACGCAACCTCACCGCCGAACAGCGCAAGCGCGCATCGATGGCCATGGAACTGCTCACCAACCCGTCACTGCTTGTCCTGGACGAGCCGACCACCGGACTCGGCGCGGCGGCCGAACGCGAGATGACGGCGACGCTGCGGCGACTCGCCGACGAGGGACGCGTCGTCGTGGTCGCGACAACCTCGCCCACCGACATCGACATCTGCGACCAGGTGGTGCTGCTCACCGGCACCGGCACCCCGGCGTTCGCCGGGCCGCCCACGCAGATCGGCGCCGAGTTGGGCACGACCAACTGGACGGAGATCCTCGAGCGGGTCAACACGGATCCCTATGGGGCACATGACGCGTATCTCGCCCAACAGCACGAGGCGCTGCCGGAAGCGGAACCGCCGCACGGTCCGGTTGAACCGGCTGCGCGCCTGCACTTGTGGCGCCAATTCGCTATCGCTGTGCGTCGGCAGGGCTGGCTCATGGTTGGCGATCAGCGGTATTTCATCTTCCTGACGATCCTGCCGGCGCTGTTCGGCGCGATCGCGTTGTTGGTGCCCGGCGATGCCGGGCTGGGCCCGGCGAACCCGTACGGAAACAGTCCGGACGAAGCCGTCGAGATCCTCGCCGTGCTGGTCATCGGCGCTGTCATCATGGGCACCGCGCTGGGCATCCGCGAACTCGTCGGCGAACGGCGCATCTTCCGCCGCGAACAGGCCAACGGTTTGTCCGCGTCGGCATTCCTGGCGGCCAAGGTCGTCGCCTACAGCCTTATCGGCGTCGTCGCCACCGCCGTCATGACCACCGCGGCGGTTGTGGGCAAAGGAGCGCCCACCCATGGCGCCGTCCTGCTCGGCCATGGCACGTTCCAAGCCACCTTCGAACTGTTCGTGGTGCTGGCCACCACCACCATCGTCTCGGCGATGGTCGCGCTGGCCCTCTCAGCGCTGGCCAGCTATTCCGAGCAGATCATCTTGATCGCCGCGCTGATCGTCCTGATTTCGGTGGTGTTCGCCGGGGCGATGTTCCCGATCGACGGCCGGTTGGGCATCGAGCAGATCTCGTGGCTGGTGCCGTCGCGGTGGGGTTTCGCAGCCTCGGCTTCCACGGTCGATGTGCACGCGGTCAACGTACTTGCGGTTTCCGACGATTCGTGGAAACACTCGACTGGCCGGTGGGTGGCCGACATGGCGACATTGATCGGCTTGGGCGTGGCGGCTACCGCGGCGCTGCGCTGGGGGCTCAGGCGGCCGGCGCGCCGCCGCTGATCACCTCAATACTGTTGTCAGACATACCGTCTCACCCGTCGGCAATACGCAGCGTACGCTTCGCCGTACTGCCGCCGCATAAACTCTTCCTCACGCAACACTTGACGGTGGAAGAGCCAGGTGCCGGCAAAAAGGTAGGCCAACGGAACCCAGTTCGGAAACACCAGGAATTGGCCGACCAGAACTAGAAACAGCGCGACGTAAATGGGGTTACGGCTCCAGGCAAACATCCCGGTGGTCACCAGCTCGTCGGGACGGTCGACGTCGATGCCGACTCGAAAACTTCTGCCGAACGAAATCAAGCTGGCCAGCATGACAAGTAAGCCGGCACAACACAATCCGACTCCGATCCAGGCCAGCGCCGCGGACTGAAAAAACCTCATGCCGCCAAGCAGCGGCCAACCGAACGACGCGGCAAAGATGGTGTAGATATACAACAGCGCAATCGGCGGGATGAAGAAATCCGTCTTATCGGTGCCCCCGAAATGCATTGCGCGCGTTCCCGCTCTGCTCAGCAGCACGACTCTGGTCAATACCATGCTGACCAGGAGGACGATCGTCGCAGCGGCTAAATATCCCGGCAAGGCACCCTTATCCGGTCGCTCCGTTCACCTCATGCCAAAGCGCTTCGTAACACATGGCTGCCACGCTGTGCGGGGCGAACGCCGTCACCGGCGCCCGTTGTTCGGCCATCTGCTCGATGATCGACAGGGCCGGGATCGCCGTGTTCAAGATCCCCGTTCGTTCGGCCGGCAACTGTTCCACGAGGTCTCGGTGCAGCCGCTTGCGCCCGTCGACCATCGAGAAGAACGCACACACCCTTGGTTTGCGGCCGTCGAAATCGTTGACGAAGCCCGTCAATTGATCGAACGTCCGGACCGAGAGCGTGGCCGGAATCATCGGCACCAGGAGCGTATCGACCGCGTGCATCACGTTTTCCGAGAGCAAAGAAATGCTCGGCGGACAGTCCAGGAAGACCACGTCGTACTCGTCGTCGAGCGATCGCAGCAATTGGTGAATCCGGCGGGTCGGCCGCTTCATGTCGTCAAGCTCTAAATCCAGGTTGCGGTAGCGGAAATCGGCCGGCAGCAAGTCAAGCCCGTCGAAATCGGTGGCCTTGATCCCCTCGTCAAGCGATCTGGTGCCGTCCACCAGCGCTCGGCTGCCGCCCTTGACTTTCGGCCGCACCCGGAAAAGATAAGTGGCCGCGCCCTGCGGGTCGAGATCCCACAGCAGCACGTTGTGTCCGTTACGCGCGGCGAGATGCGCAAGGTTGACCGCGGCCGATGTCTTGCCGACGCCGCCCTTGATGTTGTACGTGGCGTAGATCTTCATTAGCGCACCAGCGCCTTCACTCGGGCACGATTCTCGTTGGCCAGGAACGGCCGCAGCCGGCCCACCAGCGCTCCCCGCGCGTTCAGCTGATGTGCGTCGAGTTGCGCAGCCAGTTCTCCCATCGCGAGCACGGTGGCCGGCGGTGCGGCGCCCTGTTCCATCATCACCGCCGCGAATTCCCGGACCGCTTCACGCTGGACCTCGCCATCCTGGAAGTCGCCGAGCACGTCCTGCAGCGCTTTGAGCTCCTTGATCAGCGGACGATACGGCGCGTCGGCGCACAACGGCCGGAATATCTCAAGCAGATAGCGCAATTCTTTGCAGCGCTTACGCAGTTCGTGCACCTGCTCGCTAGGCGAGTCGGCGGCGAGCCGTTTGCCGCGCCGCACCACCCTCCGGAACGCCCGCTGAATGCGCTGCCGGGCCAGCGCAGCGGCCGCCGGGCCGCCGTCGCCGTCAGCGGCCACCTGTGCCAGCTCGGTGCGCCAGTCGCTCATCACTTGTTCGAAGCGCCGCGACCGCAGCCCGCGAACCAGCCGGCGGCGTTCCGCACTGCGGTGCCGAATCAGGAAAGCCCGGAACGGGTCGAGGTCGCGTGGATCGGCCGAAGCCAGTCTCGCGGCCATGTTGTCGAGCTCGAGCAGGTAGACGTCCAGATCGCGGACGGGCGTGGTCAGGTCGCCGAGCCACTTGAATTCCGGCTGGAACCGCTCGGCCAAATTCGCGGGCAGCACATCACCGGCGAGCTTGAGGATCGAACGGGTGCGGCGCACCGCGACCCGAAGGTCGTGCAGGAATTCGATGTCGATCGCCGCGATCGTGCCGGCCACGTTGTCGTCGATGGCCGCCGCAAACTGCGCGAGCACGTTCGCCACTGCTACCGGTGCAGGCGTTTCCGGACGCAGTGGCGCCGTCAGGTTCTGCTCGAGGTCGCTGGGATTGCGACTGGCAAGCGCCAGCGCGTCGTCGTAGGGCGTCGTAGTCGACGCCTTGAGCCCATCGACGCGGCCCACCAGCCGGGCGATCCGATCACCGTCTACCTCGTAGCCGCGCAGCGGCTGGACCTGCACCCGGCTGGTGCCGTCGTCGGAGCTTTCGGTCAGCAGGCGGGCAACCGTTTTCTCGTCGGCGTTGAGCACCCGGCTTTCCCGCACCGCACGCTGCACGGTGACGACCGACAGCAATGCCCGCAGTGCAACAATCGGCGCGAGCGCGTCGCGTAGCCGCCCGGCCGGCAGGTCGTGCAGCAGCGCCGGCCATTTCTTGGCCCGTGGGCCCTGCAACCGGCTGCCATCCGGGAACCGCATGACCAGTGGGCCGTCGTCGAGGTACTCGAGGGATATCCCCGCCGCGTGCAGCCGCCAGTCGAAGGTGTCCAGCCAGGTGTGTGAAACGGTTTGTTCGGGGCCTGCGACCAGCGCGAACTCCGGCTGCAGCGCAGCCTCGACAGCCTCGACGTCAACCGCACCCTGCCTGCTGAAGGCGCGGGAAATGCTGCCCATGGCCTACCTTCCCTTGGCCGCATGATCGCGACCGCGCGACAGACTATAGCCACCTTTGGTTAACGGAAAGTTCACCTAGCTGCGGAGCCAATCGAAGTGTCGGCTGCGCCGCGGAGCTTACCCCGGCCGTGCGAGCGTCGGGTTACCGTCAGGTATGACCACCACTGCCGAACATTTGCGCAACGCTCTCGACGGACGTTGGCGCGACGTGAAGAACCAGATGCGGGACCGGTTGACCGACGAGATCTTCCGTCCGCATTACACCCCGAACACGGTGATCGCGCGCACCAAGGTGGCAGAGCAGATGTCGATCATGGCCGCCGCGGGCGCCGCCGACGACGGCTTCCGCAAAGAGCACGGCGGTAACGGCAACGTCGGGGCGGCGATCACGATGATCGAGATGCTCGCGATGTCGGATCTTTCGCTGATGGTCAAGGCGGGCGTGCAGTGGGGCCTGTTCGGCGGTGCCGTCGAGAATCTTGGCACCGAACGCCACCACGAGGCGTACGTGAAAAAGATCATCAACCTCGAGCTGCGCGGCTGCTTCGCGATGACCGAGACCGGACACGGCAGCGACGTCCAGGCCCTTGAGACGACCGCGACCTATGACGCGGCCACGCAGGAATTCGTCATCCACTCCGCCACTCCGACCGCACGCAAGGACTACATCGGCGGTGCGGCCGAAACCGCCACCGTCGCAGCGGTATTCGCCCAACTCATCACCACCGAGGACGGCGAGCAGGTAAACCACGGTGTGCATTGCGTTTTGGTGCCGATTCGCGACGCCGACGGCAACGACCTGCCCGGTGTGACCACGTCGGACTGTCAGTACAAGGGTGGTCTGCCGGGCGTCGACAATGGCCGCATCGTTTTCGACCACGTTCGGGTTCCGCGGGTGAACCTGCTGAACAAGTACGGTGACGTCGCGGAGGACGGCACTTACAGCTCACCGATCGAAAACCCCAACCGCCGATTCTTCACCATGATCGGCACCCTGATTCGCGGGCGGGTCTGTGTGGGTGGCAGCGCAGGCAACGCGGCACGCGTGGCGTTGGACATCGCCACCCGATATGCGTTGCAGCGCAGGCAATTCAGCGCCCCCGATAAAGACTCAGCCGAGGGTGAAGTGCTTATTATGGACTACC
>CAWBSW010000038.1:0-169357 GCA_963791535.1 uncultured Actinomycetota bacterium | reverse complement strand
CGCGTCGCCGACTCCAGCGGAGTCATACCGCCGAGCACCAGGTTGATCAGCAACGGAGCCTCGACATCGCGGGCGATGCGCTCGATCTCCTCGATGCTTTGCGGGGCCTCGACGAAGATGACGTCGGCACCCGCCTGGGCATACCGATTCGCTCGCTCGATCGCGGCCTCCAATCCAAGCGGGGCCCGCGCGTCGGTCCGCGCAACGATGAGCAGGTTGTCGTCACCGCGACTGTCGAGCGCGGCGGCCAAAGTCTGTTCGAACTCAGCGGCATCGATCACATGCTTGTCGGTCAGGTGCCCGCAGCGTTTCGGGAATGCCTGGTCCTCCAATTGGATCGCGGCGACGCCTGCCTGCTCGTAAAGACGGACGGTGCGCACCACGTTCATCGGCGCGCCGTAGCCGGTGTCGGCGTCGGCGATCAGCGGGACGTCGCCGAGTACGCCGACAAGCATCCGGGCGCGCTCGGCCATTTCGGTGGCGGTGACCAATCCGATATCCGGCAGGCCGAAGCCGGACGCCGCCACCCCGGCGCCGGTCATGTACGCCGCCGCCTGGCCGGTGCGCTGCGCCAGATGCGCTGTTATTCCGTCGAAAACGCCCGGAGCGACAATGAGTTCGCCGTTATCGAGCAGGGCACGCAATTTTTGTCGGGCCGATGTGGTGGCCATCTGTCGTCCTTTTCAGTCGAGTGCGCCGGCGACGGGCGGGGCCAGTAGATCGACGAGGGCACCGATGTCGTCGAGCTCCTCGAGGCCGACCACCGCACGCTCGATCGCGTCCGCGCGGTCACGGCTGGTGACCCGGTCGGCCAGGGCATGGAATTTGGTGACCAGCTCCTCGTTGGTCACCGGGTCCCAAGGCGCGCCATGGGGTGCGACGACGCGGGTGTGATGCACGCTGCCGTCGCGGGTGGTCACCGAGAGGTCGGTGCGGAACCGTTCGGTAAGGGGGGCGTCGGCCAGCGACTCGTCCAGGTGCACGTCGGTGGCGTCGATCAGCGACCAGATGTCGTCTGCGTCCAGGCGCGCAGGGGTGAATTGCTCGGGCAGCGCGTTGCCGTCGAGCAACGCGGCGGCGGTCGCGTAGCCGATGTTCATCTGGGCGCCGATCGCGGTCAGCGGCCGCTCGGGCTTCCACCAACCGTGCTTGTACACCGTCTCGCCCACGGTGATGTCGATCTTCGAGATGTCCTCGGGGACAAGCGATTGGCGCAGCTGCCGGGCCGCGTCGACGGCTCCGTGCAGGCCACCCATGACCGCGTAGGACTTGACCATGATGATGCTGGTCTCCCAGCGCTCACCCAGTTGCTCGGTCAGCAATGACGCGTCGGGATCGTGGCCTTCGCCGAAAACGCTGAGGAATCCGCCGTATTCGCGCTCGAAGACTCGCTTGATGCCGGTGTAGTTCGCCGCGGCCAGCCCGGCGGCGTAGAAGCCGTTGCGGGCGGCGAACCCATGGTGCATGCGCTTGCTCATCGCCTCGTACTGCGCGGCCATCAACCCCGCCGACTGGGTGCCGGCCAGGCCCAGCGCATCCTCCAACTGTGCCGGTGACAGTCCGCGCAGTCTTGCCGGATGCCATTGCCGCGGAGTGAGTGCCGAAGACCGGCCCCGAGTGCCAGCCGCGGTCGAGCATCTGCGTGCCGTGCAGCGTGTAGCCGACCCGCGGGCCGACCTCGAAGCCGATGATTGCCCCGAGCAGAAAGTCCACGCCGGTCGTGGCTCCCGGCAGCGCGGCCGCCGTGGACAGCAGTGCGGGGATGACCAGCGAGCAGCTGTGCACCGGGGCGATCGGGTGGAAGTCGTCGAGCTCGAAACCCTGAATGAAGGTGCCGTTGAGCACCGCGCGCCGCCGGTCCGCTGGTGGACTGTCCGGTGCCGATCACCGCGACGTCGCCGTTGGACTCCAGATCCAGGACGGCGCTGGTGGCGACCCGCGACCAGGGCAGTTGCGAACCGATCAGGGCGCACCCAATGCCGTCGAGCAACAGGTGTTTGGCCCGTTCGACGACGTCGCGTGGCACGTCGTCAAGTGTCACGTCGGCGACCCAGGTGGCGAGCCGTCCGGTCGGTCCGTTCGGATCGGTGGTGGCGGCCTGCTGTACCGCGGTCATTGTCTGCCTCCATCCGCTGTTGTATGCTTGTTATATACTTATAACAAATAAAAAGGAGGTCGGCAAGGGAGTGTGCGAACATTGATGCTCATGCAGGAGACCGGCGGTGTGGTCGGACCGGTGAACACCGCTGCCGGGGTGCCGCTGCACCGGCAGCTGTTCTTGGTGCTGCACGACGAGATCGCCCGGGGCGCGCTGGCACCTGGCGCTGCGCTGCCGACCGAACAAGCGCTGTGCGACGAGTTCGGCGTGTCCCGGATTACCGTGCGTCGGGCGTTGGCCGACCTGGCCGAGCAGGGCTACATCGAACGCCGGCAAGGCGTGGGATCGTTTGTCCGTCAACGCGACCGATCCGATGAGGCGCCGGCGGGCGGCTCGTATATGGACGGTCTTCGGCAGGCGCAATTCCAGACGTCCGTCGATGTCGTGGAGCATGATCTGCCGAATACCCCCGTCCTCGATCGGCGACGCGCTCGGGACCACTGCCGAGATGCTGCACATTCTGCGGGTGCGCCGCGAGCGAAGGACTCGCGAACCGTTGATGGTCACCGAAGCCTGGCTGCCCACCGATCTCGCCGACACGTTGACCGCCTCGGCGCTGCGCCGCAAACCGCTCTACGAGTTGCTCTCCGGCGCCGGCGTCGTCATCGATCGGATGCAGCATGAGATCACGGCGGAGATCGCGGGTCCACGCAACGCGCGTCTGCTCAACACGGCGATCGGTTCGGCACTGCTTCGCGTCAACCGTCTTGCGTTCGTGGCGGGCTCGCCACATCACTACGTATCGATCCTGCTCTCGCCCAACCGCAGCCGCGTGCTGATGAGCCAGACCGCCGCCGAACTCCAAACAGATGACGGCCTGGCGATCACCCACGACGTACGGCGCGGCTCGAGCTAACGCAGCAGCCCAACGCCGGGGAGGAATCGGCCGACGCTGGCCGTATAGCCGCGGTAGCCCGCACCGTGTTTGCCCATTAGATAAGGTTCCTCGACTCGGCGCACCTGCAGCTCGAGAGCGGTGACCGCGAGGATCAACCCGGCGATCGTCACGAAATTCGGTGTCAGCAGCGCGATTCCGAGGTCGGATGTGAGCATCGCGGTGTAGATGGGGTTACGCACCCGCCCGAACATTCCGGTGTGCACCAACGCGGTCGTTTCGCTCTCGTCCACACCGACGCGCCAGGAGTCGCCCATGTCGAGCTGCGCCCACACCGTTAACACGATCCCGGCCACCGCCAACGCGATTCCCGCGTTTTGAATCCAGTCGGCATGCAGCACGGGCAGCGGAGCGATGACCCCCGACAACTGGAGCGCCGGGCCGACCACCGCGACGATTAACGCTACGACGAAGCCCACCCCGGCGACCCATTCCACTGAACCGATCCTGCCGCTGATACCGCGAAACCCGGTCGATCCCGTCCGGCGACGTTGAAGCCAAGCGCGCCAAACAAATCCGAGCAGACCGAACACCGTCAGCAGTGCCAGCGCGACCACAGCCGCAGAAACCGGCGGCATCGTCACAGCCGTCCGTCGACCCGCAGGTCAGGATGGACCCAGTCGGGGGACCGGCGTTCCCGGAATGCGACGAATCCCTCGACGGCTTCGGCGCCCTCGATGCTGGCCTCCATCCCGATGCGGTCGTAGAGGCCGAGGTAGTTGTCCAGGCTGGACTTGACCACCCGTCGCGCAGCCGGGCGCGGTACGGCAGCATTGCGCCAGCACCTCTTTGGCGGCGGCGATCAGCTCGTCATGCGGCACCATCCGCGCGACCATGCCCCACTCCACGGCTTCCGACGCGGTAAGCGTTCGCCCGGTCAGCATCAGATCGCGGGTGCGGATCGGGCCCACGATGCGCGCCAGCATCTGGCTGTAATACGTGTCGGCGATACCTCGGTACAGCTCGGGAACCCGGAAGGTCGCCCGGTCGCTGACCACCGCGACGTCGCTGCACATCGCGATCTGCAGCCCGCCGCCCTGGCACAGGCCGTTGACCGCGGCGACCACCGGCTTGGCTGACTTACGCAGCGTGTCGAACGGCGTCACATCCATCGACAGCGCCGATCCCCACTGCATCCAGTTGTCGGCCCCGCCGCCGCCCAGGTCGCCGCCCGGGGCGAACACATCACCGGTTCCGGTGATGAGCAGTCCCGCCAGATCGGCGTCGCCGTTGACCCGCGAGACCGCGTAGCGGATGCCGAAGTACATCGCCGGTGTCATGGCGTTGCGGGCTTCCGGGCGGTCCAGCGTCACGATCGCGAACGGCCCCTCGCGCCGAAACGTCAAGTAAGGCGTTCCCAGCCAGTCACCTTCGGGCGGGCGTGGGCTGCTGTCGTCGTCGCGGGTTGTCGGCATTGCGTCTCTCCTTTGCGGCGCGATCCATCCGGTAGTGGTTATTTGATCAGTCCGGCAGAGTCGCCTCGTCGATGGCGTCGCTTAGCGGTGCGCAGTCGCCGGCACCGGGCACCCGCGTCGCCAGCGCGCCGGCCGCGCACGCCCGCCGCAGGGCGTACTCGCGACCGGTTGTCCAGCCCGCGGCCAGCACGCCGGCGAACACGTCGCCGGCGCCGGACGTGTCGACCACCTCCACGGCGGGCGCCGCGACCGTTAACTCGTCACCGCCGCCGACATAGCTGGCGCCGCGGGCGCCGCGGGTGATCACCCGGTGCGGAACCGGCCAAACCCAGTATGCGGCTTCGGCTTCGTTGACCACCACCACATCCGTCAGCTCCGCCAGCTTGGCCAGCTCGCCCGAGTCCCCGCCGGACGGTGAGGCATTGACGATCACGATCGCTCCGGCCGAACGAGCCTCGCGCGCAGCCGCTGTCGCCGTCGTGACCGGAATCTCCAACTGCAGCAACAGCACATCGCAGTCGGTGACGAGCTCGCGTAGCGCGGCGGAGTCCAGTGTCAGACGACCATTGGCGCCCGGCGCGACGACGATAAGGTTCTCGCCCGCGGAGTCAACCACGACGGCGGCGGTGCCGCTGGGACCGAGCGAGGTAATGAGTCCGTCGGTGCCCACCCCGTTCGCAATCAGATGCTCGCGCAGCGCCGCCGCCCACGAGTCGTCACCCACCGCGCCGACGAACTGCACCTGCGCTCCGGCACGCGCCGCCGCCACCGCTTGGTTGGCGCCTTTGCCACCCGGTGTGGACCGGACCGCCACCGCCAGCACCGTCTCGCCCGGACGCGGCAGGGCGTCGACATCGAACCCGATGTCCATATTCACGCTGCCCACCACGCATACGCGTGTCATTCCGCCGACGGTATGGAGTCGCGCCCGATTGCACAACGGCGCGTTGATAACGGTTTTCGGCAAAGCCAAATTCAGTGCACCGTTCGCGTTAGGCTGCTGCGTGATCTGGGCTTTTAACGCCCGTCGCCGCTCTGCGACGATGCGGGCCGGTACGGCCCGGTGAGGAGCAGGGCCATCAGACAGCGAAAGGAAGCCGATTGACGCTGCGGCGCTCAACTGATCCGGAATCGAAGGATCAAACGGTCCCGGCCGGCAAGGTCAGGCGATACCCACGGCCGCTGGCCCGGCTCAGCATTCAGTCCAAGATCATGGTGCTGCTGTTGGTTTCCAGCCTCGCGTCGCTGGCGGTGATCTGTGTCGTCGAATACATATCCGGTCGTCGCGCCCTCTTGCCTGCCGCCTCCGAACGAATGGTCGAACTGCGCGAGGGACAGAAGCGCGCAATGGAAATGCTGTTCGCGGACCTGACGAATTCGCTGGTTGTGTACAGCAGCGGGTCGACCGCCGTCGAGGCCGTGCAGGCGTTCACCGCCGGCTTCGACCAACTCGCCGACGCACCGGTCGACCCCGGCCAACAGCAGTCGCTGGTGAACTTCTACAACGACAAGCTGATCAAACCGATCCAGAAGGCGACCGGTGAAACGCTGAGCCTGAACGCGGTGCTGCCCGACAGCAACGCGCAGAAGTATCTTCAAATCCACTACACCATCCCGTCGTACGGCGCCTCAGCGCCCGACGACGCCGGTGACGGCAGCGCATGGTCGGCCGCAAATGCCCATTTCAACAATTACTTTCACGAGGTCGCCACCCGTTTCGAATACCGGGATGCCATGCTGCTCGACACTCGGGGCAACGTGGTCTACAGCGTGAACAAGGGTCCCACGCTGGGCACCAATATCCTGACCGGTCCGTTCCGCGAGTCCAATCTGCGCGGCGCCTACGAAAAGGCAATGGCTACCGACTCGTTGGACTTCGTGTGGATCACGGACTTCCAGCCGTTCCAGGCTGCGCTCGGGGCGCCTGTCGCATGGCTGGTGTCGCCGATAATCGCGGCGGACAAGACCGCGGGGGTGCTGGCGCTGCCGTTGCCGATCTCCAAAGTCAACCGGATCATGACTGCCGACAAGCACTGGAAAGCCGCCGGCATAGGGGAGACGGCGGAGACGTATTTGGCCGGTCCGGACAACCTGATGCGTTCTGATTCGCGGTTGTTCCTGGAGGACCCCGAGAAATATCAGCGCAAGGCCGAGGCGGCCGGCACCCCGCCCGACATCGTCGAGAAAGCGATCAGGTTGCATGGCACGACGCTGGTTCAGCCCGTGGCGACGGCGGCCGTTCGCGCCGCCCAACACGGGCAGACCGGAACCGTGGTCGATACCGGCTATCTGGGAGATCGGGAACTCGCGGCCTACGCTCCGCTGCGCGTGCCGAATTCGGACCTGCGTTGGTCGATCGTGGCGACCCGGGACAGCGCCGAAGCCTTTGACCGAATCGGGTCATTCACCCGGACATTGGTATTGACCACCGCGGCGCTGGTTTTCATCATCTGCGTGGTGGCAATGCTGATTGCCCGGTTATTCGTGGGGCCGGTGCGGCGGCTGCAAGCCGGCGCGCAGAAGATCAGCGCGGGGAATTACGACCTCACGATGCCGGTGACAACGCGCGACGAGATCGGCGATCTCACTGTCGCCTTCAACGAGATGAGCCGGAATCTGCAGATCAAAGAGGATCTGCTTACCGAACAGCGCAAGGAAAACGACCGTCTGCTGTTGTCGTTGATGCCCGAGCCGGTCGTACAGCGTTACCGCGAAGGCGAACAGACCATCGCGCAAGAACACCAGGACGTCGCTGTCATATTCGCCGACATCGTTGGCCTCGACGAGCTCTCCAACCGGCTGTCCGGTAACGAACTGGTGGGGATTGTCGACGAGTTGGTGCGGGAAGTCGATTCGGCAGCGGAAACCCTTGGCGTTGAGCCCATTCGCACCGTGCATAACGGCTTCCTGGCCAGCTGCGGATTGAATGTTCCACGGCTGGACAGCGTGCCCCGCACCATCGACTTCGCGGTGGAGATGCAACGGATCATCGAGCGATTCAATAGCCGGACAGGTCACCACCTCGGCATTCGGGCCGGCGTTAACACCGGCAACGTGATCAGTGGACTTGTCGGCCGGACCAGCGTCATCTACGACATGTGGGGAGCCGCGGTCAATTTGGCCTACCAGATGCGTAGTGGTGCAACGGAGTCGGGCGTCTACGTCACCTCGGCAGTGTACGACGTGATGCGTGACATTCGGCACTTCACGCCGGCCGGCAGCATCACGGTCGACGGCTCGGAGCAGCCGATCTGGCGGTTGTCGGAGCGCAAGTGAAATTCCTTGACGCAGGCTGGTTTTACTGGGCCGTCGGGCTGACCGTCGGACTGCCCTTCACGCTGATCGGCCTCACCGAATTGCACCACGCGCTTGAGCGCCGGCAGAGCGCTCTGGCTCGACCGGTCAACCTGCTGCGCACCTATGTAGTGCCGCTGACGGCGCTATTGATGCTTTTGATCGAGGTGGCGCAGGTTTCAGCACGCCTCGACTCGGTGCGGGTATTGGCCACGTTATTTGGCTTTTTGGTGCTGGTGCTGGTGTTGTCCGGGCTGAACGCCACACTATTTGAAGGCGCCCCGCAGGGCTCTTTCCGCCAGCGGGTGCCGACGATATTTCGGGACGTATTGCGGCTTCTCCTGATCGCCGTGGGACTGGCGCTGATCTTCTCCTACATCTGGGGAGTGCGTATCGGTGGCCTGTTCACCGCGCTGGGCGTTGGGTCGGTGGTCATCGGCCTGATGCTGCAGAATTCCGTCGGCCAGATCGTGTCGGGCCTGTTCATGTTGTTCGAGCAGCCGTTCCGGATCGGCGACTGGCTGGACACCCCCGCGGCGCGGGGGCGCATCGTGGAGGCGAACTGGCGCGCCGTTCACATCCAAACCGACCGCGGATTGCAGATCACACCCAATTCGGTGCTCGCCGCTACCTCGTTCACCAATCTCAGCCGTCCGCCCGGGGCGCACCAATTAGAGATAACCACGACGTTTTCGCTTGCCGACCCGCCCGACGGGGTGCGACGGCTGCTATCGCGGGTCGCCGGCACGCTGCCGCAATGCAAAGCCGACACCACACCGGCCGCGGTGGCCGCCGGCAGCGGCGAGTACCGGGTAACCATCGGGTTGAAGTCGCCCGCCGATGACGGCGCGGCGCGCTCCACCTTCTTGCGCTGGATCTGGTACGCGGCGCGGCGTGAGGGCCTCCACCTCGACGGCGCCAACGACGACTTCTCCACCCCGGCACGGGTGCAGATGGCGATGCGGACTGTCGTGGCACCGGCGTTGCGGTTGAGCCTCACCGACCAACAGTCGCTGATCCCGCATGCGAAAGTCGTTCGATACGGCACGGACGAAGTGGTGCAACGCGCCGGTGACGTGCCCACCGCGATGAGTTTTTTGATCCGCGGCTGCGTCCAGCTGACGACGACCGCCGACGACGGTGCTGTCCTGTCGGTCAGCGTGCTGGAAGCAGGTTCATTCCTCGGGTTGACCACACTGACCCGTCAGCCAAACCTCACTACGGCGTATGCGCTGGAAGAGGTGACTGCGCTGGAGATCGATCGTGAGCACATCGAAGATCTCGTCATGCGATCACCTCCACTGCTGCAGGAGCTGGGTCGCATCATCGAAGACCGACGAAAGCGCGTCGACCGGACGGCTTGAACGCTGTGATACCGCTCACCTCGGCCGAACGTCATTGCCGACAACGCCAAAATAACGATACTCAAGGATATTTCAGCAAACCTCTAGCGCATCCTGCCGCGCCGCAGCGGAATAGATCTTGATCTGGCGGGCGCTCGCCCGCACTTCCAGTAGGGCCGTGTCAACCAGGCGGTAGGAAACTCGATACCCTGGGTTAATGAGTGTGCATGCTCCGTCGGCTCCCGACTTGCGCCAACAGGTGCACCAGGCCGCGCGCCGGGCGCGGGTCGCCGCCCGCGTGCTGGCCTCCTTGCCGACCGTCGCCAAGGACCAGGCGCTGTTTGTCGCCGCGGAGGCAATCGTGGCCAACTGCGATCAGATCCTGGCGGCCAACGCCGAAGATCTGAACGCGGCAAGGGCGGCGGAGACACCGCCGGCCATGATCGACCGGCTGGCGCTGAATCCGAAGCGCGTCGACGGAATCGCCGCCGGACTGCGCCAGGTCGCAGGATTGCCCGACCCGGTCGGAGAGGTGCTGCGCGGCTACACCCTGCCCAACGGGCTGGCGCTGCGCCAGCAGCGGGTGCCGCTCGGCGTGCTCGGGATGGTCTACGAGGGCCGACCCAACGTCACCGTCGACGCATTCGGGTTGGCGCTCAAGTCCGGCAATGCCGCGCTGCTGCGCGGTAGCGCGTCGGCAGCGAAGTCCAACGAGGCGCTGGTCACCGTGTTACGCGCGGCGTTGCGCAGCGAGGACCTGCCCGCCGACGCCGTCCAACTGCTCTCGGCCGCCGACCGCTCTACCGTCACCCACCTGATCCAGGCCCGCGGCCTGGTCGACGTGGTGATCCCGCGCGGTGGAGCCGGCCTGATCGACGCGGTGGTCCGAGACGCGCAGGTGCCGACGATCGAAACCGGTGTCGGCAACTGCCATGTCTACGTGCACGATGCGGCCGACCTCGAGATGGCGGAACGGATCCTGCTGAACTCCAAGACCCGTCGGCCCAGCGTCTGCAACGCCGCCGAGACGTTGTTGGTCGACGCGACGATTGCCGGGAAGGCGTTGCCGCGGCTGATCGGTGCGCTGCAAGACGCCGGCGTGACTGTGCATCTCGACCCCGATGAGGAGCACCTGCGCCGCGAGTACTTGGCGATGGAGATCGCGGTCGCGGTCGTCGATGGTGTCGACGAGGCGATCGCGCACATCAACGAATACGGCACCGGGCACACCGAAGCCATTGTGACCACCAATATGGCTGCTGCCCAACGGTTTACCGAAGGAGTGGACGCAGCCGCGGTGATGGTCAACGCGTCGACGAGCTTCACCGACGGTGAACAGTTCGGGTTCGGCGCGGAGATCGGTATCTCCACCCAGAAGCTGCACGCCCGCGGCCCGATGGGCCTGCCGGAATTGACGTCGACCAAGTGGATCGTCTGGGGAGACGGTCAGACTCGCCCGGCCTGACATGCTGAGGAGAACACAAACGTGAGTGTGCCCGCGCGGCCCGTCCCGCTGTTCGCCGATATCGACGACGTCGAGCGGCGGCTGGCCGAAACCGGTTACCTGGTCGATACTGCTACCGCCACTGCGGTTTTCCTCGCCGATCGGCTCGGCAAACCGCTGCTGGTGGAGGGACCGGCCGGGGTCGGCAAGACCGAACTGGCCCGCGCCGTCGCGCAGGCCACCGAATCCGGTTTGGTTCGCCTGCAGTGCTACGAAGGCGTCGACGAGGCCCGCGCGCTCTACGAGTGGAACCACGCCAAGCAGATACTTCGTATTCAGGCCGGCTCCGGAGACTGGGACCAGACGAAGATGGACGTGTTCAGCGAGGAATTTCTGCTGTCGCGGCCGCTGCTGACCGCGATCCGGCGCACCGAGCCCACCGTGCTGCTGATCGACGAAACCGACAAGGCCGACATCGAAATCGAGGGTCTGCTGCTGGAAGTGCTGTCCGACTTCGCGGTGACGGTCCCCGAGTTGGGCACCATCACCGCCGAGCGGGCGCCGTTCGTGGTGCTGACCTCCAACGCCACCCGCGAGTTGTCCGAGGCGCTCAAACGTCGTTGCCTGTTCCTGCACATCGACTTCCCCAGCCCCGAACTGGAACGCCGCATTCTGCTGTCCCGCGTCCCCGAACTGCCCGCACACATCGCCGATGAGTTGGTCCGCATCATCGGGGTGCTACGCGGCATGCAACTCAAGAAGCTGCCGTCGGTGGCCGAGACCATCGACTGGGGACGCACAGTGCTGGCGCTTGGCATGGACACCATCGACGATGCGACCATCGCCGCCACCCTGGGCGTGGTTCTCAAACACCAATCCGATCAGCAACGCGCCACCGGCGAACTTCGGCTGAACTAAGAGGTACTGATGGCCGTTCGCCGCGTTCGCCCCAGCCATCCGCTTGCTCCGCACGGCCTGCCGGGCCATCTGGTTGGCTTCGTCGAAGCGCTTCGCGGGCAAGGTATTTCGGTCGGTCCATCGGAGACGGTGGACGCCGGCAAAGTGATGGCGGTGCTCGGCCTCGGTGATCGGGAGGTGCTGCGCGAGGGCCTCGCTTGTGCGGTGTTGCGCAGGCCCGAGCACCGTGAGACCTACGACGCGATGTTCGACCTGTGGTGGCCCGCCGCGCTGGGCACGCGTGCGGTAGTGGCAGAGGAGTCCGAGGCCGATCCCGAGATCCAGTTGCCGCCTGACGATGTCGAGGCGATGCGGCAGATGCTGCTGGATCTGCTCACGGCCAATGCGGACCTCGCCGACATGGATGAGCGGCTGGTGGCGATGATCGCGCAAATCGTGGACGCCTACGGCAAATACAACTCCAGCCGCGGCCCGTCGTACTCGTCGTATCAGGCGCTCAAGGCGATGGCGCTGGACGAGCTGGAAGGCAAGCTGTTGGCCGGACTGCTCGCCCCCTACGGCGACGAGCGCACGCCGACCCAGGAGCAGATCGCCAAAGCGCTTGCCGCGCAGCGGATCACCCAGTTGCGCAAAATGGTCGACGCCGAGACCAAGCGGCGCACCGCCGAGCAACTCGGCCGCGATCACGTGCAGATGTACGGAATCCCGCAGCTGGCCGAGAACGTCGAATTCCTGCGCGCGTCGGGCGAACAGCTGCGTTCAATGCGCCGGGTGGTGCAGCCACTGGCCCGCACGTTGGCCACCCGGTTGGCCGCTCGTCGGCGCCGTGCCCGGGCGGGAGCGATCGACCTGCGCAAGACGTTGCGCAAGTCGATGTCCACCGGTGGTGTGCCGATCGACCTGGTGCTGCGAAAGCCGCGCCCGGCGCGCCCCGAACTGGTGGTGTTGTGCGACGTGTCGGGTTCGGTCGCCGGCTTCAGCCACTTCACCCTGTTGTTGGTGCATGCACTGCGCCAACAGTTTTCCCGTGTTCGGGTCTTCGCGTTCATTGACACCGCCGACGAGGTGACCCACATGTTCGGCCCCGACGCCGACCTGGCCGTGGCGATCCAGCGGATCACCCGGGAAGCCGGTGTCTACACCCGCGACGGCCACAGTGATTACGGCAACGCGTTCGTGTCGTTCATTCAGGCCCATCCCAATGTGCTGTCGCCGCGCAGCTCGTTGCTGGTGCTCGGCGACGGCCGCACCAACTACCGCGACCCGGCCACCGACGTGTTGGCCCACATGGTGACCGCCAGCCGGCACGCGCACTGGCTCAACCCCGAGCCCAAGCACTTGTGGGGCAGCGGCGACTCGGCGGTACCCCGCTACCAAGAGGTGATCACCATGCATGAATGCCGGTCCGCCAAGCAGCTGGCGGCGGTGATCGACCAGCTGTTGCCCGTCTAGTGGCCCACTTCGAGAAGCTCCGCCAGTTCTGCAGCTGAATACCCGCTCGGCCCACTTCCGTCGCGGACCGCGTCACGCGCCGCCCGTGCCAACGCGGCGTTCAGTGGTGCCGTGATGCCATGTCGGTGAGCCAGCCGGACGATCTCACCATTGAAGAAGTCGGTCTCAACGTTGCCGGTGTTGCGGCTCAACGACTGCCAAGTGGAGTTGCTCGCCGCGGCATTCCACCCCGGCACCGGGCGGATGGTCGGTCCGTCCGCGCGCGCGGCCGTGGAGGTCTCGAACGAGATGAATTCGATTTCCGCGTGCCGCAACACCTTCTCGCCTTCACTGCGCACCGCGGCCACCACCGCGGCTATGTCGGCTGCCTCGGCGGCCAGGGCGCCGGCAGCGTTGCCCAGGTTGCTCAGTAGCTTGTTGTACTTCCACGGGGCGACGTCATGGGGAATCTGCACCTTGATCCCCGCGGCGGTCAACGTCTCGGCGACCTGCGACAACAGGGTGGCGTCGTCCTGCGTGCTGATCGACGCGGGCCAGCGAGCGATGTGGAACTGGCCTGCCACCGGCCACGACCGCACGATCACCTCGCCGGGCTCGAGGTGCACGGCAGGCAACCAGACACAGATACCAAACACTCGACGGAAATAGCGCAACGCTTTCTCCTCGGCGGCAACACCGTTGAGTGCGGTCATCGCCGGCAATCGCTCGCCCGCGGTTCCGACTGGATCATCTGGGCCGTTTGGCCGAAAGACCGGCCGATCCACCCACTCCTGCAGTGCCGAGTCGAGTTGTTGGGTTTTGGTCGTGAATACCAGCACGTCGCGATCGGTCAACCGGACGTGCTCGGTCCCGGACGCGGCGGTGACCGGGGTGTGGAAGGTGCCGTCGGGCGTTCTCAGCGTGATGCCCGCGGTCGCCAAAACCTCGGCGTGCCGACCGTGGGCCACCAAAACCGTGGGAGCACCGGCTCGCGTCAGCACCGCTCCCACCGTGCCGCCGATCGCACCGGCACCGATGATCACGTATCGGTGGTCGTCTCGAGAGTTCAATGCCGCGCCTTCCCATCGGTTCTGGGCCTTCCCCATGCCGAGCGTCACGCTGGAGTGACGGTCGCCCACCATCGCCACGCTAGCGTGACGCTCGCGGGAATCAGGTGGGCGGCGCTGCTCCAGTAAGCTGGCAAACCATGCGAAAGCGGCGGCTGGGAGTGATGGGTGGGACGTTTGACCCCATCCACAACGGCCACCTGGTCGCAGCCAGTGAAGTCGCTTATTTGTTCGATCTCGACGAAGTGGTTTTCGTGCCCAGCGGTCAGCCGTGGCAGAAGCAACGCCGGGTCAGCGCCGCCGAGGACCGGTATCTGATGACCGTGATCGCGACAGCGGCCAACCCCCGCTTTTCGGTGAGCCGGGTGGACATCGACCGCGCCGGTCCCACCTACACTAAGGACACGCTGCGGGATCTGCACGCCATCAATCCCGGATGTGAGCTGTACTTCATCACCGGCGCCGACGCGTTGGCCGCGATCCTGTCATGGCAGGACTTGGAGCAACTGTTCGCGATGGCGCGGTTCGTCGGGGTCAGCCGGCCCGGCTACGAGCTGGGCAGCGAACATCTCACCGATGTTCTCGACGGCTTGCCCGAGGACGCGTTGACGCTGGTGGAGATTCCCGCGCTGGCAATCTCGTCCACCGACTGTCGTCGGCGGGCGCAAGAGTCGCGTCCGCTCTGGTACCTCATGCCCGACGGTGTCGTGCAGTACATCTCCAAGCGTGAGCTCTACCGCAAACCCGGGGACGAGAAGTGACGGCCACCCCGGAGGCGATCGAGATGGCCACGGTCGCCGCCGCCGCGGCGGCGTCGAAGCTTGCCGACGACGTCGTCGTGATCGACGTTTCCGGTCAGCTGGTTATCACCGACTGCTTCGTCATCGCCTCGGCGTCGAACGAACGGCAGGTCAACGCCATCGTCGACGAGGTCGAGGAGAAGATGCGCCGGGCCGGCTACAAGCCTGCGCGCCGCGAGGGTACCCGCGAAGGCCGCTGGACATTGCTCGATTACGTCGACATCGTCGTGCACATCCAGCACCGAGACGAACGCAATTTCTATGCGCTGGACCGGCTCTGGGGTGACTGTCCGGTGGTGGCGGTGGACTTGTCCGAAGACCCAGCGGACTCTGCGAGCCGGTCATGACGACGCGTCGCCTGGTGATGCTGCGGCACGGGCAAACCGACTTCAATCTCGGCAGCCGAATGCAGGGCCAGCTGGACACCGAGCTGACCGATCTGGGCCGCGTCCAGGCTGTCGCGGCGGCCGAGGGGCTGGCCAAACGCCAGCCGCTGCTCATCGTGTCGTCGGACCTGCGACGCGCCTACGACACCGCGGTCGCGCTGGGGGAGCGGGCGGGCTTGCGGGTGCAGGTCGACCAGCGGTTACGCGAGACCCACCTGGGCGACTGGCAGGGCATGACGCACGCCGAGATCGACGCGAAAGCACCCGGCGCCCGGCTGGCCTGGCGCGAGGACGCCACCTGGGCACCGCACGGCGGCGAGAGCAGGGTCGACGTCGCTGAGCGCAGCCTGCCGTTGATCGCCGAGCTGGTCGCCGGTGAGCCCGAATGGGGTGCCGACGAGGAACCGGCGCGGCCGGTGGTGCTGGTCGCCCACGGCGGGCTGATCGCGGCCCTGACCGCGGCGCTGCTGCGGCTGCCGGTTGCCAATTGGCCCGCGCTGGGCGGCATGGGCAATGCCAGCTGGACGCAGCTGACCGGGCACCCCGATGGCGACCGCGCCGACACGTCGATGACATTCGGTGGCGCCTGGACGTGTGGAACGCTTCGGCACAGGTCGCCGGCGATGTCCTCTGAGCAACGGTCGCGTCCGGCGCTGCTGGTCTTCGCCGATTCACTGGCCTACTACGGACCGACCGGTGGACTGCCCGCTGACGATCCCCGCATCTGGCCGAATATTGTTGCTTCGCAACTAGATTGGGATCTGGAGCTGATCGGGCGCATCGGCTGGACGTGTCGGGATGTGTGGTGGGCGGCCACCCAGGATCCGCGGGCCTGGGCGGCTCTGCCCCGCGCCGGGGCGGTGATCTTCGCGACGGGCGGAATGGATTCGCTGCCGTCTCCGTTGCCGACGGCGTTGCGTGAACTCATCCGCTACGTGCGACCGCCGTGGCTACGGCGCTGGGCCCGCGACGGCTACGGTTGGGTGCAGCCGCGGCTGTCTCCGGTGGCCAGAGCCGCACTACCGCCGCACCTGTCCGCCGAATACCTCGAACAGACCCGCGGTGCAATCGATTTCAATCGACCCGGGATCCCGATTGTGGCGTCGCTGCCGTCGGTGCACATCGCCGAGACTTACGGTAAGGCCCATCACGGCCGAGCCGGCACGGTCGGGGCGATCACCCAATGGGCTCAGCAGCATGATATCCCGCTGGTTGATCTGAAATCCGCTGTCGCCGAACATGTTATGAGTGGTCGCGGCAACCCCGACGGTATTCACTGGAACTTCGAAGCCCATCAGACGGTCGCGGAACTGATGCTCAAGGCGCTGGCCGAAGCCGGCGTCGAAACCGAGACGTCGCGCGGCTGATTCCTATGCCTGTCGTGATAGTCACTGACTCCTCAGCGCGCCTTCCCGAGGATCTTCGCCGGCAGTGGGGAATACGGCAGGTGCCGTTGCACATCCTGCTCGACGGGCACGACCTGCGTGACGGCGTGGACGACGTTCCCGCCGACATCCACGACTATGGGCAAGCCACCACCGCCGCCGCGACGCCGGCGGAACTGCGCGAGGTATACCGGCAGGCGCTGGCCGACAGCGGCGGCGACGGGGTCGTGGCGGTGCACCTTTCGGCGGCGCTGTCGGGAACCTTCGGCGCCGCCGAAACCGTTGCGGCCGAACTCGGTCCGGCGGTTCGGGTGATCGATTCGAAGTCGGCCGCGATGAATACTGGTTTCGTCGCGCTGGCCGCTGCCCGGGCGGCCGCCGAGCGAGGCCGACCTGGACGCGGTTGCGGCATCTGCGGCTGGTGCCGTGAGCCGCAATCACGGGTTCATCGTCGTACACCAGCTGGACAACCTGCGACGAAGCGGGCGCATCGGTGGTGCCGGCGCCTGGCTGGGCACCAAGCTGTCGCTCAAGCCACTGCTGCGCATAGACGACGGGAAACTGGTTCTGGCGCAACGGGTACGCACCGCCAGTAAAGCGGTCGCGACGATGATCGATCGGGTGTGCGAAGTCGTCGGGGAGCGTTCAGCGCAGATCGCGGTGCATCACGTCGCCAACCCCGGCGGAGCGGCAGATCTTGTCGACGCACTCGCGCAGCGATTGCCGACGGGTAGGCTCGCGGTCGTCACCGATCTGGGCCCGGTGCTCGCGTTGCACGTCGGCGCCGGCGCGCTCGCGGTGTGTGTCGAGGTAGCCGAGTAGTGGCTTGGCGGCGATCGCAAGCGCGGCGTAGCCGGGCGCAGCGGGTCGCCGCACTATCAGCGGTGGGCCTGAACCGCCAGCGGCGCAGTGTCCTCCACGGGCGCCGGCGGTGGCTTCGGTTTGGCGTTATCGCCGCGGGGGTGGACAACGAGGGGCCACCAGAACCAGCGGCCCAGCATGGTGGCGAGCGAGGGCATGAACAGCGTGCGCACCACCAGGGTGTCGAGCAGCAGGCCGATGCAGACCGTCGAGCCGAATTGGCCCAGCACTGTCAGATCGCTGCCCAGCATCGCCGCCATGGTGAAGGCGAACACCAGGCCGGCCGATGTCACCACCGCGCCGGTGCCGGCCATCGACCGGATGTATCCGGTCTTGAGTCCGGCGTGAATTTCTTCTTTGAACCTCGAGACCAACAGCAGGTTGTAGTCCGAGCCGACGGCCAACAGGATGATGACCGAAAGCGCCGCGACGATCCAGTGGATGTGGATACCGAACAGGTCCTGCCAGATCAGCACCGACAGTCCGACGGACGCGGCGATCGAGCTGCTCGCGGTACCGACGATGACCAGTGCGGCGACCACGCTGCGGGTGAGCAGCAGCATGATCATGAAGATCAGCGTCAACGCCGAAATCACGGCGATCATCAGGTCGTACTTCTCGCCGTCGGCCATATCGCGGAAAGTCGCTGCGGTTCCGCCGAGATACACCTTGGCGTCGGACAGCGAGGACTGCTTGAGCCCCTCCTGGGCGGCGGTTCGCTCCGCGGAGACCCGGGCGATTCCCTCGGGCGTCATCGGGTCACCCTGGTGAGTGATGAAGAACCGCACCGACTTTCCGTCGGGGGAGAAGAACATCTTCACGCCGCGAAGGAATTCCGGGTTGCTGAACGCCTCGGGCGGCAGGTAGAAGAAGTCGTCGTTCTGCGAGGCGTCGAAGCTTTGGCCCATGACGATCGACGTGTTGCTCATCGCCTCGATTTGATTGATCATCGCGTCAAAGGTGCTGTGCAAGGTCAGCGTTATTCCACGAGTGGTCTTCAGGGCTTCGATCTGCGGCGGCAAGATCGCGGCCAGTTCGTGCGTGAGGGTGTCCGTAACCCCGATGTCGCTTGACAAGCCGTGCAGCTTTTCGTCGAGTTGATCGATCCCGTCCAATGAGTCGAACAACGACCGGAACGAATAGCAGATGGGAATGTCGTAGCAGTGTTTCTCCCAGTAGAAGTAACTGCGAATCGGGCGGTAGAAGTCGTCGAAATCCGCGATGTGGTCCCGTAAATCGTCGGTGACCTGCACCATTTCTCTGGTGAGACGGGCCGTGTCGGAAGTCGTGTCGGCCAGCTGAGTCGTGATCTTATACGTCTTCTCCAAGTAACTTATGGTGATCCCCAGCTCGTCGGCCATCTTCAGAATGTCGTTCATTCTGTCTTTCAGGAAGCCCATGTTCTGCATGGTCGTCTGGCTTTGGATGCTGTTCTGAAAGGGGATGGAGCTGTGCTGGATCGGAATCCCCAGGGGTCTGGTTATGTCCTGGATCATTGCGATACCGACTGTGCGGATCTCGTTCTTCGCGACCTTGTCGAGCACCAGCATGTCGGCCGGATTGCGCATGTCGTGGTCGGCTTCGATCATCAGCATGTCCGGGTTCATCCGTGCTTCGGAGAAGTGTCGGTCGGCCGCGGCGTACCCGACGTTGGACGGCGCTGATTCGGGCAGGTAGTGGCGGTCGTTGTAGCTCGTCTTGAACCCGGGCAGCGCGACCATGCCGACGAGCACGACCGCGGCACTGACCGCGAAAATCGGTGCGGGCCAACGCACAACCGCGGTGCCGACCCGCCGCCACAGTCGTCCGCGGGACTGCTTCTTTTTCTCGAAGAGGCCAAACCGGCTGCCAAGGAAAACGACCGCGGGGCCCAGTGTCAGGCCGGCCAACACGACCACGATCATGCCGATGGCCACCGGCGGGCCCATGGTGTTGAACCAGGGCAGCCGCGCGAAGCTCAGGCAGTACGTCGCGCCCGCGATCGTCAGGCCCGAACCCAGCACGACGGGCGCGACCCCATGAAATGTCGTGTAGTAGGCGGTCTCTCGGTCTTCGCCGGCCGCGCGGGCTTCCTGATAGCGGCCGATGAGGAAGATTCCGTAGTCGGTCCCGGCGGCGATTGCCAGCATGGTCAGGATGTTCGCGGCAAACGTGGTGAGCCCGAACGCGTTGTTGTAGCCCAGCACGGCGACGATTCCGCGCGCACAGGCCAGCGCGACGAAAGTCATGAACAGCTGGATCAACGTGGTGATGATCGAGCGGTACACCAGCAGCAGCATGATCGCGATCGCGGCCAGGGTGAACAGCGTGATTTTGGCCAGGCTGTCGTTGCCGATGACGTGCATGTCGTCGGACAGCGCCGCCGGACCGGTGACATAGGCCTTGACCCCGGGCGGCGCGGGTTCGTCGTCGACAACTTTGCGAACGGCTTCGACGGATTTGTTCGCCTGCGTGGTGCCCTGGTTACCGGCGATGTTGACCTGGACGTAGGCGCCCTTGGCGTCGGCGCTCTGCGCACCGGCCGCGGTGAACCTGTCTCCCCAGAAGTCCTGGATGTGCTGGACGTGCTCGGGGTCCGCGCGGAGTTTCCGCACGATGTCGTCGTAGTAGTGGTGCGCGGCGGGGCCGAGCGGCTGCTGGCTTTCCACCACGACCATCACCGTGCTGTTGGAATTGAATTCCTTGAAGTTGTGCCCCATCCGCATCATCGCCTTCATCGACGGTGCATCTAAGGGCGCCATCGGCGCCGAATGGTTTTCGCCGACGACTTCCAGGGTCGGTACTGCGACGTTGACCACGACGGTCAGGACGACCCAGCCCAAAATGATGGGAATCGCGAAGATGCGGATGAAGTGCGGGATGAACGGTTGGTGCGGGTGCCTGGACGGGCTTGTCGTGGTGTCGCTGTCGGCCGTCTCGGTCATGCGGACTTCACCAAGCAGTAGGTCTGGGCGTTGATGCCGTCTGCGCTCTGATGCTCGCGGAGTACGCCGTCGACGGTGATGCGGCAGCTGATGTGGTGGGCGTCGGTTTGGGCCATGATGTTCGCGCTGACCGCGGGCAGTGTGGTGGAGATCGTGTACGACCATGGCAGTGGTGCGCCATTGACCTGATGCGTGTTGGCGTCAGCGTCCCAGTAGTTGAGATTCGCTACACTGCCGGGCGGCCCATCGACCTCATACTTGACGACCTTTGGGTTGAACTGAACGATCTTGATCCCGGCCCCGGCGTTCGCGTTGAGGTCCTGCGAGCCGAACACCTTGTGCAGCCGCGTTACGACGAGGGCGGAAACCGACAGGACGACCACTAGAAGCAACGGTATCCACCAGCGTTTGAGCAAACCGCCAATCGAAATTGCCCGCACTCGGTCTCCTCCCGCCGGCCCGTCCGTAGTCTTCTCCACGAACGGATCAAGCCGCAGATCCATTCGTCCGCCGCCGTCGGCGTCCTGGTTCTGCCGAATGAGCCAAGGTCCGTCGGCACCACCACTCCCGCAGAACCTTCGCTCGGCTAACTATGCTAGCCGGTAGGGCACGTCCGCGTTCCGCTAGGTCCCCTTCTGTGTCTAAGCCTTCACTGGTGCGCCGCCGCGCGGCCAGTGATCGGCGGTAGGTCGGCCAGCGTGACGATCCCGGGCCGGGCCGCGACGACCGCCGGCACCGCGTTGGTGACCGGCATCGCGGTGTAAACCATGCCCAGCCCCATGAATCCCGGCTCGGTCCAGTCCTTCGGTGGCAGGCAATGAACCACGGTGCGCATATTGGGCAGGCCGAACACCTGAATGACGTGGCCGTGCTCGAGCGGCTTCGGCGGCACCACGTGACTGCCCATGATCCAGTTGAACCCGACGCTGACCACGTTGCGCTCGCCCACCCAGCCGCGGTGATAGCCGTACACACTTCCCACGGTTCCGGCCGGGATCTTCATGAAGCCTAGGTCGGAGTCGGCGGTGGCCGCGGTGAACGTGACGTCGAACGTGATGTTGTCCAGCGCGGCGCCGATCGCGTCGGCCATCATCGCCGCCGACTCGGCGAAGACTTCGCTTTCGCGTCGCACATTCTCGGCCAGCCCCGGCGTATCGGGGTCCTGCGAGAAACCCATCGCGGTCTGCGTTTCCGCGGACTCGTAGGTCGAGCAGTCCACCGATTCGGTGATGCGGATCTCGTCGACGCGTTCGCAGGACCCGCTCAGCGCCATGCCGATCAGGTTCGTCATCCCGGGGTGTGCGCCGCTGCCGAAGATGGTCGATCCGCCGCGCTCGCAGGCGTCGAGGATCCGTTGCAGGTCCTGCGGGGTCTGCTTGCCACCGGTGATCCAGGCCGCGCTAGAGCACACGTTGACGCCCGACTCGAGCAGCCGAACCAGCTCATCGATGTTGGGCCACAACGGGTTATAGCAACACGCGTCGGGTCGCAGCGCCAGCAGCGCGTCGATGTCGTTGGTGGCCTTGACCCCCGTCGGCTCGGGCCAGCCGGAGAGGTCGGCGGCGTCCACTCCGACTTTGTCCTGGCCGTGGGCGTAGACGCCGACCAGTGCCATGTCCGGTCTGCCGATGATGGCGTGCAGCGATCGTCGCCCGATGTTGCCGGTAGTCCACTGGATCACGCGAAACGGACGGTCTGTGCTCATCGGGCGGCTCCTTTGCCGGTCAGATTGGACTCTTCAAAGCGAACTCGGACGCGGCGGAAGCGGCCGCCTTAGGCCCTTGGTCGGCCGGACCCGCACCACCAACTCGCCGGACACGGCGTTGCGCTGGCCGAATTCCTTGGCGCGGTGTGCGCCCATGTAGCGTCCACCGATCCGCGTAGCGACCTCGAGCAGGTCCTCGGCATCGTCCTGCAACGAGGCTCGGCCCTGCACCTGCACGAACGAGTAGGGCGGATGCGGATCGTCGACACAGATGACCACACGTGAATCCCTGGCCAGTGCACGACCTTTCGCCGACTCACGGCCGGTGTTGAACACCAGCTCGCCGTTGTCGACGATGAACCACACGGGAGCGACCAGCGGTCGGCCGTCGGCGGCGAGGTAACCCAGCATCGCGGTGCGGGTGCCCGCCGACAGGAATTCCGCGACTTGCTCGGAGAGTTCGGCCATCCGACTGCTCCGGCCTAAAGCATTACGACGTTGTAGTCGCCGACCTGATCGATCAGGACGTGCAACTGGTCCTCAGACGAACCGAGGGTGTGTTCGATCGCGGTCAGCCGCGCGGCGTAATGACCGACCGGATATTCCGCGGTCATCCCGATGCCGCCGTGCAGCTGGATCGCCTCCTGGCCGATGTGGCGCCCCGACCGGCCGATCTGCAACTTGGCCCGTGCCGCGACCACCGGGTCGAGATTGCCGTCGGCGATGGACATCGCGGCGTAGAGGTTCATGCTGCGGGCCAGTTCCAGCGACACGTACATATCGGCGGCGCGCTGAGTCAGCGTCTGGAAGGTGTTCAGGGTGACACCGAACTGCTTACGCGTCTTGAGGTAATCGGTGGTCAACCGAAGTGCCTCTTCCATGGCGCCGACCGCCTCGGCGCACAACGAGGACTGGATGCGGACGACCGCGTTGCGGATGGCGGCCGAGGCGTCCACCGCGTCGCCGAGCGGCTCGCCCGGCGCCTTGTCCAGATCGATCTCAGCGCCGCGTTGGCCGTCGAAAGTGCGGTACGGGTGCCGGCTCACGGCTTCGCCGTCGACCAGGAACAATCCGATTCCGTCGTCGGGCAACTTCGCGCTGACGACCAGGGTGTCAGCGGAGTCCCCGGCGAGCACCGGGTTCTTGCGTCCGCCGAGCACCCACGAATTACCTTGCTGCACAGCGGTTGTCGCGACATTCTCGGTCAACGCCCCGCGCATCCCGGGCTCGAGGTGTGCAAATGCCAGCAACCGCTGCCCGGCGGCGACGTCGTCCAGTATCTCCTTCTGGGCGTCGCTGCCGACCTCGGCGACGATCGCCCCCGGTCCCAGCGCCGCGTGCACGACGGGTTCGGGGGCCAGCCGGCGGCCGACTTCGGTCAGCACGACCATCACCTCGAGCTGGCCGGCTTCGTCAGGGTCGAAGCCCAGCCCCAGAATCCCCGTGTCGGCCAGCTGAGTCCACACGTCGCGGCTCCAGCCCAGCTCGCTGCCGATGATCTTGTTGCGGCTCTCCGGGTCATAGCTTCGGGACAGCAAGTCGCGGGTGGTGTCGCGGAGCAGAACCTGTTCGTCGCTCAACTGAAAGTCCATGGCTTTACCTCGTCCTCCTGTCGTCTTACAAGCCGAGAATGGTGGACGCGATGATGGTGCGCTGTACCTCATTGCTGCCGCCGTAGATGGATGTCTTGCGGTAGTTCAGGTAGTGCGGCGCGCTGCCCTGCGCCCATCGCGGTGACGCGATCTCGTCGCCGGCATCGAACGGCAGGGCATCCGGGCCGGCCACTTCGACGAGCAACTCGGTGGCGGTCTGCTGCAACTAGCTGCCGCACAGCTTGAGCACCGACGACGCCGGATTGGGCTTACCGTCCGTCGAGCCGGACGCGACCCGCATCTGGGTGAGTTCCAATGCCAGCAGCTCGTTTTCGGTTTCAGCGAGCCGAGCGGCGAAGAGCGGATCGTCGAGCAGACCGGTGTCGGTGGCACACTGTTTGACCTCGGCGAGACGAACCTTGGTGCGGCCCACCCCAGCGATGCCGGTGCGCTCGTTGCCCAACAGGAACTTCGCGTATGTCCAGCCCTGATTCTCTTCTCCGACAAGCTGATCGGCGGGTACCCGGACGTCTTCGAAGAACACCTCGTTGACCTCGTAGCTGCCGTCGATCAACTTGATCGGCCGCATCGTGATCCCCGGGGTGTCCAAATCGATGAGCAGAAACGAGATACCGGCCTGCTTCTTGGGCGCCTGCGGGTCGGTGCGCACCAGACAGAAAATCCAGTCGGCATACTGGCCCAATGTCGTCCAGGTCTTCTGCCCGTTGACGACATAGCTGTCGCCGTCGCGCACTGCGGTGGTGCGCAGCGACGCCAAATCCGACCCGGCTTCGGGCTCGGAGAACCCCTGGCACCACCAGATGTCGAGGCTGGCCGTCGGCGGGAGGAAGCGTTGCTTGGTCTCCTGGGAGCCGAACTCGGCGATCACCGGTCCGACCATCTTCGCGTTGAAGTTCAGCGGTTCCGGCACGGAGGCCAGCTGCATCTCGTCGAGCCAGATCTGATGCTGAGCGGGCGTCCAGTCCTTGCCGCCCCACTCGACGGGCCAGTTCGGCACGGCCAGCCCGTGATCATTGAGGATCTTGTGGCTGGTGGCGAAGTCGTCGCGGCCGAGGGGTAAGCCGAGGCGGGTTTTCTCACGAAGCTCCGCCGGAATCTTCGTCGTGTAAAAGGTGCGCAGCTCGTCGCGGAACGCGGCTTCGTCCGGCGTCAGTGCCAGTTGCATCGCAGTCTCCTGTGTTGGATCCGACGGTCCTGCCCTGCACGTTATCCGCACGCCCAACCAACCAGTCAGGCGGCTCGGCGCTCAGGCGGTTGTGCACAGCCGGCTGCCTGTCCACAGCCGGCGTCGGCGGGCGCCGCGATGGCCGTGCGCCGACGGTCGGCGCACCTACCGTCGGCCCATGCGCACAGAACTGCCCGCCGAGCGACTGCATCGACGACTCGGCGCCCAACCGGATAGCGATGCCGACGACAACGATGGCAGAGATGCTGATACCGACCCGAACTCTCTGCTGCCGCGGTGGCTTCCCGACGGTTCCGGACCGGACGGAGCCGGCTGGCTCGCCAGGGTGCGCGCCGACCCGGGCCGCGCGGGAGCCATCGCATTGGCCGCGATCGCGGCCATTGCGGTGCTGGTCGCCATCTTCACGCTGATGCGTGATACGCCCGCCCCGGTGAGGTCGGCGAAACTTCCGCCGGTTGACGCGGTGTCGTCGGCGAGCCGCAGCCCTAGCCCAACTGCGACGGCCAGCCCGAACCAACCCGTGGTGGTGAGTGTGGTGGGCCTGGTTCACACGCCAGGCCTGGTCACGCTGGCGCCCGGCGCGCGGATGGCCGACGCGCTGAAGGCGGCCGGCGGCACAACGGATGGTGCCGACACTGTCGGGCTGAATATGGCCCGCCAGGTCGAAGACGGCGAGCAGATCGTCGTCGGGATCGCACCCGTGAAGGGGCAGCCGCCCGTGTTGGGCAGCTCGGTGAGCTCCGGCTCGGCCACCCCGAGCGCGCCGAGCACTGGTTCTCGTCCGGATCGTCCGAGTCGTCCCGACAGACCCGGACGGTCTGAGGTGGTCAACCTGAACACCGCGACGGTTCAACAGTTGGACGCCCTGCCTGGGGTTGGGCCGGTGACCGCGGCTGCCATCGTTGCGTGGCGGGATGCCAACGGCAAGTTCACCAGCGTGGACCAGCTCGCCGAAGTTGACGGCATCGGCCCCGCGCGCCTGGAAAAGCTGCGCCGTCTGGTTCGTGTCTAAGACCGGTGCAGCAGCCATCCGGCGGCGACGCCGCGACGGCGCGGCTGGATGCGCGTCTGGTGCCGGCCGCATTGACCAGTTGGGTGACCACTGCGGCGGGAATCTGGTGGCCGATCGGCAGCGTGCTCGGGTTGGTGTGTGCGGCGGGCAGCGCGTTCGGCGTTCTGCTCTGGCGCGCCGGGCACCGAAGCCCACGGATGCGCGCCATCGGCGTCGGCGTGATCGTTGTGGGTGTCGTCGGGGCGGGCTTCGGGTTCGCGATCGCGTTGCGCGCCAACGCAGTCGCGCGCCACCCCGTCGCCGCGGCGTTCGGAACGGCGGCGGAGGTAGTCGTCACGCCCACCGAAAGCGCACTGGCGCTGGGCCGTGGCCGGTTGATGTTCCGTGCCACGTTGCAGGAGCTGAGCCACGACAAGAGCTCAGGCCGCGTCGTGGTCTTCGCGCAGGGCCGCGACTTCAGCGCGGTGATGGTCGGTCAGCCAATGCGCTTCCGCGCGAGAATCGCTCGGCCCAGCCGACGCGACCTGACGGTGGCGGTGGTGAACGCGATCGGTGAGCCGACGATGGGTGACGCCGGGCCGCTGCACCGGGCGGCGCACGCAGTCCGCGCCGCGTTCGCCGCCACAGCCCGTCAAGTGCTGCCCGCGGACCAAGCGGCGATGCTGCCCGCGCTGGTGCTGGGCGACACTTCGACGGTCACGACGGTGACCAGCCAAGAATTCCGCACGGCCGGTTTGACACATCTCACAGCGGTATCCGGGGCCAACGTCACGATCGTGTGCGGGGCGGTGCTGTTCTCGTCGCGGTTGATCGGCCCGCGGGCGGCGGTGGCGCTGGCCGGCGCTGCCCTGGTGGTGTTCGTCATCGTCGTGCAGCCGACCGCCAGTGTGCTGCGCGCGGCGGTGATGGGTGCGATCGCGCTGGTGGGCGTGTTGTCTTCGCGTCGGCGACAAGCGATTCCGGCGCTCGCGGCCACCGTGCTGGTGTTGATGGTCGCGGCCCCTCAGTTGGCGGTCGACGTGGGCCTCGCGTTATCGGTGGTGGCGACCGCGGCGCTGGTGGTCATCGCGCCGATCTGGTCGCGACGTCTGGTGGCCGCCGGCTGGCCCAAGCCGTTGTCGGACGCCGTTTGCGTCGCGTGTGCAGCGCAGTTGGTGACGGCTCCACTGATCGCCGGCATCTCGGGCCGGGTGAGCGTGGTGGCCGCCGCGGCCAACCTCGCAGTGGCGGCGCTGATCGCGCCGATCACGGTACTGGGCAGTGCGGCAGGGGCACTGTGCTTGTTCTGGCCGGCCGGGGCGCAACTGCTGATCCGGTTCACCGGCCCCGAGCTGTGGTGGGTGCTGCGGATCGCGCATTGGGCAGCCGGTGTACCCGCCGCGAGCGTGCCGGTACCGTCCGGGGTTCCGGGTGTCCTGCTGGTCGCGGGCGCCACGGTGCTGGCCGTAATTCTTTGGCGGTGGCGATGGTTTCGGGCGGGGCTGGCCGTTGCGGCCGCCGGGCTGCTGGCGTGGTCGTTGTCGGGTCTGCTGGTGGGGGCCAGCGGGTCTGTCGGCAGCACATGACACGATCGAACGGTGAGCCAGCAAGTTTCGGCGTTGCATCTCGTCCTGGGCGACGAGGAGCTGCTGGTCGAGCGCGCCGTCGCGGAAGTGCTGCGGTCGGCGCGGCAGCGCGCCGGCACCGACGATGTCCCGGTGAACCGCCTCCGAGCCGGCGACGTCGGTGTCTACGAGCTGGCCGAGTTGCTGAGCCCGTCGCTGTTCGCCGACGAGCGGGTGGTCGTCCTGGAAGCCGCTGGTGAGGCGGGCAAAGAAGCCGCCGAGTTGATCGCCAACGCGGCTGCGGACATCCCGTCGGGAACCGAGCTCGTGGTGGTGCATTCAGGTGGGGGGCGTGCGAAGGCGCTGGCCAGTCAGCTGCGCGCGCTCGGCGCGGAAGTGCATCCGTGCGCGCGGATCACCAAGGCCAGCGAACGCTTCGACTTCGTCCGCAAGGAATTTCGTTCGCTGAAGGTCAAGTCCGACGACGACACGGTCAGCGCGCTGCTGGATGCGGTCGGCTCTGATATACGCGAACTTGCCTCGGCCTGTTCACAATTGGTCGCCGACACCGGAGGCCGCGTCGACGTGGCCGCGGTGCGGCGCTATCACGGTGGCAGGGCCGAGGTGAAGGGCTTCGACATCGCCGACAAGGCCGTGGTCGGTGATGTCGAGGGGGCCGTCGAGGCGTTGCGATGGGCGATGATGCGCGGCGAGCCGCACGTGGTGTTGGCCGACGCGTTGGCCGAGGCCGTGCACGCTATCGGTCGGGTGGGGCCGCTCTCTGGTGACCACTACCGGCTGGCGGCCGAAGTTGGGATGCCGCCCTGGCGGGTGCAGAAGGCGCAGAAGCAGGCCCGGCGGTGGTCCCGCGACATGGTGGCTACCGCGATGAAATTGGTGGCGTCCCTGAACGCCGACGTGAAGGGCGCGGCCGCCGATGCCGACTACGCGCTGGAGGCGGCGGTGCGAAAAGTCGCCGAGCTAGTGGCGAGTGAGCCGGGTCGCTGAACTCAGATCCTGTTGAGGGCGTGCGCCAGGGCTGACTTCTTGTTGGCCGCCTGGTTCTTGTGGATCACGCCCTTGCTGGCCGCCTGGTCCAACTTGCGGCTGGTGGAGACCAGCAGTTCGGCGGCCTTGTCCTTATCGCCGGCAGCGGCGGCCTCGCGGAACGTGCGGACAGCCGTGCGAAGCGACGACTTCACCGACTTGTTGCGCAGTCGGGCGCGCTCGTTCGTACGGTTGCGCTTCTGCTGCGACTTGATGTTGGCCACGCGTTAATTCCTTCGCAATTCTCAAGCGGCTTGTGTGTCACGGTTGGCCGCAGCGTCTTTGCGCTTAAGCGGCGACTACTGAGAGTATCAGTCCGCGGTGCATTCTCCCAAAGCAGAGGCGCTTGGCCTGCAGAAATGGCATTTGTGATGCAGCATGGCAGGGTGGCCCTTCGAACTGTGCCCGTCGAGACCAGGCGGCAGCCGCGTGGCGAATCGCGGCCATCGAAGCGCTATGAGCGCATCTTCGACGGCTACAACACCGCCAGCAGTTACGTCGAGGCCTTCGATGAGATGTTCGACGGTCAGGGCAACGTCCGGGGCCCGTACAAGGGCATTTACGCCGAGCTGGCGCCGTCGGATGCCTCCGACCTCGAGGCCCGGGCCGAGGCACTCAGCCGGGCATTCAGCGATCAGGGCATCACGTTTTCGCTCTCCGGTCAGGAGCGGCCGTTTCCGCTGGACCTGGTCCCGCGGGTGATCTCGGCCGCTGAGTGGACGCGGTTGGAGCGCGGCATCACCCAGCGGGTCAAGGCCCTCGAGTGCTACCTCGACGACGTCTACGGCGACCAGGAGATCCTCAACGACGGAGTGATCCCGCGCCGGCTGGTCACCTCCTGTGAGCACTTCTACCGCCAGGCCGCCGGCATCGTGCCACCCAACGGGGTGCGCATTCACGTCGCCGGCATCGACCTGATCCGCGACGAGAAGGGCACCTGGCGGGTCCTCGAGGACAACCTGCGATCGCCGTCGGGAGTGTCCTATGTGATGGAGAACCGCCGCACAATGGCGCGGGTCTTTCCCAACCTGTTCGCCACTCACCGGGTGCGCGCCGTCGACGACTATGCGGCGCATCTGCTCCGTGCCCTGCGCAAATCGGCGGCCACCAACGAGGCCGACCCGACCGTCGTGGTGCTGACCCCCGGCGTGGCCAACTCCGCTTACTTCGAGCATTCGCTGCTGGCCCGGCAGATGGGTGTCGAGCTGGTCGAAGGTCGCGACCTGTTCTGCCGCGACAACCAGGTGTACATGCGCACCACCGAGGGAGAACGTCAGGTCGACGTCATTTACCGGCGCATCGACGACGCTTTCCTGGATCCGATGCAATTCCGCCCCGATTCGGTGCTCGGCGTGGCCGGCCTGCTCAACGCCGCCCGAGCCGGCAACGTGGTGATCTCCAGCGCCGTCGGTAACGGGGTCGGCGACGACAAGCTCGTCTACACCTACGTCCCGACGATCATCGAGTACTACCTCGGCGAGAAACCACTGCTGGCCAACGTGGACACCTTCCGGTGCTGGATGGATGACGAACGCGAAGAAGTGCTCGACCGGGTCGGCGAACTGGTGATCAAGCCGGTCGAGGGTTCCGGCGGCTACGGCATCGTCTTTGGCCCGGAAGCCTCCAACAAGGAGTTGAGCGCGATCAGCAAGAAGATCCGCGACGACCCGCGGGGCTGGATCGCGCAACCGATGATGCAGCTCTCGACGGTGCCGACGCAGATCGACGACAATCTGACGCCCCGCTATGTCGACTTGCGACCGTTCGCCGTCAACGACGGCGACGACGTGTGGGTGTTGCCCGGCGGTCTCACCCGGGTGGCCTTGGTCGAGGGGTCGCGGGTGGTGAACTCCAGCCAGGGCGGCGGCTCCAAGGACACCTGGGTGCTGGCATCGCGTGCCTCGGTGGCCAACCGCGAGCTGGGCGCCGCCGAGATTGTGCGTTCGCTGCCCAACCCGGTCACCACATCCAGCGGCGAGTCGGACGGTGAGAAGCCCACCCAGCAGCAACAGCAGTCGCAGCTGCGCCCCACGCAGGAGCAGCAGCCCGCCCAGCAGCAACAGCAACAGGCGGTGATCCGCTGATGCTGGCCCGCAACGCCGAGGCACTGTACTGGATCGGTCGCTATGTCGAGCGCGCCGACGACACCGCGCGCATCCTCGACGTGACCATCCACCAACTGCTGGAGGACTCCAGCGTCGACCCTGACCACACCTCCCGAGTCCTGTTGCACGTGTTGGACATTGAGGCGCCGGACACCCAGTTGGATGTCTGGTCGTTGACCGATCTGGTGGCGTTTCGGCGCAACACCGCAGGCGGCTGCTCCATTGTCGACGCCATCTCAGCGGCGCGGGAAAATGCGAGGTCTGCCCGCGAGGTGACGTCCACCGAGACCTGGGAGTGCCTCAACACCACCTTCAACGCCCTGGGTGAACGTGAGCGCGCCGCCAAACGGCTTGGCCCGCATGAGTTTCTATCGTTCATCGAGGGCCGCGCCGCGATGTTCGCCGGCCTGGCCGATTCGACGCTGTCACGTGACGACGGGTACCGCTTCATGATACTGGGCCGGGCGATCGAGCGGGTGGACATGACGGTGCGGATGTTGTTGTCACGGGTGGGGGACAGCGCATCCTCGCCGGCGTGGGTGACGGTGCTGCGCTCAGCGGGCGCGCATGACACCTATCTGCGCACGTATCGCGGTGTGCTGGACGCCAACCGGGTGGTCGAGTTCATCCTGCTCGACCGCCTGTTCCCGCGTTCGGTGTTCTATTCGTTGAAGATGGCCGAGCACAACCTCGACGAGCTGCTGCACAATCCGCACAGTCGGGTCGGTTCTACCGCCGAAGCGCAGCGGCTGCTCGGCCGAGCGCGCAGTGAACTCGAATTCATTCGGCCTGGTGTGCTGCTTGAGTCGCTGGAGATGCGGCTGGCCAGCCTGCAGAAGTCGTGTTACGACGTCGGAGAAGCGTTGGCAGTGCAGTACTTTCACGCTGTCCCTTGGGTCGCTTGGTCGGACGCCGCCCAGCGCGATCCGTTGCCCGCAAGGCAGGGGAAGGCCTGATGTGGCGGCTGCGGGTTCTGCACGCCACCGGATACGCCTATCCGTCGCCGGCGACGGCCTCCTACAACGAAGCCCGGCTCACGCCGCGCTCGGACTCCCGGCAAAACGTTGTTCTCAACCGTATCGAAACCGTTCCGGCGACCAGGTCATACCGCTACATCGATTATTGGGGCACCGCGGTGACGGCATTCGACTTGCATGCACCGCATACCGAGTTGACCGTCACGTCCTCGTCGGTTGTGGAGACCGACCAAGCGGAAGCGCCGACGGAAAAGGTCACCTGGGCTGAGTTGCACACCGAATCGGTGGTCGATCGGTTCGACGAGGTGCTTCGCCCCACCGACTACGCGCCGGCGAGCAAGCGGATCGCGGCCGTGGGCAGGCAGATCGCCAAGTATCACGAACCCGCTGAAGCAGTCGTCGCGGCGGCGGAATGGGTGCGCAGCGAACTCGACTACGTTCGGGGCTCCACCGGTGTGCATTCGTCGGGCTTGGATGCGTTGCGTGAGGGTAAAGGCGTTTGCCAGGATTTCGTGCACCTGTCGCTAATTATGTTGCGCAGCATGGGAATTCCCGGGCGATATGTGTCCGGTTATCACCACCCTGACTCTGACGCGGTGGTGGGAGACACCGTCGACGGGCAGAGTCACGCCTGGCTGCAGGCCTGGACCGGAAGTTGGTGGGATCTGGACCCCACCAATGACAGCGAGATCACCGAGCAGTACATCAGTGTCGGCATCGGCCGGGACTACTCTGACGTGTCCCCGCTGAAGGGCATCTACTCCGGACAGGGCGCCACCGACCTGGACGTCGTCGTCGAAATCACCCGACTGGCATAGTCTTCCCGGCATATGGATGCCTCAGCCGCCGGATGCCACCACGACGGGCCGCGCCTGGCGCTCGTCGCCGCGATCTGCCTGGGTCTGCTCTTCGGTGGTCTGGCGATTGGAGTCGCGCTCGGCGGGGTGATGCCGCTGCCCTACGGACCCGGCGCCGCCGTCCAGCAGTATGTCCGCGGTGAGCCGGTGGCGGTGCAGGTCATCGCCGTGGCGGTATTCGCATCGTCGCTGCCGCTGGCCGTTTACGCGGCGACGGCCGGTGCCAGGTTGCGCCATCTCGGGGTCGCCGCCCCGACCGCGACGATCGCGTTGACGGGCGGAATCCTGGCGGCCGGCTCCCTGGGGCTGACGGGCCTGATGGCCTGGACACTGTCGCGACCGGAGGTCAGCGGCGACATCGCGTTGGTTGCGGCGCTGTATTACCTGGTGTTTCTGGTCGGCGGCGCCGGGCACGTCGTGGCGCTGGGCCTCCTCATCGGCGGCATGGCGGCGCCCAGCCTTGTCCTCGGGCTGTTGTCGCGGCCGCTGGCGTGGGCCGGACTAGCGATCGCCGGGCTTTGCGAATTGGCGACGCTGGTGCTGATCTGGCCGGCGCTGGGACCGATCCTGCCGGTCGCACGGTTCTCGGCATTGGCGTGGCTGGTGGTGGCCGGCGCACGGCTACCGCTGCGGCGCAACGACTTCCGGGCGCAGTGAGTCAGCCGCGAGGCACCACCTCCACCCGGTGCAGGTCGTCGCCGAGCTCGATCCGGCCGTCGAACTCGCTGGCGGCCAGCTCGCGCCACTGGTCCTCCTGACCCGGCGCAATAGTCGGCACGTAATGGGTCAGCACAAGGGTGTCGACCCCGGCGCGTCTGGCGGTCGCAGCCGCTTCTTGCACCGACGAGTGGTATTCACAGACGTCCTTCATGCGCTGCACGGGCAGTGGGGCTATGAGCTCTTTGCGGACGACGGTGTGCACTAAAGCGCCTGCGCCGGAGGCGAGTTCATCGAGGCTCTCACACGGCACGGTGTCACCCGCCAGCACCACCGAGGCGCCAGCGGCTTCGATCCGAAACCCGATCGTCGGCGCGACCGGCCGGTGGTCGGTGGGAGCCACCCGGATTGACACGCCGTCGCGCTCCCACACTGGGCCCTCGGTGTGTTCGTGTACCTCGACTGGCGGCGGGGCGGTCAGATCGTCGTGGTGAGCGATCCGGTAGCTGATGTCGGGACCGAAGGCTTTCAGCATCGCCTCGACCACGGCCGCGGTCCCGGGCGGCCCGATGATCGGCAGCGGCGCGGGATCGGGTGCGAACGTGGTGATCCAGCGGGTGATCAACACGTCGCCGAGATCGGCGATGTGGTCGCTGTGCAGGTGTGTCAGCAGCAGAGCGGACAAACTAGTGGCGGCCAGACCGATCGCCGCCGCGCGTTGCAGGACGCCGCGTCCGCAATCCACCAGGAATGCATGCCCGCCGGCCCGCACCAGGGTGGCCGGCCCGGCGCGATTCGGGTCGGGAATGGGAGTGCCGGTGCCCAGCAGCGTAATTTCGATCATGGCTCCAGGTATGCCATAAATCCTGCTTGTGACCTGGACATCGGCCGGATTTTGACGAGCTGCTTTCACGATGACCGATCTCGCCGTAGCCTGGTGTGAACCGGATCACAATCGGCGGGAGGCCTCGATGCGGATTGCAGATGTGTTGCGGAGCAAGGGTGGCTCGGTGGTGACGATCAACCCGGACGCAACGGTGACCGAACTGCTGGCCGGGCTCGCCGGCCACAATATCGGCGCCATGGTGGTGGTCGGGCCGGACGGTGTCGCCGGCATCGTCTCCGAGCGTGACGTTGTTCGCCAGCTGCACGCCCACGGGGCTTCGGTGCTCTCGCGGCCGGTCTCGTCAATTATGACCGCGGTGGTCTCGACCTGTGGTAAGTCCGACACGGTTGACAGCCTCAGCATGCTGATGACCGAACACCGGGTGCGGCACGTGCCGGTACTCGAGGACGGAAAGCTGATCGGCATTGTCAGCATTGGCGACGTCGTGAAGACGCGGATGGAGGAGTTGGAAGCTGAGCACGAGCAGCTCCAGTCCTACATCACCCAGGGCTGACGGCCAGCAGCTCGACCGGCGCGGAGTGACTCAGCTCCAGAAGTATTGCGCCTCAGCCGTGCTCAGGGGCGGAGCCAAGCCCGTTGAGCGGCTGGGCGATCCGAGGCCTCGCGAAGTACTTCGACCTGCCGTCGCTGTAGTCTTCGCTCGGAAACGAAACCCCTGGAGATCACTCCGGGGGTTTCGTTTTGGCCGGCCCGTTCCGCACCGGTCGACTGAGCGGACCCGCGAGGGCTAATCACTCAGCTCCAGGAATAGTCCCGCCTTAGCCGGGCAGCCACAACATCGAAGATGGCGCGTTCCAGGATCGCGCCCTCGCGGCGGATGCCTTCTTCGGGGACGTCGAGTACCCGGTCCAGTCGCACCCAGCTGGGCCTGCCGTCGCCATCCCAGCTTCCGCTGCCGATACTCACCCAGTCCCGCTCGGCAGCGTGCCTTTCCTGACTGGACATCATCAACCCGAGCAGCGTGTGATGGTCACGGCCCACGACCAGCACTGGGCGGTCCTTGCCGCGGGTGGGGTCGTCCTCGTAAGTCACCCATGTCCACACGATTTCGCCGGGATCGGCACGCCCGTCCAAGTCGGGGGAGTAGACGAGCTTGCGGGCCCGATGAGCGGTGGGAGCGCTGTCGCGGGTCACCGGGCGGCCGGTGGTGATCTCGGCCGGCGGTTCAGACTCGCTGCCGGTGAGCACATCCAAAGCGATCTTGATGCCTCGCTGCACAGTCGGCGACTGCTGCAGCTGCCGGATCAACTCCGGTACCTCGCTGGACGCGGCGGACACCAGATTCTCCAGGTTTCGCTGAAACCGCTGCAACGTCCTCCACTGCGACGCCATGTTTGCAGCATAGGACGGACCGCGCATTTACGTCCCGACGAGGCTGCCTCGCAAGCCGCTCGGTGGCTGACGCGACGATTAGCTGCTGTCGGGCCGTGCCCGCCGTCGCATGCTGCACCGCCTTGCGCCGGAGCCCGCACCCCGGCCTAGCCTGCCCGCCGTCGCATATAGTCCAACCATCGGGACAATTGATCCAACCAACCGGATGCTCGAAAGTTGTTGGGCTACTTAATATTTCCTGAGCAAAAGGCTTGTGCAAACATAGTTAGTTGTTAGGCTTTGCTCGGGTGTTCAGCAGCGGGGTGCTGAGGGACCTTCGGCGGTACGAAACCGGCCGCCGGTGGAGATCATCAGAGGGGACTCACTATGAACATCCGCAAAATCGCCGTGGTCGGCAGCTTCGCGGCCGGGGCGGCACTGGCGTTGGCACCGCTTGCATCAGCGGACCCTGCCGCCGTCGACCCTACTCTCGTCACAGACACTCTCAGCAGTGAGGAGTCGTCGCTGAACTCGCTCTTCGTCAGCGACGCCGCCCTCGCCGGTGACTCCAGCGACGTCACCGCACCCACGGCCACCGACCCGTTCGACATCATCACCCCGGCGGACGTGTCGACCGTCCAAGGTACCGGCACCACGCCGTTCGACTACCTGGTGTACGGGGTGGACCCGGCCAACGCCGGCCTCGCCTCCGACCCGGGTTCCTACAACGATTTCAACGGCGCGTTGACCGAGTTCGACAACGCCTACAACGTCGAGCTGTACTCGCTGCTCAACGGCGGTACGTTGGACACCAACGTCGCCGACTACATCCAGAATTCTTCGCTGGATCACGCGTTGACCTTGGCCAACACGACGGACGCGTTCGACTACCTCTACAACTTCGGCATTGGCGATCTGTCCGGTTTCTTCGACACCAACTTGTCGTTCCTGGACATCGGGTAGGCGATCTAGTTTTCGCTCAGAAACGAACCCCCGGAGGATCACGCCGGGGGTTTCGTTTTGGCCGGTCGCGCAGCGCTGACGGAGACCACGCTTCCACCGCGATTGTGCTGCAGCGCCCTTCCCTGGATACGCTGGAAGCGCAAAAACCCCGCTTCGCCAGGAGATTCCCATCAGCAGTTTCGCCGACCAGACCTTCACCGCGCCGGCGCAGATTCGGAACTTCTGCATCATCGCCCACATCGACCACGGCAAGTCCACGCTGGCCGACCGGATGCTGCAGCTCACCGGCGTCGTCGACGAGCGGTCGATGCGCGCCCAGTACCTCGACCGGATGGACATCGAGCGCGAACGCGGGATCACGATCAAGGCGCAGAACGTGCGCCTGCCCTGGCGGGTCGGCGGAGTCGATCACGTCCTGCATTTGATCGACACCCCCGGGCACGTCGACTTCACCTACGAGGTGTCGCGTGCCCTGGAAGCCTGCGAGGGGGCGGTGCTGCTGGTCGACGCCGCGCAGGGCATCGAGGCGCAGACGCTGGCCAACCTGTATCTGGCGCTCGACCGCGACCTGCATATCATTCCCGTGCTCAACAAGATCGACCTGCCCGCCGCCGACCCCGATCGCTACGCCGCAGAGATCGCGCACATCATCGGGTGCGAGCCCAGCGACGTCCTGCGCGTGTCGGGCAAGACGGGGGAGGGCGTCGCCGATCTGCTCGATCACGTGGTGCGCGAGGTGCCACCGCCCACCGGAGATCCGGAAGCGCCAACGCGCGCAATGATTTTCGACTCCGTCTACGACATCTACCGCGGCGTGGTCACCTACGTCCGGGTGGTCGACGGCAAAATCACTCCGCGCGAGCGCATCAAGATGATGTCCACCGGAGCGGCCCACGAACTGCTCGAGGTCGGCATCGTCTCGCCCGAACCGAAGGCCAGCGACGGCCTGGGTGTGGGGGAGGTCGGTTATTTGATCACCGGTGTGAAGGACGTCCGCCAGTCCAAGGTCGGCGACACCGTCACGACCGCGCGCCACGGCGCCACTGAGGCGCTGACGGGCTACCGCGAACCAAAGCCGATGGTGTACTCGGGTCTGTATCCCGTCGACGGTTCCGAATACCCGAACCTGCGGGACGCTTTGGAACGGCTGCAGCTCAACGACGCCGCGCTCACCTACGAGCCAGAGACGTCGGTGGCACTGGGCTTCGGGTTTCGCTGCGGGTTTTTGGGTCTGCTGCACATGGAGATCACCCGCGAGCGCTTGGAGCGCGAGTTCGACCTGGATCTGATTTCGACGTCGCCGAACGTGGTCTACCGGGTGGTCAAAGAGGACGGTACGGAAATTATCGTGACCAACCCGTCGGACTGGCCCGAAGGCAAGGTGCGCGCCGTCTACGAGCCCGTCGTCAAAACCACCATCATCGCGCCCAGCGAATTCATCGGCACCATCATGGAACTCTGCCAGTCGCGGCGCGGTGAGCTCGGCGGGATGGATTACCTGTCACCCGAACGGGTCGAATTGCGCTACACCATGCCGCTGGGCGAGATCATCTTCGACTTCTTCGACTCGCTGAAATCGCGCACCCGTGGCTACGCCAGCCTCGATTACGAAGAGGCCGGCGAGCAGGAGGCGCAACTGGTCAAGGTCGACATCCTGCTGCAGGGGGAGGCCGTCGACGCCTTCAGCGCCATCGTGCACAAGGATGGTGCCGCCGCCTATGGCAACAAGATGACCACCAAACTCAAAGAGCTCATCCCGCGCCAGCAGTTCGAAGTGCCGGTGCAGGCGGCGATTGGGTCCAAAATCATTGCGCGAGAGAATATTCGCGCGATCCGCAAGGACGTGCTGTCGAAGTGCTACGGCGGTGACATCACCCGCAAGCGCAAACTGCTGGAGAAGCAGAAAGAAGGCAAGAAGCGGATGAAGACCATCGGCCGGGTCGACGTGCCGCAGGAGGCCTTCGTCGCCGCGCTCTCGGCCGATGCGGCAGGGGACAAAGGTAAAAAGTAACCATGCGGAGGGTTGGATCGGCGACGGCGTTGGTGGTGGTCGCCGCGTTGGCGGTGGGCTGTGGCTCGGTCGTCAATGGCACGGCGAAGCCGGCGCCGAATCTGAAGCCGCGACCCCTCACCGGTGACACCGTCACGCAGGTGCCCCTCGACGACGACACACTGTCGCGGATGCTCGGCCAGCCTTTCGTGGGCCGCATCCCGCCCCAGTTCGGCGGCCCTGAAAAGCTCTACGACCAGATTCCGCCGGCCAATTGCCTGGGCGTTACGGCGATGCTGCAGAAAAGCGTCTACGAGTCAGCCGAGGTCAAAGACGTCGCCTCGGAGTCGTGGTGGAATAACGGCGATCCGGCGCAGGTGATCAGCGTTATGGAGGGTGTGGTCACGTTGCCCACGGCCGCGCAAGCCGAGACGCTGTTCGCGAAATTCTCGCAGCAGTGGCGGCAATGCAACGGTGCGACGTCAACGGAACAAAACGGCCCGATCAGCACGACGAACGCCGTCAGCGACATCCGCATTACCAATACCGTTGTCGCGGCGACTAATACCGCGACCTCGGTGTTGCCGAACATGCCAGCGCTGCAGCCCACCCCACAGGCGCGTGCCATCGGTGTCCGGCTGAACTGCCTCGTAGAGGTCCAAGTGGTGTTCTTCGGCGATCGGCGCCCGTCCGACCCGGGTTCGGCGAATCTGAACACCAGCGCCGTTGACATCGCTCACGCGATGATGGACACGGTCAGCCGCTTGAGCTGATGGCCGTGCCCGACCTTGCCAAGTTGGCGTCATTGGCCGTGCGGAATAGGGTGAGCCCAGTGAACGGATTCCTCAGTTGGTGGGACGGCGTCGAGTTGTGGCTGTCGGGGCTGGGGTTCGTCTTGCAGACCATCGTGGTGATGCCGGTCGTGCTGGCGTTGGCCTACCTGATCGCGGTTGTGCTGGACGGTTCGCTGGGCTATGGCATCAGGGGCATCCGGCTGATACGGCGCATTCGCCACAGCGACGAAGAACCGGGATGACCGCAAAGTCGGGCTTGCCACGATCACAGGTGACGTTGGTGCTGGTCATTTTGGTGGTCCTGGTCATCGTCGCCTGGCTGCTGACCCACTGACGCGCGTGCGGATTCTGTTAGGCTTCCGCCATGCACGCAGCGTCCGGCAACAGTGAATGCCATATCTTGGCGCTGATTGCTGTGGGCGATTGCAACGTCGCCGACGTGCACTGTTGTAGCTGACTTTCTGCCCGTGCACGGTCCGGTATCGGTGGAATTCGGCAACTGCTGACCTTTCCGTAGCAACGGGACTCGGTATTTATCAATCCCGCCACCGAAAGGTCGACCATTGCGCGACGACGTCAGGGGTGCCACGCGCTGGCGCCACGTTGTCGGGTTGACCCTCGCCGCGAGCGTTATCGCGGCGTGTCACGGCGGCGCCAGCGATGTGGTCGGTGGTGGCGGGCCGGCCAACGCAAACACGAGCATCACGCTGGTCGCCTATTCGGCTCCAGAACCGGGCTGGAGCAAGGTGATTCCGGCATTCAACGCCTCACAAGACGGCAAGGGCGTGCAGGTGATCACCTCGTACGGGGCCTCGGGTGACCAGTCGCGAGGCGTCGTCGACGGCAAGCCCGCCGATATCGTCAACTTCTCCGTCGAGCCCGATATCACCCGACTCGTCAAGGCCGGCAAAGTTTCCAAGGACTGGGACAAAGATGCCACCAAAGGCATTCCGTTCGGTTCGGTCGTGACCCTCGTGGTGCGACCGGGAAATCCGAAGAACATCAAGGACTGGAACGACTTGCTGCGGCCCGACGTGGAAGTCATCACGCCCAGCCCGCTCAGCTCGGGCTCGGCGAAGTGGAATTTGCTTGCCCCGTACGCCGTCAAGAGCAGCGGCGGCCACGACCCCCAGGCGGGCATTGACTTCATCAACAAGCTGGTTCGCCAGCACGTCAAACTGCGCCCCGCATCGGGGCGCGAGGCCACCGACGTTTTCGTCCAAGGCAGCGGTGACGTGCTGATCAGCTACGAGAACGAAGCGATTGCCACCGAGCGCCAAGGCAAGCCGGTCGCCCATGTCAACCCGCCGCAGACGTTCAAGATCGAGAACCCGGTGGCGGTGGTGACCAGTACCGCTCACCTGGACGCCGCCACCGCGTTCAAGAATTTCCAGTACACCGCTCAGGCTCAGAAGCTTTGGGCGGCAGCCGGATTCCGGCCGGTTGACCCCGCGGTCGCCGCCGACGTTCGCGGTCAGTTCCCGATGCCGGCCAAGTTGTGGACGATCGCCGATCTCGGTGGCTGGGACACCGTAGATCCCCAATTGTTCGACAAGAAGTCCGGCAGCGTCACCAAGATTTATATGCAGGCCACCGGATGACGACGGCAATAACACGAGAGGTGACCGGATCCACCGGTGGCCGTGGTGTGCGGAGTCTAAGGCCTTCTCGTGGCGGCGGCACGTCACTGCGGGTCGGGGTGGCGATGGTGTGGCTTTCGGTGATTGTGCTGCTGCCATTGGCCGCGATCATTTGGCAATCGGTCGGTGGCGGCTGGCAGGCGTTCTGGCTGGCCGTCACTTCGAACGCCGCGCTGGAGTCGTTCCGGGTGACGCTGACCATCTCTGCGGGCGTCACGGTCCTCAACATGATTTTCGGTCTGTTGGTCGCCTGGGTGCTGGTGCGCGACGACTTCCCGGGCAAGCGCCTCGTCGACGTCGTTATCGACCTGCCGTTCGCGCTGCCTACGATTGTCGCCAGCCTGGTGATGCTGGCTCTCTACGGGACCAACAGCCCGGTCGGTCTGCACTTGCAGCACACGGGATGGGGCGTGGGCGTTGCGCTTGCATTCGTCACGCTGCCGTTCGTGGTGCGCGCCGTCCAGCCGGTGCTGCTGGAAATCGACCGCGAGACCGAGGAGGCGGCCGCGTCGCTGGGCGCCAGGAACGCGACAATCTTCACCACTGTCGTGCTGCCCTCGCTGACGCCGGTTTTGTTGACTGGTGCGGGGCTAACGTTTGCCCGCGCAATCGGCGAATTCGGTTCTGTGGTCCTGATCGGTGGGGCAGTGCCCGGCAAAACCGAGGTGTCTTCGCAGTGGATCCGGACCCTGATCGAAAACGACGACCGTACCGGTGCCGCCGCGATATCGATTGTCCTGCTTGCTATCTCGTTTGCTGTTCTGTTCGTCTTACGCGTCCTCGGATCGCGCGCGGCTAAGCGCGAGGAGTTGTCGGCATGACCCCGTCGCCGCAGGTTCGCTACCTCGTTCGCTTTCTTGCACTCGCCTATGTGTTGGTGTTACTCGTCGTCCCCGTCGGTCTGATCTTGTGGCGGACGTTCGCGCCCGGTTTCGCCCAATTTTTCGCCTGGGTCAGCACACCGGCGGCGATTTCGGCGCTGGATTTGTCGCTTCTGGTGGTGGCGATCGTGGTGCCGCTCAACGTGATCTTCGGTATCCCGACCGCACTGATGCTGGCGCGCAACCGGTTCCGCGGCAAGGGGGTGCTGCAGGCGGTCATCGACCTGCCGTTCGCGGTGTCGCCGGTCGTTGTGGGCGTGGCGTTGATCGTGTTATGGGGATCGGCCGGGCTGCTGGGCTTCGTCGAGAAGGACTTCGGATTCAAGATCATCTTCGGGCTGCCGGGTATCGTGCTCGCCTGTGTCTTCGCGACGGTGCCGTTCGTGGTGCGGGAAGTCGAGCCCGTGTTGCACGAGCTGGGCACCGATCAGGAGCAGGCGGCCGCAACGTTGGGTTCCGGTTCGTGGCAGACGTTTTGGCGCATCACACTGCCGTCGATCCGATGGGGCCTCACCTACGGGATCGTGTTGACCATCGCCCGCACACTCGGTGAATACGGCGCGGTGATCATGGTGTCGTCGAACTTACCGGGAAAGTCCCAGACGCTGACGCTGCTGGTAGCCGACCGCTACAACCGAGGCGCCGAGTACGGCGCCTACGCCCTTTCGACGCTGCTGATGGCGGTCTCCGTGATGGTTCTCGTCGTCCAGGTGGTTCTCGATGCTCGGCGTAACCGAATCGCCAAGCAGGCGTGATGAGGAGGAGCAGCGCCTATGACTAACGCGATCGTCGTGCGCGGCGCCAACAAACGCTACGGTGATTTCGTCGCGTTGGACAATGTCGACTTCGAGGTGCCTGCCGGCTCACTGACGGCACTGCTAGGACCCAGCGGTTCGGGCAAGTCGACCCTGTTGCGCGCAATCGCCGGACTCGATCAGCCGGACTCCGGGACCATCACGATCAACGGCCGCGACGTGACCCGGGTCCCGCCGCAGCGGCGCGATATCGGCTTCGTGTTCCAGCATTACGCGGCGTTCAAGCACATGACTGTCCGTGACAACGTCGCCTTCGGATTGAAGATCCGTCGCCGACCTAAGGCCGAGGTCGCCGAGAAGGTTGACAATCTGCTAAAGGTCGTGGGGCTCAGCGGTTTCCAAGGCCGCTACCCCAACCAACTCTCCGGCGGTCAGCGCCAGCGGATGGCGTTGGCGCGCGCGCTGGCGGTCGACCCGCAAGTGCTGCTGCTCGACGAGCCGTTCGGTGCGCTGGACGCCAAGGTTCGCGAGGATCTGCGGGCATGGCTGCGCCGGCTGCACGACGAGGTGCATGTCACCACGGTGCTCGTCACCCACGACCAGGCTGAGGCGCTCGATGTGGCCGACCGGATTGCCGTGCTCAGAGACGGTCGGATCGAGCAAGTGGGATCCCCGACCGACGTCTACGACACTCCGGCGAACGCGTTCGTGATGTCGTTTCTTGGTGCGGTGTCCTCGCTGAACGGGACTCTGGTTCGCCCACACGACATCCGGGTCGGCCTAAGGCCCGATATGGCGATCGCCGCGGGCGACGGCACCGCCGAGTCCACCGGCGTCGTCCGCGCCACCATCGACCGCATAGTGATGCTCGGTTTTGAGGTGCGCATTGAGCTGACGAGCGCCGCCACCGGCCGGCCGTTCATCGCACAAATCACCCGGGGCGATGCCGAGGCGCTGGGCCTGAAGGAGGGCGACACCGTCTACGTGCGCGCCACCCGGGTGCCGCCGATCGCCGACTGGGCCGCCGTGAGCAGTGACGCTGGGGCGGACGAGGATCACGATGCCGCGAAGCTGGGTTTGGGTTGATCAGGGCACGAATAGGCGACTTGCGGCAATGGAAATGAGCAATACGCTTTGCCCATGGCATCGTCGCAGAGCACTCAAAAGCTGCAGGTTAGCGATGAAGGCCTTCGTCTGGAAGCCAGCCTGGGTCGATCCCTCGCAGGCAAGCTCGCGGGCAATCGCGCGCCGACCGGCCTGGGGGCGTTAGGGCTGGCGAGCGCGGCGGCGATCAACGCCGCGCGAGCCGAGGTCGCCGCGGCCAACATCCGGTGCGCATTTCGCGTGCGGGCGACTGCCGCCAAACTCACAGCGGCCGCTGCCGGCTACACCGTGACCGAAGACAACTCCCTAGCTGCGTTGCGGGCCCTCAACACACCGACGGTGTGCTAGTTGCCCGCGGTTACGTCGCCGCTCACGCTGTCGCAAGTCCGGAGCCTGGACACGGGATATCTGAGCGAAGCGGCCGACTACTTCGAACGCACCGGCAATCTGTGGGATGAGGTTTTCGCCGAGATCCACGAGAGGATTTCGACTCCCGGCGGTACCCCGTGGGCGGGTCAGACCGCAGACGCCGCACAGGAGCGTGCGTACTTCGACACGGTCACGGTCCGCGGCGCGACTTTTCAGCTGCACGAGGCCGCCGGAATCGCCCGCCGCGGCGGCGAACAATTGCAAGAGGGCAAAGAGGGAGTGCTTGAGGCCGTGCGCGAGGCGCGCGCGGCTGGCTTCGATGTCAGTGAGGATTATTCGGTCACCGACCGTTTCCAAGGCGGGTCAACCGCGTTTCGGGCGCAGCGGGCCGCGCAGGCGCAAGGGCACGCCGCCTTCATCGGCCACCGAGTAGCCGCGCTGGCGGCCAGCGATCAAGAACTTGCCACCCAAATCAACGCCGCTGTCGAAGGCATCGACAAGCTCACCTTCACCGAGTCGCCCGGTGTCGACGACTCGATCGTGAGTGACGGCAAGCGCAACGGCGTTCAGCTCGTCGATCACCACTTCAAAGAAGCGCCGAACCCAGCACCTGATCCGCCGCCGGGCGGTTGGAGCACTGACCCGCTAATGAGGGCCGCCCAGAAAATCGCCTACGGACACGCCGGGACAGACCACATAGCCGATTTTCCTGGGATGACGCGAGATCAGCTCGCCGACTTGGTCTACGGAAAGATGAAAAGGTCCATTGACAATCCCAGTGGACTGCGACTCGGGGTCAGCAATAGCGACGGTGCGCCCGTCATCTACGACCCAAAAGACAACGTGATGATTGTTCGAGACCCGAATGCGGCCGACGCCGGCACTGTGTTCAAACCAAACCTGCAAAGAGACCCCAACTACGTCAACGACAAGTTTGGCTGGCATGAGCCATCGTTCCAGCCCGGCCAGCTTGCGGACGTGCCTCGTCCGGCCCCGGCCGAACCGCCAGGTGGCCGACCGAGACCAATCGAAGGTCCTGTGGAACCGCGCCCAGCCGGGCCGCCGGCGCCTCCGGAACCTGCACCAGTACATGCTGCGCCTGTCAGGCCGGCACCGGTTGGGCCACCAGCGATACGCCCTGGTCCTGCTGTCGTGGGAGGAGGCGGAGCAATTGGGTTACCCGGACCTGCGATCGGTCCGGCCCATGAACCGACGGAGTAAAACACCCAGGTGGAAGTTGGGTACCGTTTCGTGCAGATCCAAATTGGAGGGCGATGACCCATCTCGAACCCGTGGCGATCGACTTGACGGACGAAGAACGTGAACTCATGGTTCTCGCCCTCAACGAGTACGCCGGAACCGCGCAACACACTTATCAGCTGCTATGTCCGGTTTTGGGGCAGTCGGATGAGAATGACTGGTATCAGCTGACTACCCGGCTAAAAAAATCCATCAAAAACAAGGAGCCGTTGTCCGACCTGGATTGGGCGCGTGCGATGTTTCTGACCGACATTTCCTTCGGCAGCACTCTGGTCGGCTCGGGACTGCGGTTCGGACGGTCCGCCGATGACTACTGGTTTCCGATACTCCGGTCGATCCAAGAAAAAGTCAGCAGCCGCGAGCGGTTTGATCTGCTCGTCCAAAACGCTAGCTACTCATGCGCCGAGTAGTCACGCGCTGATCTGAGCTACCGCAATCCTTTTGGTCATCTCGTCGCGCCAGTATGTCAGGCGGCGATGCGTTCGGCTAGTGCCTCATCGAAGCGATCCAAGACCGTCTCGGCCACCAACCAATGTGCACCCAGCGGCGCCGCCATCGGAATGCCAGACGCCGCAGCGCGTTTGGCTACCTGATCGGTGAGGCGTCCGGGTGCCAGGAACCACGGTGCGATCGCCACGCGGCGGGCGCCGCGGCGCCGCAGTCCATCGGCAGCCTCTGCCACCGAGGGGCCGGAGCCGGTCGCGAAAGCGGTTGTCGCGCCTGCCCACTGGGTTCTTGCCTTCAGCATGTGCGCGACCCGAGCGGTGCGCGCGTTGGCCGCGGGATGCGTCGAACCGATCGCCACCACCAGCACGCCCAATTCGGGGTCGAGTGTGCTGACTCCCAGGTCGGCCAGCCGGTGGTGCAGCACCGACACCAGCCGGTCGTCCTCGCCGAGCACGTCGGCCTGTCGCACGGCGATACCGCACTCGGCGATCTGCCGGGGGATGTCGACGCGGGCGTGGTAGGCGTCAGCCAGCAGGAACGGAGTGACGACGGCACCCGGCGTGAGGACGTCAACCAGCCGCGGTGCATTCAGTTCGCAGAACGCAACGCGCACGTCCAGGCCGGGCCGCATGCAGCGAATCTGACCGGCGACGGCCTGGGCATTGGCCGCCGAACGTGGATCCTCGCTGCCATGCGCGGTCAGCACCAGGGGCGTCACGACGCGTGCAACCCGCATTCGGTCTTCGACAGCCCCTGCCAGCGTCCGCTGCGCGGATCGGCACCGTCGACCACCTTCGCCGTGCAAGGCGCGCAGCCGATCGACGGATAACCTTCGTAGACAAGCGGGTTGACCAGTACATCGTTTTCGTCGATGTAGGACTGCATGTCGTCGTCGGTCCACGCGGCCAGCGGGTTGATCTTCACCAGGTGGAACGCCTCGTCGAAGCTGATCAGCGGGGCGTTGGCGCGGGTCGGCGCCTCGACGCGGCGCAGTCCGGTCACCCACGCGGAGTAGCCGCGCAGCGCCTTGGACAGCGGGGCGACCTTGCGAAGCCCGCAGCATTCGTTGGGTTCGCGGGCGAACAGATCTTTGCCCAGCAGCTTGTCTTGCTCTGCGACGGTGTGCTCGGGCGTGACGTTGAGCACCCGGACGTCGTAAACCGCCTCGATCGCGTCACGGGTGCCGATGGTCTCCACGAAGTGATACCCGGTGTCCAAGAACATCACTGGGACGCCCGGGCGCACCTTGGCCGCCATGTCGACGAGCACCGCGTCCTGCATATTGGAGGCCACTATGTAGTTGCACGTCGCCGAGGACCTGGGCCCCCTGACACCGCCGAAGTGCTCGTCGGTCCAGCGCAACAGATCCGTGGCGCTGGCACCTTCCAACTCCGCGGCGCCGCGCTCAGCGAGTTCTCGTAATTCCGCTTCCGTCAACCCTATCGCCTCTCCACTCATCGCAGATCACCCTCTTCGGCGCGTAGCGCCCAAGTCGCGAAGCGTTCCCCCGCATCACGCTGCTTGATGAAGTTGCGCACCACGCGGTCGATGTAATCGCCAAGCTCGTCGCTAGTGACCTTGTGCTGTCGCAGTTTTCGCCCGAAGCCACTGTCGAGGCCCAAGCTGCCGCCCAGATGCACTTGGAATCCCTCGACCGACCCGCCGTGACCGTCGTCGACCATCTGTCCCTTGAAGCCGATGTCGGCAATCTGGATGCGCGCGCACGAGTTCGGGCAGCCGTTGATGTTGACCGTGACCGGCACGTCGAGTTGGGCGTTGATGTCGTCGAGCCGGCGCTCCAGCTCGGGCACCAGCGATTGGGAACGCACCCGAGTTTCGGCGAACGACAGCTTGCAGTATTCGATTCCGGTGCAGGCCATCAGGTTTCGTCGCCACCGGGACGGCCGGGTCGGCAGCCCTAGCGCCTCCAGGCCGGTGGTCAGCTCGTCGAGCTTGTCGTCGGGAACGTCCAGGATGACGAGCTTCTGGTACGGGGTGAATCGGATCCGCTGCGACCCGGCTCGCTCGGCCAGGTCGGCCACCGCGGACAGGATGGTGCCCGACACCCGCCCGGCAATCGGTGCGACTCCAACGGCGTTGAGCCCGTTCTTCAGCCGCTGCACGCCGACGTGGTCGATCGGGTGCTTGACGGCTTTGGGGGCCGGACCGTCGATGAGTTTGCGTTTGAGGTACTCGGTTTCGAGCACCTGACGGAATTTCTCGATGCCCCAGTCCTTAATGAGGAACTTCAGCCGGGCCTTCGCCCGCAGTCGCCGGTAGCCGTAGTCACGGAACAGCGACGTGACGGCCTCCCAGACGTCGGGAACCTCTTCCAGCGGCACCCATGCACCAACCCGCTGGGCCAGCATCGGGTTGGTGGACAGGCCGCCGCCCACCCACAGATCCAGCCCGGGACCGTGCTCGGGATGGTTGACGCCGATGAACGCGATGTCGTTGATCTCGTGTGCGACGTCCTGCAGGCCCGAAACCGCGGTCTTGTACTTGCGCGGCAGGTTGGAGAACTCCGGGTTGCCGATGTAGCGGCGGACGATCTCCTCGATCGCCCACGTCGGGTCGAGAACCTCGTCGAGCGACTCACCGGCCAGCGGGGAGCCCAGCACCACCCGCGGGCAGTCGCCGCACGCCTCGGTGGTCTGCAGCCCGACCGCGGCCAGCCGCTCCCAGATCTCGGGGACCTTCTCGATCTCGATCCAGTGGTACTGCACGTTTTCGCGGTCGGAGATGTCGGCGGTGTCACGCGCGAACTCGGTGGAAATCTGGCCGAGCGTGCGCAGCGCCGCGGTGGACAGTGCCCCGCCGTCGCAGCGCACCCGCATCATGAAGTACTTGGCCTCGAGCAGATCGAGGTTTTCGTCGCCGGTCCAGCTGCCGTCGTAACCCTGTTCACGCTGGGTGTAGAGCCCCATCCAGCGCATACGGCCACGCAGGTCGTTCTTGTCGATGCTGTCGAAGCCGGCTTTGGAGTAGTGATTGAGGATCCGGTCGCGCACATTGAGCGCGTCGTCATCCTTTTTGAATTGCTCGTTGGGGTTCAACGGCTCGCGGTAGCCAAGCGCCCACTGGCCTTCGCTGCGGCCTTTGGTGGGGCGGGGGGACGTCATCGGCATTCTCCTTTGTGGAGTAGCCGGCTTGGACCGCGCGGATCACCGGTTGCTGTCCCGGCGGCGCAGATCCGGGGCCAGCTGAAGTACAGGTGGGCGGGTCTACGACATCAAGGCAGACAGCGACAGCTGCAGACACGCTTTAGATCGATGTGCCGACGCGCCACCAACGCGATGTCGAACGGGGTGCGGTGAGCGGTGGTCACTCGGCCATTGTGCCACGGATGTCGCGAACGGTCGCTACCAGGGTGGAATTTTCCTCACAGTGAGCGAAATTACCCGGCAACCCTGGGATGCAGCGCAAATGTATCCGAGAGTCCGCTGCCAACGCCGCCCGCTGGAGGTTGTGCCGCGACTCGGGGATATTGGCAGCCATGACGGCAAGTTCTGCGCCGGTCGGATTACCCGACGTGCACCTGAGCCCGGGCGGGCCGTTTGGCATCTACGTGCACGTGCCGTTCTGCTTCACCCGCTGCGGCTACTGCGACTTCAACACCTATACCCCCGCTGAATTGGGCGGGGTCAACCCCGACGCATGGTTGCAGGTGCTGCGGTCTGAGCTCGAGTTAGCGGCTGCGCGGCTCGGCGCGCCGAAGGTGCAGACCGTCTTCGTCGGGGGCGGGACGCCATCGTTATTGGGCGGCGAGCGCATCGCCGCGGTGTTGCAGTCGGTGCGCGAGCACTTCGCGCTGGCCCCCGATGCCGAAATCACCACCGAGGCGAACCCGGAATCGGCGTGGCCGGACTTTTTCGCGGCCGCCCGGGCGGCCGGCTACACGAGGGTGTCGCTCGGCATGCAGTCGGTGTCACCGCGGGTGCTGGGCGTTCTTGACCGAATCCACACGCCGAACCGGTCGGCGGCATCGGCCCGCGAGGCGCTTGCCGAAGGATTCGAACACGTCAGCCTCGATCTCATCTACGGCACCCCCGGGGAGTCCGACGACGACTTGCTGCGTTCGGTCGATACCGCGGTCGAGACCGGCGTCGATCACGTGTCCGCCTACGCCCTGGTCGTCGAGGAAGGCACGGCGCTGGCCCGACGGGTCCGCAGCGGCGAATTAGCCGCTCCGGATGACGACGTGCTTGCGCATCGTTATGAGCTGGTCGACGAGCGGCTGTCGGCGGCCGGCTTCGACTGGTACGAGGTGTCCAACTGGAGCCGTCCGGGCGGCGAGTGCCGACACAACCTCGGCTACTGGGACGGCGGCCAGTGGTGGGGTGCGGGCCCGGGGGCACACAGCTATGTCGGTGCGACCCGCTGGTGGAATGTCAAGCACCCCAACACTTACGCGCAGATTCTCGAAGCGGCGACGTTGCCGGTAGCCGGTTTCGAGCAGCTGGATGCGCGGCAGCGGCACACCGAGGACGTGCTGCTGAGAATCCGACTGCGCCAAGGCCTGCCAGTGGACCTGCTCGACGATGCCGAACGCGAGCGCGCCACTGTCGCTGTTGACGATGGCTTGCTGACGCGCGACGGCGCAGCGCCTGGTGCTCACCGACCGAGGACGGCTGCTGGCCGACGGCGTCGTCCGCATGCTGCTGGATTAGGCTGCGAGCCGTCAGAAGGGCGGCGGATCGTAAGCCGCTGCACGTTTTCGGCGCTGTTGGCCGAGGCGCTCTTCGGCGAGCCGTTGTTCGTTGATGCGTCGCTCCGAGGTGATGCGGTAACGGCGATCTTCGGCCCGCGTGCGTTTCCGTCGCGGCATCATCAATCCCTTTGTAAGTCTTGGTGTGCCTGTTTTGGTGACCACGCAAGCGGTCCCCGGCGACGCATTCCTCCTCGACACCAGCAAATTCGGCAAAGTCGTGCTCCGCGAAGGCATCACGATCCGTCAAGGGACCGCCGCCGACGACTTCATTAGAAACCTGTTGCGCTGGATTTACGAGGAGCGGTTGAACCTAGCCGTAGAGCGGCCGAGCGCCATCCTTTACGTGACGAGTTTGCCGACCACCTCATACGGCAGCTGACCGTGACCGATGACGACGCAGAACGGTTCTGGCGACTCGTCGATGTGCGACTGCCCTCTGAGTGTTGGCTGTGGCTGGGTGGCCGCACAGGCCGCGGCAATCGCTATGGCTGCGTGGAACGCGCCGAGACCGCTCACCGTCGCGCCTGGGAGCTGTCGAATGGCGAACCCGCGGGTGACCGATGGCACGGTAACTCTTGCGGGATATCCCCTCTCAAAACGGCGCTGCGGCGCGACTTCAAATCAGAAACCGCATAGCTGCACACCGTTAGACGAATATCCCTAAAATCCTGTGCAGTCAGCCATATCACCCGACATCGTCCACAAACAGGTACCGGACATGACTGAAGCGAACCAAAAGGGCGAAAGCGCTCGTCATCCAGAAGTGTGGGCAGCGTGAGCCCGCCAAGCGGCACGGGCGGCCACAGCCGGCGTCGGACTCCCATCACGCTTGCCATATACCGTGACTTACGCGTCGCCATGGTCGTACTAATGGTGATGCTCGCTGCGGGCGTGATCATCGAAAAGATATCGGCACCCTGCTGGCAATCGGCCATCAGCACTTACTATTACACCTCCGCGCACAGCATCGTCACCGCCGCGCTCCTGGCACTCGGCACGCTATTCATCATCTATAGGGGCAGCAGCGACACCGAGGATGTCTTGTTGACTCTGGCCGGGGTCAGCGCGTTGACCGCCGCGATGGTGCCGCAGCTGCCTCGACCCTCGGACCTGTGCTCCGGGCGAGCTAATCTGCCGCTCGACTACAAGGTCGAGGCCGCCGTGCTGCCCAATGTCTGGGCGGTCGCCATCGCATTGGGTCTGGGCTATGCGGTGATCTGGTCGGTGATGCTGTGGCAATGGCGGCGCGGCGACCCCCCGGAGCAACGACGCCTGGGGGGAATAGTGTCGCTGTGCGTTTTCTGGCTGACTATGGCGGTCGACCTAATTGCCCTGCTCTTCTTTCGGGACAAGTTCCTGAAGTATGCACACGGCGCAGCCGGGGTACTGCTGCTCTCGGCCTTCATCGCCACCACGTTCTGCACCGCATACGTCGTCGGGCTAGAGGACCCGTCGAAGTCACCGCATCAGCGTTGTTATAAGCGCATCTACTGGGGGATTGCCTGGCTGATGCTGGCGACGTTAATTACAGTTGTCCCGGTGCATCTCAGACACCCAAAATGGTTGGGGGTCCCTTGGGGCCTTGTGGCCGAAGTGGCGCTGATCCTCGAGTTCGCCGCATACTGGGTGGTTCAAACGATCGACCTGTGGAAAACACCTGACCGGAGTGGGCGCCTTAAAGGTCCTCCGGGGTGTCTCTAGTGCGGGCCGGTCGCGGACGCAAAGCTTGAGGTGTGCCAGCGCTAACGAGCGACCGGCAAATTTCACTCTCTGTCGCTGCTACTACTGTGACCGGACCCCGTGAATTGGTCCACGGCAAACGAGAGTCGTTCAATGGGTGCGGTAGTCAGCTTAGCGGGCTGGCTGCTCGTGACCGGCTACAGCCCGCCAGCGGTGGTGTCTCGTTTGTAGAGATTCGGGAGTGATCGTTTCCTGCCTCAGATCTTTGAGCTTCGGGAGTATCGCATCGTGTCTCATCTCGCCTGAGACGAATCGCTGCTCCGATCGCGCGGAAGTCAGCTTCTGAGTACCGGCAGTAGCAGCCGCGATGAGGAACGGATGGTGTTGATGGTGCTGGTGCCGACGGGAGCATGGCGAAAGTTCATGATCGCCGGAACTTCCGGGTTCTGGTCGTCGCTGGTGAGCGTCAAACGGATGCGGTGTCCGCTCCGGAATCGGCGGGCGTTGGGAAGCAAGGGGATTCGGTAGACGACGTCTTGGCCGACCGGGACCGGGGCCGCGGTCCGGCACGGCAGGACCGGAGCGCCCGGGCGGCTGGCGTCTTCGTCGATCTCGCGCAGGCTGGCCCGTAGCCATCCGCTGCTTAGATGGTCGACGAGCGAGCCGTCTTCGGCGATGTCGGAAACGACCACGATCCATCCGGTGTCCAACGCCGTTGCCGAGGCAACCAGTCGCAGTTCAATGTCGCCGGCCACGTCGAGGTCCTCGTCCAGCGGTGCGCTGGTCCAGCTCAGCATCGAGGGCGGGTCGATCGCGCTGGGCCTGCCTCGGTTGAGTCCTGCTCCCAGGGTCATGTACTCGCGGCTGCCGGGTTCGCCCTCGTCGGTGGCTAAGTCCCCGTCGGCGCGCAGCGCGAATTCACGGTGCGAGCTGTCGGGCGGTGGCCATGACTCCACCGCCTTCCACTCGCCGGCTTCGGGCAGGAAGTAACGGAATTCCGGACCCTCGAGGATGCCGGTGTCCTGTCCCTTGAGCCAATGGTCGTACCACGCGAGCGCTTCGATGTGCAGGCTCTCCCACGGCCAGGTCATGCCGTACTTGCCGAGCATTGCCACCCGGACACAAGGGCTTTTGATCAGCAGCGGCAGTGCGGAGAAGGTCGACGGCAGGTGAAGCGGCGCGTTCTCCCAGTCACAACCCAAGTAGACCGGGATATCGATGTTCTCGAGCAGTGGTGTCAGGTCGCGGTCGTCCCACCACGCATCCCGCAGCGGATGCTTGACCACGGCGTCCTGCCACAGCTCATCCCACGGCTCGGGTGGGTGGGGCAGCTTCATGAGCAGGTTGAGGATTGCATTGGAGGATTCGCCGTTCATGGTGGCGAACTTCTTATGCACCGCCGGCAGGTTCAGGATGCGGCGGGCCACGGCGAAAGGTGCGCTGCGGTAGAACCGGTCGCTCCTGGTTGCCGTCAGCCCGAGCACCGACAGAAACGAACTGAGAAAATTCGTGCTGGGCAGGCCGTGGTGCGACGCGGCATCGTAGAGATCGATGGTGGCACCGAACGGAAAGATGGCCTTGAGGTATGGAGGTCGCTCGACGGCGGCCTCGAGCTGCGTCATGGCGAAGTAGCTGATGCCCAACATCCCGACATTGCCGTCACACCAAAGTTGTTGACCCACCCACTCGATCACGTCGTGCATGTCACGGCGCTCCTGACTGTCGAACAAGGTGAAAGTCCCACCGGAGCCGCCGGTTCCGCGCAGATTCACGATGACGTGGACGTAGCCGCGCGGCACCCAAAAGTCGGTGGCCCCGGCCTCGATAAGTCCGGCCGGTGCGCCGAGGTCCTGCACTTGCCGGGCGTACGGGGACGCGGCCACCAGTGCCGGAAACGACCCTTCGGCGTCCGGGCGAAAGATGTCGGCCACCAGCTCGATTCCGTCCCGCATCGGAATCTTGACGTTGATGTGCCGACGTGTGTGGTACCGCGGTTGGCTCAGGTTGCGGAACCCACGCCCTGATGTCTGCGGCCCGTTCAGTTGGCGTTGGCCTGGTTCGGTTCCGGCTACGCGCTTCGAGATGGTGCTCATGGTGCTCTCCAAAGTTTCCTGTTGCGTTGAGATAAGTCCGGCAGGTCCAGCAGTGGTAGTGCCGGCAGGTGATGTGCTGGGAGCGTCACAGTCATGTCGGCGTCAATCGTGATGTGAGAGAATTTGGCCGCGGTTATGCACTAAGGCGGGGGTAGTCGGTGTAGCCGTGCTCGTCGTCGCCGTAGAAGGTAGCCCGGTCGGGGCTATTGAACGGGCCTCCGGCGGCCAGCCGCGCCGGTAGGTCGGGGTTGGCCAGGAACAGGCTGGCGAACGCGATCATGTCGGCGGTGCCGTCCTCAATCAGCTCGAGGGCGTCGAGGTTGGTCACCGAGCCCGGGGTTGCCGGGTTGAGGATGAACAGGCCGGCAAAGCGCTTGCGCAAATCGACGGTCAGTTCGCGGTCGGAGGCTTCCATGACGTGCAGGTAAGCCAGGCCGATCGGCGTTAACGCGTCAACCAGCGCTTGATAGATGTCGCGGTAGCCGTCCTCGACGATGTCGTTGAGCGGGTTGGTCGGTGAGATTCGTAGTCCCACGCGGTGGGCGCCGATCGCCCCGGCGACAGCGCGGGCAACCTCAACGGTCAAACGGATCCTGCCGTCGACTGAGCCGCCCCAGCGATCGTCGCGCTGGTTGGCGTTGGTCGACAGGAACTGGTGCAGCAGATAGCCGTTGGCGCCGTGCAGTTCTACTCCGTCGAACCCGGCGGTGATCGCGTTGCGGGCGGCATGCGCGAAATCGTTGATCATTTGCGCGATTCCGCCCTCGTCCAACTCAACCGGGGTGACGAAGTCCTTTATTCCCTCCAGCGTGAAAACCTGGCCCGCCGCAGCGACCGGTGAGGGGCCCACCGGTGTGAGGCCCTCGGGCAGCAGGCTGGGGTGGCCAATGCGACCGGTGTGCATGAGTTGGGCGAAGATGACTCCACCCTCGGCGTGTACGGCGTCGGTCACCTGTTGCCACCCGCCAACCTGCTCTGTCGAATGCAGCCCGGGGGTGTTGGGGTAACCCTGACCGATCACCGATGGCTGGGTGCCTTCGGTAATGATCAGCCCGGCGGTTGCGCGCTGGGCGTAGTAGGTCGCCATCAACGGTGTCGGGGACTGGCCGAACCCGTAGGCGCGACTGCGGGTCATCGGAGCCATCACGATCCGGTTGCGCAAGCGCATCCCGGCGAGATCGATGGGGTCGAATGCGGTGGTCATGGTCTTCTTTCCTTAAACGGCTCGATTACCTGTCCGAACAAGGACATCATAAAAGTATTCCACGCGCAAGCTTTTGCTCTCATCGACGGGACGATATACTGATCGATCAACTAATTAAGGAGTCACCGATCATGGCCCAGCGCAAAGCGGCAACCACAAACCGCGATTCGACCGGCGGTACGGTGCCCATGCCCGCGGCCGCGCAAGGCGGTCCTATCAGCCATGCGATCTTCCGAGTGGCCCGTGTGCACCGGATGATCGCCGGACAGCTGTTGCGCCGTGTGGGTCTGCACCCCGGCCAGGAGCTGGTGATGATGCATCTGTGGGAACTGGGCCCGCAACGCCAGGCCGACCTGGTGGAGTTGCTCGACTCCGACCCCGCCACCATTACCCGTACCATCCGCCGCCTCGAGCGCGCCGGCTTTGTGCGACGCTCCCCCAGCCCCGGCGACAAGCGCGCCTATCTGATCGAAGCCACTCCGGCCAGTCAAGGATTGCGCCGGCAAGTCGAAGACATCTGGGATCAGCTTGAAGAACTCGCCGTCGGCGACGTCGGCAAAAACCAACGGCAGACAATCCTCGAAGTCTTAGAAGGACTCGAGGGACGGTTGTCCCGAGCAGCTACTATGCCAGCGCACTGACGGGCAAGCCTCACATCCCACATGACGGGCTGAGCCTCGGTCGCGTGCTCGTGGTCAAACCCCACCTCGATCGCTACGCGGCATACCGATCTGGTCCGAAGTTACCCGGGCCGTTCGCGGCTCAAACGCTAATCAACGGGCACGCGAGTTGAGGCACCTGTCAATGGCGTCGGCTGGGCATGCGGCGCGGCGCCGACGCCAGAGCTAAACCTATTGGGCGCGCTAGTGTACTAACGCTTCGGCCGGCGGCGACCAACCCGGCCGGACGATCGCGCCGCGGCCAACTCCGTCAAGGTGCGCTCGCGCATTGGCAGCCGGTTGCGACTCCCCGGGCCAGCTGAGGTCTCGAATCTAGACAAACGAGACACCCCACCCTGTCCGCTCCTTGGCTCTGTCCGCGCAGGTCGGACTGTCTCGTATCTTGTCTCACAGCGTGTGCCTCGGATCTGGGCTGTTGTCTCGTCGGGTGGTCGTGAGATGGATCGCTCAGCGGTGGGTGCAGCCGGCGGCGTAGCGGGCTGGGGGTTGATAGCCCAGCGATGAGTGCCGGCGGTGGTGGTTGTAGTCGTGTTTCCAGTCGCCGATGACCACCCGCGCCTGGGCCAATGACCAGAAGCTGTTGATGTTCAGGCACTCGTCGCGGATGCGGGAGTTAAACGATTCGACATAGCCGTTGCGCCACGGCTCGCCCGGTGGGATGAAGTGCAGGCCCACCTGACCTTCGGCCCAGTCGGCCATTGCACTGCAAGCCAATTCGGGGCCGTTGTCACACCGCAGTGCCGCCGGAAGCATGCCACGTTCGGCGGCCAAGCGGTTGAGCTCGTCGACCAGGTGCTCGCCGGTGATGCTGCGCTCGACCATCCCGCCGAGGCATTCGCGGGTGTGTTCATCGATGATCGTCACGATCTTGATCGGCCGCCCGTCGGTGGTCACGTCGAATTGGAAGTCCACCGCCCATACCCGATTGGGCGCATCGGCGACTACCGTCGGTGGCGCGGTGGAGGTGCCGTGCCGTTTGCGGCGCCGCCGCTGCGGCACCCGCAGCCCTTCCTCCCGCCAAAGCCTTTGAATCCTCTTGTGATTGACGATCCAACCCTCTGCGCGGGCATCGTGGTAGGCGGGCCGGAATCCCCTCCGGGGATGGTCCTTGGCGTATCGGCGCAGCCAGACTCGCAACGCTGCATCGGGATCCTCGGGCGTGGTCGATACGGCCTCGTGGCGTTGGCTGGCTCGGTGTTGCCCGGTCGCCCGGCAGGCGAACCGTTCGCTGACCCCCAGCACCAGCTGGAGGTGGCGAACGGCTGCCCGCCGGCGTTCCGGGCCTAGAAGTTTCCCCGTGCGATCTCCCGCAGCGCGTCCTTCTCCAACTCCGCATCGGCGAGTAGCCGTTTGAGGGTGGAGTTCTCGCGTTCGAGGTCCTTGAGGCGTTTGGCGTCCTCGGCCTTGAGGCCGCCGAACTGGTTGCGCCACCGGTGATAGGTGGCTTCGGAGACACCCAGCTCGCGGGACACCGCCGCAGTGTCCTTGCCCTCGGCCAGCAGCCGATCAGCCGCCATCAACTTGCGCACAATCTGCTCGGGACTGTGCCGCTTCCTCGTCGCCATGATCTTGTCGAGCCCGCCCACAACGTAGGCCGCAAGACTCTCATATGCCCTGGATCAACCGATCGGGGTCAGGCCAACTGACTACTCGTCAGGGGCATAGTCCAGTGACGCGATGTCAAACTCGGCAACTTCGGCGTCCTTGGGATACACGGCCTTGATGGTTTCCGCGACGTGCGCGCCCCTTCGACGGTTGCTTGGGCCGCCCATGATAAATCCCGAGGGTGACCGCGGCCATCATTCGGAAGTCAATAAGTCCTCGCACGAAAACCTCGGCGACGCGGGGCAGCCGCTCGCGTAGGGCGATCGCATAGTGCAACCGCCCTCGGGCTCGGCCCCGGCTGATACCCAAGGCCGCCGCTACTTCGGCCACGACGTTCTCATGGCCGTCGATGGCCCAGTTCTCGCGATCGACATCGTCCTCGGGTGCACGACGCGCGTATAACTCACCGATGGCCGCCAACTCCCGCCCACACATCGCGTTCTGCTGGCGCGCCGCATCGGTGATGACGTCCACGACGCCAGCGTTGTCAACCCCAACAAAGGCTGGGGCGAGCTGCGGCGACGCATCCGTATCGAACATACATTCGATTATAGCTCGTCCAGGCGACAACTTCCGGCGGTGATGGCTAGAAGCACACGACGCTGCGGGCTCCCCGCCCTGCGGCCATATCGGTGAACGCCGCCTCGACGTCGTCGAGGTCGATGCGCCGCGTGACCAAGGCCTCGAGATCGAGTAGACCGCGGCGGGCCAGATCGGCCAACACCGGGATATCGCGCGCCGGGTCGCTGGCGCCGTACACACTGCCCTGGATGGTCTTGCCCTCGACCATCAACGAGAGCGCCGGAAACGTCACCGACTCCTCGATCCCCGCCGCACCCACCAGGGTGACCTTGCCGCCGCGGCGGGTGGCGTCGTAAGCCGCCCGGATCGTGGCGGGCTTGCCCACGACTTCGATTCCGTGATCGACCCCGGCGCCGCCGGTGAGGTCGCGCACGGCGGTGGTCAAGTCGACGTCGCTCGCATCGATCGTGTCGGTCGCGCCGTTGGCGATCGCCGCCGGAAGCTGGGCGGCCACGCGGTCTGCGGCGATGATCGGCGCCGCGCCCGCCAGCCGAGCCCCCTGGATCGCGGCCAAACCCACACCCCCGCAACCGATTACCAGCACGCTCTCGCCCGGGCGGACGGCCGCCGTGCGCATCACCGCGCCGACGCCGGTAGTAACACCACAGCCCAGCAGCGCGGCATGGTCGAGCGGCAGCGACTCATCGACCGGCACGACCGCCGCGGCCGGCAGCAGTGTCTCTTCGGCCAGCGAGCCGACACCCATTCCCGGCCACACCGGGCCGGTGGCGCTCTCGGCGTAGGAGCCGCCGTAAGCGTGGTCGTAGGCGTGCACGCACAGCTGAGACTCGCCGCGCAGGCAATGCGCGCAGGATCGGCAGGCGACCAGCCAGGTCAGGACGACGTGCTGACCCGGGCCGACGTTGGTGACGTCGTCGCCTACCTCGGTGACGACGCCGGCGCCCTCATGACCGAGTGTGCCTGGCAGCAGCGTCGGTATGGACCCGTTGCGCAGCGAGAGGTCGCTGTGGCACACGCCGCTGGCGGCCAGCCGCACCCGGACTTCGTGGCGACCGAGTGGCCGCAGCGCGAGCTCCTCCACCGTGGTGGGCTGACCTAGCTCGCGCAGCACCACCGCCCTCATGCCAATGCCCCTGTGATCCGCGTCATACCGACTTACGATGGCGGGGCGACCGCACCAGGTCAAGGAGGCAGCACGATGACCGCGACATCCTCCGAATTATCGGCGACCCTGACGATCGGCGGCGAGCCGCAGCCCGGGGCCGGCGCAAGTTATCCGGTACACAACCCGGCCCGTCCGGCCGAGGTCGTCGGGTATGCGCCCGCCGCCGATCTCGACCAGCTCGAGGCCGCGGTGCAGGCGGCGCGGCGGGCCGCGGCCGGGTGGCGCGCGCTCGACGTCGCCGAGCGGGTGGCCGCCATCACCGCAGCCGCCACCGCCGCAGCCGCCCAGCTCGCCGGCGGCGATGTTGCGCAGCTCTACACCCGCGAGCACGGCAAGGTGCTGGCCGAGGCACGCTTCGAAATCGACACCGCGCCAGTGCTGCCCGCAATCCTGGGGGCGATTGCCGAGGAGGCGCTGGCGCCCGAACAGATCGACCCGCAGTCGGCCTATCCACGGCTGCAGCGCGAACCGTATGGAGTTGCTGCGCTGGTGTTGCCGTTCAACTGGCCGCTGGCGCTGACCATGACCAAGCTGTCGTCGGCGCTGACGGCCGGCAACACCGCGGTGGTCAAGGTGCCGCCGACCTGTCCGCTGGCGGCCCTGCAGTTGGGCGCGGCGTTCGCCGCCGGCCTGCCACCCGGTGTGGTGAACATCCTCGCCGGCCCGGGCAGCGAACTGGCGCACGCGCTGATCACCCACCCCGGCGTCGACGTCATCTCGCTGACCGGCGGGGTGGCCACCGGACGCGCCGTGATGGCAGCGGCCGCCCCGCGGCTGACCCCGGTGCTGCTGGAACTTGGCGGCAACGACCCGGCGATCATCGCTCCCGATATCTCGATCACCGACGAGCTCGTCGAGCGGCTGTTCACCGCGACCTACACCACCTGCGGTCAGGTGTGCATGGCGGTCAAGCGGCTGTATGCACCGGCCGACAAGGCCGACGAGCTGGCCGATGCGGTGCTGGCGCGCTGCCGGCGCGAGGTAGTCGGTGACGGGCTTGCCGAGGAAGTCACGCTCGGGCCGATGCACACCGCCGCCGGGCGCAACCGGGTGGCGGCGCTGGTGGCCGACGCCGCAGCCCGTGGCGCGACGGTCCGTACCGCCGGCGTCCTGCGGGAGGCCGACGCCGACGCCGACGGCCACTTTGTGTTGCCGACCGTCGTCACTGATCTGGACGCCGACGCGCCGCTGGCCACCGAGGAGCAGTTCGGGCCGGTGCTGCCGATCTTCGGCTACCGGGATCTGGACGAAGCGGTCGCCGCGGCCAACGCGGGCGACTTCGGGCTCACCGCGTCGATCTGGACGGGTGACGATGCGCTGGCCGACCGGGTCGCCGCCCAGCTGGTCGCCGGAACGGTCAGCGTCAACTGTCACGGCATGGCCGCGCAGGACCCGCGGCTGCCGTTCGGCGGTGTCGGCCAATCGGGCCTCGGGCGCGAACTCGGAGCCGACGGGATCCGGGCATTCACCCAGCCGCGGGCGTTCGTGCGGCACCCGGCCCCGCAATAACTGCGGATCTATACCCAACGCAGAGGGTTTGGTGTCAGGCTAACCGGCATGACAGACACCGAAGGGTACGTCGACCAGGCGGCGGCGGGTCTCGCGGAGCCGCAGCCGATGTACAAGGCGTTGCGTGAGTCGACCCCGGTATTCCGGTCGCCACAGGCGGTCGTGCTCAGCCGGCTGGCCGATATCGAGATGGCGCTCAAGCACACCGACTTGTTCTCGTCGAACATGGATGCCGTCGATCTGGGCAACGTGCGGCCGCTGATCCCATTGCAAATCGACCCGCCCGAGCATGCGAAGTACCGCCGCATCCTCGACCCGCTGTTCACCCCGCGAGAGATGGCCCGGCGTGAACCACGCGTCACCGAGCTGGTGAATGAGATGATCGACCGCTTCGCCGATCGCGGCGAATGCGACTTCCATGAAGAGTTCGCCGTACCGCTGCCGTGCACGGTGTTTTTGCAGCTGCTCGGTCTCCCGCTGGAAGACCTGGACCTATTCCTGGAGTGGAAGGACGGTGTGATCCGCCCGGAGGGCGAATCCGGATACGATCGCCGCCACGAGGCCACGGCACCCGCGGCGCAACAGATCTACGACTACTTCGAGCGCGCGATCGACGACCACATCGCCAGCCCACGCGACGATGTGCTGTCCTCGCTGATCGCGGCCAGAGTCGAGGGAGAACCGCTGACGCGCCACGAGATCCTGGACATCTGCTTCCTCTTCCTGATCGCCGGGCTGGATACGGTGACCGATTCACTCGACTGCTTCTTCGTCTATCTGGCCCGGCACCCCGACCATCGTCATCAGCTCGTCGAGCAACCCGACGTTCTGCCGAGCGCCATCGAGGAGTTGTTGCGTTGGGAGACACCGGTGCCCGGCGTCGTACGGGTCGCCATGGACGACGTCGAGGTGGGTGGCTGCCCGATCAGCAAGGGGGAGCGGGTCAGCCCGCTGCTGGGCGCGGCGAACACCGACCCCGCCGAGTTCCCCGACCCCGAGCTGGTGGACTTCCGACGCAACCCGAACCGGCACCGCGCCTTCGGCGGGGGTCCGCACCGCTGCCTGGGTTCGCACCTGGCCCGCATGGAGCTGCGGGTAGCGTTGCGCGAATTCCACCGGCGCATCCCCGATTACGAGATCAAGCCCGGCACCGAGCTGAGCTACACCGCCGCACTGCGGTCGGTGGAATCGCTGCCGTTGACCTTCCCGGTGGCCACGTGAGTCGCGCCGGCGACGATGCAGAGCGAAGCGATGAGGAGGAGCGGCGCTGATGACACAAGTCTGTGTGGACGCAGACCGCTGTGAGGGGCACGGGCGCTGCTACACGTTGGCGCCGAAGATCTTCGATGCCGACGACGTCGGGCACGCGGTCGTGCTGGTCGAGAACGTCTCCGGTGAGCTTGAGGCGCAGGCCGCGGACGCCGAGCAAAACTGCCCGGAGCAGGCAATCACGCTGTCTCGCTGAATATCTATGTGCAGACCCCAGAATGGCTTATGACTTGGCGCACGACTCTCAGGCCGCGCAATGACCACCCTGCGGCGGATCAACGTCCCGGCGAGTGAGTGGCGCGTTGAAGACATCAGTGCAGTGCGCAGTGTTCTGACCGATGTTGGTGCTGATCCCGAACTGGCCCGAGACTGGCGCGGATCGGTTGTCCTGACCTTCGCAGAGGTTCCGGAAAGTCATCCTTATGTGAATCCGTCGATCGCCGCCTTCTTACAAAGTTTGTATGCGGAGTTCCCGCATCTCTTGTACTTCTTGAATCCCGATCTGGCCAACGGTGGGCCTGACAGCTTCTTCGCGTCAATCGGCGCGCTCTGCGAAAACGCGCTCGGAGTGTGGATCATGTGGACCGATGATGTCGCAACGGCGTTCTACGGAGCACTCGCCGCGGCTGCCGAGTTTGCGATCAATCAAGCCGATGACTGGGTCGACGTTGTCGAGGGCTACGAGTACGACAAAACCCAAACGAGATTTTCGGAAATACGCGCGATTCTCATCAGTCGTGGAGTCATATAGACGTGAGCCGATCGCATTCATAGCGTTGACAGCCGCCGAAAACCGACGATAGTCGTCAGGTATGGCGCTGCTGCCGGACCCCGCTCCCCGCGAGCGGCAGCACGTGCTGATCTCCGTCGACGACCACGTCATCGAGCCACCCGACATGTTCGACGGCCGGCTGCCTCCCGCGCTGGCCGACCGGGCGCCACGGATTGTTGAGACCGACGACGGCCGGCAGGTCTGGCGTTACGAGGACCGCGACTACCCGAACATCGGGCTCAACGCGGTGATCGGGCGTCCGCGCGACGAGTGGAGCATGGAGGCCGCCCGCTTCGACGAGATGCGGCGCGGCTGCTGGGACATCAAGGCCCGGATCGCTGACATGGACCTGGCCGGGATCTGGGCGTCGCTGAATTTCCCCTCGCTGATCGCGGGATTCGCCGGGACCGTGTTCTGGAAGAGCGACGATCCGGAGCTGGGGCTCGCCGTGCTGCGGGCCTGGAACGACTGGCATCTCGAGGTGTGGGCCGGCAGCTTCCCCGAGCGCATCATTCCGCTGCAACTGCCGTGGCTGGCCGATCCGCAGCTGGCGACCGAAGAGCTGCGCCGCAACGCCGCACGCGGTTTCAAGGCGGTGAGCTTCCCGGAGCTACCTGCCCAGTGTGGGATTCCGAGTCTGCACAGCCGAGCGTGGGACCCGTTCTTTGCCGCCTGCGAGGAGACGGACACCGTCGTGTGCCTGCACACCGGATCCGCCCAGTGGGCGCCGATTCCCGCGCCGGACACCCCGTTCGAGACCATCACGACCTTGTTTCCGGCAAACGGTCTGGTGGCCTGCGCCGACATGCTGTGGTCGGGCATCCCAGTCCGCTTCCCGCGACTGAACATCGCCATGTCCGAGGCTGGGCTGGGCTGGGTGGCAATGCTGGCGGATCGGGCGGATTATGTTCTCGCACACTCTGCTTCGGGCCGGGATGGCGGATCCTGGAAGGGTGATCTGCGGCCCAGCGAAGTGCTGCGGCGCAACTTCTGGTTCTGCTCGATCGACGACCCGTCGGCGTTCGGCGCGCTGGACGCGATTGGGGCCCAACGCATTCTCGTCGAAAGCGACTACCCGCACGCCGACTCGACCTGGCCCGACACCCAGCAGGTCGTCGCACGCAACGTTGCGGGCCTGTCCGCGTCGGATGCCGCGCGGATCACCCATCGCAACGCCGCGGAGCTCTTCCGTCATCCGCTGCCGGACGACGGGTGGCTGACCAACGTCTAGGAGGAGCCTTGCTCGATCTGCTGATTCGTGACGCCGAAATCGTCGACGGCACCGGCGCACCGGCCCGCCGCGGCGATGTCGGTATCAGCGACGGGCGGATCGCCGCCGTGGGTGACATCGATGACATCGCAGCGAAATCCGTTGATGCGCAGGGCCTTACATTGGCTCCTGGTTTCGTCGACCTGCACACCCACTACGACGCGCAGCTGTTCTGGGACCCGACCGCGAGCCCCTCGGTGCAACACGGTGTTACCACCGTCTTCGGGGGCAACTGCGGATTCACGCTCGCGCCGGTGACGGCCGACCAGCAGGACTACCTCACCCGAATGCTCGCGCGGGTCGAGGGCATGCCGCTCGACGCGTTGCGGGCCGGGCTGGACTGGGAGTGGTCGTCGTTCGGCGACTGGCTGAAACGGTTCGATGGCGGCATCGCCGTCAATGCCGGCTTCCTGGTGGGGCATTCGGCGCTTCGGTTGGCTGCGATGGGGGAGGACGCGATCGGCGGTCGGGCGACACCCGCGCAGGTCGAGCGGATGGTCGCGCTGCTGCATGAGGCATTGGCCGACGGCGCGCTTGGCTTCTCCACGTCGCAGTCGCAGACGCACAACGACGGCTCGGGCCAGCCGGTTCCGTCGCGCAGCGCATCGCGCGACGAGCTGCTGGCGCTGGCCGCGGGCGTGCGCGACCATCCGGGGACCACACTCGAGGCGATCATTCCCGGTTGCCTGCAAGGCTTTTCCGACGACGAGGTCGCCCTGCTGACCGATATGTCGGTGGCGGCCGATCGCCCACTCAACTGGAATCTGCTCGGCGTCTCGGCGGCGAACCCGGCCGGACACGAGCGGCAGCTGCGCGCCTCCGAGGTCGCCGCCGAACGCGGCGGCCGGGTCGTCGCGCTCACGCTGCCGCACGCCATGCAGATTCGGCTGTCGTTCCTCACCGGTTTCGTGCTCGACGGACTGCCCGGCTGGCGCGACACCATGCATCTTCCGGTGCCGGAGCGGTTGACCGCGCTTGCCGATCCGGACGTACGCCGCCGGCTCAACGACGGCGCCCAATCGAAGGAAGCCGGCATGCTGCGCGGCCTGGCGAACTGGCAGCGGTTGATCGTCGTCGAGACCTTCGCCCCGCAGAACGCCGACGCGACCGGCCGCAGTGTCGGGGAAGTTGCCGCCGCGCGTGGTGGCGAGCCGTTCGAAACCCTGCTCGACATCGTGATCGCCGACGAGCTGCGCACCGGATTGACGCCGGCGCCGTTCGGCAACGACGCCGCCGACTGGCGGCTGCGCGCCGAGGTGTGGCGCTCGCCGCACGCCGTCATCGGCGGCTCGGACGCCGGCGCGCACCTCGACATGATGTGCGGCGCGATCTACACGACATCGCTTCTCGGCCATGGCGTTCGCGAGCACCAGGTGGTGACGCTCGAGGAAGCGGTCCGGCTGATCACCGATGTGCCGGCCCGACTGTACGGGCTGGCGGAACGGGGCCGGATCACACCGGGCTGGCACGCCGACCTGGTGCTGTTCGATCCGGCCACCATCGATCACGGGCCGGAGCGCACCCGCTACGACCTGCCCGCGGGTGCACCACGGCTGGTCGCCGACGCCCACGGCATCACCTCGGTGCTGGTCGACGGCGTCGAGGTGTGTCGCGACGGCGTGGCCACCGGCGCGCTGCCCGGCACCGTGCTGCGGTCCGGCCGCGACACTCGCACGGTGCCGGCCTCATGAGCCCGGCCGCTAACGAATTCGACCCCGCTGCCCTGCAGGGCGGCCTGCTGATGCAGGTCGAGAACGTGCACGAGCGGCTGCGCGAAGCGCGGTCGCGGAACCGGGTGATGGTCGGCAGTCCGTTCACCGAAGCCTCCAGTCAAACCCTCAGCGGCGGCGGGGTGACCGTGCTCGGTTACGACGAATGCCAGACGGTGCTCACGCACCCCGACACCTACTCGTCGTCGATCTACGACACGATCATGGGCCCGGTCATGGGCCGCACCCTGCTCGAACTCCAGGGCGCCGAGCACCGGGCGAGTCGGGCCCTGGTGTCCCCGTCGTTCCGGGCCGCGTTGCTGGACCGCTGGCGCGGTGAGTTAGTGGAGGTGGTGGTCCACGAACTGATCGACAGCTTCGCGCCGCGCGGGCATGCCGAGCTGGCACGCGATTTCACCTTCGCGTTCCCGGTGCAGGTCATCGCGCGGATCATGGGCCTACCGCGGCAGGATTACCCGCGCTTCCAACGGCTTTCGATCGAGTTGCTCAACGTGGTCTACAACTGGGACTGCGGGATTGCTGCGTCCGCGACGCTGAAGGCCTACTTCACCGAGATCCTGGCCGAGCGTCGGCGTCATCCGCAGGACGACCTGATCACCATGCTGTCGCAGTCCGAGATCGACGGAACGCGGCTCACCGACGACGAGATCTTCGCGTTCCTGCTACTGATCCTGCCCGCCGGAGTGGAGACGACCTATCGCGCATCGGGCAACCTGCTGGTCGCCCTGCTCACCGATCCGGAGCAGCTCGATGCGGTGCGGGCCAACCCCGGCATGGTTCGCGGCGCATTCGAGGAGGCGTTGCGGTGGGAGCCGCCGATCACCACGGTGATGCGGGTGGCGGTCCGCGACTGCGAGCTCAGCGGGGTCGCGATTCCGGCCGGAACGAACGTCAGCGTCAGCGTCGCTGCTGCCAACCGGGACCCGAAGCGCTACCCGGATCCGGACCGCTTCGATCCCGCTCGCAAGAACATCGCGCACCTGACGTTCGGCGGCGGGCCGCACCTCTGCCTGGGCATGCATCTGGCGCGGATGGAGGCGACGGTCGCGATCAGCGTGCTATTGGACCGGCTGCCGGATCTGCGGTTGGACCCGAGCGCACCAACGCCGCATATCAGCGGGATGGCGTTCCGGTCTCCGGCGGCGCTGCCCGTCGAATTCAGCTGCTCCTGAACGAGGACTTACTTTTTGTTGTTGCCGACCAGCGACGACCGCCGCACGACGGGCTCTTTCTTGCGGTGCGTCACCGATGCCCACGCCGATGGCGAATAGTGCATCGTCACTTCCTCGAACCCGTCGATCCGGTGGACGCTCAGCACGCCGGTCTGTTCATTGACCTTGAGCTCGTCGCCCTCAGCTGAGTGGACTTCTTCTCCGTCAATGAGCCGAATAACGAACACGGTGCTGTCCTCTCATCAGAGTGCGGCCTCGCCGGATCCTACGATCGGGCCAGCCGCCGGAGCAGATCTATTGTGGTACGCGCACGTGAACGGTTTGAAAACGTGCAATGACACGGAATCACAGGTATCTGCAGGCCGCGACCGGACGTCGCGAGGACTCGATGCAGTCGGTGAAGTCGGTGAAGTCGGTCAGCGCTTAGCTCGCTCTCAAGCCCTCCGCCACGCCGGCGCCCCGCGGTTAAAGCCAGGCTTAGGAAAAGTGCTGGTGACCGGCCCTTCGGACCGCTGAGGAGGCCATTCGGCGACGGAGAGTCCCGCAGGTTCATAGGTTAGGCTACATTTACTAAGCGTGACCGAAGTCGGTGTCGAAACCAGTCCTGTAGGCACCCCGTCACTGTCGTTTTCATTGCCGACCGAGATTGCGCCGGCGGACCTCGCGGCCGAGCTGGCCGCGACGCTGCCCGAGCGCGACGGCGAGGAATACCTGCTCTACGAGCAGGACGGCCAATACGTGCTGGCCTTTGGTGTGCTGGCCATGGTCGAGTTGGACTGCGACGAGCTGCGCATCATCCGCGACGGCGTCACTCAGCGACAACGCTGGTCCGGCCGACCGGGTCCGGTGCTCGGCGAAGCCGTCGACCGGCTGTTGCTGGAATCCGATCAGGTCTTCGGCTGGATCGCGTTTGAGTTCGGCGCTTACCGCTTCGGTCTGCAGGATCGCTTGGCGTCGCAGACCCCGCTGGCCCGGGTGTTCTGGCCCCGCACCCGCGTCGTGGTCACCGCCGACGCGGTCTCGCTGTTCGACGCCGAGGAGCGCCACCGCGACGTGGTGGGCGGCCTACTCAGCGCGGGCCTGCCGACCGCGCCACCCGCATCCGTGATCGACGTCGGCGTCGACAGCACCGATTACCGCGGGCGGGTGGCGGACGCCATCGGCGAGATCGCCGCCGGTCGCTACCACAAAGTGATCCTGTCCCGGTGTGTCGATGTGCCGTTCGCACTGGACTTTGCGTCCACATATCGGCGGGGACGACAGCACAACACCCCGGCACGCTCGTTCCTGTTGCGGCTCGGCGGTTTTCGGGCCCTGGGCTATAGCCCGGAAGTGGTGGCAGCGGTGCACGACGACGGCGTGCTGGTCACCGAGCCGCTGGCCGGCACCCGGGCGCTGGGCAACGGCGCGGCCCGCGACCGTCAAGCCCGCGACGACCTGGAATCCGACAGCAAAGAGATTGTCGAGCATGCCATGTCGGTGCGCAGCTCGCTGCTGGAGGTCGCCGAGGTCGCCGAACCCGGTAGTGCTGCCGTCATCGATTTCATGACCGTGCGCGAGCGCGGCAGCGTGCAGCACCTCGGCTCGACCGTCACCGGCCGACTGGACGCATCGAAGGACCGGATGGACGCACTGGAGACGCTGTTTCCCGCGGTCACCGCCTCAGGCATCCCGAAGGCGGCCAGCGTGGACGCCATCCTGCGACTCGATGAAAGCCCACGCGAGTTGTATTCCGGTGCGGTAGTGATGTTTTCGGCTGACGGCGGGCTCGACGCGGCGCTAACGCTGCGCAGCGCGTATGAACGTGACGGGCGAACCTGGCTGCGGGCCGGGGCCGGCATCATCGCCGCCTCGGACCCCGACCGCGAATTCGAGGAGACCTGCGAGAAGCTGGCCACGCTGGCTCCGCATCTGGTCGCCCGTCGCCGAGCGCGTTAGCCGACGTCGGCGTCCGGCGAGCGCTCCAGATAGTCGGCCAGGATGCGGCTGACCAGTGACTCGATCGTCGATTCGATCGACGACGCCAGGGTGGCGGTGACGGATGCGACGGCCTGGGTGCGAAACCGGACCAGCATCGTGATCAGCTCGGCGATTTCGGTGTCTGCGGGCAGGGCTTCGCGTGGTTTGATGCGGTCGGCGACATGCTCGGCGCCGGCGCGCACCAGCATTTCGCTGATCTGGTCGACCAGCGGGACGATGTGCTCGTGCAAGTCGATGAGCTTGTCCATGCTGACGCCGTAGCCGCGGATTTCGTTGAACGCGTCGATCAGCTTCGGACGTGTGATGGTGGCCTGGGCGCCGTCGACGCGGATCACCTGCAGCCCTACCAGTCGATCAAACGCCTTGGCGTCGTTGATGAGTCGTTGCGCCTCGGCCAGCGGCATGGACTGCGATTTCTCAGTGGTCCAGGTGCCGACGATCGCGGATTCCAGGCCGAGCACGTCGCCGAGGTTTTTTCCCTCTTCCCAGGCGCTGAGCATCTCGCGGACGTGCGCGATGTTGTACCCGCGGTTGAGCATCGAGGTGATCAGCCGCAGCCGGGTCAAGTGGGTGTCGTTGTACAGCGCAATCCGTCCGACCCGCAACGGTGGTGGTAGCAGCCCGCGGTCGCGGTAGACACGGACGTTGCGGGTCGTGGTGCCGGCCAACCGAGCCAGGTCGTCGATGCGATATTCCCCGGAGACCGGCCCGCCGTGGGGGTGCCGGACCGCCGCGTCGAAGAGCTGCGACACCGCGCTTTCGACGACCTCCCGCGACTGCCGCCGAACGCGCTTGGGTGCGCGCCGCAGGTTCGCCATGATGCCGGCGATGGTGCCGGTCTCTGCTCGGGGCGGTCGGTCGGGAGCCATCGTTCAGGCCTGCTCAGGAAGAAGTGCTGACGCGAGTATCGGCGGCTTGAGCGACCGCCTGGTAGTCGGCGAACCGGAAGTCCCGCATCTGTCGAAGGTACTGGGTGGCGGTTCCTGGGTACATCGAGGCGTTGAAACCGTCCTTGGTCAGATACCAACTGCTACAACCCGACATCCATGTCGTCTTGGTGAGGCGTTGCTGAATGCGCTTGTTGTAGCGGCGTTGGACGTCTTCGCGGACGTCGAGATAACGCAGGTTGCTGTCGAGGATGGTGGTGATACCGCGCACCAGGTAGTCGAGCTGGCCCTCGATGTAGACCAGCAGCGAGTTATGGCCGGGCCCGGAGTTGGGACCGGTCATGAAGAACAGGTTCGGATACCCGTGCGCGCTGGCACTCTTGTAAGCCTGTGCACCGCCGGCCCATTCGGTGCTCAGCAAGCGTCCACCGAGCCCGGCGACCGGGAACGGGGGACCGGTCAGATGCACGTCGTAACCGGTCGCGAACACGATGCAGTCCAGGTGATGTTCGATACCGTCGCTCGTGCGGATGCCTGCCGGGCTCACTGTCGCTATCGGCCAGTCGATGAGCTTGCAGTTGTCGCGTTGCAGGGCGGGGTAAAAGTCGCTGGAGACCAGCATCCGTTTGCAGCCCGGGGTGAAGTCGGGTGTCAGCTGGCGGCGCAGCCACGGGTCTTTGACCTGCCGGTGCAGGTGTAGGCGGCCAAGCCGGCTGACCAACGACGTCAACGGGGTGTTCCACACCAGCGCGGTGGCGCTGGCCTCGTGTCCCCAAAACAGTGCTTGGCGCGCAAGCTGTTGAACCGCAGGCGCTTTGGTGAACACCGTCTGCACAGCGGGTGGAGTGGCGACGTCCCAGCGCGGCAGCACCCAACCCGGGGTGCGTTGGAACACCTTGACGAATTCGGCTTGTTTGACAAGTTCGGGGATGATCTGGATGGCGCTGGCGCCGGTGCCGATCACGGCGACCCGCTTACCGGCGAAGTCGTAATCGTGGTCCCACCTGGCACTGTGGATCTTGTGCCCGCGATAGGAATCGATGCCCCGGATGTCGGGGAAGCTGGAGTCGGGTAGCGGCCCCGAGGCCAGCACGACGGTGCGCGCCCGAAAACGCTTGCCGGCGGCAGTGGTTGCGGTCCACGCCCCGGCGCTGTCGTCGAACGACAACCCGGTGACCTCCTGGCCGAACCGAATGCGACGGCGGATGTCGAACCGGGTGGCCATGTCCTCGAGGTGTTCGCGGATTTCGTCGGCCGGCGAGTAGGTCCGCGACCAGCTCGGGTTCTTGACGAACGAAAACGAATACAGCAGCGACGGGATGTCACAGCTGGCACCGGGATAGCTGGTGTCACGCCAAGTTCCGCCCACCTGGTCGCTGCGCTCAAGGATGGCGATGTCGTCGATGCCGGCTTGCGCCAATTTGATCGCGGCGCCGAGCCCGCTGAAGCCGGCTCCGACGATCAGCGTCGCATGGGTATGTGTGTTCGCCATCATCAGGCCGCCGGCTCGTGGGTCAGTTCTTTGAACCAGCTGGGTACTGGCCGCAGCAGTGGCCTGGGATAGCGATCCGACAGCCACACCATGGAGTTGGCCAGTAGATGATAGGGGTGGCGCGGGTTGACCACCCACGCGGCATGCCGCTTGAGGACTTGATAGGTAGGCACCCGCCAGGTGTATTCGCCCCGCTCGCCGAGCTGCTTGAACCGCTTGACCGCGTTGTAGAGCCGTTCGGGCTCCATGCCCATGTCGTCAAGCTCGTTGCGCACCCGGTTGAGCAGCGGCAGATACATCAACGCGCCGATGATCAGTCCCGGTGAGGCCACGTTGCCGACGAAATCGATCGCGAGCTTGCGGGCCTTCGCGTGGCCGATCATGTTGAGGACCTCGAAATCAACCGCGAGGTGGCGTGATTCGTCGTTGTTGATCTTCTCGAACACCTGGTGGCAGACCGGATCGTCGACCTCGTCGAGCAGGAACTTCAGCAGCGCCCCGTCCAGTGCCACCTCGAGCATCGGGATCACGGTGCCCAGGATCGCCAGCGACATACCGTCGGCGTACGCGTCGAGCCATTGCATGGCCAACCGGATGTTCACGTTCGGTTCGGGCATTTCGCCGTCGTCGAGCATGCCCCAGCGCTTCATCAGCGCCAGTTCCGCATTGGCGTGGCGCTGCTCTTCAGCGTGGAAGTAGCGGTAGATCTCGGCCAGCGTCGGGTCGGGCGCCTTCTTGGCCAACGCCGAAAATCCGCGGGCGCCGATATTCTCGATCCAACACAGGTCGGCCATAAACGCCTTTAGCTTAGGCCGGAATTCGTCGTCGATGGTCTCGGCACCAGGCGCTTCCCAATCGATGTCAGCAAGGGCCCACTGGCGATCCTTGATCTTGGTCAGCATTGTTTCCATATCGATACTCATGCGCGCCACTCCTCCTCATCGCGTTGCTCTGCATCGTCGTCGGCGCGTGCCACGCCGATCCTCCTTTGGATTGGTGCTGTCAGAACGGGGCGACCCGGGATACCAGGCCCATTCCACGGGTGAAAGTGCCAGGGACCAAGCGTTTAACGGTCCAGCCGATCTTGGCTTCGATTTGCGGCATGCAATACAACTCGCCACGATCGTGGGTGTCCAGACAGATACGTGCGACCTTCTCCGGCGACAATCCGGTCCACCGCATGACCCTGTTGGCGAATTGGGTTGTTTGGTCGCGCATCCGGCCGGACTCGATGATATTCGTCTTGACAAAGGTGGGGCACAGCACCGTGACTTTGATTCCGCTGCCGGATAATTCGGCGGCGAGGGTCTCGGATAGTGACAACACGCCGGCCTTGCTGACGTTGTACGCGGCCATGCTGGGCGCAGCGCCGAAGGCGGCGGCGGACGCGACGTTGATGATGCCCCGCGGGCGGTTCGACGGTTCGGCCGATCGCAGGATCGGTGCGAAGACATGGCAGCCGTGGATGGGGCCCCACAGGTTGATGCCCAGCACCCAGTGCCAGTCGTCAAGGGGGAGTTCACCGATCGGGGCACCGCCGGAGCCGACGCCGGCGTTGTTGATTACCAGCGTGGGCGCGTCGCCCAACCACGATTCCGATTGGGCGGCCAGTTCGCGGACGTCGTCGAATTGGGTAACGTCGCATGGGATCGCGACGGCCTCACCGCCATGGTCGATGATCGCGCTAACCGTCTTCGCGGCCGCGACTTCGTTGATGTCGCTGCAGACGACTCGACCGCCCCGGTCGGCGAGTTCGGTGGCGAACGCCGCGCCGATACCGCTGCCCGCTCCGGTCACCACCGCAAGCGCGTTATGGCTCACTTTGTCCGACCTGCGAAACGGCCCAAGCATCGCTAGCCTGCCTTCCCGGCGTCAAAACCCCTGGTTCGCAACGATGTATCGATGAAACGCGCAACATGCGCCATGGCCTTGATGGCTTCCGGTGACAGCCGGGGCAGCGCCTGGAACACGTGCACTTGGTCCGGCCAGACCTGAAGTTCGCAGCTACCGCCGCCGGCGCGGATATCGGCGGCGAGGTGACGCGCATCGGCCACCAGCATTTCGGCGCCACCGGCCTGGATGAGCGTTGGAGGCAGCGGAGGCCCGCCGGCGACGTCCAGTGTCAGCCGCCGATGCGCGGGATCGACGCCCCCGCTGTACAACGCGACCAACCGGACAGCGTCGACGGCGCGGATGGCGGGGTCGCGGCGCAATTCCTCGCGCGCGGCGGCCAACGCGAAGGTGAGATCGATCAGCGGCGAGAGCAACACCATCGCGGCCGGCCCATTGACGGCGACGTCGGGTTGCAACAGCAGGTCCACCGCGAGGTGCCCGCCTGCCGAATCACCCGCGATCACAACGTGTTCCGGGGCAACCTGGGCGGTAAGCAAGTCCCAGCCCGCGCGCACATCGTTCGCGGCGGTGGGGAAGCGGTGCCGCGGCGCCAAACGGTAGTCGACAGCGAATACCGGCAGCCCGGTCAGCCGTGACAGCCACGCCGTCAGTCGCCGGTGCGTCCGCGGCGAGCACAGGGCGTAACCGCTGCCGTGGACGAAGTAAATGGCGCCCCGCTTCGCCGGTACGTCGCGCGCACGCACCCATTCACCGATAATGCGACGCCCGTCGGGTTGCACGGCGTCAACCGGTTCGACGCCAGTTCGGGCCAGCGATGGCCCGAAGGCGTCCATGACGCCGGCCACAATCCGGCGTGACAGCCACAAACCCCAGGCCTGCTCGGGCGGCAGCACCGCGCTGATCTGGCGCAATGTCAACGCGCTCACCAGCGCCGCACCACGTGAACGTTGCGATCCGCGGGCCGGCACACCGTCCGTCATGGACCCAGTCAACGGAAAATGGTGACATTAGTCAATGGCAAGGTTGTCGGGCGAGATTACGGCCTGCCGCGCCGCGATGTAGACATCCCAGGGGCGTAACTCGTCAAGCGGCTTGGGCGATTTGGCGGTGGGCCCAGGCGGTGTGTTCGCTGTAGTAGGTGTGGTGGCGTAGGCAGCCGTGCAGGATGCCGACGAGTCGATTACCGAGGGCGCGCAGGGCTTGATGGTGGAGGTCTCCGGCAGCGCGGTGCTGGTCGTAGAACGCTCGCGCGCCGGGACTGGTGTTGATGGCGCCGAGGGCCCATTGGTCGTTCTAAACAACGCCACCACGTGGACTTACGGTGGTTCGTTGACTACTCGGCCATCATGGTGGGACAAAAGTGGACTGACGATTCCCGTCGGATGGCGCGCCCCAAGCCTTCGTCGCTCTGGCCCGTCGACTCCTCAACATCCTGTGGGCCATGTTCCGCGATCACACCCGCCCACCCACCCACAACTACAAACGCGGCGGCTTGACAATGTCATTGAGAATCAGCGTCGGAGACTCGTCAGTCCCAGCGCCTCGGTCGGGCGGTTCGTTGTCGGCGAACGCTTGCGATCTGCGCGCGCCGGTGCGGGCAATCGTGGTGGTGATGGCCCCCTTGCGGTTTCGGCCTGCCATTAGGATTGGCGCTTGTTGTCTCGATAGAGTTGATAGAGATTCACTGCCGCTAAGAACATCACAAACAATGGGATAAATGGAGGTTTTATCCCTAGGGGTAGTACGTTTGCCGGCACTTCCGGCTGCAAATGCACGTAAGTCGCAATCCCCATGTTGACGACCAGTCCGGCTGAGGCGGCGAACACGATCGGGCTATAAAGGTTCGGGATCTTCTGCCTGAAGCAGGAAGCCGAAAGGAGGCCGAGGCCGATGGCCATTTCTCCGGCTTTACCCAGTGGAATGCTGAATCGCGGCAGGCCACTCTTGGTTATCTGGATATCGAACCACGTATGAAAGGGCTCAAATAATTTCAAGAACCCAAATAAGAACATGAACACGCCCAGAAAGATCGAATTATATTTCAAGATCTTGTTACCTTGTGTTTGCTTCACAAGTTCCTCTCTTCGCGTCAGTTGCGTTGCTCACCGCGCGTCTGGGTGCTCGGTCAGATACCTGATGAAGCCGACGATGTCGTCGGGAACAAGCCGCCCGATGGCCCCGCTGGAATACACGGCCAGGCGCACCGTCCCGTCCGGTGCCAGGATGATGCCGGTCGATTGCAGATAGTGCGGATCTTCGTTGACGTAGGCACCTATGGCCGCGACGATCTTGTCGGCGTCGGCGCCGTGGCCGACCAAAAAGCGCAGTTTGCGCTTGGCGACAAGCTCCGCAGAGGTGTCCTCATCATCGACAGATAAGGCGACGACCTTGACGCTGAGCTCGCTCAGGGTGTCGAGTGCACGCGAGAACGCGGCGAGCTGCGCGTTGCAGTAGGGGCACCAGGAGCCGCGGTAGATCAAGATGACGCCGTAGGAGCCGGCGAGGTCGCCCGGCAGGCTGATCATGCCGCCACCGACGGCCGCAACGTCGAGCGGGGGCAACGGCTGGCCATAGTTGAGGCGCGACATCGGGTCCTTCCGCGGTGTTCGTTGACGACTCGGCCATCCTGCTGAGGAAAAAGTGGACTGACAAGTCCAATTCGGATAATGTCCGGCGGTGGCGTCAGAAGAGGGCCGTCCTACCCCGCGGCTGACGGCCCGCGGAGCGGTCACCAAAGCCCGCATCGTGGCTGCAGCGGCATCACTCGTCCAGCAGCACGGGGTGGCAGGGACGAGCCTGGACGCGGTCATGACCGCCAGCGCTACCAGCAGGTCGCAGCTGTATCACTACTTCGTCGACAAAGACGCGCTCATCAGCGAAGTGATCAAGACCCAGCTCGGTCGCGTCATCGCCGAGCAGGAGCCACGCCTGCGCGAGGTGTCGTCGTGGGACGGCCTGCAACGCTGGTGCGACCATCTCGTGACCACGACCCGCGCGACGCACGGTGTCGGCGGCTGTCCACTCGGCTCGCTCGTGAGCGAACTCGCCGACCGATCCGATTCGGCGCGACTCGAGCTCGCGCGGTCCTTTGCCGAATGGCAGTCATACCTGTCCAAGGGCTTCACGGCCATGCGCGACAACGGCGAACTCGCCCCAGGAGTCGACGTGGACGAACTCGCGTTAACGATGATGAGCGCACTGCAGGGCGGACTCCTCATGGCGCAGACCACGCGCAGCGCCCGCCCCCTCGAACTGGCCCTCAACATGGCACTCGGGCATATCGCCGGATACCGGTGCAGCCCGATGCAGGAGCCACCGCGCTGATCAGTGGGGCAGTACTACGACCCAGCCGATCATCATTTGAGCTGGAATTATGCAGCGAAGGTTAACAAGCTCTCGCGACACGCCGAAGTCTTGTCAAAGTAGTGAGCCGCCCCGGCGAGTCCGGAGACTTCGTGGTGTGAGAACTCAGCCGGCGGCTGGTCTCGGGTGTTGAGTGTAGTAGTGGCCTCCGTGTCGGCCGGTGGGATGTTGCTGCGGTATTGGTTAGATGCGGCGGTGGTTAAACCAGTCGACCGCCGACCCTCCAGTGTTCAGCCCGTAGTGCCAGTATGGGCGTCGAGCCAGCCGAGAATGACTCGCAAGGACAACCCCAAGTTCCCTATCTGGCAGTGGTTTTGTGCGCTCTCGGCGCGGGTGAACAAGCGTGCAGTCACCGATCGAGCATTCGTCAGGGTCTGGATTTGTGCACCGAGCTGGGCGAGGGGCACGTAGTGATCTTCGGCTCCGGCCATCAGCATCACGTCTTGGGTGATCCGGGAAGAGACGTCATTGGTGCGCATGGCGCGCACCGCGGCCAGCGCCTCGGCCGGGGTGTCGACTCCAAACACCGTTTCGGCGTTTCCGATGCCCCAGTCGGCCAACAAGTTCCGGCTGCGGGCCCCGTTTATCAAACTGTCCACCACGGCCGCGGGCAGTCGGCCGGCGTTAACCACCAGCGCTTTTTGCGGCGCGGCCAACCGGTAGGCGAAGCAGGCGGTGAAGTCGGTGAGAATGTCGTCGGCGATGACTCGGCTCACCCGCGGCTCGTAAGCTGCGGCACGCATGACCAGGCACCCGCCGAGCGAAAACCCCATCAGAGTCACATCATCGACACCGAAATGGTCAAGCACAGCGCCGACCGGCTTGTGCCACTCGGCCGTCATCGGCAATCCTGCTTCCAACGCCGCCCCTTGGCCGGGTCCGTCGAACGCCACGACGTCTAGTCCCGCGTCGCGCAACGCCAACAGCATCGGCAGCCATTCCTCGATGTAGCTATCGAAGCCGCCGAAGACCACGATGACCCCGCGCGGCGACGCCGGGGTCAAGCGGTAAGCCGACAGGGTTGTCCCGCCGTAGACCACGTCGTGATGCTGGTCGGCGCCCACACCGCACTGTGTTAGCACGGCGTCCAGGAAGGTTTGGCGCGCGCCACGGCGGCGCGGGTCATCCGCCGACATGAAGAACTCAGCGGCGCGGATCAGGTAGGCGCCCGCCAGCATCCGGCCCTCCCCGAGCGCATGCTCACCGAGAGCGAGCAGCTGCCGAATCCACTCGTCGTAGTTGGTCAGGCTGGGCGCGACCCGCCGCAGCTCGTCGAGCATCTGTGGTTCGCCAACCCAGTTCCAGAAGCGGTTGAGCTGAAAATTCAGCGTCACATCCGGATGAAGGTCGTAATACCCGACCGGAAATGCAGCGTCATCGCCCATACAAGATCTTCTACTGTCTGAATCGCCCGCGGGCGAGTCCGCAGACTTTCCGGTGTGAGAACTCAGCCGGCGGCTGGTCTCTGGTGTTGAGCGTAGTAGGCAGTCTCCAGATCGACGGGTGAGATGTCGCCACAGCACTCGTAGAGGCGGTGGTGGTTGAACCAGTCGACCCAGCGGGCGGTGCCGTATTCCACCTCGTCGATCGTTCGCCACGGCTTGCGTGGCTTGATCAACTCGGTTTTGTACAGGCCATTGATCGTCTCGGCCAGCGCGTTGTCATAGGAGCTGCCGACCGCTCCGACTGATGGCTGGATGCCCGCTTCGGCGAGCCGCTCGGTGAAAAGAACTTGTCCATGAGCTTTTCGGCGAACCGGCGATGCTTGGTGTTCTGAGAAGCTGCAAGCAGCCACCCGTCGTCGGTCCGCACAGCGATGGTGGTGTTCACCCCTTCAGCTGGACCCTGAGTAGCGGGCTATTGCGTCGTTCTGATGGATGGGGCGGCAACCTGCAACTCGGGAAGCATGCTTCCCGTGTCGAGGTAGCGCTGATGCCAGGACAGCGCCTCGTCGAGCAGGTGTGGGGTGTGGCGGGCGTTCGGCCGAGCCGCGAGGGCACGGTCGAAGTAATCGCGCAGGGGATCCCGGAACGACGGGTGCGCGCAGCCCTCGATGATCCGTGGGGCCCGGTCCCGGGGAGCCAGCCCGCGCAGGTCGGCGAGGCCCTGCTCAGTCACGACGACGTCTACGTCGTGCTCGGTGTGGTCGACGTGGCTGACCATCGGGACGATCGCCGAGATGGCGCCACCCTTGGCCGTCGAGGGCGATAGGAAGAAGCTGCAGAACCCGTTGCGCGCGAAGTCCCCGCTGCCGCCGATGCCGTTCATGATCGCGCTGCCCATGATGTGGGTAGAGTTCACGTTGCCGTAGATGTCCGCTTCGATCATGCCGTTCATGGCCAGCACCCCGAGCCGGCGCACGACCTCCGGGTGGTTGGAGATCTCCTGACTGCGCAGCAGGATGCGGCCCTTGTAGCCGTCGATGCCGGCCATGAACCGGCGTACGCCATCGCTGGACAGCCCGAACGACGTGGCCGACGCCGCCCGCAGCGTCCCGGACTCGAGCAGGTCGAGCATGCCGTCCTGCAGCACCTCGGTGAACGCGACCAGGTCGGTGAACTCGCTGTCGTCGAGCCCGGCCAAGACGGCGTTGGCGACGTTGCCGACGCCGGACTGGATCGGCAGCAGCCCCGGCGGCATCCGTCCGGCGCGGATCTCGTGGCGTAGGAAGTCGACCAGGTGCCCGGCGATCGCCTGTGAGGTGTCGTCGGGGGGGCTGAACGGCGCGTTGCGGTCGGGGCTGCGTGTCTCGACCACGGCGACGACCTTGTCGCGGTCGACGTGCAGGTATGGCTCGCCGATGCGTTGCAGTGCCTCAGTGAGCATGATCGGGCGGCGGGACGGCGGCAGCGCGGTGCCGTAGTAGATGTCATGGAAGCCCTCCAGCTCACGCGGCTGCCAGTGGTTGACCTCGAGGATTACCCGCTCGGCCTGGTCGAGCCAGGTCTTGTTGTTGCCCACCGAGGTGCTGGGCACCAGCAACCCGTCCGGCAGGGCCGCGGTCACCTCCACGACCGCCACGTCGAGCTTGCCGTAGAAGCCGAACCACATGTGCTGCGCGGAGTGGCTCAGGTGGGCGTCGATGTAGCGAACGTCGCCGGCGTTGATCATGCCGCGCAGCGTGGGGTCGGAGTTGTACGGCAGCCGGGTCGAGATCCCGTGGGCAGCGGCCAGTACGCCGTCGGCGTCGGGTGCCGTCGACGCGCCGGTCCACAGCCCGACCTGGAACTGCCGTCCCTCGTCGTGGGCCCGGATCATGGTTGCGGCCAGTGCGGCGGGGACCGCCTTGGGATAGCCGGCGCCGGTGAACCCGCTGAACCCCACGTTGTCGCCGTCGTGGATGTGCGCCACGGCCTCTTCGGCCGCGACCACCTTCGCGGCTAGGACAGGGCAACTGATGCGCGACACAGGCCGCCTCCACAACTCAACTGGGCTCGCGCTTGAGGTTCTCGCCGGTGGCACGAGCCATCCACGCTCCGGCTAGACCGGTTCTTGGTCGTCGGCGGACCCATCCACGCTGTTAGTTTATCCCCGCATCACGACGCCGGAGTTGAACGCGGTTTCGTCACAGTGACACTTCCCCACTGTCCGATGGCGCGGGAAAAGCACAGCCTCGCAACAGTTTCCTCCTTTTTGATGGATAACCGGGATTATCCATTTCCGTGTCCCTGTTTACCGCTGGCCGACAGTCCCGATACAGCCTCGCCGTTAAGTGTCCCCGCCCAATCCAACCCTTATCGCCCCATTTTAGTCGGCCCAGATTCGCCCCGACGGTGCGTACGTTCTTTGTGTGACTAGCGAGGTGGGCAAGCACCTGCCGGGCTAAGGGATCGCCCACCTTCTCAAAGAAACCGTGCACCCGGAACTTGTCAAGAGGCTTGGGGTCGTCGTTGTTTGGGATCAGCCTGGGCCCAGCACCGCGATGCAGTAGTAGTTCTCGGTATAGGCCTCGTTGCGCGGTGGCACTGGCAATCCGTTGTCGGCTAATAACTGACTGGCCAACGTTCGAACCGTGCGCCAGCCGTGCGCGTCCAGGTAAGTCGCGACGTCGTTGCGCTTGCCCACGTAGCCCAAGCTGTCGATTTCGACGTCGAGACCGTGCTCGTACCACTTTTGGGTCGCAGCCTGCAAGGTCTGCATGGTTTGCATGTTGCTCATGAAGATTTCGGCTACCAGGCGGCTGCCATCGGCGCTGAGCGCGGTGATGTTGTCGAGAAGGCGATCCTGGGCGTCTGGGGGCAAGAATGCCAGCAGGCCCTCAGCGATCCACGCGGTGGGCCGATTGGCGTCGAACCCGGCCTGCTGCAAGGCCGTTGGCCAATCGTCTCGCAGATCGATCGGCACCACACGCAGCTCCGCTGTCGCATTGGTGCCCAGCGCCGCCACTGTGACGGCCTTGAATTCGAGGACTTGCGGTTGGTCGATCTCGAACAGCGTCATGCCGGCCGGCCAAGACAGTCGGTATGCACGTGCGTCGAGGCCAGAGGCCAAGATCACCGCCTGGCGGACTCCGGCCGCCACCGCATCCGAGATGAACTTGTCGATGTGGCGGGTGCGCACCGCCATCAGGTTGGTCATCCGCTGCATGCCCCACGGGTGGTCGGGGATGTCGACCTCAGCGGAGTCGAATTCGCCGGCCGCCCAGCGGGTAAAGAAGTCGATGCCAACGGCCCGCACCAACGGTTCGGCGAACCTGTCGTCGATGAGTTCAGCTTTGGTGGCCCGAGCCCTGCCCGCGGCCACCATGGTGGCGGTGGCCCCTACGCTGGTTGTCAGGTCCCAGGTGTCATTCTCGGTGCGTGCCATGGTAACCAGCATAACGACCCGTGACGGACGGCCTTTCATCGCTGCGCTGATTCACATTGCGCGTGGCGATGATTCGCCGCGGCTGATCGTCGGCCCGCGTCCCTCACTGAATGAGGGTTCTTGTTCGCGGTTCGCTTTGCGAGATCCTTAAATTCCTTGTAGATGAACGGTTCTCTAGCTTGCTTACGAGCGTCGACGGCATCAGATTCCTAATGCTGTTGCAGTACAATGGCATTCGCTGGACTATCGCCTCCTACGTCGCCGGGAACGATGAGTTCGCCCGCCAATTTCTGTCGGGCGAAACTCAAGGTAGAACTGTCTTCGGCGCGCGCTCAGCAAGTGCCGGCGCAAGGGCGCGCGCGTTCGATGAGTGCGTCGAGATTTGGGTCATTAGCTGATTCCTGACAGTTGCGACGTGAGGTGGATTTGTCTTGCCAGATACTCAATTTCGGGATACGGGTGGACACCTGGGAATCTCTCGAGGTGCACAAAGGCGATGTACCGCAGCTGCTTTCGCGGCAGCGTGTGGTCCACACTCGCGGGATTACACACCGTGACCACCATCGCCTAGGTTCTCATACCATCAGCGGCACTTTGAGCGCGTCGAGCGCTCCTCGCCCCATTTCGCCAGGGTGGTGCTCAATTCCGTCGAAACCAGGTGAGTGGAAATCACGCGTGCGATATCTAAGTTCTCGGTCAGGTAAGCGATACGTGCGGCTGCTTGCCGGTTCAGGAACTCGTCAGCAGCTGCCGTCGCCACGTCAACGGTGGTCGGGGTCTGCGCGCGCCGCCGGGCCTGCAGCTCCTCGGCGTCCAGTCGCGTCCGTTCGACCGCGAGCCGATAGTCGTAGAGGGCGACCACGCGCGACAACACGGCGGTACGGCACTCGTCGAGCAGATTGGTACGTTCGGTCTGTTCCTGCGGGGTTTCCTCGGCGTCGGGTTGTCGTAGCTGCATCAAACCGGCAACACTCCAGGCGATCTCGTGGAGCTCGTAGCCAACATCGAGTGCAGGCTGGCGATCGGTTCCGGTGTCTGCGTAGGCCTTGATGCCAGCGCAGATGGCTTCTGCGACAGCGATAATCGCAAGATCCGGCCCGGCTGAATGCCCGGCCGAACGTTCAACCCAGGGCACATATTCGACAGTGTCCCTACTCCATCGGTACCCCGCGGCACGTTTGATCGCCTGCCGGGCCGCGGTGATGCCGCCGAGGTAGAGCACCGCGTATCCGCAGAAGCACAACAGCATGTACATGTTCGTGGCGGTCGACATCGTCCAGTGGGCACCGATCACACGGATCAGCGCCGTTGCGGCCACCATCAATACCGCCAGCGTCGCTACGTCCGCCACCGGCACCAGCCGCTCAAATGGTCGGAGGCGAAGGTAATGAACTTCTTTCTTCCAGGGCGCGTGATCGGATACGTGAACCCGTCGCAATTCTCGGCCCGGGTTCGGCCGTGCACCCGCCGTCGCAGGCTTGGGTTTCGCGCTCAGCCGATATCCCTTCGCCGCCCGGCGTTGCAATGCCCTCGCCGCGCGAGGTCCCAGCCGATTCTCGTGAACCTTGGGATAGCCGTCTGCGATCTGGAATGGACGCTCGGCCATCGCGTCCACAAGATCCAGTACCTGCCGCTGTGAGCTCATGTCGATTCCTTTGCTCCGACGTAAATCCAGCCAACCTCAGATGCACGCATCCGGACCTCCCGTTGTTGCAAAAAAAGAAGACAGTCGGCTAGCGAGGTTTCTAACGATTGTTATTATCCAGGAGTGACAAGTGCGCAACAAGATGTAGCGGCCAGTGAGCTGATCTCGTGGCACACGCTGCCGGTTTCGGCCGTCGAGGATCGGGCTGGTGTGCGGGTTGACCTGGGTCTAAGTGCCTCTGAAGCGAGTGAGCGCTTAGCCCAATACGGGCCCAACCGCGTCCGGGAGGAGCGACGGGTGCCCTTTTGGCGAGACTTTGTAGAGGAAGTCTCCGAGCCGATGTTTCTTCTGCTGCTCGGCGTCGGGCTGCTTTATGTGGTCTTCGGTCGGCTGGTCGAGGCGGGGTTTGTGTGGGCCATCGTGATTGCGATGGCAGCGATCGAGGTCTTTAACGAGCGCCGGTCCGACGACGCGATCGCTGCCCTGCATGCGGTTGCCGAGCCGCGGGCGCTCGTGCGACGCGACGCACGGCCGGTGCAGGTGGCCGCTTCCGAGGTGGTCCCTGGCGATGTGATGCTGCTGGAGGCCGGCCGCCGCGTCGCTGCGGATGCGCGGCTTGTGGAGGGCCATAGCCTCTTGCTTGACGAGTCCGCGCTCACCGGCGAGTCGATCGGCGTCGACAAGAGTGCAGACGTGGTCCTGCCTGCCGGGGTTCCGCTGGCAGAGCGGCTCAACATGGTGTTCGCCGGCACAACAGTGCTTCGTGGCCGTGGCACCGCGGTGGTGACCGCAACCGGTACACGTATGGAGCTGGGCCGCATCGCCGAGCTAGCTGAGCAGGCAGAAGAGGGTCCCACTCCGCTTCAGGAGGCGCTTAGCCAGCTGGCGCGATGGATGATGTGGGTCGCTGCCGGGTTCAGCGCCGGGATCCCGTTGGTCGGGTGGCTGACCGGTCAGCCGTTCGTGGAGATGATCGTGACCGGTTTCGCGCTGTTCTTCGCCAGCGTGCCTGAGGAGCTGCCGTTGATCATCACCCTGATCCTCGCGTTCGGCGGCTATTGGCTCTCCAGACAGGGAGCTGTCATGCGGCGCCAGCGCGCCGTGGAGATGCTGGGCGTCGTGTCAGTGATCGCCACCGACAAGACCGGGACGCTAACGGAGAACAGGATGCGGGCGACGAAATTCTGGCCCGCCACACATACAATACGGCTGCTAACAGCCGGGGCCGTCTGCAACGATGTCGCAGTCGATGGCCTTGCCGCCGCCGGTGACCCGCTCGATCGGGCGCTGGTCGAGGCGGCGCAAGCCCGTGGTGTCGACGTGGATGCCCTTCGCGCAGCGCACTCGCTGGTCGACGAGTACAGCTTCGACTCGGCGCGCCAGCGAATGTCGGTAACGGTCAAGCGTGGTCGCCGTCTGTGGGTGACTGTCAAGGGCGCCCCGGAGTCGGTGCTCGACGTGTGCACCACGGTGCTGGTCGGCGATGCAGCAAAGCCGCTGACTAACAAGCGGCGAGCAGCGATCTTAAGCACGCTCACGGGCACTGGGGGATTGCGCGTCGTGGCGCTCGCGGAGAAGGAAAGCAACGTTTCACGCCTTAGCCAAGACGAGGCGGAGGCTAAGTTGACTTTTCTGGGTCTGGTGGGGATGCAAGACCCGCTCCGCCGGGATGTGCCCGAGGCAATCGCCTCCTGTCGCGCGGCTGGCATCCGCACCGTGATCGTGTCCGGCGATCATCCGGAGACGGTCGGCGCCATCGCCGGCGAGCTCGGCTTTCCAACCAGCGACGGCGTCCTCACCGGCCAGGACCTGGAGACGCTCGGCGACACCGCATTTCGAGAGACCGTCGATCAGCACTCGGTCTTCGCGCGGACCACCCCCGAGCAGAAGTTGAGGATCGTGCGTGCCCTGACCGAGCAGGGCCACCACGTGGCGGCGACCGGCGACGGCATCAACGATGCGCCGGCCCTGGCCGCAGCGGAGGTAGGCATCGCGATGGGACAGACGGGCACGGACGTGGCCCGGCAAGCCGCCGACATGGTGCTCATGGACGACAGCTTCGCGACACTGGAGCGCTCCATTCGGCAATGTCGTGGGCTGTTCGCCAACGTGGAGAAGGGCATCCGCTACTACCTGGCCTGCAAGGTCGCCCTGGTCGCCTCCGCACTGCTGGCCGTTCTGCTCGCCATCCCACTCCCGTTCCTGCCGATGCAGATCATCCTCATCGAACTGTTCATGGATCTCGCGGCCTCGGCCGGCTTCGTGGTCGAGCCCCCGGAGTACGACGTCATGCGCCGGCCCCCGCGCGATCCGCGCGAGCCCGTCCTGAACCGGCGCACGATCCGGTCGATCTTCACCGCCGCGCTCGGGCTATTCGCCGCCGTCGCGGCCGCTTACTTGGTCACCTGGTATGGCTCGCACAGCGCCGTACGGGCCCAAACAGTCGCGTTTTGCACGTGGCTGATCGGACACGTGCTGATGGCCTTCACCATGCGCTCACAGCAACCGCTGCTTCGGGTCGGCCTGATGTCGAATCGGGTGATCGCCGGGTGGGGGCTTGGGGTCGTGATCGTGCTCGTTCTGATTGCGGTGGTCCCCGCGGCCCAAACCTTTACGCGCACCACAACGCTCCACGGCCTCGACTGGGCCCTTGTGATCGGCGCCGCGGCCGCCGGAACCCTCTGGAACGAGGCGGCAAAATGGATCGGGGCCCGCCGAAGAATAGCCGCCGCCACTGCCGGGCACACAACCCCCACCAGCACGCGCGAGGTCGTCGAGGTTTGACGGTGCGGAGGGCAGAATGGTTCCGGTGAGCGAGTCGGTGAGGTGGCTGCTGCTGGCCTACCGCATCCCCAGTGAGCCCAGCAGGCTGCGCGCCGGGGTGTGGCGGGCGTTGAAGGCGCTCGGCGCGATCTATGTGCAGAACGCGGTGGCTGCCGTGCCTGAAGACCCCACCGCCGAGCGGGCGCTACGCGCCCTGCGGGCGGAGATCGCCCAAATGGACGGTGCTACCGCGCAACTGCTATGCGCTGACCCCCTAGTCGGCGGTCGTGACTTGATCGACGCCTACAACGCCGCACGCGACGACGAATACGCCGAAATCGTCGATCGCTGCCAAGACTTCGTTGCCGATGTCGACAAGGAGACCGCCGCCGCCCACTTCTCCTATGGCGAGTTGGAGGAAAACGACGAGGACCTGACGAAGCTGCGCGGCTGGTTCGACAAGGTCGCCGCCCGCGACCGACTCGGCGCTGCCGGCCGCGACACCGCCGCGAAAGCCCTCGAGGAGTGCGGCCACACGCTCGAGCGCTTCGCCCAAGCCGTTTATGCGGCCGACACCGACGCGCCGTGACCCTGGTTCAGTGTGCCATCAAACTCGGTTCGCTTCAGCGTGCATCCGGCTCGCAAACACCATGAAACGCACCGTCCACACCGAAATCGCCCGGCTCACCGACGAAGGCCTCTTCACCCAAGAAGAGCTCAACACCACCTGCTGTTTCGCCGCCCAAGACAAAGTGCGGGTTACGAGCCCCAGCGGTGAGCGTTGGGAGATCTACACCGTCTTGGCCGATTCCGACACCTTCGGACCCAACGCTGACCAGACCTGCTGCACGGCAAGGCTTCTACGAGAAGAACGGCCAACCCGGCCCGTATGCAGTCGGAATATGGTCAACCTGGATGACAGGGCAGCCGCACGGGCGGCCCGACGTGCAGCCGCCGGCCGACGGCGGACGATGCAGGCCAGGCAATGGGTGAGCCGCGCACTGTTGTCATCACTGGCGCATCAGGAGGGCTTGGCTTCGTGTCGGCGGTGCACCTTTACAACGCCGCGGACTGAGCCCAGGAAGGATTACGAACAGCATGGGCGGGCGCCCAAGGAGAATTGAGGAATGCTGCGACACCGTACCGGTGATGTTCTGGCAGAACGGGTTTGACGATGCAGACGCAATGATCGGCGTACGCCACCCGCTGACCAGCACCGGTGCCGTGCGCATTTGCACCGGGAAAACTGAATGACAACGACTGACCCGAGAGGTGACCAATGACGGACACGCTCGACTGGAACATCCCCTTCGCCGGCACTGCGGGGATGGAGATGCACCGGCCAGGAGGGGTTCGCGATGCGATCCGTGCCGCGCGACTCTACGAACAGCTCGGCTACGTCGCCACCGGCTACTCCGACCAAATGCAGTCGTGGATCTTCCGTTCGATCTGGTCGCCGGAGCTCATCCCGACGGCGGCACAGGTGCCGGACTACGAGGCGTGCTATAACACCATCCCGCTGCTCGCCGCCGTCGCGTCACACACTGAGAAGATCCTCCTCAGCACCATCGTGGACTGCTATCGCCGCAGTCCGTCGATCCTCGCCCAGGAGCTGTTGACCCTCGACCACATCTCACACGGTCGGGTGATGATCGCCATCGGTACCGGGGAGAACAAACAGTTCCTGCCCTACGGACTCGAACGCACTGAGCCGCGCAACGCGCATCTCGAAGAGGCGATTCGAATCATCAAGACCCTCATGCGCACAACGCGGCCCGTGACGGAACCCGACAACCGGTTCTGGAAACTGGACGAGGCACTCGTCGCGCTGCCGCCCTACAACCCCGAACACCCGCCGCTCGTTTTGCTTGCAGGCGGCGGCCCGCGCCCGATGCGGATCGCTGGGCGCGTCGCAGACGGCCTCCTCACCTATCTGCCCGGCGGATACGCCGACCAGGTCACGAGTTGGGAAGCCGACCTCGCGGAGATGTGGAGCGAAGCCGAGCGCCGCGACCGCGACCCCAAGTCGTTGGTCATCGCACCGGGCATGACCATGATCCTGTGTGAGAACGACCGCCAGATCTCCGAAGCCCTGGAAAGTCCGTTCGTCCGGAGTTTTGTGCTCAATCTGACCCCCGTCGGTCACCACTGGTCCAAATGGGGCGGCAAACACCCACTGGGCGACGACTGGGCGCTCAGCCTCACCCACCGTTCGACCAATTTTTCCCGCGACGAGCTGCTCAGTGTCTGCGCCATGATGAGCGACGAGGACGTTCAGCACCTGATGTATGTGGGGACGCCCGAGGAGGTTGCGTCTCGGGCGGCGCCCTGGTATCGCAGTGCCGGCTTCTCGGTCGTGCCGCTGATCCAGGGGAGCTTCGGCACCGTGCTCTTCCCGGAACTGCTCGAGCCCGGTGACAACGGATTGCCGCGCTGGCACAACTTGAACGTCCGCTTCACCGAGGAGGTGAACCGTCTGCTCGCCACGTGAAGAATGCCGACGGGTCCGGCGACACGGTCGCGGCGTTTTTGACTCACCGACCGACAGACCAGCTTGTCGATTAGGGCCTGCGACGAGAGGGAATCGATGGCTGCTACCGGGGTCCGCACCGTATTACGTCCCGGTTGGCAACGAGGAACTGGCTGACATGTCGCCCGTCAAGGAAGGTCTGCATGGTTGACGTGACTCCAGCTCGCATCGGGCTGCTCATCGACTACCTCGACCGCGACGGCGGCTTCGACGAGAACATCCTGCCCTCACTACAACTGGTGGCCGACGAGTTCGTCGCAGGCGGAATCATCGAGCGGCCAGTGGAATTCGTGACTCGCGCGGTTCAGGGTCTGCCGAACGGATCCTTCCGTGCGGTGCGCAATGCATTCTTCGAGCTCATTGAGGAAGACGCACTTGTCATCTTCGGACCCTGGGTCTCTGAGAACGGTGTGGCGCTGCGCCCCTATGTCGAAGACCTCGCCCAGGTGTCCATCATCACGATGGGCGCCTCCGAAAGCATGCTGGGGGAGTGGGTTTTCGGCCTGCCCGCCGGCTCCATGGAGGAAGAGCCGATCATTATGGCGACCGTGGCAGCGCTAGACGGCTGCCGGACCGTTGGTGTGGCGTTCGAAGACTCCCTGATCGGCAACGAGTACTTGCGAACGACCCGTGCGGCCTGCCACGCAGCCGGCCTAAAAATCCTCACCGAGGTGCCAATACCTCAAGTGGAGAGTGAGAAGCAGCAGGCAATGGCGCTCCTGGCTGCCAGCCAGCCCGACGGCATCATCCATGTCGGGTTCGGTCTAGGAATCCCCGGCACGAACGCTGCCCTCGAAGCGCTGGGATGGATGCCGCCGCGCTACACCACGACGGCGTTCGAGTTCGCAGCCACCAGCGACTGGTGGCGCCAACAGTTCGCCGGCTGGATCGGACTCGACCAGTACGACGAACGCAACCAAACGTGCCAGCTGTTTCTCGACAAGTTCGAGGCGCGCTACGGCCGCCGCCCGTCGTACTTCTTCCCTCCCTACTGCTACGACGTGGGCCGACTGATGCTGACCGCCCTGGCCAACGCCCGCCCGCTGACCGGGACCGGCGTCAAACTCGCCCTGGAGAAGATCAAGATGCTGCCCGCTGCCACCGGCGCTCCCGGCACCAGGCTGCGCTTCGGCAAGTACATCCGACACGGATGGATGGGCAGCGAGTTCCTCGTCGCCCGTCGTATGCTGCCCGACGCAAGCCGCAGCGTGCTCTACGCCACCGTCGAAGGCCTCATCGAACCAAGCGCACTTCCATGACCCTGCGCGTAATTCAATGGGTGACAGGCCCCGTCGGCATGGCCCAGCTACGCGAGATCGTCGAGCGCCCCGATCTGGACCTGGCCCGAACCCAACGATATGGTCTGAACAAATATTAGGTTACGCGCCATATCCGATACCGCGCTGACCGCTGAGCCCAAGGTCGCTCCCGTCGGCGCCCGGAAGCGTAGGAGAAACGGGTTGAACACCATTCCGATCAAGCGCTCCGTATCCGCGGTATCACGGATGGCGTCGACGGATAGGAAGCGGACGTCTGTGTAGCCGTTGTCACGCGCGAGCAGGTGCCCCAACCCGGTCAGCATCGTCCGCCGTGCCGATCGTCGTTTGATGGATAATGACGAAAATCCACCAAACCTGTTGTAGCACCATTGCTTTTAACCGCGGCGCAGCATCCGTCGGTGTCGGAGCAACTCGTTGACGCATGACCTCCAAGGCCTTCTGAGCTCTACGCTCTGAACTCCAGGCGTCGTAGGTTGCGTGCTGCGACGTCCCTTCTGTGCGAGCCGCGGAACTGCACGACCGTACGGTTGTAGAATCCGCCACGAAGATGAGAAAGACAGGTCCGCCATTTCGATGAGAATTCTGCAGACGAGCAGGTAGAGGCATCGTCATCCGCCACGTCGTGTGAGAAGCTACACCGGGGTCAGTTTTCATGTCCCGCTGACAGATTGGATTATTTGCGCCGCAGACTTGCCTACTGCAGGGTGACATCGACATCGAAGTGCCGGGACACGACACACGTGTGCGCGTTGGTTTCTCCACCAACGCGACGTGCACTGTACCCGGGCACCGCTCACGACGGCCATGTGGGCTCTGGTCCACGCAAGATATGCGGAGTTTGACCTCTGCCGCGGTCAGTCGATGGGAAAACCCAGGGACGCAACGAGCGCCTTGGTGCGTAACCGAAGCGCGGTCCCCAGGATCGCGCCGCGCTGGTTGTACAGCAACCGGTGGCGCCAGCGCCGGGGCTCGACCTGGGCGAGCAACACGGTCACGTGCCGGCCTTTTGCGATCTCGGATCGCACGTAATCCAGTGTGGGGGCGACCAGGCTACGGTGCGGGCTGTCTAGCACCTTCAGGTCTATCCCCGGGTCCCACTCCTCCCATTGCTGGCGCAGCCGCTGAGTCGCGTCGGGGTCGATATCGACGCTGATCGGCACGACTTCGGGGCCAATCCGCATTGCGACCTGCAACGCGCGCTGGGCCACCGAGCTCACCGCGACGATCGGGACAATGACCAGGGCCTTCGTGTCGACACCCGGCACGAGTTTAGCGGGTACCTTTCCCAGGCCAAGCTGTTCGCCGGCGCGCTGGTAGTAGCGCTCGATTGCGTTGAAAAGCAGGATCAGCCCAGGCACCAGGATCATCAGCAGCCACGCGCCTTCGGTGAATTTGCTTGCAAACAAAACGACCCCGGCCACCGCGGTGAGCACCGCGCCGAAGCCGTTGAGCATGATGTAGCCCACCCACCGAGGGCCGCGTTCGCGGCGCCAGTGCAACACCAGACCGGTCTGGCTGATCGTGAACCCGATAAAAACCCCGATCGCGAATACCGGCAGCAGCCGCTGGGTGTCGGCGTCGACGATGACCAGCACGGCGGCGGCCAAGAGCGCCAACGCCGTAACGCCGTATCGGAATACCGGCTTTTCGGCGCGCAGCGCGAACATGTGCGGCATGCGGTGATCCCTGGCCAGCAACTGCAGCAGTACCGGCAGACCGCCGAAGCTGGTGTTGGCAGCAAACGCCAACACCAAAGTCACCGACAAGTTGATCACGTAAAACGGCCATCCGGTTCCGAACGCGCCCGCCGACAACTGCGCCAGGATCGTGACGTTGCCGCGCGGAACTACCTGGTGTAACCGGATTTGGAAGGCTAGACCCAAGAGCATGGCCCCCAGCAAGACCCCCAGCGCGACCTCACAGCGCTGGGCACGCTTGACCGCCGGCGACCGGAATGCGGGTACGGCGTTGGCGATCGCCTCCACCCCGGTCAGCGAGGAGCATCCGGCCGAAAACGCCTTGAGAATCACCACCACGCCCAGCGCCTCGGTAGCGTGGATCGGCCCGAGATCATCGCCGATCACGCGCCACCGGATGGTCTTCGAAGAAGCCGAAAATGACGATTGCGAAGATCCCGGCGATGAACAACAGCGTCGGACCCATCAGCACCTTCGCCGATTCCGCGATACCGACCAGATTGATCACGGCGAGTACGGCGAGTCCCGCGATGCACAGCTCGAGCGTGTGATGCGCCAGAGGCGGAAACACGCTCGCCAAGCTGTCGGCACCCGCTGACAGGCTCACCGCCACGGTCAACACGTAGTCGACGACCAGGCTCGCCGCGGCTAGCAGAGCCGGCCACCGGCCTAAATCCTTCTTGGCCACCGCGTACGAACCGCCGCCGTCGGGATGTACGGCGATCACCTGCCGGTAGGACACCACCAGCACCAGCAGCAAGAGGGCGATCGCCATCGAGATCGGCACGGTCCAACTGATGGCCGCAGCGCCCGCGGTGACCAGACCGAGCACGATCGCTTCCGGGCCGTACGCGACGCTGGACAACGCGTCGAGCGACATCGCGGCAAGACCACCGAAGGCGGTCAGCCGGTGCGAGTCGCCCTTGTGATGCCGTCGGAGGCGACGTTCGGGGATTCGATGGACCGGCGCCGGCCGGTCTACGGTTTCGACCACGGTCTGATTCAATACCGCGAACGCGCGGACCGCAGCTTTTCAGCGTGCTCAGGCGCCCGGATGACGTTCAAGCGATCAGGTGCCGACGTGTGCGTGTACGTGGCCGTACGCCCAAGTGAAATCAGGCATGGCGAAACAGCTCTCGCGTCAACCCGGCGTCTAAGCCATCCTCAGTCGACCAACGACTGCGTGCCGAGAACGATCGCGAGCGCGAGGCGCTCGGCGTCTTCGGTGTCGGGTTCGGCGGTGTAGATCATGATGCGCAGGTCGTCGGCGGCGACGACGAGCGTGTCGCACTCCAACGTGATGTGTCCGACGTCGGGATGGTCGATGACCTTGCGGCGCCCGAAGTCTTGGTGTGACTCGAAAGCGCCTGATTCCCAGAGCTTTACAAATCGCGGGCTCTGCGCGGCGAGGTCGCGGATCAGCTGCTTCAACCGCTGATCGGCGGGATAGCGAGCGGCGGTCAGACGCAAGTCGGCGACCAACCCGGCCTCGAATTCGGCCTTCTGTTCACGGGTATGGACGGCGCGACTGCCCGGACCGACAAGGTGTCGCCACACGCTGTTGCGTTCGATTCCCCGCCAACTGGTCGTCGGGCCCATCAGCGCGTCGTACGGCGCGTTGGCGACGATGACTGTCCAGGTGGCGTCGAAAACGGCGACAGGTGTGTTCGCCAGGCGGTCGAGCAAACGCTGCACGCTCGGCGTGATGCGCGACGACACGACGTCGAGTCCGGGGGTGGCGTGCCCGGTCAGTCGGAACAGCAGGTCACGCTCGGTATCGGAGACCCGCAATGCGCGGGCCAACGCCTCCACCACCTGCACCGACGGTGAGGTGGCTCGCCCCTGTTCGAGTCGTGTCAGGTAGTCGACCGAAATTCCGGCCAGCCCGGCGAGTTCCTCTCGACGTAAGCCCGCCGCGCGACGGCGTCCGCCGACCGGTACGCCGACCGCGGTGGGCTTAACACGGTCGCGCCAGCGCCGCACTGTGCGACCGAACTCCCAGGAGTCCATCTCTCCACTGTGCGCTACGGGAGTGCTGTTGTCTGTGCCTTTTCCTAGCCCTGATGGTCCTACGAAAACCGGACGACTGCCTGACGACCGGAGTCCGGCGAAGAATCATCGCGGTACGACCACGAATGGAGGAACATGAACTCGAACGCGTCCGGCACCGTGCTGATCACTGGGCCGACCGGCGGACTGGGAAAGGCCGCCACGCTGGCGATCGCCAAACGCCCCGCGCCGCAGCGGCCCGACCTGCTGCTGGTTGGCAGGCCAGGTCAGGCACTGACCGAGGTGGCTGCGGCCGCTCGCGCGGCCGGAGCGACCGTGCACGAGATCGGCTGCGACCTTGCCCGGCTCGCCGACGTGCGCAACGCGGGGCAGCAGGTGAAGAATCTGCTGGACGCCGGCGCGGTGCGCCCACTACAGGGATTGGTGGCCAACGCCGGCGTCTCGGTCGTCGACACCCACAACGCGTCCGCGGACGGATACGAACTCACCTTCGCCGTGAATTATCTCGCGCACGCGCTGCTGATCGGTGATCTCCTGGACTCACTTGTTGCGCCCGCGCGCATCGTGCTGATCGGCTCAAACACCTACCACCAGAACATCTTCCGCCGTATTCTACGAGTCCCACCGGCGGATTGGCGCGATCCGATCGAGCTTGCCCAGCCCACTGCCGCCGACCTGCCGGCCACGCTCGAGAGCGCCGGAATCGCTTACTCCAACTCCAAACTCGCGCTTTTCTACTACGCGCACGAATTGCAACGGCGCGCACCGACAGGAATCAACGTCTCGGTATTCGAGCCGGGATTCATGCCCGGCACCGGTCTGAGCAGAGGACATGGCCCCGCTCTTCAACGGGCAGGTCGTGTTGTTGAGCGAATCCCCGGCGTTTCGTCGCCCACCCGATCCGGTCCGGCGCTGGCTTCGATCGTCCTCGACGACCGATGGGCACACCTGCGAGGCGGCGCATTCGTTGTCAAAGACGAAGAGCGCCAAGTGAAGCCGTTCGCAACGGATCCAGCTCGTGAGGCACGGCTGTGGGACGCCACGGCGCAACTGCTCAACTCCGCTACGTAGGGCTCAAGGTTGCAACTGGCGGGCGATCGCCTTTTTGTCGACCTTGCCGACCGGGGTTGTCGGCAACGAAGTCATCTCGGTCAGCACATCCGGCCGGGCGTGCTTGGCTACTCCACGTCGGTCGAGGTAGTCGTTCAACTCAGCCAGCGTCAGCGGGTCACCCGCGAAAACAACTGCTGCACAGATTTTTTCGCCCAAATATGGGTCCGGTAGTGCTACCGCCGCCGCGCACGCGATCGCCGGGTGCGCACGCAGGTGTTCTTCGAGGTCGCCGGCGGCGACGGTTTCGCCGCCGCGGTGAATGACGTCTTTCACTCGGCCGGTGACCTCCAGGTAGCCGTCGGCGCGCCGGCGGACGAGATCGCCGCTGCGGTAAAAGCCGTCTGGGTCAAAGCAGCGCGCGTTGTCTCTCTCGGCGCGAAAGTAGCCGTTGAACGTGTACGGGCCTCGCACCAGCAGTTCCCCTGCCGCGCCGTCCGGCACCGGCTGACCGGCGTCGTCAACGATGCGCAGTTCGTCATCGGCAGACAGCGGCCGGCCCTGGGTGCGGTCGACCAGCTCCGGCGAATCGCCGGGTCGCGTGTAGCACAGCAGCCCTTCGGCCATGCCGAAGACCTGCTGCAGGCCCGGCGTCAGTGTCTCGCGGATCCGGCGGGCATCGTCGGCTTCCAGCTTGGCGCCGCCAACTTGCAACAGCCGCAACGAGGTTGGCTTGTCCGGCTCCCACTCGGTGGCCCGCGCCCATAGGTTGGCCAACGCCGGAACCAGTGCGGTGACAGTGACACCGTGGCGCGCGATGGCCCCGAATGCCGACTCCGGGCTCGGGTCGGTCAGGAACACCGTGGCGGCGCCGACGGCGATGGCGCCCAGAAAACCGGGGCACGCCAACGGAAAATTATGCGCGGCAGGCAACGTCACCAAATAGACATCGTCACCGGTCAGTCCGCAGACCTCGGCGCTGGCGGTGGCGTTGTAGACATAGTCGTCATGAGTGCGGGGGATGAGCTTGGGCGTACCGGTTGTGCCGCCGGATACCAGCAGCAGTGCCGGGGACGCGGGATCCGCCGTGGGCGGCGTGGGTCGTTGGCCCCGGTGCGCGCACACCAGCGACCAGGACACGAATGGGCCCGGGTCGCCGTCGACGATGACATGGCGCAGCGCCGGCCGATCCTGCAGCAGGGCCTGAGCCATCGGGCGGTAGTCGAATCCGCTTGCGGTATCTGGGATTAGTAGCGCCTTGGCCTCGCTGACGGCGGCGAAGTGTCGCAACTCGGCGGCGCGGTGGCCGGGCAGACACATCACCGGGATCGCGCCGGCGCGCAGCAGCGCGAACAACGCCACCGCGAACTCGGGGCCGTTCGGCAGCTGCAGCAGCACCCGGTCACCGGGGGCGATACCAAGCGCCGCCAGCCCGGCACTGGCGCGGTCGGCGCGCTCGTTCAGCTCCGCGAAGCTCAGGCGTTGGGCGGCGTCGATCACCACGGCGCGACCCGGCCACCGCTGCGCTGCTTCGGACAACATCGAGTCGACAGTCCGGCCGGTCCAGTAACCGGCGGCCCGGTAGCGCGCCGCTCGGTCTGGCGGAAACGGCGCAAAACCTTCCAGATCGGAAGACGGCATCCCTTGCCTCCAGTTGGCCTTATCCGACGAACGAAGGGCGGGAGGGACTTGGTTTGATCTCCAGCGCGTCCATCCCGCCCCATCGCGTCCGTCGCCTAGAAGCTAACCAGCCCACCGATCCGCCGATGCAGACGCCGTCGGCTCACCCAAGCGCCGTAACGAACTGCTCGGGCCAGGTCACCAACAGCTCATCAAGCAAGCTGCCGGCGTTGAGTAGGCCGGTGAATGCCTCGCCGGTGCCGGTGTAGGGGTCGGTCCAGCCCTTGAGGAGGTCGCCGGTCATATTCGGAACCGGGAGGGAGGCTACCTAAGATTTAGCTGAGACACAATAGGCTTGCCTAACCTCACTAAGGCTAGGGTTCTCACCTCGGATTCAGTCGCTTCAGCTGCGGCGCAGCCACCCGAGCGGGAAGGCGAAGCAGAATTCGGGGGTCGGCGACCGCCGGGCGGGCTCTGGACACCTTTGAAAATCATGATGGCCCACCACTGGAAAGTCAGGGCGGTAGCGTCGTGGGGACCCCAGACACTAAAGTAACCACAAATTAGGCTAGCCTCCACTAACTAGTAGGAGGGTTGGTGTGGTAACTGGTGGGGTTGAGGCTTCCGTCGCAGGCGGCCCAAGTGCCATCCGCGCGGAGGTCGCCGAACTGCTCGGCGTCAGCGCCGATACCGTCGACCCCGACGCCAACCTCATCAGCCAAGGCCTCGATTCGATTCGGATGATGACGCTCGCGGGTCGATGGCGTCGGCGCGGCATGGCTGTCGACTTCGCCACGCTGGCCGCCGCCCCGACGATCGAGGCGTGGTCGCTGCTGGTTTCCGCGGCCCAGGTCGATGCTCCGGAACCGGACAATACAAAGGCCGCGGCGGCAACCAGCACACCGGAAGATGCGTTTCCGCTGGCCCCGATGCAACACGCAATGTGGGTAGGACGCCACGACAACCAGCCGCTCGGTGGTGTGGCGGGACATCTCTATGTCGAATTCGACGCCCACGCAATCGATCCCGACCGGTTGCGCGCGGCGGCCGGCAAATTGGCAATCCGGCATCCGATGCTTCGGGTGCGGTTCTTGCCCGACGGGACCCAGCGGATCGACCCGGCCGAGGAACGTGGAGGTTTCCCGGTCGCGGTTCATGATCTTCGCGGCCTCGCCGAGAATGTCGTCGAGCAGCGGTTGACTGCGCTTCGGGAAGCCAAATCGCACCAGCAGCTCGACGGACAAGTGCTGGAGCTGACCCTTTCCTTGCTGCCCGGTGGAAGCTCGCGCTTGCATGTTGACCTGGACATGCAAGCCGCCGACGCGATGAGCTACCGCATCCTGATGGCCGACTTGGCGGCGCTCTACCACGGTCGGCAGCTGCCCGAATTGCGCTACACCTACCGGGAATACCGTCAGGAGATGGCGCGGCGGGAATCCGGACCGCAACCGGACCGTGAAGCCGACCGGGACTGGTGGGCGCAGCGCATTCCCGATTTCCCGGACCCGCCCAGGCTGCCGTCTACAACTCGAAAAGAGTTCTCGCGCAATAGTACTCGGCGCTGGCAGTGGCTAAATCCCCAGACCCGGGATGCTCTGTTCGCGAAGGCCCGGTCCCGCGGTGTCACCCCCGCGATGATGTTCGCTGCAGCGTTCGCCCACACGTTGGCGAGCTGGTCGAGTAGCTCGCGATTCCTGTTGAACGTGCCGTTATTCGGCCGCGAGGCCCTGCATCGCGACGTGGACAGCCTGGTCGGCGACTTCACCTCGTCGCTGCTGCTCGACATTGACCTGACCGGCACCACCACAGCCGCGACGCGCACCCGGGTCGTGCAAGACGCCATGCGCAGCGCGGCCGCTCACTCCAGTTATCCCGGCCTGTCGGTGCTGCGCGACCTTGCCCGCTATCGCGGCACCGGCGTCCTGGCGCCGGTGGTATTCACCAGCGCGCTCGGGCTGGGCGAGCTGTTTTGCGCCGACGTCACCGAGACATTCGGCGCACCCGGCTGGATCATCTCGCAGGGCCCGCAGGTTTCGCTCGACGCACAGGTCACCGAATTTGACGGTGGCGTCCTGGTGAACTGGGACGTGCGCGAGGACGCCTTCCCGACCGGTGTCATCGACGCGATGTTCGCTCACCACATCGACGAACTGCAGCGGCTGGCCGCTGCTGACGACTGGAACGCGCCGGACCCACCGGCGCTGCCGGCGACTCAGCGCGCGGTACGTGACGCCGTCAACGGCCGTACCGCCGCACCCAGCGGAGAAGCGCTGCACGACGGCTTCTTCCGTCGTGCGGGGCAGCAGCCCGATGCGCCGGCGATATTTTCCAGTTCCGGTGATCTCAGCTACGCGCAGCTGCGCAGCCAGGCGTTGACGTTGGCTGCGGCGTTGCGTGCGACCGGAATCCGCTCCGGTGACACCGTTGCGGTGATGGGACCCAAAACCGCCGAACAGGTTCCGGCGCTACTCGGAATCCTGGCCGCGGGTGGTGTCTATCTGCCGATCAGCCCCGATCAGCCTCGCGACCGCGCGGAGCGGATCCTGCAGACCGGTCAGGTGAGTCTGGCCCTGGTTTGCGGCGGGCGGCAGCTTTCGTTACCGGTGCCGGCGCTGACGATCGCCGACGTGCTCCACAACGCGCCGGTCGATGTTGAGATCCAGCCCGCAACAACCGATCCCGCCGACCTCGCCTACGTGTTGTTCACTTCGGGCTCGACTGGGGAGCCGAAGGGCGTCGAGGTCGCGCATGACGCCGCGATGAACACCGTCGAATTCATCGGCCGCCACTTCGAGATCGGCGCCGCGGATCGGTGCCTTGCCCTGTCGACGCTGGAAGGCGACATCTCGGTGATGGATATTTTCGTCACCTTACGGACCGGTGGGGCGATCGTCGTGGTCGACGAAGCGCAGCGCCGCGATCCCGATGCCTGGGCGCGGCTCATCGACACCCACCAAGTCACCGTGCTGCACTTCATGCCGGGCTGGCTGGAGATGCTGGTCGAGGTTGGCGCGGGACGGCTGTCGTCGGTGCGCGTGGTCCCCACCGGCGGTGACTGGGTGCGGCCCGAGGTGGCTCGCCGACTGCGGGCTGATGCACCCGAGCTGCGCTTCGCCGGCCTGGGTGGTGCGACCGAAACCGCGATCCATAACACGATTTTCGAGACCGACCAGTCCGGGGAGCTGCCGGCGGACTGGACCGCGTTGCCCTACGGAAAACCGCTTCCCAATAACGCCTGCCGGGTGGTCAACGACGGTGGCGGCGATTGCCCCGACTGGGTCAACGGTGAGCTGTGGGTGTCGGGACGCGGCATCGCACGGGGCTATCGGGGACGTCCGGATCTCACCGCCGAACGTTTCGTCGTGCACGACGGCCGGACCTGGTACCGCACCGGCGATCTGGCCAGGTACTGGCCGGACGGCACGCTGGAGTTCGTCGGACGCGCCGACCACCGCGTCAAGCTGAGCGGCTACCGCGTCGAGCTCGGGGAGGTTGAGGCCGCTCTGCGCCAAGTCCCTGGTGTGGCAATAGGAGTCGCAGCCTTGGTGCCGACGCCAGGCGGCGCCGACATTCTGGCCGCGGCGGTCCGCTGCTGACGACACCGGGTTGACGGCCGAGGGCGTGCGGGAAGCGATGACCGACCTCGTTCCGGCGCACATGATCCCGCGTCACGTGGCACTGCTGGAGCACGTCCCGTTCACCCTCGGCGGCAAGATCGACCGCCGCTTTCTCGAGGGCCAACTGGCCGCCGCGGTCACCGGTATGGCCAAGCCCGGACACCGGGCCCCGTCGACACCGCTGGAATCAGCTCTTGCCGCGATCGTGGGCGACGTCCTCGGTGTGGAATCGGTCGGTGTCGGCGATGACTTCTTCGCCCTCGGTGGGGATTCGGTGTTGGCGACTCAGGCCGTTGCTCGCATCCGGGCGTGGCTGGACACCCCCGACGTGATGGTCGCCGACATCTTCGCCGCCCGAACCGTTGCGGAACTTGCCGGTTTGCTCAGCCGTCGGGAGCGCGAAACCGGGCGGCTCGATCAGGTTGCCGAACTATATCTGGAGGTTATCCACATGGAGACTGCCCATGTAGTGTCGGCGATCGCTAAATCTGAAACGGTGCAATGACTTTCAACAATCTGAGAGCAGTGCAGAACACGTTCCCGCCCTGGGTCAAGCTGATGCCGGGGCGCGACGGGTCGAAGCGGGCCGGCGCGACGGTGGTGTTTCCGCACGCGGGGGCCGCCGCGGCGAGCTACCGCCGGTTGGCGACCGCACTGTCCGCGGGCGGCGACACCTACATCGTGCAGTATCCGCAGCGCGCAGAACGGCTTCGCGACCCTGCGCCGGAGACCGTCCACGACCTTGCCCTCGGTCTGTTCGAGGCCGGACCGTGGAGTGGGGTCGCGCCGCTTCGGCTTTTCGGGCACAGCATGGGTGCGGTCGTTGCCTTCGAGTTCGCCAGAATCGCCGAATCCCGCGACGCCGCGGTGCAGCGGCTGTGGGTGTCCGCCGGTCCGGCGCCGTCCGCCGTTGCCGGCATGCCGGAACTGCCCACCAGCGAGGACGGGCTGCTCGCCGATATCGCCGACCTTGGTGGCACCGATCCCGACCTGCTCGCCGACGAAGAGTTCGCAGAACTGATCACGACCGCGGTGCGGGCGGACTACCAAGCGATCAATCGCTACGACTGCGCTCGCGGTGTCCGCATTCGTGCCGACATTTGCGTACTCGGCGCGCGCGACGACCACCGCGTCGACGCCGCCGCTTTACGGCTCTGGGAAGACCACACCGCGGGCGCGTTCGAGCTGTCCCTGTATGACGGCGGGCATTTCTATCTCAACGAGCACATCGACGCCGTCGCCGCGCGGGTGAACGCCGATGTCTGACGACGGATTCAGCGTCACCGCCGATCCGGTGGTGATCGTCGGCATGGCGGTGGAGGCGCCCGGCGGCATCGACACCGCCGAGGGCTACTGGGAACTGCTGTCGGGCGGCCGCGAGGCGTTGGGTCCGTTTCCCACCGACCGCGGTTGGCGGATACGCGAGCTGCTGGCCGGGTCACGGCGCAGCGGCTTCAAGGAAATCCACGACCGTGGTGGATTCCTCACCGGGGCAACAACGTTCGACCCAGAGTTCTTCGGTATTTCGCCGCGTGAAGCCGTGGCGATGGATCCTCAGCAACGCGTCGCGCTTCGAGTGTCGTGGCGTGCACTGGAAAACAGCGGCATCAACCCCGATGACCTGTCCGGGCACGACGTGGGCTGCTTTGTCGGCGCCTCCGCAACCGGATATGGGCCCCAGATGACCGAGTTTTCCGAGCACAGCGGTCATCTGCTCGCCGGGACCGCGCTCAGCGTGATATCCGGGCGGATCGCCTACACGCTGGGGCTGACCGGTCCGGCGCTCACCGTGGACTCCTCATGCGCGTCTGCGCTGGCGGCGTTTCACGTCGCCGTGCGCTCGGTGCAGAACGGTGACTGCGACCTGGCGCTGGCCGGCGGGGTCAACGTGCTGGGCTCGCCCGGGTTCTTCGTCGAGTTCTCCAAACAACACGCGCTCTCCGACGATGGGCATTGCCGCCCTTATAGCGCGCAGGCCAGCGGAACGGTCTGGGCCGAGGGAGCCGCGATGTTTGTGCTGCAGCGCAAATCGTCGGCGCTGCTCGCCGGCCGGCACATCGTGGCAGAGGTCCGGGCCAGCGTAGTCAACCAGGACGGCCGCAGCGCCGGGCTCAGCGCCCCGAGCGGTGGGGCGCAAATTCGTCTGTTCCGGCGTGCCATTGCCCAGGCCGGGATCCGGCCTGACGAGGTCGGGATGGTCGAGGGCCACGGCACCGGCACCCGGCTCGGCGACCGCACCGAATTGCAATCGCTGGCACGAACTTACGGCGACACAGAACCCGGTGCCGGGGCGCTGCTGGGTTCGGTGAAATCCAACGTCGGTCACGCCTTGGCCGCTAGCGGCGCGCTCGGGCTGGCCAAGATTGTGGTGGCCGCCGAGCACGGTGCCGTACCGCCCACGTTGCACGCGGCTGAGGCGAGTCATGAGATCGACTGGGGCAGTCAGGGTTTGCGTCTTGCGCAGACTTTGACGCCGTGGCCTGCGGTCGGCGGGCAACGGATCGCGGCCACGTCGGCATTCGGCATTGCCGGCACCAATGCGCACGTCATCGTCGCTCTTCCCGAGGTGGCGTGATGCTCGCGCACCCACTGCCCGACGGCGGCGTGCCGGTGCTGCTCTCGGCGCACGACGAAACGCTGATTAGTCAGGACGCCCGGGCGATCCTGGACTTTCTCGACCGGTCCGGCGACGACAACGATCCGACTTGTGCGGTCGCGTCTACCCTGCTGCGGCTGCGACGGGTGCGACGATACCGTGCAGTCGTGCGGGCTGCGGGCCGCGCGGAACTGGTGGCCGGTTTGTCCGCGTTGGCCAACGGTGACGAGCACCCCTTGGTGGCCCGGTCGTCGAAAAGCGGTGGCCTGCATATTGCGTTCGTGTTCCCCGGCCAGGGCAACCAGTGGCCATCGATGGGCGCGGACGCTTACCGGCGACTGCCGGCCTACCGGGCGGAGGCCGACCGATGCGCCCAGGCGTTCGTCGACGCCGGGCTACCGTCACCATTGCCCTACCTGACGGGAGAGCTGCACCAGAACTGGTCGCGTGGCCAGATTCAGGGAGCGCAGTTCACTCATGCGGTCGGTTTGGCCGGCGAGTGGCGATCTCACGGAATGCTTCCCGATATCACCATCGGACACAGTCTTGGCGAGGTCGCAGCGGCGTATGTGGCCGGGACGATCGCGTTGTCCGATGCCGTCGCCCTGGTGGGCGCACGGGCCGCGGTCGTCGACCGGTTGACGCGCCGATACGCCATGGCGGTGCTCGGTGTCGGCGTCGACGAGGCGGAGTCGGTGATCGTTGAAACACCAGGCTGGCTGGAAGTTTCGGCGGTGAACGGGCCGTCGTCCACGGTGGTGTCCGGTGATCACGACGCAGTGGTCGCCGCGACTCGGCTGGCCCAGCAACGGGGTATGTTCGCCCACCAACTGTCCGTCGATTACCCGGGCCACACCAGCGTGCTAAGACCGCTGCGCAGCGACCTGACTGAGCTGCTACCGAGGTCGGCATTTCAGGACGGGCGGGTGAAATTCATCAGCTCGGCGTTGGGCGCCGAGGTGGGCAGCGACGTCGAGTTCGCTCAATACTGGTACGAAAGCCTCTGTAGCACGGTGCGTTTCGACCAGGCCGTGCTAACTGCTCAGAAGGCCGGGGCCGACACGTTCGTCGAGGTGTCCGCGCACCCGTCGTTGTTGTATCCGCTTGCCGAACTGGTCGACGAGGAATCGGCAGTCATCGTCGGGTCGGGGCACCGCGACGAGTCCATCACCGGCGTGTTGTCGGCGAGCATCGCCACCGTCGCGACCGCCGATCCCGGCTACCGCTGGGCCGATACGATCCCTGGGAATATCCAACCGGTGCTTCGCGGGTTCCCGAACGCACCGATGCGAGCGGTTCACCTTTGGGCTGCGCCGCAACCCGTGGCCGACAGTGTGCCTGAACCCGCTATTGCCCTTACTCTCGCCGTCGAGGATTGGCAGCAAGCGGCGTTGCCGACCGCGGCGATCGGGACGCGCTGCGGTATCGCGATCGCCGGCGATGTCGCGGGGGCGCTGGCCCAGCGGCTGACCGATGCCGTTGTGGCGCATGGTGGCGGCGATGTGGTGCCCGCGAATGAGGCGGAAATCGTCGCGGTGATCGCGCCCTCGGTCGATCAGCTCGACGTGACGGCCGCCATCGAACAGATCGCCGGCCGGCCCGGCGTGGGATTGCCTGACTATGCCGCGATCGTCGGTCCACGATGCCGAGCCGTCTGGTTGATTACCGCTGGCGGCGAACGGGTTCAATCCGACGACGCGGATGTCAGGCCGGCGCAGGCGGCGCTGGCCGCAATGCACCGCAGCGTTGGCTTCGAATTTCCGGACCAGGCGTTCGGCAGTGTGGACCTGCCGTCGCGAGGAGTCGATGGTGCGGTTGGGGCCGCTGTCGTCGACGTGCTGCTCGGCGACGCCGCGGCAACGGCGTTGCGTGCCAAGGGTCGACGCTATGTCCGGAGCTTCCGCGAGTGCCGCAATTCCGCGAGCGGGCAACCGCTTGATACAGCCGCGCTGGAGAACGTCGTGATCACCGGCGGCAGCGGGGCCATTGGTCTTCGGTATGCGCGGCATTGCATCGAACGCGGGGCACAGAAGGTTATCCTGTTGAGCCGCAACGGTCTCGACCCAGCGATGCTGAGTCAGCTGGCCGAAGGGCACAGCGCCGAAGTGCATGCCCCGCGATGCGATATCGCTGACCGTGCCGCACTGTCAGCCGTCGCCGCCGAATATGCCGGCTCGGGTGCGTCATTGCTGATCCACGCCGCGGGTATCGCCCTGACCCGCCGGCATTCCGAGCTAACCGGCGCGGATGTGGCGGCGGTGTGCGCCGCAAAGGTAGCAGGGCTGGCGCTGATGGCCGATGTCTGGCCGTTGCGGGCCGAATGCCGAATCATGGCCTGCTCGTCAGTCTTCGGGGTATGGGGTGGCCACGGTCACGCCGCTTACGCGGCGTCCAACCGGCTGCTCGATGTCTTGGCCGCCCAGCTGCGGGTCAAGGGACTGGACTGCACGGCGATTCGATGGGGATTGTGGCAGGACGCCGGAGTCGTCGAGGCCGGGGAGATCGCCCGCACCCAGCGGTCCGGTCTGGTCGCGATGGAAGCGGAGGCGGCGGTAGCGGCCAGCCTGGGCCGGTATGCCGAAGATCCGCTGATCTTCGCGGCGGACTTCGACCGACTCCGGATATTTTTCCAGAGCCAGGGAACACCAATGCCATTCACCACACAGGCGAACCTCGACACCGCTGCGGGTGGCAACCACTTCAGCGCGAAACCACTCGCCGAAGTTGTGCACAGCGAGCTGGCCGCGACACTGCAGTTGGGCGATTCGGTGTCAGTCGACCCGAGCGCGTCGCTGATCGACCTGGGCTTGGATTCGCTGTTGGCGCTCGATCTGCGCAGGCGGCTGCGTCGGGCCGTGGGGCACTCGGCGCCGGTGGCACAGCTGCTTGGTGGCATCACCGTCGGTGAGCTGATCGACGTGTTACGCCCGGCCGGCGCGCCAGCAGAGGCGCGGGCACAAAGGAACTCAGAATCTCAAGACGTTGGAAAGGCTGGAACCGACGCGTGACCGGAATGACCTTGAGCGGACATCAGGTGCGCATCCAACGGGGAAGGCCTGCAACCGGCTCGGCGATGGTGGGTCTGGTTTGTCAGTGTTGCGCCATACGGTGGGCTTGTGCAGATGCGTTACCGATATCGCCTCGAGCCGACATCAGCCCAGCAGGCGATGTTGGCGCGGGTATTCGGGTCCTGTCGGGTGGTGTTCAACGACGCGCTTCGGGTCCGCGACGAGGCGTGTCGGGCCGGGGTGAAACTGTCGGATGGCGAGGTTCAGCGCCGGGTGATTACGGCGGCCAAGAGAACTGCCGAGCGTGGGTGGCTTACCGAGGTGCCCAGTGTGGCGTTGGTGCAGTCGGTCAACGATTCACATCGGGCCTGGCGGAACTTCTTCGACTCCCGATCGGGCAAGCGGGCCGGTCGTCGTGTTGGCCGGCCGAAATTAAAGTCGCGCAAGGATCATCGCCAATCATTTCGGCTTACCCGCAATGGGTTCAGCCTAAAGCCCAACGCTCGGTTGTTTGTGGCGAAAGTGGGCCAGGTGCGGGTGCGCTGGTCGCGCCCACTTACCAGCGACCCATCGTCGGTCACGATCATCCGCGAACCCGACGGCCACTACTATGCCAGCTTTGTCGTCGAGGTCGCAGCGACCCCACTGCCCTCGGTAAAGCGCGAGGCCGGGATGGACGTTGGGGTCACCCAGTTGGCTACCATCGCCACTACCGATGCGCACCGCATCAATGTCGAGAATCCGAAACATCTACAACGCAAGCTGCGCAAACTCGCAAGATTGGAGCGGGAGAAGGCCCGCCGGCAGCGGGGGTCGACCAACAGAGACAAAACGCGGCAACGGGTTGCCATCGCGCACAACACCGTGGCGCGGACCCGGCGGGACTATCACCACAAGCAGGCTTTGGCGTTGGTTCGCGACAACCAAGTGATTCACGTCGAAGACCTCAACATCGCCGGTATGGTCCGCAACCGTCGGCTCGCCCGCGCTATCAGCGATGCGGGTTGGGGGCAGTTCATGCGGATCATCACGGAGAAGGCCGACCGCTACGGACGCACCGTCCATTCGGTGTCGCGCTGGCTGGCGTCGAGCAAAACGTGCTCCACACCGGGGTGTGGGCACGTCCTCGGCGAACTGCCGCTGCGGGTGCGCGAGTGGACGTGCCCAGCTTGCCGGGCGGTGCACGATCGCGACCACAACGCCGCCAAGGTCATTCTCGCCGCCGGGCGGGCGGAGAGACTAAACGCTTTCCACGAAAGTGGGCGGGACCGCGGAAGCGGTTCCGGTGGAGCCCATGTAAGACCGCAACCTGTTGCGGCGGTGGACGATGAAGCAGGAAGCAACCCCGCAGCGATCTAAGTCGCCGCGGGAATCCTCGGACCTTCAGTTTGAGGAGCACGTCAATGACATCACGGGCAGCGACACCCTCGACGAACAGCGCCTGGAGTTGTTGCGGCGCAGGATCGCCGAGCGTGGTCTGGGCCGCCCGGTCGCCACGGCGGACGCCCCCTCGGAAGGAGCAGGGCAGCAACGTCCGGGAATGTCGGATGGCCAGCGCCGGATGTGGTTCGTGCAGTCAGTCGATCCCGACAGCGCGCTACTCAACATCTGCGTGTCCTATCGGCTCAGCGGAGACGTCGACGTTGCCCGGTTGCGGCAGGCCGTGGAAGCCGTCGCCTTGCGGCACCCGGTGCTGCGCACGATCTACCGGACCGACCCTGACGGGGATCCGCGTCCGCTGACCCGTGACGATCTGCGGCCCGCCTGGGCGGAGTACGACCTGTCCGGTCTCGCCGAGCAGGCCCGTCGGCTGAGGCTGGAAGTTCTGGCGCAGCGGCAGTTTCGGCAACCCTTCGACTTGACCGAGGACTCGCCGCTGCGGGTCACGGCGGTGCGGCTGGGCGCGGACGAGCTGATGCTATTGCTCACGGCGCACCACATCGCCTGGGATGACGGGTCCTGGGCGCCGTTCTTCACCGACCTGACCCACGCCTACGCCGATCCGGACAGCGCCGGTACCGGGCCGGCGTCGATGGCGACGGCCGCCAACGGCAATCTTGATGAAGACCTGGCCTACTGGCGTTCGTTGATTACGGATCTGCCCGAGCCGCTTGAGCTTCCGGGCCCTAACGGTTCGGTGGTGCCGAGCACATGGCGTGCCCAGCGCGCGATCACCCGGATGTCGGCGGGCACCGTGGAGCGGGCGGCAGCACTTGCCAGGGAGACCGGTGCGACCCCGTACATGGTGTTGATGGCCGCGTTCGGCGCTCTGGTACACCGCTACACCCACGCGTCCGATTTCCTGATCGCGGCCCCGGTGCTGAATCGCGGCGCCGGGACCGAGAACGCGATCGGGTACTACGGCAATACCGTGGTGATGCGGATGCGGCCCCAGCCACGCCAGACATTCCGGGAACTGTTGCTGCAAACCCGCGACAGCGCGGTGGGCGCCCTCGCTCATTCGCGCGTCGATCTGGAATGGCTGGTGCGAGCCTCCAACCCCGACCGCCGGCACGGCGCTGAGCGAATGACACGGGTCAGCTTCGGATTACGTGAGTCCGACGGCGGCGGCTTCTGCCCACCCGGGGTGCGATGCGAGCGCGCCGAGCTGCGCGGCCACTACAGCCAGCTGCCGCTGAGCCTGATGATCGAACTACCTGGCCCGGACGGCGGCGCCTTGGTTGAAGCCGAATACCTGGTCGAGGTGCTGGATCGCGGGCTGGTGGAGCAGCTGCTGCGGCACTATGCCGTGCTCGTGGAAAGCGTGCTGGCCCACCCCGATACCACGCTGTCGGCGTGCGGACTGATGAGTGAGGCGGACGCCGAATGGCTGCGCCGGGTGTCGTCTGGTGACGACTTCGCGACCCCGGCCGCCACGCTGCCCGCATTGGTCACTCAGCGCGCGGCACGCTCTCCTGATGCCGTCGCCGTTGTGTACGAGGGTCGCCAGTACAGTTATCGCGAGATCGATGAAGAATCCAATCGGGTGGCACACTGGCTGATCGAGCAAGGCATCGGCACCGAGGACCGGGTCGCGGTGCTGCTTGACAAGTCACCTGAACTGGTCACCACGGCGTTGGGCATTCTCAAGGCCGGAGCGGTCTACCTGCCGGTCGATCCGACCTATCCCGAGGACCGCGTGGCGTTCATCTTGGACGACGCGGCGGCTACATTAGTTCTGCGCGAACCGGTTACCGGCTTGGCGCGCTACCCCTCTACCACGCCCGAGCTGATCAGGCCGCTGCGTTCGGACAACACCGCCTACCTGATCTACACCTCAGGTTCGACCGGGCTACCGAAAGGTGTACCGGTTCCGCACGCGCCGATCGCCGAGTACTTCGTCTGGTTCGGCGACGAATATCGGGTCGACGAAACGGACCGGCTGCTGCAAGTGGCGTCGCCGAGCTTCGACGTGTCGATGGGTGAGATCTTCGGAACGTTGATTTGTGGTGCACGGCTGGTCATTCCGCGGCCGGACGGGCTGCGGGACATCGGATACCTGACCGAGCTGCTGCGCCGTGAAGGCATCACGTCGATGCATTTCGTCCCGTCACTGCTGGGGCTGTTCCTGTCGCTGCCAGGAGTCAATCAGTGGCGCACGCTGCGGCGGGTGCCCATAGGTGGGGAGCCATTGCCGGGCGAGATCGCCGACAAGTTTCACGCCACCTTCGATGCGCTGCTGTACAACTTCTACGGGCCGACCGAAACCGTCGTCAACGCCACCAGCTACCCGGTGGAAGGCGCTCAGGGCACTCGAGTGGTACCGATCGGACGCCCGAAGATCAACACCCAGGTGCATCTGCTCGACGACGCGCTGCAGCCGGTTCCCGCGGGCGTGATCGGCGAAATCTACATCGGCGGAACTCATGTCGCGCTTGGCTATCACCGCCGGCCGGGCCTGACCGCCGAACGCTTCGTCGCCGACCCGTTCACCCCCGGCGGCCGGTTGTACCGCTCCGGTGACTTGGCGCGGCGCAACGCCGACGGCGACATCGAGTTCGTCGGCCGCGCCGACGAACAGGTGAAGATCCGCGGTTTCCGCATCGAGCTGGGCGAAGTGGGCGCCGCCATCTCGGTTGATCCCAGCGTCGGGCAGGCGGTCGTGGTGGCCACTGAACTGCCCGCCCTGCCGCAATGTGGGCAAGAGCCTGGTGGGCTATCTGACTCCGGCCGACGGCGGCGACCGTGAGACGGTCGACCTCGAACGGATCCGCGCCAGGGTGGCCGCCGCGCTGCCGGACTACATGACCCCGGCGGCCTACGTTGTGGTCGACGAGATTCCGATCACCGCGCACGGCAAGATCGACCGCGCGGCGCTGCCCGAGCCGCAGATCGCGGCGAAGGCGCAATACCGCGACCCGGCGACAGGGACCGAACGCCGTATCGCGTCGCTGTTTTCCGGGCTGCTCGGCCCCGATCGGGTGGGTGTCGACGACTCGTTCTTCGACCTGGGCGGGCACTCGCTGGTAGCCACCAAGCTCGTCACCGCGATCCGATCGGAATGCGGTGTCGAACTTGGCATCCGGGATGTTTTCGAGCTGGCGACGGTAGGCCGGCTCGCCGAGCGGGTCGACCAGCTGCGTGCCGGCGGCCGAACCCCGTTGCGGCCCAAGCTCATCGCCACCGCCCACGACGAGCCGCTGCCGTTGTCGGCGTCGCAGCTTCGCAGCTGGTTCGCCTACCGCGTCGACGGGCCGAGTCCAGTCAACAACATCCCGTTTGCCGCAAGGTTGACCGGACCGTGGGACATCGACGCCCTGATTGCCGCTGTCGGCGACGTCGTCGCCCGTCACGAAATCCTGCGTACCACCTATATCGATGTGGACGGCGTTCCCTACCAGGTCGTCGGCGCGGTCGCCGAGCCAACGGTGCGCCGGACCGCGGGCGACGGCGAAGAATGGCTGCAGGAGCAACTCGACATCGAACGGCGGCACTGCTTCGAGCTGGATCGTGAGTGGCCGATTCGGGTCGCGGTGCTGCGCACCCGCGATACCGGCGAGCATGTGTTGTCGTTGGTCGTCCATCACATCGCTTCTGATCACTGGTCGGCCGGGGTGCTGTTCGCCGACGTGATCACCGCCTACCGGGCGCGTCGGGACGGCGAAGTCCCCGCGTGGGCGCCGCTTCGCGTCCAATATGCCGATTACGCTGCCTGGCAACGCGTTTTCTTGGGCGACCCCGCCGACCAGGAATCCGCGGTGGCCGCCGGGCAGCGGGACTACTGGACGCGACAGCTGGCCGGTCTGCCAGAGGACAGCGGGTTACGACCCGACTTCCCGCGCCCGCCGGTGCCCAGCGGCGACGGCGAATCCGTCGACTTCCGTATCGGCGCCGCGACCCGCGGCAAACTGGCCGACCTATGCCGCGAGCTGGGCGTCACCGAGTTCATGGCGTTGCAAGCCGCGGTCGCGGTGGTGCTGCACAAGGCGGGCGGCGGGGTGGACATTCCATTGGGCACACCGGTGGCCGGCCGCACCGAAGCCGAGTTGGACCAACTGATCGGGTTTTTCGTCAACATCTTGGTGCTGCGCAACGACCTGGGCGGCAATCCGACGTTGCGCGACGTGCTGACCCGGGCCCGGGAGACGGCCCTCGCCGCCTACGCTCACCAGGACCTGCCGTTCGACCGGGTGGTCGACAGCGTCAGCCCGGTGCGGTCGCTATCACGCAATCCGCTGTTCCAGGTCATCGTGCACGTGCGCGATCACCTGCCCGCCACGCGGGTAATCGACTCGGCGCCGCACGGGAGCCAGGACCAGGACACGGTGTGCACCTCGCTGGACCCCGTCTTCGATATGGCGCATGCCGACCTCAGCGTCAACTTCTTTGGAAGCGATGGCACAGACGACACCGGCTATCGGGGCCACATCATCTTCCGTACCGAGTTGTACCAACGGAACACCATCGAGCGGTTGGCCGGCTGGCTGACTCGTGTGGTCACCGAGTTTGCTGAGAACGTCGATCAGAGTTTGCGGGAGGTGGAGCTGACCGATGCGGCCGAGCAACATCGCATCCTGACGGACTGGAGTCGCGGCGATCAGCCGCCACTCGACCGGCCACGCACCGTACCGGAGGCGCTCGAACCGAGCAGGAAGTGGGGAGGCGGTCGCGATCGCGGTACGCTGCGGTGTCGAGGATCTCGATTACGCTGCGCTGCACCGCCGTTCGGACAACCTGGCGGCGCTGCTCGCCGATCACGGTGTCGGGCCGGGTTCCTTCGTCGGGCTGTCGACGCGGCGCGGCATTGACATGGTGGTGGCGCTGGTGGCCATCGTGAAGGTCGGCGCCGCTTACTTTCCGATCGATCCCGGCTATCCGCTGGCGCGCAAGCGGTTCATGCTCGACGACGTCGAGCCGCCGGTGGTGGTGGCGACCGTCGAAGCGGTCGACACTATGCCCGAAGAATCCTCGGTGCGGGTCATCTCGCTCGATGACGCCGCGACGCGCGCCGCCGTGGAGCGATCAGACGAAGCCCAACCGCTATCTCAGAGACTGCGGCTGCCGCATCCCGATGACCCGATGTACCTGGTCTTCACCTCGGGATCAACCGGAAAGCCCAAAGGTGCGGTGGGCACTCAACGCGCGATGGCGGCCCGGCTGGATTGGCAACTGCGCCACTATCCGCCGAGGGCCGATGACATCCGCCTGGCACAGGCTTCGATGACGTTCCTCGAGGGCGGCATGGAACTACTGGCCGGTCTGGCTGCGGGCGCCACCATGATCCTTGCCGACGACGCCGAGCACCGCGACGCCGAAGCCCTTGCGGCACTGATGAAACGCGAGTCTGTGGCGCAGGTGACGGCGGTGCCCAGCCTGGTGTCCGCGCTCGTGGACAACGCGCCGGAGTCGGTGCGAGCACTGTCTCGACTGGTCTGCGGCGGAGAGCCGGTGAGCATCTCGCTGCTGCGGCGGCTCGCGGCGGCGTGCGCCGACACCGCCGGGGAAGGCCCCGAGCTGCTGAACAACATCGGTTCCACCGAGACCTCCGGCGCAGTTTCGCGAGGGCGGCTGAGCCTGCCGAGCCCGCTGGTCGGTTCGCCGGTGGCCGGTGCGCACGTGTATCTGCTCGATGACGGCCTGCGGCCGGTACCGGTCGGCGTCGTAGGCGAGTTGTACTACGCCGGTGACCAGCTGGCTCGTGGTTACTGGCAGCGCCCCGCCCTGACTGCGACACGGTTTGTGCCGAATCCTTTTGCGGCCGAACCCGGTAGCCGGTTGTATCGCAGCGGCGACCTCGGCCGTTGGACCGACGACGGTCAGCTGGAGTTCGTCGGCCGGACCGACCATCAGGTGCAGGTGCGCGGGTTCCGGGTCGAGCTCGCCGAGGTCGAGGCGGCGCTGACGGCGGCCGACGGCGTCGCCGCCGCGGCCGCTCGCACCTGGGAGGTCCACGACGGCACCAGCCTGGCCGGATACGTTGTGCCACAACGGCCGATCGACGACGCCGCGGAAAAGGCGGCATTCGCGGCATCGGTGCGTGCCGCCGTCGCTGCGACGCTACCCGGATACATGGTGCCCGCGTCGCTGACCGTTCTGGACGCGCTGCCGAAGACCGAGTCGGGCAAGCTGAGCCGGCCCGGGTTGCCACGGCCGGCGGTAAGCACCAGCGGTCAGACCGAGCCGTCGCGCACCAACACCGAACGCGCCCTTGCGGCGGTCTTCGCGGATCTGCTGTCGACACCCGACGTTGGGCGTTTCGATGACTTCTTCGCGCTCGGCGGCGACAGCATCCTGTCGGTCCAGTTGGCCTCTCGTGCAAGGGCGGTCGGTCTGGCCGTCAACCCGCGCATGGTGTTCGAGAACCCGACGGTCGAGCAGCTGGCAGCCGCTGTCGACGCGCTCGGCGGCGTCTCGCCTGACGACGAGGACGCGGCGCGTGAGACAACGTTCGAGCCGATGAGTACTTCCGGGTTGTCACCTGCCGACTTGGCTGCGGTGACGCAGCTCTGGTCGAAGTCGCGCGACGGAGCATCATGACAGCCACCGGAACCGAAGCCGGCGCGCGCCCCGATATCGCCCCCGATATCGAGGACGTGATGGCGCTGAGCCCGCTGCAGGAGGGCTTGTATTCGCTGACTGTACTTTCTGGGCTCGCCGATTCTGCCGAAGGCGAGCCCGTCGACGATCCCTATGTGATCGGAATGGCCGCAGACATCTCCGGCACCCTTGACGTTGCGTTGCTTCGTGATTGTGCGACAAAGATGTTGGCCCGGCACCCCAACTTGCGGGCGAGTTTCTTCAGCCGGGGGATTGCGCGTCCCGTCCAGATCGTGCCGTCGCGAGTCGAGCTGCCATGGCGGGACATCGTCGCCTCAGCAGAGGGCATCGAGGCGCTCGAAACCGACGAGCGGCGACGGCCGTTCGACTTCGAGCGAGAACCGGCAATCCGCTTCCTGCTTATCGAATTGCCCGATGCGCGGTGGCGTTTGGTGATCACCGCGCACCACATCGTGATCGACGGTTGGTCGCTTCCGGTGTTTGTCAGCGAGATGATGATCCTCTACCGCGCCGGCGGAAATCCCGACGCACTCCCGGTGGCGCCGCGGCCTTACCGTGACTACATCGGATGGCTGGCAAGCCGCGATCAGCAAGCCAGCCAACGGGTCTGGCGCGAGCACCTCGCCGAGCTGCCGGGCCCGACACTCCTGGCGGCTGCCTTTGGCGGTGGAGACGTCGGCTCAGCCTCCCGCCTGCCACGGCGGACCGAGTTGCAGGTCGGCGCCGAACTCACCGAGCGGCTGGTCACGGGTGCCCGGTCACGCGGCGTCACCCTCAACACGCTGCTCCAGATGGCCTGGGCGGTGATCTTGGCCCGCTTGACCGACCGCACTGACGTGGTGTTCGGCGTAACCGTGTCGGGCAGGCCGGCCGAACTGACCGGCGTCGAGACCATGATCGGTCTGTTCATCAACACCGTTCCGTTAAGGGTGCAGCTCGACGCCGCCGCCAACGTCGGCGAGCAATGCCGCGCAGTGCAACGCGATTCCGCGATGCTGCGGGAGCACAGCTATCTCGGACATGCGCAACTGCGAGCGGTGGGCGGTGTCGGCGAGATGTACGACACCTTGCTGGTCTACGAGAACTTCCCGACCGGTGGTATGACCGCGGGACACGAATTGACCGACGCCGGGGTCACATTCCGGCCCGCCGCGGTGGAAAGCCTCACCCATTTCCCGATCGTGCTCGCCGCGCACATGGCTGACGACGGGCTGGTCCTCATGGTCGAAGTCGTCGAAGGGGCGCTCGGTAGCACCGCCGCCACGACGCTGGGGGACCGGCTGCTGACCACCGCCGAGCGGCTGCTGGCTCTCTGGGACTGCCCGCTTCGCGAGGTCGACGTCCTGCTGGCCGAAGAGTCGGCGCCGCCGCTCGGCACCGGATCGACGAAAACGGCGCCAGCACGGGGGATCCACACCCGATTCGCCGAGGTCGCCGCCGCGATACCCGACGACCCGGCGCTGACCTGGGCCGGGGGCGCACTGAGCTACCGCGAGCTGGACGCCGCGGCCAACAGTCTGGCTCGTGTGCTGACGACGTGTGGCGCAGCCGTTGAAACACCGGTCGCGATCAAGCTGTCCCGCGGCCCGGACTACATCGTGGCGATCCTCGCAGTCCTGAAAACCGGTGCCATGTATGTACCTCTGGAACCGGGGATGCCGGCCGAACGGGTGAACTCGATTCTTCGCCAAACCGGCGCCGCGATCGTCATCGACGAAGGCTTCGACGGCGGTGTCGAAGCGGGTGACTTCCGCCCCGTCGACGTCGACCCGGAACAGGCGGCCTACGTGGTGTTCACCTCGGGGACGACCGGAGAACCCAAGGGCGTCATCGGAACTCACGCAGCGATAAGCGCCTACGCCGACGACCACCTGGACAGCGTGCTGAGGCCCGCTGCCGTTCGCTTAGGCCGCCCGCTGTGCGTCGCACATGCCTGGTCGTTCGCGTTCGATGCGGCCTGGCAGCCGTTGGTTGCGCTTCTCGACGGCCATGTCGTACATCTCGTCGACGAGCACACCCAGACCGACGCGGAGGCCTTGGTCACGGCGATCGCCGAGCACGGTGTCGACATGATCGACACCACCCCGTCGATGTTTGCTCAACTGAGGTCGGCTGGTTTGCTGGCTCGGGTTCCGCTGGCGGTGCTGGCGCTGGGCGGTGAGGCGCTCGGCGGTTCGGCGTGGTCATTCATCCGCGCAGAGTGCAACCGCACGGCGATGACGGCCTTCAACTGCTACGGCCCGACCGAGACCACGGTCGAGGCGGTCGTGGCCGCCATCGACGAGTACGACGAACCGTCGATCGGGCGTCCCACGCGCCGCACCCGCGGCTACGTGCTGGACTCCGCGCTGCGCCCGGTGCCGTACGGGGTGACGGGGGAGCTGTACCTCGGTGGCGCCCAACTGGCCAGGGGTTATCTGCGGCGCGCCGCGGAGACCGCGCAACGGTTCCTCGCAGACCCCTTCGCCGCGGGCGAACGGATGTACCGGACCGGTGATCTGGTGCGGCGGCAGCCGGACGGATCGCTGCGATACATCGGGCGCGCCGACGCGCAGGTAAAAATCCGTGGCCACCGCGTCGAGCCCGGCGAGATCGCCGTGGCCCTCGAGTCACACGCCGCTGTTCGGCACGCGACCGTCTTGGTCCACGAGCGGCAGGGCGTTCCGCGGTTGACCGCCTATGTGGCAGTGAGCGATTCGTCGGGCAGGCCGCCGACGGTGACCGAACTGCGCCGCATGCTCGTCTCTCGGCTACCCCGCTACATGGTTCCGCAGCGCATCGTCGTCGTCGACGACATCCCGCTGACGGCCAACGGCAAACTCGACGAAGCCGCCTTGGCTGCAGCCGATTCCGCGGCATCGACTGAGTCGGGCGAGTCCGAACCGGAGACTGCGACCGAATCCGCGCTGGCCGAACTGCTCGCGGAAATATTGCAGGTCGCTCAGATTGACCCGAACACCGATTTCCTGGAGCTCGGTCTGGACAGCATCGTTGCGCTCTCGGTGGTGCAGTCCGCCCGCCGGCGTGGCATCGCGTTGCGCGCACGGCTGGTGCTGGAATGCGGCAGCGTCCGTGAACTCGCCGCTGCCATCGACGCCGAAGACGCCGAAGCCGCCGGTTTCACGCCCGACGCAGGAGTCGAGACCGGCCCGATACCGCTGCTGGCGAACGCGCATTGGCTCTACGAATACGGCGAGCCGCGCAGGCTGGCGCAGGCCGAAGCGATTCGGTTGCCCGAAGGCGTGACGGGTGAGCAGTTGCGGACGACGCTGGCGACCATCGTTGACGGCCACGAAGTGCTGCGCAGTCGACTGGACCGCGCCTGCATGACCCTGCACCCCGATCGACCCACCGACTTCCTCGCCGAGGTCTGGGTGCCCGGCGACCTGCGGGCAGCCGTCGGCGCACACACCGGGCAGGCCATCGAGAGCCTCGATCCGGAACGCGGCAAGCTGCTTGCGGCGGCGTGGCTGCGACCACCGAGCGGTCAGAGCGTGCTGGTGCTGGCCGCGCACGTGCTGGCCATGGACCCGGTGTCATGGCAGGTGGTGCTCGGCGAATTCGACGCGACCCTGCACGCACTCATCGCGGGGAAGACGCCGGCGCGCGTCCGCGAGCACACCAGCTACCGCCGCTGGGCCGACGCAATGACCGAACGCGCCGAAACCATTGACAGCGAACCGTATTGGGCTGCACAGCTCGACGGTGACGACCCCGATCTGGGGAAGCGACGGCTCAGGCCGGACAGCGATCGCGCCGGTGGACTGCTGGTCCGAACGGCGATGCTCGATTTGGACACCACCGCGCGGCTGTTGAGTTCGGGTCTGCCGGTCTTCGACGTCCTGGTGGCGGCGGTGTCGCGCATGGTCACACGGTGGCGGCAACGGCGTGGCCAGCCGACGCCGTCGCCGTTGCTCGCCTTGGAGACCCACGGCCGGGCCGATGCCCTGTTCGATGGCAAGGCGGACGCCACCGGCCGGGTTATGGACACCACCGAGACAGTGGGCTTGTTGAGCGCGATCTATCCGCTGCGCGTGGACACCGATGACCCGCTGCGGGTGCGGGAACTGCTGACGACGATCCCGGGCGCCGGTGTCGACTACGGGCTGCTGCGCTACCTGCGCAGCGATCCCGCGAGCCGGCTGGCCGGGTTCAGCGGACCGCAGCTGCTGCTGAACTATCTCGGTCGCGCCGAGGTCGGCGGTACCAGCGGACTCTGGCTGGACCGTAGTCTGCTGTCCGGGGTTTCGCCGTTACCCGAGCCCGAGCTGGCGGTGCGCTACGAGCTGGGCATCGTCGCCACCGTGCTCGGCAGCGGCGAACACCAGGTGCTCGTGACACAGTGGCGTTCGCTGCCCGACATCCTCGACGAGTCGGATATCACTGCGTTGCAGACCCTTTGGACCGAAGCGCTCAAGGAGATGGCGACATGACCACACTCGCGGTGCTGGGCGCCGGGGTCAAGGCGGTGGCCGTCGCCGCCAAGGCATACGTGCTGGGCCAGATGGGTTTCGACGCACCCGAGGTGGTAGCCGTCGAGCGGATCGGAGTGGGTGCCAACTGGCAGGCCAGCGGCGGCTGGACCGATGGGGCGCAACGATTGGGGACGAGCCCGGAAAAGGATGTCGGCTTCCCGTATCGCTCATCGCTGGTGCCACGCCGCAACGCCGAACTCGACGAGCGGATGACCCGGTTCAGCTGGCAGTCGTACCTGATCGCCACCGGCCAGTTCGCCCAATGGATCGACCGCGGCCGGCCGTCGCCCACTCACCGGCGGTGGAGCCAATACCTGCGCTGGGTCGCCGAGCAGATCGGCATGACCGTGGTTTACGGCGACGTCGAGCAGCTCGCCGTCGACGGCGACCGCTGGGCGCTGCACACCGACGAAATGACCGTGCGTGCGGACGGTTTGATGATCACCGGGCCGGGCCAGGCCGAACGGTCCCTGCTGCCCGGCAATCCGCGGGTGCTCTCGATCGCACAGTTCTGGCATCGCGCCGGCCAGCAGGAGCGGATCAGCGCCGAGCGCGTCGCGGTTATCGGGGGCGGCGAGACGGCCGCGGCCATGCTCAGCGAGCTTTTCCGGCACCGGGTTTCGACCATCACCGTGATCTCGCCGCAGGTGACGCTGTTCACCCGCGGTGAGAGCTTCTTTGAGAACACGCTGTTCTCCGACCCCACCGACTGGGCGGCGCTGACGCTGGACGAACGCCGTGATGCGATCGCCCGCACCGACCGCGGGGTGTTCTCGTCCAACGTCCAGGACGCCTTGCTGGCCGACGACCGCATCCGTCATCTGCGCGGCCGGGTTGCTCATGCGGTGGGCCGCGACGAGCAGATCCGGCTGACACTGTCCACCGACCGGGGCAGCGAAAACGTCGAAACCGTGCACGGTTTCGACTTGGTCATCGACGGATCGGGTGCCGATCCGCTGTGGTTCACCACGCTGTTCAGCCAGGACGCGCTGGACCTGCTCGAGCTGGGGCTTGGGTGGCCCGCTGACCGGGGATCGCGTAGCAGGAGGCGATCGGGCACGACCTCGCCGTCATCGACGTCGCGCCCAAGTTGTTCTTGCCCAACCTCGCCGGACTCAACCAGGGTCCCGGATTCCCCAACCTCAGCTGTCTGGGACTGCTGTCCGATCGGGTGCTAGGCACCGAACTGGGCCCCGGCACCGACCGCTCGACTAGGAGAAATGATGAGCACCAATCCCTTCGATGACGAGAGCGGCACCTTCTTGGTGTTGGTCAACGACGAAGACCAACACAGCCTGTGGCCGACATTCGCCGACGTTCCGGCGGGCTGGCGGAAGGTCTTCGGTGAAGCCAGTCGTGCGGATTGCCTGGCCTATGTCGAGGAGCACTGGACCGACATCCGGCCCAAGAGTCTCCGCGACAGGCTGGACCTCTGATGGCACGCGGATTCCAGGGCGCGATGCTGCGGGGCTTCGGCGCTCGTGACCACACCGCGACCGTGATCGAAACCGTCCTGATCGCCCCGCATTTCGTGCGGATACGGATGGAATCCCCGACCCTGTTCGAAGACGCGCAGGCCGAACCCGCGGCGTGGCTGCGGTTCTGGTTTCCCGACCCGGAAGGGTCGAACACCGAATTCCAGCGCGCCTACACGATCTCCGAGGCCGACGTGCCCGCCGGCCGCTTCGCGGTCGATATCGTGCTGCACGACGCCGCCGGCCCGGCGTCGTCGTGGGCGCGCACCGTCGAACCCGGCGCGACGATCGCCGTGATGTCGCTGATGGGTTCGACGCGCTTCGACATACTCGATGAGCAGCCCGCCGGGTATCTGCTGATCGGTGACTCGGCGTCGATCCCGGGGATCAACGGAATCATCGGTGTCGTCCCCGACGACGTCCCGATCGAGATGTATCTCGAGCAGCACGACGACAACGACACGCTGATCCCGCTCGCGCAGCATCCCCGGTTGCAGGTGCACTGGATCAGCCGCCGCGACGAGAAATCACTCGCCGCGGCGATCGAGAACCGGGACTGGTCGGACTGGTACGCGTGGGCGACACCCGAGGCCACGACACTCAAGCACGTCCGGACACGGCTGCGCGACGACTTCGGTTTCCCGAAGTCCGAGATACACGCCCAGGCCTACTGGAGCGCCGGGCGTGCGATGGGTATCCGCCGCGGCGACGAGCCGAATACCGCCGACAGCCTGGCGCAGCCCGCAGCGGCCCAGCCGGAAAGTCGTTGCAGCACAGCCGGAGTCGGTCACTGACCCACGCCGACGCTCCGTGGCAGTTGGCGCGCCCAGGCCGCCGGCCGGCTGCTCGCGCCGTTGCGTTCGGCGCTGATCGCCTCCGGTGTGCTGCAGGCGGTGATCACGCTGTTGCAGCTGGCGCCGTTCGTGCTTCTGGTCGAGTTGGCGCGGCTGTTGGCGGGCGGCGCCGAAGCGTCACGGTTGCGGGAGATCGGAATTGCCGCCGTCGCGCTGCTGGGCGTCGGTACCGTGCTCGGCGCCGCTCTGACGCTGTGGCTGCACGTCATCGACGCCCGGTTCGCTCGCGACTTGCGCTCCCGGCTGTTGAGCAAGCTGTCGCGGTTACCGCTGGGCTGGTTCACCGCCCGCGGGTCGGGGTCGATCAAGGCGCTGGTGCAGGACGACACGCTGTCGCTGCATTATCTGGTCACCCATGCGATTCCGGACGCGGTTGCCGCGGTAATCGCCCCGGTGGCGGTGCTGGTCTACCTGTTTGTCGTCGACTGGCGGGTGGCGCTGGTGTTGTTCGTGCCCGTCCTGTTCTATCTGGTCTTGACGTCGTCGATCACGATTCAGTCCGGGCCGCGCATCCCGCAGTCGCAGCGCTGGGCCGAGAAGATGAACGGCGAGGCCGGCGCCTACCTCGAGGGCCAGCCGGTGATCCGCGTCTTCGGCGGTGCCGCCGCGTCGAGCTTCCGGCGCCGCCTGGACGAGTACATCCGATTCCTGGTCGACTGGCAGCGTCCGCTGGCCGGCAAGAAAACCTTGATGGACCTGGCCACCCGTCCCGCGACTTTCCTGTGGCTGATCGCCGTCACCGGCACCCTGCTGGTCGTCACGACACCGGATGAATCCGGCTGAACCTGTTGCCGTTCTTGTTGCTGGGCACCACATTCGGCGCACGACTGCTCAACATCGCCTACGGGCTGGGCGGCATCCGCGCCGGAATGACGGCCGCCCGCCGCCTGCAGATCACGCTCGACGAGCCGGAACTCGTCCGTGCGTGAACAGCCGCGCGACGTGTCCGACGGCGACACGTCTGCGACCGTGGTGTTCGACCACGTCAGCTTCGGCTACCGCCCCGACGTACCAGTGATCAAGGACGTCTCGCTGACGCTGCGGCCGGGCACGGTGACCGCGCTCGTCGGCCCGTCGGGATCCGGAAAGTCGACGCTGGCCGCGCTGCTGGCTCGATTTCACGATGTTCAGCACGGCGCGATACGCGTTGGTGGACAAGATATCCGGTCGATGACGGCCGACGAGCTCTACACGCGAGTCGGTTTCGTCCTGCAGGACACCCAGCTCGTGCACGGCACCGTCGCCGAGAACATCGCGCTGGCCGTCCCGGATGCCACCGCCGCCCAAGTCGAGGCCGCCGCCCGCGAGGCGCAAATCCACGATCGCATCATGCGAATGCCGCACGGCTACGACACCGTGCTGGGTGCGGGCAGCGGGCTCTCGGGCGGTGAACGGCAACGGCTCACCATCGCCCGTGCCATCCTCGCCGACACCGCAGTCCTCATCCTCGACGAGGCCACGGCATTCGCCGATCCGGAATCGGAATACCTTGTGCAGCAAGCACTCAACCGGCTGACTCGCGACCGCACCGTGCTGGTGATCGCTCATCGACTGCACACCGTCACCGGAGCCGACCAGATCGTCGTGCTCGACCACGGCCGGATCGCCGAACGCGGCACCCACGACGAATTGCTCGCCGCGGGTGGACGATATCGACGGCTGTGGGAAAGCGGCCAGCGCGGCCCGTTAGCCGTCACAACGGCTCAGGAGGCGACGCGATGATCCGCACCTGGCTGCGCCTGGTCCCGGCCGATCGCCGCGGCAACGTGATCGCCTACACCGTGCTCGCGTTGATCTCCGTGGTCGTGCGGGCGGTCGCGCACCGTGCTGCTGGTCCCCCTGGTCGCGGCGTTGTTCAGCGACACACCGCAACGCGCGCTGGTGTGGCTGGGCTGGCTGACCGCCGCGACGGTGACCGGATGGGTGATCGACACCGCGACCGCGCGAATCGGTTTCAATCTGGGCTTCGCCGTGCTCGACCACACCCAGCACGACGTGGCGGACCGGCTTCCCGATGTGCGGCTGGATTGGTTCAACGCCGACCACACCGCGACGGCGCGACAGGCGATCGCCTCGACGGGGCCCGAACTCGTCGGCCTGGTGGTCAACCTGCTGACGCCGCTGGCCACCGCAGTGCTGTTGCCGGCGGCCATCGCGCTGGCGCTGCTGCCGGTCTCCTGGCAGCTCGGCGCGGCCGCGATGGGTGGCGTGCCACTGCTGCTGGGCGCGTTGTGGGCCTCGGTACGGCTTGCGCGCCGCGCGGATGTTGCGGCCGGCGAAGCCAACACCGCGCTGACCGAGCGCATCATCGAATTCGCCCGCACTCAGCAGGCATTGCGGGCCGCGCGGCGCGTCGAGCCGGCCCGAAGCCTGGTCGGCGACGCACTGGCCGCGCAGCACGGCGCGACGATGCGGTTACTGGGCATGCAGATTCCCGGGCCAGCTGTTGTTCAGCATCGCCAGCCAGCTGGCGCTCATCCTGCTTGCCGGTGCGACCACCGTGCTGACGGTGACGGACCGGCTCAGCGTGCCCGCGGCGATCGCGCTGATTGTCGTGATCGCCCGCTATCTCGAGCCTTTCACCATGATCAGCGAGTTGGCGCCGGCCCTGGAGAGCACTCGCGCCACGCTCGACCGCATTCGTGCCGTGCTCACCGCGCCGGTCATGGCTGCCGGCGCCGAGACGCTGCATGCCCATGCCACCGCACCACGTATCGAGTTCGACGACGTCGCGTTCAGCTACGACGGCGCAAACGCGCCGGTGCTCGACGGGGTGAGTTTCTCGCTGCAGCCGGGAAGCACGACAGCGATCGTCGGGCCGTCCGGCTCGGGCAAGAGCACCATCTTGGCGCTGATCGCCGGCTTACATCAGCCGACCCGGGGCCGCGTCCTGGTCGACGGCGTCGACGCCGCGACACTCGATGCCGAAACTCGGCGCGGCGCAAGCAGTGTGGTGTTCCAGCACCCCTATCTGTTCCACGGGACGATCCGCGAGAACGTGTTCGCGGGGGACCCTGCCGCCGCCGACGATCAGTTCACCCGGGCTGTCGCGCTGGCGCGGGTCGACGAGCTCACCGACAGGCTGCCCGACGGTGCCGAGACGATCGTCGGCGAGGCCGGTTCGGCGTTGTCGGGTGGCGAACGGCAACGGGTCAGCATCGCGCGCGCCCTGCTCAAACCCGCGCCGATTCTGCTGGTTGACGAGGCGACCAGCGCGCTGGACACCGAGAACGAGGCCGCCGTGGTCGACGCGCTCACCGCGGATCCGCAGTCGCGCACCCGGGTGATCGTCGCCCATCGACTGGCGAGCATCCGTCACGCCGACCGGGTCCTCTTCCTCGACAACGGCCGGGTGGTCGAGGACGGTGCGGTCGACGAGTTGCTCAGCGCGGGAGGACGTTTCGACGAATTCTGGCGACAGCAGCAGGACGCCGCCGAGTGGCGAATTCACGCCGGCTAGTTGTGACGGTTCGGTCGCGGACCCACCGGGTATGTTGAGACAACCAGTAATACGACACGCCCGTCGGCGTCCCACAGACGACGCCGTGACCAGCAGAATGACACCGATATCGAAGTCCGACTCGAAGGGACAGCCATGACAGTGAAATTGCTCGCCACCGGGGCGGCAGCCGTTGCCGCAATCGGAGCCGCGGCCGCCGGCGTGACGTCGGTTGCCTCGGGTACCACGTCCGCGCTTCAAGGTGCAGCCCGTCGCCCTCGGTGTGCCGCTTCCCCAGGACCCCCCGCCGCCAGCGCCTGGTTTGCCGACCGCGGACCACTTGTCCAGCCTCTGCACCAACCTCACCAATCCTGGCGTGAACTACCACAGCAAGACCGGTCTGGTTGCAAACGGCATCAATGACGACGACGGGCATGTTGCCGACCACGACCTGAGAGAGGCGTTCCGGGACGGGAAGTTTCCGCAGTCGTACAACGTGACGAACATCCAGCAGGTCGGCCCGAATGCGGTCACCGCCGACGTGGCCATCTCGGGTCCGAAGTTCGCCGAGCCGGTCACCAGCAACCTCACGTTCATCGATCAGGGTGGCCCTGGACATCGCAGCACGACTCCGCACAGGCGCTGGTGCAGGCAGCGACGGGCTAGCCGGTAACGCGCTCAAGTCGATCCGGGCGATGCGCTCGGGATCGGCCAGCACGTCGATCGCGGCGATCCGCCCACCGCGAACCACGAAGCCCATGACGGCGGTCGGCGCGCCGGCGACGAAGATCACCGCGCCGGCGGCACCGTTGACGACGGCGGGTCGGACTTCGCGTTCCGGCGCCGCGTAGCCACGGGCCAGCCCGGCCACGGCGGCGGCACCCAGCGCCGAGCGCAGTCCGGCCGGGCCGGGGCCGAAGTCGCCGCGCAACGACACGTCGGGGTCCAGTACGGCGACCAGCCGGTCGAAGTCACCGGCACGTCCGGCGGCGAAGAATGCGTCGACGACGGCGTGCTGGGCCGCCAGGTCGGTGTCCGGGTTGGGCGCGGCATCCTGGATGCGGCGCCGCGCCCGGCTGGCCAGCTTTCGGGTGGCCTCCGGTGACCGCTCGACGATCGTCGCAATCTGGTCGAACGGCACGGCGAAGACGTCGTGCAGCACGAACGCCAGCCGCTCCGGCGGCGGCAAGGTGTCCAGCACGACGAACAAGGCCAACCCCACCGCATCGGCCAGCATCGCCTGGTGTTCGGGATCGACTTCACCGACCGGATCGACGATAGGGTCGGGCACTCGCGCGACGAGTTCTTCGCGGGGTCGTGCGCGGCGGGTGCGCAATGCGTTCAGACAGATCCGCGCCACCACGGTGGTCAGCCAGGCGTCCAGGTTGGCTATCTGCTCAGCATCCCGGTGGTTGCCGGCAGTCAGCCGCAGCCAGGCCTCCTGCACGGCATCCTCGGCGTCGTCGACCGAACCCAACATCCGGTAGGCCAAGCGCGCCCAGATGCGGCCGGGCCGCCTGGAAACGTGCTGCCAGGTCGCCGTTCTCGGTCACCGTCTGCCGGCGTCCGGCAGGGCGCACACCTTGCCGTCGCTGAAACCCGACGACCCGATGTCCAACGCGAGATTGAACCGGCCCCGCAGGTTGCCGAGGGTGACGATGTGGGTCAGCGCGACGAGTTGAGCATTGTCGAAATGTGCTCGCAGGGCGTCGAATAGCTCGTCGCTCACCTCGACCGGTGTGCGGGTGATCGCGGTGGCGTACTCGAGGATGAGCTTGTCGAGGTCGGAGAAGCAGGTGGCGTTCTGGTAGTCGGCGAACGCCAGCAGTTCCTCGTCGGTGAGTCCCCAACTGCGCGCGATCTGCGAGCCGAGGTCGATGCAGTACTCGCAGCTCACCGTCGTCGCCGATTTCAATTCGGCGAGCGCGCGTTGGCGGGGGCTGAGGATGTCTATCTTCGACTCCGCGAGCTCCAGGCGGCCGATTGCACTCAGCAGCTTGGGAACATAGGCATACATCCGCAGCGGCTCGAGCATCGCCGGGGTCTCCCCACCGGTCATCTGCTTGAAGTGGCGCTTGGTGAAAAAGAAGGCGATCTTGGTGCCGAGTTTGGCGTCGCGATCGGACACTCCGGCGATTCGTGGCATGGGGTCCTCCTCAAATCCTCTTCTGACTGCCCGGCTCCTTCTCGGGCCGTTGCATGGCCCGCATCGTCGCCGGGCGTACGGGTGGTCCGTACGGGTGGTCTTACCTACCTCGACACCCGCCGGCGCAAAAACGTGACCGTGCTCGATTCTCGAGCGGCGACCCGCTGCGCCCGGCTCCGCCGCGCTTGCGATCGCCACTAACCCTGAGGAGTGACCGCATCTGTGACCGCATCCAAATCGAGTAGCCGCGCATGCAGCACGGTGCGATTCCGCAGCGCCGCACGCACCGCGCGCTGCAAGCCGTCCTCGAGGTAGACGACGCCCTTCCACCTCACCGCGTGCGGGAAGAGATCGCCGTAGAACGTGGAGTCTTCGGACAGCAGGCGATCCAGCGCCAGCACTGTCGTGGTGGTCACTATCTCGTCGAGTCGGATCTGCTGTGGCGGAATTTGCGACCAGTCCCGGTAGGACAGGCCGTGCTCGGGGTACGGCTTGCCCTCACGCACGCCCTTGAAGATCATCGTCGGATTGTCTGCGGCGCGTCGCCGCGGCTCGACGTGGCCATAGGGGAAAGGCTAGCGGGTTTCAGCGGGCTGTCGGCTGCGGGTGCAGGGACGGTAGCGGCTGGTGATCACCGTAAAATGGACCGAGTTGGAAGGTGGATTGCAATGGCTAGTGCCGACGACCGTCGCTTTGAGGTGCTGCGCGCGATCGTCGCCGACTTCGTTGCCACCAAGGAGCCGATCGGGTCGAAGTCGCTGGTGGAGCGCCATAACCTGGGCGTGTCATCCGCCACCGTCCGCAACGATATGGCCGTGCTGGAGGCCGAGGGTTACATCACCCAGCCGCACACCAGCTCCGGACGGGTTCCGACGGAAAAGGGCTACCGCGAATTCGTCGACCGGCTCGACGACATCAAGCCGCTGTCGGCGGCTGAGCGGCGCGCCATCCAAGGTTTTCTGGAGTCCGGCGTCGACCTCGACGACGTGCTGCGACGCGCGGTGCGGCTGCTGGCGCAGCTGACCCGCCAGGTGGCGATCGTGCAGTACCCGACGTTGTCCACGTCGACCGTGCGGCATCTCGAGGTGATCGCGCTGACCCCGGCCCGATTGCTAATGGTGGTCATCACCGACTCCGGCCGGGTTGACCAGCGCGTTGTCGAGCTCGGGGACGTCATCGACGACCATCAGCTGTCCCAGCTGCGGGAGATGCTCGGGCAAGCGTTGGAAGGCAAGAAGCTCGCGGCGGCGTCGATCGCGGTCGCAGATCTCGTCGGGCATTTCGACGGGCGCGGCGGGCAGGCCAACAGCCTCAGCGACGCTGTCGGCCGCTCGGCGACGGTGCTGCTGGAGTCCCTGGTCGAGCACACCGAGGAGCGGCTGCTGCTCGGCGGCACCGCCAACCTGACCCGCAATACCGCCGACTTCGGCGGTTCGCTGCGGTCGATCCTGGAGGCACTCGAGGAGCAGGTCGTGGTGCTGAGGCTGCTGGCCGCCCAGCAGGAAGCCGGTAAAGTGACGGTGCGCATCGGGCACGAAACCGAGGCCGAGCAGATGATGGGCACATCGGTGGTGTCCACCACCTACGGCACCACCGACACCGTCTACGGCGGCATGGGTGTGCTCGGGCCCACCCGGATGGACTACCCGGGAACTATCGCCAGCGTCGCAGCGGTTGCTTTGTATATCGGCGAAGTGCTGGGTGCCCGGTGAGCGCGCACTCGTTGCAGAATCTACGGACGGCCGCGGTGACGCGGCCGGTGACGGCCTAAGAGCCTAAGAAAGGTCAGGCGTGGCACGCGACTATTACAGGCTGCTCGGCGTGAGCCAGAACGCGAGCGATGCGGAGATCAAACGCGCGTATCGCAAGCTGGCGCGTGAGCTGCATCCCGACATCAACCCCGACGAGGTCGCCCAGGCCAAATTCAAGGAAATCAGCGTCGCCTACGAGGTGCTGTCCGACCCGGACAAGCGACGCATCGTCGACATGGGCGGCGACCCGCTGGCGAACGCGGCGTCAGCCGCGAACGGCTTCGGTGGTTTCGGTGGGTTGGGTGACGTGTTCGAGGCGTTCTTCGGTGGCGGCTCGACCTCGCGCGGGCCGACCGGGCGGGTCCGGCCTGGTTCGGACTCGTTGCTGCGGATGCGGCTGGACCTCACCGAATGCGCGACCGGCGTCAGTAAGCAGGTCACTGTTGACACCGCGGTGCTGTGCGATCGCTGCCAGGGCCGCGGCACCAACGGCAATTCGGCGCCGGTGGCCTGCGACACCTGTGGTGGTCGCGGTGAGGTGCAGACCGTGCAGCGCTCGCTGCTCGGTCAGGTGATGACATCGCGGCCGTGCCCGACCTGCCGCGGCGTCGGCGAAGTCATTCTCGACCCGTGCTACCAGTGCGGTGGCGACGGACGGGTGCGGGCTCGCCGCGAGATCACCGTGAAGATCCCCGCCGGCGTCGGCAACGGCATGCGGGTCCGGCTTGCCGCTCAGGGCGAGGTCGGGCCCGGGGGAGGGCCGGCGGGCGACCTCTACGTCGAGGTCCACGAGCAGCCCCACGACATCTTCGTGCGCGACGGCGACGATCTGCACTGCACGATCTCGGTGCCGATGGTCGACGCGGCCCTGGGCACCACGGTGACCGTGGACGCGATCCTCGACGGCCTGACCGAGATCACCATCCCCGCGGGGACCCAGCCCGGTTCGGTGACGACCCGGCGCGGCCACGGGATGCCGCACCTGCGTTCCGGTGCGCGCGGTGATCTGCACCTGCACGTCGAGGTGGTGGTGCCGGATCGGCTGGATCATCGCGACACCGAGCTGCTGCGCGAGCTTAAGAGCCGTCGCAGCCGTGATGTGGCCGAAGTCCGGTCGACGCACGCCGCCGCCACCGGCGGATTGTTCAGCCGGTTGCGTGAGACCTTTACCGGGCGCTAATTGCCCGGCCTGTTCTACATCGACGCGCTGCCCGAGATCGGTGAGTTGGCCGTCGTCGAGGGTGACGAAGGTTTCCACGCCGCGACCGTGCGGCGTATCCGACGCGACGAGCAGCTAGTCCTCGGCGACGGCGCCGGGGGCCTGGCCCGCTGCGTGGTTGAGCAGGCCGGCCGCGACGGCCTGCAGGCCAGGGTGCTGGACCGCTGGCAGGTACCGCCCGTGCAGCCGCCGGTGACCGTCGTACAGGCGACTGCCCAAGGCCGAGCGCTCCGAGCTGGCGATCGATTTGGCCACCGAAGCGGGCGCCAATGCGTTGGTGGCCTGGCAGGCGGCGCGTTGTGTGGCTCGTTGGGACGGGGCCCGCGCCGACAAGGGCCTACGGCGCTGGCGCGCGGTCGCTCGCGCCGCGGCGCAGCAATCCCGTCGTGCATACATCCCGTCGGTCGACGGCGTGCTGTCCACCACGGCGCTGACCCAGCGGATCGGCGACGTGGTGGTGTCGGGCGGCGTTGTGCTGGCGCTGCACGAGTCGGCTGCCGGTCAGCTGGCGGATCTCGGCCTGGCGCAAGCGAAGTCGGTGATGTTGGTGGTGGGGCCTGAGGGCGGCATCGCGCCCGACGAGCTCGATACGATGATCGACGCCGGTGCCGTGGCAGTCCGGCTGGGCCCGACCGTGCTGCGCACGTCGACGGCCGCGGCGGTCGCATTGGGCGCCCTGGGTGTGCTGACGCCGCGGTGGGAACCGCGCGACGACGATGGTTCACGCAGCGGCTAATTCTTGGGTCGGATAACCACGCGGCGGTAGACTCAAGGCGCTAACCCGCTGAACAAACCGCAGAAAGCAGGCATCAGAAACCACGTGACGCCCCGCGAAACCAACGCTGCTGATTCCTCGACATCTCAAGTTCGCAGCAGCATCGACGTTCCGCCCGACCTCGTCGTGGGCCTGCTTGGTTCCGCTGACGAAAACCTGCGTGCACTCGAACGCATCCTGGCCGCAGATCTGCATGTCCGCGGCAACGCGGTGACCCTCTCCGGTGAGCCCGCCGACGTCGCGCTCGCCGAACGGGTGATCGGTGAACTCATCGCGATCGTCGCCGGTGGCCAGGCGTTGACGCCCGAGGTGGTGCGCCACAGTGTGGCCATGCTGGTCGGCACTGGCAACGAGTCGCCGGCCGAGGTGCTGACCCTCGACATCTTGTCGCGTCGCGGCAAGACGATTCGGCCCAAAACGCTCAACCAGAAGCGCTATGTCGACGCTATCGATGCCCACACCATCGTCTTCGGGATCGGCCCGGCGGGCACGGGCAAGACCTACCTGGCGATGGCCAAGGCGGTCAACGCGCTGCAGCGCAAACAGGTCACCCGCATCATCCTGACCCGGCCGGCGGTGGAAGCCGGTGAGCGGCTTGGCTTTCTGCCCGGCACGCTGAGCGAGAAGATCGATCCCTACCTGCGTCCGCTTTACGACGCGCTACACGACATGATGGACCCCGAGCTGATCCCGAAGTTGATGGCATCCGGGGTCATCGAGGTCGCCCCGCTGGCATACATGCGCGGAAGGACATTAAATTCTGCGTTCATCATTCTCGACGAGGCGCAGAACACCACCTCCGAGCAGATGAAGATGTTCCTCACCCGCCTGGGGTTCGGCTCGAAAGTCGTTGTCACCGGCGATGTTACGCAGATCGACCTGCCGGGCGGCAACAGGTCGGGGCTACGGGCGGCGGCCGACATTCTCGAGGGCATCGACGACATTCACATCGCCGAGTTGACCAGTGCCGACGTGGTCCGGCATCGGCTGGTCGGGGAAATCGTTGACGCCTACGCACGATACGAGGAGCCCGGTCTGAGCATGAACCGGGCGGCGCGGCGGGCCTCGAGTGCCCGCAGCCGTCGGTGAGTGCGCCGTGAGCATCGAGGTCGCCAACGAATCGGGAATTGACGTCTCCGAATCCGAATTGATCAGCGTCGCACGGTTCGTCATTGGCCAAATGGACGTCAACCCGGCCGCCGAGCTGTCGATGGTGCTGTTGGACATCGCGGCGATGGCTGATCTGCACATGCGCTGGATGGATTTGCCCGGACCGACGGACGTGATGAGCTTCCCGATGGATGAGCTCGAGCCGGGCGGTCGTCCCGACGCCCCGGAGCCGGGGCCGGCGATGCTCGGCGACATTGTGCTGTGCCCCGAATTCGCCGCCGAGCAGGCCGCCGCCGCCGGTCATTCGCTGGGCCATGAGTTGGCGCTGCTGACAATCCACGGTGTGCTGCACCTGCTCGGTTACGACCACGCCGAGCCGGACGAAGAAAAAGAGATGTTCGCCCTGCAGCGCCGCCTGCTCGAAGAGTGGGTCGCCCAGCAAGTCCAGGCCTACCACCACGATCGGCAGAGCGAGAGAGACCAGCGGTTGCTGGACAAATCAAGGTTTTTCGAGAATTGAAAGGGTCCGCTCCGCTGTTCGGCGCGATCGTGCTGATCGGTCTGGGCGGCTTGTTCGCGGCGATCGATGCCGCGATCAGCACGGTGTCACTGGCGCGGGTCGCCGAACTGGTACGTGACCAGCGGCCGGGCGCCGCGCGGCTGGCCAAGGTGATGACCGACCGACCGCGCTACATCAACTTGGTGGTGCTGTTGCGGATCATCTGTGAGATCACCGCCACCGTGCTGCTCGCTGCTTACTTCTACCGGCACCTCAGCCGCGATTGGGGGCTGTTCGCCGCCGCCGCGACCATGGTGGTGATCAGCTTCGTCGTCATCGGTGTCGGTCCACGCACCCTCGGCCGCCAGAATGCCTACACCATCTCGTTGGTGGCAGCTCTACCGCTGCAAGTCATTTCGGTCTTGCTGGCCCCGATCAGCCGGCTGCTCGTGGTGCTGGGGAATATGCTGACGCCGGGCCGGGGCTTCCGCAACGGACCGTTCGCATCCGAGATCGAGCTACGCGAAGTCGTCGACCTGGCACAGCAGCGCGGCGTGGTCGCCGCCGACGAGCGTCGGATGATCCAGTCGGTGTTCGAACTCGGTGATACACCGGCGCGCGAGGTGATGGTGCCGCGCACCGAGATGATCTGGATCGAAAGCGACGAATCGGCCGACCACGCGGTGTCGCTGGCGGTGCGCAGCGGGCATTCGCGGATTCCGGTGATCGGCGAGAACGTCGACGATGTTCTCGGCGTCGTATTTCTGAAAGACGTTGTCCAGCATAAATATTATGCGAGCAACGGCGGCCAGGAGACCACCGTTGCGCAGGTCATGCGCCCGGCGGTGTTCGTCCCGGACTCCAAACCTCTGGACGCGCTGCTGCGCGAAATGCAGCGTGACCGCAACCACATGGCCCTGCTGGTCGACGAGTACGGCGCAATAGCCGGGCTGGTGACGATCGAGGATGTATTGGAAGAGATCGTCGGCGAGATCGCCGACGAGTACGACGCAGCCGAGGTTGCGCCAGTAGAAGATCTGGGTGACAACCGGTTCCGGGTTTCGGCGCGACTGCCTATCGAAGACGTCGGCGAACTGTACGGCGTGGAATTCGAAGAGCACCTCGACGTCGACACGGTCGGCGGCCTGCTGGCCCTGGAGCTGGGCCGGGTCCCGCTGCCCGGCGCCGAGGTGGTATCACATGGGCTGCGGTTGCATGCCGAGGGCGGCCCGGACCATCGCGGGCGGGTCCGGATCGGCACCGTGTTGCTGAGTCGCGCCGACCCCGACGGCCAGGAGGTAAACCATGACGGCTGAGCCGCTCGACGCCGGCATCGCCGCCATCCGCGAAATATCGGCGACGGTGGCAGTCATCATCACCGACGGCGCAGGCAAAGTCCTGCGGTGACCGAATTCCGTTCCGGTTTCGTCTGTCTCGTCGGGCGGCCGAATACCGGGAAGTCGACGTTGACCAACGCGCTGGTCGGCTCGAAAGTGGCGATCACGTCCAGCCGCCCGCAGACCACCCGGCACACGATTCGCGGCATCGTGCATCGGCGGGACTTCCAGATCATCCTGGTCGACACTCCGGGACTGCACCGGCCGCGGACCCTGCTGGGTAAGCGGCTCAACGACCTGGTCCGCGACACCTACGCCGAAGTCGACGCCATCGGTTTGTGCATCCCCGCCGACGAGGCGATCGGCCCGGGGGACCGCTGGATTGTTGAGCAGATCCGTTCCGTCACTCCCACAACGACATTGGTCGCCGTCGTCACCAAAATCGACAAGGTGACCAAGGACAAGTTGGCCGCGCAGCTCACCGCGGTCGGCGAACTGATCGGAATCACCGACGGCCATGAAGCGGAGATCGTCCCCGTCTCGGCGGTCACCGGCGAGCAGATCGATGTGCTGATCGACGTTCTGGCCGCCGCGTTGCCGCCCGGGCCGGCGTACTACCCCGACGGCGAGCTGACCGATGAACCCGAAGAGGTGCTGATGGCCGAGTTCATCCGGGAAGCCGCCCTGGAGGGGGTGCGCGAGGAACTGCCGCATTCGCTGGCAGTGGTTATCGACGAGGTTGCTCCCCGCGAGGGGCGTGACGACCTGATCGACGTGCACGCCATTCTCTACGTCGAGCGCGACAGCCAAAAGGGCATCGTGATCGGCAAGGGCGGCGCCCGACTGCGCGAAGTGGGCACCGCCGCGCGCGGCCAGATCGAGAAGCTGCTGGGTACCAAGGTCTACCTCGACCTGCGGGTCAAGGTGGCCAAGAATTGGCAACGCGACCCCAAACAACTTGGCCGGCTTGGATTTTAGGCCTGACGAGAAGTCCCCCGCAAGCGGGAGGTGCCCCCAGCAAAGCCCCTAACGCCCCGGCGTGTCGGGGGCCTTTGCGTCTGCTCGCGTGTCGGTGCCGGTGTTCCACCACACCTCCGGCTGCTTGGCCGCCCAGCCGCCCAGGGCCTCCAATTCGGCGGCCAGGGAGATCAGCAGCGGCTCGCTGTTGGCCGGTCCCATCAGCTGTACGCCGATCGGCAAGCCTTTCGAGGTGAAGCCGGCCGGGACGTTGATCGACGGCCACCCCAACACATTCCACGGCCAGCACACCGGGCAGGCGGCGATCATCGCCCGGTCGGTGCCCAGGCCGCCCAACCTGTCGAACGCGTGCGCCAGCGGAGGCGGCTGCGCGGTCGTCGGTGCCACCACGACGTCCACGATGCGGAAAATCGAGCCCACCCGGCGCTGATCGGCCGCTTCGTGCGCCCGGGCGGCGCGCAGTATGGACTGCGAAAGCAGCCGTCCCATCCGCATATTCGACATCGTGCGGGCATCCCACTCCACGCCGTCACCCAACCGCTCGGCCCACTCGAGCAGTCCAGAAGTGGAGCGTGACAAAAAGTTCCACGACAGCCGCAGCCCGTAATCGGGATTGCCCGACACCACGCTGTGGCCGAGCAGCCGAAGTTGATCGCCCACCGACTCCAGCGCCGCCCTGATCTCCGGATGCAAGCGGGCGGGAAACGCGGTGAACGGGAACCCGGTTGACAGCGCGATCCGCAACGGCCCGGGAGCGATGCCGACGTACTCGGACACCGTCAGCGGGCGCGGCTTGTGCAGATCGCCGTCGACGTTGCCGGACGCCGCGTCGAGCACCAGTGCGGCATCGGCGACCGTACGGGCCAGCACGCCGTTGACCGTGATGCCGTTGAACGCCTCCCGCAACGGCCACGTCGAGATGCGGCCACGTTGCGGTTTGATGCCTACCAGATGCGTCCAGGCCGCCGGGATGCGCACACTGCCCGCCCCGTCGGAGCCGATCGCGGCGGTGACCAGGCCGGCGGCCACCGCGGCCGCACTGCCGCCCGACGACCCTCCCGGGGTGTGTTTGCGTGACCACGGATTGCGGGTGTGGCCGAAACCGGGTCCGCTGGTGAACGGCCATTGGCCCAATTCGCAGGTGTTGGTCTTGCCGACGATCACCGCGCCGGCCGCCTTGAGCCGGCGCACCACTTCGGCGTCCTGCGTGGCGGGCCGAACGTGCCCGGACGTGCCGAAGGCGGTTGGTACTCCGGCGATGTCGACGTCGTCTTTGACCGCGATCGGGACACCCAGCAGCGGCGCCGGATCACCGTTCGCACGGCGCAGGTCGGCCGCGGCCGCGTCGGCCAGCGCCGTCTCGGTGAGCACCACGCGGAAGGCGTTCAGCGTTGATTGGCTCAGGTCGATGGCGTGCAGCGAGCGACGAACCAGCTCGGCAGAGGTCACCTCACCGCTGGCCAGCTGGTAGAGCTGATCGGTCAGGGTCGGAAAACGGGGGTTAGCGGCGTCCTTCATTGGTGTCGACATTATCGGCGCGTGCATGAGGTGCCGTCGCAGAGCGGTGACAAACTGGTATCCATGCGGCTGTACCGAGACCGTGCGGTGGTGCTGCGCCAGCACAAGCTCGGCGAAGCCGACCGGATCGTCACCATGCTCACCCGCGACCATGGGCTGGTCCGCGCGGTGGCCAAGGGCGTGCGTCGCACCCGCAGCAAGTTCGGCGCACGGCTGGAGCCGTTCGCGCATATCGACGTGCAATTACACCCGGGCCGCAACCTGGACATCGTCACGCAGGTCGTTTCGCTTGACGCGTTCGCCACCGACATTGTCAGCGACTACGGCCGATACACCTGCGCGTGCGCGATGCTGGAAACCGCCGAGCGCCTCGCCGGTGAGGAACGAGCGCCGGCGCCGGCATTGCACCGACTCACGGTCGGTGCGTTGCGGGCGGTGGCCGACGCTCGCCGACCCCGCGAGCTGGTGCTGGACGCTTATCTGCTGCGCGCCATGAGCATCGCCGGGTGGGCCCCGGCGCTGACCGAATGCGCCCGCTGCGGCACCCCGGGCCCGCATCGCGCATTTCACATCGCCGCCGGCGGCAGCGTCTGCGGGTACTGCCGCCCCGCCGGTGCGACGACACCGCCGCTAGGGGTGCTGGATCTGATGTCGGCGCTGCACGACGGTGACTGGGAGGCCGCGGAGACCGCACCGCAGTCGGCCCGCAGCCACGCCAGCGGATTGGTGGCCGCCCACCTGCAATGGCATTTGGAGCGACAGCTGCGAACGTTGCCGCTGATCGAGCGGACGGGCCGGGTCGACTCGGCGTTCAGCGTCTATTCGAGCCTGGCCGATCGTCGCATAGCTCTGGTCAGGCAGGATGTGGCCCATGGGGACGAGCCGGGTGAGCCGCTCAGAGCGGAAGGCTGAGCGCACGAGGAAGGCTACCCACTTCCCACAGCTGCCGCCTGCCCCGGACGATTACCCGACCTTCCCCGACAAGTCCACCTGGCCGGTGGTGTTTCCCGCGCTTCCGCTGTCACCCGACGGCGGCCCGCGCCGGCCACCACAACACGTTTCGAAGGCCGCCGCTCCGCGGATCCCCGCGGCCCAGCTGCCCAACCACGTTGCGATCGTGATGGACGGCAACGGCCGCTGGGCAACCCAGCGCGGACTGGCCCGCGTCGAAGGCCACAAGATGGGTGAGGCCGTCGTCATCGACATCGTTTGCGGTGCAATCGAAATGGGCATCAAATGGCTCAGCCTTTATGCCTTCTCCACGGAGAACTGGAAGCGGTCAGCCGACGAAGTCCGTTTCCTGATGGGATTCAACCGCGACGTGGTGCGACGGCGGCGGATAACCCTGAACGAGATGGGCGTGAAGATACGCTGGGTGGGCTCGCGGCCACGGCTGTGGCGAAGCGTCATCAACGAGTTGGCGATCGCAGAGGAGATGACGATGCGCAACGACGTCATCACGGTGAACTACTGCGTCAACTATGGCGGCCGTACTGAAATTGCGGAGGCCGCAAGGGATATCGCGCGCGAAGCCGCGGCGGGCAGGCTGGACCCGGAACGGGTCACCGAGGCGACCGTCGCCCGCCACCTACACCGACCCGACATTCCCGACGTGGACCTGTTGCTGCGCACCTCGGGTGAGCAGCGGACCAGCAATTTCATGCTGTGGCAAGCGGCCTACGCCGAATACATCTTCCAGGACAAGCTCTGGCCCGACTATGACCGCCGCGATCTGTGGGCGGCCTGCGAGGAGTACGCATCACGTAATCGACGATTCGGGACGGCCTAGATGCCTTCGTTGCAGGAGCGGTTGCTGACTGGTGCTTTCCGAGGTGCTACCCCTGCAGGAGGAATCCGACGGCGCGCTGACCGTGCGGCACGACGGCACCATCGCGTCGTTGCGGGTCGTGACCATCACCGAGGATCTCGACCTGGTGTCGCTGACTCAGGTCTTGGCATGGGATCTGTTGTTAACCAAGAAGATTCGTGACAGCGTCGCCGAGCAGGCGCACAATACTCTGCTGGGATCGGTCGCGCTGGTGGAGAAGGCCGGCGAACCGACCGCCAAACGCAACTCAACCAAAACCGCAGACGTGATGCTGCGCTACAACTTTCCCGGCGGCGGCCTGAGCGACGAGGCGCTGCGCACGCTGATCCTGATGGTGCTCGACAAGGGCGCCGAGATCCGCCAGGTGCTGACGGGCTAAGCCCGGCCGCGGCAGTCCGAGCAGGTGCCGTAGATCTCGATGGTGTGGCCGACATCGGAGAAGCCGTGTTTAGCCGCCACCTCGGCAGCCCACACCTCGACCTCGTGGTCGCCCACCTCGACGGTGGAGCCGCAGCTGCGGCACACCAGGTGGTGGTGATGGTCTTCCGAGCAGCGCCGGTAGACCGATTCGCCGGTGTCGTTGCGCAGCGTGTCGAGCATGCCCGCGGCGGACATCGACTGCAGCGTCCGGTACACGGTGGTCAGGCCGATGTTCTCGCCGCGCCGCCGCAGCTCGTCGTGCAGCTCTTGGGCCGACCGGAAGTCGTCAAGCGTGTCCAGCAGCGACGCGATCGCCGCGCGCTGCCGGGTCGACCGCTCGCCGGCGCGAGCGGTCATGGCTTGTCCTCGCCGGCGTGCGCGACGGCGTCGATCACGATATGCGCCAAGTGGTGATCGGCCAGCCGGTAAAGCACCTCGCGGCCCGACCGCTCGCCGGTGACCACGCCCGCGGCCTTGAGGATCTTGAGGTGCTGGCTGACCAGCGGCTGCGGCACGCCCAGCGCGTCGACCAGTTCGTGGACGCAGCGCTGGGACTCGCGCAACTGCAGGACAACGGCGATCCGCACCGGCGCGGCCAGCGCCCGTAGCAGCTCACCGGCGGCTTCCAGAATTTCCCGCGGCGGCGGCGCCGGCAGCTCCGTGAAGTCAGAAACGCCGTGCTCATGGCGTTCATCCAAACTGGAGCCGATGTCGTCGTGGCTCTCGGTTGAGGCTGCGGGGGACATGACCTCCACTGTCACATGCATGATCACGCATGTCAAAGAGCTACGGGTGGATCGTTACGATGACGGATGCTCACCGGCTCAGGGCCGGCGTGATCGTCCCGCATCGAAACACAGGAGTCATTACCTCGTGGCGTCCGTCATCGACACCGTCGTCAACCTCGCCAAGCGGCGCGGCCTGGTCTACCCCGCCGGTGAGATCTACGGCGGCACCAAATCGGCATGGGACTACGGGCCGTTGGGGGTGGAGCTCAAGGAGAACATCAAACGGCAGTGGTGGCGCGCGGTGGTCACCGGCCGCGACGACGTCGTCGGCCTCGACTCGTCGATCATCCTGCCCCGCGAGGTGTGGGTCGCCTCCGGGCACGTCGAGGTGTTCCACGACCCGCTGGTCGAGTCGCTGATCACGCACAAGCGCTACCGCGCCGACCACCTCATCGAGGCCTACGAAGCTAAGCACGGCCACCCGCCGCCCAATGGTCTGGCCGACATCCGGGACCCGGAAACCGGCGAGCCAGGCCGGTGGACCGAGCCGCGCGAGTTCAACATGATGCTCAAGACCTACCTCGGTCCGATCGAGACCGAGGAGGGCCTGCACTATCTGCGGCCCGAGACCGCGCAAGGGATCTTCGTCAACTTCGCCAACGTGGTGACGACCGCACGCCGCAAGCCACCGTTCGGTATCGGCCAGATCGGCAAGAGCTTCCGCAACGAGATCACCCCGGGCAACTTCATCTTCCGCACTCGCGAGTTCGAGCAGATGGAGATGGAGTTCTTCGTCGAGCCCGCGACCGCCTCGGAGTGGCACCAGTACTGGATCGACACCAGGTTGGCTTGGTACGTCGACCTCGGCATCGATCCGGAGAATCTGCGGCTCTACGAGCACCCCAAGGAAAAGTTGTCGCATTACTCCGATCGCACCGTAGACATCGAGTACAAGTTCGGCTTCGCCGGCAACCCGTGGGGCGAACTCGAGGGGGTGGCCAACCGAACCGACTTCGACTTATCTACGCACGCAAAGCATTCCGGTGTAGACCTGTCTTTTTACGATCAGGGCACCGACACCCGGTATGTGCCCTACGTGATCGAACCGGCGGCCGGGTTGACGCGGTCGTTCATGGCATTTTTGATCGACGCGTACCACGAGGACGAGGCACCCAACGCCAAGGGCGGGATGGACAAGCGGACGGTGTTGCGGCTGGATCCCCGGCTGGCGCCGGTCAAAGCCGCTGTGCTGCCGCTGTCGCGGCACGCAGATCTGAGCCCCAAGGCCCGCGATCTGGCCGCCGAGTTGCGCAGATGCTGGAACGTGGAGTTCGACGACGCCGGCGCGATTGGGCGGCGTTACCGACGCCAGGACGAGATCGGCACCCCCTATTGCGTGACGGTGGATTTCGACTCCCTCGAGGACCACGCGGTGACCATCCGGGAGCGTGACGCCATGACGCAGGAGCGGGTGGCCATCGACGCGGTAACCGACTATCTGGGATCGCGCCTGCGGGCCTGCTGAGCGTCGCGGAAAGCAGTGGGAAGCAACTGTGCGAAAAAATTTTCGCCAACGTTATCGACTATTGCTCACATGACCAATATCATTGGCCCACGCGGACGATATAACGGCCAGCGTTTACGACATGGCGCGGCAGCACACTAGGGCGTGGTGAGCTGCCGCGCCTCTCCCTTATCGGGTGCCATGCCGCTTGCTCAGAACCGTCCGCCGCCGCCCATGAAGCCGCCGTCGGAGCCCGACGAACCGCCGAACGACGTCGGGCCCCAGTCGCCGCCGAAACCTCCGCCCATCGATCCGCCGAGCATGTCGCCGATGATGATGCCGCCCATCATCGCGCCCATGTTGTTGCCGCCGTAGCGTCCGGTGTAGGCGAGTTGGGCGGATCGCACGTCGTCGTTGGCAAGTGACTGGGCCTGATCGGCAAGTGTCGCCGCGGTATTGACACGGGTGATCGCTTCGCTGATGTCGGTGTCCCGTTGATCAAGGGCGGCTTGCAGCTGCCGGCTCGCCTCGGCGAGACGGGTCCGCGCCTCGGGCCCGATGCTGCCGCGGCGGGTGTCGATGAAATCGGACACGGCGTGGATCCGCGACTGCGCGGTGAACAGCGCTTGCTCGAAAGTACGGTTGAGCCGCTCGGCGGTTGCCTGCTCTTCGGCGACAGTGTCGAGCAGCCCGTTCAAGTCGACGTCGGCCTTGGTCAGTTGGGCGAACGCGCCGAGCGGATCGGCCGAACCGGTCGCGCGGGCAGCGCCGAGGGCTTTATTCGCCGCATCCCGGGCGCTGGCCAACTCGCGGGTGTGCGCCGCTTTGGTTTTCAGCGCGCCCTGCAGTTGCGTGTCGGCGTGCCCGATAGCGGCCTGGACGTCAGCGATCAGCGTCGGCAGCGTGGCGACTGCGTGTCGAATGTCGTTGGCGGCGCTGTCCACCGCGTCGAACAACGCACGGGCTTGTCCCAGCGCCGACTCGGCGGCCTGTACGGCGTCGACCAGGCCGCTTTGCTCGCCGGTGACCGGCTTGGCCGCCAGATCACGGGCGTGGGTGAGGTTTTGGTCGGCGAATGACAGCCGGTCTTTGGCGGTCGTGACGTTGGAGGACACGGAAGTCAGGGCGTCGGGGTCGAATTCGTTGTGCAGCTCCGTCATTCGCTGTTCGGCCGGGGCGACGCGCGCCGTCAGCTCGACCATCTGCTGAGTCAGGCCGTCGAGCCGCGATGGTGCGTTGACCACAAGGTCGCGCATTTTTTCGAAGCCCTCCCGCTGGGACTCCAGCTCACGATCGGCCTTCGCCGCCGAGACGATCACCTGGGTCAACAGCTCACGCCGCTGCGCGCGCGTCTCGGGTATGGCGTCGTCGAGTTGCTGCCGTACGGTGAACGCCTGTGCCAGAGCGGCTTTGGCGTTGCTCACGGCCCGGGTGAACGGCTCGGTTCGCTGTTCGCCGAACTCCTCGATGGTCAGCGCTAACTCGTTGGCGCTGGTGCGGACCGCGTTGTCGACGTCGACGACTTTCCACCGTGACAGGTCGTCGAGCGCGCCCAGCGACAGCGCCGCCAGGGCATCCGGGTTGGTGGCGTCGACCCGGCGCGCGGCAGCCAGTTCGGCCGCTTGCCGACGGCGTCGCCGGAAGCCCTCGGCCACAAGCAAACCCACCACGACCAATGCGATTACGCCCGCCGCGATGAGCAGCGCGGTCCGGTCCATTGATCGCTTCCCCCGGTCAAGCCCGTTGGCAGCCGCGATCACCGCACCACTCCAGTCGCCGCGGCGCAACGCGGGCTCGATCTCGTTTCGCCGCAGATCGTCGACCTGACTTGGGCTGATCGTCTGGACCCGGTTGGGCACCAGGAATGCGTAGGAACGGTCGACGGTGGCCACGGCGATCAGCGCGTCGAAGTCGCCCAAGTCGCTGGCGGCGCGGGTGTTCTGCGCCCAGCTCACGGCCGGCTGCCCGGAGAAGTTGTCGACGAAAACCACCCACAGCTGGATGTGGCGGTCGTCGTAGAGCTTGCTGGCGGCCGACACGATCGCGATGCGGCCTGGGCCGTCCAACGCCCCGGCCTGGTCTGTGATGGAGTCGGTCAGCCGGAAGGGCGGCTGCGCGGCGGCGGACGGTGCCGCCAGGAGTGCGGTGATCAGAATGGCCATGAATATGGCGAACGAGCGGACTGTGCTCATGCCAGATAATCTAATCTGCTGCGCGGTGCTATCGAGAGGGGCTATCGGGTAGTGCTGGCAGACTGTTTGGCGATGATTCATCAAGACCCCTATGACGACTTCGACCGCCAGCGGGTGGTTCCTGAAGCGCCGAAGACCGCGGGCTTGCCGGGCACCGAGGGCCAGCACCGCAGCGACTTCGCCCGGGATCGCGCCAGGGTGCTGCACAGTGCGGCGCTGCGTCGTCTTGCTGACAAGACGCAAGTCGTCGGGCCGCGGGAAGGGGACACCCCGCGCACGCGACTGACCCATTCGCTGGAGGTCGCACAGATCGGGCGCGGGATGGCGATCGGGCTCGGCTGCGATCCCGACCTGGTCGACATGGCCGGTTTGGCCCACGACATCGGGCATCCGCCGTACGGGCACAACGGCGAACAGGCGCTTGATGAGTTCGCGGCCGCGCACGGCGGCTTTGAGGGTAATGCGCAGAACTTCCGGATCCTGACCAGCTTGGAGCCCAAGGTCCTCGATCAGCAAGGACATAGCGTTGGCCTGAACCTGACCCGGGCGGGGTTGGATGCCGTCACCAAATATCCCTGGACGCGAGGCCGGGATCGGCGCAAGTTCGGCTTCTACGACTTCGACCGTGACGCCGCCGCCTGGGTGCGTGAACACGCGCCCGCGGATCGAGCCTGTCTGGAAGCTCAAGTGATGGACTGGGCCGACGACGTCGCCTATTCCGTGCACGACGTGGAGGACGGCGTCGTTTCCGGTCGGATCGACTTGCGGGTGCTTGCCGACGATGACGAAGCCACCGCGCTGGCCAAGCTGGGGGAACGCGATGTCGCCCGGGTGCGTGCCCACGACCTGGTCGCGGCCGCGCATCGGCTGTCCGGGCTACCGGTGGTCGCCGCGGTCGGCAAGTACGACGGCACGCTGGCGGCTTCGGTCGCGCTCAAGCAGCTGACCAGCGAACTGGTGGGCCGGTTCGCCTCAGCGGCGATCGCGGCCACCCGCGCGGACGTGGGCCCCGGGGCGCTCGCCCGCTATCAAACCGACTTGCAGGTCCCCGAGGTGGTGCGCGCCGAGGTCGCGGTGCTCAAAACGCTGGCGTTGCAGTTCATCATGTCCGATCCGCGTCATCAGGAGCGTCAGCGCGCACAGCGGGAACGCATCCACCGAGTGGCGCAGTGGCTACTGGCCGGGGCGCCCGGAACACTCGACCCGGTGTTCGTGCCGGCCTTCAACACCGCCGCTGACGACGGAGAGCGGATGCGGGTCGTCGTCGACCAGATCGCCTCCTTCACCGAGGGGCGTCTGGAACGAGTTGAGACCACTGCGCCCTGAACCACCGCACTAGGCTTCTGTTTATGTCCAAGCACACCAATGTTGTTGTCGCCACGTTGTCCGCAGTCGTCGCACTGAGCGCCTGCGGTTCCCATCAGCAGTCCAGTACCTCGAACTCCGCAACGACCACTGCAGCCGGAGCCCAAACACTCAGCGCTGAACTGCACACCGCCGACGGCCGGTCGGTGGCGACCGCCACCTTCGAATTCGCCAACGGCTATGCCACTGTCACGGTGAAGACGACCACGAACGGCATCCTGGCGCCGGGACTGCACGGTATGCACATCCACGAGATCGGCAAATGCGAGCCCAACTCGGTCGACCCGATGGGCGGCGCGCCCGGTGACTTCATGTCGGCGGGCATGCACTACCAAGCACCGGGGCACACCGGAGAACCCCCAAGCGGTGACCTCTCGACGTTGGACGTGCGCAAGGACGGCGCCGCTTACTTGGTGACCACGACCGACGCGTTCACCAGGGACGACCTGTTGGCGGGCAGCAAGACAGCCCTCATGGTGCACGGCGTGGAGTTTGGCCCCGACGCCGAGAAGCGCATCGCCTGCGGCGTGATCGGTACCGGCTAGCCGCCGACGTCAATCTTCGCGCCCTCGACACTGGGGGAGCGCTCGATGGCCCGGCTTTCCCCCGCGAGCGGGCGGTACCCCCAGCTCCGGCACAAAGTGGCCGGCGTCGTGGCGGGGCGGCTCTACACTGAGCCGATGCCCGGCCGTATCCCTGATCGCGATATCGCCGCCATCCGCGAACGGGTTCGCATCGAAGAGGTCGTCGGCGACTACGTTCAGTTGCGCCGAGCAGGCGCGGACTCGCTCAAGGGCCTCTGCCCATTTCACGACGAAAAATCGCCATCGTTTCACGTGCGGCCCAATCACGGCCACTTCCACTGCTTTGGCTGCGGCGAGGGCGGCGACGTCTACGCGTTCGTCCAGAAGATCGAACACATCAGCTTCGTCGAGGCCGTCGAAGTGCTGGCCGACCGGGTCGGGTACACGATCACTTACACCGGCGCTGCGACCAGCGTGCAGCGCGACCGGGGCAGTCGCAGCCGGCTTGTCGCCGCCAACGCCGCGGCGTTGGAGTTTTACGTGGCGGCGCTGGAATCGCCGGAGGCGCTACCGGCTCGAAAATACTTGAACGAGCGGAATTTCGATGCCGTCGCTGCCCGGCGCTTCGGCTGCGGATTCGCGCCGTCGGGCTGGGATTCGCTGACAAAACATCTGGTGCGCAAGGGTTTTGAGTTCAAGGAGCTCGAGACCGCAGGCCTGTCGCGGGAAGGCCGCCGCGGCCCGATCGACCGGTTTCACCGCAGGTTGTTGTGGCCGATCCGCTCGTCGGCCGGAGAGGTGATCGGTTTCGGGGCGCGCCGGCTGTTCGACGACGATCCGATGGAGGCCAAGTACGTCAACACGCCGGAGACGTTGCTGTACAAGAAGTCTTCGGCGCTGTTCGGCATCGACCTGGCCAAGCGCGACATCGCCAAGGGGCATCAGGCCGTCGTCGTCGAGGGCTACACCGACGTGATGGCGATGCACTTGGCCGGGGTGACCACGGCGGTCGCATCCTGCGGCACCGCGTTCGGTGACGAGCACCTGGGGATGCTGCGCCGACTGATGATGGACGACAACTTCTTTCGCGGTGAACTGATCTACGTGTTCGACGGCGACGAGGCAGGCCGGGCGGCGGCGCTCAAGGCCTTCGGCGGCGAGCAGCACTTGGCGGGTCAGTCTTTCGTTGCCGTCGCCGCCGAAGGCATGGATCCCTGCGATCTGCGGCTGGCGTCCGGCGAGGGCGCGCTGCGAGATCTGGTGGCGCGGCGAACTCCGTTGTTCGAGTTCGCGATTCGCTCGGCGCTCAGTGAGGTGGACTTGGACAGCGCCGAGGGCCGGGTGGCTGGACTGCAGCGCTGCGTACCGATCGTCGCCCAGATCAAAGACCCAACCCTGCGCGACGAGTACGCGCGCCAGCTGGCGGGCTGGGTGGGCTGGTCGGATGTGGCGCAGGTCGTTGGCCGGGTGCGTGAAGAGGCGAAGACTCCCACGGGCCAGAGCCGTGCCAAGCCCCGTCGTAGCGCCGCGGCCCGGGCCGACGCCGGCGCGGCCGATTTCACCGCTCTGCGTCCCGACCCCCACGACCCCACGCTGTGGCCGCAGCGCGAGGCGCTCAAGTCGGCGTTGCAGTATCCCGCGCTGGCCGGGCCGGTGTTCGACACCCTGACTGTGGAAAGTTTCACCCATCCCGGCTACGCCGCGGTGTGCAGGGCCATCGAGGCCGCCGGCGGCACCGGGACGGGCATCGGCGGGGCCGAGTGGCTCGATGCGGTGCGCCAGAAGGCCCCGTCGCCGGCGGCCGCCGGGCTGATCAGCGAGCTGGGGGTCGAGACCATCCGAGTCAACGACGACGTCAAGCTGCCGCGCTACATCGCCGGCGTGCTGGCGCGCCTGCAAGAGGTCTGGGTCGGTCGGCAGATCGCGGAAGTCAAGTCGAAACTGCAGCGGATGTCACCGGTGGAACAGGGTGACGAGTACCACGCGTTGTTCGGCGACCTGGTGGCGATGGAGGCGTATCGGCGCAGCCTGCTGCAGCAGGCCAGTGGCGACGATCTCACCGCCTGAGCGGCTCGCGGTCAGGGCGCGCTAAACCTTTGTGACGACCGGCTGCGCCCGGCTTCGCCGCGCTTGCGATCGTCACTAGACCTTTGTGACGACCCGCTGCGCCCGGCTTCGCCGCGCTTGCGATCGTCACGGCGCGGGCTTTGCGGCTCGACGACGCTGGTCTCGTTGTCGATCTCGGTCAACGTCACCATCCGGCTGTCGGGAGAGACCCGATTGGCGATCTTGCGCCGTCCCCCTTCGATCACTGACTTGGCGGCGGGACTGCTGGTGAGCGCGCGGTAGGTGCCGGCGATCTGCTCGTAGCGGCGCCGGCCGGCCTTCGCGCCCAACACATAGCCCAGTCCCAGCACGACGACATACCGGATCAAAGCGGTCCTCCAGACGTTGGTGCGATGAGTCCATCCTGCCCTATCTGCGCGAGGGAACCCCCCTCGGCGGGGCATCAATCTGGTTGGGCGTCAGCACGCCAGTACGCTAGAGTCATCCCTCGATCCGCGCCAACCACACGCGCGGAAAAGGGCAGTCCTCCGTAGCTCAATTGGCAGAGCATTCGGCTGTTAACCGAAGGGTTCCTGGTTCGAGTCCAGGCGGGGGAGCAGGCGTTTCTTACTGGCCTAGCGGCTTGGGACCAAGGCCGGGGATAAGCGGCTGGGTGGTGTGCTGGCTCGACTTGCTCAAGTAGTCCGGACAGTAAGTGCTCGATGCAAGCGCCGCGAACCTCATGGCACCGCCGCCGTTCAATCCGGGGTTGCGCATCGACAGCTCATCGACGACGTCCTTTTCCGATCGCCCCGAGATCATCATGTTGCAGGCCATTCTGCCGGCGGCGACGGCGTCCGGACCGCTGCGATAAGTCATACCCGCTTTATTGAGCGAGTCCAGAAAAGCTGCATCAGCGGCAGGATCGTCGGGGACCGGGCCCGGAGGGGGGTCCGCCAGCGCTGGTATGGCCGCGGCCAGGCCGATGGTGGCGGCGACGGTGGCAAGCATGAGAGGCAGTCGCATTGGTCCATCATCGTCCACATCGGAACGGTTGTCCTGTCGAACCCCTCCTGTGTGGATTGCTGCCCGGGCTCGGAGCGCGTGCCGTCGCAGCTAGAGACCAGATTGTGGTGCCGACGCCGGTAGCAGCAAAGACTCAGCGTGATTTCAAAGCCGGTGGCCCACTACCTCCGGAAAACCGCCCTGGTCCTTCGCATTCGCGGCGGTGATCGCCGTGACGCTCTCGCTGCCCGCGCTGCGGGACCCCGGAGGATGCGCGACAGTGGTACAGGAGCCAGGGGAGCGGGACGGGATGATCTTCACGCAGCACTATCTGGACTGCTTGTCGCAAGCGTCGTATCTGATCGGGGATGAGACGACCGGACGCGCGGTCGTGGTCGACCCTCGTCGCGACATCGACATCTACCTCAGCGAGGCGGCTCAACATGGGTTGCGTATCGACAGGGTCATCGAAACGCATATTCACGCCGACTTTCTGAGCGGTCACCTGGAGCTGGCGGCAGCCACCGGCGCGCTGATCTGCTACGGCGAAGACGCCGACGTCGAATTCGACATCGAACCGCTGCGCGACGGCCAGCGGATCTCGCTGGGCCACGTCACCTTGGAGATTCTCGCGACGCCGGGACACACTCCTGAGTCGATATCCGTCGTGGTCTACGAGCACGCCGATGATGAGGTGCCCTACGGGGTGCTCACCGGCGACACTCTGTTCGTCGGCGACGTGGGGCGTCCGGATCTGCTCGTGGGCACCGGCCTGTCGGCCGAGACGATGGCCCGGGCGCTGTACGGCTCGCTGCACGACAAACTCCTGACGCTGCCCGACGCCACCCGGGTTTTTCCCGCGCATGGGGCCGGGTCGGCGTGCGGCAAGCAGCTGTCGAGCGAAACCAGTTCAACGATCGGTGAGCAGCGCCGCACCAACTATGCGCTACAGATCGTCGGCGCCGACCGGTTCGTTGCCGCCCTCACCGAGGGCCTGCCGCCGCGACCGCGTTACTTCGAGTTCGACTCGCTCCGCAATCGTGAGCAGCATCCGCTGCTGGATGGAAACGCACCGATCCTGCTGGACGTCGATGACGTCTTCAAACACGCCCTGAAGGGGGCGATCCTCCTGGACAGCCGGGACGAGGCCGAGTACGCGCGCGGTCATCTGTGCGGTGCGGTCAACGTTGGCCTGCAGGGGCGGTTCGCCGAATCCGTCGGAATCGTCTTGCAGCCCGATCGCGACATCGTCCTGGTCGGCGATGCTGCATGCGCGCTCGAAACCAAGACCCGCCTGGCCCGGGTGGGCTTCGACCGCGTCATTGGCCAATTGCGGGATTTGGCAAGTGTTTTCAGGCAGCAGCCCGATCTCGTCGAGACCGCCACGCGCTTCACCGCCTGGCAATTGGCCGAATTGCTGAGCTTGGAGCCAGGTTTGCAGCTCGTGGACGTTCGCAATCCGGGCGAGACGGCGGACGGCGTCATCCCCGGAGCACGCGAGATTCCGCTACCGGCCCTCATCGAATCGATAGAAAGTCTGGATCACACGGCCCCCGTAATCGCCTACTGCGCCGGCGGCTACCGCTCGCTGGTGGCCGCGAGCGTGCTTCGGGCTTCGGGATTTCATCACGTAGCAGACCTGGTGGGCGGGTATGAAGCCTGGCAGGATTCCGGCGCCGCCTAGGTCAGCCGCCTCAAATAGAGAAGTCCTCGCCGTGCCACACGCCGGCTTCCGGCGGCCGGATGACGCGGCCCGTCTGTGCGTTGCCGTCGGTCTGGGTCTCGAGTTTGGCGACTCGGGTGAGCAACGACTGCAGGCTCACGCCCACCAGATCGGGCATCATCGAGTCGTCTTCTCTCGGGCTAATGCGGCTGATGATCTGCCCCGGCACGCCCACCACCACAGCGCTGGACGGCACTTCCTTGACCACGACGGCGTTGGCGCCGATCCGGCTGTCGTCGCCGATCTTGATCGCGCCGAGAACCTTTGCTCCGGCACCGATGACCACCCGGTCACCGATCGTCGGGTGCCGTTTGCCGGTATCCCTGCCGCTACCGCCGAGCGTGACCCCGTGATAGATCATCACGTCCTCGCCCACTTCGGCCGTTTCGCCGATCACGACGCCGGTCGCGTGATCGATGAAAAGGCCGGCACCGAGGGTCGCGCCGGGGTGGATGTCGACGCCGGTCAGGATGCGGGTGAGTTCCGCCAGCGTCCGCGCGGTCACCCGGGCGCCGCGCTTCCACAACCAGTGACTGATCCGGTGGCCCCAGATGGCGTGCACGCCCGGGTAGGCAAGGATTACCTCCAGCGTGGTGGGGACGGCCGGATCTCGCTCCTTGGCCGCCCGGATGTCTTGGCGAATCGCCGCGAGCATGGCTACTCGGTCGCGTCCGCGAAGAGCGGCGTGCTCAGATAACGTTCGCCGAAGTCGGGGAGAACGACGACGACGAGCTTGCCGGCATTCTCGGGACGCCGGGCCACCTGTAGGGCCGCCACCACAGCCGCACCCGAGGAGATGCCGACCAACAGTCCCTCTTCGCGGGCCAGGCGCCGGGTCAAATTGATCGCGTCGTCGTTGCCGACAGTGACGATCTCGTCGACGAGATCCAAGTCGAGAACCGGTGGGACGAACCCGGCGCCGATGCCCTGGATGGGATGGGGCCCCTTCTGGCCGCCGGACAGCACCGGCGACGCGGCGGGCTCGACGGCCACGAACTGCACCGAGGGCTTGCGTTCCTTGATCACCTGGGCGACACCGGTGATGGTGCCGCCGGTGCCGACTCCGGACACGAAAATGTCGATCTTGCCGTCGGTGTCGCGCCACACCTCTTCGGCGGTGGTCTTTCGGTGAATCGCCGGATTGGCCGGATTCTCGAACTGCTGCGGCACAAAATAACGTTGATCGGTTTTGGCCAGCTCTTCGGCCTTGGCGATAGCGCCGGGCATGCCCTCGGGGCCCGGGGTCAGGATGAGTTCGGCGCCGTAGGCGAGCAGCAACTTTCGCCGTTCGACACTCATGGTCTCGGGCATGGTCAGCACGAGACGATATCCGCGCGCCGCGGCCACCTGCGCGAGCGCGATGCCGGTGTTGCCGCTGGTCGGCTCCAGGATGATGGTGTCCGGCTTGAGCAGACCGGCTTCCTCCGCCGCATCGATCAGGGCCACCCCGAGGCGGTCCTTCACGCTGGCTGCCGGATTGAAAGATTCGAGTTTGGCGACAACGTCCGCGCCTACGCCGTCGGTGACCCGATTCAGCCGGACCAGGGGCGTGTTGCCGATTAGTTCGGTGATGTTTTCAGCGATGCTCACAGTCGCCATCCCAGCGGATGTCGAAGTCGATTGCAACGTCAGCGGGTATCGCCAGAGCAACCGGAGTGAATCGCTGTGTCGCCCCCTCCAACGCCACACCGGTCAACACCCGCCCGCTGATGTTGTGCGCTGTTGTTGCGGTCAACGTGGTCGTAAATACGCCTGGCACCGGCCGGACGTAGAAGTCGCTGCCCGGATGAAGTGTCCCGTCGATCGCTGCGCCGTCCGCATCGACCACTTCATGACCATCGGTTGCCTTGAGCGACAAGGGAGTTCGAACTTGGAATGGTCCCACCATGCCGAGTTCGGCGACAGCGTGGGTGGCGACGATCCGCGGTTCGCTGGCTTCGCGCCGGGCTGCGCCCGCGCCGGCGAGCAAGTAGTTGTAGAGGTGCACCACTCGGTCCGCGTTGCGGTAGTGCCGTGTGCCAGTTAGCCAGAAACCGACATGGCCGATGCTAGATGCGCCGTTCTGTGCCATAGCGATAAGTCGGTAAAAGCCGAAGCCGCGCCCGCGGCGGCCGTGGTTACTCGACGACAATGTGCTACCCACACCCAGCGCGCGTTGGTAGCGACCCTTGGCTGAATCGGTGACCAACTCTGAGCCGGAAACATCATGCCAGTCAACGCCATTGGCCGACTTCTGCAATCGGAGGCTGACCGGGGCATCGGAGGTCGTCCAGACCGAATAGCCGCCGAGTTGAGGTTGGCCGTCGAACTCGAACGTGATTACCGGCCCGGGCCCCCTCTTGACCGCCACGGGAACGTTCAGTGGCTGAGTGTCCAGAGCCAGACCGTTGGTGAAGTACCAGATCGCGGCCTGCGTCGCGGCGATGGCTTCGTGCTCGCTGATGTTGGCTGCGCCCAACGGATAGCCGGCGGCGCGTAGCTGCCGGCTCAATTCGGCCGTTGTCGTGATCGGGAAGGAATGGCGCAGGATCCACTCGATCTGGGCCTCACGTCCGTGGCCACGCAAGTGGGGCAGCGCCGACCAGTTGCCGAGTCGGTAGCGCGACGGGAGATGTGGCGCGATCCCGGTGAAGTCCAGCGAGTAGGCGTCCAGGTTCGGGTTGAGCCTGATCAGGTCGGTGCGCGCGGCGGTGCCATCGGCGAACACGATCCTGTCCACGGTGTGCGAGTAGGTCCCGCCCCGGTAGCGGGTCATCCGAGGTAGTTCGGCGGCAGGTCGGACGACGACGCGCCTTCGGGTGGTGACCTGCGTCAGTGCAGGTGTGGATAACACGGTCATGGCGGTGGTTGATCTTCCTGAGAGAGTTGCGATCGCGCGCGATTTGGTATCGCCGCAAGGTCTGGCGGGGCCGCCCGCTTGCGGGATAAAAGCGCGACGATTTGAACGTCAGATGGGCGTCAGGAAATCAACAACAACAACAACAGGCGGCGGCAAGCCAGCGCGAGCGGACAAAGCGCAGCTGTGGGGCCTGTTGCATGTCATTCACTATAAGGCATGATTTCGGCTGGGCCTGGTTTCCGCTCGTTTGCACCCCCGCGCTGAAAAAATCTCGGTGAGTTTTAGACTTGCCTAGGCTCGACGCGGCGCTCTCGGTCGGCCGTTATCGGCCCGACACGTCCCATTATTCGACCAAGACGGAAGGACCACGATGACCTCGGCCCAAAACGAGTCTCAGGCGCTTGGCGATCTCGGTGCCCGGCAGCTCGCCAACGCAACAAAGACTGTTCCGCAGCTCTCCACGATCACTCCGCGCTGGTTGCTGCATCTGCTCAGCTGGGTGCCGGTGGAAGCCGGTATCTACCGGGTCAACCGCGTGGTCAACCCGGAGCAGGTCGCGATCCACGCCGACGAGGGCGTCGGTACGGAGGAGCCGCTGCCCGAGACCTATGTCGACTACGAGACCAGCCCGCGCGAATACACGCTGCGGACGATCTCCACGCTGCTCGATATCCACACCCGGGTCTCCGACCTGTACTCCAGCCCGCACGACCAAGTCGCCCAGCAGCTGCGGCTGACCATCGAGACGATCAAGGAGCGCCAAGAATCCGAACTGGTCAACAGCCCCGAGTACGGGTTGCTCGCCCAGGCGACTCCCGAGCAGACCATCCAGACGTTGGGCGGCGCCCCGACGCCCGACGACCTTGATGCGCTGATCACCAAGGTCTGGAAGACACCGCAGCTTCTTCCTGACGCACCCGCTGGGCGTCGCCGCGTTCGGCCGTGAGGCCACCTTCCGCGGCGTGCCGCCCGTCGTCGTGAGCCTGTTCGGCGCGCAGTTCATCACCTGGCGCGGCATCCCGATCATCCCGTCGGACAAGGTGCCGGTGGAGAAGGGCAAGACGAAGTTCATCCTGGTGCGCACCGGCGAAGAGCGCCAGGGCGTGGTTGGGCCTGTTCCAGCCGGGCCTGGTCGGCGAACAGGCGCCGGGGCTCTCGGTGCGGTTCACCGGCATCAACGAATCGGCGATCGCGAGATATCTGGTCACCCTCTACACGTCGTTGGCAGTACTGACTGACGATGCGCTGGCCGTGCTCGACGACGTCGCCGTGGACCAATTCCATGCCTACAAGAAGTGAGCACCGAGCGGTAGACGGCGAAAGCGACCTGCCCATCAGCGCTGCGGAACTCGCCGCGCTGGCCAACCAGCTGTATGCCGCTCAGCGTCCGGCCGGGATTCGACAGCCCGCCGCAGTCCGCACCGGTCGCCCCGCGCGGCAACCTGCCGGACACGACGGCGGCCGCCTCGGCTGGACAGACTGCGGCGGGCGCCGCGGACCTGTACCCCACGCCGGTCCCGCTGGTGGCCGCCGGGGACATCTACGTCCCGGCTCCGACGTCTCCCGAACCCGAACCCCCGCCGCAGACCGTGCCGGTCGCTCCGCGCGGCAACGTTCCCGACACCACGGCGGCGCCGTCGGCCGCCGAGACGACCGGCAGCGTCGCCGATCCGTATCTGCCGCCGGGCATCGCTGACTTCAGCGCGTTCGCGGTACCGAGCGAGGGCATCGTCCCGACGGTGCCCGGTGTGTTGGCCGGAACGGTGCCGACCGTTCCAGTGGCCCCGCGTGGCTCGGTGCCCTATTCGGGTATCGAGTGGCTCCCCGGGGCGCCGTCGATTCCCGACCTCGGCTGGTCTGATGCAGTATCGGAAGCCCCGGCTGGCGACGAGCACAACTATCACTTCCTGACCGCAGCCGACCCGGTGCCTTCGTTGCCCGACGAACACGAGGTGTTCGACGTCAACGCTGTGCGGGCCGACTTCCCGATCCTCAAGGAGACCGTCAACGGCAAGCCGCTGATCTGGTTCGACAATGCGGCGACCACCCAGAAGCCGCAAGTCGTGATCGATCGGCTGTCGCATTTCTACGCCCACGAGAACTCCAACATCCATCGCGCCGCGCACGAATTGGCGGCCCGGGCCACCGACGCCTACGAGGAGGCCCGCGACACCGTAGCCGAATTCATCGGCGCGCCAACGGCCGACGACATCGTGTTCGTGCGTGGCACCACCGAGGCGATCAACCTGGTGGCGCACGCCTGGGGCGGCAAGCACCTGCAACCCGGCGACGAGATCGTCATCACCCACTTGGAACATCACGCCAATATCGTTCCCTGGCAACTGATCTCACAGAAAACGGGAGCGATCCTGAGGTGGGCGCCGATCGACGACGCGGGCAACCTGCTGCTTTCGGAGTTCGAGGAACTGCTTGGCCCGCGGACCAAGCTGATAGCCGCCAGCCAGGTCTCCAACGCGCTGGGCACGGTGGTCCCGGTCGACAAGATCGTCGAGTTGGGTCACCGCTACGGCGCGCGCGTGCTGATCGACGGCGCCCAATCGATTCAGCACATGCCGGTCAACGTCGCTGAACTCGGCGCGGATTTCTTCGTATTCTCCGGACACAAGATCTACGGCCCCACCGGAATCGGTGCGCTCTATGGCACCGAGGAAGCGCTGACCGAGACACCGCCGTGGCAGGGTGGTGGCCACATGATCGCCGACGTCACGACGGAACGTTCGCTGTATCAGGGGCCGCCGACCAAGTTCGAGGCCGGTACCGGCAACATCGCCGACGCCGTCGGGCTTGCCGAGGCGCTGCGCTACGTGGAGCGGTTGGATATCAACCGGATCGCGGCCTACGAGCATGCCTTGCTTGAGTACGCGACGCCGCGGCTGGCTGACATTCCCGGCGTCCGCCTTGTCGGCACGGCAACCGAGAAGGCCAGCGTCTTGTCGTTCGTGCTCGCCGGGCACGAGCCGCTCGAGGTGGGTAAAGCACTCAACGCCGAAGGCATCGCGGTACGGGCGGGCCATCACTGCGCCCAGCCGGCGCTGCGCCGCCTTGGCCTCGAGGCGACCGTTCGTCCGTCGTTCGCGTTCTACAACACGTTCGAGGAGATCGACGTCTTCCTCAACGCGGTACGGCGGATCGCCGAGGGCGGCACGAACGTCGGCTGACCCGAGCAACTGCTTGGTAACGCAGCATGTTCGGCTCACCCTGAGTTACCAAGGATTGCTGGAAACGCTTGGGCTGATCGCTGCGGTGAATTCCGCTGGTCAGATTTGTTCTAGTCTGATCCAACCATCCCGCTTCAAGCGTCAGTTCCGTAAGTTTCCGACGTGGTCTGTGTGTGTAGCCGACTAGCGGCGTTCTGTCGCGCTGCCGCATGCGCCCATACCTGCAGATAGCCGGGTGACCCAAAGCTTTCCCCTTGAGGAAGAGGAGCGCGATGAGCCGTATCGATTATCGGCAGAGCGAGCAAACTCGATGAACGCCGCCGTCATCGCCAGAATTTTGACGATTTTCCGCGAGTCATTCCTGGTTGCTGCCAAGAATCCAAGCGGCCGGACGGCCCGTCCGGGGGGTTGGTATGCGCCCGTCGAGCAAACTAGCCAACCTATAAAATCGTGGTCTTCATCACACGATTACGGCTCTCGGCGGAGCGGATAGGCCCTTGGCGCAGAGAACTCCAGGGCCGACGGTCTCCGGGATTGATTGGTCGAAACCCGCCGCCGGCGTCGGCGGCTTCGTCGTTTTGGCGGGCGAGACATTCGCCGCCGCCTTCCGGCGGCCGTTCGCGCTGCGCGAACTGATCGATCAGATCTGGTTCGTCGCGAGGGTGTCGATCGTGCCGACGCTGGTGCTGTCGATCCCCTACACCGTCCTCATCGTCTTCACGCTGAACATCGTCCTGATCGAGGTCGGCGCCGGTGACTTGTCGGGTGCCGGTGCTGCGTTGGCTTCGCGTCACCCAGGTAGGGCCGGTGGTGACCGCGATCGTGGTGTCCGGCGCGGGCTCCACCGCGATGTGCGCGGACCTCGGCGCCCGGACGATTCGCGAGGAGATCGACGCGATGAAGGTCATCGGTGTCAACCCCATCCAGGCGCTGGTGGTACCGCGGGTGATTGCCGCGACATTCGTTGCGCTGCTGCTGTATTCGGCGGTCGCGGTGGTAGGCCTCACCGGCAGCTACTTCTTCGTCGTGTACGTGCAACACGTCACGCCAGGGGCGTTCATCTTTGGGATGACATTGCTGACCGGCCTTCCGCAGGTAATAGTGTCCCTGGTCAAAGCATTGCTCTTCGGGCTTTCGGCGGGTCTGATCGCGTGCTACAAGGGCTTATCCGTCGGCGGCGGCCCGATTGGGGTGGGCAACGCCGTCAACGAGACGGTGGTGTTTGCGTTCATGGCTCTGTTCTTGATCAACATCTTGGCCACCGCTTTCGGCGTGAAGGTGTCGCCATGAGCACCGCCGAAGCGAAGAGTAGCGGCAAGCCGCGGCGGAAGAGGGCGGGCAATGCCAAATCCGAGGCGGGAAGCGCCGCCATGAGCAAGTTCGCCTCCAGGGCGGGCAGCAGGGCAGAAGCCGACGAAGATGAGAGGTACATACCCGGTGCCGAGCTCCTGAATCGGCTGGTCGACTCGGTCCGCAGTGTGGGGGAGCAAACGGCGTTTGTCGGCACCGCGCTCGTCTCTACCGTCGACGCGGTGCGGCGCTACCCGGGTGAAGTACTGCGGTTGATCGCCGTTCTGGGCATGGGCACCGGCGCACTCGCCGTCATCGGCGGCACCGTGGTCATCATCGGCTTTTTGACCTTGACCACCGGCGCGCTGATCGCCGTGCAGGGCTACAATACATTGTCCAACGTCGGAATCGAAGCTCTCACAGGGTTTTTGGGAGCGTTCCTCAATGTTCGGTTCATCGCGCCGGCGACGGCGGGCGTTGCGCTGGCCGCCACCGTCGGTGCCGGCGCAACGGCGCAACTCGGGGCAATGCGGATCAATGAAGAGATCGATGCGCTGGAGTCGATGGCCATCCGGCCAATCACCTACCTGGCATCCACCCGCATCGTGGCCGGGGTTCTGGCGGTCATCCCGATCTACACTGTCGCCGTGCTGATGTCGTTTCTGGCCACCCGATTCGGCACGACGATCGTCTACGGGCAGTCCCGCGGTGTGTACGACCACTACTTCTCGTCGTTTCTGCATCCCACCGATCTGCTCTGGTCATTCGTCGAGGCGCTATCGATGGCGGCTGCGGTGATGGCAATTCACACTTACTACGGCTACAACGCGACCGGCGGACCGGCGGGCGTGGGCGAGGCGGTCGGTCGCGCGGTGCGCTCCTCGATCACCGCCGGAGTTTTCATCCTGCTGACCATCACGCTGTCGGTATACGGGCAGTCCGGCAACTTCCACTTGTCGGGGTGACGGGATGAGCCAAGAGTCCCAGCGGCGCCGGGGAATTGATCCAATCTGGTGGGCACCGGTACTCGTTCTGGTGATCGTCGCGATCAGCACGCTGACCGCGATGGCGTTCGAGGGAACGCTGAAGACAACCGTTCCGCTCACGGTGATTTCCGATCGGGCCGGTCTGGTCATGGAAGACGACGCGAAAGTCAAGCTGCGCGGCGTCCAGATCGGTGAAGTAGACCGTGTTGAATCCTATGTCGATTCGGCCGGCACGAACCTTTCGAAGCTGAAGCTGAAAATTTATCCGGGCGAATTCCGCTATCTGCCAAGCAATACCGAGGCGGAGATCAAGTCCAGCACTGCGTTCGGCGCAAAGTATGTCGACCTCATCGTCCCTGAAGAGGGCGCCACTCATCGACAACTGGCGAAAGGTGCTGTGTTACGCAGTCGCAACGTGACGGTTGAGGTCAACACCGTCTTCGAAAACTTGCAGTCGATAGTCCGTGCAATCGACCCGGCAAAGCTGAACGGCGTGCTCTCGGCGTTGTCCGACGCTTTTCGCGGCAAGGGCGATCGCATAGGTCAGGCGATCACCGAAGGGAACAGAGCGCTCGTTGCCGTAAACCCGAAACAGCAGACCATCCGGAAGGACTGGCAGTTGTTCGGTAAGACCGCCGAGGCCTATTCAGTTGCGGCGCAGGACATCCTGTCGACGCTGGACGCATTCTCGACAACCAGCGTGACGATCAGTAAACAACAGAAGGCGCTCAACGAGGCGCTGCTGGATGCAATCGGCTTCTCGAACGCGGGGATCAACACGATCGGCCGCAATGAGCAGAACCTGGTCAGCGCGATCAACGTGGTGGCGCCAACCTTCGAGCTGCTGAATAAATACTCACCGACCTACAAGTGCACCTTCGAGGGCGCGGTGTGGTACCTGGAGAACGGCGGTCGAGCTGCCATGGGGGGCAACGGCAAATCCCTGATGATCGACGGTGGGCTGCTCTTCGGCGACGACCCCTATCGCTATCCCGACAACCTGCCGGTCGTGCAGGCCAAGGGTGGCCCGGGCGGCAGGCCCAGTTGTGGCTCGCTGCCTGACGCCAGCGCGAACTTCCCGGTCAAGTACCTGGTCACCGACACCGGATTCGGTACCGGGTTGGACATCCGGCCTAACCCCGGGATCGGCTTCCCCGGCTACAACAACTACTTCCCGGTCACCAAGGGAACGCCCCAGCCGCCGCTGATCCGTTACCCTGGCGGTCCGGCGCCGGGCCTGGCACCGGCCTACCCCGGACAACCGCCGTCCGGTGCACCTGATTACGCCGGCGCCGCGACGCCACCGCTGCCGCCCGCGCCGCCGCCGGCGCCCTGACCCGCGACGAAAAGTAAGGAACCACAATGAGAACCAGCGCCGGCGCAATCGCGCGCGTGGTGGCGTTCACCGTTGTCTCCCTTGCTTTCGTCTTCATTCTGGTTACGGTTTTCGGGCAGTTCCGGTTTGACACCCGCACCTCCTACAGCGCGGTCTTTTCGAATGTTTCAGGCCTCAAGGGCGGAAACTTCGTCCGCATTGCCGGTGTCGAAGTGGGAAAAGTCAGTCACCTCAAACTGCGAAAAAGATGGCACCGTCCACGTCGACTTCGCGATCGACAAGGGGCTGAGGCTCACCGAAGGTACCAAAGCATCGGTGCGCTACGAAAACCTGATCGGTGACCGCTATCTCGCTCTCGAGGATGGGCCCGGTTCGCCACGGAGATTGCCTCCGGGCGCTACGATTCCGCTGGCCCGGACCTCTCCCGCCCTCGACGTCGACGCTCTCATCGGTGGTTTCCGACCGTTGTTCCGGGCGTTAGATCCCGACCAAGTGAATGCACTGTCCGGCCAAATCCTCAGGGTATTCCAGGGCGAGGGGGCCACCATCTCGTCGGTGCTCGGCGAAACGTCTGCGCTGACCACCACGCTGGCCAACCGCGACAAGCTCATCGGCGAAGTGATCACCAACCTGAACATCGTGCTGCACACCTTCGGCGCTCGCGACAAACAATTCTCAGAAGGCTTGGACAAGCTCTCCCAGCTTGTCGGGGCACTGTCCGAGCGCAAGACCGATATCACCAAGGACGTCGCCTACATCAACGCCGCGACGGGATCGGTTGCCGACTTGTTGACGACGGCGCGTCAGCCGATCAAAGACACCGTGGTCCAGACAGACCGGTTCGCAGGGCAAGTCGAGTCCGACCACAATTACGTCGACGACCTCGTCAAGACGCTTCCCGACGTTTATCAGGTGCTGTCGCGCAACGGCCTGTACGGCGACTACTTCGGCTTCTACATCTGCGACGTGATCATCAAGCTCAACGGCAGAAACGGACAGCCTACGTTCGTCAAGCTGGTGAGCCAGGTGACCGGGCGGTGCTTGCCGAAAAAATGACTCCGATCAAAGACCGTTTCAGCGCTGCTGCAAGACAAGTTCAAGCGGCGCAATATCAAGCCGCTCGCCGAGCGCAACCGGATCACGGTCGGCTTGGTCGGCATCGCCATCGTGGTTGCCTTGGTGGTTGCGGTCTTCTCCTACGACAAGATCCCCTTCCTCACCGGCAAGTCCGGCTATTCCGCGTATTTCACCGAGGCTGGTGGAATCAAGCCGGACAGTGACGTGCGAGTGTCAGGGCTGTCCGTCGGCAGGGTGTCCAGCGTCAAATTGGACGGGACGAAGGTGCTGGTAAGTTTCACCGTCGACGACGATGTCGCACTGGGCAACCGCACCGAAGCGTCGATCAAAACCGAAACCGTGCTCGGCACAAAGATGCTCGAAATAACTCCGCGTGGAGACGGCAAGCTCGAAGGCCCCATCCCGGTCGAGCGCACTCGGGCGCCCTATGACCTACCCACCGCACTGGGCGACTTGACCAGCACCATCAGCGCTTTGGACACCACAAAGTTGTCTTCGGCGCTCACCACTCTGGCGACTACCTTCAAGGACACGCCGCCTGATCTGAAACTCGCACTGGAGGGCGTGGCGCAGTTCTCCAGCACGCTGGACAACCGTGACGCGAAACTGCGCAGCCTGCTGGCTAACGCGAACAAGGTCACCTCGGTGCTGGCCAAGCGCAGCGATCAGATCGCCAACCTCGTCATCAATGCCAATGCGTTGTTGGCCGAACTACTGACACAACGCAATTCCGTCGACGCGCTGATGACCAACATCGGGGCGGCTACCCGGCAGATATCAGCCGTCGTCGGCGACAACCGAACTCAGCTCAAGCCGGCGCTGGACAAGCTCAACGGTGTGCTGTCGATTCTCGACGACCGCAAGAAGGAGTTGCAGCGCACGCTGTATCTCATTCCGAAGTATGCGATGTCGTTCGGCGAAGTGCTGGGGTCTGGGCCGTTCTTCAAGGCTTCCTTGGTCAACCTGGCGCCCGGACAATTCGTGCAGCCGTTCACCGACGCGGCGTTTGCCGATCTCGGGCTTGATCCCAACGTGCTGCTGCCGTCGCAACTCACCGACCCGGGCAGCGGCCAGCCAGGCCTGCCACTGCTGCCGTTGCCATACCCGCGCACGGGGCAAGGCGGTGAGCCGCGACGGTCGATCCCTGACGCGATCACCGGCAACCCGGATCAGCAGCAGTGTGGTCCGCCCGGGGTTCCGCTTCCCGGTCCCGGTTGCTATCCGTACCGGCCGCCGCCACCGGCGCCGCCGCCCGGCGGACCACCGCCCGGCCCGCCGGCGGATCTCAAGCCGCCGCCCAAGCAAACGCCGGTGTACTTGCCGGCGCCCAACGAAGTGCCCGCGAACGGGGGTCGCTGATGGCGTTCGTAAATGTCCGGGCTCGGCTCGACAAAGTCGCTGCTTGGGTTGTGAACCATCGACGTGCTACGCAGATCGTAACGGCGATCAGCCTGGTTCTGCTCCTGTTCGTCGGGATCAGCATGATGGTGACGCCCTGGTGGAAACAGGTGACCCGCAACACCTACGTCGCCTACTTCCCGAACACCAACGGCATTTACACCGGCGACGAAGTCCGTATTCTCGGCGTCGCGGTGGGGACGGTAGAGAAGATCGACCCACAGCCCAATGCGGCAAAGGTCACTTTCACCGTCGACTCGCAGTATGCGGTGCCCGCCGATGTGCGTGCGGCGATCCTGTCGCCGTCGCTGGTGACCGCGCGGGCGATCCAACTCGTCCCGGTCTACTCCGGCGGTCCGAAACTGGCTGACGGCGCGACCATTCCGGAGGAACGGACTGCGGTCCCCGTCGAGTGGGACGACCTGCGCAAGCAGTTGGAGAAGCTGACCGACTCCCTGCAACCCACCACTGAAGGTGGGACTAGCGCCCTGGGGCAATTCGTCAACACCACCGCCGCCAACCTGCGGGGCGAGGGTGACACCGCGCGGGACACCGTTATCAAGCTCTCCCAAGCGGTTTCAGCGCTAGGGGACCACAGCACCGACATTTTCAGCACGGTGCGCAACCTGGAGACTTTTGTATCCGCGCTGACCTCGAGCAGCGAGCTGCTGGCCTCGTTCAACAAGAACTTGGCCAACATCACCACCGTGATGACCAATACGCCCAACGAGTGGGGCCAGGCGATCCAGGGATTGGACGGGGCGGTCAACGATCTGCGTCCCTTCGTCGCCGAAAACCGAGAGGCCATCGGCACGACCTTCGACCACCTCAACGCCATCACCACGGCGTTGAACGACAGCCGCCGCGACATCAAGCAAACCCTGCACGTCGCGCCGGACGTGTTCCAGAACTTCCTCAACATCTACCAACCGGCGCAGAGTGCGGTGACCGGCATTCTGGCCCCGGTGAACTTCGCCGACACCGTCCAATTCCTCTGCGGTGCAATCGAATCCGCAGGCCGTGTCGGCGCCAAACAGTCGGCGCGACTGTGCGAGCAGTATCTGTCTCCGATCATGAAGAACCGTCAATACAACTTCCCGCCGATCGGTCTCAACCCGTTCGTAGGAGCCTCGGCGCGTCCCAACGAGATCACCTACAGCGAAGACAAGCTCAACCCGCACATACCGCCGCCGGACGCGCCTGGTGGCCCGCCCCCCGGTGGCGGCGGCCCGCCGGCTGACGTCGTCCCAAGCACTGCCAGGGGGCGCTGTACCGCCTGCGCCGACCGCGGTCCGGTCAACCGACCCCAACGCAGGACTGCCGGGCCTGATGGTGCCTGCGGCCGCACCGGTGCCGCCGAAGGACACACCATGAGGCGCACAGTGTCTGCGGCGCTTGCCATCTCGTGCTTGTGCTTGCTGACGAGTTGTGGAGGATGGAGGGGCCTCAACTCGCTACCGCTGCCGGGGACCCAAGGCAAGGGCGACGGTGCGTACACCATTCAGGCTCAACTGCCCGATGTCGTCGTCATTCAGCCGAACACCCGGGTACGGGTTGCCGACGTCAACATCGGCAACGTCACCAAGATCGAGGTTCAGGACTGGCATGCCCTGGTGACCATGCGGATCAACGGTGATGTCCATCTGCCGGAGAACAGCACTGCCAAGGTCGGCCAAACCAGCCTGTTGGGCTCCATGCACATCGAGCTGGCGCCACCGACCGACGAGGCACCGAGAGGTGAGCTCAAGAACGGCTCGGTGATTCCGCTGTCCAGAGCCGCGACGTATCCGACCACCGAGCAGACCCTCGCGTCGGTGGCGATCCTGCTCAACGGCGGCGGGCTGGGCCACCTTCAGGAGATCACCCAGGCTTTCGCCACGGCGTTGGCCGGCCGTGAACCAGAGATGCGCAGCTTGTTGACCCAACTGGACATCTTCGTCGCTCAGACGAAGGCCCAGACCGACGACATCATCACCGCCATCGACAGTCTCAACTCGTTGGTCGGACAGGTGGCGGAGAAAGATCCAACGGTCGACAAGGCGCTCACGACGATCCCGCAAGCGCTTGGCGTCCTGTCGGATACCCGAAAGACATTGGTGAACGCCATCGATGCGGTGGGCCAGTTCAGCGCCGTCGCCGCCTCGACGATCAATCAGACCAAGAAATCGCTGACCGACAACTTCCGCAACCTCGCGCCGGCTCTGCGAGAACTGGCTAATGCCGGGCCCGCGCTGACCAGGGGTCTGGACTTCCTCTCTACCCTGCCTTGGGTGAAAAGTACTGCGCCCAACTGGTTTCGAGGTGACTTCGCCAACATCTCGCTGGTGGTCGACCTGACCTTGAGCCGCCTGGACAGTGGCTTCTTCACCGGGTCGAAGTGGGAGGGTAACCTCACCGAACTCGAACTGCAATGGGGCCGCACCATCGGTCAGATGCCCAGCCCATATACCGCGGTGAACCCGTTGGTCGTGCCCTACCACTGGGGGGGTTACTAGCATGTCGCGTACCAGCTCGTTGCGCCTGTCCCGCAGGGTGTGGACACAGTTGGCGATCCTTGCATCGGTCACCGTCCTCTCCGTCGCCGTGATGGCCTTCGGCTTCGTCAAAGTGCCTGCGCTGCTGGGGGTTGGCAGATACACAGTGAAGGTCGACCTGCCCGCGTCCGGCGGGTTGTACCCGACGTCGGTGGTGAACTATCGCGGCAGCGAGGTCGGCAGCGTCAAATCGGTCGACGTCACCCAGAACGGAGTCCGCGCGGTTCTTTCGCTGAAATCCGACATCGCGATTCCCTCGAACGTGACCGCCGCGGTTCACAGTCGCTCGGCCATCGGTGAGCAGTTCCTGGAACTCACGCCGCATTCCGGCAGCGCCAGTGACACCGGGCCGAAACTGCGCGACGGCGACGTCATCGCGGTCGGCAAGACACAGATCCCCGTCGACATCGGATCCTTGCTTGACACAACCAATAAAGCTCTCGAGGCGATTCCGCAGGACAACCTGCACACCGTCGTCGACGAAGCCTCCAAAGCCGTCGCGGGTTTGGGACCGGAATTGTCCCGGCTCGTCGACGGTGGCACCGCGTTGGCGATCGACGCCGGCAAGACCAGCGACACATTCTCCAGACTGATCGACGAGTTCCCGCCGGTGGCCAGCTCCCAGGTCCGGACATCGGACTCGATTGCCACCTGGGCGCGACGGGTCAACGCGATCACCAGTCAGCTCAAGGCACAAGACAATTCGTTCGCCGACCTACTCAACACCGCGGGGCCGGCCCTCGCTGAAGGCACCGCGCTGTTCGACCGGCTGTCTCCTACGTTGCCGGTGCTGCTGGCCAACTTGGTCAGCCTGGGCAACATCGCGGTGTCCTATCGAAACGACCTCGAGGAGCTGCTGGTTCTCTTCCCGCAGGGGACCGCGGTGATGTCATCGATCATCGTGCCGGACAGGGTTGCCAAGCAGGACTACAAAGGCATTTATCTCGACTTCAACTTGAACCTCAACCTGCCGCCGCCATGCAACACCGGCTTTCTTCCGGTGCAGCAGCAGCGGATTCCGGTCCGGGAGGACTATCCCGACCGGACGAACGGGGAGTTGTACTGCCGCATTCCGCAGGACTCCGACATGAACGTCCGCGGCGTTCGTAACGACCCCTGCGAGACCAAGCCGGGCAAGCGCGCCCCGACCGTCGAGATGTGCGAAAGCGACGAGCCGTACGTCCCTCTCAACGACGGCCTGTTCTGGAAGGGCGATCCCAACGCGACATTGAGCGGCCAGCGCGTGCCGCAGTACCCGAAGGGTGGCGCGCCGTACTCACCCGGCGAGCATTGGCATCCACCCCCTGAATCGCCGGTACGGCCGCCGGTCGCCATACCCTACGATCCGGCCACCGGAAACTACGTCGGCCCGGACGGCCGCGCCTACAGCGAGTCCGACCTGGCTTTTACGTCGAAAGGTAAGACATGGCAGAGCATGATGGTGCCGCCGAAGAAACCGACCCCTTAAACAACTCAGCCGTCCCTGAGCTCGTCGACGAGGACGCCGTCGACGCTGAGGATATCGACGCTGAAGAAACTGATGTCGAGGGTCCTGAAGCCGACGAGCCCGAGCCTGAAGCCGAGGGAGCGGCCGAGCCGGGCACGAGAAGCCGTGTGCAAAGCTGGTTTTCGACTATCCCGGGACCGATCGCCGTCAGTGTCGCCATCATCGTGGCACTAGTCGGGCTGGGAGGCTGGCTGGGATTCCGCGTCCATCAAGACCATCAGGTGCAGGCGCAACGCAACCTGTACGTGCAAGTCGCGCGGCAGACCGCGATCAACCTCACCACGATCGACTACACCGAGGTCGATGCCGACATCAAGCGGGTCCTGGATTCGTCCACCGGCGCCTTTCACGACGAATTCCAGAACCGGTCACAGCCATTCGTCGAGGTCGTCAAGAAAGTGCAGTCCAAAACGGAGGGCACCATTTCCGAAGCGGGTCTGCTCTCCTACACGAAGGACCAAGCGCAAGTGCTCGTCGCGGTCGCAGTGAAGACGTCAATGGCCGCGGCCCCGGCAGACCAGGAGCCGCGCAGATGGCGGATGCGCCTCACCGTTGAGAAAACAGGGGATAGCGCCAAGGTGTCGAATGTGGAGTTCGTACCGTGACTAGTCGAACTGCACTAACAGCGCAGGAGGAGGACTCCGCGATGTCCGACGACACTGACCAGGTCGCCGACGAATCGTCGCTCGACGACCTGGCCGAGCGCGATGACCTGGCCGAGCGCGATGACCTGGCCGATGAGGCGGAGGCGGCTGACGAGGCGGACCTGCTCGACGCTGAAGACGCCGTCGAAACAGAAGCCGCAGAAGCCGCAGCCGACGCTGTGGAAGCGCCGGTCGAGCGGGGCAGTCGGTTCTCCTGGACTCGTCTGCTGGTTGTGGCACTACCGGCGCTGGCGTTGATCATCGCCCTGGGCGTCGGCTATCTGAAATGGCTCGACGGCACGGCGCGGGAATCGCGTTCGGCCGCAGAGGCATCGGTGCGGGCGGCCTCCGAGAGCACCATTGCGATTCTGTCGTACAAGCCCGAAACGGTGGACCGCGACCTGAAGGCTGCCGCCGAGCGGCTCACGGCCGGCTTCCGCCAGCAGTACACCCAGCTCGTCAACGACGTCGTAGCTCGCGGGGCAAAGCAGCAGCACATTACGGCGGTGGCCGCCGTTCCTGCGGCGGCCTCGGTGTCGGCGACCGGAAAGCATGCGGTGGTATTGGTTTTCGTCGACCAGACCACCACCATCGGCAACGATGCACCCACCCAGACCACGTCCAGTGTGCGCGTCACTCTCGACAACGTCGACGGTCGATGGCTCATTTCGCAGTTCGACCCGGTGTGAGCGATGGACAAGTGAGGCGGATATGAAACGTTTGTCGATGCTGCTACGGCTACTGTGCGCCGCAGCCTTGACGGTCGGAGGCTTCACCACGGCGAACGGCGGCTCCGGCCACGCGGCCGGATTCGAGAGCCTGATGGTGCCGTCGGCGTCGATGGGCCGCGACATCCCGGTCGCCTTCCTGGCCGGCGGTCCGCACGCGGCCTATCTATTGGACGGATTCAACGCCGCGCCTGACCTCAGCAACTGGGTGACCGCGGGCAACGGGTTCAACGCCCTTGCCGGCAAAGGGATTTCGGTGGTGGCACCGGCTGGTGGCGCTTACAGCATGTACACCAACTGGGAGCAGGACGGCAGCAAGCAGTGGGAGACATTCTTGTCCACAGAATTGCCGGACTGGCTGGCCGCCAACAAGGGCCTGGCCCCTGGCGGGCACGGCGTTGTCGGTGTCTCCCAGGGCGGGTACGCGGCGGCCGCGCTGGTGACCTTTCACCCTGACCGATTCCGTTACGCCGGATCGTTCTCGGGATTCCTGACCCCCGAACGCGCCGGAGTGGATGGCACGATCACCGCGGCGCTCAAGCAAGGCGGCGCTGATAGCGACCATATGTGGGGCCTACCCCAATTGGGTCGATGGAAATGGCATTCGCCGAACCAGAACATCCAGCAACTGGTCGACAACGACGCCCGGCTCTGGATCTACAGCCCGGGAAGCGGCGCCCCGACCGACCAAGGCGCGATGGCCGGCTACGGCGATATCTCACAGGGCACCAACGCGCAGTTCTACTCGCACTATCGCGACGTCGGCGGCAAGAACGGCCATTTCGACTTGGGCCGTGGCGGCGGCAACGACTGGCCGACATGGGGACATCAGCTGAGTGCGATGTCCGCCGATCTCGCCGCGAACATCCGCTAGCGATGTTGAGAAAGATGACATGCGATGACTGACAAAGGCATTCGCTGCCTCGGCTGGACGCTGTCGATGACGGCCATCGCGCTGGTCGCCACGCCGGTCGCAGTTGCACCGGCCGCTCCCGGGGTTCCCGGAAATAACGACCGGCTCAATAACGGCATCGTTGTCAACGTCGACACCATCAAGAGGCAGGCTGGCTGCACCAGCAACCTGAAGATCAACCCGCAGCTGGTGTCCGCCGCGCAGCGCCACACGGTCGATGTGCTCAACAATCGCGGCCTCGACGCTGATGTCGGCTCGGACGGGTCGTCGGTGCAGGACCGGGCCCGAGACGCGGGCTACCGCGGCGCGGTCGCCGAAACCGTGGCCATCAACCAATCGCTGACAATCAATGACCTTGACGTCATGGGTAATTGGTATTACCGCCCCGACTATATGGCGATCATGTCGAACTGTGCCAACACCCAAATCGGGGTGTGGTCGGAGAACAGCTTCGATCGCAGCGTCCTCGTCGCCGTGTACGGGCAACCGGCATGATGATGAGCGAAAACATCCACAGACAGGGGACTTCGATGAAGCGCGGCATGTGGCTGCCTACCCTGATCGTCGCGGCAACATTCTGCGGCGGCGCGACCGCGCTGGCGACGCGCGCGCACGCCGTTCCGGCGCCCGATATTGAGTTCATCTATGACACCACCGTGCGCAAGCAATACAGTTTCGCGAACACAGCGGATGCCATCAGCTATGCCCACGGCATCTGCGACAAGATCACCGGCGGCGCCAGCTACGCGCAAGTCATCGGCGATGTGAAAAACGATGTACGGCCCAACGACGAGTACTCGGCCAACTACCTGATCTCGAATGCGGTGAACATCTATTGCCCTGCCCAGCTGTGGCAGTTGCGCAACTCGGCGGGCACCTACGTGCCACCGCCGCAGTGACTTTCTAGTTGCGCAGAGTCAATCGGGAACTAGCCGCCGGCATTTCCCAGGTCCGGTGCATACGAGGGCGGCGGGTAGACGCCCCGGAGCAGCCATGCATACGCCGCGATGCCGTATTCCAGCTCGTCGCTAGCGTCGTAGTCTGGGTTCGGATTCATCTGACTGACCCTTCATCGCAAATCCTCGTCAACATGGTGCCCTGCGGTCGAGCATATCGCGCTGCGCTCCGGCTGACCCGCCGACCTCACCCCGACTGGAGGTCCGGACAACAATTGCCATGATTTTAAGGCTTGGCGCCGGGCGAAGTATCGAGTTGAGCCAAAATCGTTGTGGCGTCGGACGTCGCGCCGCGGTTGTACGGCAATTTGGACAGCGCTGTCCCCATTGCGCAGATATCGGACACGGCCGCGTAGGTCAGGCCGGCGCCGATCGCGGCGGCCAGCCATTTCAGCCGCGGGATGGCGATGCTGCCGACAACGGAAGACAGCACAATCGATCCGGCGACAAGGCGCACCTGCCGCTCCAGCTCCCAACGTTGGAGACCACGGTCGACTGCGAACCCGCGTTCCTCCCAATCGCTGATTCCCTTCTCGAGCACACGTCCGCCGGCTGGGCCCGCGTTCTGCAGTACCCCTGCGGCCTTCGTCGCGCGTTGACCCGAGCGGCACACCAAGACAACGTCGTGGTCATCGTCGAGTCGCCGGACCACCTGGGAGTGATGCTCGTCCAGCACATCCAGCGGCACGTTGTAGGACCCGCGGATGTGCGAGGTCTCGAACTCGGCGGGCGTCCGCACATCGAGGATCCGCAAGGCTTGGCGGACTCGAGGAGGTCGCGCAGTTCCGTCGAGGCGATGGCGGCGGCGCTTGGTGCGCTCACGATCTGCTCCAGTCATGTCGGCCCATATCAAGGCATCGTTCTGGATGGCTACCCGATCGATCCGGCAAACCAGTCAGTTTAGATCGGGATGAATTTATCAGCGGGTTGACGTAGTCAGACTTCCACGAAAGCTTTTGCAGCTTAGCAGCTTTCACTGGGATCGCGGGCATTCGTGTCCGCGCGAGCAGACACAAAAGCCCCTCGCCGTCGGCGTGTTGCCGGGCTTTTGCGTCTGCTCGGCGACGTTCAGCCCGGCAGATTCTCCGGGTGCAGCATCTCGGCGTATCGCAGCGGCTCGGGGATCCCGAAACCGTCGACCAGTGTTTGCGCGTAAGGCCGCAATAATCGGCACCGGTCGTTGATGGCGCGAGTGACCGCTTTGGCGCGCTCGGTGGACAGAAACCGGTGCTCGACGTACCACGCCTTGTCATCCTCGATCACCGACAACGCGTACAGATCACAGACCAGCCCCAGCACCTCGCTCGCCTCGTCGTCCTCACACGACTCGATCCCGGCGACGAACGCTTCCAGCACCACCCGGTCGATATGCGCCTGCGCGGCGTGCAACACGTGATCCTGCACGGCGTTGAACGCATCGAATGCCGACATCTCTTTGGATTTGCCCTGCAACCGGCGCGCCACCGAGGCGATCATGTATTCCTCGCGGTCCTCGAACATCTTGACCTGGGTGCCGCGGTTGAACAGGCTGCCTTCTTCTTCGTTGTCCTGCCGGGCGTCGATGATGGTTTGGATGATCGTCTCTGCCGCAGTGCGTTTCAGCACCCGCTCACCGGCGAAGTTGGCCGCGAACCGCACCCATTCCACCGGGCTCATGCTCTTGATGTCGTCTACGTAGGCGGTCAGCAGCTCCTTGGCGACCAGCTGGGTCAGCACATGGTTGTCGCCTTCGAAGGTGGTGAACACGTCGGTGTCGGCGCGCAGCGCGATCAACCGGTTGTCGGCCATGTAACCGGCGCCGCCGCAGGCTTCCCGGGCTTCCTGAATAGCCGTGGACGCATGCCAGGTATTCGCAGCCTTCAGCCCGGCGGCCCGCGACTCCAGTTCGCGCTGCTCCTCGGCGTCGGGCGCGTCCGAGGTTTGCAGATCGTGGGTCTTGGACACCAGCTCGTTCTGCGCGAACTGCAACGCATACGACCGCGCGATCAGCGGGAAGAGCCGGCGCTGGTGCACCA
>CAWBSW010000037.1:0-50420 GCA_963791535.1 uncultured Actinomycetota bacterium | reverse complement strand
CCTGCTGAATTAGTGGGTTTGGGGCGGGGCGCCTCGAGCCGTCGTGCGGCAGTGTGAAGTCAGACCCGAAGGTCGACAGAAGAGATCGCCCCGCCGTTTTGAGCGTGGCACTGGATGTGGCTGCGGGCAAGACCCCTGGTGATGGTCGGGTTAGGCGATGGCCCAGGTGGTGCCGGTGTGGTTCAGGCCCATGGTGATGAGTTGGCGCAGGTTCAGGGCGGCGGCCCGGTGGTGCAGCCAGTGATCGTTGTTGGCCACGCCGCGGTAGCGGACTTTGCGGTTACCTCGGGTCAGCCAGGCGATGGAGCGTTCGACCATCGGCCGATGCCGGCGGTATTCGGTTTGCCAGTCAGGGGTTTGGGCTTGGCTGCGGGCAGCGCGTAACAGTGGTTCGTACGTGGTGAGGGTGAGTTTGCGCCCGGATACCGCGGTGGTGCAGCGTGACGCCAATGGGCATGTGCGGCAACGACTTTTGAAGCCGACACCGCCGCTCGGCGGGATCGGCAGAGTGTGATTGGCCGGGCAGGTTACGGTACCGGCCTCGAAATCGATGACGAAGTCATCGCTGGTGAATCCGCCGGGCACCGGGGCGCGTAGCGGCATCGGTTTGATGATCGCGGTATGCCCGGCAGCAGCCAGTGCGGCCCGCGCCGCGCCGGTGCCGTAGGCCGCATCGCCGAGCACCCGCACCGGTTCGGTCTCTGCTTGCAGCAGCGCCAGCCCGACGATCGCTTCGTGGTTGTCAGAGCCGCTGGCCTTGGTCAGTGCGCACTCGGTGATGATCCCGGTGTCGGGTTCCACAGCCAGGTGGGCTTTAAAACCGTCCTGGCGGCGATGCACCGTCTTGTGCGCGTGGCGGGCGTCGGGATCCACCGCGGAGATCACCCGGTCGGCGGCGACGTGCTGGGCGATGCGCCAGTGCCCGTCGGTGCCATCGGAGCCGTCCACGGGTTCGACGTCTTGGCCGGCGATCAGCGCCAACAACGCCACCGCCTCGGCGGCCCGCGGACCGAGTTCCTGCTCGGGCAGATGACCGAGCAGTCGGTGCGCGTCGCCTACTAGCCCGTCTACCAGAAGATCGCGGGCCGCCTTGTCGTTCCAGGCGATCGCCGGTTTACCGGGGTCGTCGTAGTCGTGGGCGGTGCAATGGGCGGCTATCACCTGCGCCGCAGCAGGGATTTCGCGGCGGACCCCGCGGATCGCGGCGATCAGCTGGGTCACGGTGTCCTGGGTGGCCACCGCATCATCGAGGACGGTGGAATCCAACGCCCGCCGCGTCTTACCCGCCACCGCACCGGTCGCAGCGACGATGGCTTTGACCGCGTCGAAGATCCGGTTCGGCCGCTCCGAGGCCGCCAACCGGCGCCGCCAATACGTCAAGGTCGTCGAGTGAAACGCCGCGGCCGTGATCGGCAGCCCACACGCGGCTTTCCACCGAAGATCGAAGCTCACCGCATCCACGGTCTCGTTGTCGGACAAGCCATGTAACGCCTGCAAGGTGATCACACTGGCCATCACCTCAGCCGGCACACTCGGCCGGCCCCGCCGCGAGGGAAACAGATCGGCGAACATCTCCTCGGAAAACAACTCACCGCGATAGGCCGCCAAAAACGCAAACATGCTGTCGGGCTTCAAAAGATGCCCGGCCACCGACTCCGCATCCAACAACTCACGCTGATTATCAGATCGACCCTGCACCCACCAATGATCCCCAAAACCCGAGGACAACCACACCCGCCACGCGGGATTAATTCAGCAGGCTCCTAGAAGTCCAGCGCCCAAACCACCTTCGGCGCGTCGGCGACGACCGGTGGCACCCCGCCCCGCTTGCGCCGGCAACACACACTGGCACCTGCAGGAGTCTCGATGCTGGTGGCCTTGTCCCCGAAGGTCAATCGAGACGGATCGTTGACGTTGCCGGATTGCAGCAGGTCGCTAACCTGCTTAACAAGCAGCAATGGCTGACTGACTCAGTTACTCCTGGTTGTTTTTGTAAGCTCCACCATCCATAGGTTGCCCCGAGCTGTTCAACGCCGGTTATTTTGCCGCTACGTAGCATTAACATGGCAAAACCATTGGCAGCCTTGCCTGCAAGATAAGCAACGTAAAATCCATCATGCCAAGGGTACAATCTTGCACGCTGGAATTTACTCGCAGCTCGACTTCACGACTCGGCAGGTTCCTTCCGGCGCTCCCTGCAGGCAAACGTTCAGCGCGCCGTATTCAACTTCCTGCTGCGCCGGCCCGACGCCGACGCCGTACCAATATCCGCCGGCGCGGCTTTCGACATAGGCGAAGCAGTTTGTTTGTGCCACTTGCTCGATATGGCAACCGATTCCGGTTGGGGCGCAGCCCGCCATGGCGAAGGCGCGCGCCTGATCCTCGTTCGGCTCGCCTAACGCGTAACCCCAGGACCCCTTGCCGTCCGCCGCGACCGCCACCCAGCCCGGATGCGCATTGGCGGGCGAGGATGCGCCTGTTGCGCCAATAGCAAAGGCCGAAACCCCGCTGAGAACAACAACTGCAGTCCTGACAAAGCTCAACATGGCTCGCCTCCATTCGAGTTGATTTCGATCAGACTGACAATATTGCGAATTCGAACGCTACCCAGGCAAGGTCTCGGTCCGCTCAGCGGACCGACTTATTGCACACACCCGCAAGCTCGGTGCGCAATGAAACTCCCGAGCCATCCACTGCACCAGCGGGTGAACACATGGCTACGTTTGACATCGCCGACTTCGGCGCGATCGCGGACACGACCGGCACCATCAGTGTCAACAGCAACCAGCTCACCGTCGCCAATTCAACCGGATGGACGGACGGCTCCCGGATCAGCGTCGACGGAGCGGGCGCGGGGCGCGTTACTGCCGACCGGTATCACCGGGATCGGCTGGCAGGGAGGCGATCATGCAAACGATTTGGCTAAGCCCCGCGGGCTTCGTCACGGGCGACCCGACGTTGCGGGTGAGCTATCCGTTCGCGTCCCATCCCGGCACGATTGTCTCCTGCACGGCGCCAGGGGATTTTAAGTGGGATCGGCATCGCTGTCACCGGCATCGGTGAGCATCGCGACCAGCACCGTGAACCCGCCGACGTCGTCGCTGACACGGCGCTTGGCCACCAGCCTGCCGTTCGCGTCGACCAAAGCCACGTCGTGATGTCGTTCGGCCAAATCGATTCCACATGTCACCGCGGGTTGTTCGGTCACTACCACCTCCATGCTCGATCTTTGTTTCACATGGGTCAGAGACCCCCGGCGAGAACGCGCGGCGCTCTCATAGCAAGGCTCGATGGCCTGACCTCCGATTGAGCCGTTCGCGATCCCAGCAACCAAGCACGGCTCCGCTCTCAGGTAGAGCTCGAAGCTCGGCATCATCGAGGTGTCGGCCGTGCCGGCGGGCTCGAACCACGAGCAAGCAATCTGCTGCACGAACCGGTGGTGCCAGGGCCGACGCGCCGTACCTCGCCGGTGTTCGGGCATGACTCGACGCCCAGCTGAGGCGTCACACACCATCGACCGACCGACCCCGGCACCACGCGCCCTGATCGGCAATTGCCTTGAGCAGCTCGGTGAACGACTCCGACTTCGCCCGTCGCGCTCGATCTAAGTCACCTCGAAGGTTCGTCTCGATGGTCAATCCTTGGAGTACCTTCACCTCGACCCACACCGCGTCCGTCAGGTGCCTCTACCCGTAGGTGAACTGGTCGGCGGCTGAGGCGGATGAGGTCCCGGCCGGGGTGGTGACGGTCACGTCTACCACGCCGCTGGCGGTCACCGGCGGGCTGGTCACGGTCAGCTGGGTGTCACCGGCCACGGCCTGGTTCGTGGCCGCCCGCGTACCGAAGCGGACTCCGGTCGCGTTGGTGAAGCCGCTGCCGGTCACCGTCACGGGCGTCAGCCCGGCCAGCGGCCCGGTAGCCGGGCTGACGCCCGTCACGACCGGCGCCGCCACCGGCGCTTTCCCGGCGGGTCCGGCGTCGTAGATGGACGCGATCTCCGCCGGGTTCAGGGCCCGGTTGTAGATGCTGGCTTCGTCGATGCGGCCTGCCAGAAACATGGAATCGGCGTGGCAGCCGAGAAACAGCGGCTGGGTGTCGTAGCCGGGGGCCACTGTGTTGCCGGCCACGGCGACTTGGACGCCGTCGACGTAAAGCTCGTGTTCGAAGTCGTCGACGGTGTACGCCACGTGGTACCACGTTCCCGTGATCAGCTGCCCGGGCGCGGTGAGTTGCGAGCAGCCGGTGGCGTCGCAGATCTGTCCGTTGAGGGTTCCGGAGTCCAGCCACAGCCTGTAGGAGTCGCTCGACCCGGTGCCTAATGGCTTGGCGAAGACTGTTCGTAGGCCGGATGTCGAGTCGAACAGTACCCATGCCTCCACGGTGAGTGAGGCGGGGTGGAGTGCGGGTGCGTCGGGGATCTGGACGCAGCCGGTGGAGCCGTCGAGTGAGAAGGCCTGGCCGACTTCGCCCGCCGCGAATCCGGCGCCACCCTGCAGGACGCCGTTATTGGTGCCGGCTGAATCGAGGGCGTTGTCCTCGGCTTTCCACCAGCCGACCATGCCGGCGGGGGCGGGCGTGCTCTGATACGCCTGCAGTGTGCAGGGTTGCTCGTCGAACACCGCTGCCGCGTCGGTCGCGACGACGGTGAATGCGAAGCCACCCGCAGCGGTGGGTGTTCCGGACAGCACACCTGCCGAGGTCAGGGTCAGACCAGGCGGCGTCACGCTTGCCGCAGCGAGCGTGTAGCTCACCGGGGGGATTCCCCCGACGGAGGTGAATGTCTGCGTATATGCGTGGCCCACGATCGCGGCCGCCAATATGGACCCTGTCGTGATCTGCGGGCCCAACGGTCAGCACGTACAGCCGATCGGTCGAGTTCCGCGATGCGTCGGTGGCCGTCACGGTGACGTCGAATACCCCGGGCACGCTCGAAGCCCCTGAGACGGCGCCGGCCGGTGAGAGGGTCATGCCGGGCGGCAGCGCCCCGGCCGACAACGCGAAGGTGACCGGCGCCGTGCCCAGGATCGTCGTCAGCTGCTGGCTGTAGCCGATGCCGATGGTGAGCGGCGGGGAGCGGGGAATCTGGTCGTGAAGTAGGGCGCGGTGACGTTCTTGCCGGCGATATCGGCGTTGTAGATGTCGAATATCTCGTCGCAGGTGAGCGCGCGATCGTAGAGGCTCACCTCGTCGACGAATCCGGTGAAGACATCGGTGGGCGCATTAAACGCCAAATCCGCGCCGATAGTCACGGGCAGCGGTGCCGGATCGTAGGCAAGTGCGCCCAGGCCGCCCTGCGAGGCCACCTGCACTCCGTTGACGTACAGCACGCTTGGTCGTGCCGTCGAAGGTGATCGCCAGGTGCGTCCACTGGTTCATCGGGATTGCAGATGGTGCCGTCAACGCATCAGATCCGGCCGCGGCCAATGAACCCGCACCGTTTTGCGAGTAGAACTGCGGTGTTCCAAGGGTCAATCCCAGAGACCAGGTAATACCTGTCGAAGATCTGCGCGCGATGACCGCATTGAAGTCTATGAAGAATATCGACGGGGCCGGAGATACCCATGCTTCCGCGGTCATCTGCGCCGGCCTCAGTGCTGCGGAGTCCGGCACCTGTACATACACGGTACCGTCGAAATTGAACGCCCCGCCGACCTTGCCCGTGGCGGTCACACTCGGCGTCGTGGGGGTTGTCCCGGTGTAGAAGGTGCCCGAATGTCCGCCGATCAGGTCGGTGGCGTCGGTCTCGCCGCGCCAGAACGCCACCATCCCCTCCGCCAGCGGCACCGGGGAGGCGAACCGTGCCCGCACCGTCCTGTCCGCCGCGGTCATCGTCACGGTGACCGGGTTGGTGGTGGCGATCAGATCCCCGGTGCTGATCCCGTACCAGCCGACGAACACGCTCGGCGGGGACGGTGTCGCGGTCAGGGTGACCGCTTGCCCCTGGGCGTAGTCGCGCTGGAACGGTGTCACCGTCACCGAGCCGCCCGGGTCGCTGTAAGCGGTCAGGGATGGCCGGGGACCAGCTGTCGAGCGTCAGTCTTGCCGCTGAGCTGGTCACCGTCCCCGCGCTGTTGGTCACGGTCACCGAGTACTGGCCGACGTTGGCGGCAGCTGACCGCGGTCAGCAGCAGGCTGTCACCGGTCGCCCCGGTGATGTCGGTACCGTTGAACGCCCATTGGAACGTCACCCCGCTCGTGACCGCCACCACCACCGAGAACGACGCGAAATCGCTCGCACGGACCAGCTGGTCGACGGGCTGCCCGATGATCTGCGGTGTGGCTGAGGTCGCCACCGCCTCCCCTATCAGCTCTCCGCAGGCGTCGTATCTGAAACTCAGCACAATTACTCCTTAGTGTTCTGCCCCACCAGCCGCCCCCGCTGCAAGTGTTAAAAGCGGTAGTACCCGCGGCCCATTCTCCGAGCAACCCAAATCCCCGCAAACCGAGGACGGGCCTTGTTGATTAGACGGGCCTTGTTGATTACAAGTGCCACTGTCACAAGCATCTTTCCAGTCTTTATATTGTAAATCAACGTAAATAATTCCGGCCCAACATGCAGGCACCCCAGCAAAAAATCCAAGACCAGAGGCGCCAATAGCCCCAATGCACCCTAAGCCCACTATGAGAGCTTCAAGTGCCACCTCGTCAAATTGCCTATCGCAATTACTCAAGCCGCTCGGATCCGTGTAGTTTGTTGGGTTGTTTAAGACGTATGTGTAGAGGTTCGGGCCTTCGGTGACCTCGGTCGCTGGGGTTCCGATTAAAGGAGTCGACCCCGATCCGAAGGAAAGGCCAGACTGGGTTAGCAACTGGCGAGACATGTACACGAAGTCTTCAAGGCTCGGGTTCTCGGAAATCGGGTCTCGGGAGAGCCAGCGTCCGATATCCGGGTCGTAGGCCCGGAATTTCGTGACGTTGAGCCCGAGTTCTACGGGGTAGAACATCCCGGCGAATCCGAAGTCGGTGTCCAGATCCCCGGTCAGGTGTGTGGGCCGGCCGAATGGGTCGTAGGAGTAGCGTGCCCGGATGCTGGCCGGTGCTGTCGGTGAGTTCGCGGATCGAGCCGAGGTGATCGCGGGTGTAGAAGTAGGCACCAGGTGTGGCGCCGGTTTCCAGTGTCACCCCCTGGCGGAAGAACCGTTTCGAGACGGTGCCGTCGGGGGCGTGTTCCTCGCGGATCTGGCCGCCGGCCCACAGGAATAGCCGGTTCGATGTCTCGGTGCCGCCGGTTGACTGGACGGATTCCGGTGCATTGCCCGTCGTCCGTCGTAGGTCAGCTCGGTGCTCTGGTTCCCCGAGGTTGCACTTATCAGCCGGTGTTCGGCGTCCCATTGGTAGGTCGTGGCGGCGACGTCGGGTGCGTCGCTGGCGGTCAGCTCGTTGAGCGCGTTGTAGGACAGGTTGGTGACGGTGGCGCCGATCTGCTCGGACAGTCTGTTGGCGGCCGGATCGTAGGCGTAGCCGAACGCCTGCGTTGTGGTGGCTGCCTGGGCGACGGTGGCGGAGGTGAGCTGATCCGCGTCGTCGTAGCCCAGGCTGTAGACAGATGGTGTCTGCGTATCGGACTGCTGGGACCAGGACGTGATCAGCCCCCGGGTCTGGTCGTAGCCGTAGATGAATTCCGAGATGGGGGTGGTGCCGTTCTGGTTGGTGATCTGCTGAAGAGTGTTGTCCTGCAGGTTCGCGCCGTAACTACGTTGTGTCGTCTGCCCGTTCGGGCAGGTCTGGGATGTTTCACGGAAGGAGTTGCCGTCGTAGGTGTAGGTGAACGTGCCCAGCGCGTTGGTTTCGCTTGTCACGCGTCCGGCCGCGTCGAGGACTGCCGATGAGCTGGTGCCGTTGATGTCGGCTGGAGATCTGCCGGCCCAGTTTGTCGTAGCCGTAGGTGACGGTGGCGCCGGGCAGGGGTCCGTCGACGGTCGCCAGCTTTCCGGCGCCCAGCGCCGGCTAGCGGCGTGATGGGCACATAGCCGTAGCGGGTGGTCCCGGTGCCGTCGGTCATCGACGTGACCCGGTTGTAGTTGGCGTCGTAGGCGAAGGCGACCGGCGCGGTCGCGACGGCAGTATTGGTGTAGCTGATGCGGCTGAGGGTGTCGTCGCGGTTGTAGTTGTACTGGGTGACCTGAAGGGTTTCGTCGATTCGCTGCCGCAGCCGGCTGGTCGTGTCCTCGTAGCGATAATTGACCTGGGAGCCGTCGGTGTATTCCTTGCAGGTCACCCGGCCCTGGACATCGTGGCGCCAGGTGGTGGTGCGACCCATCGGGTCGGCCAGGCGCCGCAGCGCACCGCACTTGCACCACTGAAACAGGGTGACCCGGTCGAGGGGGTCGGTGCGCTTGATCAGCTGCCGGACATTGTTGTATTCGAAGGTGGTCTGCCGTCCGGCACGATCGGTGATCCCGGTCATGTCGAGCAGGGTGTAGGTGAACGTCGTGGTTGTGGTATCGGGGTAGGTGATCGTCGTGATGCGGTCGGCGGCGTCGTAACCGTAGGTGAGGGTGTAGCCGCTGTTATCGGTGACGGTGTGGACCCGTCCGAAGGAGTCGTAGGTCCAGGTCGTGGTGTCGGTGGCACCCAGCGGCCCGGTCCGCGAGGTGCGGTAGCCGTTGGCGTCGTAGTGGTAGGTGGTGGTATGGCCCAGGGCGTCGGTGACGGTGGTCACCTGCCCTCGGGTGTTGTAGGTGAAGGTGGTGGTCTGGCCGGCCGCATCCGTGGAGGTCAGCGGCAGGTGCTGGGCGTTGTAGGTGGTCTGCCGCATCAGCTCGCTTTGTCCCGCCCGGGTCTGCCGGGTTTCCAGCAGGTCGATGCCGTTGGCCGCGTAGGTGTAGGTGAAGGTGCGGCCAACCGGGTCGACCGCCGTGGTGATGTTGCCGACGTTGTTGTACTCGCGGTAGTAGAGCTGGGTGGAGCCGTCATCGAGTACCCGCCCGGTGTGGGCGGGCTTGCTGGTGGACCCGACTTGGATGGATCCGCTGGAGGCGATGGTCTGGCCGGCGTAGTCGTACCAGACGCGCCCTTCCAGCGGCGCCTTGGTGCTCTCCAGGATCCCCACCGGGGGATTGCAAGTCCGCGCTGTGCAGCCAGTGGTAGATCCTGGCCTTCGTGTAGTCGCCGTAGGCGTAGGCGCAGCCCTGCCGGTCCCAGTAATAGGTATTGCGGTAGTACAGGTAGTCGTTGATGGTCGCCATCCCCGACGGCACGGTCTGCGGCGGGTCCGATTCGGCGATGCCCAGGTCCGTGGACTGGTTGAATTCGACGCGTTCCCGGTTGCCGTCGGGGTAGAGAATCTCCATCGACCGGGTGGTGCCGCTTTCGGCGTTGGTGAACTGGGTGACGCCGTAGGGCGTGGTGAGCGTGGTGACGAGATCAGTGGTAGCGGGGTCGTAGGTGAACGCGGAGACCAGGCCGAGAACGTCGGTGATCGAGATCAGCTGGCTTGCCGTGTTGTAGCCGAATGCCGCGAAGCGGCCGAACGGATCGGTCACTTTCGTGATCTTGAACGTGTCCGCCGTGTTGCCGTACTCCAGGGTGGTCTGCTGTCCGATGGCGTCGGTGATCGCCGTGATCCTCAGGTCGGAGTCGTAGGTCAAGGTGACGGCGTTGCCGGCGGGATCGATCAGCTGGGTGAGGAAGATCCGGCGGGTGGTGACGCCGCCGTCGGACTGGCCGAACACCTTGAGTACCCCGTCCGGGGAGAGCATCTGGTACGTGCTGGGCGAGGTGCGGGTCAGCCGCGTCTGATCGAGGACGTGGTAGTCGAACGTCTGCGTGGTGGCGTCGAAGCCGGTGAACGTCCGGTTGCCGCCGCCTTGCATGTAGTAGGTGACGTCGGCTTGCGGGGTGGCCGGATCATCCAGGATGTAGGCGAGCCAGTCGAACGTCCACTGGGATCCGAGGTTGGAATAGTTGAAGGTCGAGGAGAACTGGTTGTCACGCTGGCTGTACCGGACGGTAAACGGGACGGCGGGGCCGACTGGCGGCGCATATCCGACCGGGGTATCGACCAGGTTCAGGCTGACGTCCAGCAGGTACACGCGCGGGACGGTCATCCCGGGCGGGCAGGCAGGACACGAATCCGTGCTGGGATCGCACGGCCCCGACGGATCCGGCGGGTTGGGCACGTTTCCCCTGCCCCACACGCTCTCGGCCTCCGCGCTTTCCACCGCCCGCCAGCCTTGCGGCAGCTCGCCCGGCGGGATCAGGAAGTATCCGCTGGCTTCGGCGTCGAGCGCCGCCGCGGTGACCCAGGCGTCGTTTCTGAAGGTGGGATCCTCAAGAAGGTAACGGCCGCCTTCGCGGCGTAGGACGGCCGCGAAATGGTCCACCGTGAAATGCACGACCGACGGCACGACGAGATCGGCGCCGGGCTCGCGGAACGCCGTCTGATAGTGCAGGCCGAGCCGCTGAGAAAGCTCTTCTACCTGATGCAGCGAGAAACCGCGCGGGGTGGACTCGGATGCGGCGATCAGCTCGGTGCGCGGATCCTCGGGGTGAACGGCGAGCATGATGCGGTGTAGGGCCAGCGGGCCGCACCGAAACGACACCTCGGGGCGGGCCCGCATCTCCGCCAGGCCGGCCCGGGCCCCCGCGATCTTCTCCGTCGCCGGACCGCAGAAGCCGCGGTGCTCGACAGACTGCAGCAGGGCGTTGAGTTCGCTCATCCGGCCGATCTTGGCCAGCATGTACGCCAGCTCACCGACCGCCCGGTCCGCCAGCGGCTTCTGCGCCGGGTCGGTCACCGTCATCGCGACCGTGCAGGCACTGCTCCCACGCTTGCAGGGCCCGCGAGTAATGACCTCGTCTGTAGTAGACCAGGCCGAGGTTGGTCAGCAACGCCCCCGTTCCACGGGGAGCCCGGGTGAGCGTCGAGAAATTCCGTGAGCGCGGAGAAATCATCGGGGCCGCCGCATTCGGCGTAATCCGTCGAGCGCGGCGGCGAAGTCGGCGTTCTCGGCCGGCGTGGGCTCCGCGCCCATCGGCACCAGCGGTTCCTCGAAGATCCTGGCGCGAAAAATATCCTCAGCGGTGGGACTGGCGGGGAACACAAGCGAAACGCTCATTTTGTTCTCTCTCAACCTGCACGCGTCGGTCCATCATTGCTCCCCTCCGGGTAGCCCACCAGTGCCAGGCCGCGGCGCCCCGTAACCAGTCCTGGCTGTGGTGGCGTAGAGGATGCGTCCGGAGGCGGTGCGGGCGATCGAGCGCCTCCAGGACCGGGGAAGGCGCCATCGAGGACTCCCCGCCCGGAGCCGGTGAGGGCGGTCCAACTGAGTTCGCTCTGGGTGCGGCTTCCTGTTGTGACTCCGAAGCGCGAGGTGATAAGGACGAAAGATCAAGGATCGCTTTCGCAGTGGTAGCGGGTCGCGCCATATTTCTGGACACGCGTCCAGGCCCGCTCCCGATTTCGTGGGGGCCGCCAAAATGTCGATCACATTGCCGTCCAGCTTGCTTTCGATGAAGTTAGCAAGAATTACACGCTGGCCAGGATCGACCGGACGCGTTTTGATCTTTCAGCGACCGCGCACCGCGACCGCGGACCGAGCAGCGCAAGATCCATTGCACATTTAGGGGTGTGGTCTGAGCAAGAGTGCGGTCCGCTGAGCGGACCAGCGCGGCCAGCAGGATCGCGGTCCCGCGCATAGCGCACGCCGCGAGCCTGGGCCGCGGCTGGTTGCACACGGCAGAGCCACGACACGGGCCACCTCCGCGGCCTCGAACGGGCCCACCGGCGGGCGCGCCGCCACCAAGCCTCGGACGGGGCCTAGGTCGGTGGAGCGCACCGAGGACGGCAGACATGACCGGCGGCCAGAATTTTCGCCGCCGAACTTGTGAAGTCCAGGGTGACGTGGGTGCACTTAACGGGTTGGGCGCAGATGGTGCGGATCGCCGCGGCGACCATGTCAGCAGAACCCGTGGAGTCTCTATGGTGAGACCGCCGAGAATGACTGGAGCACTTACCCACTGAAACGACTCGACAAAGAGATCGAACGCCGCACCACGTCGCGCGAGTCTTCTGCAACACCGCTGCGCTGCGGCCCTTGACCGCGTATAGAAAGTTTGAACACGGGTCTCGGCGGGTGGCGATCGCCGAAGGGCTGAACCGTGATGGTGTTCCTTGTCCCTCTGCGCGTCGGCCGGACCAGAATCGTCACCGGCTCGCGGACGGATGGCAAGGCAGCACGGTTGGCGCGATCTTGCAGAACCCGAAGTACACGGGCTACGCAATCTTCGGTCGCTGGACCAAGACCGAGATCCTGATGGATCCGGACAATGTCAGTGAGGGGCACGTTGTGCGATTCCGGCGCGCGTCGAGCGAACGAATTGTCAGATCGCGACGGCCAGCACATCCGGCGATAGTTTCCGTGGGGCAGTTCACGGAGGTGCAACTGCTCCGTCGGTCCAGAGCGGCGGGCGGACTCGACTCTCGCCGAAAGCTGGAGCGCGGTGCGAAGGCAACGAAATGGCCGTACGCCCTGAAAGGCATGGTGCGCTGCGCATTGTGCGGTCGCCGGATGGAGGGAACACCTCGCCGTTCGAAGAACGAATCGCGGGCGTACTACAGATGCGCGGGCTCGAAGCATCGCTCCCGGTTCAGCGGTGCTGTCGAGTCATCCGAAGAACGTCTATCTCGCCGAGAGGGCTGTCATCGGACCGCTGAATGCATGGATCGGTCGACTCTTCGATCGCGAGCATCGGAATGAAACCATTCGGCGATTGGCAGAGGCTGGTTCAGAAGCAAGTGGGGTCGACGGCAGCCGTCTGCGGCAGGCGAAGAAGAAGCTCGCCGATGCTGAAACGCGCATGCGCCGACTACAGCTGTCGATCGAGGCTGGTGTGGAACCGGCAGCCGTTGCGGATGCGCTGAACCGTGCGCTAGAAGAACGTGAGGCTGCCCGCGCCGATCTCGATCGAGTACCTACCACCAACGTCCTGACCGAGAAGAAGATCGCGGAAATAGTCGACGGACTCGGAAACGTCGCTGAGCTGCTCAATAGCGCCGATCCATCGGAGTTGGCAGCACTGTAGGCCGCGCTTCGATTGGAGATGGTCTACAACGCCGCCGCCAAGATCGTCGGCGTCTCGATTCGTCCGACGGGTAGGGGTAGTAACCGTGTCCGAGGGGGTGTCCGAGGGGGTGTCCGAGGGGGGACTTGAACCCCCACGCCCATTAGTAGGGCACTAGCACCTCAAGCTAGCGCGTCTGCCATTCCGCCACTCGGACTCAAGGCCAATCAATTGGCAGCTAAGGCTAACGGATTGCCCTGCTCGCACCCAAACCCAGCGGGGGCCAAGGTGGCGGCGGCCGCGTTTGCGGGTACGCGACCGTGGACGCCGCGCGGCCGCGTGGGTCGCAATGGTAGGAAAGGTGACTGTGACGGTGCCAACCGAAACACCCGTCGACGACGTGGTGGACGTTGTCAGCAGGCTGATCAGGTTCGACACCACCAACACTGGCGATCTGGAAACCACCAAGGGCGAGGCCGAATGCGCCCAGTGGGTTGCCGCCCAATTGGAAGAGGTGGGCTACCAGGTCGAATACCTAGAGTCCGGTGCGCCGGGGCGTGGCAATGTGTTCGCCCGCCTTAAGGGCGCCGATAGCTCCCGCGGCGCGCTGCTGATACACGGGCATCTTGACGTGGTGCCCGCGGAGCCGGCCGAGTGGAGCGTGCACCCGTTCTCCGGTGCGATCGAGGACGGCTACGTCTGGGGCCGCGGCGCGGTCGACATGAAGGACATGGTCGGCATGATGATCGTGACGGCCCGGCAGTTCCGGCGGGCCGGCGTCGTGCCCCCGCGAGATCTGCTGTTCGGCTTTGTCGCCGACGAAGAAAACGGCGGCAAGTACGGGGCGCAATGGCTGGTCGACAACCGGCCCGACCTGTTCGACGGCGTCACCGAAGCGGTTGGCGAGGTCGGCGGGTTCTCGCTGACGGTGCCGCGCCGCGATGGCGGCGAGCGTCGGCTCTATCTCATCGAGACCGCGGAAAAGGGCTTGCATTGGATGCGGTTGACCTCGCGCGCCCGGCCGGGCCACGGCTCGATGACCCATCACGACAACGCGGTCACGTCAATCGCCGAGGCCGTCGCGAGGCTGGGCCGCCACCGGTTCCCGCTGATCGTGACCGACACCGTCCAGCAGTTCCTCAACGCCATCACCGAGGAGACGGGCCTGACGTTCGACATCGAGTCCGCCGACCTGGAGGGAACGATCGACAAGCTCGGACCGATGGCGCGCATGCTCAATGCGATCCTGCACGACACCGCCAACCCGACGATGCTCAAGGCCGGCTATAAGGCCAACGTGATCCCGGCGACCGCGGAGGCCGTAGTGGACTGCCGGGTGCTTCCCGGCCGGCTAGCGGCGTTCGAGGCCGAAGTCGACGAGCTGATCGGGCCCGATGTGACCCGCGAATGGATCACCAACTTGCCGTCGTATGAGACCAGTTTCGACGGCGACCTGGTCGAGGTGATGAATGCCGCCCTGCTGGCGGTGGATCCGGACGCCAGGACCGTGCCCTACATGCTTTCCGGCGGCACGGACGCAAAAGCCTTCGCGCGCTTGGGTATTCGTTGCTTCGGCTTCGCCCCGTTGCGGCTCCCGCCGGACCTGGATTTCGCTGCGTTGTTCCACGGCATCGATGAGCGGGTGCCCGTCGACGCGCTGAGGTTTGGCACCGAGGTGCTGACCCACTTCTTGACACACTGCTAGCCGTAAATTGAGCTAATCAACCGAGAGGGGACCGACCATGATCGCACCGCCCGACCCGTACGCTGCGCTGCCCAAATTGCCGTCGTTTCACTTGGAGTCGGCGTCGATCACCGACGGGCAACCGCTGGCGACGCCGCAAATCAGCGGGATCCTGGGCGCCGGCGGCGAAGACGTCAGCCCGCAGCTGAGCTGGTCCGGCTTTCCTAAGGAGACCAAAAGCTTCGCCGTGACCGTCTACGACCCGGATGCCCCGACGTTGTCCGGGTTCTGGCACTGGGCGGTGGCCAACCTGCCCGCCTCGGTCACCGAGTTGCCCGACGGCGCCGGCGACGGCAACGAACTACCGGGCCACGCGCAGACGCTGGTCAACGACGCCGGCATGCGCCGCTATGTCGGCGCGGCGCCACCCCCGGGCCACGGCCCGCACCGCTACTACGTCGCCGTGCACGCGGTCGACGTCGACAAGCTCGACCTCACCGAGGACGCCAGCCCCGCATTCCTGGGCTTCAATCTGTTCCAGCATGCGATCGCCCGAGCGGTCATCTACGGAACTTACGAACAGCGGTAGTAGGGCATCGCGACGACGTCGGGACGGCCCGCATGACGGTTCCCGACCCCAACCGGCTCGGCGGACCCGAGTGGGCCCGGCGCACCCGCGGCACGTTGACGGCGGCGGAGCGGCGTCGTCTGATCGGCGCGATCGCCGTAGGCCAGGCGGTCAACGTCGTCGGACGCGTGAAGCTGGCGGCGGGGAGGCTGCCCGACGGCGCGTCGGCCATCGACGTGCGCGACTTCGAGCCACCTGACTCACGGCTTGCGCGTGAGGCCGAGGCGGCGTGCGCGGAGCAGACCGATCTGATTGCCGCCCATTCGTATCGGACCTGGATGTGGGGATTGGCACTGGCGGCCCTCGATCGCGAGCGGCTCGATCGCGAGCTGTTTTACTGCGCCGCACTGGTTCACGACTGGGGAGCCACCGTCCCGGTTCCGGGCGAGGACTTCACGATCCGGGGAGCCGAGCGAGCGCTGGCATGCGCTCAGGCCGCGGGCATCGATCCCGACCGAGCCGCGCTGATCGCCGACGGCATCTGCTGCCACACGACGCCCGGCGCGACGGTCAAGCGGGATGGCGCCATCGCGTACTACGTGCAGTACGGGGCGATGGTCGACGGCGCCGGCTTGCGAGCGTGGGACATTGCTCCGCACAACATCGCCGAGGTACTGCGACGCCATCCGCGCGGGCCCGGCTTCAAGCGCGGCCTCAGCGACACGATCAACGACGAGGCGCGCGCCGTCCCGGGAGGGCGCTTCGGACTGCTCCGGCGCTGCGGGATGACGCTCGCGGTGCGGATGGCGCCGTTCGACAGTTGAGCAGCTCAACCCTGGGTCAGGGTTGCGCGGCTGCCGAACCGACCGCGTCGGTGAGCGAGGCGAATCCGCCGTCGCGCAGCCGAGCGGCCAGGCCGTCGTGAATGTGCTTGGCCCACAAGCCTCCGCCGTAGATGAAGCCGGTGTAGCCCTGCAGCAATGACGCCCCGGCGGTGATGCGGTCCCACGCATCGTCGACGGTCTCGATGCCGCCGACGCTGATCAGCGTCAGCCGGTTGCCGACCCGGCCGTAGAGTCGCCGCAGCACCTCGGCCGCGCGGTGTGCCAGCGGCGGCCCCGAGATGCCGCCGCTGCCCATTCGATCGACATCAGGGGTGATCAGCCCGTCGCGCGATACCGTGGTGTTGGTGGCGACGATGCCGGCCAAACCCAGTTCGACTGCCAGGTCAGCGATGTCGTCAATGTCCGAGTCGGCGAGATCCGGCGCGATTTTCACCAGCACCGGCGTCGAGGTCTCGGCGAGCACCGCCGACAGAATGCCGCGCAGCGACTCGACCGCCTGCAGATCGCGTAGCCCGGGAGTATTCGGCGAACTGACGTTGACCACTAGATAGGTGGCCAGCGACCCGACCAGCCGGGCGCTGGTCCGGTAGTCGTCGGCGGCCTGCTCGGGCGGGGTGGACTTGGTCTTGCCGATATTGACGCCGATCGGCACGTCGGGGCTGTGTCTGGCCAACCGGGACGCCAGCGCAGCGGCGCCGTGGTTGTTGAAGCCCAGCCGGTTGAGCAGTGCGCGGTCGGCGGGCAGCCGGAACAGCCGAGGAGCCGGGTTGCCCGGTTGCGGGTGGGCGGTGACGGTGCCGATCTCGGCGTAGCCGAATCCCAATGCGCCCCAAGTCTTGAGCCCGATGCCGTCCTTGTCGAAGCCCGCGGCCAGACCCAGCGGCCCGGGGAAGCGCACCCCGAACACCGTGCTGGCCAACACGGGATCCATCGGCGCCAGCCGTCGACTCAGGCGCCGCCGAACCGGCGCAGCGCTGGTGACGCCGCGTAGCACCGCAAACACCACCTCGTGACTACGTTCGGGCGGCACCAGGAACAGCACTCGGCGGACCGCGGCGTATAACGTCACAGTTCCGGCTGGTCGAGCCGGCCGTTATCGGTGCGAGACTTCTTGCGGCGCAACAACACCCGCCTACTTCCATCGGTATACAGCCGCACCCGGGTCAGCTCCCAGCCGCGGTACTCCGCTTCGATGGAAAGTCGGGTCGAGGCGCTGAGCCTGGTCACCTCCGGCGGCAGGCGCAGCGGCACCCACTCGTATTCGTCGGAGAGCTCGGTGTCCCAACCCGCCGGAAACCGGCTGCGTCGTGCCGTTGTCAATGTGGGCCCGCCGCCGCGTGCTCGATGACCTGTACGCCCCCGCCAGAACCCGACACCACATACAACGTGCCCGCGGCATCGTCGAAGGACAGCGTGTTGGGTTGCTGCACGGTTGGGTACCGTACCTTTTCCACAGGGATTCCGGTTGACAGATCGTAACCAATCACCAAATTCGCCGCTGTTTGCGACACCCAAGTCAGCCCGCGAGACCCGGCCAGACCGTAGGGGGACTGGGGTACCGGGTAGGCCTGACGCAAGATCAGCGGGTCGACCCCGTACACGAGCAGCTGGCCGCCCCGGGTGTCGGCCACCAACAACCGGCCCGCAGGATCGGCCACCATCGTGGTCGCTCCCTGGCCCGCGCGTAATGACTGGCCGACCTTACCGTCGTCGCCGATCGTCGTGACCGATGTCTGCCCGCGGTCCAAGACGGCCACTGTATTTCCCCGTGCTGCAAGAGAATCGACGTGTGCGAAGATCTTCGTCCGGTCGCCGGCGGCCGGCCGGCCGGGCGCCAGGGTGTAGACCGTGCCGTCGGCGGTGCCCAGCGCCACGGTGCCGTCGGCGCGGCGCGCGATCGCGGTGAAATTGACGTTCTCGGCGCCGCTGATACCGACGCGCGCGACGTGTCCGGCCGACAGATCGACCACGAAGTAGCCGCCGCGGGTGGAAAGAAAGGCGTTGCCCCCGGCGTCACCGATCAGCCCGGTCGCCGGACCGGGCAGATCGACGATCCGCGATGGTGTTTGCTGAGAGCCCATCACGGCGATGCTGGCGGGTGCTGCGGAGGCCGACCCGTAGGTCAAGATCACCAACTGCGCTGTGCGGCCGTCGAATACAGCCGCCCGAGGCTTGCCGTCCAGCGGGCGTACCACACCTGCCGGAGCCTGCGATAGCGGCGGGGAAACGGCCGGCCGAGCAGGCTCGATCGTGGGTGGCGCGCCCTCGAGCGTCTTCGACGAGCACCCCACCACCAATGTCAGAGAAAGCAGCAGGCCAGCTGCCTGCCAGCGAACGATGTGTTCACCGTGTTTGCGGTGTGGTGGCACGGGGTAATTCTCGGCTCGTCAAGGGGGCTGCCAGGATCGAAGAGGTGGTCGGTTTGGGATCAGATACTAGGGGAACATCGCCCGGCAAGCCCCTGGCTCGTGGCGCGAACCGAAAACCATCGGCGAGGTATGGTCGCGATATGGGCGTCGCCGACCACCGCCGCTTCCCCGAGCCAGGGTTTGCTATCGAGGATATGTGGTTCGGGGTCTTCTCGGCCAAGGTGCTGGCCAGCGGGTTCGGGCGGGTTGGTGATGGCCGGAGCTTTGCTTTCCGCATCGAAGGTCAGTGGCTCCTCATCGAGATATACCGGCCTCGGCTGCGGGGCCCCGTTCCACAGCCCGAAGAGATCGACGCCACCCTGCGGTGCAACGTCGTCGACGTCGACGTCACCGACGAGCGCAGCCTGGCCGCCGCGGTGCGTGACGCGGTCGCCCTCGCCGAGGTCGCCGACTAGATCACCAGGTACGGTCGTCGTCGTGACTGCGGCGCCGGCGATGTCTTGGTGGCAGGTTGTCGTTTTGTCGGTGGTCCAAGGCGTGACCGAGTTCTTGCCGGTGTCGTCGTCGGGCCACTTGGCGATCGTGTCGCGGATCTTCTTCGCCGACGACGCCGGCGCGTCGTTCACCGCAGTAAGCCAATTGGGCACCGAGCTCGCCATCTTGGTTTACTTCGCCCGTGACATCGTGCGGATCGTCAAGGCATGGTTTAACGGGTTGCTGGTCGCAGCGCACCGCAATGCCGACTACCGGATGGGTTGGTACGTCATCATCGGCACGATCCCGATCTGCGTCCTCGGTCTGCTTTTCAAGGACGAAATCCGCTCGGGCGTGCGCAACCTGTGGGTGATAGCGACAGCGCTGGTGGTGTTCTCGGTGGTGATCGCGTTGGCCGAGCGTCTCGGGCGGCAAAGCCGGCATGTCGACCAATTGAATTGGCATGATGCCCTTATCGTCGGCATCGCCCAGACGCTGGCTTTGGTGCCGGGCGTCTCCCGGTCGGGAGCCACCATCAGCGCGGGGCTGTTCCTCGGCCTCGAGCGGGAGTTGGCTGCCCGATTCGGTTTCCTGCTGGCCATTCCGGCGGTGTTCGCCTCCGGCTTGTTCTCGCTGCCGGACGCGTTCCATCCGGTGCTCGAAGGGATGAGCGCGACGGGTCCCCAGTTGTTGGTGGCCACCGTGATCGCGTTCGTGGTCGGGCTCGTCGCGGTCGCATGGTTCCTTCGGTTTTTGGTGCGGCACAGCATGTATTGGTTCGTCGGCTATCGGGTGGCCGCCGGCGCGGGCGTGTTGATCCTGTTGGCAACCGGCGTGGTGAGCGCCGTATGACCGCCGGCGACGATGCAGAGCGCAGCGATGCTGAGGAGCGGCGTATATGACCGTCATCCTGTTGCGGCACGGCCGGTCCACGTCGAACACCGCCCACGTGTTGGCCGGTCGTTCCGAGGGCGTCGAGCTCGACGAGAAGGGCCGCCAGCAAGCCGAGGATCTGGTTGATCGGGTCAGTGAGCTGCCGATCCGGGCGGTGGTGTGCTCACCGATGCTGCGATGTCGGCGCACGATCGAGCCGCTCGCCGCCGCGCTTGGCCTCGAGCCGATGGTCGACGAGCGGTTAGCCGAAGTCGACTACGGCGAATGGACTGGCCGCAAGATCGCCGATCTGGTCAAGGAGCCGCTGTGGGCGGTCGTCCAGGCGCATCCCAGCGCGGCGGTGTTTCCCGGCGGTGAGGGGCTCGCGGAGGTGCAGACGCGTGCCGTCGCCGCCGTCCGTGACCACGACGCGCGGCTGGCCGAGCAGCATGGTGGCGACGCGCTGTGGCTGGCCTGCACACACGGCGACGTCATCAAGGCGGTCGTCGCGGACGCGCTTGGTATACACCTGGACGGTTTCCAACGGGTTTCGGCGGATCCGGCATCGATGAGTGTGATCCGCTACACCCGGCTTCGTCCGTTCGTGCTGCACGTGAACCACACCGGCCCGCGGCTGACATCTGCGCTGACGGCTGCTCCGTCACCGGATGGTGAGGCGCCGCCCGACGATGCGGTCGTCGGCGGCTCTACCGACTGAGCGGGTCGCGCTGGAGAAATTACGACTCAGCCGCAACTGCCGGTATTTTGGAACTGCCATGTCTCGCGCGATTCACGTCTTCCGTTCACCCGACCGATTCGTCGCCGGGACAGTCGGCCAGCCCGGAAACCGCACCTTTTACCTGCAGGCGGTGCACGACGCCCGGGTGGTATCGGTGGTGCTGGAGAAGCAGCAGGTGGCAGTGCTTGCCGAGCGCATCGGCGCCCTGCTGCTGGAAGTCAACCGCAGATTCGGCACCCCGGTTCCGCCGGAGACCACGGAGGTCGAAGACCTCAGCCCGTTGATCACACCGGTCGACGCGGAATTTCGGGTCGGCACCATGGGTCTGGGATGGGATTCCGAGGCGCAAACCGTGGTGGTTGAACTGCTGGCTGTCAGCGACACCGAGTTCGACGCATCCGTAGTTCTCGACGACACCGAGGAGGGCCCGGACGCCGTGCGGGTGTTCCTGACACCGGAGTCAGCGCGGGAGTTCGCCACCCGGTCCAACCGCGTCATTTCCGCGGGCCGTCCGCCGTGCCCGCTCTGCGATGAACCGCTGGACCCCGAGGGACACATCTGTGCGCGGACGAACGGCTACCGGCGCAGCGCGTTGCTCGGGCCCGACGATGACGCCGAGGACTGACGATCGCGAGGTCCTGCGCCGCGGCGAGCTGACGGTCCTGGGACGCATTCGCTCGGCGAGCAACGCCACTTTCCTGTGCGAGTCGACGTTGGATGAGCGCACCGTGCACTGCGTGTACAAGCCGGTCGCCGGTGAGCAGCCGCTGTGGGACTTTCCCGACGGCACCCTGGCCGGCCGGGAACTCGGCGCGTATCTGGTGTCGACACATCTGGGCTGGAACATTGTGCCCTACACCATCATTCGCCACGGCCCGGCCGGTCCCGGCATGCTGCAGTTGTGGGTGGACCAACCCGGTGACGCACCCGACTCCGACCCTGGGCCCGGACCGGACCCGGTCGACCTGGTTCCGGCCGACAGGTTGCCGCCGGGCTATCTGCCGGTGCTACGGGCGTACGACTACGCCGGCGAGCCGGTCTCGCTGGTTCACGCCGACGACATTCGACTGTGGTGGATGGCGGTATTCGACGTGTTGATCAACAACGCCGACCGCAAGGGCGGCCACGTGCTGCGCGGTGTCGACGGCGGCATCTACGGTGTCGACCACGGGGTATGCCTGCATGTCGAAGACAAGTTGCGCACGGTGCTGTGGGGGTGGGCCGGCAAGCCTCTCGACGACGACACTCTGGAGACGGTGGCCAACCTGACCGACGCGCTGGCCGGCCCACTCGGGGAGGCATTGGCCGAACACATCACCAGGGCCGAGATCGCGGCGCTGCACCTGCGTGCCCGCACGCTGCTGGACAACCCGGTGATGCCCGGCCCGGACCGGCATCGTCCGATTCCCTGGCCGGCGTTTTAGATCTCCGCGAGTGGTAAGAAGCCGGGCGAACACGCAGGAACTGGGTGCGGTACCGGATACTGGACGTCGATGAGCCCAGACGTGACGGACGCGGCGCTGGCTGCCGACCTGGCCCAGGAGGCAGGACAGCTGCTGCTGGTGGTGCGTGACCGCGTCGGCTTCGACCACCCGTGGGTGCTCGGCGATGAAGGTGACAGCCAAGCCAATTCGTTATTACTGCGGCGGCTGCGCGCCGAGCGCCCCGGCGACGCGGTGCTCAGCGAGGAGGCCTACGACGACCTGGCCCGGTTGCGGGCTGACCGGGTTTGGATCGTCGACCCGCTCGACGGAACCCGCGAATTCTCCTGGGAGGGAAGAGACGACTGGGCCGTACATGTCGCGTTGTGGCAGCGCCACGGCGGCGCAGGCGGAGCAATCACCGACGCCGCGGTCGCCTTGCCGGCGATGGGGGAGCTGTACCGCAGCGACACCGTCAGTGCGCCCGCCGCAGCGCATTCCGGGCCGATCCGGATCACCGCCAGCTCCAACCGCCCGCCCGCGGTGCTGTATCACCTTGCCCGACGGCTGGACGTCGAGTTCGTGCGAATCGGTTCGGCCGGGGCCAAAGCGATGTCGCTGGTGCGCGGCGACGCCGACGCATACGTCCATGCCGGCGGGCAGTGGGAATGGGATTCGGCTGCACCGGCGGGTGTGATCCTGGCGGCCGGTATGCACGCATCACGGCTGGACGGCTCCGAGCTGGTGTACAACCGTCCCGACCCGTATCTGCCCGACTTCCTGATGTGTCGCCCGGAACTCGCCGACCTGCTGCTCGGTGCCATCCGGCTGGCCAGCTGAACCGACGCCTTACAGTCGACGGTATGCAGTCCTGGCCCTCGGCACCCTTACCGGCGCTGCCGGGACGCGGCCCGGAATTGCGGCTGTATGACACCTCCGACCGTCAGGTGCGCCCGGTGGCCGCCGGGTCCACGGCCAGCATGTACGTGTGCGGGATCACGCCGTATGACGCCACCCACCTCGGCCATGCTGCCACCTATCTGACGTTCGACCTGGTCCAGCGGCTGTGGTTGGACCTCGGACACGATGTGCATTACGTGCAGAACGTCACCGACGTCGACGATCCACTGTTCGAGCGGGCCAACCGTGACGGTGTTGACTGGCGCGAGCTGGCGGCCCGCGAGGTTGCGCTGTTCTGCGACGACATGGCGGCGTTACGAGTGCTGCCGCCGGGCGAATACGTCGCCGCGACCGAGGCGGTCGCCGAGGTCGTCGAGCTGGTGGAAAAAATGCTGGCCTCGGAGGCGGCCTACGTCGTCGGCCAGGACGGCCAGCAAGCCCCCTACCCCGATGTGTACTTCCGCGCAGACGCCACGCTGCAGTTCGGCTACGAATCCGGTTATGACCGCGACACCATGCTGCGGCTGTTCGCCGAGCGCGGCGGCGACCCGGACCGACCGGGCAAGACCGACCAACTCGACGCGTTGCTGTGGCGCGCCGCGCGGCCCGGCGAGCCGAACTGGCCGTCTCCGTTCGGCCCCGGCCGGCCGGGTTGGCACGTCGAGTGCGCGGCGATTGCGCTCAGCCGCATCGGCAGCGGCCTGGACATCCAGGGCGGTGGCAGCGATCTGATCTTCCCGCATCACGAGTTCACCGCCGCCCACGCCGAATGTGTCAGTGGCGAAAGACGATTCGCACGGCACTACGTGCATGCGGGCATGATCGGCCTGGACGGGCACAAGATGTCCAAGAGCCGCGGCAACCTGATTCTGGTATCGCGGTTACGCGCTCAAGGCGTGGAGCCCTCGGCTATCCGATTGGGCCTGCTGGCCGGCCACTATCGGGCTGACCGCGACTGGGGCGCCGACGTGCTGGACGCGGCCGATGCGCGGCTGCACCGGTGGCGCACCGCGACCGCACTGCCCGCCGGCCCGGACGCCGCCGACGTCATTGCCCGGTTGCGCCGCTATCTGGCCGACGACCTTGATACACCCAAAGCGCTTGCCGCAGTTGATGGTTGGGTCACCGACGCGCTGGAATACGGCGGACACGACACCGAGGCGCCGAAGGCGGTGGCCACCGCGGTCGATGCGCTGCTCGGGGTGGAGCTGTCAACGCCGAGGAATTAGGAGGTAGGTTGCGGCCATGACATCAGTGAACTCGAAAGTCGTATTCATCACCGGTGGTGCTCATGGAATCGGCGCCGAGGTCGCCCGACGGTTGCACGCCAAGGGCGCCAAACTGGTGCTTACCGACCTGGATGCGGCGGCATTGGCGGACAGGTCCGCCGAGCTAGGTGGCGACGACCACGTGCTGACCGTGGTTGCCGACGTGCGGGATCTCGCCGCAATGCAGGCCGTGGCCGAGGCGGCCGTCAAAAAGTTCGGCGGTATCGACGTCGTCGTCGCCAACGCCGGAATCGCCAGCTATGGCTCGGTGCTGAAGGTCGACCCCGAGGCGGTTAAGCGCGTGTTGGACGTCAACCTGCTGGGTGTCTTCAACACGGTGCGTGCCGCGTTGCCGTCGGTGATCGACCGCCGCGGCTATGTGCTGATCGTCTCCTCACTTGCCGCGTACACGGCGGCGCCGGGAATGGCGCCCTACGACATGTCCAAGGCGGGCAACGAGCATCTCGCTCACGCGTTGCAACTGGAAGTCGCGCACCTTGGTGTCGCCGTCGGTTCGGCGCACATGTCCTGGATCGACACCGCGTTGGTCCGCGACACCCAGTCCGACCTGCCCGTATTCCGCGAGCAATTGGCGAAATTCCCCTGGCCGTTGAACAAGACCACCTCGGTGGACAAGTGCGCCGCCGCCTTCGTCGCCGGCATCGAGGGCCGCAAGGAACGGGTGTACTGCCCGGGCTGGGTGGGCGTGTTCCGCTGGCTCAAACCGGTTCTGTCTACCCGCCGTGGCGGATCTCTGGCCCACAGACATACTGCCGAGCAGTTGCCCCGCATGGACGCCGAAGTCGCCGCACTGGGCCGGTCCACCAGCGCAGCCAACGAAGGGCTGGAGAAGTCCTAACGTCCGAAGCCCGGGCGGCGGCGGCGCAGGTAACGTTCGAACTCGGCGGCCAGCGCGTCGCCGTCGATCTTACCCAGCGCCTCGTTCACGTCGACCTCGGCGTCGCCGCGTTGCTCCAATGACTGCACGTACTCGGAGATTTCGTCGTCTTCGGCCGTCATCTCGCTGACCGCCTGCTCCCACTCCTCGGCCTGGGCCGGCAGGTCGGCCAGCGGCACCTCGATATCGAGCACATCCTCGACGCGGCGTAGCAGCGCCACGGTCGCCTTCGGATTAGGTGGCTGCGACACGTAATGCGGAACCGCCGCCCAGAAGGTGACCGCCGGTATGCCGGCCGCCACGCAGGCGTCCTGAAAGACGCCGGCGATGCCGGTGGGACCCTCGTAGCGGGTTTCCTGCAACCCGAAGCGGCGCGCCGACTCGGGGGAGTAGGCCGCCCCGGACACCGGCACCGGTCGGGTGTGCGGCGTGTCGGCCAGCAGCGCGCCGAGGATCACCACGGTGTCGACGTTGAGCTTGTCGGCGACAGCCAGCAGCTCGGCGCAGAAGGTGCGCCAACGCATATTCGGCTCGACGCCGTGCATCAACACGATGTCGCGGTCGGCGCCCGGCGGGCGGCAGTGCGAGATGCGCATCGACGGCCACACCAATTCCCGCGTGACGCCGTCGACCTGCCGGATGACCGGGCGGTTCACCTGATAGTCGTAGTACGCCTCGTCGTCGATCTCGACGATCGGATCGGCCTCCCAGATGGCGTCCAGGTGCTCCAGCGCGTCGCTGGCCGCGTCACCGGCGTCGTTCCACCCCTCGAACGCCGCCACGACGATCGTGTTGTGCAGTTCGGGTAGCGAAGCGCTGGCATCCGGCGAGGTCACAGATTCAGCGTAAGGCCTGACACAGGTCGCGGTGTGACGAGCGCAATCATGCACCCGGGCATTTTCCATAGACCGGCTATGCTTGTCGGGATGACTTCTACCAACGACACCGGCTACGACACCGATCTGCTCGAGACGTTGTCGCAGCGCGTCGTGGTGGGCGACGGCGCCATGGGGACCCAGCTGCAGGCCGCAGATCTCACGCTCGACGACTTCAACAACCGGCGCCGACGCGGTCGAGACGAAATACGTTCGGCTGCAATCTGGTTAACCTTGGTGACTACGACATTGCCGACAAGCTCCGCGAGCTGGCGCTCAAGGGCACCGCGATCGCCAAGCGGGTCGGGTCGAGCTGGGCGTCCAGACGTCGGGTGACGACGTAGACTTTTCTGGTCGAGAGGCGTTGCAACGGTTCCGGGTCTCTGCCGGTATCCGCCACGCTCGGCAGAGTTAAGGACGCCTTCCGCTAAGGAAGGAATGCAAGTGAACGCCTTGGAGCCGAACATCCGCCCCGACTGCACCGACGAACTGACGGCTGCTCTGCGCCAGCGGATCATGGTGATCGACGGCGCAATGGGCACGGCGATCCAGCGGGACCGGCCGGACGAGGCCGGCTACCGAGGCGACCGGTTCACGGAGTGGCCGACCGCTCTTCAGGGCAACAACGACCTGCTCACCCTGACGCAGCCGCAGATCATCGAGGGGATCCACCGCGAGTACCTCGAGGCGGGCGCCGACATTCTGGAGACCAACACGTTCAACGCGAACGCGGTCTCGCTCTCCGACTACGGCATGGAGGAGCTGGCCTACGAGCTGAACTACGCTGGCGCTGCCCTGGCCCGCAAGGCCTGCGACGAGTACAGCACCCCGGAGAAGCCCCGCTACGTCGCCGGCGCCATCGGGCCGACGACGCGGACCGCGTCGATCTCGCCGGACGTCAACGACCCCGGAGCCCGCAACGTCTCGTACGACCAGCTGGTCGCCGCCTACCTCGAAGCTGCCAACGGCCTGGTCGACGGTGGTGCCGACCTCATCATCATCGAGACGATCTTCGACTCGCTGAACGCCAAGGCCGCGGTGTTCGCCGTCGAGACGCTGTTCGAGGACCGCGGTCGCCGCTGGCCGGTGATCATCTCGGGCACCATTACCGATGCCTCCGGGCGGACGCTGTCCGGTCAGGTCACCGAAGCGTTCTGGAACGCGATCAGGCACGCGAAGCCGATCGCGGTCGGCCTCAACTGCGCCCTGGGCGCGCCGGAGATGAGGCCTTACATCGCCGAGGTGGCGCGGATCGCGGACACCTTCGTCTCCTGCTACCCGAACGCCGGCCTGCCCAACGCCTTCGGCGAGTACGACGAGTCCCCGGAGCGTCAGGCCGGCTACATCGCCGAGTTCGCCGAGGCCGGACTGGTCAACCTGGTCGGTGGTTGCTGCGGAACGGCGCCGCCGCACATCGCCGAGATCGCCAAGGTCGTCGAGGGCAAGCCGCCGCGGCAGCTGCCGGAGATCGGGGTGGCCACCCGGCTCTCGGGTCTGGAGCCGCTCAACATCACCGACGATTCCCTGTTCGTGAACATCGGTGAACGCACCAACATCACCGGCTCCGCCCGGTTCCGCAACCTGATCAAGGCCGAGGACTACGACACCGCGCTGTCGGTCGCCCTGCAGCAGGTCGAGGTCGGTGCGCAGGTCATCGACATCAACATGGACGAGGGAATGATCGACGGCGTCGCCGCGATGGACCGGTTCACCAAGCTGATCGCGGCCGAGCCGGACATCAGCCGCGTCCCGGTGATGATCGACTCCTCCAAGTGGGAGGTCATCGAGGCGGGCCTGAAGAACGTGCAGGGCAAGCCGATCGTCAACTCGATCTCCATGAAGGAGGGCGAGGAGAAGTTCATCCGCGAGGCACGGCTGTGCCGCAAGTACGGCGCCGCCGTCGTCGTGATGGCCTTCGACGAGCAGGGTCAGGCCGACAACCTTGAGCGCCGCAAGGAGATCTGCGGGCGCGCCTACCGGATCCTGACCGAAGAGGTCGGCTTCCCGGCCGAGGACATCATCTTCGACCCGAACTGCTTCGCGCTGGCGACCGGCATCGAGGAGCACGCGACATACGGGATCGACTTCATCGAGGCCTGCGCCTGGATCAAGGAGAACCTTCCAGGGGTGCACATCTCCGGCGGCATTTCGAACGTGTCGTTCTCGTTCCGGGGCAACAACCCCGTCCGCGAGGCGATCCACGCGGTGTTCCTGTTCCACGCCATCAAGGCTGGCCTGGACATGGGCATCGTCAACGCCGGCGCGCTGCTGCCCTACGACTCGATCGACCCCGAGCTGCGGGACCGAATCGAGGACGTCGTCCTGAACCGTCGCGAGGATGCGGCCGAAAGGCTCCTGGAGATCGCTGAACGGTTCAACAGCTCAGAGAAGGCCGAGGACCCGGTGGCAGCCGAGTGGCGCAGCCTCCCAGTCCGCGAGCGGATCACGCACGCCCTGGTGAAGGGCATCGACGCCAACGTCGATTCCGACACCGAGGAATTGCGGGCCGAGATCGCGGCCGCAGGTGGTCGCCCGATCGAGGTGATCGAAGGCCCGCTGATGGACGGCATGAACGTCGTCGGTGACCTGTTCGGCGCGGGCAAGATGTTCCTGCCCCAGGTCGTGAAGTCGGCCCGGGTGATGAAGAAGGCTGTGGCGTACCTGCTGCCGTACATCGAGGCGGAGAAAGAACAGTCCGGCGCCTCTGCAGGTGGGGACACCAACGGCACGATCGTGATGGCGACCGTGAAGGGCGACGTCCACGACATCGGCAAGAACATCGTCGGGGTCGTTCTGCAGTGCAACAACTACACCGTGGTCGACCTCGGTGTGATGGTGCCTGCCCAGAAGATCCTGGACGCGGCGAAGGAGCACAACGCCGACATCATCGGGCTGTCCGGCCTGATCACCCCGTCCCTGGACGAGATGGTCAACTTCGCCGTCGAGATGGAACGCGAGGGGCTGGAGATCCCGCTGCTGATCGGTGGCGCAACCACCTCGCGCGCCCACACGGCCGTGAAGGTGGCGCCGCGTCGTACCGGTCCGGTGGTCTGGGTCAAGGACGCTTCCCGCTCGGTGCCGGTCGCTGCAGCGCTCCTCGACGACAAGCAACGTCCAGCCCTGCTGGAGGCCACCGCGACCGACTATGCAGCCCTGCGCGAACGGCACTCCCAGAAGAACGAGCGGCCGATGCTGACGCTGGAGAAGGCCCGCGCGAACCGGACGCCGATCGAGTGGGACGGCTACACGCCGCCGGTGCCCGCCCAGGGCATCGGTGTGCGGGAGTTCCTCGACTACGACATCGCTGAGCTGCGCGAGTACATCGACTGGCAACCGTTCTTCAACGCCTGGGAGATGAAGGGCAGGTTCCCCGACATCCTCAACAACCCGGTCTCGGGTGAGACCGCCCGCAAGCTGTACGACGACGCCCAGGACATGCTCGACACCCTGATCAAGGAGAAGTGGCTGACTGCCAACGGGGTGATCGGGTTCTTCCCGGCAAACGCGGTCGGCGACGACATCGAGGTCTACACCGACGAGACCCGTACCGAGGTGCTGACCACGTTGCACAACCTGCGCCAACAGGGCGAGCACCGGGACGGCATCCCGAACCGGTCGCTGGGCGACTACATCGCGCCCAAGGACACCGGTCTGGCTGACTACGTCGGCGCCTTCGCCGTCACCACGGGGCTCGGTAGCCAGGACAAGATCGTCGAGTTCAAGGCAGCCAACGACGACTACAGCGCGATTCTGCTGGAGTCGATCGCCGACCGGCTGGCAGAGGCGTTCGCCGAACGGATGCACCAACGGGTCCGCAAGGAGTTCTGGGGATTTCAGCCGGACGAGCAGCTGGACAACGAGGCGCTCATCGGTGAGAAGTACGTGGGAATCCGCCCTGCCCCCGGCTACCCGGCCTGCCCGGAGCACACCGAGAAGGTGACGCTCTGGAAGTTGATGGACGTCCGCGAGCGGACCGGCATCGAGCTGACCGAGTCGATGGCGATGTGGCCCGGTGCTGCCGTCAGCGGCTGGTATTTCTCGCACCCGCAGTCGCAGTACTTCGTGGTCGGCCGGATGGCCCAGGACCAGGTCGCCGACTACGCGAAGCGCAAGGGCTGGACCCTGCAGGAAGCCGAGCGCTGGCTCGGCCCCAACCTCGGCTACAACCCGGAGGACTGAGCCCTAAGGTTGGTTGAGTTCGCACTGGCCGCCGAGAGCCGACGGAGAATGCTGCGAGCCTCCAGTCGTTCTCACTATCGCGAATTGACCTTGTGCCCTGGACCCTTCGGCCGTAGTGGTGTACTGGGGGCCGCGCTCTGAGGTCGCCGGGACCGCTTGCGGATGGAGGAACACTCATGAGTGGTGACGGCGTCTTCGGGCGTGGGCCGACGGCTCCGCACGAAGATCTGCCCGTCGACCCGCGCGCCGCGCGGGCCGCATTCCGGTGCGCTGTTCGTTACGCGACGGTGGCCGCGATCGGTGGATTCCTGTTCGGCTACGACATCTCGACCACCAACCGCGCAGTCAAGGCGCTGCAGGCCGATTTTCACATTGGCAACGCTCTCCTGGGTTTCGCCGCGGCATCTGTGGTTCTGGGTGCGGCGGTCGGGGCGGTGTGGGCCGGCCGGATCGGCGACCGGTTGGGCCGCCTCTCGATGATGAAGCTCTCGGCGGCATCGTTCTTCGTGTGCGGTCTCGGCGCTGGTTTGGCAACCAGCATTTGGATGTTCATCGTCTTCCACTTCATCGGCGGTATTGGGATCGGCTTCTCATCGGTTGCGGCTCCGGCCTACATCGCCGAAATCTCACCCCCGCGCTTCCGTGGCCGGCTTGGCTCACTGCAGCAGCTTGCAATCGTCATCGGGCTTTTCGGAGCGATGGCGTTGACCTGGGTGCCGTTCCACATCGCGGGCGGTGCGAGCAAGCCGCTCTGGCTGGGCCTGGCGGCCTGGCGCTGGACTTTTCTCGGCGAGTTGATTCTGGCGCTACTGTACTTCGCACTGCTTTTCACGATCTCCGAGTCGCCGCGTTACCTTGTTGGCAGACAAGAGATTTCACAAGCCCGCCAAGTGCTGGGGCAACTGCTGGGCCCCCGCGACGTGGAGGTAACGATCACTCGTATCGCGAGCTCCTTGGAGCAGGAGAAGCCGCGGTCGTGGCGCGATCTGCGTAAGCCGACCGGCGGGCTGTACAGCATCGTTTGGGTGGGCCTGGGACTGGCCATCTTTCAGCAGTTCGTTGGTATCAACGTGATCTTCTCCTACTCCGATTTGCTTTGGGAAGCAGTGGGATTCGGCGAGAAGTCGTCGTTCACGATTGCGTTGGTGACCACCGGGGTCAATGTCCTGATCACGCTGGTGGCGATCGCGCTGATCGACAGGGTCGGCCGCAGGCCGCTGTTGCTGGCCGGATCAGCGGGGATGTCACTGATGCTGGCGACGATGACGGTCATGTTCGCCAGCGCACCGGTGGCAAACGGTCAGCCACAACTTGACGGGGCATCCGGAGTGGTCGCGCTGGTGGCCGCCGACCTGTTCGTTGTCGCATTCGCTGTCTCCTGGGGACCGGTCCTATGGGTGCTGCTGGGCGAAATGTTCCCCAATCGCATCCGCTCGGCTGCGCTGGGATTGGCGTCGGGCGTGCAGTGGATGGCCAACTGGACCATCGCGGTGACGTTCCCGGCGCTGCGGCACACGCTCGTCGTGGCCTACGGCTTCTACGCGCTGTGTGCAGTGCTGTCGTTGGTTTTCGTCTGGCGATGGGTCCGCGAAACCAACGGCGTTTCCCTCGAAGACATGCCCGACGAAGTGTCCCCGACCTGAAACCGCCGTGACTTTGCTTACCCGCCCATGAAACAATCGCTGCCCGTGAAGACCTTTGAGGATCTGTTTGCCGAGCTCGGCGAGCGTGCCCGCACCCGCCCGGCCGACAGCGGCACCGTGGCGGCGCTGGACCGCGGGGTGCATGCCGTGGGCAAGAAGGTCCTGGAGGAGGCCGGCGAAGTGTGGTTGGCCGCCGAACACGAATCTGACGACGCACTCGCCGAGGAGATCAGCCAGTTGCTGTATTGGACGCAGGTACTCATGATCGCCCGCGGGCTGACGCTCGACGACGTGTACCGGAAGCTGTGATGGTAGCGCTGCACCGAAACGGATCTACGAGACTGCGGGTAGCGGTTCCCAACAAGGGGGCACTGAGCGAGCCGGCCGTCGAGATCCTCGCCGAGGCCGGCTACCGTCGCCGTACCGATCCCAAAGACCTGACCGTCATCGACCCACACAACCACGTCGAGTTCTTTTTCCTGCGGCCCAAGGACATTGCGATTTATGTCGGCTCGGGAGAGCTCGACTTCGGGATAACCGGAAGGGATTTGGCGCGTGAGTCCGGCGCGCCGGTGCACGAACGGCTGGCGCTCGGCTTCGGGTCGTCGTCCTTTCGTTACGCCGCACCAGCCGGACGCGACTGGACCATCGAGGACCTGGCCGGCCGGCGAATCGCCACCGCTTACCCGAACCTGGTGCGAGAAGATTTGGCGGCCCGCGGTATTGACGCAACGGTCATCCGCCTGGACGGCGCCGTGGAGATCTCGGTGCAGCTCGGGGTGGCCGATGCTATCGCCGACGTGGTGGGTTCGGGTCGCACCTTGAACCTGCACAATCTGGTGGCCTTCGGTGAGACACTGTGCGATTCGGAGGCGGTGCTGATCCAACAGGTCGACCCTGACGACGCGGGCGACGGGCCGGACGGCTCCGCTCGTGACCAACTGGTCGCGCGGGTGCAGGGCGTGGTGTTCGGTCAGCAGTACCTGATGCTGGACTATGACTGCCCGCGTTCGGTGCTCGACGACGCCACGTCGATCACACCGGGTTTGGAGTCACCGACAATCGCCCCACTCGCGGATCCCGATTGGGTGGCGGTGCGGGCTCTGGTGCCGCGTCGGGATGTCAACGCGATCATGGACGAGCTGGTGGCCATCGGGGCGAAAGCGATCCTGGCGTCGGACGTCCGGTTCTGCCGATTCTGACCTTGAATGCGCCGGTGCCGCCGGCTTTGCTGTGTTAACGTCCCGCTAGAGCCGCGTTCTTTTGTCCAGCCCTTGGGAGGGTCGCCGTGACGCATTTCTATGTTCTGCTGCTAGCCCTGGGAATCGGCATCATCGCCGGGCTACGTTCCTTTACTGCTCCGGCTGTCGTCGCCTGGGCCGCGTTTCTGAAGTGGATCAACTTGAGTCACACCTGGGCGTCCTGGGTCGGCACTCTGGCGGCCGTCATCGTCTTCAGTCTTCTCGCGGTCGGCGAACTGTTCCTTGACAAACAACCCAAGACACCGGCCCGCACGGCGCCACCGTCGTTCGGTGCCCGAATTCTCTTCGGCGCGTTCGCGGGCGCCGTCATCGGCACCGCCTGGGGCTATATCTGGAGTGCGCTCGGCGCGGGAATTATAGGGGCTGTCCTCGGCACGCTCGGCGGCTACCAGGCGCGCACCCGCCTGGTAGCCTCGCACGGTCGCGATCTGCCGATCGCTCTACTTGAAGATGCCGTCGCGGTGCTGGGTGGATTCGCGATTGCCGCAGTAACAGCTGTTCTGTGACAACGCGTTTCGACGCGATCATCGTCGGCGCCGGTCAGGCCGGGCCCCCGCTGGCAGGCCGGTTGACAGCGGCCGGCGACACCGTTGCCGTGGTCGAGCGCAAGCTGATCGGCGGCACCTGTGTCAATACCGGATGCATCCCCACCAAGACATTGGTGGCCAGCGCGCATGCTGCGCATCTGGCCCGCCGCGGCGCCGACTTCGGTGTCGGTACCGGAGCGGTCAGCGTGGACATGGCGAAAGTCAAAGCGCGCAAAGACAAAATCATGCTGGGCGACCGCAAGGGTGTCGAAGACTGGCTGAACGGAATGGACGGCTGCACCGTCATTCGCGGCCACGCCCGGTTCGAGGATCCACACACACTGCGGGTCGGCGACAAAGTCCTGCACGCCGAGCGGATCTTTCTCAACGTGGGTGGCCGTGCGGTGGTGCCCGACATTCCCGGCGTTGCGGATGTCGACTTCCTCACCAATGTGTCGATCCTCGAACTCGATACCGTGCCCGAGCATCTCGTCATCGTCGGCGGTAGCTATATTGGGCTCGAGTTCGCCCAGATGTATCGCCGCTTCGGTGCCCGGGTGACCGTCGTCGAGAAAGGGCCGCGGCTGGCGTCCCGCGAAGACAACGACGTCTCGGACACCATCAAGTCGATCCTGCAGAACGAGGGGATCGACATCGTCCTCGATGCTGCCGATATCCGAATTGCTAAGCAAGGCAACAGTTTCGAGGTGACGCCGCGGGTCGGCGCCGCGTCGATAGCCGGTAGTCATCTGCTGCTCGCTGTCGGGCGCCGCCCCAACACCGACGACCTTGGCCTCGAGCGCGCCGGTGTCCGAACCGATGCCCGGGGATACATCACCGTCGATGACCAACTGAAGACCAGCGTCGACCACATCTGGGCGATGGGTGACTGTAACGGCAAAGGCGCATTCACCCACACGTCTTACAACGACTTCGAAATCGTCGCGGCCAACCTGCTCGACAGTGATTCCCACGCGACCCCCCGGCGCGTGAGCGACCGCATCCCGACCTATGCCCTCTACATTGACCCACCGCTGGGACGCGCCGGCATGACCGTCGAGCAGGTGCGTGCGTCGGGTCGCCCCGCGTTAGTCGGGCAACGACCCATGACCCGAGTGGGGCGCGCAGTGGAAAAGGGTGAGACACAAGGCTTTATGCAAGTGGTCGTGGACGCTGCGACACAGCAGATCCTGGGCGCGGCCATCCTCGGCGTCGGTGGCGACGAGGCCATCCACGAGATCCTCGATGTGATGTCGGCCAAGGCGCCCTACACCACGCTGGCGCGCACCATGCACATCCACCCGACGGTCAGCGAGTTGATACCGACGATGCTGCAGGAGATGTCGCCGCTGCAATAGGCGCTACGCAGCCGGGTCTGCCTGCTGCAGAACGGCATCCGCGTCACCTTCGTTAGGATGCTCCGGCCAACCCGGGTACGGCGGCGGTGTGCCGCCGAACACGGGGCAGTGTGCATGGTGGGCGCACCAGTCGCACAACCGCGACGGCCGTGGCCTGAAATCGCCTGTCGCACCGGCAGATTGAATTGCCCGCCAAATTGCCATCAGAGTCTTCTCGAAGCGCAGCAGCTCTTCTTCGTCGGGGGAGTAGTCCAGCAGCTGGCCGTCCGCCAGGTAGATGAGGCGCAGCCGCGTCGGCAACACGCCGCGCGAGCGCAGCAACGCGACCGCGTAGAACTTCATCTGAAACATGGCCTTGAACTCGGCGAGAGCACGCGCTTCCGGCGGCGCCTTACCCGTTTTGTAGTCCACTACGCGCAACTCGCCGGTCGGCGCGACATCGATCCGGTCGATGATCCCGCGCAGCAGCGTGCCGTCGGCAAGCTCGACCTCGATGCGCTGCTCGCAGCTCTCTGGGTCGAACCGGGTCGGGTCTTCCAACCGGTAGTAGCCGGACAGCAGCGCGCGGGCTTCGTCGAGGAGTTGGGACTGCTGGTCGGGCTGCAGCTCGGCGATCAGATCGGGTTCGGCAGCGATCACCTGTTCCCACGCCGGGCCGACCAGCGCGCCGGCGGTCTGCGGGTCGCGCTCTGCCGCGGGCAGGCTGTAGAGCTGCTCCAGAGCGGCATGCACCACCGAGCCGCGCAGTTGTGCCGTCGATGGCGGCTCAGGGAGCCGATCGATCGCGCGGAACCGGTAGAGCAGCGGGCATTGTTTGAAGTCCGCCGCCCGTGACGGCGACAGTGCCGGTCGTGACGCCGGGCGGACTGCACCCGGTTCGCTACTCATATCCGCAGCCTAGGGGCGAGGTCGGACAACCCCGCGCACCTTTCTCGGCGCGTCTGCTGGCAGGCTAGACAGCTGTGTCTGCAACGGGGCCGTTCGCCATCGGCGATCGCGTCCAGCTCACCGACGCCAAGGGCCGGCACTACACGATGCTGCTCAGCGCCGGCGGCGAATTTCACACTCACCGCGGGGCGATCGCGCACGACACGGTGATCGGACTGCCCGAAGGCAGCGTCGTCAAATCCAGTAACGGTGACCCGTTTCTGGTATTGCGTCCATTGCTGGTGGACTACGTGATGTCCATGCCTCGAGGCGCGCAACTGATCTACCCCAAAGACGCCGCTCAGATCGTGCATGAGGGCGACATCTTCCCGGGCGCCCGGGTTTTGGAGGCCGGCGCCGGCTCCGGGGCGCTGACCTGTTCGCTGTTGCGCGCGGTCGGGCCGCACGGGCGGGTGATCTCCTACGAGGTCCGCGCCGACCACGCCGAACACGCCCGTCGCAATGTGGAGACGTTCTCCGGCGGCGTCCCCGACAACTGGCAACTGATTCTCAGCGACGTCACCGACACCGACCTGGCCGACGGTGCGGTCGACCGGGTCGTGCTGGACATGCTGGCGCCCTGGGAGGTGCTCGGTACCGTGTCGCGGGTGGTGGTCGCCGGGGGTGTGCTGATCGTCTACCTGGCCACCGTCACTCAGCTGTCGAAGACGGTCGAGGCGCTGCGCGAGCAGCAGTGCTGGACCGAGCCTCGGGCCTGGGAGACGATGCAACGCGGCTGGAACGTCGTCGGGTTGGCGGTGCGCCCGCAGCACAACATGCGCGGCCACACCGGGTTCCTGGTGTCGGCGCGTCGACTCGCTCCGGACACCGTCACGCCGACGCCGTTGCGCCGCAAGCGCTAGCCCACTGGCCGGCTAGTCGTCGCTGCGGTGCAGGCCGCGGCGGACCGACAGCAATTCGAACTCCGGGTGGGCGGCCACCAACCGTTCAGCCGCGTCGAGCACAGCGACGGCGTGGCCGCGGTCGGCGGACGCCAGCGCCACCCCGATGCCCGCCCGTCGGTGGAGCTCCTGCGATCCCGTTTCGGCGGCCGACACGCTGAACTTGCGCCGCAATTCCGCCACCACCGGGCGGATCACCGATCGCTTCTGCTTGAGTGAGCGCACATCACCGAGCAGCAAATCGAACTCGAGCCACCCGATCCACATCGCGGGGTCAGCGCCCGGGTGTCGTCGCAGAAGGCGGTTCGACCTGTGCGGTACGGAAAGCCAGCAGCACGTCGGCGGTTCGCGCCGATAGCTGCCAGCCACCCTGATACGGCGTGAATTCCATCGGGAAGCCGAACCTGGGCCCGCCGGGATTGGGTGAGCTGAGATCGACGTCGGCCGCCACGTCGGCCGGATCGCGGTCCGACCACGCGACGTTGCGCACATCGACCTTCATCGGCGCAAAGCCGCCGTTGACCAGCGCGGTGGCGAACTGGTCGAGCACGGCGGCGTTGTCCGGGGTGGCACCCTGGACCAGGTTCAGCTTCTGAGTGCCGGGCACCGCGGGATCGGCCAGCCGGTACAGCACCTTGGCCAGCGCGTCGGGCGGCGGCAACGGAGCGACCTGGGCAGCCGGTGGCGAAGTCAGCGACGCAGGCGCGGGTGGCGGCTCACCCTCGGGCGAAGCGCCGTGTTCATCGCCGGCGCACCCGGAGAGGCCAAGCGCCGCCACAATCGTGGCGGCGCTCAGGACTGCGATGAGATGTCGGCCCATCCAGCAGCGGTCACCCGCCCGCCGACTGCACGGACTGGATCAGCGTCATCGCCGACGTGCGCGACAGCACCCAGCCGCCCTGGTCGACGAACGTGAGGTTCTCGGTTGTCGGGGCAAGGTGCGGACCCGTCGCGGTGATATTGGCCGACGCGGCGCCCGGGCCGGCGGGCTGGATGTTGGTGATGTTGAACGTCAGCGGCAGACTGCCCTTGGCGGCGGCTTGCTGCAGTTTCTTGTCGGCGAAGTGGCCCTCGACGCCGCCGATCCCGCCCTGGACCAGATTGCTCTTGCTGGCGAACGGCACGCTCGGGTCCTGCAGGCCGTTGAGCAGGCTGACCAATTGGTCGGGCGTGGGCACAGCGGCGCCGGGTACGACCGGGTCCAGGGGCAACGGTGCGCTGAAAACAACCGGCTGAACCTGAGGCAACGTGGCGGTAACAGATGCAATGCACGTCACACCCGCAGCCGCCGCGCCGATTGCGGCGACAGCCGCCACGCCCGTGGCTAGGAATTTCACGGTCACAGATGTCCTCTCGATCAGGCAGGTTCAACATGATGTTAACGCTGGCGCCAGTGTGCCCCATTTCGAGTTCCCGCATGAATTGGAAATCGCCGGTAGCGTTGAGGTATCCGCCGCACCACTTTCGGGAGCGGGAAAGGAGCGCAACATGGGTGAGTCAGAGCGCGAAACGTTCGGTAGCCCTCGCGACCCCGACCTGTCCGACGAGGACGCGGCCGAGTTGGAAGAACTCCGGCGCGAGGCAGCGATTCTGCGTGAGCAACTCGAAAACGCCGTCGGAACGCAGAGCCCCGCGCGCAGTCCCCGCGATATCCACCAGCTTGAGGCCCGAATCGATTCGCTCGCCGCGCGTAACTCCAAATTGATGGAAACGCTCAAGGAAGCCCGGCAGCAGCTGCTGGCGTTGCGCGAAGAGGTCGACCGGCTCGGACAGCCGCCGAGCGGCTATGGCGTGTTGTTGGCCACGCACGACGACGAGACCATCGACGTGTTCACCTCCGGGCGCAAGATGCGCCTGACATGCTCGCCCAACATCGAAGTCAATTCTTTGAAGAAGGGTCAGACAGTTCGGCTCAACGAGGCTTTAACTGTCGTCGAGGCCGGAGCCTACGAATCGGTTGGTGAGATCTCAACGCTGCGCGAGATTCTCAACGATGGACACCGGGCTTTGGTCGTCGGGCACGCCGACGAGGAGCGCATCGTGTGGCTCGCCGACCCGCTGGTCGCCGAGGATCTGCCCGACGGCCACCCCGACGCTCTCAACGACGACCAGCGGCCGCGCAAGCTGCGTCCCGGCGACTCGTTACTGGTCGACACCAAGGCCGGGTACGCGTTCGAACGCATCCCCAAGGCCGAAGTCGAGGATCTGGTGTTGGAAGAGGTGCCGGACGTCACCTACGACGACATCGGTGGGCTGGGCCGGCAGATCGAGCAGATCCGCGACGCCGTGGAGCTGCCGTTCCTGCACAAGGAGCTGTACCGGGAGTATGCGCTGCGCCCGCCCAAAGGTGTGCTGCTCTACGGCCCGCCCGGTTGCGGTAAGACGTTGATCGCCAAGGCCGTCGCCAACTCGCTGGCCAAGAAGATGGCCGAGGTGCGAGGCGACGACGCGCGCGAGGCCAAGTCGTACTTCTTGAACATCAAGGGCCCCGAGCTGCTGAACAAGTTCGTCGGCGAGACCGAGCGTCACATCCGGCTGATTTTCCAGCGGGCCCGCGAGAAGGCGTCCGAAGGCACGCCGGTGATCGTGTTCTTCGACGAGATGGACTCGATCTTCCGCACCCGCGGTACCGGAGTTTCGTCCGACGTCGAGACCACCGTCGTGCCACAACTGCTGAGCGAGATCGACGGCGTGGAGGGCCTCGAGAACGTCATCGTGATCGGTGCCTCCAACCGGGAGGACATGATCGACCCCGCGATCCTGCGGCCCGGCCGTCTCGACGTGAAGATCAAGATCGAGCGCCCGGACGCCGAGTCGGCACAGGACATCTTCTCGAAGTACCTTGTCGAGAAGCTGCCTGTGCACGCCGACGACATCACCGAGTTCGACGGTGACCGCGGGGCGTGCATCAAGGCGATGATCGAAAAGGTCGTCGACCGGATGTACGCCGAGATCGACGACAACCGGTTCCTGGAAGTGACCTACGCCAACGGCGACAAAGAAGTCATGTACTTCAAAGACTTCAACTCCGGTGCGATGATCCAGAATGTCGTCGATCGCGCGAAAAAGAACGCGATCAAGTCGGTGTTGGAGACCGGTCAGCCGGGTCTGCGCATCCAGCACCTGCTCGATTCGATCGTCGACGAGTTCGCCGAGAACGAGGACCTGCCCAACACCACCAATCCCGATGACTGGGCACGGATTTCGGGCAAGAAGGGCGAGCGGATCGTCTACATCCGCACCCTGGTCACCGGCAAGAGCTCGAGCGCGTCGCGGGCCATCGACACCGAGTCCAACCTCGGCCAGTACCTGTAACTACAGGTTCAGTCGGTTATCAGCGAATAGCTGTTGGCCAGGTCGTCCTGCAAAACCAGCGCCGCGCGGCTGGCGGTGTCGATGCGCAATGGGGTTTCCAGAATTCGTGGCTGGTAGGTCCATCCTTCTGGCAAGTCGAGCCGCTCACCGAGGTTTCGCAGGTCGGCCCGCGACAGATTGGGATCGACGATCTGGCTCCAGGTCTGCATCACCCAACGCCGAAAAGCCGGGTCCTGCAGTTCGTAGACTTCTTCAGCGGCGTCGAATGTGAAGACGGTGTGACGGTTGACCTGATTCGCGGTGTAGGGTGCCGGGTTCATCGCGGTTAGCAACACCGTCGCCTGCAGCATCATGTCGATGCCGCCGAAGTTTTTGATGATCTTCGGGCCCTGGGACACCTTTTCAATGGCGTTCATCAGCCAGTAGCGCGGTCCGTTGAGCAGTGCTGTGGCAGCACCGTTTTCGGTCGCGATGGCCTGCGCGTCAAGCTTCGACCACAACTCGGCCGGACAGTCGTTGAGTGGGTAGGTGTTGTAGACGGTGGCCTGCGGCCCCGCCTCGCCCGGCGTCACCAGCAGGACTTCGCCGTAGCGTTTCCCGGACAAACCGGTCGTGGGGTCGTGTACCGCGTCGGTAGACATTAGGGGTGAAGGTAATCACTACTTTCACCTGCGTCAACCAACATCAGGCGGATTAACGGGGTGGGAGGCGTACGACTTGGACGAAGAACTCGTCGATCTCGCGAATGACATGCATGAATTGCTCGAAGCCAACGGGTTTGGTGACGTAGGCGTTGGCGTGCAGTCGGTAGCTGCGCAGAATGTCTTCTTCCGCGGCCGAGGTGGTGAGGACAATGACGGGGATGTGGCACATCTCGGGATCGGATTTGATCTTTTCAAGCAGTTGGTGACCGTCGTACTTCGGCAGGTTCAGGTCGAGCAGGATCAGATCCGGCCGTGGTGCACCCTGATGAGCACCACGTTGGTACAGGTAGTCGAGACCTTCCTGCCCGTCGCGTGCGACACGCAAAGTGTTCCGAATCTTGTGGTTTTTGAAGGCTTCCCGAGTGATGACGATATCTCCGGGATCATCTTCGATGAGCAGCACGTCGATGGCGCGGCTATCCGGTGTCATCGGTGGGCTCCTTCGGATGCGCCTATGGGTGTCTCGTCGCTGGCGGCAGGAATAGGCAACGTGAACCAGAATCGAGTTCCGCTGTTGTTGGTGGTGTCGATACCGATGCTACCGCCGTGCAACTCGACGATCTTCTTGCACAGTGCCAGCCCGATACCCGTTCCGGTGTAGGCATCCCGGCCATGCAGACGCTGGAAGATCACAAACACTTTTTCGGCGAATTCGGGCGCGATGCCGATGCCGTTGTCCGCCACGCTGAACACCCAATGGCCGTCATGCGCATCGGTGCCCCGTTCGCAGTCGATCGCGACCTCGGGTAAGCGATCCTCGCGCCGGAACTTAACCGCGTTGCCGATGAGGTTCTGCCACAACATCGTCATAAGGGTGGCGTCGCCCATGACTTGCGGAAGCGGACCATCCGGTCGCGCGATCTGAGCCCCGGATTCCTCGATCGCGGCGGCAAGATTGCCCAACGCGGTCTCCAAGGTGGTGTCGAGGTCAACGGTGGCGCGCGTGACGTTGAGTCGACCGACCCGGGAAAAGGTGAGGAGATCGTTGATGAGCACCTGCATGCGTTTGGCGCCGTCGACAGCAAATCCGATGTATTCAATACCGCGTTCATCGAGTGCGTCACCGTAACGTTGCTCGAGCAACTGGCAAAATGAAGCCACTTTGCGCAGCGGTTCTTGCAGGTCATGCGAGGCCACGTAGGCGAACTGCTCGAGCTCGGCGTTGGATCTCCGTAGCTCGACCGCTTGAGCGTCGAGCGCCTCCGTTTGTCGAACCAGACGAGCCCGGTCCGACCGGGATATGTCCAGCTCGGTCACGATCCGCCCCCGCATGTTCTCCACATCGGCGGCGATCGCGCGGATGTCTTTGGAGCCCCGCACGGCGATGCTGTGGGCGAAGTCGCCCCTCGCGATCCGCCGGCACGACGCGGCCAGCACCGCCAGGGGACGGCTCACCGCGCGTCGCATCAACAGTGCCAGCAGGATGGCCCCGGCGACGAACACTGCCACCATCGCGATCAGGACCCGGTCCCGCCAGCTGCGCATCGCGTCCAGCTCGTTGACCGCGACGGTCTGCGCCGCTGCCAGATCGGCGTTTTGGATATCGAACAGCGCGCGAATACGGTCGAACTCGGCCTTGCCGCGGTCGGCGGTCGAGGTGTTCACCACATTCGGCGCACCCGGGGTCACGCTGCTGATCAGCGGCTCCGCATAAGTGCCGCGCCACGCGGCGCCGGCGCGCTCGATCGCGATCAGGTCGGCGATCAGATCGGACCGGTCACCGAGTCGCGCGGTGATGTCCTTGGCCGCCTGCTGTTCGACGCGTTGCCCGTCGACGTAAGGGCCGAGGAACTGCCGGTCAGCGGAAATCAGATAGCCGCGAAGTGAGGTCTCCTGGTCACGCAGCGCGCCCTGCAACCGGTACGCCGAGACGCGCGCGGGCTGAATGTCGTCCGTCAACTCACGGGTCACCACATCGGTCCGGTTCAACAGCACCGCAGCCGTTGCCGCGCCAGCCAGCACCGCCGTTGCCATGACCGACAACACCAGGGTCTGCCAGCCCGCGACCGTCAGTCGCGATCCCAGCTGCGGGCCGTGCGTCAGGGATGTCCGCCTGCCCCGTCGGTCCGATCGTCACACGAGGCTGCGCTCTACCCGCACCACCGCGACGTCGTCGCTGAACCCGCCATGAGCTCGGGCCCGAGCCTCGGCTTGGTCGATGAGCGCGTCGACGAACGCCGGGCCGGGCAGCGCCGCCAGCGGCCTGGCCAATTCCAGTAAACCGTTCTCGCCGAGGCGTTCAGCGCCGCGGCCTGAATGTCCCTCGAACAGTCCGTCGGTCAAGAGCACCAAACCACCGCCCTCGGGGATTTCCATCGCATACTGTGGCCAGCCGTCACCGCCCCATCCCAAAGCGGGGCCGGCCGGCGGCTCCACCCAATCCACGGTGCCGGGGCCGTGCACCAGCATGCCGGGATGACCGGCGCGGACCGCGATAATCCGCGGACTGTCGGGGGCGACCGCCAGGCTCAGCATCGTCGCGAAAATCCCGCGGCCCGGGCCCTCAGCGTGCAGGATCCGTTCCAGCTGCCGCATCGCGGCGTCACCGTGAATGCCGCTCAATGTCAATGTGCGCCACGCGATCCGCAACGCCACCCCCAACGCGGCCTCGTCAGGCCCATGCCCGGCGACATCACCGATGACGATGTGCACGGTCCGGTCCGGCGTTTGCACGACATCGTAGAAGTCTCCACCCAGCAATGCGTTCGTGCGGCTGGGCCGGTATCGGGTCACTACGCCCACTTCCGAGTCCTCGAGTAGCAGCGGGGAGGGCAGCAGACCACGTTCCAGCCGCGCATTTTCCTGGGCCCGCAGATCGCTCGCCTGCAGATCCACCGCAATGAGCTCGGCACGCTTACGTTCGATCGCATACAGCAGGCTCCGCCGCAGCATGTCGGGTTCGACCCGCCCCTTGACCAAGTAGTCCTGCGCACCACTGGCGACCGCCGACACCCCGAATTGTTCGTCATTCAATCCCGTCAGCACGACAACCGGAAGCGTGGCATCCCACTCGGCGATGCGGGCGATGCCATCGAACCCGATGGCGTCTGGCAGATGCAGGTCCAACAGGACGCAATCCGGGCGCTCGCGGGCGAGGACATCCTCGGCGTGTGCCATCGACGGCGCCCACGCCACCCGGATATCAGCGGCCGAGTCTGCGATCAGCTCCTCGACCAGCACCGCATCGGCGCGGTCGTCCTCGATCAGCAGCAGCGACAACCCACGACGATCCGCCGCGGGAGCAATGTCGCCGTGGCTCGCCGGAGTCGACTCGGGTCCGTACACCACCGGCTCGATCAACCATGTCCTCCACCCACCCCGACGCGCCAACGATAACCCACACGCTGGGTATTTGCCGGGATCAACGACTAATCGATGAGAGCTCCGCACGGCCGACCGGGGCCCGCATCGTTGGCGCGCCTAGGCTTTAGAGCATGCAACGGATTATCGGGACGGAGGTCGAGTACGGCATCTCGTCGCCGTCGGACCCGACCGCCAACCCGATCCTGACCTCGACGCAGGCGGTGCTGGCCTATGCGGCCGCCGCCGGCATTCAGCGCGCCAAACGCACTCGCTGGGACTACGAGGTGGAATCGCCGCTGCGGGATGCCCGCGGATTCGACCTGAGCCGCTCGGCCGGCCCACCGCCGGTCGTCGACGCGGACGAGGTCGGTGCCGCCAACATGATCTTGACCAACGGCGCGCGGCTCTACGTCGACCACGCGCACCCGGAGTACTCCGCGCCGGAATGCACCGACCCGCTGGACGCGGTGATCTGGGACAAGGCCGGCGAGCGGGTGATGGAGGCCGCCGCCCGGCACGTGGCCAGCGTGCCGGGTGCGGCGAAGCTGCAGCTGTACAAGAACAACGTCGACGGCAAGGGCGCCTCCTACGGGTCGCACGAGAACTATCTGATGAGCCGTCAGACTCCGTTCTCGGCCGTCATCGCCGGGCTGACGCCGTTCCTGGTGTCGCGTCAGGTGATCACCGGCTCCGGCCGGGTCGGGATCGGGCCCGCGGGCGACGAGCCGGGCTTCCAGCTGTCGCAGCGAGCCGACTACATCGAGGTCGAGGTCGGGCTGGAGACCACGCTGAAGCGCGGCATCATCAACACCCGCGACGAGCCGCACGCCGACGCCGACCGCTACCGCCGACTGCACGTCATCATCGGCGACGCCACCTTCGCGAGACGTCGACGTATCTCAAACTCGGCACCACGGCGTTGGCGCTGGACCTGATCGAAGAAGGCCCGGCGCACGGGATCGACCTCACCGACTTGGCGTTGGCGCGGCCGGTACACGCCGTGCACGCGGTCAGCCGCGACCCGTCGCTGCGCGCCACCGTCGCGCTGGCGGACGGTCGCGAACTGACCGCGCTTGCGCTGCAACGGATTTACCTGGACCGGGTGGCAAAGTTGGTCGACGGCCGCGACCACGACCCGCGCGCCGCCGACGTCGTGGAGACCTGGGCGCACATCCTCGATCAGCTCGAGCGCGACCCGATGGAGTGCGCCGAATTGCTGGACTGGCCGGCCAAGCTGCGCCTGCTGGAGGGTTTCCGGCACCGGGAGAACCTGAGTTGGTCGGCGCCGCGACTGCACCTCGTCGACCTGCAGTACTCCGATGTCCGCCTGGACAAGGGACTGTACAACCGGCTGGTGGCGCGCGGCTCGATGAAGCGTCTGGTGACCGAGCAGCAGGTGATCAGCGCGGTGGACAACCCGCCCACCGACACTCGGGCCCTCTTCCCGCGGCGAATGCCTGCGCCGCTTCGGAGCAGACATCGCAGCCGCCAGCTGGGATTCGGTGATCTTCGACCTCGGTGGCGACTCGCTGGTGCGCATTCCGACGCTCGAGCCGCTGCGGGGCAGCAAGGCGCACGTCGGCGCGCTGCTGGATTCGGTGAACAGCGCGGTTGAGCTGGTGGAGCAACTGACCACCTGAGCCGGACAGCGGGGTTCGTTAACCGGGCAATAGCGGTCTCGACCGGTAGGGTGGAGAAACCGACGGTCGTGTTATCACGGCCGATGACATTGCAGGAGGCAGCGATGGCTCAGGAGCAGACCAAGCGCGGCGGTGGTGGTGGCGACGACGACGACCTCACCGCCAGCACCAGCGGGTACGGCGTGCGCGAGAAGCTGACCGAGGAGACCGACGACCTGCTAGACGAGATCGACGATGTTCTGGAAGAGAACGCCGAAGACTTCGTCCGCGCATACGTCCAAAAGGGCGGACAGTGACCTGGCCGTTCGCGATCGCCTGGCCACCCACACGCCGCTTTTCCCCGGAACCGCCTTTGGCGGTCTTTCCTCTTTCTCGGACTTCTTGCGCCGTGAGGCCCCCGAGCTGCTGCCCGCGGGCACCGGCACCGCGGCGCCCGGCGCTGCGCCGCTGCCGCACGGCACCACCATTGTTGCGCTGAAGCATCCCGGCGGCGTCGTCATCGCCGGCGACCGGCGCTCCACCCAGGGCAACATGATCGCCGGGCGCGATGTACAGAAGGTGTACATCACCGACGACTACACCGCGACCGGGATCGCCGGCACCGCGGCCATCGCGGTCGAATTCGCCCGCCTCTACGCCGTCGAGCTGGAGCACTACGAGAAGCTCGAGGGCGTCCCGCTGACCTTCGCCGGAAAGGTGAACCGGCTGGCGATCATCGTGCGCGGCAATCTGGCCGCCGCGATGCAGGGTCTGGTGGCGCTGCCGCTGCTCGCCGGTTTCGACATCGACGACCCGGACCCCGGAGAAGGCCGGTCGCATCGTCTCGTTCGACGCCGCCGGCGGCTGGAACCTCGAGGAGGAGGGCTACCAGTCGGTCGGTTCTGGCTCGATTTTCGCCAAATCGTCGATCAAGAAGCTGTACTCGCAGGTGACCGACGCCGATTCCGCGCTGCGGGTCGCCGTTGAGGCGCTCTACAACGCGGCTGATGACGATTCGGCCACCGGCGGGCCCGATCTGGTCCGCGGGATCTACCCGACCGCAGTCACCATCGGCGCCGACGGCGCCGCCAACGCTCCGAGCAGCGCATCGCCGATCTCGCACGCGAGGTCATCGAAAGACGTTCTCGTGCAGATACTTTCGGTCCGGACGCGGAGCGTGCGGGAAGTGACTCATGAGTTTTCCGTATTTCATTTCGCCCGAGCAGGCGATGCGGGAACGCAGCGAGCTCGCGCGGAAAGGCATCGCCCGGGGTCGCAGCGTGGTGGCGCTGGCCTACGCCGGGGGCGTGTTGTTCGTGGCGGAGAACCCATCGCGGTCGCTTCAAAAAGTCAGCGAGCTGTACGACCGGGTCGGCTTCGCTGCCGTCGGCCGGTTCAACGAGTTCGACAACCTGCGCCGCGGCGGGATTCAGTTCGCCGACACCCGCGGTTACGCCTACGACCGCCGTGACGTCACAGGTCGCCAATTGGCCAATGTTTACGCGCAGACGCTGGGCAGCATCTTCACCGAACAGGCCAAGCCCTATGAGGTCGAGTTGTGTGTGGCCGAAGTCGCGCACTACGGCGAGACCAAACTGCCTGAGCTGTATCGGATTACCTACGACGGGTCGATCGCCGACGAGCCACATTTCGTGGTGATGGGTGGGGACGACGAGACCGATGAGCACCGCGCTCCGAGTCCTACCAGAACGCCAATTTGGCCGATGCGATGCAATCGCAGTAACGCGCCTTCAAGCAGGCAGAACCAACCGGGGCGATCGCCGACCTGGGCGTGTCGATGTTGGAGGTCGCCATGTGCTTGACGTCAGCCGGCCCCGGCGAGCGTTCCGGCGCATCACCGGTGCGGCGCTGGAACGGTTGCTGCCCGAACGCAACGGCTCAATCGGAAAGTCACTCTGCCGGCCGATAGCTCACCGCAGTCCGGCGTCTGGCCCTACGAAAGCGAAACGCCGAAAAACCAACATCACCACGATGAGCGCCGACCAGCCATTTCCTACCTCCCGGCCGACAGGAAGTTCTCAGATACGTTAAGGTATTCCTCAGGAGCAGCTCGCGGGGAAATAAGCAAAAATTTTTAGAGAATTTTCGCCGAGCGCCCGGGCCGTGATTGTGGGAAACCGTCGAAATAAGCTCCACGCCCGGTTGTCTCGTATTGTCGGTGTGTGCTGATCGGCTTGCTGCTCGCCCTGGGTTGCTCGGTCTGCTACGGCACGGCGACGGTGCTGCAGGCCGCGGCGACCCGCTCGGTGGACGCCGGCAACAGCGACTCCGGAGTTAACGCGGCCTTGCTGTTCCGAGCGCTGCGGCAGTGGCGCTACCTTGCGGGCATCGCGCTCGACGGCGTTGGCTTTGCGTTGCAGGTGGCGGCGCTTCGCCTGGTCCCGATCTACGTCGTCGCCGCGGCGATCGCGGCCTCGCTCGCGGTCACCGCGATCGTCGCCGCCTGGGTGCTGTCGACGCGGTTGTCGACCACGGAGTGGGCGGCGGTGGGCGTGGTCTGCGCGAGCCTCGCGACGCTCGGTCTTGCCGCCGGGCCCGAGGGTTCGCAGCGTGGGCCGGCTGGACTCGGCTGGTCGCTGCTGGTGGTGGTCGCCGTGTTGTTCATCGCCGGTGCGGCGGCGGGCCGTTTGGGCGACCGCTCGCGCGCACTGGTGCTGGGGCTGGGGCCGGCGGCGGTTTCGGGGTCGTCGAGATCGCCGTTCGCCTCATCGATCCCATCGACCCGACGAAAGCCGCTTTCTACACCAACCCCGCCGTGTATGCGGTGATCGCCGGGGGAGCGGCCGGGTTCTTGTTGCTTACCTCCGCTTTGAGTCGCGGATCGGTGACCACCGCGGTCGCCGGGATGGTGGTGGGCGAGACGGTTGGCCCGGCGCTGGTCGGGGTGGCGTGGCTCGGCGACCAGACCCGTCCGGGCCTGAGCTGGCTAGTTGTGGCGGGATTTGTAGTGGCGGTCGCAGCGGTTTTGGCGCTGAGCCGATTCGGCGAGGTGCCCAGCCCCGCATCGTGATACCGCCGACGCGCACCAAAGTGCAACGACAACACCTCCTTTGGTTTTGTTAGCGGTTTGTTAACACTCGCGTTGCCGGAAGCCGGATTCGGGGCTATCCTGCGTAGGCACCTCGTTAGGCGAGGCTTCTGAATCGAACACAGGCCACTGATCTGACGACGTCAGAGAGAAGACGCCCAAGATCAGACAGTGTCCCGGCTTAAGGGGTGGTCCCAAGTGGCTTTCCCAGCTCTGCGCGGGGATACGTCGTTCAGTGCCAAAGCTCAACGTGTGAGGGCATCGTCGCCGCTCCACCGGTCCGCTGGGGTCCCTCTTTGTGCGCGTTTTGACCCAACGTGAAACGTGGAAGGCAGGTGTTCCCATGACCAGCATGATCGACGTCGCCCGCTTCGGGCCGGCCAGCTCAACTGATGGGCTGCGCCTGACTCCTTATGAGGCGATGGCGCGAGACCTTTTGTTCATCCGCGCGGAATTGGAGACGGCGGGAATTCCGTTCCTGCTCATTCGCGGCGCCGACGGGCGTCCAGCGCTCGTCGTTGATATCGGCCTGCGTGCACGAGTTGCCGAAGCGCTGATGTCCGCGTGCCTGGAGGCGCCGCTGCGTGCGAAGATCCTCGACGGGACCGGCCGCAGCTCGGTGTATCTGGGCGACGGTCTGCTGTCCTCCGACCCGGACCCGCGGCTGCTGCGGGTGTTCCGGCGGCGCGAATGCCCGCGTTCCGGCTTGCGTTACGGCGCCTCTGCCGGGGTCGAGCTGCAGTTCTGGGTATTCGACGGGATGCAGGCGATCTGCCCGATCGAGAACTCGCTTACTCGGAAGGCGTTGCCGCTGAGTGAAATTGTGTACACAGAGGTGGAACTGCACGGTCGCACCTGGCCGACGATCGCCGGGATGTTCTCCGCATGCCGCCGACGTCACGTTCGACATCGACATGGTGTTCTCGTGGGTGGACGGCAACGACCTGGAGTTCCGGGCACGGCGCGCAGCCGCAATGGCGAATCACATTGTGGGCGAAGGCGACGACGCCGACGCGCGGATTCGTCAGATCGACGAACTGAAGTATGCCCTGCGTTGGGGTCCGCGTTTGCGCCCTGGGTGCGGCGGATCTTCGTCGTGACGGACTCGCCGGTACCCGACTGGCTCGCGCCCCATCCGAAAGTCACCATCGTGCGTGCCGGGGTCCGTTTCACCGACCTCTCGGCGCTGCCGGTGTACAACAGCCACGCCGTGGAAACGCAGCTGCACCACATCCCTGGTCTCGCAGAGCATTTCCTGTACTCCAACGACGATATGTTCTTCGGCCGGGCGTTGTCCCCGACGACGTTCTTCTCACCGGGCGGAGTGACGAAGTTCATCGAGGCGGCCACGCGGATCGGGTTGGGGCCCAACCACGCCGAGCGCAGCGGATTCGAGAACGCTGCGCGCGTCAACCGGCAGCTGCTGTGGGAGAGGTTCGGAAAGATCATCACCCGCCACCTCGAGCACACGGCTGCGCCGCTGCGCAAGAGTGTGCTGTGCGAACTGGAGCGCGAGTTTGCGACCGACTTCGCGCGCACTCAGGCCAGCCGGTTCCGGGCGAGCACGGATATCTCGGTGACCAACTCGCTGTACCACTACTACGCGTTGATGACCGGACGTGCGGTGCAGCACGAGTCGGCGAAGGTGCTCTACGTCGACACCACGTTGCGGTCCGGGCTGGCGAAATTGCCGATGTTGCTGAAGAAGCGCAA
>CAWBSW010000036.1:0-5785 GCA_963791535.1 uncultured Actinomycetota bacterium | reverse complement strand
CTCCGAGGTGGTCGTCGCACTCTGCCGTGGCCCACTTGACCCCCAGTAAATCGCGGTAACGCATTTCCGCAGGTCACGGCTTGCGTGCAGTTTGGTGTGGCCGTGCATAACGTTTACCGACGCGCAGGTCGTTCACCAACGCGCACAACGTGTGGTCCCCTAATGGTCCCCAAGAAATTCGGACCGCTCCCGGGGCTGTTCCCCGAGAAATCGCCGCACCCCAACTTGCCCTTGGGTCGTTTGTGCCGCTCTCGGACGTGTACTTTGACGTGCCGCTGTTCTGGCAAGCGATTCGTGAGACAAAACCGCCGAACGTGTGGCGTGAAGTTTCGGCATCCGCACCACGACTGCGGTCGGGACGATCAGTCCTCTGGCGCATGCAGCGGGGTTTGGCGTACATCTTCGCCAAACCGCGGCGGGCACTCCCGCCGAGCTGGCTTGGGCCGACCGCTCGACGCAAGCTCCATTTTGTGCTTGAATCTGAACAGCGTTCGAATTCGATCAGCGTTCGAAAGGGTGCCACATTGGTTCAGCCAGCGGCGGTTGTTGCGCCCGGCCTGCCCTACGGTGCGCTGGATCGCGAACACCTGACCGCGAGCCTGTTGGCCCTTGCTCGCCGCGTCGGCGTCGACAACGTGACAATGCGCGTGCTGGCGACCGAGGCACATACCTCCGCCTCCTCGGTGTACTACCACGTCAAGAACAAAGCCGAGATGCTGGATCTGCTTATCGAGGCGGTCGTTTCGAGCATCACTGTGCCAACAGCGGGCAGCTGGGAGGAAAAGCTCGTTGCGCTCTACCACAACGCCTGGCGTGTACTCGTTGACGTTCCCGGCATCGCTGCGTTACTGCAGCAGCGGCCCCACACCGCTGCCGCAGCGGACATGGACCGCCAGACACGCAAGATCTTGCATCAATCCGGGCTCCCCGCAGAAGAGATCCAAGCGGCACACGCGCTCCTGTACATCCAATTGCTGGGCGCCGTCGCACTTGAGCACGCCCGAGCCAATCCCTCGATGGGGCCGGCATTGACAGCACCGAGCATGGAGCCAATCTTCACCTACGGACTGCAGGTCATCCTGGCCGGCCTAGCCTACCGGGCCAACGGCCGGCGGAAGAAAACCACGCTAAAGGCTCGACAGCGCTCAGACGTGGCCCTAACACGGAAGGAACCAGGTGATTACTAACGCCACTATTGACCTGTCAGATTCATCCCTGTGGGACAACGGGTTTCCCGACGACGTGTTTGCCCATCTGCGCAACACCGCGCCCGTCTACCACCAGGAGTTGACGCCCGGCGTGGCAAACCAGGTTGAACGCGATTTCTGGGTGTGCACACGACACGCCGAGGTCAGCAGAGTTCACCGCGATTACGAGACGTTCACCGCCACCGACGGCCCGCTGATCCAACAGGTCAACCTCTTCTCCGCCTACCCCGCGATCGTGAATCTCGATCCACCCGACCACACAAGACGACGACGGATCATCGCGCGGGCCTTCACACCCCGCGCGGTCGCCAAGCTCGAGGAAGGGATCCGGCGCCGCGCCCACACCATGGCCGGGCCACTCCTGCAGAACGGCGGCGGCGAGTTCGTCGACCTTGCCGGCGGTCTGCCGATGTCGGTAATCGGCGACATCGTCGGCATCCCCGAAGCCGACCGGCCGCGTATCTTCGCCCTGGTCGACGAGGTCTTGGCACTAGGCAAACACGGCAACGCGATGCCCGAAGGCGACGCTCTGGCGCCATTCATGCAGGTCTTCGAATACGCGACCGAACTCACAAAAAGCAAACGCGAGAAACCCGTCGATGATATTTGGAGCACACTGTGCCACGCGGAAATCGAGGACGACGACGGCACCACGTTCCAGCTGCCGGCCAATGAGCTCGAAATCTTCTTCTTCATCCTCAGCCTGGCCGGCAGCGACACCACCCGCAATGCGCTATGCGACGGCATCAGGGCCTTTGTCGCCAACCAGGATCAGATCGAGCGGTATCGCGGCGATCCGGCGGTGCGCCGTACGGCCGCCGACGAGGTCATCCGCTACTCGACGCCGATCATGTTCTGGGTTCGCGGTGCCACCAAAGACGTGACCCTGGGCAAACAAACCATCGAGCGAGGAGCACGTGTCGTCACCATGCTGCGGTCGGCCAACCGCGATGAGGATGTGTTCGATGAACCCATGCGATTCGAGATCGGACGCGACCCCAACCCGCACGTCTCCTTCGGCGGCGGAGGCGCACATCATTGCCTGGGTGCCATGCTCGCGCGGGCCGAAGTTCACGCCGCTCTTGATGAGCTCCTCCTCAACACCCGCGACATCGAGGTCGGTGCGCCGCACGTTCAGTTCCCGAACCTGGTGAGCAATATGACTGTGTATCACTCACTTCCGATACGGCTCACCGCACGCGGCTGACTTACCGAAACGCGATCAGGCCATCAGCCACGATGATCGTGCCGCCGAAGGTGAGCCGGTCGACGATGGCAGAGGCGGGGATCGGTGAAGGTCTTGGTCCAGCCGGAGAAGGATTCGTTGCTGGCGATTGGCGATCGCGTTCTTTTCTTCCCGTTCGGTCCCCGAGATGTCACCAACCACGTTACCGCACTGGGCATCCGGGACATCAGGCCCGCCGATTACGCAGAGCTGGTGGCGCGCTCGGCCGAACCATCTAGAGAACCGGTTAGTCGGCGAGTGCCCGTGCGCCGTCGAAGCCCACCGCTGCAGGCGCGGCTGGGCGGAGCGCGGCGATGACCTCCCGAAGTAGATCCACTGCGTGGTAGTCCACGACGGTCGCGATGATCAGAGCCACTACCGGGTCGAGCCAATACGAGTGATATTGAGACTTCAGTTGCCCTGGGGAGCCGGGACGAAGTTGAGCGGCGCGCCAAAGGGAATGAGTGGCTCGCGTTTTACGCTGGCCTGGAACTCCCCGATGAGTCGGGTGAAGTGGGCCACGACCCACGTGTGCAGGTGGGGGTATTCGACGGGTTCACGTTCCTTCGGATCGGTGAGCAGGTTGATGATGCGGGGGTTGGCGTATGGCGGTGACGGGTCGAAGAACTGACGTTGCTCGACGAAAACCGTCTTGAAGTTCTGCCACTTGACCCCGTAGAGCTTGTCGCCGTTCCAAAACAGGAATCCCTGCCGGTTCGACTGGTCCTGGTCGCCGCGGAAGAACGCGCCTTGATCCACGCCGTCGATCACCCGATCGCTGGGCACCTCACACCCGGCCCAGCGGATCAGGGTGGTGAACATGTCGGTGACGTGCACGATCTCGTTGCTGACCCGTCCGGGGCCGACGTGTCCCGGCCAGCGGATCAGGCACGGCGTCCGCAGCGAGCCCTCCATGCCGGTGAAATATGACCCGTCCCAGTATCCTGACGTCCCTCGCCACGGCAGCGCATCCTCGGCCCCGTTGTCGCCGGCGAAGACGACGATCGTGTTGTCGGCGATGTTCAGTTCGTCGAGCAGGTCGAGCAGTGTCCCGAAATCGGCATCCATCTCCAACAGGCAGTCGGCCCAGTCGCCGGCGCCGCTTTTCCCCTTGAATTCGTCGCGCGGCACGGTCGGCAGATGCAGCATCGAGTGATTGAAGTAGACGTAGAAGGGTGTGCCGGCGGCGACGCTGCGCCGGATGAACGCGTCGGCGCGGGTGAGGTATTCGCGGTCGATGTTGCGCCGCACCTCCATGGTCAGTTGCTCGAGATTTTCGACCGGACCGCCTTTGGTGCTCGCGACGACGAACGACATGGGGTCACGGTCGGGGTCGTAGAGCGGGTCGTCGGGCCACAGGCATTCGTCGTAGCTGTGCGGGATGCCGTACCACTCGTCGAACCCGTGGTCGGTGGGGTAGCGCCCGGGCTCGTCGCCGATGTGCCACTTGCCATAGATGGCCGTGGCGTACCCGGCCCGACGACAGGATGTCGCCCATCGTCTGCTCCCACGCCACCAAACCGCTGGGGACGCCGGGGAGTTGCACGGAGCCGTTGCCGGAGCGGATGGCATAGCGGCCGGTCAGCAGGGCCGAGCGGGTCGGCGTGCACTGGGCTTCGGGCGCGAAATTGAGCAGCTGCAGTCCTTCGCCGGCGAAGCGGTCCAGCCGCGCCGTGTCTGCGCCGCGCAAGATGCCGCCGCCATAGCAGCCCAGCTCACCCATGCCGAGGTTGTCGATATGGACGTAAAGAATGTTCGGTGGGCCGGTCGGCGCTGGCTCTGCCTGCTGCGCAACCGAAACGTCGTCAGGGTTCATCGCTTAACCTCGTTTGATCGTGCTTCGCGCTGGATACCCACGAGTCCGCTCAGCGCCGCACCAGCGCCACCAACATAGGGACCGCCCCTCGCCGTCGACATCACACCGGAACGTCCGCGGACATCGAGCCGCGAGAAGGCACTGTCGAAGCGCACCCGTCAAACACTCTGTTAGGGAATCTGCTCGCGGATGAACGTGCCGATGTCCTCGACCGCTTGCTGGCCCTCGGGCAGAACGCCGGCGTAGCTCTGAAAGCGATGGATCATCTCCGGCCAGACTTCAAGTTTTACTTGAACTCCGGCTGCTTGCGCGCGTTGCGCCAGCCGGGTCGAGTCGTCCAGCAGAACCTCGTGATCGCCGACCTGGATCAGCAGCGGTGGCAATCCGTGAAGATCGGCATAGAGCGGATTGGCCAGCGGGGTGCGCGGATCCGCACCACCGAGGTAAGCCTTCGCCCACACGCCGATGACCTCAGGCGTGGCGATCGGATCGACGTCCGCCCGCGTCTTGATCGACTCGCCGGTGCCCTCCAGGTCGAGGAACGGCGAAAGGCACACCACCGCCGCAGGCATCGGCAGTCCGGCGTCGCGCCCGGCAACCAGCGCCGCGAGCGACAATGCGCCGCCTGCCGAATCTCCCGCTATCGCCAGCCGTGTTGGAGGCGGCCCCTGGTCGAGCAAGAACCGGTAGCCGGCAACGGTGTCGTCCACCGCGGCCGGAAACGGATGTTCGGGTGCCAGGCGATAGTCCAGTCCCAGCACGCGGGCCTGCGCGGCGCGCGAGATGCGGCCCATCAGATCGCGATGGGTGTTCAGCGAGCCCATGATGTAGCCGCCGCCATGCAGGTAGAGCACGGCGCGATCGGCTGCGGCGCCTGGCGCGCTGATCCATTCCGCCCCGACCCCATTGGCAACAACGGGCTCGCTTCTAATATCGGGTTCCGCCGGCCGCGCCATCTGCTCGTTGGTCGCGCGCAACTCCTCAATGCTTGCGCCGGCGGCCTTCCCGGCGAGGGCTTTTATTGCGTCGATCACCTGTTGCAACTGTGGACTTGCCATCGCCAGGAGATCCCTCCTGAGTTGGTGAAGCGCCACGACCGGGGCGCTTCACGAAGCTAGTCCCAGCCCGCCCGAAACCGCAAGCGTGCCAACGCCGACTGCTTCCGCGCGGGTGACCTCGGCCGTCCAATGCTCCGACGGGCAAATACCCAGTCGGCCGAATACCTTTGGGCCCTCCGGGCACGATGTCGATCGGCTTGCCGCGATGCACATCGACAATGCCGGGTAGCGAACACCATCGAGCGGCCAGCGCCACCACGCCCAGACACCGTCTCGTCTACGCCACCGCCTACACCGCCGCAGTTCCTCGATCTGGCCGACAAGAGTGCAACCTGTAACCACTTGAGCGTCGGACGAGTGCGGTCCACGTCCTCGTAGGCCTAAGTGGTCCGAAAAACGTGGTCCCCAACGCGCCCAAACAGTCGCATCATTAGACCTATACAAACTGATTATCGCAGGTCAGACCCCATTTCTCTGG
>CAWBSW010000035.1:0-35387 GCA_963791535.1 uncultured Actinomycetota bacterium | reverse complement strand
GCGGCTTCGCGACGTTTCAGCCGGCCAGCACTGTGCGTAGGGTTGTAGCGAATTCCCGCGGCTGCCCGATGAATCCGCCGTGATCGCCGGGAAACTCGACCGGCGGCGTTCCCAGTTGTTCGGCCAGCGCGACCCCGAGTAAGTGTGTGGACACTCGCGCCTTAGCCGCGACGCTCATGACAATGTCGTCGCCGGCTTGCGGCGCTATTCGCGCCTTAGCCGCGACTCCACGAACTGCTCCAGCTCTTCCCACGCCTGCACAGCCGCGGCGTAAGGGGGCCGGGGCTTGCTCACCGAGTCGGATTCGAGAACGTAGGCCGCCAGCTTGCCCAACGGCCGATCCATCGCCAGCGCCTTGTCGACGGTGTTGTCCTCGGCGTAGTCGCCCACATCGCGAAGCAGCTCGACGGCCAGATCAAGCTGGTCACGGTCCACCGCATCCGGGCCGTCGGCTAAATCGTCGGCCAACCCGGTCAGCACATAGACGTTGTCCTCGGTGACGTCGACCTCCAGGGAGCCGTCAGTTGCCGCAGTGCGGATGTCGTCGTACGTGCTCAGGTCGGACAGATCGTGGTCGTGCTCATCGGCGAGATATCTGGCCAGGGCCCGCTCCGAGGTGAACACGCTGATTCGACCGTTGCGCCCCAAAAAGATCGGACGGTCGTCGAAATAGCAGCGCAGCGTGTAGAACGTGCCTGCGCCGGTCATGATCCGGATCGGGTCGATGCCGACCTTCAGCCAAAAATCCTCGTCGCCGCCGAGTACGACCTCGTCGCCGGTCGCCCGGGCCTTCTCGCCGTCCTCGTCGTCGGCGACGTCGACACTCTCGGCGGCGGCGTCGGTCTCTTGCTCCTCGGTGCCTGCGTCGCTTTCCTGGTGGGTGCCCGAATCGTCCTCTTCGAGGTGCTCCTCTTCGACCGGTTCGGCCAGTTCGGCGGCGGCAGCGTCCGATACCGCGCTGTCCACGTCGGGAGTGCTGATGATCTCGTCTAGCGCGCCGAGCACGTCGTCCCAGCTGCGTCCGATGACTTCGGCGATCACATTCCAGCGCTTGAGACCGGCCTTGCCGGTGAAGTGGTCGATTCCGCCGGACAGCGTGCCCAAGATCGGGTTGCCGTTGAAGAACTTCATCACCGCCGGCAGCTCGCACACCGACCCGATGGACGAGACGATCGCCAGCGAGTTCGCCAGCGCGGTCACCGACTCCTCGGTCGGTTTCTCGGAAACCACCTCTTCGACCCCGATCAGGTCGAATTGCTTGTCGTCGGCGGGCTCGAGCTTGTGGGCGTTGGCCTCCGTCAACCCTTTCCACCCCGGGATGGTCCACCAGATCGTTGTCGGTGTTGGTGCGCACGAATGCCACCAGGTCAGCGGGTGTCTGGAACGCGTAGAGGTCCTCATCCTTACCCAGAAACGCCTCCCACTCGTCGCCCGCGTCGCGCCAGCGGGGCGCCCACACGGTGTAGTGGTCACCGTCGGTCAGGCTCAAGCAGATCGGGACGAGGTCAGCAGCCATGCGGCACACAATAGCGACGGGCGTCGCGCCCGCCGGACGCCAGGCTGGGGTTAGGCGCCCCAAATGTCGGTGATGGCGGGCGCTCTGGTTGCATAGCCGAGCTTCGGCAGCCCGTACATCTGCTCCAGCGTGGACAACACGTTGTAGTGGCTGATCGGCTCGCTGTAGCTGCCGGGTCTGACGTTCGCCCCGTAGATCACCGTGGGAATCTGATTCCGCGAGGTGTTGTCGTCCTCGTCCCAGGTCAGGATCAGCAGGCTGTTATTGGCTTTCGCCCATTCGGCGTACTGCGACAAGTTCTGATACAGCCACGTGTCGCCTTGCGCGATCGAGCCGTCGTGCATGTCATCGGCGAGGTTCGGGGTGACAAATGCGACCGTCGGCAGGCCGGCGTAGTTAGACGGCGCCGGAAACGCGGAAAACGGAAGCGAATAGGAGCCCGGGATATTGCTGAAACTGACCCAGGGCACATGCTTGCGCACATACTTCCCCGCCCGGCATTCCGTCGAGCCAACCGCGGGCAGGCTCTCCGCGAAGCCCACGAACGTGTAACCGGCGGCGAGCAATTGCGAGCCGAGATTGGGTGTGTTGCCCGCGTTGACCGGGCAGACGTTGTCGTTGACCAGGGTGTCGCCGGCGAACAACGCGTAATAGTTGGGTTCGCTGGGATGCACTTCGGCGAACGACTGCGCCATCATCGCGCCACCGGCGGCCAGCTGGTTGATGTAGGGAGCCGACTTGTTTCCGATGATGTTGGTTTGCGAGCGATTTTCTTCCACCACGACGACGACGTGCGCGGGGGTCGGAACGCCGGCCGCCTTGAAGTCCACCGGAACCGTTTCGTGGGCTCGATGAGCCGACGGCCACGACATCAGCACACTGGAAACCACCAGTACACCGAATAGGCTGACCGCTCGATATCGCTTGCCACTCCGCGATGGTCGGCGTCGCATGGCGGGGAGTATATGGTTCCCGCCCCGGCTCATTGGTCGACGCCCACGCGTGTCGAGCGGCGGAAGCGCAATTGACAAATTTGCAAATCGCGTCATGACGGGGGCCCGGACGGCGCATGATGTTTGCCAATCACCGGGCCGGGGATAAATCACGCGAACTATGGCTGCATTCTCGGCTGGCGGTTTACCGCTGGGAGGTCGGGATGTCAAACCGAGGTTGCGATCGCCGGGTTATGTGCTCGTTGGTGATCGTCTGCGTCGCCGTCGCTGGCGTGCTGTCGATGATGACACCGGCCTTCGTGTCCGGGGTGAAGGCGATCATCGCGGAAGCCAAGCTGCTTGCCGACGAAGGCTGGATTATGAGCGGCACCGACGTTCCCACCCCTGACAACGGTTTCCTCAGCTCAGTCGAATCGCTGTACCTCAGCCAGGACAGCGCCTACACCTTCGACCCGCTGACCACGCCGGAGCAGTTTTGCCCGATCGTCTGCATCCCAGCGAGCCGAACTTGGGCTTCGGCGACTCACTGAACACCGGCGTCAGTGACCTGAACAACGTGATCGTCCCGGCATTGCAGGGCGGAAACGACGTCGCCGTGCTGGGCTACTCGCAGAGCGCCGACGTCGCCACCGTGGAGATGAACGACCTCCTCAACAACACGCCGGCCGGAGTCAACCTGAACGACTTGAGCGTCACGCTGCTCGGTGACCCCCAAAGCCCGATCGGCGGCATCCTGGACCGTTTCCAATTCCCCGACGGCGTCGGCGCCTTCAGCTTGACTCCCGAGCCCCAACACGTTCCGTTCCTTGATATCCCGCTGAGCCTGGCAACCACCCCGACCACCGGGATTGCGACCGACATCTACACCGGCGAATACGACGGCTGGGCCGACTTCCCCGAGGACCCCAGCAACCTCTTCGCCGACCTCAACGCGCTCATCGGGATCGAGACGGTTCACCCCTACTACCCGGACCCGACTCCCGGCGTGAACCTGGACACCACCAACATCATCAATCTCGGCGTCGATCGGTGACGACCAACTTCTACGACGATTCCCGCGCCGCTGCCGACCTTGGCCTTCATGTACGACGGCGGGCCCGCTGGGCTGTTCTTCTACGACTCCTTCAGTCCGTTCGCGACCTTGTTCGACGACTGGGGCTACGGCAACCCAGGTGACCCGGGTGGCGGCATCGAAGTCAACGGGGTCGACCCGATCGGTGTTGCTGGTCCGTGGCAGGTTGATGCGACCGGCCAGCTAGTGGCCTCCGGCGGCGCCGGCTTCGACCCGCAGATGGATCCGCTGCAGATGCTGGCCGGCATGGAGTACGCCGCGGTGCAGACGTTCGTCGGGCCCGATCGACGATCTTTTGGAGGACGCCGGGCAGTCGCCGCTGCCGTCGTCGTTCGTTGACTCGCTGCTCTCGGGCTACGATGCCACCAACCAGTTGGACGCGTCGCTGCTGACCGCGTGGTCCGACGCAACCGCGAGCATTCCGTCCTTGGGTCCGGACGCCATCTTCAGCGGGGACCCGCTGGTCTCCGGGCAACCGCTGATCGACCTCGTCGGGTATGGGTTCGACATCTTCAACTTCTTCGGCGCGTAGAGCGCTGGAGTCACATCTGCACCACCGACCGAGCATGCGCCACTTCTCGGAAAAGCGGCGCGTGTGATATCACCGGTCGGTTGAGCGCGAGCGATATCGCAGGCGCTCTAAAGTTGGAGAAGGGACTATCCCCTCACCGAGGGACTGCTGAGACTGGTGGGATTGACCCGTGGATGTGCATGTCGTTGACCACCCGCTGGCAGCGGCGCGGCTGACCACGCTGCGCGACGAGCGCACCGATAGCGCCGCGTTTCGCATTGCGTTGCGCGATCTGACCCTGATGCTGGTGTACGAGGCCACCCGTGACGCGCCGCGCGAGACGGTCACCGTGCGCACGCCATTGGCCGAGACGGTCGGCGCGCGGCTGGCCAAACCGCCGCTGCTGGTGCCGGTGCTGCGGGCCGGGCTTGGGCATGGTCGACCAGGCGCACGCGCTGATCCCCGAGGCTCGGGTGGGGTTCGTCGGCGTCGCCCGCAACGAGGAAACGGCGCAGCCCATGCCGTATCTGGAGTCGCTGCCCGACGATCTGCGCGGCCAACCCGTGATGGTGCTGGACCCGATGCTGGCCACCGGCGGTTCGATGATCCACACCATCGGGCTGCTGCAGCGCCGCGGCGCCGACGACATCACCGTGCTCTCCGTGGTGGTTGCCCCGGAAGGCATTGCGGCGTTGGAAAAAGCAGCGCCGAACGTGCGAGTGTTCACCGCGGCCGTCGATGACCACCTCAACGACGTGTCGTACATCGTCCCGGGCCTCGGCGACGCCGGCGACCGCCAATTCGGACCGCGCTGACTACCAATGCTGCACCGACGACGCCAGTTCGTCGCAGAGCGCGGTCGCGCGTCGGCGGACACCGGCCAGATCCTCGGCCACCGCGGACCGAACTTCGATGTAGCACTTGACCTTCGGCTCGGTGCCCGACGGTCGGACCACGACGCGGGCCGACGTACCGGCGTCGCCGCCGGTGAAGATGAGCGCGTCGGTGCGATCGACACCGGGGCGCTGCAGCAGATCGGTTGTGGTCGAAGCGAATCCGGCCAGCCGACTGGGCGGCGAACTCCGCAACCGACGCATCAGTGCGGCTGCCTCATCCGGGTCGGTCACCGCCCGTGACACGGCGGCGCCGACGTGCACCCCGAATCGGCGGGCCAGGTCGTCCAGCGCGTCGAGCACCGATCGGCCGGAAAGCTTGCACGTCGCCACCAGATCGCAGGCGAGCACCGCGGCGCTGATGCCGTCCTTGTCCCGGACCGCGGCCGGGTCGACACAGTGCCCGATCGCCTCCTCGTAGGCGTAGATCAACGTGCTGCCGGGCAGGTCGGCGTCGGCGCGGGCCAGCCATTTGAACCCGGTCAGGGTCTCCATGTGGCGCGCGCCCCAGCGGGCGGCGATTGCCGAAAGCATGCGCGACGACACCACGGTGCTGGCCACCACACTGGCGGCGAGCTCGCCCGGTTCGGTTCGAGACAAGATGAAATCGCCAAGCAGCCAACCGGTCTCGTCACCGGAAAGCATCCGCCAGCCCGCGGGTGTGGGTATCCCGACCGCGCAGCGATCAGCGTCAGGATCGAGCGCGATCGCGATCTCGGCGTCGACGTCTTCGGCCAGCGCCAGCAGCGCGTCCGCGGCACCGGGCTCTTCCGGGTTGGGGAACCGGACGGTGGGGAAGTCCGGATCGGGCCGAAACTGGCTGGCCACGGTATGCAGATCGCCGAAGCCGGCGCGTCGCAGCGTTTCGACGGCCACGTCGCCGCCCACCCCGTGCAGCGGCGTCAGCGCCACCCGGATCGTGCCCGACGAGCGCCGCAACCGGGCGGCCCGCTCGATGTACTGCTCGACCAGACCCGGGTCGGCCGGTTCGACGCGCGCCCGGGCGATCTCGTCAGCGAAGGGGGCCGCGGCCATCGCGGTTTCGATCTGGTGGTCGGTGGGGGAGATGATCTGGATTCCCCCGTCGAGATAGACCTTGTAGCCGTTGTCGGCCGGCGGATTGTGTGATGCGGTGATCTGGATGCCCGCCGCGGCGCCGGTGTGTCGCACGGCAAACGCCAGCACGGGTGTGGGTACGGGATGCGGAAAAAGCGTGGGCGAAAAGCCAGCCGCGGCAAGCACTTCGGCTGCCGCTACGGCGAATGCGGCTGAGCCGTGCCGCGCGTCGCGCCCGACGAATACCGTCGACCCGGCGACGCCGCGCTCGGTGAGGACCTGCGCGACGGCCCAGCTGGCACGCAACACCACGGCGAGGTTCATCGCGTCCGGGCCACCCCGGACCGGGCCGCGCAGTCCCGCGGTGCCGAACGTCAGCGGCCGGGCGAACCGCGCGGCCAGTTCGGCAGGATCGCACCGCGCGAGTTCGGCGGCCGTCACCGGGTCGGGGTCGTGCGCGATCCAATCCTCCGGTTTGACGTGCTCCTTGGACTGAAGGTCCGAGGATTCCTGCGGCGGCTTACGCCGCTGTTGGGGTGCTTCCTGATTCATCGCACACAGCCGCAAGCGGTTGCGGTCTTACATGGGCTCCACCGGAACCGCTGACGCGGTCCCGCCCATTTTCGTGGGAGGCGTTTAGTCTCTCCGCCCGCCCGGCGGCGAGAATGACTTTGGCGGCGTTGTGGTCGCGGTCGTGGACCGCCGCACACGACGGACATTTCCAGGCGCGGCTCTGCAGCGGTAGTTCGTCGAGTCGGTAGCCGCATGCCGAGCAGGTCTTGCTGGATGCTAACCAGCGCGACACCTGATGCACAGTGCGCTCGTAGTGGTCGGCTTTTTCGGTGATGATTCGGATGAACTGGCCCCAGCCTGCATCGGAGATCGCCCTTGCTAGCTGGCGGTTTCGGACCATGGCCGCAATGTTGAGGTTTTCGAGATGGATCACTTGGTTGTCGCGAACCAACGCCAAAGCCTGCTTGTGGTGATAATCCCGCCGCGCACGAGCAATTGCGCTGTGTTGAATGGCGACCTTGCGCCGCGTTTTGCCCCTGTTGTTCGATCCTTTCTGCCGTCGGGACTTCTCCCGCTCCAACCGCCGCAACTTCCGCAACTTGCGGATTAAGTGCTTCGGATTCGCAATATCGGTGCGCGCACCATCGGTGGCGGCAACCGTGGCCAGCTGGGTGATGCCCATATCCACCCCGACCTCCCGCTCGATATGCGAAAGCGGGGCACGCGGTACGTCGACGACGAAGCTGGCGTAATAGCGGCCATCTGGTTCGCGGATTACCGTGACTGAGGATGGCTCCCCGGGAAGTTCGCGCGACCAGCGCACCAGCATCTCGCCCACCTTCGCCGCATACAACCGTCCATTCGGCCGCACGCTGAACCCGTTGCGGGTAAGCCGAAACGACTGCCGGTAATCCTTTTTCGACTTCATCCGTGGCCGACCCACCCTGCGACCCCGTCGTTTCCCAGCAGCCGAATCGAAGAAATTCCGCCACGCCCGCCGGGAATCGTTGACGGACTGCACCAAGGCCACACTGGGCACCTCGGCCAGCCACGCCCGTTGCTCGGATTTTTTCGCGGCGGTGATGACGCGGCGTTGAACCTCGCTGTCCGAGAGTCTGACTCCGGCAAGGTAGGCCTCGTCGCGGACCCGCAGCGCGTCGTTGAATACCACTCGGGCACAACCGAACACCCGCGACAGCATCCGCTGCTGCGCCGGAGTCGGTTCGATCCGGTACGAGTAACGCATCTGCACAACCACACCGTAGGGCTGACCACCGACAACCAAGACCGACTACCACCACAGCCGTCGTAGCGTGTCTCAGCTGTATGCCTATCTGGTGGTTGTGATCAACTGTCGGCTGTTCACCGCCGACATGTTCACGCCTTACACCCAAGATTGGTGTCACGCCAGCCCCCTACAGCTGCGCGACCACGTCGCCCAGCAGAGCGCCCATCCGGGTCGCCGAGGCCGCGCCGGCGGCGAGCACTTCGGCGTGGCTGAGCGGCTCGCCGGTGATGCCTGCCGCCATATTCGTCACCAGCGACACTCCCAGCACCTCGGCGCCCGCCGCCCGCGCTGCGATCGTCTCGTGCACGGTGGACATGCCCACCAGATCGGCGCCCAGCGTCCGCAGCATCCGGATCTCGGCGGGCGTCTCATAATGCGGGCCGGGCAGCCCGGCGTATACGCCTTCGGCCAGAGCCGGATCGACCGCACGGGCCAGCACCCGCAGTCGCGGCGCGTAGGCGTCGACCATGTCGACGAACTGGGCCCCGATCAGCGGAGACCGCGCGGTCAGGTTCAGGTGGTCGCTGATCAGCACCGGCTGGCCAACCTCGAAGTCTTGGCGCACTGCACCGGCCGCGTTGGTCAGCACGACGACGCGTGCGCCGGCGGCGCAAGCCGTCCGCACCGGGTGCACGACGTGCAGCAGGTCATGGCCTTCATACGCATGGACACGGCCGGCCAGCACCAGCACGCGGTGTGCACCGATAGTCACCGACGACACCTGGCCGGTGTGGCCGACCGCGGTCGGAGGGGTGAAGCCGGGCAGTTCGGCCATCGGCAACACCGCGGTCGCCGAGCCCAGCGCGGCAACAGCCGGCGCCCACCCCGACCCCAGGACGATCGCGACATCGTGTTCGGCGATCCCGGTGCCCTCGGCGATGAATTGCGCGGCCCGCCGGGCAAGCGCGTCGGGGTCGACGGGAGCGTCACTCACAGTCGGGCAGCCTAACCGGCGGACCGCCCAAGCGTGAGCTGGCGCAGCGCACGCAGAAAGACGTCTCGGTCGTTGGCTGATAGCTGCCCAAGCCAGTGCTCCTCCCCACGCTGGATGGCCACCTGCACCGCGTCTTTGACCGAACGGCCCGACTCGGTGATCGCGAGCAGGCGTGCGCGGCGGTCGTCGGGGTCGGGAATCCGTTCGATGTAACCGTGCTCCTGCAACTCGTCGAGGGTGGGAATGATGCGAGTTTTGTCGGCGCCGATCGCCTCGGCGAGTGCCGCTTGAGTGCGGATCGGCGAACGATCCAGGGCGCTGAGAACGATGTAGCCCCACATCGACAGGCCGTGCGCTGCCAGCACGGGCTGCTCGGCGGCGACGGTTTGACGAGCCAGCTGCGCCAGCATCTCCGCGAGGTCTGGACGCGTCGCCTTTCGCACCACATCTGGATGGTAAAGGTTGACATACGATCTGCATACGCACATGATATGCGCATGCATATAAATTTGGATGTTCGGCCACTACATCGGATTGCCGTACTGGCCTCCGTTGACGTGGTCTCGGCCGTAACCGCCGACGACTTATCGAAGGTGACGCCGTGCGTTGGCTGGAGTCTCGCCGACCTGCTCACTCACATGACGGTCCAGCATCGCGGCTTTGCCGCCGCCGCACGCGGGAACGGCGGCGACCAGGCGATATGGCAACCCGACACCGTCGCCGAAGCGGTGGCAGTTGACCCGGCCGGCACCTACTCTGCGGCCGCCACCGCGGTGATCGACGCGTTCGCCGATGCCGATGTGCTCGATGCGGCGTTCGCATTACCGGAGTTTGGGTCCGGCGCAACCTTCCCGGGTTCAGTGGCGATCGGTTTTCACTATGTGGACTACGTCGTGCACGGCTGGGATGTGGCCCGCACCATGGGTCAACCCTTTGAGCTTCCGGTCGACGTTGTGGCCGCCGCATTGCCTTTGGCTTTCGCGGTGCCCGACGGAGACTTCCGCACCTCCGAGAGTGCGGTGTTTGGCCCGGCGATCCCGTCGACGGAGCCGACCAACGACCTCGAGCGCATCCTCGCTCATCTAGGCCGCTCCCCGCAGTGGAGACCACCCGTCGTGACGAACACCCGGCCGTCATGACGGCAACATCCGTCGGCGCCTGGACTGGCCAGCCGCCGATCGCGCGCGGGAGCGGCATCCTCAGCACGGATTGGTTGCCCGGCCCGTCCGACGGGAGCCAGTCTCCGGTCGTGGTGAGTTTCACCGACTTTCATTCCGATTCCGAGGAGGATTGGCAACAGATCGCCGCATTGGGCGTGAAGCTGGCGGAAAGCTGGCCGATTATGCGCGGCGCGGTCGGTCTTTGGCTGTGGGGCAAGCAGGTTGAGTGGCGCGGCGGATCGCTGTCCATCTGGGAAAGTCACGCGGATTTGCGTCGTTTCATCCGCTGGCCCGTTCACGCCGCCATCATGAAAAATTGGCGGGGACGAATACGAGTGCGATCAGCCAGCTGGGATGACGAGCGATTTGTCCCGGCGCAGGCATGGCTTCGCGCCGAGGCATACATGCACGCTCCGCGCGACAGTTGTGATCGCCGGTGAATGGCGGTGAGATACTGCGAGGATGGCCTCAATCCCGGTGTTGGATCGCGTCGAGGACGCGGTGCGGCGCCGTGGCACGGACCTCATCGAACTGTCCCACGCGATTCACGCTGAACCGGAGTTGGCGTTCGCCGAGCATCGCAGTTGCGCCAAGACCCAATCGCTGGCGGCTGAGCGGGGTTTCGAGATCACCGCGGCAGCCGGTGGATTGGACACCGCTTTCCGCGCCGACTTCGGCGCCGGTCCGTTGGCCGTCGGCGTGTGCGCCGAGTACGACGCGCTGCCCGGAATCGGTCATGCCTGCGGACACAACATCATCGCCGCATCGGCAGTGGGCGCCGCGCTGGCACTGGCCGATGTCGCCGACGAACTGGGCCTGACGGTTGCGCTGCTGGGCACACCCGCCGAGGAGTTCGGCGGTGGAAAAGTGTTGCTGCTCAACGCCGGAGTCTTCGACGACTTGGCGGCCGCGGTGATGGTGCATCCCGGGCCGGTGGATATCGCGGCCGCCCGGTCGCTGACGTTGTCCGCGGTCCGGGTGGAGTATCGCGGGCGGGAAGCACATGCGTCGGCCGCACCGTTTCTGGGTGTCAACGCCGCCGACGCAACCACCGTGGCACAGGTGGCCATCGGGCTGCTGCGTCAACAGCTGGCGCCCGGACAGCAGGTGCACGGCATCGTCTCCGAGGGCGGCCAGGTCGCCAACGTCATCCCGAGCCGGACCGAATTTCAGTACACGATGCGCGCCACCGAAGCGTCGTCGCTTGCCGATCTGGAAGGCAAGGTGGGCGACTGCTTCTTGGCCGGCGCGGTCGCCACCGGCTGCGAGTACAGCGTTGAGCAGACCGAGCCGATGTATGACGCGCTCAAGCCCGATCGGTGGCTGGCCGGTACCGTCCGCGACGAGATGACGCGGCTCGGGCGTACACCCGTCGACGAGGAACTCGAGGCGAAGCTGCCGTTGGGCAGTACCGACATGGGCAACGTGACGCAATTTCTGCCGGGGATCCATCCGATGGTCGCCGTCGACGCCGGCGGCGCTTCGCTGCACCAGCCCGAGTTCGCTGCGGCTGCGATCGGTCCGAGCGCCGACAAGGCCGTCGTCGATGGCGCAATCATGTTGGCGCGCACAGTCGTTCGTCTTGCCGAGTCACCGGATGAACGCGATCGGGTGCTGGCGGCTCGTGAGGAGCGGCGCTTATGAGCCTTGCCGACATCGCTGACTCGTGGCTGGCGGCCCACTTCGACGACTTGGTCGACTGGCGGCGGCACATCCACCGCTACCCGGAGTTGGGCCGCCAGGAGTATGCGACCACACAGTTTGTCGCCGAACGGTTGGCCGACGCCGGGCTCAACCCCAAAGTGCTACCCGGCGGCACGGGGCTGACCTGCGATTTCGGTCCCGACCGAGAGCCCCGGATCGCGTTACGGGCCGACATGGACGCGTTGCCGATGGCTGAGCGGACCGGTGCCCCGTACGAATCGACGATGCCCAACGCCGCGCACGCCTGCGGTCACGACGCGCACACCGCGATCCTGCTGGGAACGGCGTTGGCGTTGGCGGGGGTGCCGGAACTGCCGATTGCGCTGCGGCTGATCTTCCAGCCCGCCGAGGAGTTGATGCCCGGCGGTGCGATCGACGCGATCGCCGCCGGCGCGCTGTCCGGAGTGAGCCGGATCTTCGCCTTGCACTGCGATCCCCGGCTGGCGGTCGGCAAGATCGCGGTGAAGGCGGGGCCGATCACGTCGGCGGCCGACATGATCGAGATCACCCTGTATTCGCCGGGCGGGCACACCTCGCGGCCACACTTGACCGCCGACCTCGTCTACGGGCTGGGCACGCTGATCACTGGGTTGCCCGGTGTGCTGTCACGCCGCATCGACCCTCGCAACAGCACCGTGATGGTGTGGGGCGCGGTCAATGCGGGGGTGGTCGCCAACGCGATCCCGCAGACCGGCGTGCTGGCGGGCACCATCCGCACGGCCAGCCGCGAAACCTGGCTGAGCCTCGAGGACATCGTGCGTGAGGTGGTGGCCGGTCTGCTGTCGCCGCTGGGTATCGAGCACACGCTGCAGTACAACCGCGGTGTCCCGCCGGTGGTCAACGAGGAGATGTCGACGCGCATCATCGCCCACGCCGTCGAAGCGGTCGGCCCGGATGTGCTGACCGACACCAGGCAGTCCGGCGGCGGTGAGGACTTCTCCTGGTATTTAGAGCAAGTACCTGGTGCGATGGCGCGACTGGGAGTTTGGTCGGGCCATGGTCCGCAACTCGACCTGCATCAGCCGACGTTCGACCTCGATGAGCGCGCGCTGGCGATCGGGGTGCGGTTGATGGCGAACATCGTCGAGCAGTCCGCCGCCCTGAGTTAGCTTCCCGGACCGATATTTCGCGCCGCGCGGGTACGCAGGTTGTGCACGTATTCGTCTGGCGCGCCGGCGATTTCGGCGGCATCGGCCATCACGCCGATGTAGCGGGCCGACGGCAGACCACCCTCCCAGGCGTCGACCACATAGAGCCACGCCAGAACCGGGTCGGTGGTGGTGTCGGACGACAGGCGCTCCACCCGGCAGCGAATCTTCTTGTGGATGCCCAGCTCGGACCCCTCCCACCGATCGAGGTTCATCTCGTCGGCGGGCGTCATGTCGTAGAGCACGACGAACACCTTCGCGGCCGGGTCCTCGACGACGGTGGCCAGCGCGCCCTCCCAGCCGATGTCCTCGCCACCGAACGTCAGCCGCCAGCCGTGCAACCAGCCTGTTCCGGCCATCGGCGAGTGGGGTGCGCGCTGCTGCATCTGCTCGGGATGCATGTTCGATCCGTAGGCAGCGTAGAGCGGCACGGGGAAAGCTTAAACGCCTGCAGCAAGAGCGGCGGTGATCCCGCGGTTGGCGTCGGCGTTGGCTAGCGTTAGGGGCTGTGGCGACCCGCATTGTGATCCTCGGCGGAGGGCCGGCCGGCTACGAGGCGGCACTCGTGGCGGCCGCACGCGACGCCCAGGTCACCGTCATCGACTCCGACGGCATCGGCGGGGCGGCCGTGCTGGTCGACTGCGTGCCGTCGAAAACGTTCATCGCCTCCACGGGCGTGCGCACCGAACTGCGCCGGGCGCCTCGGTTGGGCTTCGACATCGACATCGACGACGCCAAGATCTCGTTGCCGGAGATCAATCAACGGGTCAAGACGCTGGCCAACGCCCAGTCCGCGGACATCAACTCGCAACTGGTCAGCGCGGGCGTCGAGGTTGTCGCCGGCAGAGGTGAGCTGATCGATGCGAGTCCCGGTCTGGCAACCCACTGCGTCAAGGCGACCGCCGCCGACGGCACCACGAGCAGCTACGATGCCGACGTCGTCTTGATCGCCACCGGCGCTAGCCCCCGGGTGTTGCCGTCAGCGCAGCCCGACGGCGAGCGCATCCTGACCTGGCGCCAGCTCTACGACCTGGACGCACTGCCCGACCATCTGATCGTGGTGGGTTCCGGTGTGACCGGCGCCGAATTCGTGAACGCCTACACCGAATTGGGCGTCGATGTCACGGTGGTGGCCAGCCGTGACCGGGTGCTGCCCTACGAGGACGCCGACGCCGCCCGGGTGCTGGAGGAGTCGTTCGCCGAACGCGGCGTACAGCTGGTCAAAAACGCCCGCGCCGAGTCGGTCACCCGCACCGCGTCCGGGGTGCTGGTCAAGATGACCGACGGTCGCGCGGTGGAGGGCAGCCATGCCCTGATGACGATCGGGTCGGTGCCCAACACCAGCGGCCTGGGCCTGGAGCGGGTGGGCATCGAGCTGGGACGCGGCAACTACCTGACCGTCGACCGGGTATCGCGGACGTCGGTGCCGGGCATCTACGCCGCCGGGGACTGCACCGGCCTGCTGCTGCTGGCGTCGGTCGCCGCGATGCAGGGCCGGATCGCCATGTGGCACGCGTTGGGGGAGGCCGTCAGTCCCATCCGGCTGCGCACGGTGGCCGCTGCGGTGTTCACCCGGCCCGAAATCGCCGCCGTCGGTATTCCGCAATCGGCCATCGACAACGGATCGGTGCTGGCCCGGACCATAAAACTGCCGTTGCAGACCAATGCGCGGGCCAAGATGTCGGGACTTCGCCAAGGCTTCGTCAAACTGTTCTGCCGTCAGTCCACCGGTGTGGTGATCGGCGGCGTGGTGGTCGCGCCGATCGCGTCCGAGTTGATCCTGCCGATCGCGATGGCCGTGCAGAACCGAATCACCGTGAATCAGCTGGCCGAAACCCTGTCCGTCTACCCGTCGCTGTCGGGCTCGATCACGGAGGCAGCACGGCGGCTGATGGCGCACGACGACCTGGACTGACCAGGCCAGGTAGCCTTGGGAGCCAGTGCCCTACTGACGAGTAACCGACAGGAGACCTGTGCCGTGAGCGACCCGATTCGCGTACCGGGGAGCGAGCAGACCCGGCCGGGTTCGTTTTTAGGACCCGAGCAGCGCGCCTCGGCCTGGGAGCGACTCGGCAGCGAACAATTCGACGTCGTGGTCATCGGTGGCGGCGTGGTGGGTTCGGGATCCGCGCTGGATGCCGCCACCCGTGGGCTGAAAGTGGCGATGGTCGAAGCGCGTGACTTTGCCTCCGGCACGTCGAGCCGGTCCTCGAAGATGTTTCACGGCGGGCTGCGCTACCTAGAGCAACTGGAATTCGGGCTGGTCCGTGAAGCGCTCTTCGAGCGCGAGCTGTCGTTGACCACCTTGGCGCCGCATCTCGTCAAGCCGTTGCCGTTTTTGTACCCGCTGACCAAGCGGTGGTGGGAACGCCCGTACGTCGCGGCCGGCCTCGTTGCTGTACGACGAACTTGGTGGCGCGAAATCCGTTCCGGGGCAAAAGCATTTGACCCGCGCCGGTGCGCTGCGGCTGTGCCCGGGTCTGAAGCGCAGCGCGCTGATCGGCGGTATCCGCTACTACGACACCGTCGTCGACGACGCCCGGCACACCATGACCGTCGTGCGTACCGCGGCGCACTACGGCGCGGTGGTGCGGTCGTCCACTCAAGTGGTTTCGTTGCTGCGCGAAGGCGACCGGGTGACCGGCGTGCGGGTGCGCGACTCCGAGGACGGCGCCGTCACCGAAGTCCGCGGTCACGTCGTCGTCAACGCGACCGGGGTGTGGACCGACGAGATTCAGGCATTGTCCAAGCAGCGTGGACGATTTCAGGTGCGTGCCTCCAAAGGAGTGCACATCGTCGTGCCGCGGGACCGGATCGTCAGCGACGTCGCGATCATCCTGCGCACCGAGAAGTCGGTGATGTTCGTCATCCCGTGGGGCAACCATTGGATCATCGGCACCACCGATACCGACTGGGCACTGGACCTGGCGCATCCGGCGGCCACCAAGGCCGACATCGACTACATCCTCGGCACCGTCAACACCGTGCTGGCCACCCCGTTGAGCCATGCCGACATCGACGGGGTGTACGCGGGCTTGCGGCCGCTGCTGGCGGGGGAGAGCGAGGACACGTCCACGTTGTCGCGTGAGCACGCGGTGGCAGTGCCCGCACCTGGCCTGGTCGCCATCGCCGGCGGCAAGTACACCACCTACCGGGTGATGGCCGCCGATGCGATCGACGCCGCATCGCAATACATTCCGGCTCGAGTCGCGCAGTCGATCACCGAGAAAGTGCCCCTGCTAGGCGCCGACGGCTACTTCGCGCTGATCAACCAGACCGAGCACGTCGGTGCGCTCGAAGGCCTACACCCCTACCGGGTGCGTCACCTGCTGGACCGCTACGGATCGCTGCTCAGCGAGGTGCTGGCGCTGGCCGCCGACCGTCGCGACCTGCTCAACCCGATCACTGCGGCACCGGGCTACCTGAAGGTCGAAGCGGCGTATGCCGCCATCGCCGAGGGCGCATTGCATCTGGAGGACATCCTGGCCCGCCGGACGCGGATCGCCGATCGAATACCCACACCGAGGTGTCGACTGCGCGCGTGAGGTGGCCGACATCGTCGCGCCGGTGCTGGGCTGGACCCAGGCTGACGTCGACCGTGAGGTCGACACTTATACGGCGCGAGTGGAGGCCGAGGTGCTGTCGCAGGCCCAACCCGACGACGCGTCGGCGGATGCACTGCGGGCCAGCGCTCCCGAGGCCCGCGCGGAGATCCTCGAGCCGGTGCCCTTAAATTGAGCCGACCGTGAGGCAGCTGCCGCTCCCGCCACGCGACGGATTGGGACCGGCGCGGCTGCGGGTGCGCGGTGGACCGTTGGGCGACGAGTTGCTTACCCGGTTCGGGCCCGAGGTTGCCGCCAAGGCGATCGCCGGCGAGGTCGTCGACCAGCACGGTGTGGTGCTCGATCCCGCCACCGTGCTGCCGGCTGGTGCCAGCGTCTACCTCTACCGGGACCTGCGCGACGAGGTGCCGGTGCCGTTCGACATCCCCGTGCTCTATCAGGACGACGACATCGTGGTTGTCGACAAGCCGCACTTCCTGGCCACCATGCCGCGCGGGCGCCACGTCGCCCAGACCGCGCTGGTGCGGATGCGCCGAGAACTGGGGTTACCCGAGCTGAGCCCGGCCCATCGGCTGGACCGGCTGACCGCCGGGGTGCTGCTGTTCACCGCCCGCCGCGAGCTTCGCGGGGCCTACCAGACGATGTTCGCCCGCGGCGCGGTTCACAAGACGTATGTTGCGAGGGCAGCGGCCAACCCCCACGTGACGTTACCGCGAGTGGTGCAGAGCCGAATCGTCAAGCGCCGCGGCCACTTACAAGCCGTCGAAGAACCTGGCGAGCCCAACGCCGAGACGCTGGTGGAGTCGATATCGCCGGACGGCCTGTACCGGCTGACGCCGCGCACCGGACGTACTCATCAGCTGCGGGTGCATATGACTTCGCTCGGAATGCCGATCTACGGAGACCCGTTGTACCCCAACGTGATTAGCGTACCGGACGATGACTTCAGCCAGCCGCTGCAGTTGTTGGCGCAGCGCATCGAATTCCAGGATCCGGTGACGTGGAGCTTTGCGACGGTTCGTCAGTTCGCGACGGCTAGTCCTCCGCGCTAGCAGCGCTCGGCGCCGCGACGCATACGCGGTAGGTCTTGATCGGGCCGTGCCGAGAGGGCGGCAGTGCCGGCCTGCATTCCTCCGATAGGCGCCACGGTCGCGGGAGTGCCACGCCCGCAACGGCGGCACGCAGTGTCTCCCAGGCGCGCGCCGTCAGCGCGCCGGCGTTGAGGGAGCGGAAAGTCGTCAGATTGCTGAGGCTGACGTGGTTCTGCAGTGTTAGCACCCTCGTGCCCTTCAGTAATCCGGCGAAGTCGTTCGCCGACTATCCGCGACGTCGTCGGTGTTTCCTCCGTGACTAACGCGTCGACCCTGCTTCGTGTCGGTGATCGGGGTCACAGGCCAGTCAGCGATGACCAACCGCCAATCGACAATTTCTATTCCACGGTACGTGCCGGGAATGGTCCCGCCCGGTGAACAGCATGCCGTGTCGCGAGCTTGGTCAGCCTGCGCTGGTGGTTTTACTCGACACGCCGCTGGAAAGTTACTTAACGTGTGACTAAGAGCACACCTCGGTGTCGATCGCTGAGGGATTCTTAGCGTATTCCCGCCAGCGTCTACCGGTTGGTGACGCGTTCGCCGCGTCGGAAGCCATCGCACAGTTCTTCGCCGCGCACGGTCGCTGAGCCTTGGTAAACAGCTCGGAAACTGCAGGCTGAAATCGAGAATTCGGCGATGACCGGGCGCAATTGCTGAAGGGCGAACCTTGTTACCATGCCTCATGGCTGCGCGGAGGACAGCAGTTAGGCGGGCTGCGGCCAGGCCGGCGTCGATCATCGCATCGTTCCATTTGAAGGAATTAGATTGAAATTAAAGAGATTTGGCGCCGCACTGAGTATTCTGACCGCTGGTGCGGTGATCTTGTCGGCGTGCGGTAACAACAACGCCACCGGAGGAAGCGGCCCGCGCCTGCCGGTGAAGGTGACCTGCGGCGGCCAGCCGACTCTGAAGGCCAGTGGTTCCACCGCCCAGGAAAACGCAATGAACCGTTTTGTCAAGGCTTTCGAACAAGTCTGCCCCGGCCAGTCGGTGAATTACACGCCCAATGGTTCCGGCGCTGGGATCAGCGAATTCATCGGCAACCAAACCGATTTCGGTGGGTCGGACTCTCCGCTGAACCTGGGCGAGGACGCCCACGCGACGCCAGCGGTGCGACTCGCCGGTGTGGGATCTGCCGATGGTGTTTGGCCCCATCGCCGTCGCCTACAACGTCCAAGGCTTGACGTCGCTGAACCTCAACGGTCCGGTTACGGCCCAGATCTTCAACGGCCAGATCACCATGTGGAACGATGCGGCGATCCAGCTGCTGAACTTGGGCACGAAGCTGCCCGACGAGCCGATTCGGGTCGTGTTCCGTAGCGATGATTCCGGGACCACGGACAATTTCCAGAAGTATCTCGATACCGCTTCCGCCGGCACGTGGGGTTTCTGCCGCCGGAAAGAAGTTCAACGGCGGTGTCGGCGAGGGCGCCCGTGGCAACGACGGCGCCGCCGCGGCCGTCAAAGGCACCGAAGGGGCGATCACCTATATCGAATGGTCCTTCGCCCAGGCGCAACATCTGGACACCGCCAAGGTCATCACGACAGCGGGTCCGGAGCCGGTGGCGATCAGCCCAGAGATCGGTGGGAAGGACGATTTCTTCTGCCTGGTTCATGAGGAAAGGCAACGACCTGGCCTTGGACACGATCTCGTTCTACCGGCCAAACCTGCCCGGGTCCTACCCGATCGTGCTGGCGACGTATGAGATTGTGTGTTCGAAGTACCACGATCCGCAGGTCGGTGCGGCCGTGAGGGCGTTCCTGCAAAGCGCGATCAGCGGCGGCCAGAATGATCTGACGGACCATGGATATATGCCCATTCCGGACGCGTTCAAGTCGCGACTGGTGACCGCGGTCAACGCCATCTCATGACTGAGGTCGTTTTGGCCTATTCGGCCCTGTGGCGCCGTCGATGCTCAATGTTTCAGGGCTTTTTTCACCCTAGTCAACCCAAAGTTCCAAAAGTTTTCCCGCGGTAGTCGATCTTTAGTGTCATGGAGTTCACAACCCTGCCTCCCGAAGTCACCTCTGCGCTGATCCATTCGGGGCCCGGTGCGGAATCGCTGATCGCGGCTTCCGGGGCGTGGCAACAACTCGGCACCAATCTCGAAGACTCTGCCGAGAACTACGTGGCCACGTTGTCGTCACTGGCTGAGACCTGGCATGGTCCATCCTCGACGGCGATGTTCCAGGCCGTGCAGCCCTACGTGACCTGGATGCAAACCACCGCGCAGCAAGCTCAGCAGACAGCCTCTTCGGCGATGGCTGCGGCCGCGGCATTCAATTCGGTCCGCGCCGCGGTGGTTCCGACGGCCGCAGGTCGCGGCCAACCGGGTGCGGCTGGCGCAACTGTTGGCTACCAATGGATTTGGGAGGAATCTTCCGGCCATCGCCGAAACCGAGTCTGAATACCAGACCATGTGGGCGGACAACTCGGCGGCGATGACTCGCTATCAGGCGGCTTCCACGCAGGCCTCCACACTGCCGCAGTTGACGTCGCCGACCTCGGTAACGAATCCGAGCGGACCGGCCACGCAGGCCGGTGCAGCGGCTGCCGCCGACCCGACAGCGGCGACTACTGGGGCCACGACTGGGGCCACTTCGGCCCAGCTCGGGCCCATCGCTAGTATCTTGGCGGCAATTGAGCAGTACTTCTCTTTCGCCAACAACAGCAATGCCGCCATCGGGCCCAACGCCAACCTCTGGAACACCATCTTCTCGTCCGGATTTCCCGTCAACCTGCTCAGCTATCTGGCGCAGAACCAATCGGCCCAGGCCCTGTCGGGTGTGAACAACGCAATTGGCCAGGGTGTATCGGAGGGTGAGTCGGCGCTCGGCGGGGGACTCGGAGGGGGAGCAGCGGGTGCGTTGGGTGGTTTAGGGCAGCTGGGTCCGGGTGCGTTGGGTGCCGCCGGACTCGGCCAAGCGTCCACGTCCGCGGCGATCGGTGCTGGAGTGTCGATCGGCAAACTGACCGCGCCGCCTGCCGTCGTCGGACTGCTGCCGGCGTCAGCAAGTGCCCGTGCAACTCGCCTCGGCGGCGACGCCGCTCGGCGCGGGTGAATCCGGGATGCCCATGCTGCCGCCGTTGATGCCGCCGCCGATTTCGCCGGCAGGCAGCGGTTGGCGCAAGCGCAAGCAACAAAAGTACGAAGACATCGCGATCGGTGCCGAGCTCAAGGGGAAGGTGGTGGACCCACCGCCATCGGCGGGATGAGCAATCCGGCGCGAGCAGCTCAGTTGTTGGCGGGGCGCGGCGAGTTGCCGCTGCAGAGAAGCCAAGGCCGTTCTGGATACCTTGGTTCATCGGGTCCATAGCAGGAGCCTTGCCATCCGGGACCGTGACCGGCGGTTTGCAGCTGCATCCGAGGGTGCCGAACGGGCTGGGGTCGGCGCTGGCCGGCGTTGCTATTCCCGCTGCTGCACTGCACGCGATCGCGGCGGCGAACAATACTTTTCTGATCACCAGTTGGGTCTCCGTAAGAGTAGTTACCACAGTGTACGGGCGCCGTCAGGATCCTGCATGCCGCGGGCAGAACGCAGCGATGCTGACGCCGACGAAGAACCCGGCGTGATACCCGTCCAAACTGCTCTGTTGCATCACGTCATTCGCGACGTCGCTCGAGGCCCTACCGGAATCAAGTTCATCGCAGACCTCGTGAGCGGCGACGATCGCGGCCTGCGGGGACGCGAAGGTAATGCCCCGAGAATTCAGCGCGTTTACGAAATTGCCATCGACGGCGTCAGCATGCGCGGTCGGGGCGCGGACCCCCACAAGGCTAAGCAGTGCGACCGACAGGACGAGGCCGGCCAATAGCGATCGCGCACGGCGAGGGCGAGCACACTTGGGTGGTCGTCATTCCTGAACCTCTCCGCTGAGCAGAAGCGCGAGTGTTGGGGACGGCAAGCCAAGCCGCTGACATTGCGATCATCGCATGCCTCGACCAGACTGGCGAGGCTCTGGCGCGCCAGCCCCTCCCATCGTTTACCGAACGGACATGTTCTGGGCGTTCAGCGTTGGCAGGCGGGGCACCAATACGCCACCCGCTCGCCGGTGTCGTCGAAGACGATCGCGGGTGCCGCAGCGACGGCAGCTCTGCCCGGCCCGCCCGTAGACCCACAGCTGCCGGCCGGCCCGGGTGTCGCCGGTGGTGCACCGGTTCCAGCGGTAGCGGTTGGCCCACAGCATGTCGCGGGCCCGGGAGACCAGCCGATGCGGGTCGCTGACCGCGCTCACCGGCGCGGTAGGCAGACGCCCGCTGACGAAACACAGCTCGTTGCAATAGACATTGCCGATCCCGGCCAGCACCCGCTGGTCCAGCAGCGCCTCGGCGATCGGTCGATCCGGGCGTGCGGTCAGATTGGCCGCGGCAACCTGTGGGTCCCAGTCGTCGCCCAGCAGATCAGGTCCCAGGTGTGCGACCGCGTCGCCGTCGTGGGCGCGGTCGAGGATTTCCAGCACGCCCAGATCGATGCCGACCGCGCGGATTTCGTTGGCTTCCAGGATGATCCGGATCCGGTGATCGTTACGCACCGCCCGGGAAGTCACCCGCCAGCTGCCGTCCATCTTCAGATGCGAGTGGATGCTGGCAGGTCCGACGCGGATGAACAAATGCTTGCCGCGGCTGAGCACCTCATCGACCAGCTGACCGGTCAGGTCAGCAGTCGCAAAGCGCGGCACTCGCACATCGCATCGCGTCAGTGTGCGACCGACCAGTGCCCGCCGCAGCGTCTCTGCGGTGTGCCAGACCGTGTCACCCTCGGGCATGCGCTACCGCAGCCGCAGCCCGCGTGGAGTACGAGCGAACCCGGCGTCGGACAGCGCGCTCACGGTCGGCGCCGACGCGTCGGGCCCGAGTACCGCGATGCCGTTGATGCGCTCAACGAGGATCGAACTGACCCGCCCGGTCGCCACCAGCTCGGCCAGCGCCGCGGCCGCCGCGCGATTGGCGTCGGGATCGTCGCGGAAGCGTCAACAGCGAACGCCCGCCGCGCTCGACAAACCAGACCAGGTTCGCCGTCGACCAGCACAACCAACGCTCCGGCTTTGCGACCCGGCCGGGCACCTCCGTCTTCCTCCGGCGCGCGGGACGGCCAGGGGAGTGCTGCGCCGTACGGGTTGGCCGGGTCGGCGGCAGCCAGCACCACCGCCCGATAGTCGGGTCGCTCCGGGTCGATCCCGTCGAGGTAGCCGCGCAGCCGGTCGACCGTCGATGCCACCGCGAACTGGGCGCCGCCCAGCGACTCGACGAAATAGCCGCGCTGGCATCGGCCGGCCTCCTCGAACGTGCTCAACACCTTGTAGAGCATCGCGAATCCGCCCGGTAGCGCCTTCGGCCGCCACCGCGCCCCTGGTCAGCACGCCATGGCGGTTCAGCAGCAGCTCGGCTTGGTGGTGTGCCCGCAGCGTTGAATCCGGTTCGGGCACGGGCAGCGCTGACCACCGGCCTCCCACCGTGGGGTCGGTGGCGCGGGACTGGGCGTGCGCGACGCTGTAGCGGCTCAGCCGGGGTGGGCGTGCTCCGCGGCCCGGCCGGTGCGCCGGGGTGGACCGTCTGCGGGTGCCCGGCCCGCCGCCGAGCATCGCGCGAACCGGCGCGAACGTGTCGCCGGTGACCGAGCCGGCCCAGATGAGTTCCCACAGTGCGGCTTTGAGCTCTTGCTCGCCGATGCCGGTCTGCGCGAGTTGCCGGAAGAAGAAGGCCCCGCCGCCGGCCAGGGTGTCCAGGATCGCCTGGTGAGCCGCGGTGAGCTCGATCGTGGTGGGGGCAGCCAGGGTCAACGGCGCCGTGTCGGCCGGGTGGAACGCGACCCAGCCGTCGCCGGCCGAGATGGATCCGGCGCCCGACCAGACGACCTCGCCGGAAGCCAGTAGTTCGTCGAGCATGGCGGGGGAGTAGTCGCGTACCCGAGGGGGCAGCACGAGCGATTCGATCGCCGAGGCGGGCAGCGGGACGCCGGCCAGCTGATCGATGACAGCCGCCAGCCCGTCGAGCCCGGCGTTGCTGGAATGCCCAGCCGAGCCGACCTGATGCCAACCCGGCAGGAAGCGCGCGTAGGCGCTGGTGCTGACCGGCTCGACCTGCGCCCGCAGCGCCGCCAGCGATCTGCGGCGAAGGATCCGCAGCACGTCGGCGTCACACCACTCGTCGCCGGCCGCCTCTGCAGAGAACTCACCGCGGACCAGCCGCCCGTCGGCGGCCAGCCGGCCCAGCACGTCGGCGGCGACCCGCAGCCCCAGGCCGAACCGGGCGGCGACGTCGGCGGTGGTGAACGGCGCGTGGGTGCGCGCGTATCGGCCCAGCAGCTCACCCAGCGGATCGCTGACCGCCTCGGTGAAGCTGGCCGGCACGCCGACCGGCACGGCCACCCCGACGCCGTCGCGCAGTCGGCCGATGTCTTCGATCGCGACCCACCATCTCTGTCCGGCAAACGAAACCGTCAGCGCGCGTTTGGCGGCTGACAGACCTTCCAGCCAGCCGCCGACATCGGCGCCGCCGGCGCGGGCGGCGACTTCTTCGGTCGTCAGCGGGCCGAGCAGCCGCAGCAGATCAGCGACCGCTTCGGCGTCACGGGCCGTCCGGTCGGCCGACAGATGCTGCAATTGCCGACCGGTGGCGGCGACCACCTCCGGGTCGAGCAGCTCGCGCAACTCGACGCGGCCCAGCAGTTCGGCCAGCAGCGTGGCGTCCAGCGACAGGGCCGCGGCGCGGCGCTCGGCCAGCGGGCTGTCGCCCTCGTACATGAACGCCCCGACATAGCCGAACAGCAGCGACGCCGCGAACGGCGACGGCGTGGCGGTCTCGATCTCCAGCACGCGCACCTTGCGCGCGGCGATGTCGGCCATCAACCCGGCCAGCGTCGGCACGTCGTAGACGTCCTGCAGGCATTCGCGGACCGCCTCCAGCACGATCGGGAAGTCCGGGTATTTGCGGGCCACGTCGAGCAGCTGCGCGGCGCGCTGACGTTGGTGCCACAGCGGCGATCGCTTGCCCGGATGCCGCCGCGGCAGCAGCAGCGCACGCGCCGCGCACTCCCGGAATCGCGAGGCGAACAGCGCCGAACCACCGACCTCCGCGGTGACGATCGGGTCGATCTCGTCGGCGTCGAACACGAACAGCTCAGCGCCAGGTGGGGCACCGTCTCCGCCGGAAAACTCAGTGTCCGGCAACCGGACCACGATGCCGTCGTCCGAGGCGGTCGGCTTCTCATCGATGCCGTAGCGCTCGCGAAGCCGCCGGCTCACCGCCAGTGCGAGCGGGCCGTGCACCCGTAGCCCATAGGGGGAATGCAGGATCACCCGCCAGTCGCCCAGCTCGTCGCGGAACCGCTCGACCAGCAAGGTGGCGTCGGTGGGTACTACCGTGGTGGCGGTGCGCTGGTCATCCAGCAGCCGCCACAGATTCTCGGTAGCGAATTCGTTGAAACCAAGCTCGGCACAATGCTTTTCGAATGAATCGCGGGCCAGGCCGGCCAGTTCGCCGGTAAACTTGCCAACCGCCTGACCTAACTCGGCGGGACGCCCGGCATCGTCGCCGCGCCAGAACGGCAACCGGGCCGGTTGACCGGGCGCCGGGATCACCAACACCCGGTCGTAGGTGATCTCGGTGATCCGCCAGCTGGTGGCGCCTAACGAGATGACGTCGCCGGGGCGAGACTCGTAGACCATCTCCTCGTCGAGTTCGCCGACGCGAGAAAGCTTTTCGGAATCGGTCGCCAGGTAGACGGTGAACAGGCCGCGGTCCGGAATCGCGCCGCCGGAGGTGACCGCCAGCCGCTGCGCGCCCGGCCGTGCCGTCACGGTGCCGGTGTCGCGGTCGTACACCAGCCGCGGCCGCAGCTCGGCGAACTCGGTCGACGGGTACTTGCCGGACAGCAGATCCAGCGTGGCCTCGAAAGCGCTGTGCGGGAGCGTCGCGAACGGGGCGCTGCGTCGCACGGTATCGAACCAGCTATCAACGTCGAGCGGCTCCAGCGCCGCCGCGGCGACGGTGTGCTGGGCGAGGATGTCGAGCGGATTGGTGGGCACCCGCATCGTCTCGATCTGGCCGGCGAGCATGCGCTGCACCGCCACCGCGCAGCCGATCAGGTCGGTGCGGTGCTTGGGAAAAAGCACCCCTTGAGAGATCTCGCCGACCTGGTGTCCGGCGCGTCCGATGCGTTGCAGGCCGCTGGCAACCGACGGCGGTGTCTCCACCTGGATCACCAAATCGACAGCACCCATGTCGATTCCCAGCTCCAGGCTCGAGGTCGCCACGACCGCTTTCAGCCGTCCGGACTTGAGCTCCTCCTCGACCACGGCGCGCTGCTCCTTGCTCACCGAACCGTGGTGGGCGCGCGCCAACAGCGGCGGCGCGCCGTACGTCTGGCCGCTGCCCAACAGCTGGGCCGGGGCGCCGCCGGCAACCTGTGAGTTTGCGGCGGACGGCAGCTCAACGCCCGAACCGTTCGGCGTGAATCTCGTTGAGCCGAGCGGTCAATCGTTCGGCCAGCCGCCGTGAGTTGGCAAACACGATCGTCGAATTGTGCGCTTCGACGAGGTCGACCAGCCGCGCCTCCACATCGGGCCAGATGGTGCTGTCGGCCAGGTTGGCCATATCCGGGACCGGCACCTGCACGGTCAGCTCGAAGGTCTTGGCCGCGGCGGGGGCAACGATGGTCGTGGGCGATGCGCCGGACAGGAACCGGGCCACCTCCTCGGGTGGGCGCACGGTTGCCGACAGGCCGATGCGCTGCGCCGGTGCTTGCAGCATGTCGTCGAGCCGTTCCAGCGACAGCGCCAGATGAGCGCCCCGCTTGGTGCCGGCGATGGCGTGGATCTCGTCGATGATCACGGTCTGCACACCGGAAAGGGTCTGGCGGGCCGCGGAGGTCAGCATCAGAAACAGGGACTCCGGCGTGGTGATCAACACGTCGGGCGGCGTGGCGATGAGCTGGCGGCGTTGTGCGGGCGGGGTGTCGCCCGATCGCACTCCCGACGGTGATCTCCGGTGGCGGCAGACCTCGCCGTTCGGCGACCCGGGTCATGCCCGCCAGCGGGGTACGCAGGTTGCGCTCGACGTCGACGGCCAAGGCCTTCAGCGGTGACACGTACAGCACCCGGGTGCCGGGCGTTCGCTCGCCGCGCGGTGCGCCGGCAAGTTGGTCGATCGCCCACAGAAACGCCGCCAGCGTCTTGCCGGACCCGGTGGGCGCGATGACCAGGGTGTTATGGCCGTCGGCGATCGCCGTCCAGGCGTCGGCCTGGGCGGGGGTGGGCTCGGCGAAGGTACCGCCGAACCAGTCGCGGGTGACGACGCTGAACCGCCCGAGCGGATCAGCGGGCACGGTGGTCACCTCGCCATGGTGCCAGCGGGCACTGACAAACCGGCGTAAGCCGCCGAGCGTCACGCCCGTCGGGCCCGACCGCCTTGGCCAGTTGTTCGGGAATCCCGTTGACCCGGGTGATCGCGTCGAGCAGCGCGTGAGCGCAGGTTTCGCTCAGGTGGCCCGCGTCGGTCTCGGGGTGCATGATCCGCTGCCGGCACACCTCGAAGGTCAACGCCAGCCAGCCGTGGATGACGATCCGCAGGTCGCGTTCCACGTCGGGCGGCGAGCTCGGTACCCGGGCCGTCGACCTCCATGATGCGGCTCATGATGTGTTCCATCTGACGATCCTTGGCCTCGTCGTCGATGCCGAGTAAGACCGGATCGGAGCGGCCGAGGCCGACATATGCGGCCCAGGCCGCGTGCGGGTGCTCCTGGTGGTACTGCATGTAGGCAAGGACGCCGTCCCGGGTCTCTTCGAAGAGGTGACTGGCCTGGTGACGGCAGGGCGTTGGTGGTCTCGAACAGCTGGTCGGCCTGTCCTTTGACGACGGCGGCGAAGAACGCCCGCTTGTCCGGGAAGTAGTGGTACATCAACGCCCGGGACACCCCGGCCCGCTCGGCGATCTCGTCGATTCGGACCTCGTCGTAGGGTCGTTGGCCGAAGACTTCCGCGCCTAATGCCAGCAACTCGGCGCGGCGGTCGTCCGGAGATAACCGGCGACGGGGCGTTCGCATAGACCAGATGGTACTGGTCGAACCTTCCCGCTGGCCGTCAACGGTCAGGAAGGCTCTGCAAACCCGTCATCGCCGACGCATCCGTCAATAAACGGCCCTGCGCGGTCACGGCGTCGCGAAGCCCGCCACCGCCATTCCTACCAGCAGGTTCGTTCAGCTCAGCGAATTCGCGGACGATCCCTACCTGTTCTCAGGCCGCGCGTCGGGCAACCGAGAATAGAATCGCTGACCGATGGAGTCGACAAGCCGCCACCGACGCCCCGGGCTGAGTCATCGAGTCGGTGTCACTGGTCGACGGTTTCGAAACACGTGGTTTACGCGATCGCCTTCCTGCTACTGGTGGCGGCCGCGGTCATGATCGTGATCGGCGGCGGAGAAGCAGTCGTACAAGCCGCGACCCACAAGGTCGCCACGCTGCAGGGCGGTGTCCTGGTCCTCGATCGGGTCTTGATGGTCCTGATCATCGCGGAGATAGCCGCCACGCTGCGCGCGGTCCTGCTGTATCACGAAATCGCCGCCGAGCCGTTTCTTTTCATCGGATTGATCGCCTGCGTGCGACGGATCCTGATCGTGACAGCCGCAACCGAACAGGTGCACTCGGACAAGGAGCTCGACCGCCTGCTGCTCGAGTTGGGCGCGTTGGGACTGCTGGTGATCGGCATCGCTGCGGCAATCTTCATGGTTCGCTTCAGTGCCGGGCGCGCTGCGCCGGCGGACAGCGACGACGGCTGACCAGTAGGACGGTCCGGCGGCGTCAGCCGAAGTGCACGCCCTGGGCCAGCGGCAAGCTCGCTGGAGTAGTTGACGGTGTTGGTGGCCCGGCGCATGTAGGCCTTCCAGGCGTCCGAGCCCGGACTCCCGGCCGCCGCCGGTCTCCTTCTCGCCGCCGAACGCGCCGCCGATCTCGGCGCCCGAGGTGCCGATGTTGACGTTGGCGATGCCGCAGTCGGAGCCGTCGGCGACGAAGCGTTCCGCCTCGCGCATGTCGGTGGTGAAGATCGCCGACGACAGGCCCTGCGGCACGGCGTTGTTGAGCGCGATCGCCTCGTCGAGGTCGTCATAGGCCAACACGTAGAGGATCGGCGCGAAGGTCTCGGTGCGCACGATGTCGGTCTGCGACGGCATCCGCACCACCGCCGGCGCGACGTAGTAGGCGCTCGGGTGGCTCGTCGTCGTGGCGCTCGCCGCCGACCACCTCGCCGCCGTCGGCGCGGGCCTGCTGCCAGCGCGCTCATCATGTCGCGGTAGGCCGTCTCGTGATGAGCGGGCCGACCAGCGTGCCCTCGGCCGACGGATCGCCGATCGGCAGCTGCCGGTAGGCGGCGGCGAGTCGCCGCAGCCACCTCGTCGGCCACCGAGCGATGGACGATCAGCCGGCGCAGCGTGGTGCAGCGTTGACCGGCGGTGCCGGCGGCGGCGAACACGATGGCGCGCACCGCCAGGTCCAGGTCGGCGGACGGCGTGACGACCGCGGCGTTGTTGCCGCCCAGCTCCAGCAGCGAGCGGCCGAACCGCCGCGGCGACCGCGGGCCGACCTGCCGGCCCATCCGCATCGAGCCGGTCGCGGACACCAGCGCGACCCGCTCGTCGGCCGACCAGCTGCTCGCCGACCTCGCGGCCACCGATGATCAGGGCGCTAACACCGCGCGGGCGCCCCGACCTCGCTGGCGGCCTCGGTCAGCCAGCGCCTGGCAGGCCAGCGCGGTCAGCGGCGTCATGCTCGGACGGCTTCCACACCACGGTGTCGCCGCAGACCAGCGCCACCGCGGTGTTCCACGCCCACACCGCGACCGGGAAGTTGAACGCGGTGATCACGCCGACCACGCCGAGCGGATGCCACGTCTCCATCAGCCGGTGCCCCGGCCGCTCGGAGGCGATCGTGCGGCCGTAGAGCTGACGCGACAGGCCGACGGCGAAGTCGCAGACGTCGATCATCTCCTGCACTTCGCCCAGCGCCTCGGAGGTGATCTTGCCCGCCTCGATCGTCACCAGCGCGGCGAGGTCGTGCTTGTGCTGGCGCGAGCAGCTCGCCCAGCCGGCCCACCAGTGCACCGCGTACCGGAGCGGGTGTGGCCCGCCAGCGTGAAAACGCTTGCGCGGCATCGGCGATGCGCCGCTCGACCTGCTCGCGGCGTGGTCTGCTCGACGGTGAACAGGACGTCGCCGGTGACCGGTGTGCTCGCCGGCAGGCCGTGCTCGCCCGGCCCACCGAGGGCTAAGGTACGTCGCAGCCGACCGCGTCCAGCGCGCGGCGTGCGCGGGTGCGCAACTCGTCGGCGGTGGGCAGGTGGGTGCTCACGCGAGTGCCTCCTTGCAAAGCGATTCGTAAAGCAGGTACGGGTCGTGAATGTGGCGGCCGATCGCCCCCGCCATCCAATCTGCGCTGTAGCCGGAGTCGTCGGCGATGTCGGTGGCCGCTATAGTCTCGGTGTCGCGGTCCAGGTTCGACCGAAAGATTCCCGCCGCTGAGGCTGGCAGAAAGTCTTCGTAGACAACGGGTTTGGATGGGTCGCCGCCGCGGTAGTAGGCCAGCCCCTGGGCGGCCATCTCGTCGTCGGTCGACGGAAAATACTCGCCCCAGACTGGTGGCGGGATCGTCGTTACCAGAAAGACGAGCCATCGCCGCGTCGTAACGCTCGCGGCCCTTGGGCGTCAGTGCCACGCCGCGTGCCTCGACCTCGCCGAAGCGGACCCGCAGCGAGCCGTCGACGACCGTTCCGTCGTCGTTGCGAAACCGGCGTGGTTCGGCGAGGGCGCGAAACGACGTCTGGCGCAACAGCACCGCGGGCCCGTCCCAGCGGGGCGGCCCCTGGATAGCGTCGATCATCGTGACGCCGCGCGCGGTCATCCGCCGGTACAGCTCGTCGATGTCGAGCACCCGCGGCGTCAGGTGATTGATGTGGGTGGACGTGACTCCGGCGATGTCGGCGGCCACCGCCGACACCCGTGATAGCTCGTCATACCAGGACTTGTCGATCGGCTCACCTGACAGCGCGAACGCCGCCACGGCCTGTGCGACAAAGTCATCGGCCTGGTCGGCGTCGCAGCCGCCCTCGGCCGCGATCACCCGGGCCCGGGCGATCAACGCCGGATCGAACAGTTGGCGGCGTGCCAAGAACGTCTGCACACGAGCCGTTCAGGTCGGCGTCGAAGAAACGTGGATCCTCGAGCGCCAGCATCGAGGTGAACACCCGAAACGGGTTGCGCGCCAACTCGTCCGCGTCGATCGGCCGGAACGCGGTGGAGACCACCGGAACCGGTGAAACGGCGTCGCGCAGGTCGTAGTAGCCGACCGGGACCATGCCGAACGCCGAGAACAGGTCGGCGACAGCGGCCAGCTCGTCCGGCGTGCCGACCCGGATCGCGCCGTGCCGCTCGGCGGTCACTCGGGACAGCGAGCCCAGCCGTTGTGCGCCCGGATGCCGCCGGCGTAATCGCGGTTGACCTGGGTGCTCACCTCGACCAGCGTGGTGTAGGCGGGCACCTCGCTGCCGTACATGGCGGACAGCCCGGCGGCGAAGCGCTCCCGCAACCGCCACGTCGGCAACTTTTCGCGCTGCTCAACGGCGATCACCGCTGCGATACTCTCCGGCCATGGCAGAGACGCTCGACGACATCGACCGGATCTTGGTGCGCTCGCTGGTCGCCGACGGCCGCGCGACATTGTCGGAGCTGGCGGCGAGCGCCGGACTGTCCGTCTCGGCGGTCCAGTCGCGGGTGCGCAGGCTGGAGTCTCGCGGGCGTGGTGACCGGGTACTCGGCGCGGGTCGATCCTGAAGCCCTCGGCCATCTGTTGTCGGCGTTCGTGGCCATCACTCCTCTCGATCCCTCTCAACCCGATGATGCGCCGGCTCGCCTTGCAACACATCGAGGCGATCGAGTCGTGTCACTCGGTGGCCGGTGAGGAAAGCTACATCCTGCTGGTGCGCGTCGAATCCCCGCGAGCGCTTGAAGACCTGTTGCAGCAGATCCGGACCGCCGCCAACGTGCGGACCCGCAGTACGATCATTTTACAAACATTTTACGACGATCGACAGTTCGTACCGTAATAGTTACTGCTGGATGTCAAGATACCGTAAAAATTCCTGATATTCTCGGTGTCATGACCAGCGTACTGGCGCGTACCTTTCTGGCCGAACCGCTGCTCGCACCCGACCGGGTCCACGAGGTGCTGGCGCGCAGCATTCTCGTCGACGGCCTGGATTTCGTGCTGGACCTGGATCGCTCGGCCGGCTCGTATCTGGTCGACGCCCGCGACGGCCGGCGCTACCTGGACATGTTCACGTTCTTCGCCTCGTCGGCGCTGGGCATGAACCATCCGGCGCTGGCGTACGACGACGAGTTCCGTGCCGAGCTCACCGACGCCGCGGTCAACAAGCCGAGCAACTCCGACGTGTACTCGGTGCCGATGGCGCGTTTCGTCGAGACCTTCGCCCGCGTGCTGGGCGATCCGGCGCTGCCGCATCTGTTCTTCGTCGACGGTGGTGCGCTGGCGGTGGAGAACGCGCTGAAGGTCGCGTTCGACTGGAAGAGCCGGCACAACGAAGCACGCGGTATCGACCCGGCGCTGGGCACCCGGGTGCTGCACTTACGCGGGGCGTTTCACGGCCGCACCGGTTACACCCTGTCGCTGACCAACACCAAATCGGTCACGGTTGCTCGCTTCCCCAAGTTCGACTGGCCGCGCATCGACGCGCCGTACCTCCGTCCCGGCCCGGATATCGATGCGTCGGAAGCCGAGTCGCTGCGCCAGGCCCGGGCAGTCTTCGACGCCTACCCGCACGACATCGCCTGCTTTATTGCCGAGCCCATCCAGGGCGAGGGCGGTGACCGGCATTTCCGGCCGGAGTTCTTCGCCCAGATGCGCGCGCTGTGTGACGAATACGACGCGCTGATGATTTTCGACGAGGTGCAGACCGGCTGCGGTTTGACCGGAACCCCTTGGGCCTACCAGCAATTGGGCGTTGTGCCCGACGTGGTGGCGTTCGGAAAGAAGACGCAGGTGTGCGGGGTGATGGCGGGACGGCGAGTCGACGAAGTCGTCGACAACGTGTTCGCGGTGCCTTCCCGGATCAACTCGACGTGGGGCGGCAACCTCACCGATATGGTCCGTGCGCGGCGCATCTTGGAGGTCATCGAAGCCGACGAGCTATTCGACAACGCGACGGTTATGGGCCGGTACCTGCGGGCCCGCCTGGACGAACTTGCCGACGATTTCCCCGCTGTCGTGCACGATGTCCGCGGCCGCGGCCTGATGTGCGCGTTCAGCCTGCCGACCACCGCCGACCGCGACGAGTTGCTCCGCCGGTTGTGGGAGAACCGTGTCATTGTGCTGCCGAGCGGTGAAGTCAGCGTTCGGTTCCGGCCGGCCCTGACGGTTGCGCGTGCTGAGATCGATGAGGCGATCGCGGCCCTCCGGGATGTGTTTACCGTTCGCTGATCTCGGGGTATACGGGTGAGGCGCGCGTGACGGCACGTGATGATGACTAGGCTCTTCAGGCTCTGGCGAGGTTCGAGATGCAAGCACAACATCAGCGCCCAGGCGGCGACCGCCTCGGGCATGACGACAACGAGGTGCACGCCGCCGTGCGCTTCGCGGTTCTGTCGGCGATTGCCGGAGTGGCATTCCTCGTTGTGGCCGCACTATGGGCCAGCACCTGCAAGGGCGCGATGGCGGTCGACACCGTCGCGTGTGGCGCGCCCCAGCTGACAATCCTCGCGTTCGGTGCACCGCTGATCCTGCTGACCGCGGGATGCCGGGCATTTTGGCGGACGTATCGCATCTGGCGCGGGTGCGGCACCTGGTGGCCGTGGCAGGGCGCCGGCTGGTTTTTGTTGATGCTGATGCTTGTGACGCTCACGATGGGCGTACCCCCGATCGCCGGACATGTTCTGCGCTGGCTCAACTACTTCCGGGCCGCCGGACGGAGTTCTACCGTGGTATGTACCGGCCAAAAGGTTGGGAAGAAGGGTTCAGTCATGGGTGACACCTATCGTGACCCCGTCGACCATGTGCGGACGACGCGGTCACACGCAGGCGAGTCGATGATCGATGTGTTGCGCTGGCCCGGCTACGTACTCCTGGTGGCGGGCGTGATCGCCGTCGTGGGTTGTCTGGCGGCGTTCGGGACCGGGCACCAAAGTCAGGGCATGACCACGGGCGTCGTCGCGGTCGCGACGATGACCTTCGGTCTGCTGTGGCTGGCGTTCGAGCACCGGCGCGTGCGCAGAATCGAAGACCGCTGGTACGACGCACATCCCGAGGTGCCGCGCCAACGGCCCGCAAGCTGAAGACGGCCGAACGCTCAGTGGTTGCGGAGCTTGGTGATCAGCTTGTCCTTGGTCAAGTTCGAATAGCCGGACATGCCCAGCTCTTTGCCCGTTTCTTGAGTTCCGGGACAGTCCAGTCCTGATACGAGCCGGACCGAAAACCGCTCGGAGGCGAGGGCGCTCAGCCTGACGCTGCCGATCGAGACCTTCAATTACCTGGCTTTGCTAGCAACGCTCGGCAAGCTCGGCCGCACCGAGAACGAGGTGGCGACCCACATCCTGGTGCGTGAGGTCTATGCCATGCACGCCGAGGGCTTCCATGAAACCCGCATTCCGCCGCCGTCGGATGAGTGACTTTAACGCAATGCCGTGAGCGTCGGGTTCGACCCACTCGCGGCGGAGAACGCGGTTTCGATGGTGTTGAAGCGCGCCGTTTCGCGAGCTTCGGAGCGCAAGTTGCCGAGGAAGATGCCGGCCAGAAATATTGCGACGATCGCCAGTATCATCGTGCCGTCGTGGCGGGGCTGGATGTGAAGTCCGCGAAGCTGCCGGTCCAAAAGCTCCTGATCGCGCCGGGTCATGTCGACCTCCTGGACGTTTCTGTCTTGACCTTCACCTGTGAGACAGCCGGCCGGCTCCGAGGTTCAAACGGGATGTCGGAAAAATGCGAGGCGGTATTGCGCTGCCGCAGGCGCGCCGATCCGGCGCAAAACGCAAGTTCAAGAATTCAGCGCCGTGGCGAGAAACGGCTGCAACTCGGCGGGCACGTTGTCGCGCGCGGCGATTGCGGCGGCGAGTTTCTTGTCGCCGCCGAGGCCGGCGACCAGCCGGGCATAGCCCGTTTCCGATATGCGCGCGCTGGCGTTGGCAACGACGGCCCAGCGGATGTCCGTATTGCCGATTTTCAACAGCACATCGGTGACGGCTTCGCTGAGATGCGCCCGTGCCGCGATCTTGGTCAAGGCATCAAGGTTGGTTTGCTCTCTGCCGGCGATCTCGACCAGGTCGTGGTCCGGCAGCGCGCGCGCCCGCACCAGGACCGGGCCATAGATCGCGGGGTCGCGATGCCGCGCCAGCGTGCCGACGACCTTGATCGGCGCTTTGGCGGCGGGGGCCAGCCTGTTGCTCAGCTCGACCAGTGGCGCGCGCTCGATGTCGACAATGAGCCGGCAGATGACGTCGTCGAACAGGTCGACGTGATCGTCGGCATAGAGCTCGACATTGCCGAGAAACAGATCGACGACGCGGCGCAAAACGTCATGGCGCCACGACGCCGGCGCCGCGGCGAGCGACACGTCGAGTTCGGCGATCAACGACGGTGCGGTCAGCATCGGCTCACTCTCAAGCCGACCAGAATCGCCGATATTGCTGAACAAAGAATGAGGCCGCGCGCGGCGGGCCAACGACGTAATCTGGATTGCCAATATATGTTAAGGCCCCAGTCCGGCCGCGGACGAAGCCTTATTTGATGCCGATGAGCTCGACGTCGAAGATCAGCGTGGCGTTTGGCGGAATGACGCCGCCGGCGCCGCGGGCGCCGTAGCCGAGTCGGCGGAATGATCAGCGTGCGCTTGCCGCCGACCTTCATAGTCGAGACGCCCTCGTCCCAGCCGGCGATGACCTGGTGCAGGCCGATCTTGAACTCGAACGGCTCGTTGCGGTCGACCGAGG
>CAWBSW010000034.1:0-24650 GCA_963791535.1 uncultured Actinomycetota bacterium | reverse complement strand
TTGGTCGGACGTGAGCGTCGAACTGCCCAAGCCTGATGCCGAAGACGACTGGCTCACAGAAGCAACGCTGATGTATCGGAGCCGGCGGGGCTGGCGCATGGTCGGGATCCAAACAGCACCCACAGCCGCGGACGCGTTGAACGCGGCCTGGCTCGGGACGAATTAAGTAAAAACAGCTGTACATCCAGCGCGTACCAAACAAGGATTAACGCGTGAGAAGCGACATGAATCTAGAAGAGACAAACGATGTCACTGCAGCGACGCAGGACGTACTCGCACACCACCTAGAGTGCTTCGGGAAGCTCGATCTCGCCGGCACCATGGCCGACTACACCGACGCGTCAAGGTTCTTTACCCCCGACGGCTTGTTGCGCGGCTCACAGGCAATTCGACGATTCTTCGCGGTGATGTTCGAGGAGTTCGAGAAGCCGGGGATGTCTTTCGACTTGCTCCGGCAGGAGGTCTCCGGCGACACCGCCTACATCGTGTGGACGGCCGAGACAGCGGACAATCGCTTCGAAGTCGGCACCGACACCTTCATCGTGCAGAACGGAAAGATTCTGACCCAAACTTTTGCGGGGAAGATTTCGCCGAAGCACTGACTTCAGCCTTGACTGTTTCCGACGAAGAAATAGTTACGCGGGCAGGCCCACCCGCAGCGCCAGGTGCTCATCGAGAATCCGGCGCAGCGCGGCGTCCATCGGATGCGCGGATGCGAGGTCGCGGCCGAACCGGCTGTCCACCACGACTACCGTGCCCGCACGCAATTCGGCGGTGTCGACCTGATCGACGAACGGATCGAACAACGCGGGCGGCGTGGCCAGGTAATACAGCGCCCGGCGCGACTCGTTCACCCCGGCGGCATACATCAGTCCGTGTTGGGTGATCACGAAAAGTTCCGAGGTGATCCTGGCGTTCGGGGTCTCGGCTTTGGCCCACGCCATTGCGGCGCACCGGGTCTGTGCCAATCTATCGGGGACGTCGTCAGCCAGCGTGAATAACCTTTCGACGAGTGCTCCACCCATTCGCGGATATGCGTCGATGGCGGGTCTGAAGTACCGCTGGAAGAGCTCGCCGAAAAGGTCGTACAGTTGCTCGCTCATCGCAGCTCCCAGGTTTCAGACGGACACCTCGATTGTGCGCCCGTACCGTCAGCTGAGCAACGCTGATCAACCACATCCAAAGCAGACGCGTGGCTGCCGGTTTCGACCGTCAGCCGCACTTGCTCACTTGGGAATTCGGTCCCTGGCGGGGTCGTGGAGCTACTGGCGAACAGACACCCTCTCGGACCGAACCAAGTCCTTGTTGGGCATGTGGCTGCCTCGGCACGGCGGCGGCGGTCACGCCAGCCGGCACTGCCGCCCCGTGCACTCCTGACTCTCAGAGTGAGGCGGGCGCAGCGACACTCCGGCGGCCCACATGTCGATCACGGGCACCGACCCGTCCCGAGTGAATACGTTGACCCTTGCGAATCGCAGATACGAGTGCTACCTAGATGACATTGCTACGGCGGGAGCCGGCCATGAAACACCTGGTTTTGACACAGTTCGGGACGCCCTCGGAGTCGGTGGCGGTGCACGACGACGGCGAACCCGTTCCCGGGCCCCGCGATGTGCTGGTGCGCATGGAGGCCGCCGCGGTGAACCCGTCGGACCTGTTGCTGTTGCGCGGGAAGTATTTCGCCCGGCCTGAGCCGCCGGCGCCGGCTCGGCGGTGAAGGCGTCGGCATCGTCGTGGACGCCGGGGCGCGGGCCGATCGCGGCCTGCTGGGCAAGCGGGTGATCGTGCTGCCCACCTACACCTACGGCACCTGGGCCGAGAAAGTCGTTGTGCCGCAGGACAAAGTCGTCGAGGTCGCGCTGGACGCCGACCCGCTGCAGCTGGCCATGCTGCCGATCAATCCGGCGACCGCGCACGTGATGCTCAAGCGGTTCGTCGACCTCAAGCCCGGCGACTGGGTCGGACAGCCAGGCGCGAACTCGGCCGTCGGACGCCTTGTGATCACACTGGCGCACCTGCGCGGACTCAAGACGCTCAATGTCGTGCGGCGCGACGAGGCCGCCGACGAGGTGCGCGCCGCCGGTGGCGAGCATGTGCTGGTCAGCGGGCCGGACCTGGCTGCCGACATCGCCCGCGAACTCGACGGCGAACAGCTCAGCCTGGTGCTCGACGGCCTCGGGGGCGACACCGCGACGGCACTGGTCGGCGCGCTGCGCTTCGGCGGCACCATCGTGACCTACGGGTCGCTGGGGGGCGGACCGTCGCAGGTGTCGAATGCCGACCTGCTCACGCGCGAGGTGCGGCACACGGGTTTTTGGCTGCTCACCTGGTTGAGCGTCGAGCCGCGCTCCGAGATCGTTGACACCTACCGGTATCTGGGCTCGTTGGTCGCTGATGGCTCGTTGTCGGTGCCCATCGAAGCCACCTACCGCCTTGACGACTACCGCCGGGCGTTAGAGCACGCCGGCGCACCCAAGCGGGGCGGCAAGGTGCTGTTCGCCTTCGATCAACCGCAGTAGGTCGCGATTGACCCGCTCCGCATCAACCCGAGGAAAGTAGTCATGTCACACCATCTGGATTCGCCGTTGGCTCGCGCTGACGTGCGGCTCGACATCACCGATCTCTACGTGTTCGCCGGCCAGTCCGGCACCGTGTTCGTCATGAACGTCTGCACCTCACTCGCCGGTGACATTCCCACCCCCGGCTTTCACCCTGAAGCGCTCTACGAGTTCAAGATCGACATCGACGGCGACGCTGTGGAGGACCTCACGTTGAGGTTCCGCTTCGATGATCGCGACAGCGCTGGCCTGCAGCGCTACACGCTGACCCGACTGACCGGCGTCGACGCCGCCGATCCGCACGCGCCAGGCACGACCGTCGCCACCGGCGTGACCGAAACAGCGCTGACCACCGACGCCGGTGTGCGTGTGTGGATCGGCATGGCCGGTGACCCTTTCTGGATGGAACCCGACGTGCTGCAGGCCGTCGAGCATGCCCTCCAAGACGGCACCGTCGTCGACCTCACCACCTGGGACCCAGCCACAGCACACAACCAATTCGCCGGCCACACGGTGTACTCCATCGTGCTGGAACTTCCCGCCGCCGAACTGCCTACCCGTGCCGATCACCAACACCGCATCGGCGTGTGGGCCCTGTCCACGCTGGCCACCGACGCTGGCGGATGGCGCAGCATCAATCGGGCGGGCCTGCCGATGATCCACCCGCTGTTCACCCCATTCAACGAAGACCTGGGCGATCGCCTCAACGGCGGATCACCGGCCACCGACGTTGACACCTTCGCAGACACAGTCATATCCGCCGTCGCCGCGGCCGTCGCGGCGACCGGCACTGCAAGCGATCCCACGGCGTACGCCCAAGCTGTCGCTGACCGACTGTTGCCAAATGTGTTGCCCTATACGGTGGGAACATCCGCCGTGTTCGGGTTCGCATCGTGGAACGGTCGCAGCCTCATCGACAACGCACCCGATGTGATGTGCAGCCTCGCCACCAACACCCCGGTGAGTCTGGGCATCGGCAAAGAGACGGTATCCCCACGACCGTCGACGGTATTTCCCTACGTCCCACTGCTGCCACCGCGGGCATGATGGCCGAGCAGTCTTGCGCCGGGCATGGCGGCGGACACACCACCTGGACATGCCGCACCTGCGACCAGACGGTGTACGGGCCGCCGCTCAACGCGCATTGCTCGGCGCTGGAAGGTTCAGTGGCGGTGCGGAACTCGACTAGAGCCGCTCACGGGGAAACCAAGCTAAGCAGGAACTGCGACTGACTTTCGAGACTCTCGTATGTCGTCTGTCTTGGTACAAGGTGGGCATGCCTCCCGACCGGTCGCTATCATCGCATCGCCTCGGCCCACGCGACATGCCCGTCGTCGCCAAGCGTTCCAGAAATGTGGCGGTAGCGATCCCGGAACTGCGGGCCTACCATCTGCTGACCGGGTCGCAGTTGTTCCCGAATTCCAATTCGCCGTGAGTGTCGGTTGATATCGGTTTCGCCGCGAGGACGATGCGCACGATCGTGGACTGTTGCACCGCGACATCAAACCGGCCAACATCATGATCACCACCGATGAGCAGCGAGTCCTGATGGCCGACTCCGACTTCGGGAGTCCGCGGGCATCGAAGCCGACAAGGACTCCCCGCCCGAGCCGTTACGAGAGGACGACATGCCAGAAGAAACGCAGAGCCTGCGGCCACGCTTCGAGGACGTGCAGGCCCACTACGACCTGTCCGATGACTTCTTCGAGTTGTTCTTGGACCCGACGCTGACGTACAGCTGCGCTTACTTCGAGCGCGACGACATGACGCTGGAAGAGGCCCAGATCGCCAAGATCGACCTGGCGCTGGGCAAACTTGGCCTGCAGCCGGGCATGACGCTGCTCGAGGTCGGCTGCGGTTGGGGGTCGGCGATGCTGCGCGCGTTGGAGAAGTACGACGTCAACGTCGTCGGCCTGACGCTGAGCAAGAACCAGGCTGCCTACGTCGAGCAGCTGCTTGCGGTATCGGATAGCCCGCGTTCCAAGCGGGTGCTGCTCGAGGGCTGGGAACAGTTTCACGTGCCGGTGGACCGGATCGTGGCGATCGGCCCGCTCGAGCATTTCGGCTACGACCGCTACGCCGCTTTCTTCCAGAGGGCTTATGACCTGTTGCCGGGCGATGGCACGATGCTGCTGCACACGATCGTGCAGTTGAGCACCAAGGAGAACGAGGAGCGCAAACTGCCGGTGACGATGCGGCATGTGCGTTTCTTCAAATTCATCATCGACGAGATCTTCCCCGGCGGCCGGCTGCCGACGGTGGCACTGGTCGAGGAGCACGCCACGAAGGTCGGGTTCACGGTTAGCCGGATCCAGCGGCTGCAGCCGCACTACGCGAGGACGCTCGACATGTGGGCGGCGGCGCTGGAGGCTCATAAAGACGAGGCGATCGCGATCCAGTCGGAAGAGGTCTACGACCGGTACATGAGGTACCTGACCGGCTGTGCCGAGTTGTTCCGCGACGGCTACACCGATTTGTGCCAGTTCACGCTGGAAAAGGGATAGCCCCGCCTTATTGGGGCTTAGCGGGGCTTCTTGAGTTCGTCCGATCGGTTGTCCCTATGCACTGACGCGCACCCGGCAGACTGTGTGCGCTCGCAGAGTGTGGTTCGGCGAGCAGACCGCAACCGGCTCCGGGAGTTCGGCATATACGAGTCGGACGGCGCTCCTGACGAAAAGGAGGGCCGTCCGAAGCACCAACCACTCGGTTACCAAGCGTGCATGATGGCGCAGTGAAATGTGGCCTCGGCGTCAGGACACAGTTTCCCGGCCTGGACGCAAGCCCACCGCGCTGTGCCCAGTTGATGGGCTTTGCTTCGCGTGGGTGCCTAATGCTCGTGCTAGGCGCCACAGCCGAGAGGAGGAATCTTCTCTTCCGGTCCGACCTTGGTCTGCCGTGGTTCCGTACCTTGAGTCTACGCCTAGGCGGGTAAAGCAGGCCTTCGGTGAATCTGGTGCCACGATAGGGCGCCACCCGGTCACCTAACTTCATCCATCAACGGCTTTCCGCGATGCGCCAGATAGGAAACAGCATGAGCTCCCTCCCGACCGCCCGGTCGCTACTGCCCCGGGGGAGTGGGCGGTTGTTCGACACGCTTAAGTTGTGGGCGTGGCAGCTCGCGCCGTCCTGGTTACCCCACTGTCGGGGCCGCTCGCCAGATTCGGGAAAGCAGGGGCGAGCGCCCTCGCTCTGTGGGCCGAGCGTTCCGGAGTAAGTCTGGGGGTGATCGACGCTTACCCCTCCGCGGCGTCCGCGATACGGGCCGCCGAGGCTAGCCGGCCCGACGTGGTGTTCGGGCCCTACGGTTCGGGGCCGGCGGTGGCGGCCGCGGCCGCCAGCAAAGGGGTCATCTGGAACCACGGTGGCGCTACTGCCCGGCTGGCGCGGCCGGCGTATCCGGGTGTCGTCAATGTGGAGTCTCCGGCTTACCGCTATCTCGCCGCGGTGCTCGAAACCCTTGCCGCCGACGGTCTTGGTGAGGGGTCGGAGGTGGTACTAATCCACGTCGACACGGGGTTCGGCCGCGAGGTGGCCGAAGGGGCGGCGGTGGCGGCCCGGCGACTCGGTCTTCTGCTGCGGTCGGTCAGTTTTCGGCCAGCCCGGGCCAGAGACGTGCTGGCGCAGACCCCGGCGGGCGATGTGCTGTTATCGGCCGGTTCCTTCGACGATGACGTCGCCATCGCGCAGTGGGCCAGCGAACGCCGTTGGCGCGCAGTGGGATTGGTCGCCGCCGGAGTCGATGAGCTCCGGCACGCCATCGGTGATCGCGTTGAGGGGCTTTGCGGACCGTGCCAGTGGTTCGACGACGGGACAGATGATCCCGCGGACGGACCCAACAGCGAGTGGTTCAGCCGCTGTTACCTGGACGCGAATGGTACTGAGCCGCCCTATCCGGCTGCTGCGGCCTTCGCCGCGGGTGTCGTTTGGCAGCGCTGCGTGAAGGAGGCCGGAACTGTTGAATCGTTGCCGGTGCGGGCCGCGTCACAACGACTCGACACCACCACCTTGTTCGGTCGGTTTCGTGTCGACCCGGTCACCGGCGTGCAAACCGGCCATCAGATTCGCGTCGTTCAGTGGCGAGGCGGACAGCGGGTGCTGGTTGATCGGCCGCTTGGTCGGACGTGAGCGTCGAACTGCCCAAGCCTGATGCCGAAGACGACTGGCTCACAGATGCAACGCTGATGTATCGGAGCCGCTGAACGACGAAGAAATAGCTACGCGGGCAGGTCCACCCGCAACGCCAGGTGCTCATCGAGTATCCGGCGCAGCGCGGCGTCCATCGGATGCGCGGATGCCAGGTCGCGGCCGAACCGGCTGTCCACCACGACTACCGCGCCCGCACGCAATTCGGCGGTGTCGACCTGATCGACGAACGGATCGAACAATGCGGGCGGCGTGGCCAGGTAATACAGCGCCCGGCGCGAGTCGTTCAACCCGGCGGCATACATCAGTCCGTGTTGGGTGATCACGAAGAGTTCCGAGGTGATCCTGGCGTTCGGGGTCTCGGCCTTGGCCCATGCCGTTGCGGCGCACCGGCTCTGTGCCAATTTATCGGGGACGTCGTCAGCCAGCGTGAATAACCTTTCGACGAGTGCTCCACCCATTCGCGGATATGCGTCGATGGCGGGTCTGAAGTACCGCTGGAAGAGCTCGCCGAAAAAGTCGTACAGTTGCTCGCTCATCGCAGCTCCCCAGGTTTCAGACGGACACCTCATTGTGCGCCCGTACCGTCAGCTGAGCAACGCTGATCAACCACATCCAAAGCAGACGCGCGGCTGCCGGTTTCGACCGTCAGTGGCACTCGTTCACTTGGGAATTCGGACCCTGGCGGGGTCGTGGAGCCACTGGCAACCCGCAGTTGGCTGACGATCGTTGGTTCCGAGACGAACTTCCGCGAGCCTCGTATGTCGTCATATTCGCGACCGCAGACGTTTCGGCCGCGGCGGCTGATTCGCCACTAACGCCGCACCCTCCCCTGTGCGATGTTATGCAGCAAGCTGACTGCCAACATGAGCCACAAGCATTGGAACGACTGGGGGTCGCCGATGTCGGCTACATCACGGTGTGCCCGGGGCTGCCCATCCCACCCATATCGCGAGAGCACGGAATGCGCCTAGTGCGGTGCGAGGAAGACATCGTTGAGCGTGACGGTGCGTAGGTTGCGTGCGCGGATGAGATCGCGGAGTTGCTCGTAGACGTGGGTCACCGGCAGGTGGTTAAGGTGTCCGATCACGATCGCCTGCCCGGTGAAGGCCCGTTGGGCCATCTGGACGATGTAGTCCTCCTTGACCACGGTGGAATCCGACAGCGAACCCGACCACAGCGTGATCGCGGTGTAGCCGAGATCGGCGGCCACTCCATCAACGGTCGAGTTGTACCTTCCGTACGGTGGCCGGAGGTACGGCCGCGCGTCCACCCCGTAAGTGGTTTTCAAGAACTCGTCGTTGCGGGAGATCTGTTGGGCCACTCTACTTGCCGGCAGCTTTGTCAGGTTCGGATGTGACCAGGTGTGGTTGCCCAGTTGAATCTGGCCGGATTCAACCAATGGCCGCAGCAATGCCAGATTGTCGATCCACGAGCCGTAGGTGCCGTTGACGAAATAGGTCAGCCGGACGCCGGTATCTTTGGCGAACTGCGTGTAGAGGCGCACCACGTCGGTGTTCACGCCGTCATCAACGGTCAGAGCCAGCAGGTCGCCGTCCCCGGGCAGCTTGTTCAGCACGCCGCCACCGGGCAGTGGCACCCGTGCGATGGCCGCGGGCGGCGGCAACAGCGCGCCAGGAACGACCTCGCCGGCTGCTCGGGGTGGCGACGCGACGGCGGCGGCGAAGGCCTTCGGGGGTTGCGGCGGTCCACCGAGCACACCGCGCCCCACGCCCACGCCGCCGAGAACTGCGGCCCCGAGCGCCCCGAGAAAACGGCGCCGATTCAGCTCGGACACAACGGGGCGCGGTGTCGGGGGCCGGTGGCGGTCGGCGCTACACGCGGCCCAAGGCCCGCCTCACTATGGTGTCGCCGTGTTCGCCAACCCGCCAGAAGGATGGGCGCTACTTCACTAGGTCGCCGACTGTTCGGACACATGGTCGTAGATCATGCCATCTGGCAACCACACAACCCTGAACAAGGCTGCGCGCCGTTCGATCATGTAACCGCAACAATTCTTTGGATCCGACGAGGGCGGCAGCCAAACCCTGACCGCTGCCGACAGTCGAAGCCGGCACCGAAACGTGGCGAGTCGAAGCGGCGTGTGTGGCTATGTCGCGGCGTGGCCGGCCCGCGCAGCAGCGCGTCGTGAGGCTTCTGTGTGCTCAGCGGCGCTGACGACCACCGCGTCGGACCCGGGGTACACCGTCACCTCGTGCCCGGTCACCAGCCAACGCACCACGTATGGTGGAGAGCCGTCTTGAGAGCGCACCTCGATGATCTCAGCGTGTTGATCACGCCGTTCGGTGGTTGTGCCTTTGACCACGAGGTAGTCGCCGACATTCGCCTTCATCGCGCGCTCCGTTCTCGTCCTGGTGAGACCCCGGCACCGTCCATCCTGCGCGCGTTCGTCACATAACGGAAGCGCGATTGACTGCTGCTTTCCAGCGTTGCAGACCGGCGTCGACCGCCTTGGCGATCCGGTCGGCGGCGATCGGTGTGCTGGCCATGGCAGTCAATTCTGGCCCACTTCAGCATATTCGGTTGCAGCGGTGGTCACGACGCGATGGATGAAGCCAAGCTTCGCGACGACGTGTGGGTAGATGGTGAATGGGTATAGGTCGTCGCGGCCCATCGAGTTGTTGACCCGGTTGAGCACCCCCGACAGCACCAGCCAGTCAGCCATGATGTCCTCGATGGTGCCGTCGGCGTAGGACTCCCGAGCATCGACATCGTGCGACAGATCCCACTTCACCCGCTTAGCTTCGACGACAAGGCCCGAATCCGCAATCGTGGCAAGGGTTCCGGTGATGTGGAGATAATGGGCCCAGGTTTCGGCGAAGTCTTCCCACGGGTGAGCGGTGGCGTATTCCGAGATGAAGTCCTGCTGCCAGTTCGCCGGTGCCTCGCCGCTGTAGTGGCGTTGCAGTGCGGCTTGGTAGTCCTGCCGGTCGTCGCCGAACATCGCCCGGGCGTCGTCGATCAGCGGGGTGTTCTGCACCAGCAGCATCTCGTAGTAATGGCCGACCTCGTGGCGAAAGTGGCCCAGCATCGTGCGATACGGCTCACCCAGCTTGATGCGCAGACGCTCGCGGTATAACTCCAGCGACTCGGCCAGGTCGATGGTGATCACCCCGTTGGCGTGCCCGATCGTCACCGGATGCCCCAGCGTCTTGCTCGACAGCAGGTCGAACGCCAGGCCGTGGGGGTCCGCGTAGTACGGATGGATGGGCAGGCCCAGGTCCATCAGCTCGAAGATCAACCGCCGCAGCGCCTTTAGGGTCGAATCGAGTTCGGACATCGCCTCGGTGTCGTCGGCCGCCGGCCCTTCGCGCACGAAGCTGTCGGCGTAGCAGCGGCCGGATTCGGAGTCGTCGGCGGTCAACCAGTTGCAGCCCCGCTCCCAGTGTGCACACCGGACCCAGCCATGGCCGTCGACGGTGACTGTTTGCGACGGCGTGCACACCATCTGCCGCGACGGATAGTGGTAGCCGACCGTGACGCCGCACGTCGGGCACTGCTGAACTTCGAATGCGACCGCCTGCCCGCAGTTCGGGCACCTGAAAGCACGCACGGTCAGTCCCCGCTTCTGCCGACCGACTCGATGTAGGTCCACGGTCGCTTGCGTGAGGCCTCGGCGAGCCACCCCCGCTGCTCGTCGGTGAGTGCGGCGGGCGTGGTTCTCGGTGGCGGTTCCGCCGGCCCGGGCGGTGGTTGAACGTTATGACCCTGCGGGGTTGAAGCGATCGTCGTCACAACCTCTCCTCGGTCCGAACCCCCCGCGACGACGAGCTTAGTGCCGTCAGGTTGCCGGCTTGCGAGACTCTCATATGTCGTTCATTGCGCGACATTTCCGATACACCGAGCAGGTCAGGAGAATAATCCGCGTTTATGTTTCGATTGTTTCAATCGGCTGTTGCGACTGGTAGCATGGAATCATGTCTACCGCCGTCGCTCCGCTGGCCCGCCAAGTCGCCGAACGCGCTTTGAATGACTCCAGTTTCGCCGAGGTGCTCGACGCCATCCTTGGTGCGCCGACGGCCCCGCAGGGCACGCTGGAACGCGTCGCCGCTCGCAGCCTGAATGACAAGCGCCGCAGCGCGCTGGTACGGGAATTCGTCGAGGGCTCGCTGCCGACGCCGAAGGTGCAGGAGCGGCTGGATCTGCACTCGCCGCAGGCGGTGCACCGGCTACGCAGCCGCGGCAAGCTGCTGGGCTCGGCCGTCGGCAACCAAACTTGGTTTCCGGCTTGGCAATTCGACGCCGACCGGGTGCGGCCCGACCTGCCGCGGATTCTCGAGTTGCTGACCGAGTTCACGTCGGACCCGCTGGCCGCCGACCGCATCATGCGCCTGACCCATGACGAGCTGGGCGGCTCGTCGATCGCCGAGGCGCTGCGCCGCCCGAAGACCGCCGACGCCGCGTGGCGGATGCTCGCCGCCGTCGGTGCCTGACCTTCCCCCCGGCTACCGGGCGCCGCTGCCCGACGCCCGGCCCGTCGGTCTGCGCCGTCGCCGCGTCGAGGCCGGCACCGAACTGTGGCGGATGGAGGCGGCCCGGCCCGAGGAATGGACCTGGACCGGCTTCCCGCAGCCTCGGTATCGTTTCGATCCGGAGTCCGGTGCATTCCGAACCCGTTATGCCGCAGGTACTCTCGTCGGTGCATTCAGGGAACGTTATAGGCTGACGGGATCGATGATTCCCGCCGATCACGCCGCGCATTACCTGGTACGACTGGTCGCCGCCCGCCACCTGAGAGTCCTCGACCTGCGCACCGAGAAAAACCTCGACGTGCTCGGCGTCGACGACCAGATCAACACCGGCCAGCATCCCGACGTGTGGGACACCTGCCACCGGCTCGCCGACGCCGTCAAGCGCTGGTGGCCGGCGCCCGATGCCCTGGATGCGCTGGTGTACCGGCCGCGCACCACACCGGAGACCTCGGTCAACTACGCCTTCTTTGCCCTCGACGCGTTCTGCACCGAGTCATGGCCGCTGGCCGAGCGCACCGACGTTCTCACCAATCTGGTCCTGCGCCATGGCTTTACCACCGGCTGGGAGCTACCCTGAGGCCATGACAGAACAGTCAAACGCGATCACCGTGTCGCACCCGCCCGAGGCGTTACTGCGTATCGTCAACCCGATCATGAAACTACTGCTGCACACCCCGCTCGCGGGTGCGGCGCGCAACCAGCTCATGGTGGTTGACTTCACCGGCCGCAAAAGCGGGCGGCACTATTCAATTCCGCTGAGCGCCCATGTAATCGACGGCGTACTGTATGCGATGACCGGCAAGACGTGGAAGAACAACTTTCGCGAAGGCGCCGCCGCACAGGTCTTGCACGACGGGAAGACGACGACGATGCGCGGCGAGCTCATCACGGACAAGGCGCGCGTCGCCGATCTCTTCTCGCGGTGTGCGGAGTCCTACGGCGTCAAGCGCGCGGAGCGTGCGATGGGGTTAGGGTTCCGCGATCATCAAATGCCGACCCACGATCAATTCGCCGAGGCCGTCGACGAGCTGCACCTGAGGGCGATTCGCTTTACGCCGGCCAGTTAGATGTCGTATTCCGGCAGCGTGAAGTCGTCACGAATGCTTCCGGCAAACAGGGTGGCCATTGGCCCGAAGTTCGCCATGCGCATCGCCGCGTTGCGGAACCACAGACCGAACCGGGTCCGCGTGGTGAAGAACGGAATGTAGCGCACCGCACCGGCTTGCTTGGTTTTGATGAACGGACGCAGGAGCGCCTGGTAGGCATCGAAGGCGTGTCGGTAGTCGGCGCCGGCCCGCGCGAGTTCGCCGGCCAGCACGCACGCCTCGGTGATCGCCAGCCCGGTACCCTCGCCGCCAAGCAACGAAATACACCCGGCCGCATCGCCGATCAGCAGCACCCGATCCCGCGACCAGCGATCCATCCGGATCTGGCTGACGACGTCAAAATACATGTCGTCGACCTCGTCGAGTGCCGCCAAGAAGTCCCGGCATTCCCAGCCGGCGTTGCTGAACTCGTTGCGCAACTGGTCTTTTGGCGTTACGTCGGCGTCGTCGTGCTCGGCACGAAAGATGAACAAGAACATGGTGCGGTCGTCGCGCAACGCGAAACGCGCCAGCTGGCGTCCCGGAGTGCTGTAAGTGACGTAGACCAGGTCGTCACGCGGCCGATACCCGTCGACCACGCACGCCGCGACCTTACAGCCGAGGTAGCGCTCGAAGTCCTGCTCTGGCCCGAAGACCAGCCTGCGCACGTTCGAATGCAACCCGTCGGCGCCGATCAGCAGGTCGAAATCGCGCGGCGCGCTGTTCTCGAAGGTCAGCCGGACGCCGTCACCGTGGTCGTCGACGGCGGCGACGCTGTCGCCGAAAATCGTTTCGACCTTGTCTTCGATCGTGGTGTAGATCGCGGCGGCCAGGTCGCCGCGGGGCAGGCTGGTGAAATCGTCGCCGATCATTCGGCGAAAGACGTCGACATCCACGTCGGCTTTGACCTCCCCGAGGGAGCCGACGGAGCGGAGCCATTCAATCTGGTAACCCGCTGCCCGGATCTGGTCTTCGATGCCCATGCGTTTGGCCACCTGGTAGCCAACGCCCCAGAAGTCGATCATGTAGCCGCCGGTGCGGAATTCCGGCGCCTGCTCGATCATGGTCGGAGTGTGGCCGGTGCGATGCAACCAGTAGGCTAGCGCCGCGCCCGCCACCCCAGCGCCGCTGATTGCGATCCTCACAACACGATTTTGCCCAGTCTTCCTGTGTGCCGACTGTCAGAGTTGGTTCCTGAGCCGGCTCGGCGTAAGTGCGGACGTCCTGGCTTTATCGAAACGATGTTGACGTGAGTGTGGTCATTCTTGCGATTACATCAAAGTCTTTGTCTCGGTGGATAATCCGAGCGTCGTGGCGAATCGCGATAGCGGCGATTAGACAGTCCCTGAGACTTCGAATCGTCTGACCTGCCCGCCGCGCAGCGCGGTAGATGGCGGCGGCCGACCGAAAGTCGATGGCGTTGTCGACACTTAACGACGGGAGACCATTCACCAGCTGCTCAAGCTTTGCATGTCGGCTGTCATCGACCGCGCCGGACAGGATCTCCATCGCGACCGGCTCGCACATTGCCACCTGATGCGACTCTTCGGCCAGGAGCCGGCGCACCTCGACGGCAGCGGGCGATCCGGTCGCCCGCAAGTATTCAATCCATGCGGAGGTATCGACGAGAATCATTCGAATTCGTCGGGCCGCTCGCTCCGCAGGTTCTCGAGATCGCCTTCCCAGCCGACGCCCTCGAGGCCGAGGAGGAAATCACGGCTCAACGGGGCGCCCACTAGCCGACGCAGCGCGAGGTCAACGGCCGCCTTCTTCGTTGTCACGCCGAACCTGCGCATCACCTCAGCAGTCAATTCGTCGTCGATATCGATGTTGGTGCGAGACATACACCAATCATACACCTTCGGTACACATCGGCCTCCGTGCGCCACAATCAATGCCTTCGAGATTCGATTCGCGCGCCAGAACCATTTGTCTTTTTGCCCGCCTCCGAGCGAAACCGATTGGCGCGGGCCGGTGAAATCGCTCGGAGGCGGGCAAATCATGCGTCGCCTCCCCAGCGGGAACTTATGTGGCAGATGTGACCGCGTCCGCGCCCTCGGCCGCGTGGGTCTGGGTAAACACCGGCTCCTGGTAGCCCGCGAAGCGCACCGCTTCGCGCACCGAAGCGCCGACGGCCTCCACCCGGTCGGCCGGTACCAGCGCGATCACACATCCGCCGAATCCGCCGCCGGTCATCCGGGCGCCCAGAGCGCCCGCCCGCACCGCGGAGTCGGCGATCAGATCGATGTTCGCGGTCGTGATGTCGAAGTCGTCGCGCATCGATGCATGCGAAGCGTTGAAGATGCGGCCGGCCTCGGCGTAGTCCGAATCACGCACCGCGGCAACGAAGTCGAACACCCGCTGGTTCTCGGTCAGCACATGACGGGCCCGACGGGCGTCGACCGCATCGGTCACACCGTCCAGCACCGACAGCCCACGATCCTGGATCTCCCGCAGCGACACCACACCGACATCGGCGGCCGCCCGCTCACACGACACGCGACGCGCCGCGTACTCGCCGCCGACGTGACCGTGCCGCTCCCGCGAGTCGATCAGCAGCAGCGCGACACCGGACGCCGATGGGTCAAAGGCCACCGGCTCGACGGTGAGCTTCCGAAAGTCGATCAGCAGCGCCGTCGACTCCTCGCCGAACAGCGAGGACAGCTGGTCGAGCAAACCCGTTGGCGCACCGACATACTCGTTTTCAGCGCGCTGCGCGAGCCGGGCCTGCTCGAGACGGTCGATCCGCCAACCGGCCGCCGTCACGAAAGCGCCCAGCGCTGCACACTCCAGCGCCGCCGACGACGACAGGCCCGATCCCATCTCCACGTCGCTGCTGATCGACATCGTGCCGCCGGGCACCGGATGCCCCGAACCGCGCAGCGCCCACACCACGCCGGCCACATAGCCGGCCCACCCGGGAACCTCACCGGGCTTGGTACGCAACGGGATCCGTACCGAGCCGTCGATGCGGTCGCTGCGCACGGTGATCGCGTCGGCATCCGAGGGCTCGAACGTCACCACCGTCCGTTGCGGCAGCGCGATCGGCAGCGCCCAGCCGAGGTTGTAGTCGGTGTGCTCGCCGATCAGATTGACCCGCCCCGGGGCGGCGTACCGGACCGTCACCCCAGTCCTCGCAGCCGCTCGGCCACCGCCTCGGGCGTCACGTCACTGATGAACGCGTCCATCGCCGACTCCGAGGCCGCCAGATACTTGAGCGCGGCGGCGCTGCGCCGAATCGACATCAACTCGACGTGAAAGTAGCCCTCCCGCTGCGCGTCGGTGGCGGCGAACTGATGCAGCGCCGAAATATACGGCAGCGGTTCGGAATACATCCGGTCGAAGCGCCGCAACACGTCAAGGTAGATCCGCGCGAAATCGTCCAGCTCGGCGGCCGCGAGGTCAACCAGGTTGTGCACGAACCGGTTCGGATAGATGTGCACCTCCACCGGCCAGCGCGCGGCGAACGGCACGAACGCCGTGAACAAATCGGTGCGCGCCACAACGCGGCTGCCGTCGTGGACCTCGCCCGCCAGCAGATCACTAAATAGGTTGCCGCCGTGCGACACCCGATACTCACCCGCCTGCTGCAGCATGGCCGCGGTCCGCGGCGTCAGATACGGATAGCCGTAGATCTGGCCGTGCGGATGGCTCAGCGTCACGCCGATCTCTTCGCCGCGATTCTCGAAGCAGAACACCTGCTCGACGCCGGGCATCGCCATCAGGTCGGACGTCCGGTGCCGCCACGCGTCGACGACAAGCCGGGCGTGCGCCGCTTCCAAATCCGCGAACGACCCAGTGTGGTTGCTGGAGAAGCAGATCACCTCGCAGCGGCCATTGCCGGGCGCAGACACGAAGCCGTCACCAACCGAAGGCGTCACCCCCGCCCCGGACAGGCTCGGGAACCGGTTTTCGAAGACGACGACGTCGTAGTCGGCTGCGGGCACCTCGCTGGTCAGCCCGGTCGGGCCCGGGCACAGCGGGCACTGGTCCGGCGGCGGCTTGTAGGTGCGGTCTTGACGCAACGCCGCGATGATCACCCACTGCCCGGTCGTGCGGTCGAACCGCAACTCCGTCTGGTTGGGGTTCCGCGCCGGCAGCGGCCGGCGGTCCGCGACCAGCGCCGGGTGGTGGCCGGGCAACGAAAAAAACAGCAACTCACGCCCGTCTGCCAGCTTCGCCCGCGTCGGCTCCGTCTGCCCCTTCTCCATTGGGCCCCATTTTGGCCGATTTGCCATCGCCACGTCACGATAGAGAGGAGTTCAGCGGACAGAAGGGAGGCATTCGCGGGTGTCCGGCATGACCGCCACCTCGGTGAGCACGCTGTATCTGCGCGCCGCGAACTGGGCGATCGGCTCCGACCCCGGATTGCTGCGGCTGCGGATGGCCGCCCGCACGACGGTCTCCTTGGCCCTCGCGCTATTGATCCTGTTTCTGCTGACCAAGGCCACCCACCAGCCGTTGACCGTCGCGCTGCTCGGTGTGCTGATCAGCATGGTGGCCGGACGAGCCGTCAACGAGCCGGACCCGCAGCAACAGAAGATCACGATGGCGCTGCTGCCGCTGCCCGCCGCGCTCGCCATCACCACCGCAGCGCTGCTCGCGCCGCACCAACTGGTCGCCGACGCGGTGTTCGTGGTGATCGTGTACGGCGCGGTCTACGCCCGCCGGTTCGGCCCGCGCGGGCGGGCGCTGGGGCTGGTCGCGTTCATGTCCTACTTCTTCACGCTGTATCTGCGAGCCAAGCTCGGCGAGCTGCCCTGGCTGATCGGGGCGGTGCTGGTGGGCACGGTGTGCAGCTTCGTGATGACGGCCTTCGTGCTGCCGGACAAACCCGAAGGCGTGCTGCGCGCCACCGTGCGATCGCTGCGGGCCCGGATGTCGAGCGTCATCCACAAAACCGCGGAGGCAGTCGAGGCCGGCTGGATCGACGAACGGCAGCGGCGCCGGTTACGACTCCGGACCGCCCGGCTCAACGAGACCGCGTTGATGGTGCAGAGCCAGATCGAAGAGAAGGTCAACCCGGCGGCGCTGTGGCCCGGCGTCAGCGGCGAGGACCTGGCCCTCTGGCTGTTCGACGCCGAACTGACCGTTGAGCGGGTCGCCACTGCGGGCGCGCGAGCCGCGATCGCCGGCGCCCAGATACCCGCGTCGACCCGCGCCGACCTGGCCGCGGCGCTGTCCCAACTCTCCAGGGCAATCCGCGTCCCGCACCCGGAGGGACTGGAACGGGCCGCGCGGCTGGCTCAGGAGGTGCTCGATCACCCGTGTAGCCCGGCCGCCAAACCGCCAGTTCGCCGGCTCGCCCTGGCGATAATCGCCACGGCGGAAGCGACTGCCGAAGTCCGCGCACTGGTCGAGCGGGCTGTCACGGAGACCTCCGCCGCCGCGTCGTCCGACGACGGCGGATCCGAGGAGCAGGAACCGCGCGCTGGCCTGCTGCCGACGACCAAGCAAGCGATCCAGGTCGCGGTCGCCGCATCGCTGGCGATCGTCATCGGCGAGTTAGTCTCCCCGTCCCGCTGGTATTGGGCGGTAATTGCCGCGTTCGTGATCTTCGCCGGCACCAACACCTGGAATGAAACGCTCACCAAAGGCTGGGCGCGCTTGGTCGGCACCACGCTCGGGGTGCCGGCTGGGGTGCTGGTTGCCACGGTGATCTCCGGCAACCACACCGCGTCGCTGGTGTTGATCTTCGTGTGCGTGTTCTGCGCGCTCTATTTCATGAAGGTCGCCTACAGCTTGATGACGTTCTGGATCACCACGATGCTGGCGGTGATGTATGGGCTGCTCGGTGAATTCAGTTACAGCCTACTGCTTTTGCGGATCGAGGAGACGGCGATCGGCGCGGTCATCGGCGTCACGGTCGCGATCCTGGTGTTGCCGACCAACGCCAGGACGTCCATGCGCAACGACGCCCGCACCTTCCTGACCACCCTGGCTGACGTGATCGAGACGTCGGTCGCGGCGCTGTTCGGTCACGAGGTGACCGCGAGCCCGACTGACAAAGCGCGGCAACTGGACCGAGATCTACAGCAGTTCCGGACCACCGCCAAGCCGCTGGTCGCCGGAGTCGGCGGCATTTCCGGGCGGCACAGCATTCGACACGGCCAGCGAATGCTCGCCGCCTGCGACCGATACGGCCGAACCCTGGCCCGTAACAGCGAACGATTCGAAAGTCCGTCCCCACGACTGACGGATGCCATTACGTCGGCGGCAACACACATTCAGCACAGCATCGACGTGTTGACGGCCGCCCTCGACGGCGGCCGAACCGGGACCGTGCTGCCCGCGACCGACTTCCTTGACGCCGCAGAGACTCTCGGCAGGGAGCACCACGCCGACCACCCTGCCAGGCAACGACTACTTGCCATCGTGCATGCAATGCGTCAAATCGACCGGGCGGTTGTCAGCGCCGCCATCGACCTCGGCGCCGAGGACGTCGTGGCTTCTACGTTGAAGGCGCTCAGAACCGCCCCTGCCGAGTGAGGAAATCCAACACCGCATCGGCGAAGACGTCATTGCGATCGCCGGCGACCATGTGTCCCGCGCCGCGTACGTCGACGAACTCGACTTCAGAGAAGCGTGCGAGAAATTCGTCGGCGCTCTCCTGGCTGACCAGGTCGCTCATTTGGCCCCGCACCAACAGCATGGGCACGCCGCCGGCGAGGATCGTCTGCACCGCCGCATTCAGCCGATCGACGTCGGCCACCTCGTAGGGCGGAAGCGAGGCGGTGTTGCTGATGAACTTCGGATCCCAATGCCAGTACCAGCGATCGCCGCGGCGGCGCAGGTTTGTCCGCAGGCCGTCGAGATCGGTTGGCCGGGGCCGATGCGGGTTGTACTCGGCGATCGCATCCGCGACCTCGTCGAGCGACGCGAATCCCGACTTCATGCGGTCGGCCATGAAGTTGTGTATCCGGTTCGCTCCGGACGGATCCATGTTGGGCACGATGTCCACCAGGACGCCCGCGCGGGCAATCCCGGGCGAAATCTCACCCGCCAGAAGCATTGTCGTGAAGCCACCCAGCGATGCACCCACCAGCACCGGTTGTGGCGGCAGCTGGCGGAGCACTTCTTGGACGTCGCCGGCGAAACTGGTCAGACGATAATCGCCGTCTTCGGACCAGTCCGACTCGCCATGGCCGCGTAGGTCGACCGTGACCGCCTGCCAGCCACGCTCGGCCACCGCCGCGGCCGCCTTGCCCCACGAACGGCGGGTCTGCCCGCCGCCGTGCAGGAACACCACGGCCGGCGCCTCTGGATCGCCCAGCCGGTCGGCCACGATGCGCGTGCCACCGACACCGCTGGTGGTGAACGTTTCAGCCGCGATAGTCATCGTCGGATCACACCACTTCCGCGCAGCTCTTCCACCAATTCTCGCGAATCTCCAAGAGGTCGGGGCACAAGCATCCGCCCCGACGTTACTGGCGCGAAGTATCGCCGCTGGTCAGGGGTCTCGTGGCGCTATCCGCGGCGGTGCTGGGTGATTTTTTCCAGCGGATCGGAGCGTTCCAGCATGCCAAAAGCTTCTTCGCCGTCCCAGCGGTAGCGCACGCCGGCCTGCTGCAGCGCCGGAAAACTCGGCATCTCCTGCTTGAGCGCCTGGCTGGAGAACATCTTGTCGTCGTGATAGATGTCGTGCGTGGACAGGATCGTCTCGCCGTCGATATGTACTGTGCCGCTTGGCGTTTCCAGAACCAGCGAGACGTCCTCGCCGACGGTTTGCAGCCGGGTTAGCCACGGCGCTTCGACGACGCGGGCGGGAATCAGGCTGCCGTCCCCGTCGAAGATGTAGCCCTCGTTGAAGGTTGGCTCGCCGTCGGGGCGCGGTGGGTAAGCGATGTAGCCAAAAGCGCGTCCGCTGGGAAACAGCGCCGATTGCCAACTGTGGCCCCAGAATCCGGCGAGCTTGCGGACCCCTTGCCGGCGGATGCGCAGACCGCTGCCGACGAAGCCGCGTTCGTCGTCGCCGACCTTCACCGCTCCCGTCGCGTGGAACAGCTGTTCGTAGCGCGGGCCGCCCATCAGGTTGCCCTCGATCGAGGTCTTCAGCCGCGATCCCGCCTCGGCGGACAGCGTGCCCTGCACCCACGGCGGAACCGCCATCTTGGCCTCGACGTGGAAGCTGACGTCGACCAGCGGCCCGTCCAACTTGGCGTCGATCAGATCTCTCGACGAGGTCTGCACCGCCTTGCCGTCGTAGGTCATCGTCCAGGTGTCGAACGGCTCGACGCACCGAAACCCCAGCCCGCCGGCGCCGAGCACCGTCGGACGGCCGTCGAGCCCTTCAGCGGGCCAGCTTTGGCCGTTTTCGCGTAACCGGAACACCCGCCCGTCGGGGAAGGCCACGTTGACTTGGACGTCGTGCGCATCCCAGTTGGCGGCGACGGCCTCAATCCCGATGCGGGGCAGGCCAACTTGGCCGCGGTCGTCGATGACCCAGAAACTCACCGAGTCCCGCATCTCCGGGTCGTCGGGCCGGTGTGCGAAGCACCTGCTCTCGCGACCGGGTCGATACCGCCGGTCAGATCAACTGCCATGCAAACTCCTTGCCGCGTAGTCGGCGAACAACGGCCGCACCTTGTCGAGGTCGATGCCGAAGGCCACCGGGTCGGCGTGCGTGCTCGGTTCCCGTTCCGCCGCGGCCTCGGCCCACCAGTTGCGCATCCGCGATTCGAATTCGTCGCTGACCGGCTCGCCCAGCCATCCGTAGAGCCCGCGGACCTCGTTGATCGGGTCGGTCTGCATCGCCCGAAAGTCGATGTCGTAGAAGCGATGATCGGCTCCGCCGTCGCGGAAATGCAGCGCCCGTTGCATGCCCAGCGACCAGTGCTCGACGTTGAGTTGGCCGATGTATTCGCGATCGATGTGATCGGTGAAGCCGCCGATGATGTCGGCGTAGAGGTCGGCCACCGACAAGATGACGTCGGTCGGATCGCGGTGAGTCATCACGAAACGAGCGTCCGGGAAGGCGCGGTCGAGATCGTCGAGCCACAACACATGCGACGGCGACTTCAGCCGCCACGGCCGCGTCGGCTCACCCCACTGCAGCAGCTTCATCACCCGCCGCTGGTAGGCGTAAGTCGTTTCGAGGTCGGCCTTTTCCACCAGCCAGGCCGAGTACGACGGGATCTGCGCAAAGGCCTGGAAGATATGCGATTTGAAGTCCAGCGCCATCAATTCCAGGCACTCCATCGGAGCATGGGTGCCGGTCGGAACGTGCGCCCGCGAGCCGACTTTGTCGCCGTCGTCTTCCGGGATGCGCGGATCGGGTCCCTGACCACCGTCGACGGCGGCGGACACGGCTGCGACGACTCCCACCGACGTAGGTAGCGGATGTCCGGGATCCTGCGACAGCAGCAGCGACAATGCTGTCGAACCGGTGCGGGGCAACCCCAACCCGATCAACGGCGGCAGGATGGCGCCGTCGTCGATCTCCGGGTGGCGGCGATACCAATCCTCGACCTGCAGCCGCTGCGACAGCGCGGTCACGATGCGCGGATAGAGGTAGCGCCTCGCCGCGGGCGTTGAGGCGGGCCTCGTCGCGCAGCGAGGCGAGCAGCACCTCAAGCCCTTCCCGAAAGGAGTCGTCACCGAAATCCTGTAGGCCGGTCTGCGCGACAGCGCCGCCGACGACGTCGTCGAATTCGGCCACATGATCCCCTTCCGGAGAATCCGTGTCAGTATACTGACGCGATTATGGGCGAGTTGTCAACGTCGGATACCGCCGCCGGCGCCGCTATCACAGCCCGGCGCGCCGCGAACGGGCCGCCGCGACCCGCGAGCGCATCATCGACGCCGGCGCTCGCCTGGTGCGCGGCTGCACCACCTGGGACTGGGACGAGCTGACCTTTCGCGCCGTCGCCGAACGGGCCGGGGTCAGCGAGCGCACCGTCTACCGCAACTTCCCCTCCGAGCGGCACCTGCACGACGCGATCATGGCCCGGCTTGAGGACGAGGCGCGGCATCAGTTACGAGGACGTCGAGCTGGACAACCTTGCCGACGTGACGGCTCGGGTCTTCGCCTCGCTGCGACGGTTCGCGATCAAGGACACCATCGGCACACCGCGCGGCCCGGCCTTCGCCGGCGCCGACGCCCGCCGGCACGACGCCTTGAACCGCGCGGTGGCCGCGCGTGCACCAGAGCTGGCGGACGCGCAGCGCAGGGCGCTGGGCGGCCTTCTCGACGTGCTATGGAGCCCGCCGACCTATGAGCGGCTGATCGGCGCGTGGAACCTCGACGACGCCGACGCGGTGAGCGCCGTGCAATGGCTGATCGCGAAAGTCATTGCGGCGGTTGAGAGCAACGAATCACCAACTGTCCGAGCCTGACTACGGCCGGGCTGGCCGCGGCTGAGAAGCCGCTGGTGGCGTAATCTGAAGGGTGAGCAGTTTCGTTGTCAGCGCCCGCGCCACCGGCAATGCGATTCCTCCGGCGCCTCCATCCGCGAGGGGTCGATGCCGAATGAAGGATCCGCCTGTGGAATGTGCCGCCCGCACCATGGCCCCGCTGCGCGATCTCCGATGACATATCCGCTCGGGGCTCTACGCCGAGCCAATCCGGTACGGCTGTCGGTGGCCGGCAAGCTCGGCCGTGATATCGATGGCGCATGGTGGCCACGCGTAGATCGCATGACCGTCGAATTGCCCGGCCTTATTGCGACCCTGACCCCCCTGCTCGGCGACGTCACCGCCATCAGCGTCAACTGGCCGCCGCTGCAACGACCACCCGACTTCAACTGGCCGGGATGGGAACATAAGCACCAGCACGTTATGACGGTCAGCGGCACCGATGCTTGTGCCAACCTGCTGATCATCCCGTACGCGACCTACAGCGGGCTCGCTTTGATGGTGATGCGGTGCGCAGCCAATCTGCCCATCGACGACGCCGACCGCGACAAACCCGCATTTTTCACCGCGGGTTCGATCCTGCGGGCCGCCCAACGACAACGCAACAACGCTGCCGAATTGCTGAAGAGCCGGCAGCCGGCAAGGTAGCCTCATTCACGGTTGACAATCCAGCCTCCCGGAAACGTCACGGCGGCGACCTGATTTCCCCGCCGGAAGGGGCTCTAGCCCCGACGCAAGCCGACGGTTCGGGTTTGCTTTCGGCGCCGGAGGTCCCCCCATTGGCTGCAGGTGCAGCGGTTCTTGGCGTGCCGCACGGCTCGGCGGTGGCCGAGTCGGTATAGTCGGCACGTCTGACACCACCTGGGGCGTACGAGAGGGGGTCACGCTCGTCCGCGGTCGTGCCTCAGCGGCTCCGTCGAAACCGATACAACACCGATTCGACTAACACACGCCGTGCCGTCGCGCCGGAGCCAGGGGGATTGCGGTGAGCCGATTCACCGAGACCATGTACGAAAGCGCCCAAAGCAGTCTCAAGGGCATGATCACCGGCGAGCCAAACGCGCCGGTCCGGCACACCTGGGGTCAGGTGCATGAGCGGGCCCGCCGGGTTGCGGGCGGTCTGGCGGCCGCCGGTGTGGGCCACGGCGATGCTGTTGCAGCGCTGGCCGGGGAGCCCGTCGAGATCGCCCCGACCGCGCAGGGCATCTGGATGCGGGGCGCCAGCCTTACGATGCTGCACCAGCCCACCCCGCGCACCGACCTGCAACGGTGGGCCGAAGAGACCACGGCCGTCATCAACATGATCGACGCCAAGGCGGTGGTGGTGTCCGATCCATTCATGGCCGCGGCACCGCTGCTGGTCCAGCTGGGAATGCAAGTGCTGACGATCGAGCAGTTGCTCGACGGTCGTGCGATAGACCCGGTCGAGACCGACGACGACGACGTAGCGCTACTGCAATTGACGTCCGGCTCAACGGGATTCCCCAAGGCCGTCCGGATCAGTCACCGAAACGTGGTATCGAATGCCGAGGCGATGTTCGTCGGCGCAAACGTGGACCGGGAATCCGACGTGATCGTGAGCTGGTTGCCGTGCTTCCACGACATGGGCATGACCGGCTACTTAACCGTCCCAATGTATTTCGGCGTCGAGTTGGTCAAGATCACGCCGATGGACTTCCTCCGCGACACCCTGCTGTGGGCGAAGCTCATCGACAAGTACCGAGGCACCATGACGGCGGCGCCCAACTTCGCCTACACGATGTTCGCCAAACGCCTGCGCAGGCAGGCTGAGCCCGGCCAGTTCGACCTGTCCACGCTGCGGTGGGCCCTCTCGGGTGCCGAGCAAGTCGAGCCGGCCGATGCTATGTCGAGGACCTGTGCGAGGCCGGCGCGCCGTTCGGGTTACGCCCGGAAGCGATCGTGCCCGCGTACGGCATGGCCGAGACGACGGTGGCAGTGTCGTTTACCGAGTGCGCGGGCCTGTGGTTCTACGTCGACGAGGTCGACGCCGACCTGCT
>CAWBSW010000033.1:0-42881 GCA_963791535.1 uncultured Actinomycetota bacterium | reverse complement strand
CGGTTTCCACGCTGTCGGCGATGAGCTCGCAGACGGCAGCGAGTAGTGCATGCCCTCGTGGCCCTTCGAGATGCCTCGGACGCCGAGATCGTGCCGACTTCGAGCGGATAGCCGCCCGCGGCAACACCCCATCCCTAGCTGCCTTCGCCACCCGGTCCAACGACAGGTTCCAGGGCGTGATCTCGTTCCGCGACGACGCCACCCGATCTCGGGCTTCGCGAAGTCGTCGTCGTCCATGCCTACCACCCGCAACATGCCACGTGCGGCCGCCTTCTCCAGGCCGTCGGTGACCTCACGGCTGCGGGGTTTGATATCGACGGCGGACGACGGATTGGTGGTATCGCGCATTGTCTAAGTATGCGTGGGGTGCCCCGGTGTCCCAAAATCAATTTAGATACCCCGGTGGGGTATAGAATATGCTGGCGAGAAGCCGATTCGCCGGGGTCGGCGTCGAGATCGCTCAAGCTGGCATTGAGAATGGTCTCAATACCGGCGCGGTTACGCCGAGATCGACACCAAGATGCTGGAGATGAGATGACACCCGCACGCGGATACTCGTCGCAGAAGGACAACTACGCCAAACGGCTGCGGCGCATCGAGGGGCAGGTGCGTGGCATCGCCAAGATGATCGAAGACGACAAATACTGCATCGACGTCCTCACCCAGATCAGCGCCGCCAACAACGCACTGCGATCGGTGGCGCTGAACCTGCTCGACGAGCACCTGGGACACTGCGTCAGCCGCGCAGTCGCCGAGGGCGGAAGCGAGGCCGACGAGAAGCTGGCCGAAGCCTCCGCCGCGATCGCGCGACTCGTCCGGTCCTGAGCGCTAACGCGATCAGCGCATTGCATGGTTGAGTAGTGGCCGTGGGGCCAGCCCGTACCGACGGAGCAGCGCGATTGCGCCGCTGGCGGACTAACCCCCCAACGCAGGAAGGCCGCGCCGCTTCGAGCGGGCCGTGGACACCGCGGATCGCGATGCAGTTGGCCGTGTTGGCCGCGGCGGCCTTCATCTATGTGACCGCCGAAATTCTGCCGGTCGGTGCGCTGCCCGCGATCGCGCGCGGCCTGCACGTCAGCGTGCCCATGGTCGGCACGTTGCTGGCCTGGTACGCGCTGGTGGCGGCGGTGACCACGATTCCGCTGGTCCGTTGGACCGCGCATTGGCCGCGGCGCCGTGCGCTGCTGCTGTCCTTGGCGTGCCTGACCGCATCCCAGCTCATCTCGGCGGTGGCGCCCAACTTCGCCGTGCTGGCTGGTGGCCGGGTGCTCTCGGCGATCACGCACGGCCTAATGTTGTCGGTCCTCGCACCGATCGCCACTCGGCTGGTCCCGGCCAGCCACTCCGGACGTGCGACAACGATGATCTACGTCGGCATCAGCCTGGCGGTGGTGGTCGGAAGCCCGGCCACGGCGGCGATGAGCTTGCTGTGGGGCTGGCGGGTTGCCGTCGTCGCGGTGGCCGCGGTAGCCGCCGTGGTCACGGTGGCGGCCTGGGCCGTACTGCCGGTGCTGACGTTGACCCAGGAGCAGCTGGCCCACGTCGGGTCGGGGCGGGCATTATCGCAATCGGCGGCTGGTCATCGTGAGCTTGCTCACCATGGTCGCGGTCACCGGCCACTACATCTCCTACACCTATATCGCGGTGATCATCCGTGACGTCGTCGGTGTGCGGGGACCGGCTTTTGCCTGGTTGCTAGCCGCTTATGGCGTCGCGGGACTGTTGGCGATGCCGCTGATCGCCCGACCGTCGGACCATCGGCCCAGAGCGGCGGTGATCAGCTGCATGGCGGCCCTGTGGCTGACGTTCCTGGTGCTGATCGGGCTGGCTTTCCACGGTTCGCACACCGCCGCGGGCGTGGGCGATCGGGATCGCCGCGATCGCGTTGTGGGGTGCCACCGCCAACGCGGTGTCGCCGATGCTGCAGGCTGCGGCGATGCGCGCCGGAGCCGACGACCCGGACGGGGCGTCCGGGCTGTATATGGCGGCCTTCCAGATCGGCATCATGGCCGGATCCTTCGCCGGCGGCCTGCTTTACGAGCGCGGCGTGCTGGCGATGTTGGCCGCGTCAGCGATCCTGATCGGCGCCGGAGGCGCCGGGATGACCGCCGAGCGACAGCTGTTTGACGTCCCCGCTGACGGTCACCGGTAGAATCTGTCCTAACGATCGACAACACCGCAGGTCAGCGGCCTATAACGGGCCAGCGTGGCGGCTGAATCAAGACTGCCGAATTAGTAGACGGTGTAACCGCTGGGCATACTGGGTTGAGAACGTGACTGGAGGAATACATATGTCGCGAAGGACCGTGACTCCTTTCGTCGCTGCGCTGAGCGCAGCGGGAATGACCGCTGCACTGACGTTGGCGTGCGGTTCGGCGCTCGCTGACCCAGAGCCGGCGCCGGCGCCACCGCCCGCGCCGGGCGTGGACGTCCCCGCGTCGCCGGCACCACCGCCGCCCGCTGACCCGCTTGCGGCACCGCCGGCACCGCCGCCGGGCGATTCCGGCACCCCCGCCGGCGCCGGGCGACCCGTTGGCGCCGCCGGCAGTGGCGCCGGGAGCGGTGCCTGGAGCGGCGCCGGCCGCCGTTCCGGCCGGGCCGGTTGTCGGGCAGAACCCGGAGCCGTTCGTCGGCCAGCCGCCGTTCGTGCCGCCCACCTTCAACCCGGTCAACGGCTCGACGGTCGGTGTCGGCGAGCCGATCATCATCAACTTCGCAGCGCCCGATCGCTGACACGGCGATGGCCGAACAAGCGATCCATGTGTCATCGACCCCGCCGGTGTCCGGCAAGTTCTACTGGCTGACGTCCAGCCAGGTGCGCTGGCGCCCGCTGAGCTTCTGGCCGGCGCACACCGCGGTGCACGTCGACGCCGCGGGCACCCAGAGCAACTTCGTCACCGGCGATTCGCTGATCGCCACCGCCGACGACGCCACCCACACGCTGACCGTCACCCGCAACGGAACGGTGGAGCAGACCTTCCCGATGTCGATGGGTATGGCTGCGGGCGGCCACCAGACGCCCAACGGCACCTACTACGTGCTCGACAAGAAGGCCAAGGTGGTCATGGACTCGTCGACGTACGGGGTGCCGGTCAACTCGACGTACGGCTACAAGGTGGACGTTCAGGACGCCGTGCAGTTCGACAACAGCGGTGACTACGTGCACAGCGCGCCGTGGTCGGTGTCCGACCAGGGCAAGCGCGACGTCAGCCACGGCTGCATCAACATCAGCCCGTCCAACGCGAGTGGTTCTTCACCAACTTCGGCGCCGGCGATCCCGTCGTCGTGAAGAACTCCGTCGGGACCTACTCGAAGAACGACGGCTCGAACGACTGGCAGCTCTAACGCCGAGCAGACGCGAAAGCTCCCGACGCGCGAGCGTGTCGGGAGCTTTTGCGTCTGATCGCGTGAGCCGGCGCGGGAGCCCCCGCAGACTTGGTGCATCATGGCCGAGGTCGATGGTCTCAGCGACGGCCACACGCCAGTAGTCGACTACTGCCACTCGCGCTGTGATGGCGGTGGCGGTCCGTTGAGCGGACCGGGCTGTTGTTTGAAGCACGGCTGGCCGCCCGAACATTGGGAACATCCGTCAGGAGGCCGATAATGGACCAGGAGTCGTGCCTCGGGAACGCAGGTTGGAGCGTCCTCGAGCGCAGGCTGATTCGACACTCGCCGGCGTGTTAGCGGGCTTCCTGATCGCTGCTGCCGCGGCGCTGCTCGTGCAATTGAATGACCGTTCCGATTCTGACACGTTTGCCTTGTTCGCGTCGGGGTGCCGGCCCTCGCGCTGTCCAGCTATCTCTTCTCCGTACTGTCCGGGACGAAACCTCCGACGAAACCCGACACCCTCATCGTGTCGCCGGGAACGAAACCGGGCTTCTTCAGCGTGGTGTCCGGGACGAACCCTACAGACGCACCCTGACCCGAGCGTTTGCGGCCCAGTGTGGAGTCAATGGCTTCCCGCTTTCGCGCTGCTATTAGTCGGCGCGGCCGTGTCTTCTTTGTGGCTTAGGATGGGCGCTCGTAAGTTATAGCGACAACCTGCCGGTAAAGCAAATTGAGAACAACCAACCGATGAGAAAGAAGTGGAGCGCGGATCGCAGGTTCTTCATCAGTTTGAGTGCGTGCCTCTCACTCGGCGCCACCACGGCGACGACATGCTGGCTAATCGCCGCCAATGTTGTCTACCTCAAGGGCAACACCGGCAGCGCTGCTGGACGGCGAAACCATATATCTGCCCTTCGAATTCCTTCATACGAAGTGGTATCCCGTGTTCTTTGTGTTCCTTTTTGGCCTATACGTCGCGGTCCGGTCTGCGTATCCTGATTGTCTCGCGTACGCGTGCTGCCAGACGGGAAAGATATCGCTTCATGCACGAGGATATGCCCCTGGCGTCTACGAAGCGCATACTCCGCCAGAGGCAAGAGAACGATAAACACATCGCCGCGCGCGCGGCGAGAGATTCGCGTCGCTATCGTCATAGCATTAGGTACGCTGCTTGCGGATTATTTGACGAATCAAGCCGTCAACGAGAAATCTTCGGGCGCGACAATCTGGCACATAGGCATTGTGCTTGTGGTGTACGCAATTGCTCGATTGACTTATGGTACTATCGTCCGTTTCTTCGGTTCAACCCTTGGAGCACGAACGAAGGCTCCGAGCTTCGACGAAGCCGATGTGAAGATTCGACAGACACCGTTCCACTGAAAAGCTGGAGGATGCGATCCGGATCAAGTACTCGCCGCTAAGGCTTAGCGCTACGTCCTATCACGTTGCCTTCTTCGCCATTCTGGGCACCGTGTTCGCTGCGGCGTTGACTGCAGGGACCAGTTACTGCCGCCCTGGAGGATTGGCCTATCCCTTTTGATCGGTGGACTCTATCCCGCCGGTATGCTGCTCGGACTGAGCTACGCGGTCCCCGCCGGTCCGGCTACGAAGTTACCGGAATGGAAAACGTGGCGAGGGTGGCGGCTTCTACCCTGATCTAACGCCTCGCGACAGTTAATTCCAGATCCTGACCCGGCGTTGCGGGTCCAGGTATAGCTCGTCCTTGTCGGCGACGTCGAACGCGTCGTAGAAGGCGTCGATGTTGCGGATGACGCCGTTGCAGCGGAACTCCGGCGGCGAGTGCGGGTCGATGGCCAGCCGCCGGATCGCCTCGGCGTCCCGCGACTTGGTGCGCCACACCTGAGCCCAGCCGAAGAACACCCGCTGCACGCCGGTGAGGCCGTCGATGACCGGAGCGCTCTCGCCGTTCAGCGACAGCTGGTAGGCGAGCAGCGCGATGGAAAGACCGCCCAGATCGCCGATGTTCTCGCCGACGGTAAACGCGCCGTTGACGTGCTGGCCGTTGTCCAGCCCGCGCGGCGTGTAGACGTCGTACTGCTCGATCAGCGCTTTGGTGCGGGCGCCGAATTCGGTGCGGTCGTCGTCGGTCCACCAGTCGACCAGATTGCCGTCGCCGTCGTATTTGGCGCCCTGGTCGTCGAAGCCGTGCCCGATCTCGTGGCCGATGACCGCGCCGATACCGCCGTAGTTCGCGGCGTCGTCGACGTCGGGGTCGAAGAACGGTGGCTGCAAAATGCCTGCGGGAAAGACGATTTCGTTCATCCCCGGGTTGTAGTAGGCGTTGACGGTCTGCGGGGTCATGAACCACTCGTCGCGGTCGACGGGCCCGCCCAGCTTGGCCATCTCCCGGTCGGAGTTGACCTCGTAGCCGCGCCGGTAGTTGCCGTAGAGGTCGCCACGGTCGATCACCAGCTTCGAGTAGTCCCGCCACTTCTTCGGGTAGGCGACTTTGGCGGTGAACTTGTCCAGCTTGGCCAGCGCGCGTTGCCGGGTCTGCGGCGTCATCCAGTCCAGGTTGCTGATGCTGACCCGGTACGCCTCGTGCAGGTTGTCGACCAGCGCGTCGATGCGTGCCTTGGCGTCGGGCGGGAAATGCCGTTGGACGTAAAGCTTTCCGACGGCGTCACCCAGCATGCCCTCCACCAGCCCGACCCCGCGCTTCCAGCGCTCGCGGATCTGCTCGGTGCCGGTGAGCTTGCGGCCATAGAACGCGAAGTCCTCGGCGACCAGCGCATCGGTGAGCAATCCGGCGCGGGCGTGGATAAGGCGCCAGCGCGCCCAGCTCTTCCAGTCGTCGAAATCCTCGCTGCGCCAGAGCTCGGCGAAAGTGGTCACGTAATCCGGTTGGCGCACAACAAGTTCGGCGACCGCATCGGGCGTGCTGCCCAACGCGCCCACCCAGGCCGGCCAGTCGAAGCCGCTGCCTCGGCCTGCAGATCGGCGAAGGTGCGCAAGTTGTAGGTGAGGTCGGCGTCGCGCCGTTTGACCACATCCCAATGTGCGGCAGCCAGTTTGGTCTCCAACGCCACGATCCGTGCCGCGGTCTGGCGATGATCGTCGGGCGTGCCGCCGTAGACGAGCGCGAACATCCGGGCGATGTGATCCGGGTAGGCGGCTAGCAGCTCGGCGTGCTGCTCGTCGCGATAGTAGGACTCGTCGGGCAGTCCGAGCCCCGACTGGCTGACGTGCACCAGGTAGCGGCTGGAGTTCTTGGAGTCGGTGTCGACGTACACACCGACCCCACCGCCCACGCCGGTGCGTTGCAGGCCGCCGACAACGGTCGCGAGCGCGTCCGGGTCGGCGGCGCCGTCGATCGCCGCCAACTCGTCGAGCAGTGGCTGCACGCCCCGCCGTTCGACCGTCTCCTCGTCGAGGAAGCTGGCGTACAGGTCTCCGATGCGTTGCTCGTCGGTGCCGGGCGTCGATACGATTCTCGCTGACTTCGGTGATCAGGTCGCGCACCTGGACCTCGGCCCGGTCGAACAACGAGCGGAAGGCGCCGTCGGTGGCGCGGTCGGCCGGGATCGCATAGTCGGCCAGCCAGCGGCCGTTGACATGGCCGAACAGGTCGTCTTGGGGGCGGGCACCAGCGTCGACATTGCTCAGGTCGATGCCCGAGCGGATAGCTTCTACCGTCACGCCACCATCCTTACCATCTTGTCGTTTGGCGCCGGTCTCTCTTGGCGCCAGGTAGCCTCACGGCCATGCCCGACGCCGAGCAGACCAAGCCAGCGGCCGACGACGGCGACGACGAGGCGACGCCCGACGATGTGGACGGCCCGGCCATCTCCGGTTACGGCGTCGCGTCGGCGGCGTTGGGAGCGCTCACCGTGGCAGCGATCGCGCTGGCTGCGGTCATCTGGGTGACGCACCGCAGCGACGTTGACGAACGCGGTTACCGAAGCCGAGTCATGCAAGCCGCCGTCGACTGGACGGGCGTGCTGATCAACATGAACACCGGCAACATCGCGGCCAGCCTGCAGCGACTGCACGACGGGACCGTCGGGGAACTCAACGCCGATTTCGACTCCGCCATGCAGCCCTACCAGCAAGTGGTCCAGCGGCTGCAATCGACCAGCCACGGTCAGGTCGAGGCGGTCGCGGTCGAAGCGGTGCACCACGACCTCGACGCCCAACCCGGCGACCCGCCGGCCCGCGGAGCAACTGCCGGCCTCGATCGCCCGTCGGACAGAAACGGTCATGGTGGTCGCCACGTCGGTCAGCGAGAACGCCGGCGGCAAGCCGCAGACGGTGCACTGGAACCTGCGGTTATGGGTCTCCGACGTGGACGGCAAGCTGATGATTTCGCGGCTCGAGTCGATTCGATGAGGAACGCCTGGAGAGTCTTCGCGTTCGACATCGCCGCGCCGCTGGCCGCGATCTGCGCGCTGCTGGCGATCGGGGTCGTTCTGGTCTGGCCGCGGTGGTGGGTGGCGGCATGTTCGGTGTTGGTGCTGCTGATCGTCGAAGCGGTGGCGGTGAATGTCTGGCTGCTGCGCCGGGATTCGGTGACCGTCGGCACCGACGACGACGCGCCCGGTCTCCGGTTAGCGGTAGTGGCGCTGTGCACGGTGGCGGTGGTGTCAGCAGTGCTGACCGGCTACACCCACTGGACGTTGCCGGACCGCCGCTTGAAGTCCGACTCGGCGGAGGTGGTGCGGATAGCGACCGGGATGGCAGAGGCGACGGCCACCTTCTCGCCGCAAGAACCGACGGCCTCCATCGACCGGGCCGCGGCCATGATGGTGCCGGAACAGGCGACCGCATTCAAGGACAATTTCGCCAAGGCCACAGCGGATTTGGCGCACCGGAACGTCACCGCTTCGGCTTCGACGCTGGAAGCCGGCGTCGAGGCGATCGGGCCGTCTGCGGCCGTCGTGGCGGTGGTCCTGCGCGCTACTCAGAACGTGCCGGGTCAGCCGCCCAACAACGCGGTGCTGGCGCTACGGATCACACTGACCAAGCAGAGCGACCATTGGCTGGTGCTGGACGTGTCGCCGATCAACGCCCGCTAACGACAGTCAGCGCAACCGGGCGTGCTCGACCATCAGGCAACGGTCCATCACCACGTGCATACCGGCGGCCTCGGCGTCGTGGCCCACTTGTTCATGCCACAACCCTTCCTGCAGCCATAGGGTTTTCGGCCGTTGCTCGAAGGGCCAGGGTGTCGGCCAATACCGATGGCAGCTCCTCGTACCGCCGGAACACGTCGACCATGTCGGGCACCACTGGCAAGTCGGCCAACCGCGGATAGGTTGGGGCGCCGTCGATCTCGGTGATGGTCGGGTTGACCGGCATAAACCTGGTAGTCACCCGTCGAGAGCAGATACGAGTAGATCTCGTGGCTCGGCCGCGTCGGTTTGTCCGAGGCGCCGACCACTGCGATGGTGCGGGTCTCGGCCAGGATCCGTTGCAGCGTCACATCGTCGGGCTGGCCGAGCATCAGTGGCTGCGGGGCGGCCGGTGGGGCGCGCGCGGAGCAGGCTGCTGGAGGCGGCTGCGGATTTCGGGCCTTCGCGAACCGGTCAGACAGCCGGCGCATCCGGATCATCAACGACGCCGTCGGGCTGGTCGTGGCGGCCAGGTAGGCGCCCAGCTCGTCGACGGGCACCCCGATCCGGGACGCGAATTCGGGCATCTTCAGCCCCGACCGTTCGATCAGCAACCGCACGTGGCGTGCCACTTCGGTGCGCTCGTTGGCCTCGAGGTGCGCGCGGGCGCGGTCCAGCACCTCCGCCAGCGCCTTGGAGATGCCGTATGGCCGCGAGGTCTCCAGTACTTCTTCGACTTGGCGTGCGGTGCGCCCGTACGGGTCGCGTTTGATCGCGACCGCGATCTGCTTCCAGGTGGCGATGTCGCCACCTTCCAGCGCCGAGCGGATGGCCGAGGTAGGCCAGAACTCCACGGGCCGCTCGGCATTGCGAGGGCGGACGGGGGGTCGATGCGGCGCCGGTCCGTGGCGTCGGTCGGCTGCCAACGTCACCTCGCCTCCTCCAACATCGCCACTGCCACCGACAGGCAGCGCTGCCTGACCTCCTCCCAGTCTGCCTTTCCATCCGGACCGGGCCAACTATCGTCGTCGAGATCCGACGGATGTGGGTCCGCGAGCCGCCGGACCAACTGGGTAGCGATCCATTGCCGCCTGGGTGATTGACCAGAGTAATACCTATCCATCCCGGCCAGTACGAATGCGGCGGTCTCGGCTTCCATCGTGTCGACCAGCTCGGCAAATTCGGCGTAGTCCCGGCTGCTGTTGCGGGACATGATCAGGTAGCCCTTGAGCCGCAGCGTCTCCGCGCCGGTCGGGATCTGCAGCCGGTCACCGGTGGGCAACTGGACGTGGGTGGTTTCCACCGGGCTGCGTCGCTCGAACGTCGGGTGGTCGGTCTCGGCCTCGGTTTCCAGCGCGTCGAGAGCGACCGAGAGCCGGCCGCGCCACAGCGTGACCGGATGCACGGGCCGGACCGCGCGCGGTGCGGCCCGGCCGGCGCCGTTGCGGTGCGGCAAGCCGCCGGCGAACTTTTTGGTCGTCGTATGACCGTTGGTGCCGGCCGCCGTCCCGGCAACGGCCAACCGGTGCGCGGTGGCGTCATCGCCGCCCTTGACGTGTTCCCGCAGTGCGCCGTTGCGCCCACATCCGGTGAAGGCCAGCGGGTCGGCCACGGTAATCGCGTCCGGGACCAGGTGCTTGAGCCTGGCTGCGGACTTCAGCACGATCCGCAGGTCTGCGCTGGGCACGGCCGGCGCCGAAATGTCATCGGGGATCATCAGGATATCGCCGAGATCGACTGTGGGTAGCGGCTTTTCGAAGTCAACCGATGGCAGGATGCGCTCCAGCCAACCGGGCAGCCACCAGTTCCAATGGGCAAACATCGCCATCAGGGCGGGCACCATCACCAGCCGCACCACGGTGGCGTCCACCGCGATCGCGACGGCGCAAGCCACCCCGATTTCGGCCACCAACGGCATACCGGCGAACGCGAAACCGATGAACACCGCGATCATGATCAGCGCGGCGCTGGTGATGGTGCGCGCGCTGGTACTCACGCCGTAGGCCACGGCGTCGCGGGTGTGACCGGTTTGCAGGAACCGTTCCCGGATTCGGGTCAGCAAGAAGATCTCGTAGTCCATCGACAAGCCGAACGTCATCGCCAGCACCAGTGGCGGAACGGTGCTGTCGATGGAGGTGATCGGCGCGAAACCGAGCTTCTCCAGCCAGCCCCACTGGAAGACCATCACCAAACTGCCGTATGCCGCGGCCACCGACAACACCGTCATCAGCACGCCCTTGAACGCCAAGAACACCGACTGAATCGAGATCAGCAGCATGACGAAGGCGATCAGAGCGACGAAAACCAACACCAGCGGCTGGGTCCTGGACACCTGGTCGTCGAAGTCTTTGATCAGCGCGGTCGGTCCGCCGACGTCCACCTGCGCCGAGCCGTCCCCCGCCGCGGGTAGGTGGGCCCGCATCCACGCGATGCTGCTGCGCGCGCCCAGGTCCTCGGGATCCACCGACAGCACACCGGACAACATGGCGCTGGTGTTGTTGTCGGCGAACACCGGCTTGGCCACCGATACGATGTCGGGCGCCTGCGCCATCTTTTGACTGACCGCCGTCAGGGTCTGCAGCGTGCGCGGGCGAGGACGCGTCGCCGTCGGGGAAGGTCACCAGCACCTGCACCGGGCCCAGCGCGCCGGGCCCCAGCGCCTCGGCCGCCGCCGACACCCCGGCGCGAATCTCATGCGACGAGTCGAATTGCCGGAGCAGGCTGTTGCCCAGCACCATCGACAGCGCGGGCACCGCCATGGTGATGAGGACCGCCGATGCCGCCAACGCCGAAATCCACGGCCGGCGCATTACCCCGCCGATCCAACGACTCCAGAACCGCGACTGCGTCGTTTCGGGTCGGCGCGACCAGTGCAGCACCGCGGATCTCTTGGCGGCTGCCCGGCCGAACGTCGCCAGCACCGCCGGTGTCATGGTCGTCGAGGTCAGCATCGCGACCGCGACCGCGAGAATCGCGCCGGTGGCCATGGACGCCAGCGCGGGGGTGTCGATCAAGTAGATCCCGGTGAGCGAGGCCACCACGGTCATCCCGGACAGCACCACGGCCAGGCCGGACGTCGCCATCGCCGCGTCGACCGCCTCCTGCGGCTGGCGTCCGGCACGCAGTTCCTCGCGGAAGCGCATCAAAATGAACAGCGAATAGTCGACCGCCAGGGCGATACCGAACATCGACACCGTCGAGGTGACGAAGACCGACATCGTGGTGTAGGCCGACAGCAGATAGACCAGTCCCATGGTGATGGCGACCGTGCAGATGCCCAACGCCAGCGGGATCGCGGCGGCCGCAAGCGAACCGAACACCGCCAGCAAGACAATCAGGATGATCGGAAGGTTCCAGCGTTCCGCCGCGGCGATGTCGTGTTTGGTGTTGGCCGCCGCCGCCGTGCTCAGCGCGCCCTGGCCGATGACGTAGAGCCGGACCCGGCCGTTTGCCATTTGCCCGGGCCGCTCGCCCTGGACGCCGACCTTTGCCCGCAGCTTCTTGGCGGCGTCGCTGGCGCTGCTGTTGTTGGACGGAGTCCAGTCGCAACGACACCACGTACGGCCGGTCGGGCGCCGGTGCCGGCTGGGCCGGATTCTTCACCACCGCCACATCGGAGACCTGGCCGGCGACTTGCTGCAGAAACGCTGCAGCGGCGTTCATGTCTTCGTAGCTGGCGTCCGCGCGCGGCGCCGCCACTAGCGCCAACGGCGACGTGCCCTGGTCGGGGTAATGCGCCTCGAGTTGGTCGTGGACGCGCAGCGACTGGGATCCGGCCACCTCGAAACCACCACCGGTAAGGTGACCCGACTGGGTCACCGTCAGGTAGATCGCGGGTATCAGCGCGAGCAACCAACCTGTGAAGACCAGCCAGCGAAATCTGCGCAGGTTGCTGCTTAGGCGCATCATGAAGTGCTGGATTTCGGTCTCCCCGCATCAGGTTTAGCGGCGATATCGCTTCGCCCGGCTTCGCCGCGCTGGCGATTCGCCGCTAACGTCGCGTGCAGGTCAGCCTACCCCAGCAAGCTATGTGACCGGGCACGCTGAGCTGCAACAACTCGGCAACGATGTCGGTGTGACGAGTTTCTTGTGCGGTGAATTGGCGGGCCCGCCGGAACGGATGGCAGGATGGCCGGTGGGCGTTAGCGGTTTGTTATATCCGGCCGCTGATCGCAATCGTTTGCGAGGCCGACCCAGATTCGCAAGCCCCTATCGGCAAGCCATAAGGAGCTAGCTATGACTTCCCTGACTGGGAGTACTGCGACATTGCGCCGACGGCTGTTCGGCGTACTGACCGCCACCGCGCTGGGTGGCGCCACCGCGGTGGTGCTGCTGTCTGCGCCGTCGGCGGTCGGCGCGTCTGATCCCTGTGCTGCCAGTGAGATGGCGAGGACGATCGGCAACGTCGCCAGGTCGGCCGGCGACTACCTGGACGGGCATCCGGAGACCAACCAGGCGATGACGAGTGTCTTGCAAGAGCCGGCCGGGACCGCAGTCGGTCAACTCGATGAAGGCTATTTCGACGCCAACCCCAAGGCGGCCAGCGACATGCAGACGATCGCGCTGCCGCTGGCGGGGCTGTCGAGCAGGTGCAAGCTGCCGATCAGCCTTCCCCAGGTGCTCGGTTTCATGCAGAGCGCGCAGGGCGGCCTTCCGGGCGGGCTGCCCGGCGGCCTGCCGAATGCCGCGGCGCAGGCCATCAACGGCGCCGGCCCGGCGGCCTGCCGAATGCCGCGGCGCAGGCCATCTACGGCGCCCAGGGCGCGCTGCCTCCAGGCGGCGTTCCGGCTGCGGCGCCGGCCGCACCCGCCGGGCCGGCGGTGATGCCGGGGCTGAGCGCCGTCAGGTAGTCGTTCGCCTAGTTCTGCGCAGTGTCTCGGCGGCCGGATCCGGCGGCGGCGCCGGGCCTTGGAGCGCATCCCCGGGCAGCTGCACCGCAGGGGGTTCGGCTGCCGACGCAGTGCCGGTGCCTGCGTCGATATCGGCGTCGGGATCGATCTCGTTCTCGGTGCGGAACATGAAGAAGAACACCACCCAGCCGACGGCGGCCAGCAACAACCAGCTGATCAACCGGTAGATCAACATCGTCGAAATGGCGCCGGACAACGGCATCCCGCTGGAGGCCAAACCGGGCACCAGCACCGCCTCCACGACCAACAGGCCGCCGGGCATCAGCGGTATCGTGCCGACCGCGCGGGCGGCCGCACAGGCGACCGTCAACCCGCCGACCGATGCGTGATAGCCGGCCGCGTACGCGGCGAAGCCGAGGCAGGCGACGTCGGCGAACCGGTTGACCAGTGACCAGCTGAAGGCCGCCGCCAAGTCGCGGCGGCTCAGGCTGACCGATTCCAGCTGGGAGAGCATCTGCGCGCCACTTCGCCAGGCCGGTGTCGGCCGGTCGACCGCGAACCGAGTTGACCCACGACAACACCCGGCACCCGATCCCGTCGATCAGCTCCGGCCGCGACGCCACCGCCTGGGCCAGCAGCAACAACGCGACGAAGCCGCCCAGGGTAAACAGCAACGAGAACGGGTTGTTCTTCGCGCCGAGAAAGAACGCGCCGCCCAGACCAAGCAGGGCCAGCCCGACCGCTTGCAGCACACCCGACATCACCAGCTGCCACGACGCCACCAACGTCGAAGCACCCCAAATCCGTTGCTGCCTAAGCAGAAACGTCGCCGCCAGCACCGGACCACCGGGCAGCGTCGTGCTCAGCGAGTTGGCCGCGTAGTACGCGGCTTCCGACCGCAATTTCTTGACATGCACGCCGGCCGATGCCAGCAGGGTCCGCTGGACCTCGGCGAAGCTGTGCATCAAGACGACGGCCGACAGCGCCGAGGCCAGCAGCCAGTACCACTTCGCCGACAACAGGCTCTTGGCGGCCTTCGCCAGCTGGTCCCACACCAGCGCCACCTCGACCGCCAGCACGATCGCGACGACGCCCAGAACGGCCCAGCGCACCCACCAGTACTTGCCGCGGGCACGTTCTTCGTGGTGACCGTCGACGTTCGTGGCCGGTGCGTCGCGAGACACGTGAATTCAGCGTAGCCGCGCAGGTCGCGCCGGGATCGGTGCGCGGCGCAGGTGTCCGGACTGTATTTGCGGACGGTGACATACGGCCCGGCGGTTAGGCTTGACGATTATGCCGTCGAAGGTCGCTGACGCGAGCTACCAGGACTCCGTAGAACCCATCGTTCGGAAGGCGGCCGCCTGGTCCTGGCGGTTGTTGGTCATCTTCGCGGCTCTGCTGGCGCTGCTATGGGTTATCGCGCGGCTGGAAATCATCGTCGTCCCGGTGCTGCTGGCGTTGATGTTGAGCGCATTGCTGGTCCAGGCGGTGGATTGGCTGGACCGGCGGGGGGCTCCCCGCGGCGGGCGCGGTCGCCCTGGTGCTGTTGACCGGCTTCGCGATTCTCGGCGGCATCATGACATTCGTCATCAGCCAGTTCATCATCGGTTTGCCGGATTTGGTCAACCAGGTCACCCGCAGCATCGACACACACCCGCAACTGGCTGATCGAGGGGCCGCTGCATCTGAGCCGCCAACAGATCGAGAACGCCGGCAACGCGGCGATTCAGGCACTGCAGAACAATCAGGCAAAGTTGACCAGCGGCGCGCTGTCGACTGCGGCCACGGTCACCGAAATCCTCACCGCGGCACTGCTGACGATGTTCACGCTGATCTTCTTCCTCTACGGCGGGCGCAATATCTGGGCCTACGTCACGAAGATCTTCCCTCCCGGCGTCCGAGACCGGGTACGCGCCGCGGGCAACGCGGGATACGGCTCGCTGGTCGGCTACGTGCGGGCCACTTTCCTGGTGGCGTTGGTCGACGCCGTGGGGATCGGCACCGGCTTGGCCATCATGAGCGTGCCGCTGGCGCTGCCGCTGGCCTCGCTGGTGTTCCTCGGCGCGTTCATCCCGCTGGTCGGTGCCGTCGTCAGCGGCTTTCTGGCGGTGGTGGTCGCACTGATCGCGAAGGGTTGGGTCTATGCGCTCATCACGCTCGGCGTGCTCATCGGCGTGAACCAGCTCGAGGCGCACATCCTGCAGCCGTTGGTGATGGGCCGCGCGGTGTCGATCCATCCGTTGGCAGTGGTGCTGGCGATCTCGACGGGCGGTGTGCTTGCCGGAGTCGTCGGCGCGCTGCTGGCCGTCCCGACGGTCGCTTTCTTGAACAACGCGTTCCAGGTGTTGCTGGCCGAGGATCCGTCCGCCGCGGCGAAGCAAACCGACGACCCGGAGTCCGCTGCGTCGGTCATGCAAGCCGAACCGGATGAGCCGGAGCCCGAAAGCGAGACGAAGAGCTAGATCCGGCCTTCTCGGCGCAGCAAATCCTGAGCGCTGAGCCCGCCGCCGCGGCGCTGACGGGGCCGATCGCGGCCGTCGGTGTCTTTTCCGCGGGCGTTCAGTTTCTGGGTGGCGACGTCGGGGTCCTTCTCATCCCGAGGGGGAGTCGGGATGGCGGTGGTGGCTTGATCTTCTGGGTCCTCGTCTTTAGGCCGTTGCCCAGACGGGCGTTCCTTGGGAACCGGCATCGCCCGGGTTTGATCGGCAGACGGTTTCGACGGCGGCGGCGGCATGCGTGCCGCGTGGATCGGCGGGACGGTCGTTCGGCTGTGGTCCCGCGCAATTCGCTGAGCCAGGACTCGATTTCGCGGTCTTCGCCGCGGGGCGGTTGGGCCCCGGGCGGTGGGGGCGTGGGCGGGCGTCCGGGGACGGGAGACGGCGAAGCGTTCTGCTGTGCGGAGAAGCGTGTCGTCGGCGGCTCTTTGGGCTCAGGGCCTCCGGGCGCGCGCATCTTCGTGGTGCCTGCGGCTGACGGCGTGTCCTGAGCCGGCGGCCGGTGTTCCGGCCGGGGAGGCGGCCCGGCCGGTCGGGGCCGGTCTGGGGAACGGGTGGAGCCGCTGGAGTCTCAGAGCCCGGGTGGGTGGGGTCGTGCGGTGGACGCGGGGTCGTGGCCGCGGGGATGCGCGCGGCGATCGCCGGCCGCTCGGCACGGGCACGTGCGACGGGCCGCTTGCGCTCGTCGGGCAGATGAATCTCGCCGAGCCCGATGCGGTTCTGCAGGCGCTTCATCCACATCGGAGCCCACCAGCAGTCGTCGCCGAGCAGCTTCATCACCGACGGCACCAGGAACATCCGGATGACGGTGGCGTCCAACAGCAATGCCGCCATCAGCCCGAACGCCAGGTATTTCATCATCACCAGGTCGGAGAAGATGAACGAGCCGGCGACCACGGCGAGCACGGTCGCCGCCGCGGTGATGATCCGACCGGTGGCCGCTGTTCCGATCCGGATGGCCTCTGCGGTCGACATGCCGCGTGCTCGCGCCTCAACCATCCGGGAGACCAGGAACACCTCGTAGTCGGTCGACAACCCGAACACGACCGCGATGATCAGACCGATCACCGGCGCGGTCAGCGGCGTCGGCGTGAAATTCAGCAACTTGGCGAAGTGGCCGTCGACGAAGATCCACGTCAAGATGCCCATCGTCGATCCGAGCGTCAACGCGCTCATCACGGTGGCCTTGATCGGCAGCACCAGCGATCCGAACGCCAGGAACATCAACAGCGTGGTGGTGGTCAACAGGATGACCAACATCAGCGGCAGCTTGCTGAAAATGCCGTGGATGGCGTCCTGCTCGAGCGCGGGTGTGCCGCCGACCAGAACGGTCAGCCCCTTCGGTGCGGAGATGGCCCGCAACTCGTTGATCTTCTTGGCCGAGTCATTCGCGTTTACCAGCCCGTTCTGGATTACCCGCACCGAGTCGTCCTTGGGGTGGGTGGTCCCGTTGGGTCCGGCGACGCAGGGGTTTCCCGCGATCGTCGGGCAGGCCCGCTCCTGCCAGGTCTTGTCGGTGAACCCGGTGATCGAGCCGACGTCGTTGCGGATTTCGGCGACCTGCTGATCGGTGACCTTGCTGCCGTTGTTGCTTTGGATCACCAGGGTGAGCTGCTGGGTGCGGTAGCCCGGGAACAGGTTGTCGAATTTCTCCTGCGCCACCCGGACCGGGTTGCTCGGCGGCAGGTACTTCTCGCTGAAGCCGCCGAGTTTCAGGTTGCCCAGCGGGATGATCAGCAGGATCATCCCAACGACGATCGGAATGGCGAACACCAGCGGGCGCTTCATCACCCGGTTGACCAGCTTGCCCCAGAACTCCTGCTCGACCTCTTCGCGAGTCTTGGTTTTTTGCAGCAGGTTTGCCAGCCAGTTCAGGTATACCCGCGACGGCTTCCAGTTCGCCAAGAACGGCACCTTCAACAGTGTCCGCACGCCCAGCGCGTCGACGTGGTGGCCGAGGATACCCAGCACGGCCGGCAGGATGGTGATCGACAAGATCGCGGACAGCATGACCGCCGCGATGACGGCATAGGTCAGCGACTTCAAGAAGCCTTGCGGGAACACCAGCATGCTGGCGCCGGACACCGCGATCAGCACCGCCGAGAACGTCACGGTGCGCCCGGCCGTCATCATCGTCCGGCGAACGGCGACCTCACTGTCGTAGCCCTCGGCGATCTCCTCCCGGAAACGGCTCACCACGAACAGCCCGTAGTCGACGGCGATACCGAGGCCGATCATCGTCACCACTGGTTGGGCGAAGAAGTTCACCGGAGCGAACATCGCGATGAATCGCATGATGCCCAGCGCGCCGGCGATCGCCAGACCGCCGACCATCACCGGCAGGCAGGCAGCGACCACCCCACCGAAGACCAGGAACAGCACCACCGCCACCAGCGGCAGCGCCAGAACTTCCATTCGTCGTTGGTCGGTTTCGATGGTGCCGGTCAGGCCGTTGGCCACCGGTTCAAGGCCTGCGACTCCGACCTTGCCGCCATCGAGCTTTTGCAGGTCGGGTGCGATCTCCTTGTAGTTGTTGAGGATGGAGTCGTCGCTGTCGCCCTTGAGCGGGATGGACACGAAGGTGTGTTTCTTGTCCTCGGTCGCCATGCCTTTGACCATTGGGTCGGTGGAATTCGGTGCTGCGAGGTAGCCGACCCAGCCGAGTACCTGATCGGGGTGATCGGCTTTGAATTTGTCGAGTTGGTCCTTGATCTGCTTCGACCAGGCCGGGTCGTCGACCGTCTTGCCCTGCGGAGCGGTGAAAGTAGCCACGATGTGGCTGGTCCGGTCGCGGCCGTAGGTGTCGTCGCCGAGTACCGACGCCTTGACCGACTGACTGCTGTCGTCGAAGAAACCACTCTGCGTCACGTGCTTGCCGAGGCTGATCCCGAAGATGCCTGCGCCGAGACACAGCGCCACCATGACGCCGATTACGATGAACCGGTAGCGGTACACAATTCGACCCCACCAGGCGAACACGTATTCTCCTTACTGCATCTGTGGCGACTCGGGCATTGGTTTTCCAGTGTCAGACACGCGAGGTCAGCAACGAAGACAGCGGCCGGAACGGTTGCAGCCACGCCCCCTTCTCAGGCAGTGAATCGAGGCCGATCCGCGGCAGCGGCTCCCGGAAAACACCTGCGATGTCCTCCAGGTCAACAAACTCCAAGGTATCCGACGCTAGCGCCCAACTAGCATGTTCGCGAAATCCAAGCACCTGAACGGGTACCCCGCCGCGGGAGATCTCCTCAAGTGGCTGGCGGAAAGCCTGGCCATCGGCGGAGGCCACCACCAGAGCCGCCAGGCCGTCGGCGCTGCGCTGCGCGATGTGCTCCAGCATGTCGCTGTCGACATCGCTGTCTTCGTCGAGTTTGGGCTTGGCGAAGACGGCAAATCCCACATTGCGCAGCGCGTCCACCCACGGCCGGACCACCTCGGCGCTGCCCGGCGCGATGTTGGTGAACACGGTGGCCTCGGGTTCGGCTGACACATCCTGTCGATTGGCCGCGACCTCGGCGGTGCGGGCCAGCAACCAGCGGCCAAGCGCGTCGAAGCGTGGTCGTTCCAGTGCGGTGGGCCTGCGGCCCAGGATCGATCCCAGGCCCATGTCCAGGTTCGGCGCGTCCCACACGAGCAGCACGCGATGACCGGCTGGTCCGACACCGGCGATAGCCTCGCCCGGCGGCGCCGGTTCGGTGGTCGTTTCTTCAGTCAGGCTCATGGTTAGCGTCTTTCCCAGAGCAATTCGGAGACGGCGCTGCCGGAGTGCTGCGCCTTGCCCTCGTATTTAGTAGTCGGGCGCACGACCGAGATCGCCAGGTCGCCGCGGGCCTCTTCGACCCTCGCCAGGCGGGGTTCGGCGTCGCCGACCTCGGCGATCTGCTCGGCATAGCCGGGATGGTCGGTGGCGGCGTGCAGTACACCGCCGAGACGGAGCCGGTCAGCGATCAGGGCAACCGTGGCCGGCTGGAGCAGCCGGCGCTTGTGGTGCCGGGCCTTGGGCCATGGATCGGGAAAGAACACCCGGACCCCGCTCAGCGAGCCCGGCGTGATCAGGTTTTCCAGCACGTCGACGGCATCGCCGCGGATCAACCGGATATTGGTGACGTTTTCCCGGTCGATGGCGCAGAGCAGCTGCGCCAGGCCGCGGCGATAAACCTCGACGGCAACGACATCGACGTCTGGTTCCGCTTGCGCCATAGCCAGCGTAGAAGTTCCTGTGCCGCAGCCGATTTCGAGTACGAGCGGAGCATCACGGCCAAACCAGGCGCGGGCATCCAGCGGCTCGTCGGGTGCATCGGGGCTGTGCTGCGGCGCCGCCATCATCCCGAGTTCGGGCCACAACCGCTCCCAGGTCCGCTGCTGGGCGGGCGACAACGCCGACCGCCGCGACCGGAAGCTGGTGGTCCGGCGATGCCCGCCGGCAGGGCGCGCCGCAGGCAGGGCGTCTGGCGGTGTCGGCGGTGTGGCCGCTTCCACCGGGGGCTGCGCACGCATCCGTTCATCGTTACCCATTAATCGATGATGTTGCCTCCCGCGGCCCAGATTGATACCCAACAGTTGCCTTCGGCTGGTAGCGAGTGGCTCGCATCTGGGCGGCGCAGATGTCACCATTTCCAGCGGCAGACCCGACCCGCCGCGTTGTCACCGCTCGTCGACAATGCGGCAGTGCTGCAGCAAACCGGCATTTTGCGGGTACGGATCTAGCCGGCGAAACACATGATTCGGACAGGGGCGTCAGATTTTCGTCGATGAGCTGAAGCGATTTGCCACCGAGGTGGCGAACTCCCGCTGTACCGCGATCGCCGATCGCCTTGCCGCGCCGCTGCGGGTGGCCGTATCCGGTCGTCGCGGCGTGGGCCGCGGCACCGTCGCGCACGCGCTGGCGCGCGCTGCGGACATGCGCGGAACATTCACAGTGACGTCGGCGGAAGCCGACGTGGACGTCTACGTCATCGCTGAAGTGGTCAAACCCGAGGATCGTGACGCGATCGCCGCGGCCGGTCGGCCGGTCGTGGCGGTGCTGAACAAGGCGGATCTGATCGCTAGCACCCAACCGGGCCGGCACCCGCACGGGCCGACCAGCGCGGCGAGAACCCGCTGCGCAGAGCTTTCGCCGCGTATCGGTCTGCCGATCGAGCCGGTGGTGGGATTGCTCGCGGTCGCCGTGCTCGACGATGTGGTCGACGACACGCTGTGGACTGCGCTGCAGGTACTGGCCCGCCGACCCGGCGAGCGCCCGGTGGCCGCGGATCTGCGGCGGCTGCTTGACACCCTCGACAGGTTCGGCGTCGAGCAGGCCGTGGCCGCGATCCGCCGCGGCGCGACTCGCGACCAGACTCGCGCCGTGTTGCGCCAGCTGAGCTGCATTGACGACGTCGTCGACAAGATCGGGTCCGTCGGCGCGCAGGTGCACTACCGGCGCATGCTGGACGCCGTCGCCGAATTGGAGACATTGGCTGTCACCGACGCGCGAGTCGGCGAATTCCTGTCTCGCGACGACACTGTGGTCGCGCGGATGGCGGCCGCCATGGACGTCGTCGAGGCGGCCGGCATGAAAGTCGATCGCTGCGACAGCGCCGCGGCGTATCTGCGCCGCGCCATGGGTTGGCAACGCTACAGCCGTGGCCCCGTGGCAGGCTTGCATCGCGCATGTGGCGCGGACATCGTCAGGGGATCGCTGCGGCTATGGTCGAAGGTCGGGAGTTCAGGGTGACCGACCCCGCCGACGACGATGCAGGCCGCAGCGATGTGGGGGTGCCCCCAGCCGCGCAGCGGCGAGGGGGAGAGGAGCGGCGCATAACCCAGGCAGGCGATGGCGCAATCGCCGCAGAAGGCGCAGATAACGCAGTAGATGCAATGGTGGCGGCCATCGGGCCGCGCCTGGGTGCGCCGATCACGCAGCGCCGCGACGTGGTCCTGGTGACCGGGCCGTGGCTGGCCGGGGTCAGCGGCGTGGTCGCGGCGCTGAGCGAACGGGTGCCCGAGCGCACGTTCGTCGAGTCGGCCGACCTGGCGGCGGGCGAAGCGCCGACGGCGGTGGTGTTCGTCGTCTCGGCGGCGGCCGCACTGACCGAGTCCGACTGCGCGCTGCTTGACGCCGCGACCGCCGATACCGACGCGGTCATCGGTGTGGTGTCGAAGATCGACGTGCATCGCGCCTGGCGCGATGTTCTGGCCGCCGACCGCGACGTGCTGGCGGCGCACGCGCCGCGCTACCGCGACGTGCCCTGGGTCGGCGTCGCTGCCCTGCCCGAGCGCGGTGAACCACGAGTCGACGACCTCGTCGCCGCCGTGCGTGAACGGCTCGCCGACACCGACCTTCCGCGACGAAACAGGTTGCGGGCCTGGGAATCCCGACTGCAGAACGTCGCCGACCGGTACGACCGGGATGCCGACGGCGCGGGTCGGCGAGCGCGGGTCGAGGCATTGCGTGAGCAGCGCAGCGGAATCCTGCGGCAGCGACGGCTGTCGAAGTCGGAGCGCACGATCGCGCTGCGCAGCCAAACCCAGCAGGCTCGGGTCCAGCTGTCGTACTTCGCCCGCAACCGCTGCGCCTCGGTTCGCTCCGAGCTGCAGGAGGACGCGGCAGGCCTCACCCGCCGCCAGCTGCCGGCGTTTGAGGGCTACACCCGCGGCCGCCTCGACGCGGTGATCGCCGAGGTGGACGAGGGCACCACCACACATTTGGCTGACGTCGCGAAAAGCCTGGGACTGGCGGTCGAGCCGCCGGGGCCCGCCGCGCTGCCGGACGATCGAGCTACCGGCTCCGCAGCTGAAGTCGCGGCGGCTGGAAACCCGGCTGATGATGCTGGTGGGCGCCGGGTTTCGGGTTAGGTGTGGCGTTGACGCTGAGCCGGCTGCTGGCCGACCTGGCTCCCGGCCTCACCGTCGGCCGGGGCCGTCGCATGTGCGGCGATCGGGCTGGCGCTGACCGTCTGGGTGGTCGGCACCCGCGGCCTGCTGCGCGATCGCGCATTGTTGGACCGTTGGGCCGGCGAGGCGACCGCACAGCTGCGATCCGCACTCGAGCAGCTGGTCGCGACTCGGGTGCTGGGAGCCGAATCGTCGCTCACCGCGGCGCTGGGCGAGCAAGACGAGGTGGAGAGCGCGCGGGTCACCGAGCAGGTCGGCGTCATCGACACCGAGCTGCGCGAGCACGCCGTCGTCGGGGCGCGCGCCGCGGCACTGCGAGGCCGGGAGATGCCGACGTTGCAGGCCGCGCTCGAGGCGGTGCGAGCCGAACTCGGCGAGCCCGCGGCGCCCGGCGACGTCGCGGCGAAGACCGAGGCCGCCGATACCCCGGCCACTGATTCCGACGCCCCGGCGGACCCGTCGGTAGCTTCCAATGCCGGCAACGATGAAATTGACGAAACTCCGTCGGCAAATACCGCAGATAACGTGTTCTGAATCGTTCTTGTGAGTGATCCAATACACGCCCGACCTGCCCTGGCGATATACCCCGCGATAACCTGTATAAAGGGCCACCGCAAAGCCGCACGGGCGAAATGGCCCGCTCTGAGCCATAGAGCCGCCGCCTACGCATGAGAGTGCAGGAGATTCCGATGACTTCAGCGACCGTTCCCGGTCTGGATACCGCGCCGACGAATCACCAGGGCCTGCTGTCCTGGGTGGAGGAGGTCGCCGAGCTCACCCAGCCGGACCGGGTGGTGTTCGCTGACGGTTCTGAGGAAGAGTGGCGGCGGGTCTGCGAGCAGCTGGTGGAAGCGGGCACCTTCAAGCCGCTGAACCCGAAAAAGCAGCCCAACTCCTACCTGGCGTTGTCGGACCCCTCTGACGTCGCGCGCGTCGAATCGCGGACCTTCATCTGTTCCGAGCGTGAGATCGACGCCGGTCCGACCAACAACTGGATGGACCCGGCCGAGATGCGCTCGACCATGACCGAGCTGTACCGCGGTTGCATGCGGGGTCGCACCATGTGGGTGGTGCCGTTCTGCATGGGCCCGCTCGGTGCCGACGACCCCAAGCTGGGCGTGGAGATCACCGACTCGGAATACGTGGTCGTTTCGATGCGGACCATGACCCGCATGGGCAAAGCGGCATTGGAAAAGATCGGCGACGACGGGTTCTTCGTCAAGGCATTGCACTCCGTCGGGGCTCCGCTGGCGGACGGGCAAAAAGACGTCCCGTGGCCCTGCAACGACACCAAGTACATCACCCACTTCCCGGAGACCCGCGAAATCTGGAGCTACGGTTCGGGTTACGGCGGAAATGCCCTTCTGGGCAAGAAGTGCTATTCGCTGCGAATCGCTTCAGCGATGGCTCGCGACGAGGGCTGGCTGGCCGAGCACATGCTGATCCTCAAGCTGATTTCCCCCGAGAACAAGGCGTACTACTTCGCCGCGGCATTCCCGTCGGCGTGCGGCAAAACGAACCTGGCGATGCTGCAGCCGACAATTCCGGGCTGGCGGGCCGAAACGCTCGGCGACGACATCGCCTGGATGCGGTTCGGTAAGGACGGCCGGCTCTACGCGGTCAATCCCGAGTTCGGTTTCTTCGGGGTCGCGCCGGGCACCAACTGGAAGTCCAACCCGAACGCGATGCGCACCATCGCCCAGGGCAACACCGTCTTCACCAACGTCGCCCTCACCGACGACGACGACGTGTGGTGGGAGGGTCTGGAAGGCGAGCCGGATCACCTGATCGACTGGAAAGGTCACGACTGGATTCTCCGCGAGACCGAAACCAAAGCTGCACACCCGAATTCGCGGTACTGCACGCCGATGTCGCAGTGCCCCACGCTGGCTCCCGAGTGGGACGACCCGCAGGGCGTGCCGATCTCCGGCATCCTGTTCGGCGCCCGCCGCAAGACCACCGTGCCGCTGGTGACGCAGGCGCGGGACTGGCAGCACGGCGTCTTCATGGGCGCGACCATGGGCAGCGAGCAGACCGCCGCCGCCGAGGGCAAGGTCGGCACCGTTCGCCGCGACCCGATGGCCATGCTGCCGTTCCTGGGCTACCACGTCGGTGACTACTTCCAGCACTGGATCGACCTCGGCAAGAACTCCGACGAGTCCAAGCTGCCGAAGGTGTTCTTCGTCAACTGGTTCCGCCGCGGCGAGGGTGGCAAGTTCCTGTGGCCGGGCTTCGGCGAGAACAGCCGGGTGCTGAAGTGGATCGTCGACCGCATCGAGCACACGGCCGGCGGCCAGGAAACCCCGATCGGCGTCGTCCCGTCCGCCGCCGACCTCGATTTGGACGGCCTGGATGTCGACGCCGCCGACGTGGAGAAGGCGCTCGTGGTCAACGCGAGCGAATGGCGCGAGGAACTGCCGCTGATCGAGGAGTGGTTCGAATTCGTCGGCGAGAAGCTGCCGACCGGCGTCAAGGACGAGTTCGAGGCGCTCAAGCAGCGGCTCGCCGAAGCCGACTAGCGCGAACAGACGCATAAGCCCCCGCATGCACGGCGTGTCGGGGGCTTATGCGTCTGCTCGGTCGGGCGGAAGATCCGCCGACGACTGCGGCAGGGTAGCCACATCTTAAGTGTCGGCTACCCGAAATATCGTTTACGGCCAGACTGACCAGCAAATTCAAGCACCGTCGCCCGATTTATTGGTAGCCGGGCTAGGTTGCTGGATCACCGCTCGGACGGTATGTTTTCGAGCGGGGCGAACGTCAGCCCTCCTCGCTTCGACGATGCAGGCGATGTGCATGTGACGACAACGGCCCCCGGCGCTGTTAGTGCTGCCGCGCCGTCGCGGTTGTTGTTTCGCCCATTGGGAATCGTCGCCGTCGTCATCTGCCCGGCCCTGGTGGTGCGCGTCCTCGGCATCCACCCGAGTCCGATCCTGGGCCTGATCACCTACGGCGCCGCCGTCGTTGCGGCCAGCTTCCTGCTGGCGTGGGCCGCAGAAGCCGCCCAGATCGACGTCTCGGGCGGCCTGGCGGTCGCGGTGCTCGGGGTCATCGCCGTTCTGCCCGAGTACGCGGTCGACCTGTATTACGCCTACACCGCAGGCCATGTGCCCGAGTACACCCAGTACGCCGCGGCGAACATGACCGGCTCGAACCGGCTGCTGATGGGTCTCGGGTGGCCGGTCGTCGTTCTGGTCAGCGTGCTGGTGGCACGCAGGGCCACCGGCCGCAAGGTCGGCGAACTGGATCTCGACGTCAGCAACCGGGTGGAGATCGGCTTCCTGATGTTCGCCGGGGTGGCCGCCTTCCTGGTGCCCGCGACCGGCCGCATCCACATCGCCTTCGGCGTGATCTTGCTGGGCTGGTTCGGTTACTACCTGTACAAGCTGAGCCGCGGCGACGTCGAGGAACCCGAACTGGTCGGCACCGCCGCGGCGCTGGGAGCACTTCCCGACCGGACCCGCCGCATCGTGGTGTGCGCGCTGTTCATCTTCGCCGCGTCGGTGATCGTGACGTGTGCAAAACCGTTCGCCGAGAGCCTGATCGACGCCGGCACCCAGCTGGGCATCGATCGCTTCCTGCTGGTGCAGTGGCTGGCGCCGCTGTCTTCGGAGGCGCCGGAGTTCATCATCGCCACCATCTTCGCGGCCAGAGGCAAGGGCGCGATCGCGATCGCGACGTTGATCTCGTCGAAGGTCAACCAATGGACCCTGCTCGTCGGGTCATTGCCGGTGGCATTCATGCTCGGCGGCGGAGGCACGTCGATCCAACTGGACGGCCGCCAGATCGAGGAGATGGTGCTGACCGCCGTGCAGACGTTGATGGGCGTGGCGCTGATCCTCGGCCTGCGGTTCCGCCGCTGGGCCGCCTGGGCGCTGCTCGGCTTGTTCATCGTGCAATTCCCGATCACCTCGACCGAGGGCCGCGTGCTGCTCAGTGCCGTCTATGCGGTGGTGGCCGTGGTCGCGCTGATCGTCAATCGCCGCCAGCTGGTGCCAACGCTGTTGGCGCCCTTCGCCGGTCGCGCCAAGCGGCACGGCGGACACCCGCATCAGCCGGCCGAGCAGGTGCCCGCGCAATAGCGGTGAGCGGCGATTAGGCGAGGCCCTTGACACCTGTCAAGTTTGGCGGCGGTACAGTCTGCGCATGCAGATTCGCGAGCATCTCGGCGCCGACAAGCCCGCTGTCATCCTTTATCCGTCCGGCACGGTCGTCACCTTCGACGAACTGGAAGCCCGCGCTAACCGGCTGGCGCACTACTTCCGCCGCGCCGGTCTGGTCGAAGGCGACGCCGTCGCGATCCTCATGGAGAACAACGAACACATCCACGCGGTCATGTGGGCGGCACGGCGCAGTGGCCTGTACTACGTGCCGATCAACACCCACCTGACCGCGCCGGAAGCCGCCTACATCGTCGACAACAGCGCCGCCAAGGCGATCATCGGTTCGGCTGCGCTGCGCAAGACCTGCGAAAACCTCGCCGAGCACCTCCCCGGCGGTCTGCCTGCCGTGCTGCTGATCGCCGATGATGACCTCGACGGCTGGCAGCGCTACCCGGAATGCGTTGCCGACCAACCGGATACGCCGATCGACGACGAAATCGAAGGCGATCTGCTGCAGTACTCGTCGGGCACCACCGGTCGGCCCAAGGGCATCAAGCGCGAACTGCCGCACGTTTCGCCCGCCGAGGCGCCCGGCATGATGTCGGCGCTGGTCGGATTCTGGATGCACCCGGATGCGGTCTATCTGAGCCCGGCGCCGCTGTACCACACCGCACCGTCGGTGTGGTCGATGAGCGTCCAAGCCGGCGGCATCACGACCGTCGTCCTGGAGAAGTTCGACCCCGAAGGGTGCCTCGAGGCCATCCAGCGCCACCGGGTCACCCACGGTCAATTCGTGCCGGCCATGTTCACCCGGATGCTGAAACTGCCTGACTCCGTTCGCACTTCGTATGATCGTGTCCAGCCTCGCAGCGGGTGATGCACGCGGCCGCGCCGTGCCCGGTGGAGATCAAGAAACAGATGATCGACTGGTGGGGGCCGATCGTCGACGAGTACTACGCATCCTCCGAGGCGATCGGGTCGACGTTGATCAGCGCCGAGGAGTGGCTGGCGCATCCCGGCTCGGTGGGCAAGCCGATGATGTGTCAGATTCACATCCTCGACGAGGACGGCAATGAACTGCCGCCGGGCCAAGCGGGCGAAATCTATTTCGAGGGCGGGTATTCCTTCGAGTACCTCAACGACGCGGAGAAGACCGCGGCCTCCCGCGACAGTCACGGCTGGACGACCGTCGGCGACGTCGGCTACCTCGACGACGACGGCTACCTCTACCTGACCGACCGTCGTCACCACATGATCATCTCCGGCGGCGTCAACATCTACCCGCAGGAGACGGAGAACCTCCTGGTCACCCATCCGAAGGTGCTCGACGCGGCGGTGTTCGGCATTCCCGACGACGAGATGGGCCAAAGCGTCAAGGCGGTGGTGCAGACCGTCGACCCGGCCGATGCCACCGATGAGTTCGCCGACGACCTGCTGGTCTGGCTGCGAGATCGCTTGGCGCACTACAAGTGTCCGCGATCGATCTCGTTCGAAGCGCAGCTGCCGCGCACCGACACCGGCAAGTTGTACAAAAACGAACTGGTCAAGAAGTATTCGGTGTGACGTCCTCCCCGCCCTAAAGGGTGGGGATTCCCGGCTCGGCAAGCACCCGAACCTCGAGAAGATCCGAATGTCTAACAGCTTCAGCACCGGCAGGGTTGAGACCAGCCCTGTCCAGAATGACTCTGGCAGCGTTTCTGTCGCGATCCTGGGTTATTCCGCAGGACTCGCAGATGAAAGCCCGTTCCGACAGCAGCAGGCGGGACTTGGCTCTCGCACCGCAACCGCTGCATGTCATCGTCGTGTAGGCGGGCGGCACCAACACCACCTTTCGGCCCGCCCGCTGGGCGTACTCGATCAGCGTCGCTTTGGTCGCGCCGATGATGCCGTCGGCGGACTTGCGCGCCATCCGGGACTTAGCCAAAAACCGTGGTTTAAAGTCCTCTACCGCCAATGCCCCATGGTTGGCGACGACTTTGGTGGCCCACTTACGGGCGGTGTCCTGCCGTTGGCGGGCGACTTTCTTAGACAGCTTGGCGACAGCGCGTTTCGCGCCGAGGTAGCCCTTGGATGCCCGTTCACCCGGGCGTGGTTTGCGTCGCGCCATCATCCGCTGCCGGCGTGCCAGCGCTGTGCTGGCACGCTTGCCGTATTCCGGGTGCGGCAGGTCGTATTCCGCGTCGGTGGTTGTAGCCACGGCGCGCACACCCCAGTCGATGCCGATCGCGCGCTCGCAGACCGGCAGCACCGCGTCGTCGCGGCGCACCACAAAGCTGGCGTACCAATGTCCGATGCGGTCGCGGTAGACGCGGACACTGCTCGGTTCAGAGGGAAGCTCGCGCGACCACACCACCGGAATGGACAGGCCGCCAGCCAGACACAAGCGGCCATCTTTGATGGCGAATCCTCGCCGGGTGTAGTTCAGGCTCGGCAGACTGCGCTTGGCGGCCTTGAACTTTCGGCGCCCCGTACCCTTGGCGCGCTTGGCGCGGAAGTTGCGCAACATCTGCTGTTGTGCCACGACCGAACCATCACGCAGCCAATCGTGCTCGCGTCGCCAGCCGGTAAGCGCGTCGTCGCGAACCCACTCACCGGACTCGTTCAGCCGTGCAACCGCCTGATTCCACACCCACCGGCAGCGGCCCCACTCCCGCAGCACTCCCGCCACTGCTGCCACGCCGGGGCGCAACCTGTACCGATAGCGGACGACGTTCACCCGGCGAAGGCTACCGTCGCGGTACGACAACACCGCCCATTCCTCCCCGGCCTGAAGGCCGAGGCTTCCTGGGCGGTGAATCGGTGACGCTGCGCATCGTCGACGTATCTGAGCCGGTCTCCGAGGTCGATGCGGCGCCACTCGGCGTCCCGGTGGTAGCCGTCGGCTCGCTCGCGCGCACATCCGAATTCTGGTTGCAGCAGGCGACATTCACGCTCACCGAGGACGACACCGACGACCGCCGGGCGGTCACCGTCCCGTCAATCGATGCGGCGATAGCCGAACTGGCCGACCGCGTGGACCGCTGGCCTATGGCCGCCGCGGTCTGTGACGACGTGCTGCGGTCGGTGGATCCCGCCGGACCGACCCTGGGTGGCGTGGTGACCGAATCGCTGGCCTACTCCACATTGCAGGGCGGTCCGGAGTTCGCCCGGTGGCTGGCCGACCGCGGCCCGGCTCGCATGCCCGACATCGCCGATCCGGTGCAGGCCCACCGCGACGGCAACACGCTGCGGGTCGCGTTCAATCGGCCGCAACGCCACAACGCGTTTTCCACCGATGCCCGCGCCGCGCTGCTGGAGGCGTTGACCGTCGCGCACCTTGACCCATCAGTTGACGAAGTCGTGCTGACCGGCAACGGGCCGTCCTTCTGCAGCGGCGGCGACCTGGCCGAGTTCGGGACGTTCAGTGACCCTGCCAGCGCGCACCTGGCCCGTACCCGCCACAGCCCGGCGCTGGTGCTCGACGCGCTCTCTACCCGGCTCGGGCGGGCGTGCCGCGCCGAGGTGCACGGTCAGGTGTTAGGCAGCGGATTGGAGATGGCGGCATTCTGCGGCCACGTGGTCGCCCGGCCCGACGCGGTGTTCGGTCTGCCCGAGCTAAGCCTTGGTCTGATCCCCGGAGCGGGCGGCACCGTCAGCGTGACGCGGCGGATAGGACGTTGGCGCACAGCCTATTTGGTGCTGAGTGGGTTGAGCATTGGCGTCGAGACCGCCGTGACCTGGGGACTTGCGGATACGAAAAGCTAGCTGGCCGAGTGGTATTCCGACGGAGAGGCATGTGATGGCGCACAAGGCGGCAGTGGAAATCGTTCTCGACTGTGAACGGCCAGAGCGGCTCGCTGAGTTCTGGCGCGAGGCGCTCGACTATCGCGACTACTACACCGACGCGAATCTGGCCGTGCTCGTTCCCAAAGCGGGGACCGCTTCACCGCTGCTCCTTCAGGGAGTGCCGGAACCCAAGGCGGGCAAGAACCGCATGCACATCGACATTGTTGTCGACGACGTCGAGGCCGAGGTGCACCGACTGCAGGCACTCGGCGCTCGTCGCATCGACGATGGCGTGCAGAGCTTCGGGGGAACCCGGTGGGTCAGAATGTCGGACCCGGAGCAGAATGAGTTCTGCGTCTCCACCGGAGTGGAGTGGTAGCACACGAATCACGAAGCGGCGGCGTCGGCAACGTTGCACGGCGTCAGCCAGCGCCAGGCGCAGTATTTCCAGCTGAGCCCACAGCGTCAATCTCTCCTCGAACGTCAGCTCATGCGGCGGTATCTCGGCAATGCGGTCCAGCGCCGAATCCAGCTTGTCGAATGCCGCATGGATCTTCTTTTCTCGAATGGAAACCATGCGGCGACGCTATATCTGGGCACCGACAAGTCGGCGGCGCCGTCAAATCCCGCCGCGGGACACCAGTTGTCCGGCGATCACGTTGCGCTGAATCTCGTTCGTGCCCTCGCCGACGATCATCAGCGGGGCGTCGCGGAAGTAGCGCTCGACGTCGTATTCGGTGGAGTATCCGTAGCCGCCGTGGATGCGTACGGCGTTGAGCGCGATCTCCATCGCCACTTCGGAGGCGAATAGCTTGGCCATCCCGGCCTCCATATCGCAACGCTCGCCGCTGTCGTAGCGCTCGGCGGCGTAGCGGGTGAGCTGGCGGGCGGCGGTGAGTTTGGTCGCCATATCGGCCAGGTAGTTGCCGACGGCCTGATGCTTCCAGATCGGCTGGCCGAAACTCTCCCGCTGTTGCGCGTAGGCCAGCGCATCCTCCAGCGCCGCGGTCGCCACCCCGAGCGCGCGTGATGCGACCTGAATCCGGCCCGTCTCAAGGCCTTTCATCATCTGCGAAAAACCTTTGCCCGCTTGGCCGCCGAGAATCGCCGATGCCGGCACCCGGTAGCCGTCGAACGACAGCTCGCAGGTCTCCACGCCCTTGTAGCCCAGCTTGGGCAGATCCCGCGACACCGTGAGCCCGGGGCCGTGTTCGACAAGCAGCACCGAAATGCCTTTGTGCCGCGGCGTGGCGGCCGGGTCGGTCTTGCACAGCAGTGCGATCAATCCCGAACGCCGGGCATTGCTGATCCACGTCTTGGACCCGTTGACCACCAAATGGTCATTGGCGTCGTCGACGCCAACAGGCACCGCGGTAGTCGACATGTTCTGCAGATCGCTACCACCGCCGGGCTCGGTGAGCGCCATCGTGGCCCGCAGCTCGCCGGTGGCCATCGCCGGCAGGTACTGCCGCTTCTGCTCCTCGGTGCCGAACAGGCTGAGCAGCTTGGCCACCACCGTGTGCCCGCCCATCGCGCCGGCCAGGCTCATCCAGCCGCGCGCCAGCTCCTGGGTCACCAGCACATAGCACGGCATCGACACCGGCGTGCCGCCGTACTCCTCGGGGACGGCCAGCCCGTAGATGCCGATGCGCTTCATCTGCTCGATCCACGCTTCGGGATACTCGTTGGCATGCTCCCGCTCACGGACCGTCGGCTTGACCTCTTTGTCGACGAACTGGCGCACCGTCTCGACCAGCATGGCCTCGTCGTCGTTCAGCCCCGTACCCATACGGCCATGGTGGCATGACCGTCGGCCCCTACTTCGACGAGCTGCAGTCCGGGCAGGTCTTCGCTGGCGCACCCGCGATGACGCTGACCCCCGGGCTGGCCGCCGTCCACCAGAGCATCCTGGGCGACCGGTTGCGGTTGCCGCTGGACGCCGAGCTGTCGGCGGCCGTCACCGGGTTGACCGCGCCACTGGCCCACCCCGGTCTGGTCTGCGACGTCGCGATCGGGCAGTCGACGTTGGTGACCCAGCATGTGAAGGCCAACCTGTTCTATCGCGGGCTGGTGTTCTATCGATTCCCGGCGATCGGCGACACGCTGTTCACCCGCACCGAGGTGGTGGGGTTGAAGAAGAACTCGGCCAAGCCCGACAGGGCGCCCACCGGGTTGGTGGCGCTGCGGATGACCACCATCGACCAGGCCGATCGGCTGATCCTCGACTTCTACCGCTGCGCGATGCTGCCGCTGAGCCCGAATGCCGGCCCGAACGAGGCGCAGCACGCCGACGACCTGTCGAAAGTCGGTGCCGATCTGGCTCCGCCGCCGTCGGCTGCCGCCGAATGGGACGGCGAGGTGTTCCGCGCGCGCATCCCCGGACCGCACTTCGATGCCGATCTGGCGGGCGCAGTGCTGCACAGCAGCGCCGATGTGGTCAGCAGTGCGCCAGAATTGGCTCGTCTGACGCTGAATATTGCTGCTGTTCACCATGATTCGCGTATCGGCGGACGTCGGTTGGTCTACGGCGGGCACACCATCGGGCTGGCGCTGGCGCAAGCCAGTCGGCTGTTGCCCAACTTGGCGACCGTGCTGGGTTGGCAGTCCTGCGACCACACCGGCCCGGTCCATGAGGGCGACACCCTCTACAGCGAGTTGCACATCGACTCCGCCGAGCCGACCGACAACGGCGGAGTGCTGGGGTTGCGGTCGCTGGTGTACGCCGTCAGCGACGCTCTGGACGAGCCGCGGCAGGTGCTGGACTGGCGTTTCACCGCGCTCCAGTTCTAAGCCGCTGACCGGCGGCGGCGCGCACAATGATGGGCGTGGACCCAGGGGCAGACTGGGCGGGCAGCGGGCTGGCCTATCTGACCGGTGCGTCGGACGGACAGCCGGACTTCTCGCGCGCCGCCGTGCTGACCGAAGCGCGCCGGGTGGCCGCCGATATCGCCCAATTGTTGGGTGTCGAGGTCGACGCCGCCACGATGCTGGCGGGCCGAGCGGCGATCCTTGGCCTGACCCGCGGCGGTCGCATCTCGGCGGGCGGCGCCACCCGACTGCTGGCCACCGCGGACGGCTGGTGTGCGATCGCGCTGCCGCGCGCGGATGACGTGGCGGCGCTGCCGGCGCTGCTGGAGGTCGACGTGGTTCCCGACGACCCGTGGACGCGCTGTTCTGATTGGGCGGCAACGCGTTCGACCGAGGCCGTGGTGGCCCGCGGCCAGCTGCTGGATATCGCGGTAGCGGGGCTGGGGGAAGTCTCCGCCGAGCCACCCGCGGTGCGACGGCTGTGGTGCCGTCGCCAGACCGCGACCCGCGGACGGGCTTGCTGGTCGCCGATCTGTCGTCGCTGTGGGCCGGACCGCTGTGCGCGCAGTTGCTCGCTCGCGCCGGCGCCGTCGTCGTCAAGGTGGAAAGCCCGAACCGACCCGACGGCACCCGCAGCGGCGAGCCGGCCTTCTTCGACTGGATGAACTTCGGAAAGCTCTCCTACACCCTCGATTTCGACAACGACACCGACGCGCTGCGCCAGCTGCTCACCGCCGCCGACATCGTCATCGAGGGCTCCCGGCCCGCGGCGCTGCGGCGTCGCGGATTGAGCGTCGACGACGTGCCCGGCCGGGCGGGTCGAATCTGGTTGCGCATCAGTGGTTATCGCGGATCAGCCGTACCGCTCGGCGTTCGGCGACGACGCCGCGGTGGCGGGTGGGCTGGTCGGCGCCGGCACGCAAGGACCGGTGTTCTGCGGCGACGCCATCGCCGACCCGTTGAGCGGACTGGAGGCGACGCGCGCGGTGGGGCAGTCGCTGCGCCGCGGCGGCGGCGAGCTGATCGACGTGTCGATGGCGCAGGTCGCCGCGAGGTATGCCGCGCTGCCGCGGACGTCGTCGACGCCCACCGTCCCGGTGACGCGGCCTCAGCCGCCGCCACCCGTGCCGTCGGCGTCGCCGCTGGGGGCCGACAATGCTGCAGTGCGTCATATCGTGTCCGAGAGACTCTGTGCGCCATGCTGATTCAGAGAGCGACGACGCTGGACGGTGTGGTCGTGGACCTTCGGGTGGGTGCAGCATCGACGACATGGCCGCCGACGTTGGCCCCGCGACGCGGCGAGGACGTGTTCGACGCCGCCGGCGGAACCGTGCTGCCCGGACTGCACGATCACCACGTGCACCTGCACTCTGCCGCGGCCGCCGAGACCTCCATACGGGTCGGGCCGCCGCAGGTACGCGACCGTGCGGCGTTGGCCAGCCTGCTGGCGAGCACCGAGGCCGGCGACGACGGGTGGATCCGCGCCGTCGGCTACCACGATTCGGTTGCCGGGCCGCTGGACCGCGCGGCGCTGGACGCGATGGTCCCGAGCGTGCCGCTGCGAATTCAGCACCGCAGCGGCGTGCTGTGGATGCTCAACTCCGCGGGGCTGGCCCGAGTCGGTCTGGCGAGAGCATCCCGACGGCCGGCTGCGCAGCGCCGACTCCTGGTCGGATGCGCTGAGCCGCAGCGCAAGCGACCTGGCTCACCTCAGTGAGCGGCTGACCCGTTACGGAGTCACCGGAATCACCGATGCCACACCGGATCTCGGCATCGGCGACATCGTGCGGTTCACCGAACTGCACCGGCACGGCGAACTGCGCCAGCACGTGCACTGCCTGGCCCCCGGCAAGCGCATCCTGCACGACGACGACCTGAACCTCGAGCAGCTCGCCGAATGGATCGCCGACCGACACCGCCACGGCGGGCCGGTCGCCATCCACTGCGTGACCGCGGCCCAGCTGCTGGTGACGATCGCCGCGCTGCGCCAAGCCGGCACGCACCCGCGGGACCGCATCGAACATGCCGCCGTGGCGCCGTCGGACTGCCTGTCTGACCTCGCCGAACTCGCGGTGACCGTGATAACGCAGCCCAACTTCGTCGCCGAGCGCGGTGATCAGTATCTCGACGAGGTGCCCGCCGCCGAGCACGATCAACTCTGGCGGGTGGCGTCACTGCTTCGGGCCAACGTGCCGGTCGCGTTGTCCACCGATATGCCGTTCGGCGAACCCGACCCGTGGGCGGCCATGCGGGCGGCCGTGCACCGCACCACACCGAGCGGAGCCGTGCTGGGCGCCGATGAATGCGTCTCGGCGCGAACGGCTTTGACGATGTTTTTCGGGTACCCCGACCAGCCCACCCGGACGCGTACCCTGCAACCGGGCGAGCCGGGGGACCTCTGCGTGCTGAGCGCGCCGCCCGAAACGGCGTTGGCCGAAATGGACGCCGGGATGGTCGCCGCGACAATCATCGGCGGCGAAATCGCCTACGCAACATCGTGAATCAGGATATTTCACCGACGAGGTAGCGCTGCAGCGTAGGTGCCACCGCGTCAACCAGTGTGTCGACATCCATAGACTGGATCGGCTCGACGCGCACCCCGTAGCGCATGATGCCCAGACCGACCACTTGTGAGGCGCACAGCGAGGCGCGAAACGTGATCTGGTCGGCGCCGAGCGCCTTGAGTAGTGGGTCGAAGACCGGGCCGATGAACAGACTCTGCGCGACGTCGACTGTCTTGGCCAGGCCGGCCGTGGCGATCGCGCTGGCGGCGAACGGTCCGCCGCCGGTCGCATCCCAGGTGGTGAGCAGCATCTGCAGCGTTCGGCGGCCGGCTTGGTTCACGCCTCCGCGGATGATCCGGTCGACGAACTCCGGTGTCCCGAATGGCAGCCGGAGCTTACGTGCCACCGGGTCGAGGATCCCGCGCACAGCTTTTTCGCCAGGAATCATTTTGCCAGAATGAGCGCAACAGCGACAAAGTTCAAGCATCGGACCGGGCGCGTCGTTGCGTACCGAATCAGTGCGGCAGCTCGCGGAACGGTGTATTGCGATACGGCTCTGGCTCTTTCGGCAAGCCGAGCACACGCTCACCGATGATGTTGCGTTGTATCTGGTCGGTTCCGCCGCCGATCGAGGTGAAGTAGGCATTCATCGTCCGGAAGGTCACCGCGTCACCGACGGGATTGTCCGGTCCGGCCAGCATGGCTTCTGCGCCGACGATTTCGGTTTCGACGCGGGCCGTCTCGTGCAGGATCCGTGACATCGCGATCTTCCCGAGCGCCATCAGGGTGGCCGCCTCGCTGCGATCGACCGCAGCCTTCGACCGCTGGGTGTTCCAGCGGTTGACCGCGGCCAGCGCGTCAACTCGCGCGATCTGCTGGCGAATGTAGGGATCGCCGAGTCGGCCGGATTCCCGCGCCAATTCCACGAGAAGGTTCGTCTTCTCGGCTCGGGGCCGCTTGTTGTCCTTGGCGGTGCGGGCCAGATCCCCCATGAACCGGCGCTCGTACCCGAGTGCGATCTGTAGCACCGACCACCCGGAATTCAGCTCGCCGACCAAGTTCCCGGCGGGCACGCGGGCATCTTCGATGAAGACCTCGTTGAACTCCGACTCGCCGGTGATCTGGTGGATCGGCCGGATCTCAACGCCGGGCTGATGCATCGGCAACATAAAGAAGCTGATGCCCTGGTGCTTAGGCACATCCCAGTCGGTTCGCGCGACCAGCATGCCGTAGTCGGCGGTTTTGGCGAACGACGTCCACACCTTCTGCCCGTTGACCACCCACTCGTCACCGCCGCGCTCGGCCCGAGTGCGCAGGCCGGCCAGGTCCGATCCCGCGCCGGGCTCGCTGTAGAGCAGGCACCACTTGCTTTCGCCGCGTATCGACGGCGGAATAAGCCGTCGCTTCTGTTCGTCCGTTCCGACGTCATGCAGGGTGCAGGCAAAGAGGTTCGCCCGGTCGTGACCGCAGCCGGGTGCACCGGCGGCAGCGAATTCTGCCGCGACAAGCCGTGATTGGGCATCCGAGAGGCCGCGGCCATACCACTCCGGCTCCCAACTGGGGACCGCCCATCCCGCCTCGACGACAGTATTGGCCCAGCTGGCGCGATCAATTCCGGGATTCCAGTTGGCCGCCAACCAATTCCGGACCTCGTCACGCAACTCCTTGTCGGTCACGGCTCAGGCTCCGATCTGCTGCAAGTAACGTTCCCGATGCCACGACGGACTGCCCAAAAGCTGAGCGTCGCTGCGGGCCCGACGCAAATACAGATGCGCCGGATGCTCCCAGGTGAATCCGATGCCGCCGTGTACCTGGATGTTGGTCGCCGCGACGAAGACGAAGGCGTCCGAGCAATACGCCTGCGCGAGAGCAAGATCCGCGAGGCGTGACGGTGCTTTCTCGGCGAAAGATCCGGCGACGAAGCGTGCCGCCGACACCGCCGATTCGGCCTCCAGCAGCATGTCGGCACACATGTGCTTGACCGCCTGGAAGCTGCCGATCGCTCGGCCGAACTGATAGCGGGTCTTGGCGTACTCGGTGGCCATCTCGACTGCGCGCCGCGCACCGCCGGCCTGCTCGCTGACCAACGCCACAGCCGCACGGTCCAGTGCCGCGGTGAACACCTCGACGCCGGCGCCCAGCCGTCCGACCAGACGCGCCGGGGTATCGACGAATTGCAGGCGGCACTGCTTACGGGTCGGGTCCACCGTGGTCAGCGGCGTCACGTCCAAGCCGGCGGCACCGACGTCGACCGCGAACACGGCTGGGCCGGCGTCGGTTTCGGCCAGCACGTACAACAGCTCCGCCGACTGCCCGTCGAGCACGAAATGCTTATAGCCGGTGATGTGCCAAGCGTCGCCAATGGACCCGGCAGACGTGGCGATCGTCGCGGGCAACCGGGCGGAATCGTCCTCGGCGAAGGCGACACTGGCGATCAGGTCACCTGCCGCGATCCGAGGCAGCACCGCGGCACATTCGGCTGCGTCGCCGGCCTCGGCCAGCAGGCTGGGCACCAGCACTGCCGTCGACAGGAACGGGCCGACCAGCAACGCCCGGCCCATCTCCTCCATCGCGATACCCATTTCCACCGGGCCCGCACCGGCGCCGCCGAACTGCTCGTCGATCAGCAGTCCGGTCAGGCCCGTGGCCGCCAGTTCGTGCCAGACCTTCGGGTCGAAACCCGTGTCGGTGGCCATCAGCGTCCGTACCTGCGCTTGGGTGGAGTGTCGCGCCATCAGGTCGGCGACCGCGCTGCGAAGCGCCCGCTGCTCTTCGCTCACTGAGAACGGTGCGCCGGTGCGCATGATCGCCGATCAGCCCTTCGGGGTAAGGGCAGTGCGCAGGCTGGCGCACTGGCTGGCGAAAAACGACTGTGATACAGCAGCTTTCGGCACCACCTGATCGAAACCGTGGAAAGCTCCGGTGACCACCTCGACCTGGCACGGCACCCCGGCCGCGGTCAGGCGCTCGGCGTAGGCGAGGTCCTCGTCGTAGAACAGATCGTGGGTGCCGACGCCGATCCACGCCGCGGGCAACCCGGCCAGATCGTCGCGGCGCGCCGGAACCGCGACCCGCGGGTCGGCATTACCAAGGTACGACGCCCAGCCGAAGCGATTGCTTTTCGGGCCCCACAGTCGATAGTTCGGATTTGTCGGCCCCGACCCGCTGCGGTCGTCGAGCATCGGGTAGGCCAGCAGCTGCAGCGTCGGGGTGATCTCGCCGCGGTCACGTGCCAGCAGTGCCAGTGCAGCCGCCAGCCCGCCGCCCGCGCTGGCGCCGCCGATCGCCACCCTCGCCGGGTCGACCGCGGGCAGACCGGCCAGCCAAGTCAGCGCCGAATAGCAGTCCTCCAACGGGGCAGGGTAGGGATGCTCGGGTGCCAGCCGGTAGTCCACCGCCGCGACGGTAATGCCCAGTTCGCGGGCAAACCGGCGGCACACCACGTCGTCTTGCTGTGCAGTGCCCATGACGTAACCGCCGCCGTGAATCCACAACAGCGCGGGAGCGGGCTGATCGACGCCGAGCGGGCGGTGCAGCCGCACACCGACACCGGAGCCCAGAATCAGCACTTCGAGGCCGTCGTGGCTCTTGCTGCGCTGCAGGCCGCTCAGCGCCCGGATCAGCCGCAGACTTCGCGGGCCGATCAATCCCGGTGGAGCGAGACGGGCGACTCTGCGGAGATCGGGGTGGAAATCGGTGCTCGGCATCCGTCCAGTATCGCCAACGGCAACCGGCCGGACGTGTCGGGCTCGGCCGTTAACGGCGAAACATGCATGTGTCTGAATGACGAGGGTTTCCAGGCGTTGGCTTGCCGCCGCGGCACCCTCGCTGCGCGTAGTGTCGAATTTATGACGTCAGCAGCTGTGTGATCAGCAGGAGCGTCGGCGTGACGTGTGGTACCGGTGACATGGGGTAGCGGCCTGATTGCCGGTCCCGTGAACCGGGTGATCGCGACCATGCAAAACGGTGTCGAGGTGCTGCGGTTCGGTGGCCTTCAGACCGGATCCCGTCCGTCGCCGTTTGAAATCGTGCAGCGGTGCGACATGTACCGGCTACGACGCTACTTTCCCGACAGCGCGAATGATCGGTTACGGCCGCCGGTAATACTTGTGCCGCCGATGATGATGTCGGCCAACGTGTTCGACGTCACCAGAGACCAGGGCGCGGTCGGAATTCTGCATGACCTCGGTGTGGACCCCTGGGTGGTTGACTTCGGCTCACCGGACCGGGAAACCGGTGGGCTCGAACGCACGTTGAGCGACCATGTTGTCGCGCTGAGCGGGGTCATCGATTCGGTACACGCACTCACCGGCCGCAAGGTGCATTTGGCGGGCTACTCGCAGGGCGGCATGTTCTGCTATCAAACCGCGGCCTACCGACGTTCCGAGGGTCTGGCCAGCCTGATCACATTCGGTGCCGCCGTCGATTCGCTCAGCGGTCTGCCGTTCGGAATTCCCGCGGCCCTGGCGGGCCGCGGCGCCCAGCTGATCGCCGATCACGTCTTCAACCGTCTCTCGGTGGCCGGATGGATGGCCCGTACCGGGTTTCAACTTCTGGACCCGATCAAGACGGTCCGGGCGAGGTGGGACTTTCTGCGGCAACTCCATGACCGAGAGGCGTTGCTGCCCAGAGAACAGCAACGCCGCTTCCTCGAGGTCGAGGGCTGGGTGGCATGGTCGGGTCCCGCGGTCGCCGAACTGTTACGGCAGTTTGTGGTCCATAACCGGATGATGGCCGGCGGCGCCGTGATCGATGGCACGCCGATCACGCTCGCGGAAATCACCTGTCCGGTCCTTGCCTTCATCGGCGAGGTCGATGACATAGGCCAACCCGCGTCCGTGCGCGGAATCCGGCGGGCCGCCCCCCGCGCCGAGGTGTCCGAGGCGTTATTGCGGGCAGGTCACTTCGGGCTCGTTGTCGGATCGACTGCCGCCACGCACACGTGGCCCGCCGTCGGTAAATGGGTGCTGTGGCAAGAAGGTCAAGGGCCCAGGCCGGAGGGCGTACATGCGATGGAAGCCGACCCCAGCGTCGGGATCGATGGCGATGTCGGGCTGTCGTCGCGTATCGGTCACTCGGCGGGTGCGCTGGCCGAACTGGGCATCGGCGTGAGCCTGGGGTTGGCCGACGCCGCGGTGGGGGCGGCGCGCAGCGGCAGAGAGATCGCAGGGGAGGCCGTGCGTACCCTGCCTCGACTCGCCCGCCTCGGCCGCCTGCAGCCCCATACCCGGGTGTCGCTGGGCGGGTTGATGGCCGAACAGGCGAACAGAGCGCCCGAGGAGGAATGCTTCCTCTTCGAGGATCGGGTCCACACCAACGCGGCGGTTGATCACCGCATCGACGAGGTGGTGCGCGACCTCATCGCCGTCGGTATCCGTCAGGGAGCCCACGTCGGTGTTTTGATGGATACCAGCCCCAGCGCCGTAGCCGCGATCGCGGCACTGTCGCGGCTCGGCGCGGTGGCGGTGTTGCTACCCCCGGACGATGACCTCGCCGCCGCCGTCCGGCTGTGCGAGGTGGCCGACATCGTCACGGACCCACACCATCTGACGGCGGCCGCCGCGACCGGCGCCCGGGTGCTCATCCTCGGTCACGGCCACACCGCGGACCTCGGCCGGACGGAGTCGGACCGGGTCGTCGAGTTGGACCGCCTCGACCTGTCCGCTGAGCGGCTGCCGCGGTGGTATCGGCCGAACCCGGGCCGGGCAAGTGATCTCGCCTTCGTGTTCTTCAGCACGACTGGAGGGCGCCGAGTGGTCAAGGAGGTCACCAATCATCGGTGGGCGCTGTCGGCCTACGGCACGGCTACTGCCGCCGCGCTCGGCCGCGGTGACACGATCTACTGCCTGACCCCGCTGCACCATCCGTCGGGTCTGATGGTCGGCCTCGGCGGCGCGGTCGCCGGCGGATCGCGCATCGCGTTGACCCGGGGCGTCGACCCAACGCGGTTCGCCGACGAGGTCCACCGTTACGGGGTCACGGTGGTGTCCTACACCTGGGCCATGCTGCTCGAATTGGTGGACGCGACGTCGCCCGAGCTTCAGGATCATCATCCGATCCGTCTGTTCATCGGAGCCGGAATGCCGATCGGGCTGTGGCACAAGGTCGCCGACCGATTTGCCCCGGCCCGAGTGCTGGAATTCTATGCCTCCACCGAGGGGGACGCGTTGCTGGCCAACGTGGCCGGCACGAAGACCGGAGCCAAGGGTCGGCCGCTGCCGGGCAGCGCCGAGATTCGGCTCGGCGGCTACGACGCCGCGACGGGCCGGTTCATTGAGGATGACCACGGTTTCGTGCGTCCCTGCGCCGACGATGAGGTGGGCGTGCTGCTGGCGAAGCCACGCTCCGGACTCGATGCCGCACGCGTGTCGATGCGTGGGGTATTCGCCGAGGGAGACACCTGGATCACCACAGACCACCTATTTCGCCGCGACAGCGACGGTGACTATTGGTTCGTCGACAACAGGAACACGGTGATCCAGTCGGTGCTCGGACCGGTCTTCTGCCAGCCGATTTGCGATGCCCTCGGCGACATCACCGCGATCGACCTGGCCGTGGTCTATCCCGTTACGACCGACGCGCACGACATCGCGGTCGCGGCCGTGACGGTTGGCAAAGACAGCGTCCTCACCGCGGCCGCCCTGACCACCGCGTTGAGCGGCCTCCCCCGCGACCAGCGTCCCGCCATCGTCCACATTGTTGACCGCATACCGCTCACGCCCTCCTACCGCCCATTGTCGACCACATTGCGAGAGGCTGGGCTGCCGGCGCTGGGGGAAACGACCTGGTACCACGACCACACTGATGGCCACTATCGACAAGCGGCCATCGCGGTCGGCAAGACACCACGTCTTGCCCCAGTGAGCCGCTGAGCCTCTAGACGGGCCACTCAGTGGCAAGCCCGAGCGGTCACCGGGCATCGCGGCGCACTCAACCCCGCCGGTCGCCTGCTTTCCCGCGTAGCCCATCAGCCGACGCGTGTGGCAATGCATGCCTTTGGAAACGCGTCATTGAGATGCTTCGCTCTAAAAAATAGTCATGGATGACTGTTAATTTCGACGACAGGGCCGTTGCCGGTCAG
>CAWBSW010000032.1:0-14047 GCA_963791535.1 uncultured Actinomycetota bacterium | reverse complement strand
AGGGGTGCGTCGACGAGTAATCAAGTGGCGGAGATGGCCCAGCGTCTGTCGCAGAAGATGCTCGATCTTGTCGCGATTCTCGTTCTACGACTTCTCGACAACTCTTTCTACATGACCTGCCAGTCAGACCTAGATTCTTCACCGCGACGGCGTTCATGTCGGAGTCAGCGGTTCCGTTGAGTCCCGCTCGCCATTTGCTTCGATCGACTCCACCACCTTGAGTTGCCGGTGAGAACTCCCAGACGTCGTCGTCCGTTCGACTCGGCCGATAGTTCTCAGAGCTGATTTCGCGCTGAACTGCGTTCACGCTCAACACGATTCACGTCCATGACAGCGGGAAGCTGATGTCCAGCCGCTCGGTCTGCTTGTACGCCGACCACGTCGGCACGCCTGCAGGCTGCACGCGGTAAATGCCGAGCGCCGCGGCCACGACCCGGTCATGCTGCGTCGGCCACTGAATCTCGGATGCGATCTGCTCCAGCACGTCTCGGTCGCGCTCCAGCACCCGGTCGACAATCGACACCGCCGGCAGCGCACCACTCTTGTCGCCGTTACAGCGGGCGCATGCCAGCACCAGATTGGCCAGCCCGTCGATACCGACCAGGGACCACGGCAGCACGTGATCGACCGGATTGTTCACCGGCAGGTGCGTGCCGCAGTAGAAGCAGTGCGGGCCGAACGCCTCCTTGAACGGCTCGCGGACGGCGGCGAGGTCGGTGCGCTCACGACCGAACAGATGGCCCGCGACGTCGGGAACCTCGGCGTCGAGGAACTTGTTCATCCGGCGGACGTCGTCGACCCACATGATCTCCAACGCCGGCTTGAGCAGCCCAGCGAGCCGGGCAAGACCATGTGCCACGCCGGGTCTCAGTTCGATGGCGTCGCCATGGGCGCGCAGCGTCGACCGCGATACGTGGTCGTGCAGGAACGAGTCGTCGTACAGAAAAGGATCACTCGTCGATGCGCCCGGCAGTTTCTGCAGCCGATGCAACGGCTGCTGCGCGAGGCACAGCGTGATCTCGTCGATGGCGCTTCGGTATGCGGTAGGCGCGCGCAGCCTGGCGATGTCCACCGACACACCGGTGCGTCTGACCCCGGCCGCCTCACGTAACGCATTCGTGGCGATCAGGATTCGTGCGCGCGGCTGTGTGGACTGGCGCAGTTCGTGGCCGTCGAATGGGCGCACCTGCTGCCAGTAGATCTCCAGCACCCGATGCGCAAGATCGGGAATCGGCACCCGCAGCACATCGCCGGGCCGCTCGGGCATGTTCTCGATGCAGTGTTCGATCAATGCCATCAACGTGGCGAGCTTGTACGTCGCCGTGCGCAGGCCGGTCTCGAGGATCGCCACCACGCGCTGCCCGAGCCAAAGCGGGTCGGCCGCGTCACCGGCCACGGCGCACCCTCGATGTCAGCCCGGCGGGGTAGAACTGCACCACCACATTATTGCGAGGGAGAGGGTTGACCGTGCCTAACTGGTCCGGGGAAACTACTCGTTTCGAGCCTCTGGACGAACACGATGCTAGCTTCGCGCGAGTTTCAGGTCGCACTTACGGACAAGCTGGACGAAGAGGTCGCCGAACTCATCGCCGCGCGTACCACGGACGCGGTCAATCGAGGAGCAGCTGACGTCGTCGAAGTGCTCATTGCGGTGGCCGGCGAGTGTATTCGCAACTCCCGACTGACGCATCGTGCGAACGGAGATGGGAGGGTTCGGTCGTTTCCTTCTTTACTTGGCGGTGTAACTGCCGCCGCATGCAACCCGGTCGCCCGCACCGCCCGCCGCTCGATCGCAGCCCGCACCGACGCTTCCGACCCGACCACCCGCACCTTTCGCTTCGCCCGAGTCACCGCGGTGTAGAACAACTCCCGCGTCAACAGCCGCGAATCCTCGCGTCGGCATAAGCACTGTCACCTCGTCGGCCTGGCTGCCCTGGGATTTGTGGATCGTCATCGCGTGCATGGTCTCGACGTCGGAGAGCCGGCTGGTCGCGAAGTCCAGCGGTCCGCCGGCGCCCGCGATGACGGCCCGAAGACCGTCGGCGCCGGCGACGACCACACCGGTGTCGCCGTTGTAGACGCGCAGCCCGTAGTCGTTGGCCGTCACCAGCAGTGGGCGCCCGGGATACCACTCCGACCACGGCGGCTGGCCGGTCTCTTCGGAAAGCCATTTCTCGACCTGCCGATTCCAGTGCCGCACCCCGTACGGACCTTCCCGGTGCGCGCACAGCAGCCGGTGCTCATCGAGCGTCGCCAACGCGACGTCGTCGGCGCCGAACAACGCCGCCTCGCGCAGCCGCAACGCATGCGGCAACAGGACCGAGCGCAATCGCATCAGACGCGTCGTCGTCTTCGATGAACTCGATGTGCTCGTCGCCGGAACGCAACAACTCCAGCGCCCGATCCGCGTCGCCGACCCGGATCGCGTCGGCGAGAAGACCGATCGCCTCGCCGAACCGGTGCGACGTCCGCAGCGTCGCCACCCGCACATCGGTGCGCGCCGAAAGGCCATCCACCAAGTCGGCCAGCACGGCACCGGCTTCCACCGACGCCAGCTGATCGGCGTCGCCGACCAGGATCAGCCGGGCGTCCGGGCGCACCGCCTCCAGCAGCCGCGCCATCATCGTCAGCGACACCATCGACGTCTCGTCGACGACAATCACGTCGTGCGGCAACCGGTTTCCGCGATCGTGCCGAAACCGCGACGACGTGTCCGGCCGGCTGCCCAGCAGCCGATGCAGTGTCATCGCCTGCAGCTCACCGAGCCGCGCCCGATCGGCCGCGTCCAGCTTGGCCACCTCATGCTGCACCGCTTCCTGCAGTCGGGCCGCCGCCTTGCCGGTCGGCGCCGCCAACGCGATCCGCGGTCGCGACGCCCGACGCCGCCTGCTCGGCCAGCAGGGCCAGCAGCCGCGCGACCGTGGTGGTCTTCCCGGTGCCCGGGCCACCGGTCAGCACCGTAACCGCTTGCGCCAGCGCGATTTCCGCGGCCTCGCGCTGCTCTTCGAAACCGGCCGGGAAAAGTCGCTCGGAGGCGGGCACATCGCCTGTCGGCTTGGACACCTGCAACGCCAACAAGTCGTCGCACACCTGCTTTTCCTCGCGCCAGTACCGGTCGAGGTAGAGCAGTCGATCGTCGTAGAGATGCAGCACCGGCGGCTCACGAGCAGCGGGCTGGCCCGCACCGCCGCCAGCCACCCCACCGGCTCGGGCCACGGCACGTCCTCGACGCCGACTGTCGGAAGCGATGGTCGCCAACTCGATGCACACCGATCCGCCGCGCAGTCCGCGCACCAGCAGCGCCACCGCCAACGCCACCCGCTCGTCAGTCTCCTTGCCGAGCAAGCAGATCCGCTCGGCCACCCGCACGTCGGCGACGTCCAGCACGCCGGCCTCGTTGAACGTCTGCAACAAGCCGCTCGCGCCGACGGCCAGCTCCACGTCCGTGACGGTCACGCCGCCTGCCTTCCCTCGTCGAGCAGATCCGAGAGCGCAACCACCAGCTCGGCCGGCGGCTGCCAGCTGAACACGCCGCACGGCTGCCCGTCGATCACCGGCGTATCGGCGCCGCACATGCCCCGCACGAACAGATACAGCACCCCGCCGAGATGCCGCGCCGGCTCGTAGCCCGGCACCCGCCACCGCAGAAACCGATGCAGCACAACGGTATACAACAGCGCCTGCAGCGGATAGTCCGAGTGCAGCATGGCCTCGGCCAACCGCGCATGGCTGTAGTCGGCCGCGTTGTCGCCGAGGTAGTTGGTCTTGTAGTCCACCACCAGGTAGCGCTGGTCGGGCAGGCGCAGCACCGCGTCGATCGAGCCCGACAGGTATCCGCGCAGCGACTGGTTGCCCAGCGCGGCCGACGTCAGCCGATCGGCATAGGGCGCCACCGGATCATCGGCCGGCAGGTGCGCGCGCAGCAGCTCACCCACATCGGACACCGACACATTCGGCGCAGCGCCACGCACATCGCCGCCGGCCAACGGGATCTCGAAGTCCAACTCCCGCAACCGGTCCCGCAGACCGATCTGCCGCAACGTCAAGCCACCCGCCAGCGGGCCCAACGATGTGTCGTTCATCGGCACCAACGCCGCGGCCAGCTCGGCGGCCGTCACGTCGACCGACCACCACGCGCAGCTGCCGTCGCACCTGGCTCTCGAGCTCGGCGGCAAAGTCCGCGGCGCCAGGGATCGGCGGTCTCCAGCACCGCGTGCACCAGCGACCCGAACGTCGCACCCCGCGGCAGCGCCGCCATCGGCGACGGCACGTCCGGCCCGGATGCGTTCTCGGTCAACGAGATATCGCCGGTCTCGTCGTCCAGCTCGGTGACCTCCGGCTCGCTGGTGACCCCGACGGCCTCGGCGACCCGGATGAGACCGGAGTACGAGGTGCGCCGCCACCCGGTGTCGATGCTGCGGTGGAAGTGCCGCATCTCCAGGTCCGACGGCACCGGCTTGGCCGGCACCGGCGGTGCCGCGGCCACCACCGACGCCTCGATCGACCGGCCCGCCCGCGGCCTCCCACTCGCTGCAACCGGGCCATCGCGTCGTCGTCGGTGATCTTCGGCGGATCGCACCGGTCCGGCACGCTGCGGCTCGCCGGGCCGCGGCCGCGCAGCAGCCGTGACAGGCCGCCGTTGGGCTCGTCGTAGGCCGGCGCCCACCACGCCACCACCTGCGACTGCGCGCGCGTCATCGCGACGTAGCTCAGCCGGCTGTCGTCGCTGGCGTCCTCCGCGGCGACCCTGCTGCTTCGGCGGCAGCGACAGTCCGGGACTGTCCTTGCCGCCGATGTACAGGCAGCGCGCTCCGCGTCGTCGTGGAACACCACGATGTCGTTGTCCTGGACATTGCGGTTGAACGCGAACGGCAGATACACGACCGGGAACTGCAGTCCCTTGGCCACATACACCGTCATCACCTGCACGGCGGTGGCGTCGCTGTCCAGCCGGCGGTTGCGTTCGGTTGCGCCGCTGCGTTCCTCGCGTTGCTTGCGCAGCCAGTCGCGCAGCCCCGGCAGGCCCAGCCGTTCGCGATGCGCGACATCCTGCAGCAACTGCGTGACGTGCGCCAGGTCGGTCATGTGCCGCTCGCCGTCCTCCCAGGACAGCACCCGATCGCCCATGCCGCGCAGCTGCGCGGCCTCGTAGACCGCCGCGACCCCGCGTTCCCGGGCATGGGCGGCCCATTCCCGCAACGTGTCGGCAACCCGATCGGTCAGCGAGTCACCGCCGGCCGCAAGCGTTTCCGCGGTCTCGCCGAAGAACATCGTCGCCGCGGCGGCGCGCACCATCCCGGGGCGGTGCGGTTGGTCGAACGCCTCCAGCAGACAGAGCCAGTCTTCGGCGGCGTCCGACGCTGAACACGTCGGTGTTGCCGGTGTAGACCGCCGGAATGCCCGCGTCGCACAGCGCCGTGAAGCAGGCCGCGGCGTCCTTGTGCCGCTCCACGATCACCGCGATGTCGCGGGCCCGCAGCGGCTTGCCGTCGAACGTCGCGCCGCTGGCCAGCAGCGCGCGGATGTCGGCGGCGAGGTCGGCGCCGATGTGGCTCGCGCAGCTCGTCGATCGGCAGGTTCTGCAGTACCGCTGCGGCCCAACGTCGGTCGCTGCACGACCCGCAACCGGAACGGATCGTTATGCGGCGCACCGGCGAGTCGATGACCGTCGGTGGTGGGCCTCGACGTCGTCCACCACGATCGCGGCGTCACCGAGTTCGGCGCCGCGCAGCACCACCTGCAGCCGGTCCAGCAGCGCCGAGTCACTGCGCCAGTTGGTGCCCAACGTCTTCTGCTCGCCGGCGGTCTTGGCCGCCTCCAGATACGTGACGATGTCGCCGCCGCGGAACGCATAGATGGCCTGCTTCGGATCGCCGATCAGGATCACGGTGGAGTGTCCGCTGAACGCGCGGTCGATCACCTGCCATTGGACCTGGTCGGTGTCCTGGAACTCGTCGACCATGACGATCGGCCAGCGGTGGTGCATGCGCGCTCGCGGCCGGGGAGTCGTCGGTGTCCAGCGCGGCGGCCAGTCGGCTCAGCAGGTCGTCGTAGCCCAGGACGCCGAGCCGCCGCTTGCGGATTTCCAGTTCGGCCAGAACATCTTTCGCGAAATCGACGCCGGACAGCGGCCTCCGAATCCGGGCTCCGGGTCGCGGGGCCGCAGCTCGGCGCCGGGTTGTTGACCACCTCGCGCGCCAACTTCAGCGCGGCGCCGTACTGCAGCACCGGATCGTCGCGCTGCTGACCGAAGTGGGCCAGGTAGCAGATCGTCGACGATCTCGGTCGACCAGGTCGTCGAGGCTTTCCAGCAGGGTGACGTTGGCGGCGGTGTCACCGGCCACGCCAAGCGACTTCAGCACCAGCTGGCAGAACTGGTGCGTGGTGGCGATCGTCGCCGCGTCGAAACCGGCCAGCGCGTCGCGCAGCCGCTGCTTGCGGGTCGCGCGCTCGTCGTCGCTGCCGTCGCAGCAGGTGGGCCACCAGCTGGTTGTCGCCGACGGTCGACGGATCGTCGAAAGCGACGACGGCGTCGACGATTTGGCGGCGCACCCGCTCGCGCAGTTCCTGGCTGGCCGCGCGACCGAACGTGATCAGCAGCATCTGGTCCAGCGTGGCCGTCGCCCTCGGCGAGGTAGCGGGTCACCAGACCGGCCAGCGCGAACGTCTTGCCGGTGCCTGCGCTGGCCTGCAGCACCGTGGTGGAGCGTTCGGCCGGCAACGGACCGAGCAGGTCGAATCGCTCCATCAGGCCGGGATCCCTCTCGGCGCGCAGCATCGGCAGCCACAGCCGGCAGGCATAGGCGCCGAGCCGGTTGTCTTCGCTGTCGAACTCCTCGCCCGGCCGCAGCGGACTGCATCAGGTCGTCCAACGGCGCGTCTATGGCCCCAGGCCCGCACGTGGGCCGGCGCTCTGCGTCCTCGCCCGGGTAGAGGTCGCTGGTCTTCCAGCGGTACCCGGCGCGCGTTTCACCGGGTCGTCACCGGCAGTGCCGTGCGGCCGCCCAGGCGTAGGACGTCTTGACGCGGCAAGGGGAGCGGCTCGCGGCGGCCCGCGTCGTAAATCGCCACCAGCTCGCGCAGCACCTCAACGGCGTCGCCGTCGGGCCGGACCCAGGCCCTCGACCCGCGGAGTGGTGCCCTTGCTTCGGCCGCCCGATGCACACCGCCGACCAGTCGCGGCGGGGTCAGCGAGCGAACAACGCCAGCAACGGAATCCACGACTCGCAGCAGATGTTTGCCGTCCAGCCTCGAATAGGTCACCGACACCATGCGCTCGCCGAACACCGGTGACACCGTGCCGGTGAGCGCGTCGACCGCCACCGAGGTCGATGTCGACGTCATAGGCCTGTCGGCATCCGCCGTCCGATACTGCTGCGCTTCGGTCGCCAGCAGGGCGGCCTGATCGCGAATCTCGGCCGCCTTGCGCCAACCCAGCTGTCCCGGCGGCAGCGTGCCGCGACGCCACTCCGCCTGGCGTGCGTCGTCGGCGGTCATGCCGCGCAGGATGTCGCCGAGCATCCGGTCGCCGACCGTCCACTCCTCGAGGGCGTTGATGTCGACCGGCATGGCGTCCTGCGACACCGTCGACGTCCCGCGGCAGCGTGAAGTCCAGCGCGCGGAAGAAGCCTTTCACCGGGTCTTTGAAGAAGCCGAGCAGGTCGGCGAGGATCACGTCATCGGCGGGCGGTGGCGGCAGCGGCCCGGAGATGAACTTGCGGGTGTTCGCTGCGCTGGCCGGCGGCTGACCTGCGCCGCGCGCAGCGCGGTCGGGTCGAAGCTGAACGGCACGTTGGGCACCAGCGCGCCGGGCGTCGACATTGCGAATGTCGAACGGCTGCAACGGATGCTCGACGACGATGCGCTCCCGGATCTTGTCCGGGGTCGTCATGTCGAGGGTGTCCAGCAGTTCGTCCAGCGGCACCGCGGGCGGGCGGGGCTGGCCCGAGTACTCGTTGGCGCCGGTGTAGGTGATCACCAGTTTCTCGGTGGCCGCGCCGATCGGCGTCGAGCAGCAATTGCCGGTCCTCAGAACGGATGTCGCGTTCACCGGTCATCGGGTCGCGGGCCAGCACGTCGTCGCCGTCGACGACGCCGAGCCGCGGGAACACGCCGTCGTCGAGGCCGACCAGGCAGACCACCCGGTGCGGCACCGAGCGCATCGGCACCATCGTGCACACGGTCAGCGTTCCGGTGCGGAAGTTGGCCCGGGTCGGGCGCCCGGCCAGGTGTTCGGTCGAGCAGTGCGCGGATGTCGGGCAGCCGCAGCGATGTGTCGAGCGCGAGAACCGGCCTGCTGCAACACCTCTGCGAACTCACGCTGCAGCTGGCTGGTCTGCCAGGCGTCGGAGTCGTTGATGCGGGTCAGCATGGTGATGCCGTCGGTCAGCGCGTCCAGCCACTCGGTCAACGGGCGCGCGCCGGTGAGTGAGTCGGCCGACGTGCTGGAGCCGGCAGACGAATTCGGCGAGCTGGCCGGCCAATTCGACGCGGTTGCTGCTGACGTCGTCGAGCGGCAGCGTGTTGTCGATCCAGGCGTGCGCGTCGTCGGACATCGCGACGCCGGCCAGGATGCGGTCGATACCGAAACGCCAGGTGTTGTGCACGAAGTCGACGTGGTACGGCCGCGCGATGCTGCTGGTCGAAGCCCCACCGGATGTTCGACTGCGCGCACCCAGTCGGTGATGGACTCCAGGTCGTCGTCGGTGAAGCCGAACCGGGCGCGCACCGGCGCGGCCTCGGCGATGTTGAGCACCTCGCTGGCCGTCACCCTGCCGTCGGCCAACGCCAGCAACTGCGAGGCCACGCCGAGCAGCGGATTGGTCTGGATCAGCGAACGGTCGGCGAGCTTGACCCGCAGCCGGTGGGCGGGATGCGCGCCGTGCACCACGTCACCGAGCCCGAAGTCGGCGACGATCAGCGGCGCATAGGTCTCGATGTCGGGGCACATCACCAAGATGTCGCGCGGCTCCAGCGTCGGGTCGTCTTGCAAGCAGGCCGAGCAGCACCTCACGCAGCACATCGACCTGACGGGCCGGGCCGTGGCAGCTGTGCACCTGCACCGAGCGGTCGTCTGTCGGCGAGCATGCGTCCTTGTGGCCGAACGGCATTGGCGGCGATGTCGGACTGCAACCAGCCGAGCAGGGTGTCCGGGTCGGTCGTCGCTGGTGAGGTATTCGTCGGTCTGCAGACTCTGTCGGCAGGCTGCGTTGCAGCTCGCGCAGGTCGCGTCCGAGCGTGGCCAGCAGCGGGATGGCCCACCTCGCGATGGCTGGTGTCCTCGCGACGGGGGATCGGCGCCGTGTGACGCCGGCGAGCTTCTGCCACAGCGCGTCGCTGGGGTGCGGCAGCCACAGATGCAGGTCGTGATGAGTGGACAACGCCTGCAGCAGTTCGATGTCGGTGCACGCCAGCCGGGTGTGCCCGAACAGCGACAGCCGCTGCCGGCAGGTCGCTCGGGCCTTCGCGCAGCCGGGCGACGGTCTTCTGGTGCCGGATGTGCGGGGGATCGGCGTCGATGCGCTCGACCAGCGCCCGCCACAGTTCGGGCTGCCAGTGCAGATCGATGTCGAGGTCTTGCGCGTGGCCGTCCAGCCAGTCGACCAGCAGCTGCGGACGCTGCCGGGCGTAGGAGGCGAACAACCCGGCCAGCCGTCGCGCCACCGAATACCGCCGGCCTTGGCGCAGCTCGGCTTCGTCGCCGGCTGCTGGAAGTGGCCCAAATGCCTTGCCAGGATGCGGCACCACGGCTCGTCGAGCGATGCAGTCGATGATCTCCAGCAGCGGCCACGTCATCGCGTCGGGTGACCACGGATCGTCGTCGACCGTGCCGGTGATCTCGGCGATCAGCGAGCCCGGGCTGCGGAACGACACGCCTGCGCACACCCCGTCACCGCCGCGGCCGGCGCCCAGGACGTGCGAGAGCCGCTGGCTCAGCCACCGCTCGACGCCGCGCGCCGGCACCAGCACCAGCTCCTCGGCGAACGGGTCGGGCAGCGGGTTGGCCAGCAGGGCGCCGAGCCCGTCGGCCAGCAGATCGGTGCGCTCGGCACGGTGGAGATGAAGCGCCATCGCGGGCCACGATAGAACGCCCGCACCGACGTCTCGTGGCGGGTTCGGTTGTCGTACGTGTGTGCCATAGTGAGCGCGTGCCCGCAGAAACCACCTCGCCTCGTCTGACATCGAAGTTCGTCGAAGCGGTGCAGTACGCGGCGGAGAAGCACGGCACCCAGACCCGTAAGGCCAGCGATGTCCCATACCTCGGGCACCTGCTGTCGGTGGCGGGGTTGGTCATCGAGGCCGACGGCACCGAGACGCAGGCCATCGCCGCATTGCTCCATGACGCCGCCGAAGACCAGGGCGGTGAAGAGACGCTGGCGGAGATCCGCGAGAAGTTCGGCGCCGACGTCGCCACCATCGTCGACGAATGCAGCGACACGTTCGAGACGCCGAAACCGCCTTGGCACCAGCGCAAGGAGAATTACATCCGCGACCTACCGGACGCGTCGGACGACGCCATCATCGTCTCGTTGGCCGACAAACTCGACAACGCCCGCGCAATACTGCGCGACTTCCGCGCACACGGCGACGAGCTGTGGCAGCGGTTCAGCGTTCAGGACCCGCAACTACACCTCTGGTACTACAAATCGCTGCTCAAGGTGTATGCCGAGCGCATAAACAACTGGATGGTCGATGAGCTTCGCCGCGTGATCGACGCGCTGGAGCAAGCGATCCGTCAATCGGCTTAGCCGAGAGCACTACCCGCATTCCCAGCCCATCCCACGCCTTACATTGCTCTAGCTGCTTAAGTTGCGTATCCTTCGATAAGAGGGATCAATGTCATGACTGAGTTTTTCGTGCTGGAACCGCTGGCGGTCGATGAGCAGGGTCGTCGCGTCCCGGACGATCTTCCTGTGGCGACACCCGAACGCGACAAGCTCGAGAATGCCCTGCGCGAGTCGGGGTACGCCATCGTCTCGATCGACGCCGACGCAGCCGCACCCGCCAGTCCCCGCGGCCCTACCGACACGACGCAGGTGCGTGCCGCCGTAGAGGCCCTGGTGAATGAGGCAGACGACTCGGAGGTCGCCCGATTGGCGGCTGCGGCAACCGCTGAGTCACCCGATGATCTCGACGAGCGTTTCTGGGGCCCCGGCCCTGATTCGGTGACCGCGGTGAAAGCTGTGTTCGCCGACCTGAGTGACCAGTTCGCGCAGCGACAGCAATTGGCGGCGAACGGCATCAGCAGAGATGACGCAGCAGAGCTTCTCGGCATCACTGCACAAAGCGTCACCGCCAAACTGGCTTCGCGCAAGCTTGTCGGCATCAAAGTAGGGCGCGAGTGGCGGCTTCCCCCTTGGCAATTCGACCCTGACGTTGCCACCGGCGTCCTACCCGATCTGGACGCTCTGCAAGCCGTGTTTCCCGGGGGGCCGGTGAGCCTTTCGCGGTGGATGCTGAGGGCTCAGCCGGAGTTCGACGGGCGAAACGCTCGCGAGGAGATGATCCTTCACGGCAGTGCACCGGTCATCGAACTCGCACGGGTGTTGACCGCCACAGGATGGTAAAAAAACTCGACCGTCCGACGCGCCGGCTACCGAAGGCGCCGTTCGTGTGGTGGTGGGAGCCGCGGCCGGAGGCAACCCGCTGGCGGTGGTGCCGCGTCTACCACCAAAGTAAGCACGCACCTGATGGGGCTACATTCCGGGGATTTGGGCCGTTTGCTCGGCTCGACCATCATCACCCGGCGGACCCGCCGGTAGTTGACCCGAGCGGTCGGCGAATCCTCTACGTCGGTGAAGATCTGGCAACCTCGGCCAGCGAAGTATTCGGCGAAAGCGGGGAAGCGCGGCTTTGTCCTCGCTACCGGGTCTCCATCCTCGCACCCACTCGGCGTCTCGCCATGTTCGACCTCGCCCGAAAGGGGTCAGCTATGGCTATCGGTGCCTTGCCGTCACTTGCCGACGGAAGCGAGCCCCGACCGTTGACGCAGGAGTGGGCGCGCGCCATCTATGAAGATCAACCGGCGGGAAAGGAAGCCACCGGAATTCGCTACCGGACCGGCTACAACTTCGGTTACTCGCTCGCACTATGGGATTGCGATGACGGCGTCGAAATCGTCCGCGACGCCCAGGGACGTCTCCAAGATATGGCACTCACCGACTCGCGGGTACTACTCCGTTTGCAAGTGCAAATGAGGAAGCGCCAGATCACGGTCACCACGGTGTCCTCGAACGACTGCACCGAGTGCCAAAAGGCGACCTAAGCGTCGCACGCCCCGGCGACCGCGCGCAGGCGGCGACGACATGCCCCTTAGTGTGTGCGGCCGTGCGGCCGGACTGCCGCGACCCAAGACCCAGACTTTGCCGTGGCCGCGGTGTGGGATTTCGCCCGGCGTAGGGTTTGGTCGGCAAGGGGTCGACCTGCAGGAGAAACAGATGCCAGCCACCAAAACACCCCACGATAAGAAGATCAGCTGGAACCAGAAAGGCCCCGGCGGCCATATGTTCGGGGGTGTCTCGACACTCGGCGAGTACTTCGTCTCCAAGGACCGCGCCGGATGCTCGACCGGGCGTCTCGTCTTCTTGCCGTTGGACGGTCCCCCGGTCGAGGTCGAGGTCGAAGACAAGACAGGGGATCTGGAGGCCGACCTGTACTGGTCGATGACCAATCACAACAAGGCGCTGCTCGGCATCGACACCGATGTCGAGGACTACTGGCGTTACCCACGCCCGTAGTGCGGCGGGCTGCCCGACTACTGAATTGTCAAGTCCGCTGTTTTGTCCCGCGGTATGTCTCGCGGCTGTCCCGCGTCGCGACCAAGGTTGCTGGAACGGCCGAACGCACGTAGGATAAAGCCAGCGAACACTCGAAACCTGTTGCGGCGCAACGTTTTCAGGGATTCTGGCTGATTCTGCCGATATGCGTGTTTAGTTGCGCGTTTTCTGGACTGAACACAGTTACCGGCAAACCGGGTTTTGTTCTGCGGCTGTTACCACAATGACCACACGTCGGCGTGACTTGTCGGTGAGTCGAACTACCGTCGGGCTATGGCGAAGGTGCGCAATGTAGCGCTGAGGTGGTCGTCGCGATCCTGGTCGCGCTAGCTGTGTTGTGGGCCACCGGCTCGCTCGGCCCGGTCTATCGGTGGTTAGTTGTACTTAGGAGTCACTCGATTTCGCGCGCAGTTAGTTCGGAGACAGCGCGCTACTGCTGCCGGAGCTCAGAACTCATTAGTCGCGTGTTTATGAACCACGTATTGTTTGGGCGCACAATGGATTTCAGCTAATCAGAATTGCCGTCAGGCCGACACCCGCCACCCATTGCCATGCCTTGCCTGTTGGAGGACGATGAAGTAGTCCGGCGGCGCCGTCGAGACGCTGCCCCACATACAACGGAGGCAGATCATGTATGCACGAAGCACCACCATCCAGGGGCAGCCCTCGTCCATTGACGCCGGTATCGCGCATACGCGCGACAGCGCGATGCCCGCGCTCGAGGGCATCGACGGGTGCGTTGGCTTGTCCCTGTTGGTCGACCGAACGTCCGGCCGCTGCATTGTTACCACCTCCTGGGAGTCCGAGGAGGCGATGCGTGCAAGCGAGGAGTCCATTCGGCCGATTCGTGACCGGGCCGCCGAGCTTTTGGGTGGTAGCAGGCAGGTCGAGGAATGGGAGATCGCTGCCATGCATCGCGAGCACCGCGCGAGTGAGGGCGCCTGCGTCCGAGCCACCTGGATCAAGGTCAGCGCGGATCAGATCGACCGAGGCATCGACTTCTACAAGATGACGATCCTGCCCGCCCTGGAGGAACTGGAAGGTTTCTGCAGTGGCAGCCTGCTAGTCGACCGAGCATCCGGTCGTGGCGTGGCCTCGGCGACCTTCGACAGCGTCGAAGCGATGGAGCGGAACAAGGACCAGTTGGACAGGATCAAAGCTACGGGCAGTCAGGAAGCACACGCAGAGGTGCTCGACGAGTGCGACTTCGAGTTGGCGGTTGCACACCTGCGTGTGCCCGAGATGGTCTGACCGGCTGCAGGTGCCGCGAC
>CAWBSW010000031.1:0-16373 GCA_963791535.1 uncultured Actinomycetota bacterium | reverse complement strand
GCAGCTTCCGAGAGGACTTCGATGAGTCCCGAGTATGACGTTATCGTGATCGGATCGGGTTTCGGCGGTTCGGTTACCGCTCTTCGCTTGAGCGAGAAGGGATATCGCGTCGGTGTGCTCGAGCAGGGAGCGCGCTGGCGGCCGCAGGACTACCCTCCCGAGAGTTTGCCTTTGCGGGAGACCATGTGGCAGCCCCGTTTCGGCCTCTTTGGCCCGCTGCAGCTCACCGTTTTGAAGAATGTCGTTATTCAGTCTGCTGCGGGCGTGGGTGGCGGTTCGCTGATCTACGGCAACGTCCTCTACGAACCCTCGGACCAGTTCTACAACGATCCCCAATGGTCGTCGATCGCGGACTGGAAGGCCGAATTAGCGCGTTTTATGACCAGGCCAAGCGGATGCTCGGCGTCGCGACCAATCCGAGGTTGACCCCTGCAGACGACGTCTTCAAATCGATCGCGGACGATTTGGGTGTTGCCGACACGTTTCACCCGACCCAGGTGGGTTCGTTCTTCGGCGAGCCCGGCAAGACGGTTCCCGACCCGTACTTCGGTGGTATCGGACCGATCGCGCCGGCTGCGTCTTCTGCGGGCGCTGCATCAATGGATGCCCGCACAATGCCAAGAACATCCTCGAACGAAACTACCTGTACCTCGCGGAAAAGGCGGGCGCGCAGGTCCACCCGATGACGACCGTCGTCCATGTTCGCGAATCGCCTGACGGCGGCTACCAGGTTGAAACCGTCCACACCGGGCGGTGGGTTCGCAAACAACATCAAACCTGGCGCGCCGATCAGGTCGTGTTCTCGGCCGCCGCGCTCGGCACGCAAAATCTGCTCCATCGCTTGCGGGCCAACGGTTCCTTACCCCGGATATCGGCGCGGTTGGGTGAGCTTACGCGGACTAACTCGGAGGTCACCCTGATCGCGACGTCGCGAACCCGCACGGATCTGGCTCAGGGTGTGGCCGGGACGTCATCGATCCACCCCGATGCGAACACCCACATCGAAGCCTTCCGCGTCGGCAAGGGCAGCAACTGGGGATTCCTACTGACCACCACCCTGGTCGACGGCGACCGACACCGCCTCGCCAAATGGGTGCTGACAAATCTCCGCCATCCGACCGCATTCGCCCGTTCGTTCAACGTTCGGCGAGCCTCCGACAGATCAATATCCCTGCTTGTGATGCAGGATTTAAACAATTCGCTGACCACCTACCCCAAACGCGGCCTTTTCGGAACGAAGATGACCTCCCGACAAGGAGTGGGCGCGCCCAATCCGAACTGGATTCCGGTCGCCAATGACATCGCCCGCCGTGCGGCCGCAAAGCTCGACGGCGACCCTCACGGCTGGTACTTCGACGTCGTCAACCGCCCGACCACCGCGCACTTCATCGGCGGTTGCTCCATCGGAGATTCGCCGACCACCGGTGTCGTCGACCCGTATCAGCGGCTATACGGATATCCCGGTCTGCACATCGTCGATGGGTCGACGATCGCGGCCAACCTGGGCGTCAACCCCGCCCTGACGATCACCGCGCTATCGGAACGGGCGGTGGCGCTCTGGCCCAACAAGGGCGAACCCGACCTACGGCCTCCACTCGGCTCCACATACCAGCGGATTTCGCCAGTCCGGCCGCGCAATCCGATCGTTCCCGAAAGCGCACCGGCGGCGCTTCGCCTGTCGGCAATCTGACACAGCCTGGGCGGATTCTGGCTGCTCAGCGGATGTCTCGGCACCGGGCGTCGTGCTGCAGGTACCCTGCACGCATGAGGTGGGCATGAACGATGCACGTCGGTCCGAGCACGCCCGCTCAGCTCAAGATGGGACCGAGGAAACCCGACGAATACGTCAGCCTTATCCGCAGTACGTCGACCCGGCCTACAGCGGGCAGTCGTTCTATCCGCCCCCGTATTATCCCGGTTCATCACCCAACGCGAACGCAAACCACCCGACCGACAAGATTCCTCAGTACTGGCTGCACGGTCAACCTCCGCCGGATCAGCCAACAGAAGAACGTCCACCTGGGCGACCGAAGGCACCGCGGTGGTTGTGGATCGCCGCTGCCGCGGCGGTGCTGCTGGTCGCCGCTTTGGTCATCGCCTTGGTGATCGCCAACGGCACGGCCGGGAAGCAAACCGCGGTCTCACCGCTGCCGTCGATGCCGAGGACGTCAGTCCCGGCGTCAACCGCACCGACGCCGCCCTCGCCGTCCGCCACCACCTCCGAGCCGACCAGCATAGAATCCAACCCGCCGCCCAACGCGAGCGCGATGCAGACCGTGGAGTACAACGTCACCGGCGAAGGCCGGGCGATCAGCATCACCTACGTCGACGACGACGGAATGATGCAGACCGAATTCAACGTCCCGTTGCCGTGGAGCAAGGAAGTCAGTCTGCCGGCGTCGGGTGGCCGGGCGGCCAACATCACGATCATCAATATCGGCCACGACGTCACCTGCTCGGTGACTGTGGACGGTGTGGAGGTCAACGAGCGCAGCGGTGTCGGCCTGACGGTCTGCAACGGGTCGGGCTGACCGCGTTTCAACTAACGCCGGCCGCAAGGCTTCTGCGCGGTGCACGCACCATCAGCATGCCCAGCAGCCCGACGCCCATGACCAGACACAGGCCACCCATGCCGGCACGAACCGCGCCGAAGACATCGACGAAGACCGAGAAGAGCCACGGCGCCAGGAACGACACCGCACGCCCGGTCATCGTGTAGAGGCCGAAGGCCACACCTTCCTTGCCGTCTCTGGACATCCTGAGCAGCAGCGTGCGCGCCGATGCCTGCGCCGGCCCGATGAACAGGCACAACAGCAGTCCGGTAACCCAGAACGCGCGGGGACCGGACAAGACCATCATGGTGAGACCGAAAGCGATGATGCTCACCAGCGATACGACGATCACCGGCTTGGACCCGATCCGGTCGTCGACTAGCCCGCCGACCACAGCCCCGAACGCCGCCACCGTGCTCGCGGCCACCCCGAAAATCAACACATCGGCCGATGAGATCCCGTACACGTTGACACCCAGCACGCCGCCGAAGGTGAACAGGCCGGCCAGCCCATCCCGAAACACCGCGGCGGCCAGCAGAAAGTACACCAAGTTGCGATCCCGGCGCCATTCGGCAACCAGCTCCGTCCACAGCTTGCGGTAACCGCCCAGCAGACCCCCCTGGGGTCGGGCGACCTCGCCAACGGAAGGCAGCCGATGCGCGGTCAGCAGCAGCGGCAGAGCGAATACCACCAACCACCCCGCGGCAAACAGCATCGCCATCCGGACGTTCATGCCGTCGCCGGCGGGCAGGTGCAACAACCCGCGGGTAGCGCCCTTGCCGGAGACGAAACCGAAGTAGACCACCAGCAGCAACATGACGCTGCCGCTAAATCCCGCTGCCAAGCCATAACCGGAGATCCGGCCGGAGGTTTCCGGCGTCGAAAGCTGCCGCAGCATCGCGTTGTACGGGACGCTGGCCAAATCGCCGCACGCCGCGGTCGCCGCGAGTAGTGCCAATCCCGGAAACAAATATTCCGGACGCTCACGGATCAGGCTCATCGTGCACGTCAGCGTCACCGCCAGGCCGGTCAGCGCGGTCAGGGCCACGCGCCGCCGGTGCGGATCCTCCACCCACACGCCGATCAGCGGGGCCAGAACCGCGATGGTCAACCCGGCGACAGCCAACGCGCGACCCAGCCAACTCGCCGGTGGCACACCGCCGGGCAACCCGTGACCGACACTGCCGGTCAGATAAACCGAGAACACGAAGGTCACCACGATCGCGCTCAAGCCGGCAGCACCGGTGTCCCACAGTGCCCACCTCAGCACCCGGGATCGCTCGGATGTGCGCGAACCCGATCCCGGGTTGCTCATGCTGCGACTCTAACGGCTCCCGGCTATCGGGTCGCCGACCCGGTGCGCCCGGCTTCGCCGCGCTTCCGATCGGCTCCCAGGGCATGTCTACGATTGGCGCATGCCAGTACCAGCGCCCAGTCCCGATGCTCGTGCCGTTGTCACCGGAGCCTCCCAAAACATCGGCAAGGCGCTGACCACCGAGCTGGCCGCCCGCGGCCACAGCCTGATCATCACCGCGCGGCGCGAAGACGTTCTCACCGACCTGGCCGACCGTCTGACCGACAAATATGGGGTAGCTGTCGAGGTACGCCCGGCTGACCTCGCCGACTCGGCCGAACGCGCAAAGCTGGTCGACGAGTTGGCCACCCGCAACATTTCGATCCTGTGCGCCAACGCCGGCACTGCGACCTTCGGTCGGGTCTCGACACTCGACCCAGCGGTGGAAAGGGCACAGGTCCAGCTGAATGCGATCGCCGTGCACGATCTCGTGCTGGCGGTGCTACCGGGGATGATCGAGCGGAAGGCAGGCGGCATCTTGATTTCCGGTTCGGCCGCGGGAAATTCACCGATCCCCTACAACGCAACGTATGCGGCCAGCAAAGCCTTCGTGAACACGTTCAGCGAATCGTTGCGCGGGGAACTGCGAAAGTCCGGTGTGCACGTCACACTGCTGGCTCCCGGCCCGGTGCGCACCGACCTGCCCGACCCGGCCGAAGCGTCGATCGTCGAGAAGCTGGTGCCGGACTTCCTGTGGATCTCCACCGAGCACACCGCCCGCGCATCGCTAAATGCATTGGCGCGCAACAAAATGCGCGTCGTGCCGGGTTTGACGTCCAAGGCGATGTCGGTGGCGAGCGGGTACGCGCCGCGCGCGATCGTCGCGCCGATCGTCGGAAGCTTCTACAAGAAGCTCGGCGGCTGACCTATCGACGGCGGCGATTGCCACCGCCGAGCATGCCGCGGATGAGCTCGGTGCCAAGCGCCTTAAGAAAGGTCTGGAAGCCCCGGCTGTTGACGAATCGCTTCCACCAGCCCGGCTTCTCGGCCGCTGGCGCGGATTTCGATCCCGCCGCCGGTTGATCGGCGGCAGCCTGCGCAATCTTGGCTTGAATCTTCTCGTATGCCGATTCCCGGTCTTTGGTCTCGCCGTAGGTGGCCTGCAGCGGGCTGCCCTTGGCCGCTGCGCTGATCGCGTCGTCACCGATGGCTGCCATCAGCGACCGCGGCGAGCGCAGCCGGGTCCACGCGACCGGGGTCGGGGCGCCCCGCTCCGACAACACGGTGACCACGGCTTCGCCGATACCCAGCGAGGTCAACGCCGATGCCAGATCGTAGACATCGGTTTTTGGGTACGTGCGAACGGTTTTCGTCAACGCTTGCTGGTCATCGGGCGTGAACGCACGCAGCGCGTGCTGGATGCGCGCCCCCAATTGTGAAAGGACCTCGTTGGGCACATCGGTCGGCAACTGGGTGCAGAAGAACACGCCAACGCCGCGGGAGCGGATCAGCTTGACGGTCTGCTCGACCTGTTCCAGGAATGCCTTCGACGCTTCGGTGAACAACAGGTGGGCCTCGTCGAAGAAGAACACCAGCTTGGGTTTGTCGACGTCGCCGATCTCGGGCAGAGACTTGAAAAGATCGGACAGCACCCACATCAAGAAGGTGGAAAACATCACCGGGCGTGCGGCCTGGTCGCCCAACTCCAGCAACGAGATGACCCCGCGGCCTTTGTCGTCAAAACGCAGGAGGTCCTTGGGTTTTAGCTCAGGCTCGCCGAAGAAGGTGTCGGCGCCTTCGGCTTCCAGATTGACCAGGGCGCGCAGAATCACCCCGGCCGTTTGCGCCGATACGCCGCCCAGCGACTTCAGCTCGGACTTGCCTTGGTCGCTGGTGAGGTAGCTGATTACGGCCCGCAGGTCTTTGAGATCCAGCAGCTCGTAGCCTTGCTGCGCGGCCCAGTGGAAGATCAGGCCCAGCGTCGATTCCTGAGTAGAGTTTAGGCCCAACACCTTTGACAACAGAATCGGGCCGAAACTGGCAATCGTCGCGCGCACCGGAACACCAATACCCTTGGTGCCCAGCGACAGAAAGTCGACGGGAAAGGCGGTCGCCTCCCACGTGTCGCCGGTCTCCTTGGCGCGGGCGGTGATCTTGTCGTTGCTCTCACCGGGGCGCGACAGACCGGAGAGGTCCCCCTTGACGTCAGCCATCAACACCGGCACGCCCGCCGCGGACAGCTGCTCAGCGATCACCTGCAGCGTCTTGGTCTTGCCAGTACCGGTCGCTCCGGCCACCAGACCGTGCCGGTTGACGGTGGCCAGCGGAATGCGGATTTGCGCGGCCGGGTCTGTCGTGCCGTCGACGACGACCGTTCCCAACTCCAGTGCCCTGCCCTCGACGGCGTAACCGGCTGCGATCTGCTTCGCCGGAGCCGCTGGAGTTCCCGCCGATGCGCTACTCGGTGTCGAGTCGGAGCTCATTGCGACCTCTGCCTCCCCTACTAGTCGTAGTACCGACAACGCATGACCTTACTTGTTGTCCCGCTCCGAGGGGTGGCTGCAGGTCTCGCAGCTAACTTTGCCTACTTTGAATCCTCCTGCGCGGGAAGGCACAGGATTCCTGGCTCACGCTGCCAGTGTCGCTCAGCGAGAGACCTGGGCTTGTGCGATCGGCGCCAGCCGGGAGGAAACCAGCCCAGACAAGCATAACGCGCGCGGAGTTTTTATCCCGTCCAGAGACGGTCCCGCACACGTTGCATGCGTAGGTGCGCTCGGACAGCGGCAAGCGGTGCTTGGTTCTTACCCCGCAGTACCCGCAATCCATCGTCGTGTACTTCGCATCGACCAGCACGACCTGGCGGTCGTGCTTGCGGCCTGCCTCGACCAGGGCCGCCTTAGTAACTCCTATCGCGGCGTCAGCAGCTTTTCGCGCCATGGTCGTTTTCGCCAGAAATTTCGGGCGGAAATCCTCGACTGCAACCCGGTCGAAGTCGCGCACAATTGCTTTCGCCCACTTGCGGGCTGTGTCGCGGCGCTGGCGCGCAACCTTCTTGTACTGACGGGCTGCCATGCGGCGTGCCTCGCAGTAGCCGCTAGACGGGGACACCCCCTGTCCGCGCCGCCGACGGGCCATCATTCGCTGGTACCGCGCGAGCTTCGCCGCTTCCCTCCTGCCATATTCGGGATGGGAGAGGTCATGAACGTCGCTGGTAGTCGTAGCCAGTTCGATAACTCCCCAGTCGATACCAACCGCTTTGCCGGTGCACGGCAGCGACTGTGGCGTGGCATCCACCACAAACGACGCGTACCAGTGGTCGAGGCTATCGCGGAAGATCCTCACGCTTGACGGGTGACTAGGGAGCTGCCGGGACCAGACTGGCCGTACGGTTATACCCTTCGCCAGACACAGAGTCCCGCGGTCGAGGCGGAATCCGCGGCGGGTGTAGTTGAGCGTGGGCGCCGCCTGGATCTTCTTCTTGAACCTGGGCATACCCGTCCGTTTGCACATCGGCAGGCGGGTGACAATGTCTTTGAGCGCCTTGGCTCGCGACCGCCCGAAGTCCCGGATTATCTGCTGCTGCGGCACCGAGGCACCCGCCCGCAGCCATTCGTGTTTAGCGCGCCAGCCGGTGAGCATCACATCGAGCATCGCCGGGCCGCACTCACGGTGGGCATGGTAAGCATCACGAGATTGCGCGACGCACTCATTCCAGACCCACCGGCAGCGGCCCCACTCGGCAAGCAGAGCCTCTTGGGCCGACGCCGACATGCGCAGCCGGTAGGTATACCGAGCAGACCCAGCCATCCTCACCTCCGACACCCAGCACGCTAATCGCCACCTCTGACAAAGCGCCGCAACGCAACACCGGGCGACGCCTACCGCGCTCCAGACACGTTTCCTAAGCGCGTTAAGAGCAGGCGTCCGCACCACGTTCATTACTGTGAAAGCTGTGCGGGACGAACTGGTGTGGATCGACTGCGAGATGACCGGGCTGGATCTGCACTCGGACAAGTTGATCGAGATCGCCGTCCTGGTGACCGACGCTGACCTGAACGTCTTGGGCGATGGCGTCGACGTGGTGATCCACGCCGACGACGCGGCGTTGTCATCGATGATCGACGTGGTCACCGAAATGCACACCCGGTCCGGCCTAATCGAGGAGGTCCGCGCTTCCACCGTCGACGTGGCGGCGGCCGAGACGATGGTGCTCGACTACATCCGTGAGCACGTCAAACAAGCCAAAACCGCACCACTGGCCGGTAACTCGATTGCCACCGACCGTGGATTCATCGCCCGCGACATGCCTGCCCTCGACTCGTTTCTGCACTACCGGATGATCGATGTGAGCTCGATCAAAGAGCTCTGCCGCCGCTGGTTCCCGCGCATCTACTACGGCCAGCCGGCCAAGGGGTTGGCGCACCGCGCATTGGCCGATATCCACGAATCCATTCGCGAGCTGCAGTACTACCGGCGCACCGCGTTCGTCCCGCCGCCGGGGCCTGCCACCAGCGACATTGCCGCAATAGCCGTCGAGCTCGGCGGTGAAGCGACCACGCCTGAGGCAATCGATTCGGCCGCCGAGGGTCCGAACGGCTAGTATCGACGTCGCCGCTTGTCGCCTTTACGGGAACAGCTGGCGGCGATGGTGGGTGTAGTTCAGCTGGTAGAGCGTCAGGTTGTGATCCTGAATGTCGCGGGTTCGAGTCCCGTCACTCACCCCAACGGTCAGAGGGTGTTTTTAGCCCTCTGACTTTCTTCTTTCTCGGGGGCCTTGCAACGCTATTGGAACGCTCGCGAGCAACGCCAACCTTGTAGCCGAGATCGTCGAGATCGGTCTCGGCGTGCCCTAGGGGAGATGCCGGGCGTGGTCGTCGCCCAAGCCGGCCTGACGGTCGACGTTGGTTGACGGCAAAGAGTTCGCCGACGCCGCAGAATGGTTCTACTGACTCGTCTCGATTCGAAAATAGAGGTAGTGGATTTCCCGAGGTTGCACGATGACCGTTGCGGTAACCAGCTCCCACCCTTTGGCGGCCCATTCGTCAAGGGTCGGGTTAATATTCTCGTCACCGTGAACCGAAGCGCATCTGTATTGGTGTGCCATGAACCCCGACAGTAGTAGTGCCAACAATGCACCTCAAGTGGGAGTGCGCAACACATGGTTACGAAACCCGTTGTGCTGCAACAGGAGTGGAGGGGTGGGTCGGAATCCCTAAGGCGCCGAGCGCAATCTTGGGGTGACCCCGGCCGAGTTCTACCAGTTGATGCTGCGATGGGCGGCTGGCGACAAATAGGCTCGGAAGTTGGTCACCGCGCTAAGCCTCTGACCTGCGCAAATGTGATTGAGGTCTTGCGAACCTGAGTGTAATATGTGAAAATCTTGACAAATCTTCAGACTCGTGTTGCCCGGCCACAACGTGAGATGGGAGCCAATGATGAACCCTCGCCGAATCCCGCTCACCCTCGGCACGGCTGTCGGCGTCGCTTCCGCGGCGCTGATCGGACTGGCTCCCGCAGCCAGAGCCGACACCGAACCTGACCCGTTCGAGGACCTGTTGGGCACAGCCGGAGCCAACACCTGGACGCCTACGGCCGACGCCGAGCTGCTCAGCAGCAATCCAACAGAGGCCGCCAACCTAGACGCCAGCATCGACACCTTCAACAACGATGTCGAAACGGCATATCAGATCGACCCGCTGAGCCAACTGGCGTTCGAGTTCGACCCGAGCGGCTTCACCCAAGGCGGCTTTACCGGCATCGACCCCGCCGCCGGTGGGTTACCAGACAACGCCTTCACCGACCTCGCGGTGGGCCTGGACTACACGTTGTGGGCCAGCGACCTGACGGGAGTGGGCTCAGGCCTGACCGACATCGTGCAGATCCCCGAGGACATCGTGATCGCTCTGCTGTACCTGCCTCTCCTCCCCTTTATTCTCGCCGACGCGTAGGGATTGACATCGCCCGTCGGCGATTCGAGGCCCTGAAAGCCGCAGAGACGCGATAACAGCGCTCGCCGCTATACCACCGGAGAGGCCGTTTTATTAGACGCATGACGCTCCACGACCAACGCTGGAGGTGCGGGTTGTAGATCCTGAACGTCGCGGGTTCGAGTCCCGTCACTCACCCCAAATATCAGAGGGTGTTTGACTTTCTTCTTTTCTAGGGCCCTCGGTGAAGTCCTGCCACGGAGTCGTTAAACGAGGAAAGTCCGGGAGCCGAAATTACGCCTGCGTTCGGCAGGGTGTTTTCGCCTACCGACTTTTGGCGTAGCGCATAAGCTGAAGTAACCAAAGGTCCAGGACAGGTCCCTCTGGGAGGCCTACGATGACACGTTTCGCTCGCCGTCTGGTCGCTTATCTCGGCGCGCTCACGTTCGTTCCGATGGCGGCCATGGCGGTCGCGGCGCCGGGAGTTAGCTCCGCGCAGTGCGACCCGAACGTGACCACACATTGCGTGACCAGTTCGGCGCAGTGCGACCCGAACTGGTCACGCAATGTGTGGACCAACGAATGCAAGCCGCCACCGCCGCCGCCAGCGTGGTATGCACCCAAGCCGGCATATGTGCCGGAATTCGCACCGGCGGACATCCCGCCGCCCCCTCCACCGCCGCCGTGGGCGCAGCAGCTCCAACTCCGCCCGGTATGGGATGGGGGTCATAACCAGTGGGTCTGGATAGGGATCTAGCGACGCCGACCGCTCCTCGGCAGCGTCACGCCTTGGCGTTGCCGGCGTGCCACTGATCCCACGGAATGTTCCAGTCGCCAAGACCTTCCGTCCCCGACAGTGGTGCACCGATGGTGTTGACCACTTGCACGAGATCGCCGCGCTTGGTGTGCTCGAAGAACCATTGCGCATTGCTGGGACTGACATTCAGGCAGCCGTGGCTCGTGTTGGTGTGGCCCTGAGCGCCCACTGACCAGGGCGCCGAATGCACGAAGACGCCGCTGTAAGACATCTGCGTGGCGAAATCTACCTCGGTGCGATAACCGTTGGGCGAGTTGACCGGAACTCCGTACGTCGACGAGTCCATGATCATGTGCGCGAATCGCAAGCCGAGTATGTAGAAGCCGCTGGCGGTGGGGGTGCTGTCCTTGCCCATCGACGTCGGCATGGTCTTGACGACCTGACCGTTGACCCGCACGGTCACCATCTTGGTGTTGTCGTCGGCGGTGGCGATCACCTCGTCACCGATGATGAAGTGGGTGTGCAAGTTGTCTTCGCCGAAAACCCCGTCACCCAGGTCGACGCCATAGGTGTTGACCGCGACGTTCACCGTGGTGCCCGGCTTCCAGAAATGCTCAGGGCGCCAACGTACTTCGCGCTTATTGAGCCAGTAAAACGCGCCCTCGACGGGCGGGTCGGCGGTCACCACGATGGCCTTCTCGGCCGCTTCGCGGTTGGCGATGTTCTCGTCGAACTGGATCGCCAGCGGTTCGCCGACGCCCACCACCTCGCCGTCGTGCGGCATGGCATAGGGCATCGCCAAGTTCTGCGGCGAATGGGTCTGGAACGTTATTTCGCGGGTGGCCACGCCGCCCAACCCTCGTGCTTTGGCGGTGAGCGTGTAGCTCCTGTTGTAGCCCAGCGGCTCGGTGGTCGCCCAGCGCACGCCGTCGGGGCTGAGCTGGCCGCCCAGCGAGCGCCCGTTTTCGTTGACCATCTCGACGGACGCCAGCACACCGTCGTCGGCGGTCACCGTCACCGGCCTGTCCACCGCGACACCCACCGCGCCATCGGTCACCGAAGCGCTGATCTTGGGGACGAGCAAGTCACCGTACGGCGTGGCCTTGTCCATGATGGCTTTCGGCGGCGGGTTGCCGCCGCCGCTGCTGCAGGCCCCCAGGCCGAAAACGGCAAGCGGGACCATCAGCGCGGCCACCCATCGGCGGCACACGCGCTGACGCGTCATCAAACGGCCTGCCAACTACCCTGCTCCCCCTTGGCCCCCGCAACTCTCTGTTACTGGCGAGTATTCTAGGGGGTAGACGACTGTTAACACTGACCAGCGGTCAATCTCGGGCTCGGCGATTTCGTCCGGCCACGGAACGGCTGTTATTGTCTCAAACGCAGTCCAGCAGGATTCAGGCGCCGTTAGCTCAGTTGGTAGAGCAGCTGACTCTTAATCAGCGGGTCCGGGGTTCGAAACCCTGACGGCGCACCACTCCCCACCAGCAGTTTCGCCGGAATCGCGGCACCCGGCCAAGCAGTAAAACGGCCTCGGTGACACGAGGGTGACACAACCCACCAAAAACTCATGTGCCCGGCGCGACAACCAGCCCGAGTGTGACGCTTGCCGCCTTCAGCGCGTCGTCTTGGCTGTGGACATACAGCCGCGCTGTGATCGAAGCGTCAGCGTGACCCAGCCACGCCGCGACCACCGCCAGCGGCACACCCCGCAGATGCAGCGCCGTCCCGCAGGAGTGACGAGCATCATGCAGCCGGATCGGTTTCACCCCAGCAGCGTTCGTGATCTCCCGCCATAGATGCGTGAGCGCGCCCGGCGTGTATGGCTGGCCGCCCTCAGTGCAGGCGACATACCCGCTGTCGGCATAGGCCCCGCCGAGCGCCAGCTTCTCCCCCGCCTGCCGCGCCGAGGCCCGCTTCAGCACCCCCCACAGGCCTCCATCGAGCGGCAGCGTGCGCCGAGCCGCCTCCGTCTTGGGTTCGTTCTCCACCACTGTCGTCTTGCCCCCGCCAAGTTCGACGCGGTTGCGGGCTACCGTGAGCGTCTTGCCTTCAAAGTCGATGTCGGACCACATCAGCCCGGCGATCTCACCGCGCCGCAAACCGTTCAGCGCCAGCCACCAGCAATGGCCGTTGCGGTCCTTGCCCGCCGCTTCCAGCACCCGGTTGATTTCGGCGGGCGTGTAGGTCTGCATCTCTTTGTGCTGCCGTGCGACCTTTTTCATCCCGGCAGCCGCGTTGTGGGCAAGCTCGCGGCGCTGACAGCCGTACTGGAGCACGAGCCGCCACGCATCGATAGCAGCGTTCAGGGAGCGCGGCGACCACGATTTGCGGGCGCGTCCTTTGGCGGTGGTCGTCCCCCGGTGCGTAGCTCGCCGAGCAGCTTGTCCAGTTGCGGGCGCGTCAGCTTCTGGGCGGCGAAGTCGCCGTGGCGTTCCCGCAGCGAGGCGAGCACAAAGGTGTACCCGGCAATGGTGGTGGCCCGCGCATTGTGCAGCGAGGCGAGCCAGTCGGCGCACAGCTCCTCCACGGTGACCGCTCTGCGCGGCACAAACTGATCAGTCGCCGCCGCTTGACTGACCTCGGCCAACGCATCACGGGCCTGCTTCTCGCTGCTATAGCGCCGCTTGATCTGCTGGCGCTGTCCCGTCGCCGGGTTTACACCACCATCGGCGCGAAGCTCATAGCGCACAACGGTTTTCCCGCTCTTACGGTCGAGCACATCGACTTTGCGGATCTGCGGGGGTACTGCCCAGCACTGTGGTGAAGGGGTGCTATCAGAGAATGCTGGAGTACGACAAAGGTGTTCATCTTTCGGTGGACCCGAGGGCTACGGTGGGTCAGAACTTGTCTACCGAACAGCTTGCGGCACTTCAGGATCAGCGTAAATGGGCGAAGCCTACCGGCCGGTATGCAGCATTGCTTGCCGGGGAGCCGGTGGTGGTGCCCGCGTGGTTTGCGCTGCCTGTCAATTCGTATCTGGTAGTGCGAGAGAGCATTCGGTGGATTGAGGCTGGCTCGGCTGTGCGGGTGTACTCCGATGATCTGATCGAACCCGCCGACCCGAGAGACAGGATCGCAGGTAGAACATGAAGCCGTTAACCGCCTCTCAGCGAGCGGCCCAGCGTGCCAAAGACCTACGGCGGGTCTAGCGCGATGCTCCTCCTCCGAACAGGTACACACTCCGATGGCGTCCGAGCCGCGCACCGTGCAGCCGCCAAGAATTTGGAGGCCATGCAGCGGAGGCGACAACCATGAACCGCCTAAGTCTCACACCAACGTTCGCGCGAGAACTGGTGGAGGAGAGGCAGTTCCGGTACCGCGAAGTCGATCCGCAGCTAGTCGAGCACTACGCCGAGCAGATCGGTCCGGCGAATTCGGTCGTAGCATAAAGGTGCGTAGGACACCGCCCCCGGCGGCGCTGTGGAGCTACCAACCTGCTCACGCTGACGCGGGCGTGACAGCGGCGGCTCAGAGCCGCGCGCCTGTGGCCTTGATGAGTGGCCGGAACGGGGCGAGCGTGCGTCGCCACGACCAGGCCGACCCTATCGCCGACAGGACCACGCACGCGCACATCAGAGTCCACACGAGCGCCCCGCCGGGGTTGAGCGGGCGAACGGCTGGAACGAACATGGTGCCGAGCTGCACCGCCGACGCGAGGGCCGCGAGGGCGTAGGCCGCGAGGTACATGATGATGGTCGACCGCGCGCCTGGGGCGACACGGTAAAGCGTGATCAGTGTCCGCAGCGCCATATGTCCGATGTAGCCGAAGACTGCGATGAGCACGACGAAGTAGGCGCGCATCCATATCTCGCCGCCGAGGGGGACCATCACCAGGGACGGCACGGGATGGGCCGACTTGGGCCAACTGGACTGCCAGAAGAACATGAGCATCAGCGCGATAGCGACTTCGGCGGCGGGCAGTACCCGCTGAAAGACCATCGCCCGCACCTCGTTCTCGTCGGCGAGCCTGAACGCAACCCCCATGAAACTTGTTATGACAGCGACGATTAGGAAAATATTGCCGATCAGGTCGCCTACGTTCCAGCGCCCGGTGATGGCGTGCAACACCGTGCCGACGTACCCCTGGCTGAAAGGGGCCATCAGCCACAGCGCGAGGCACTGCATTATCAGGCTGAGTGTGATGGGGCGGTCGAAGTTCGAGGGCAGGGTGTAGCGACGGGTCCAGACGCTCCCTGCGGTCGCAACGACGGCGACGGCAACCAGAGTGCAATAGGTGGGCATCAGTCGTTTCCTAGAACCTTGAGGAGCCGCGCAGGCCCGGCGTCTTCTTACGGGGCTTCGCCTTTACCTCTCCCTTCGTGATCACCGCTAAAGGGGGGACCACCGGCCCCGCTGCCGGGGTGTCGTCCTTGTCGATTAGTCCGAAGCTCAGCAACAGGCTGACGGGGTTCATGCCGAAGTAGTGAGCGATCAGGAGCAGCTCGTCGGCGCTGGGGTAGTCTTCCTGCTGCTTGCGGCGGTAATAGGTGGCCGCCGAGATCCCGAGTGCCCGCTGGATGTCCTGTGCGCCGACATCATCGAGCACGTACGCCAGGAGACTTTCCAGTGGTCTTCCGTTCCCATCTTTGCGTGGTGACATGCTGCAGACGCTATACCAATCCCGAGACTGGTTCAAATGCCGCCGGCCTGCATAGATACATCGCGCGGCGTAGATATGAGTCTCATAAATGAGAGCTAACTTGTCAGAAACGCGTCTCTGAGTCTACTTTGTGAGACATGTCGCAGTTATCGGCTGGAATGTCACACGCCCCCGATGGGATGGAGGTCATGCACGAGCGCGTGACGCAGCTCGAACGTGAAAACGCAGAGCTGCGTGCGCAGCTTCGAGACCGGGAGGAGGAATTGCAGTGGCTGATGAACTGATCGACAGCGACGAAACGATGGCCGGTCCCGCTGCTGAGGAAACAAGCGCGGCCATCGCGCCCATGACCGAGACGGTGGCCGCCGACCTGGCGTGGGGCGCGGCGCTGGCAGCCCTTGTCGCCACTCCGCTGGCCGTCGTAGCCTCTGGGGGCCTCGCGTCGAGGGGGCGAGGCCCCCAGTTACCGGTATGCTCGATAAACGCCTCTCGACCGCCGTACCCCATTTCGCGTAAGAGCCTGAGCGCCAACGTCTCTAGGAAAGCGGGTGGTTGTGCGAGGATTCGGTCGAGCAGCTCAGCCGCGAGGGTGTCGTACGAGTCCTCGACAATCCCACCTATCGCCTCGCTGGGTGATACTTCGTCAGAAGCGACACTGGCCAATGGTTCCTCAGTGTGCTTCTCGCTCTTGCGATTTCGGAACTCCTGATATTCGGGAAACTGGAGTAGGACTGTCATCTCCACCCGCTCTGGATGCTCTCGCAACACCTTCTCGCCGCGTTTGGACAACAGATAGCGTCCACGCTCTGGCCGTGTGAGGAGTCCAGCTTGCGACATATGCGTTATCGCCCACGCGACTGTGTTGGTGAAAAGCGCCTGCTTGCCGCTAGGTAACATCACCAGCCGATCTTCATCGGAGACATTCAGCGCGGGTGCGACTATGTCCCGAATCTGTGCGTGCGACTTCGGTTCATCCCCTTGGATGGCGACGAGGACTGGGCGCCCGATTGACCCCACCCCCGACTATGACGCCAGCGACGAGCTCGAGTTCGGCATCAACTGGTTTCCCTGGATCCTGTGGGGTGTCTACCCGCCGCCTGGCAATCCGCCGCAGTAGCCAAGGGCCAGCGGGTCCGGGGTTCGAAACCCTGACGGCGCACTTCAACGGCGCGCCACAATCCGCAATCGGCGGGCGCGTGCTGTGCCGGATGCTACGCCTGCGGATCCGGCGGGATCGCGT
>CAWBSW010000030.1:0-48455 GCA_963791535.1 uncultured Actinomycetota bacterium | reverse complement strand
AACCGCGGAGGCGAACTTCGAGCTGAACTCGCCGTAGCTCAGGTGCAACGACCGCTTGTCGATCAGCCCGAATGCCGCGGCATCCCAGAACGCCGTCGTGCCGCCGTTGCCCAGCACCACTTCGTAGCCGTCCGGCACCGAGAAGTAGTCGCGCAAGCCGTCGCGCACCCGGCCCACCAGATCTTTCACCGGCGCTTGCCGGTGCGAGGTGCCGAAAAGCGCGGCGGCGCTGGTGGAGAGCGCCTTCAGTTGCTCAGGTCGGACCTTCGAAGGGCCGGAGCCGAAGCGGCCGTCAGCGGGTTTGATGTTGTCGGGAATCGTGAGCGCGTCAGCCATGATCACCAGGTTAGTGACCGGGCCGAGCGCAGGCGATCACGCGGTCGGCGATGTTGATCACAGGCCGCTCTGATGTGATGTAAGTCACAGTGTACACATGTTCACGGATGGGCCACAGTGGCATTCAAGGGTCTAGTAAGTTGCCGATACCTCCGGTACTGTGTTGGACATAGCGCGTACAAATGTAAACCTCGTTGGGGAGGCTGCAATGGCCCAGAAGACGGCTCGGACGAAGATGGTGCGACGGTGGCGCCGCAACATGGATGTCCTGGACGACCCGAAGTACGTGGAGATGCTGACCACACTGTCCGAGGGGTCGGTGCGGCGCAATTTCAACCCGTACACCGACATCGACTGGAAGTCACCCGAGTTCGCGGTCATCGACAACGACCCGCGCTGGATACTGCCGAAGACCGACCCGCTGGGCCGGCACCCCTGGTACCAGGCGCAGTCCCAAGAGCGTCAGATCGAGATCGGCATGTGGCGTCAGGCGAACGTCGCCAAGGTCGGTCTGCACTTCGAGTCGATCCTGATCCGCGGCCTGATGGAGTACGCGTTCTGGGTGCCCAACGGGTCGCCGGAGTACCGCTACTGCCTGCACGAAGCCGTCGAAGAGTGCAACCACACCATGATGTTCCAGGAGATGGTGAACCACATCGGCGCCGACGTGCCCGGCATGCCGCGCCTGCTGAAGTGGATTCAACCGTTCATTCCGCTGGTGGCCGGACCGCTGCCGATCCCGTTCTGGTTCGGCATCCTCGCCGGCGAAGAGCCCATCGACCACACCCAGAAGAACGTGCTGCGCGAGGGCAAGGAGCTGCACCCGATCATGGAGCGGGTGATGGCCATCCACGTGGCCGAGGAGGCCCGCCACATCTCGTTCGCGCACGAGTACCTGCGTAAGCGGGTGCCGGACCTGCCGCGCCGCAAGCGGTTCTGGCTCTCGCTGTATGTGCCCGTCACCATGCGCATCCTGTGCTCGGCGATCGTGGTTCCGCCGAAGGCGTTCTGGCGGGAGTTCGACATCCCGCGTCAGGTCCGCAAGGAGGTGTTCTTCCGTTCGCCGGAGTCGCGCCAAATGCTGCGTGACATGTTCGGCGACGTCCGGATGCTCTGCCACGACACCGGCCTGATGAACCCGCTGGCCAAGCTGATCTGGCGGATCTGCAAGATCAACGGCAAGCCGTCGCGCTACCGCAGCGAACCGCAGCGCCAGCACCTGGTCGTCGCACCGGCTGCCTAGAAGATCGGTCTTTATGCCGCACGTTATTACCCAGTCGTGCTGTAGCGACGGGTCCTGTGTTTACGCCTGCCCGGTGAACTGCATTCATCCGTCGCCGGATGAGCCGGGCTTTGCCACCGCCGAGATGCTCTACATCGACCCGGTGGCGTGCGTGGACTGCGGAGCCTGCGTGAGTGCCTGCCCGGTGGGTGCCATTGCGCCCGCTGCGCAGCTGGCCCCCGAACAGCAACCGTTCATCGCGCTCAACGAGTCGTACTACCCGGACCGGCCGGCCGACCAGAAACTGCCGCCGACGTCCAAGCTGGCGCCGGTGATCCCCGCACCACAGGTGCGCGGGCATCATCAGGGGCCGCTGACCGTGGCGATCGTGGGATCCGGCCCGGCCGCGATGTATGCCGCCGACGAACTGCTCACCCAGCACGGCGTGCGGGTCAATGTCTTCGAGAAGCTGCCCACGCCGTACGGACTGGTTCGCGCCGGGGTGGCGCCGGACCACCAGACCACCAAACGGGTGACTGCGCTCTTCGACCGGATCGCCCGTCGCCGCGAATTCCGGTTCTTTCTCAACGTCGAGGTCGGCAAGCACCTGAGTCACGACGACCTGCTCGCGCACCACCACGCCGTCATCTACGCCGTCGGCGCGCCCAATGACCGGCGGCTGGACATCGACGGCATGGGCATGCCGGGTACCGGCACCGCCACCGAGCTGGTCGCCTGGATCAACGGTCATCCCGATTTCACCGAGCTGCCAGTCGATCTCAGCCATGAGCGGGTCATCGTCGTCGGCAACGGCAACGTCGCTCTCGATGTGGCCCGCGTGCTCACCGCCGACCCCGACGAGCTGGCCCGCACCGACATCTCCGACCACGCACTGCAGGCGCTGCGCGCCTCGCGGGTGCAGGAGGTGGTGATCGCCGCCAGGCGTGGACCCGCGCACTCGGCGTTCACGCTGCCTGAGCTGATCGGGCTGACGACGAAGGCAGACGTCGTGCTCGACGCCGCCGACCACGAGCTGGTGCTGCGCGACCTGGCCACCGTCTCGGACGCCGTGACGAAGCAGAAGCTGGAAATTCTTCGCAAGCTCGGCGACGGGTCCGGCCCGCAGCAGCGTCCGCGCATCCGGCTGGCCTACCAACTGACGCCCATCCGGGTCTTGGGTGAGCAGCGGGCCAACGGCATGGAGTTCGGCGTCACCGACACCGACGAGGTGCGTCAGCTCGAAGCCGGTCTGGTGTTGACCTCGATCGGCTACCACGGCAAGGCTATTCGCGACTTGCCCTTCGACGACGTCGCCGGCGTGGTGCCGAACAACGGCGGCCGGGTGATCGACTCGGACTCGGGCCAACCGGTGCACGGCGCCTACGTGGCGGGGTGGATCAAGCGCGGCCCGACGGGATTCATCGGCACCAACAAGTCGTGCGCGTTGCAAACCGTGCAGCGGCTGGTCGACGATTTCAACGCCGGACTGCTGCGCGATCCGATCGACAAGCCGTCGGCGTTGGACGCGCTGGTCGCTACGCGCCAGCCCGCCGTCGTCGACGCCGCCGGCTGGCGGGCCATCGACGCCGCGGAAGTGTCCCGAGGCAGCCTCAGCGACCGGCCGCGCAACAAGTTCACGTCGATCGCCGAAATGCTCGCGGTCGCGGCCGCCGCGCCGACGCCGCCGCTGCGGCGCCGGCTGGCTGACCGGCTACGCCAATTGGCCGACCTCTAGCCTAGCCCGGCTGGCCGATCGCGGCCGCAATCTCGTCCATGCTGACCTCGCGCACGGGCTGACCCAGCGACCAGTGGTGACCGAACGGATCGGCAACGATGCCGTAGCGGTCGCCCCAGAACTGGTCCTCGAGCGGGGCGACCACGGTGGCGCCGGCGTCGAGCGCCCGCGCGAACTTGGCATCGACGTCGGTCACCGTCAGATGGATGGTGACCGGAGTTCCGCCCAGCGACGTCGGGGTCATCGACTTTCCGCCGGACATCTCCGGAAAGTCGTCGTTGAGCAGCACCGTGAAACCGTTGATGCGCAGGGCGGCGTGGATCAGCTTGCCGTCCGGACCGGGCACGCGCCCGAGCTTCTTGCGCGTCAAAAGCCTTGACGTAGAAGTCGATCGCCGCGGCGGCGTCGTCGACGACAAGGTGCGGGGACAGTGCGGGTTGGACGGCGATTGCCATCGTGGCCTCCTCGGTGTCGGTGTGTACGACTCTTTGACTCGAGCCGCGATGCAATCTCATCACCGGCCACCGACACCGACGCCGCCTTCGCGTCAGGCCTTGAGAATGTCGTCCCAGCCTTCGACGGATTCCGGGCTGCGTGGGTCCGGGCCGACGTAGATGGCCGACGGGCGGACCAGCTTGCCGAGTCGCTTCTGCTCGAGGATGTGGGCGCACCACCCGGCGGTGCGGCCGCAGGTGAACATCGCCGGCATCATGTTCGGTGGCACCCGCGCGAAGTCCAGGATCACCGCGGCCCAGAACTCGACGTTGGTTTCGATCGCCCGGTCCGGACGGCGCTCCCGCAACTCGGCGAGCGCTGCCTGCTCGACTGCGGCCGCGACTTCGTAGCGCGGTGCGCCCAGCCGCTTGGCGGTCGCCCGCAACACGCGTGCGCGCGGGTCCTCGGCGCGGTAGACGCGGTGGCCGAAGCCCATCAGCTTCTCGTGGCGGTCCAGAATCCCCTTGACCAGACCGCGCGCGTCACCGGTGCGCTCGACCTCTTCGAGCATCGGCAATACCCGGGCCGGTGCACCGCCGTGCAACGGGCCGCTCATCGCCCCGATCGCACCCGACAGCGCTGCCGCGACGTCGGCGCCGGTCGATGCGATCACCCGTGCGGTGAACGTCGAGGCGTTCATCCCGTGCTCGGCGGCCGAGACCCAGTACGCGTCGACGGCCTCGACATGCCTGGGATCCGGCTCGCCCTGCCACCTCGTCATGAAACGCGCTGTGACCGTTGGGCATTCGTCGATAACCCGCTGAGGCACGGCTGGCTGGTAGATACCGCGGGCCGATTGGGCGACATAGGACAGTGCCATCACCGACGCCCGGGCGAGCTGGTCGCGGGCGGTGGCATCGTCGATGTCGAGCAGCGGCTGATATCCCCAGATCGGCGCGAGCATCGCCAGGCCTGCCTGGACGTCGACCCGGACATCGCCGCTGTGGATCGGCAGCGGGAACGGCTCGGCCGGTGGCAGCCCGTGGCCGAACTTTCCGTCCACCAGCAAAGCCCAGGCGTCGCCGAAGGTGACCCGCCGGCCTACCAGGTCTTCGATGTCGACGCCGCGGTAACGCAGGGCGCCGCCGTCCTTGTCAGGCTCGGCAATCTCGGTGGTGAACGCGACCACACCCTCGAGGCCGGCAACGAAATCTTCCGGGATCTTGTCCGGGATGACAGTCATGGCTGAATTCTCCCACGCCGCCCGTCACCGGTCGCTACCGGCCGGTAACAGGCGGGGGCCGCCGAGAGTAGCGTTGACGCGATGGCAGAACCAGACAACGAGCGCCTGGCCGCGATGCGGGTGGAGTACGGCTCGGTCGAGAAGGACGGCAGCCCCGACCTCGACGTCGACTGGCTCGACGATGGCTGGCTTGCGTTGTTGCGCAAGTGGATCGGCGATGCCGAGCGTGCCGGGATCGCCGAACCCAACGCGATGGTATTGGCCACCGTCGACTCGGGAAGACCGGTCAGCCGGTCGGTGCTGTGCAAGGGCGTCGACGAGGACGGGCTCACCTTCTTCACCAACTACGATTCGGCCAAAGGCGATGAGCTCGCCGCAACGCCGTACGCGTCGGCGACGTTTCCCTGGTATTTGCTGAACAGGCAGTTTCACATCCGCGGCCCGGTCACCAAGGTTGACCCGCAGGCCACCGGCGACTACTGGTCCAAGCGGCCGCGCGGCTCGCAGCTTGGTGCCTGGGCGTCGCATCAGTCCCGGCCGATCGCCTCCCGGGCGGCACTGGTCGATCAGCTCACCGAGGTGACCGCCCGGTTCGCCGACTCCGAGCAGATCCCGGTTCCGCCGAACTGGGGCGGGTACCGCATCGCGCCCGACGTCGTCGAGTTCTGGCAAGGCCGGGAAGACCGGCTCCACAACCGGATTCGTGTCAAAGCTGGCCACGTCGAACGCTTGCAGCCCTAGCCCGACGACGATGCAGTGGGGGTACCGCCCAGCCGCGCAGCGGCGAGGGGGACGCGTGCGCGATGAGGTGGGGGTCCCCCCAGCCGCGAAGCGGCGAGGGGCGAGTCGGGCAATCAGCCTAACGTGGGTAGCGGCGTCGAACCCGGACTGCCCCCCGCGCAGGCGCGCCGCCCCGATAACGACTACCTTCACCTATAGCAACCTTGTAGGGCCAGCATCAGCCGAGACCGCAAAGGGGTTCCAGTGGCCGCAACCGACGACTCCGCCACTCTTCACTACCCGGGTGGTGAGGTAGATCTCGACATCGTCCACGCCACCGAGGGAGCCGACGGTATCGCGCTCGGCTCGCTGCTGGCCAAGAGCGGATACACGACGTTCGACAACGGCTTCGTCAACACCGCGTCGTGCAAGAGCTCCATCACCTACATCGACGGCGACGCCGGCATCCTGCGCTACCGCGGTATCCCGATCGAGCAACTCGCCGAGAAGTCGACGTTCATCGAAGTGAGTTACCTGCTGATCTACGGCGAGCTGCCGACCAAAGAGCAGCTGGCCACCTTTACCCGGCAGATCCAGCTGCACACCATGTTGCACGAGGATCTCAAGCGGTTCTTCGACGGCTTTCCGCGCAACGCCCACCCGATGCCGGTGCTGTCCAGCACGGTCAACGCGCTGTCGGCGTACTACCCCGACTCCCTCGATCCGGGGGACGCCGAAGAGGTCCAGCTGTCCACGATCCGGCTGCTGGCCAAGCTGCCGACGATCGCGGCCTACGCCTACAAGAAGTCGATTGGTCAGCCGTTCCTCTACCCGGACAACTCGCTGACGTTGGTGGAGAACTTCCTGCGGATGACGTTCGGGCTGCCCGCCGAGCCCTACGACGTCGACTCGGAGGTCGTACGGGCGCTGGACATGCTGCTGATCTTGCACGCCGACCACGAGCAGAACTGTTCGACGTCGACGGTGCGGCTGGTGGGCTCGTCTCAGGCCAACCTGTTCACCTCGATCTCCGGCGGTATCAACGCGCTGTGGGGCCCGCTGCACGGCGGCGCCAACCAGGCCGTGCTGGAAATGCTGGAGGAGATCCGCCAGAGCGACGACAACGTCAGCGAGTTCGTCCGCAAGGTCAAGAACCGCGAAGCCGGCGTGAAGCTGATGGGCTTCGGCCACCGGGTCTACAAGAACTACGACCCGCGCGCCCGCATCGTCAAGGAACAGGCCGACAAGATCCTGGCCAAGCTCGGCGGTGACGACGACCTGCTCGAGCATCGCCAAGGAACTCGAAGAGGCGGCGCTGACCGACGACTACTTCATCGAGCGCAAGCTCTACCCCAACGTCGACTTCTACACCGGGCTGATCTACCGGGCGCTCGGGCTTCCCGACCCGGATGTTCACCGTGCTGTTCGCGATCGGCCGGTTGCCCGGCTGGATCGCGCACTGGCGTGAGATGCACGACGAGGGCGACAGCAAGATCGGCCGTCCGCGCCAGATTTACACCGGCTACACCGAGCGCGACTACAAGACGATCGACTCGCGCTAGTAACCGTCGCCAGCAGACGTAAAAGCCCCTCACGCCTCGGCGTGTCGTGGGCTTTTACGTCTGCTCGCGAGCACTGGCCAGCACCGCCATCGCGGCGTTGTGGCCGCCGATGCCGGAGACCGCTCCGCCGCGGCGGGCGCCCGCGCCGCACAACAGGATTCGCTCGTGGGCGGTGGCCACACCCCATTGCCGTGCCGGAGTATCCAGTTGGTCGTCGTCGCTGAACGGCCAGCGCAGTGCGCCGTGGAAGATGTTGCCGCCGGTCATCCCCAGCGCGTGTTCCAGGTCCAGGGTGGTCGTCGTCTCGATGCAGGGCCGGCCGTTCGCGTCATCCATCACCACATCCTGAATCGGTTCGGCCAGAACGCAATTCAGTGACTTCAGCACGGCGTCGGTGAGTAGGTCACGCAGCCGCGCGGGCTCGTCGTCACCGAAAAGCGAGTGGGGTGTGTGCAGGCCGAACACCGTCAGGGTCGCAGCGCCCGATTCGCGCAGCGCGGGGGACAGGATGCTCGGGTCGGTCAGCGAATGGCAGTAGATCTCGCACGGCAGCGGATCGGGCAGCGCTTTCGCGGCGGCCCGCGAATACGCCGCGTCCAGCTGTGTCCACGTCTCGTTGACGTGAAATGTTCCGCCGAACGCCTGCTCGGGCGTCACGCTGTCGTCGCGCAATCGCGGCAGCCGCCGCAGCACCATGTTCACCTTGACCTGAGCGCCGTGCGTTTGTTCCGGTGATTGCTCACCCAGCAGACCGGCCAGCGCCGCCGGCGCGACGCCGGCCAGCACGAACCGACCGCGTACCACGTGCTCGTCGTCGTATCGCCGGTAGTGCACCTCGCCGTCCGGGTCGACCCCGTAAACCTGTGCGCCGGTGATGATTTCGGCTCCGCCGTCGGTCGCCGCGGCGGCCAGCGCCGTGCTCACCGAACCCATGCCGCCGATGGGGACGTGCCATTCGCCGGTGCCGCCGCCGAGGAGGTGATACAGGAAACAGACGTTCTGCTGCAGCGACGGGTCGTCGAGCCGGGCGAAGGTGCCGATCAGCGCGTCGGTCGCCACCACGCCGCGCACCAGGTCGTTGCCGATCGCATCGGCGATCGCGTTGCCGATCGGTCGATCGACCATGGCCCGCCATGCCGCGGCCGCCTGCCGATCGCCGCCGTCGATGACCTCACGGCGAGCCTGCTCGCGGGTGCGCAACGGCTCCAACAGCGTCGGCCAGAGCCGCTCGGTCACCAGTCGGCAGCGCCGGTAGAACGCGGCGAAGGCCCGCTCGTCGTCGTGGGCGCCGATGGCGTCGAATGTGGAGTTCGGACCGACCAGCAGGCCGGTGCGTCCCGCCGTGGCCGGATCGGGAGTGTAGGACGAGTACGGCCGTCGGGCCAACCGCACCGTCGCGCCGAGGTCGTCGATGACGCGGGCCGGCAATAGGCTGACCAGGTACGCATACCGCGACAGCCGGGCGTCGACACCGTCGAAAATCTGCGCCGACACCGCGGCGCCGCCGACCTGCCGCAGCCGCTCCAGCAGCCGCACCCGCAGGCCGGCCCGGGCCAGGTATGCGGCCGCAACCAGGCCGTTGTGCCCGCCGCCCACGATGACGACGTCCACGTCATCCGGGTCGGCAACCATCGATCAGCCCAGGTAGCCCTCGACTTCGCCGGGCGGGCGCACCGTCGCGGCGCTCGGGTCGCCGCCGGTTTCACGCAGCGCCCGGCGCTGCCGGAGCAGATCCCAGCATTGGTCGAGTTCGATCTCGATGCGGCGCAGCCGCTCGTGCTCCTCCGATGGGGTGATATCGCCGTGCTGCAGCTGCGCCCGCAGCGCCTTCTCCTCAGCGACCAGGCCGTGGATATGCGTCAGGGCTGGGTTGTCTGGGTTGGCTGAGTTGTCTGCGTTGTCCTTCATTGTTGGTCCTCTTCCACGAGTCAAGTGTGCCGGACTAGGGTCGCATCCGTGCCAAGCAAACCAGAGATTGAATTTCCCAGCGGCCCAGCGCCCGCACAACTCGTCATCGAAGACCTGGTGGTCGGGGATGGACCCGAAGCCGTGCCGGGTGGCGTCGTCGAGGTGCACTACGTCGGCGTCGAGCACGACACCGGAGAAGAATTCGACAGCTCGTGGGGTCGCGGCGAGCCCATCGAATTTCCGTTGCGCGGTCTCATTCAGGGATGGCAGGACGGTATCCCCGGCATGAAAGTGGGCGGTCGGCGTCAGCTGGTGATCCCACCCGCGCAGGCTTACGGGCCGGCCGGTTCGGGGCATCAGCTGTCAGGCAAGACGCTGATCTTCGTGATTGATCTGCTCAGCACCCGTTAGCAAGAGGGAGGACCCAATGGCGGGTTCCGATGAAGCACCCGAGGCCACTGAATGGCGGCGAACCTCGAAGTTCTATCGGCGGTTCCCGGGCCTGCCGTGGTTGATCGGCTTGATCGTTATTCCCCTGCTGCTGGCGGTGATCGGCTATGGCGAAGTCAGTCGGACCGGACCGAAGGTCAACGGCCCGACGGGTGCGTTGCCGACGCTGAACGTACCCAAGCCGTCGGGCAGCGCGCCGGCCACTCCGACGATTCCGCCGGTGTCGCTGGCACCGGTGTCAATCACCCGCAGCGGCAATGACATCAAGCTTTCCGGTGACATGCCCACGGTTGAGGCAAAGGAGTCGCTGCTGGCGGCGCTGAAGGGTGGCTTCGGGCCGGATATCAACATCGTCGACAACGTACGGATCAACCGGGATATCACGTCTCTCGATTTCTCCAACGCCGCAGCGGTTTTCAAGGCGGCGGCATCGGTTCCCGATTTCGGCCTCGCCATCAAGGGTGACACCGTCACCCTGATCGGGACGACGAGTTCGGGAGGTGAGCAAGATGCGATCGAGCAGGCAGCCGACGCGGCCTGGCCGAATCTGAACATCGTTGACACGATGGGTATTGGCGGTCCAGTCACGGCGAGCGCACCACCGGGCCCGGCACCGGCTCTTGGCCCTGGCAATACCTGCGACCACCTGCGATCGGATATCAGAGCGTCGGGCCCGATCACCTTTCCCACCAACGGGTCGGCGTTGTCGCCGGCCGCCGAGCAGACGCTGGATCAGGTTGCCGACAAGCTGAAGGACTGCCCAGGCGCGAACGTGACGATCAACGGCTACACCGACAACACCGGCGACGACGCGATCAACAAGCCGTTGAGCACCAACCGTGCGGACGCCGTCGCCGATTACCTGATCGCGCATGGTGTCACGCGTGATCACCTGACCGCGAAAGGTCTCGGTGCTGCCGACCCGGTCGGTGACAACAGCAGCACGGACGGTCAAGCCAAGAATCGTCGCGTCGAAATCGTGGTCAGCTAAGGAGAATTCACCCATGGACTTCGTCATCCAATGGTTGTGTTACCTGGTGGCATTCGTGATCGGCTCGGCGGTTGCCCTGGTGGTCGCCGGCATATCGATCAAGCGCACCACCGAGGAGCAAGCGCTGCTCGACATGCCCGGTGCACGTGAGATCGGAGCGCACTGATGGACCACGTGAACTACTGCCTGGTCGCGGTGGCGTTCCTGCTCGGGTTGTTGCTGACGTTCGCGCTGACCATCCGTCGCGTCAAACGTGAAGTGCCGGTGCGGGGCGACAGCAAGTAGGGTCGCGGGTTTGGCCGCCGACTGTGCAGGTTGTGGTACAAAATGACGCGAAATCGCGCACACAACTTGCACACTCGGCGCTCGAGGCGTGAGTGTCAGCTAGGGCCGGGCAAGCGCAGCACTAGACGCACTCCGCCCAGCGGGCTGTTTTCCAGCGACGCCGTACCGCCGTGCAGCTGCGCCTGCTGGGCCACCAATGCCAGCCCCAGGCCGGAGCCTGAATGCGACGCGGTCGATCCGCGCGAGAACCGCTCGAAGACGACCTGGCGCTCCTCTTCGGGCACGCCGCTGCCGTTGTCGTCGATGGCGATTTCCACGCCGGCCCGCGAGCTGACCGCGGACAGCTGAACGCGGGTCGCGCCACCGTGTTTGACGGCATTGGCGATCGCATTGTCGACGGCAAGACGCAGGCCTGCGGGTAGCCCGATGATGATGCAGGTCGGCGACGGTGCCAGCGACACCTCGAGGTCGGGGTAGATCCGCATCGCGTCGTGCGCCGCGCGGTCGAGCAGCTCGGTGATGTCGACCGGCACGTGATCCTCTGATGTCGACAGCTCACCCTGGGCCAGCCGCTCCAGCGCGGACAACGTGGCCTCGATCCGGGATTGAGTTCGGATCACGTCGTGGAGCACTTCTTTGCGTTGCTCGTCCGGCAGGTCCAGGGTGGCCAGCACCTCCAGGTTGGTGCGCATCGCGGTGAGCGGGGTGCGCAGCTCATGCGACGACACCGCCGCGAAATCGCGGGCCGATTCCAACGCCTCTTTGGTGCGGTTCTGCTCGTTCCAGATTCGTTGCAGCATGCCCCGCAGGGCCTCGGCGATCTCGACGGCCTCGCTGGCGCCGCGCACGCGAACCTGCGGTCTCTCGTCGCCGGCGTCGATGGATCTGGTCTGTTGCGCCAGCCGTTTGAACGGCCGCACTGCGAAAGTCGCCAGCAGCCAGGCGAATACCGCCGCCGCGACGATCGAGAATCCACAGATCAAGATCACCCGGCGGTGCAGGTTGTTGGTGTCGGCGATGGTGGCGTCATACGTCGCGCCCACCGCGACCACCATTGGGCGCGGCGCCGGAATGTTCACCGTGCGCACCCGGTAGCGCACCCCGTTGACATAGGTGTCGGCGTAGCCGGCCGGCAACTCCGGCAACGTGACTTTCGAGTTGGAAGTGACCTCTTCGCCACCACCACGGCGCACGGTGATGACCGCATCCTGGTCGTTCGGGGATTTGGGGATTTCGCCAAAACCACGTGGCAAAAACGGGATCGCGAAGCCGGCCGCCTCGTCCAGGCGGCGATCCAGTCGTTCCTTGCGGTCGTTCGTGATGCCCACCCAGACCACGGTGCCGACGATCAGCACCGGTATGGCGGCGCCGATGACAGTCGCGAGCACCACCCGGGCACGCAGCGATGGCGTGCGGGTCAAGATTCGCGACAAGAAATTCATGAGGTTCATGCTCGATCCCGTCACTGCATACGCAGTACGAATCCCACTCCGCGGACGGTGTGCAGCAGCCTCGGGCCGCCACCGGCTTCCAACTTACGGCGCAGGTATCCGATGAACACATCGACGACGTTGGTGTCGGCGGCGAAGTCATAACCCCAGACCAATTCCAGCAACTGCGCGCGGGACAGCACCGCGGTCTTGTGTTCGGCCAGCACGGCCAGCAGGTCGAACTCGCGCTTGGTCAGGTCGACGTCGACGCCGTTGACCCTGGCCCGCCGGCCCGGAATGTCGACTTCCAGTGGGCCGACCGTAATGGTTTCCGACGACGAGGTCGCGGTTGACCCGCGGCGGCGCAGCAACGCTCGCACCCGAGCCACCAACTCGGCCAGCACGAACGGCTTGACGAGATAGTCGTCGGCGCCGGCCTCCAGCCCGGCCACCCGGTCGTCGACCGAGCTGCGGGCGCTGAGCACACAGACCGGGACGTCGTTGTCCATCGCACGCAGCGCGGTGACCACGCTGACGCCGTCCAGCACCGGCATGTTGATATCGAGCACGATCGCATCGGGCCTGGTCTCGGTTGCGCTTCGCAATGCCTCGGCGCCGTCAACCGCGGTCGACACTTCAAAGCCCGACAACCGCAATCCGCGTTCCAATGAGGCCAGCACGTCGGAGTCGTCGTCGACAACCAAAACCCGCGGTGAGGTCACACCAGTGTCCATGCCGCCCATGATGCCTGATTGTCCCCCGTAGCTGTGGGAACACCCGGGCGGGGCGCCCCGTCAATTCGCTCGCGATAGCGGGAATCGACTGGCGCCGGGTTCCGGCGGTAAGGCCAGCGAGTTCACCAGATAACTGACGGTGCGATAGCTGCCCGCGAGCATGAGCAGTTCCAGCAGTGCCTCGTCGCAATGGTGTCGGGTGAGCTCTGCCCAGAGCGCATCGTCGATTGTGCAGTCCTCGTGCAGGCTGTCGCACAGCCGGATCAGCAGCCGATCGGCGTCAGTCCAGCAGTCGTCGTCGGGCCCGCCGACCGTCAACGACCTGATTTGTGCTTCTGTCAGGCCGGCTTTGGTGGCGAATACGCTGACGTGCACGCCCCACTCGTACTCTGCGTCGCAGGACGCCGTCACCCGATCGATGACGATCTCGCGTTGCCGGATGGTCAGCTGCCCCCGGTCGAGAAGTCCGGAGTTGAAGAACTTGAAGAACAGCCGGCGATCGCGCGCCAAGGTGGTGAACAACGCGAGCGGCGGACGGCCGCGCATGATCGCGTCGATGGCTTGCTGGATGTCGTCGGGCAGCGGTGCGGAGGCGGGGGCTATACGGGCACTGCGGGCGCTATCATTTTTATAGCGTGTCATGGTGACGAAAGTAGCCCTGGTGCTACAAAATGTAAAGCGTGAATTCGCCCCGCATCGGATCGTCGGCCCGCGGATCGCGCTCGGGACGGCCGATCATGGTGGCCCTCGACGCGCTCGGGCGCCGCGGCGCTCTGCGGCTGCTCTGGGAGCTGCGCAACGGGCCGCTGACCTTCCGCGCGTTGCAAACGGCCAGCGACACCAACCCCGGCTCGCTCAACACTCGGTTGAAGGAGTTGCGGCAGCTGCACATCGTGGATCACGGGGACACGGGTTATTTCCTTACCCCGCATGGCCGTTCGCTGATGGCGGCTCTGGAGCCGCTGCAGATGTGGGCGCACCGCTGGGCGGCCGACGCATTGGAGCCGCCGGACGGTTAGGGCAGCCCGAGATCAGGCGACCCGTCTGAGCCAGAGGCTGGCCGGGGAGAGGCTGACGCTTTGGGGAAGGGACCGCCAGACTATTTCGGGATGCGCGCGGAGGTTGACGCTTTCAGGGAAGTACCGCTCGACTATCTCGGGGTGCTCACGCCAAAGCCAGGAATTGAACAACATGATCTGGAACGTGCTGTTGTGACTCAGGAATGCGCGCACGAAATATAACTCGTTCCAGGCGACACCCCGATTAACTAGCCAGACGTCAGGATATTCGAATGGATAGAAAATGTTGACGTCGCCGCCTGACTTGCTGGTATGGCTACTGTCGATAAAAAGAATGTCATCCTTCTCGAGGACGTCAAATGCTTCTATGGGAACCTCTTGAACGGGTGTCCGGTACAGCGTGGTCACCGCATGGGCGTTGTCTTTGAGCAGCCCAAGTAGGCGCGCGGGATTGGGGTCGATGAAAGTGAGCTCCAGGTCATGCAGTTCTTGATCGCGTACGTCGAGCGCGATGGCGGAAGTGAAGCCTGAGCCAAACCTCCAGAATGCGCTTTGGCCGCAGGGTGGTGAGCATGGAGTAGTACACCGCTCCGTCGCTCATCTGATACCAGCTGTTCGGCCAGGTGTAGCGGCGCCATGACTTTTTGAATTCAGGCCATTTCGGCCCTAGGCGGTGGGCAAGTTTGATCTGTTCGTCGGCGTGAAAGATCAAGCGGCTCGGTCATCGTGAATCCCTCTCCGGCTCAGCTGCGCGCACGCGTGGTCGGAATCGTATTGTGCGTTACTTCAAGGACTGCGACCGCAGCGCACTGTAGCTATCTCGGCAGCGTGCTACAGCGGGTTTCGCGGAACTATCCAGATTGCTCCTCGCCCGATGCTCTGGTCAGCGAAGCGCTCAGCGGTAGACCAGGCCCGATAGCCGCCAGGCCAGTTTGGTGCGTACCGCGGGGATCTGTGCGGCCAGCCGCATCAACCCGTTGCGGGCCGGACGGGCCGCTCGTGGCAGCGTCGCCAGCCGGGTCAACCGTCCTGTCGTGGCCAGCACGGCCCGGGCGATCGGCCGACGGCCGGCGCTGTAGGCGTCGAGTGCCGCGTCCGAACCGCCGTGCAACACGTCGTGCAGGACGTCGGCGAGCGCGACGGCGTCCTGCACGCCCAGGTTCATGCCCTGCCCGCCGGCAGGGCTGTGTACATGGGCGGCGTCGCCGGCCAGCAGCAGCCGTCCGGCCCGATAGCTATCGGCAACCCGGTGATGGATGTGGAATCGCGATCCCCAGACCAGCTCGGTTACGACGCTGCGTCCCGGCCCGAAGCCGCGAGTGTCCATGATGTCCTGGACGAAATCTGCCGACGGCACCTCCGGCGCGTGGTCGCTGGGCGCGACGATGCGGTGGATGCCACCGGGCAGCGGCGCCAGCACATTCAGGCCGTTCATCGCGTAGAACAGGATGACTTCGTCGATGGGCGCCTCGCCGGAGAGCCGGACGTCGGCGAGCGTGAACGATTCGGCGTACTCACCGCCGGCGAAACCGATCCCGGCCTGTTCACGCACGGTGCTGTGCGCGCCGTCGCAGCCGACCACGAAGCGCGCGCGGATGGTGTCTCCGCCGTCGAACGTGGCTGTCACGCCGTCGCGGTCCTGCGACAACTGCGCCAGCGCTTTTGGCCTTAACACCTCGCCGCCGAGTTCAGCCAGCCGCTCGACGAGCAGCGCCTCGGTGGTGGCCTGCGAAATCATCAATGTGTAGGGGTATTTGGTGGGCAGCACGGAAAAATCGATCGGGATCAGCGTGTGTGCCCCCTGCCGCATGGTGAACCGGGGGGCGATGAGCCCGGACTTGACCATTCGTCTCGAAACGTCGATGCCTTCCAGCACCTCGAGCGTGCGGGCGTTGACCGCGGCGGCACGCGAGGTGTTGGCGCCGGCGGTCAGCCGGTCGACGACGATGACGTCCGCATCCCGGCTGAGCAGCGATGCGGCCAGCGTAAGTCCGGTTGGGCCGGCTCCCACAACAAGGACGTCGGTGTCCATCACGGTGATCCTCCATCGATAAAAGTCAACGCTTGTTGGCATTACCCATCGTGCGCCGAATGGCAACGAATGTCAACGCTTGTTGGCCTACAATCGTTGGCATGAGAAGAACGTCGCAGGAGACCAAGGCCGCCATCTTGGCCGCGGCCCGCGAGCGGTTCGGCGCCGCCGGTTTCCAGGCCGCCACCATCCGGGCCATCGCTGCCGACGCCGGAATAGATCCGTCGATGGTGATGCGGTATTTCGGCAGCAAGGACCAGCTGTTTGCCGCCGCGGCCGAATTCGACCTGAAATTTCCGGACTTGACCGAACTGGACCGCACCGAGGTCGGACGCTCGCTGGTCAGCCACTTTCTGCAGCGCTGGGAGGGTGACGAGGCGCTGGTGATCCTGCTGCGGTCCAGCGCCACCAACGCCGCCGCCGCGCAGCGCATGCAGCAAATCTTCTCCGCGCAACTGCAGCCGCTGGTCGCAACCTTGGTGCCGGCCACGGAATCCGGCTGGCGGGCCGGGCTGATCGCCACCCAGATCTTGGGGGTGGCGTGGTGTCGCTTCGTCTTGCGGCTGCCGCCGGTGGTCACGATGACCCGGGCCGAGATCGTGGACTGGGTCGGGCCGACGATCCAGCGTTACTTCGGGCTGCCGGACAGCTAGGGCAGCCCGATGTTGCGATAACGCCGCAACCGGGTCGCTGTCCGCTCGGCCTCGGGTACTCCGCGAAGCGCATGCAGCTCGGCGGCGATCGCCACCGACAACCGTGTGCAGAACTCGACCGGCTCGTCCGCGGCGTCCGGGTGCTCCGGCACGACGACGTCGACGATGCCGGACCTCAACAAGTCGGCCGATCGGATGCCTTGTGCGGCAGACAGTTCGGGAGCGTGCCCGGTGTCGCGGAAGACGATCGCGCTGGCGCCCTCGGGTGGCAGCGGCGCCAGCCAGCCGTGCAGTGCGGCCAGCACCCGGTCGGCCGGCACCATCGCCAGGGCAGGCCCGCCGCTGCCCTGACCGAGCAGCACCGACACCGTCGGGGTATCCAGCGTGACCAGCTCGGCCAGACAGCGAGCGACCTCACCGGCCAGCCCACCCTGTTCCGCTTGGGCCGACAGTGCCGGGCCGGCGGTGTCGATGACGAGCACCAGCGGTAGCCGCAGGCCGGCGGCCAGCGTCATGCCGCGACGGGCCTCGCGCAGCGCGGCGGGCCCGACCAGGCCGCCGACGATGCGCTGCTGGCCCAGGACCACCGCGGGCTGACCGGCGAACCGGGCCAGCGCCAGCAGCGTGGTCGCCGCCTCACCTTGTTCGGTTCCGTTCAGCAGCACCTGTTCGGTGCTGCCGTATCGCAACAGCTGCCGCACCCCGGGCCGGTCCGGCCGTCGTGATGCCATCACCGAGTCCCAGGCCGGCACATCGGGCAGCGGTTCGAGTGGCGGCGCACCGGGCGCCGGTCCCGCGTTGTCGGCGAGCACTTTCAGCGCACGGTCAAGGATGGCGCGCACCTCACCGAGCGGGGCGACCGCGTCGATGACGCCGTGCCGGTGCAGGTTCTCGGCCGTCTGGATGCCGGCGGGAAACGGTTCACCGTAGAGCTGCTCGTACACCCGTGGGCCCAGGAAACCGATCAACGCGCCCGGCTGGGCGATGGTGACGTGGCCCAGCGAACCCCACGATGCGAACACCCCGCCGGTGGTCGGGTGGCGAAGGTAGACCAAATACGGCAGGTGTGCCTGTTTGTGTAGCGTGACGGCCGCGGCGATCTTGACCATCTGCAGGAACGCGACCGTGCCCTCCTGCATCCGCGTACCTCCGGAGCTCGGCGAGGCCAGCAGCGGCAGCCGCTCGGCGGTGGCGCGTTGCACCGCGGCGGTGATCCGTTCGGCCGCGGCGACCCCGATCGAGCCGCCGAGAAATTCGAACTCGCAGACCACCACCGCGACCCGCCGCCCGAACACCCGGCCCTCGCCGGTCAGCACCGATTCGTCACGGCCGCTCGCAGCTCGCGCGTCAGCAAGCTCGCGGGCGTACGACGCGTTCGTGGGCAATACCAGCGGCGGGGCGTCCCAGCTGATGAAAGTCCCCTCGTCGAGCACCGCGTCGCGCAGTTCATCGGTCCCGATCCGCCTCACTCGGCTGAGGCTACATATCAGCGATCCGGTCGTAGCCTTTGCGCGGGATCACACTCATAAACCTTGGGTGAGACTCTGCGGGTCGACGTCGAATAACGAAACGGGATCCAGGATTACGCCGGTGTCCTCGACGTAGCGGTCCCATAGCACCAGCAGCTCGGCCAGCTTCTCGGGCCGCGAGGCGGCGAGGTCGTCGATTTCGCCCGGGTCGGCAGAGAGGTCGTAAAGCTGCCAGGCGCCCGGGCCGTAAGGCTGGGGCAGATGGAGCGCCTTCCAGTCGCCCTGGCGGATGGCGCGGCGGCCAAATAACTCCCAACCGGTGCCGGTGATGTCGTCGTGTACTGCCTCGGTGTCACCCGACAGATATGGCAACAGCGACCGGCCGCGCATGGGTGCCACCTCGCGGCCTTGGTATTCGGTACCGGGATGTGTCACTCCGGCGAGTTCGAGCACGGTGGGGGCGATGTCCATGACGGTGGTGAACGCGGTGCCGATCTCGGCCTGCCGGTCGAAGCCCGGCCAGGTCACGAACCCGACCACCCGGATGCCGCCCTCGGTGGTAAACGCCTTGTGCAGGCGTGACGGCGCCGTGGCGGCCTGCGCCCAGCGCGGGCCGTACCAGATGAACGAGTTGGGGGCGCCCAGATTGTCGAGACTGTGATCGCAGTGCTCCTCGATTTGCTTGGCGATCAGGCCGCCCAGGATCGGCATCGCCTCGACGATCGCGCCCTCGGCCCCGTTGTCGGACATAAAGACCACGACCGTGTTGTCGAGTTCGCCGGTCTCGGTCAGGTAGTCGACCACCCGGCCGATGTTCCAGTCCATCCGGTCGACCATGGCGGCGTAAACCTCCATGGTGCGGGCGGAGATCGCGCGTTCCTCATCCCTCATGTCGTCCCACGCGGGGGCGCCATCGGCCACAACCGGATGCGGGACGACGTCGGGGGCGCACAATCCGAGCCGCTTCAACGTTGCCAACCGCTCTTCGCGCAGCGCGTCGGGGCCGGCGTCGTACCGGCCGCGATAGCGTGCGATCAATTCCGCGGGCGCCTGAAGCGGCCAGTGCGGCGCCTGGAAGGGCAGATACGCGAAGAACGGCCGGTCGTCGTCCTCGGGGCGTTCGCGGAAGTAGCGGAGCAGGGCGTCGGTGTAGGAGTCCGACGAGTAGAAATCGTCGCCGACCGTGACGAACTGATCGTCTTCGGTATACAGCGTGGGCGCGGGGAGCGAAGCGGTAGCCCTCGATCCGCCGTAATGGCTCGCGCCTCCCGGCAGCAGCGCGAACGATCGCTCGAAGCCGCGGGCCCACGGCGACCTGTCGATGGTGAGGCCCAGGTGCCATTTGCCCGACATCAGCGTCAGGTAGCCGGCGTCGCGTAGCAGCTCGGGCAACGCGACCACGCGGTCGTTCAGGTAGCCCTCGTAGCCAGGCGGCGGCTGGAATCCCGGCGGCGTCACCTCGAGCATCGTGCCGATCCCGGCGATGTGGTGATCGGTTCCGGTCAGCAGCATCGACCTTGTCGGCGAACAGGCCGGCGCCGAGTGAAAGTCAGTGAACCGGATACCGTCGTGGGCCAGCCGGTCCAGGTTGGGGGTGTTGATCTCGCCACCGAATGCGCCGATGTCGGAGAACCCGAGATCGTCTGCCACTATCACCAAGAAATTGGGCCGCTTCACGCTGAAGCATCCTGTCAGGTCTTACCGGCAAATTGAACGTTCTGGCTGCCGCCGATTCGATGCCACCCGACGAGGCTAACTAGGCTTGGGCACATGATCGGTGTCACTCGCGTCGAAGACGTCCTGACCATTGAGTTGCAGCGTCCGGAACGTCGCAACGCGCTGAACTCCCAGCTCGTCGAGGAGCTGCGCGAGGCTGTGGACAAGGCGGCCGGCGAGAGTGTCCGGGTTGTCGTGCTGACCGGGCAGGGCACCGTGTTCTGCGCCGGCGCCGACCTGAGCGGCGACGCGTTCGCCGCCGACTATCCCGACCGGCTCATCGAGCTGCACAAGGTCTTGGACGCGACGCCGATCCCGATCATCGGTGCGATCAACGGGCCCGCGATCGGGGCAGGCCTGCAGCTGGCGATGCAATGTGATCTGCGGGTTGTCGCGCCGGAGGCGTTCTTCCAGTTTCCGACGTCGAAATACGGCCTGGCACTGGATAACTGGAGTATCCACCGGCTCGCGAAGCTGGTCGGACACGGCCGCGCCCGAGCGATGCTGCTGTCGGCGGAGAAGTTGACCGCCGAGACCGCGCTGCAGACCGGGATGGCCAACCGGATCGGCACGCTGGCCGACGCGCAGGCCTGGGCCGCCGAGATCGCCGGCCTGGCGCCGCTGGCGCTGCAGCACGCCAAGCGGGTGCTGAACGACGACGGCTCGATCGAAGAGCCCTCACCGATTCAAAAGGAGCTCTTCGACAAGGCGTGGGCCAGCCAAGACGTGATCGAAGCACAGGTCGCACGGGTGGAGAAGCGGCCGCCGAAATTCCAGGGAGCCTGATCGCATGCTGCGCGAGGCGCTACGACTGGCCGCCGGCACCCTCACGCTGGCGACCGGTGGATGGGTGCTGCGCGCGCTGCACGGTGCGCCGGCCGCGCTCGGGGCTCAGCCGTCCAACATTCGTACGGCGGCCGAGCGCTCTCCGAATTTCCAGGACGGCGTATTCGTCAACCTCGAGCCCGCTTCCCAGTTCAACATCGACCGCGAGGAACAGCGGAACATCTTGTGGGAGGTGATCGGCGCCCGCGCCGCCACCCGGCCCGCGGCGCAAATCCCGTTGGCCACGCCAAAGCCCCGAGCCTTCGAGGCCCCCGCGGGCCAGATCGCGGTCAGCTGGTTCGGCCACTCGACCGCGCTGCTGGAGATCGACGGGTACCGCGTCCTCACCGACCCGGTATGGAGCGATCGCTGCTCGCCCTCGGATGTCGTCGGTCCGGAGCGGATGCATCCGCCGCCGGTGCCGATGGATGCGCTACCGGCCTTGGACGCGATCATCATCAGCCACGACCATTACGACCACCTCGACATCGACACCATCGTCGCGCTGGCTCGCAGCCAGTGGGCCCCGTTCGTCGTTCCGCTCGGAGTCGGTGCGCACCTGCGTGATTGGGGCATTCCTGACGAGCGCATCATCGAACTCGACTGGAACGAGCGTGCACAGATCGACGAGCTGACCCTGATCTGCACGCCGGCCCGGCACTTTTCCGGCCGCTTCCTGAACCGCAACTGCACGCTGTGGGCATCGTGGGCGATCGTCGGCCCTGAGCACCGGGCGTACTTCGGCGGAGACACCGGTTACACCAAGAGCTTTGGCGACATCGGCGCCGACCACGGACCGTTCGACCTGACGCTGATGCCGATCGGTGCCTACAGCAAGTCCTGGCCGGATATTCACATGAATCCCGAGGAAGCGATCCAGGCGCATCTGGACGTCAACGGCGGACTTCTGGTGCCGATCCACTGGTGCACATTCCGGCTGGCGCCGCACCCGTGGGCCGAACCGATCGAGCGGCTGCTGGCCGCTGCTGACGAAACAGACGTCCGGGTGGCGGTGCCCAAGCCGGGCGAGCGCGTGGACCCTACGGCGACCGCGGAATTAGACCCGTGGTGGCGGTTGGCAGATCGCTCTCGCAACAACAAGAATGATGCCGAAAACGCCTAGGCGAAAGGACGAAACATGGGATTCCTGGACAAGGCCAAGGATTTGTTGGCGCAGACCGTTGAAAACAACATTGACACGGTCGGCGCCGCGATCGACAAGGCGGGCGAGTTCGTCGACTCCAAGACCGAGGGCAAGTACAAGGACACCGTGAACAAGGTGCAGGAAGCGGCGAAGAACGCTCTCAAGGATGACGAGAAGGGCGAAGAGCACAGCTAGCTCATGGCGAAACTCTCCGCGTCCATCGACGTACCACTGCCACCCGAAAAGGCTTGGAAGGACGCGTCTAACCTGTCCCGCTACAAGGAGTGGCTGACCATCCACCGGGTGTGGCGGAGCAAGCTGCCCGAGCAGTTGGACAAGGGCACCGTCATCGAGTCGATCGTCGAAGTCAAGGGCATGCCCAACCGAATCAAATGGACGATCGTGCATTACAAGCCGCCGGAGGCAATGACGCTCAACGGTGACGGCGTCGGCGGCGTCAAAGTCAAGTTGATCGCGAAAGTCAAGCCGAAGGGCCCTGACAACCATGACGCGGTCGTCAGCCTCGATGTGCATCTCGGGGGTCCGGCGCTGTTCGGGCCCATCGGCATGATCGTCGCCGCCGCATTGCGCAGCGATATCCGCGAGTCGTTGAACAAGTTCGTCACGGTGTTCGCGCCGCCCTGATGCTGCGCCTACGCCCCGGTTGGTTGGTTGCGCTGTCCGCCGCGACGGTGTCGGTGAGCGCGTGGCTGCCGTGGCTGACGACGGGCACGGGCGGTGGCGGCTGGGCCAACGCCATCGGCGGCAGCATAGGCAGCCTGCATCTTCAGCGGCACTTCGGGCCGGGTCAGCTGATCGTCTTGCTGTCCTCGACGCTGCTGGTGGCGGGCGCGATGGTCGGCAGGGGCTTGTCGGCAAGGTCGGCATCGGTTGCCGCACTGGTGATCTCGCTGCTGGTCTTCGCTCTGACGGTGTGGTATTACGACGTCTACGTTAAGCCGCCGGTGTCGGCCGGCTATGGGCTTTACGTCGGCGCCGCCGCCGCGGCGGCCGCGGTGCTGTGCTCGGTGTGGGCGTTGGCCTCGTCGCTACGCGGCGGTCGAACCCACTAGCCCACGCTGATCTGCGCGCCTCTCAGCGGCTGAGCGCATTGGTCGCAGGTCAACTCCCCAGTGAAGGGCTTACCGCAGCCGAGATGGGTGATCATCACGGCCGGTCCTTCCGGCGCGGGAAACCATTGCTCGCCGCACCGTAGCGCGGTGATGATCACCGGGAAGAACGCTCGCCCCTTCTCGGTGAGTTGATAGCGAACACGTGCCTGCCCGGCTTCTCGTGATACCGAGAGCACATCGTTGGCGCAGAACGTCTGCAATCGGTCGGCCAGCAATGTCGGCGGTGCTCCAAGCTGCGATTGGAAATCGGTGAAGCGGCTGGTCCCGAGAAATGCGCACACCAATAGCGCAGCCGCCCAACGGTTTCCGAATACGCTCATGGTCTCGGGGAATAGCCCCGCGTGATGGTGTTTACCGTCAGCGCTCGTTCTGCGACGGGTGACCGCCTCGGGCACTGAGCGCGGCCACGACCCGCTCGGACCCCAGCGGGCGGTGACCTCTTTTTCAGTCACCACTTCGCCACATGATCGGCAGGTCAGCGTTGGCGCGAAGTCGCTGTCGCACACCGTGTGCCGCATCGCCGGAAGGCGGTGAACATGCTCGGGCACCCAGCGTCGTTCCCACTCCCAGATCGACAGCAGCGCCGGCCAAAGCGCCCGTCCGCGTCGGCTGATCAGATACTCCGCGCGAACGGGCCGGGTCCGGTAAGTCGTGCGAAGCAGCAGTCCGTCCTGCGTCAGCGCTCGCAATCGGCTGGTGAGCACCGAGTTCGAGATCGGCAGCCGCTCCATGAACTCGCCGTACCGGGTTGCCCCCAACAGCGCCTGCTGGATGATCAGCAGCGTCCACTCATCGCCGAGCAGTCCGAGGATTCGCCCTACGGCGTTGGTACCACCGGGGCTCAGCGTGGTCGGCGTCGCCGCGTCGGACGCCGTCACTACAGCCCGATCGCGCCGGCAGGGGAGTCGGCGGTGTGCCAGCGGCGCAATTGCGCTCCCGGTGCCCAGGTGGCGTGGGTACCGCTGGAAATCCGTTCGGGCAGTGCAAGTTTGCATACCGGCCCGTCGCCGACTCGCGCCGCATCGAAGATCAGGCAGAAGGAGGCGTCCGCATTCATATCGGTGGTCAGCGTGACCAGGTAGCCGTCGTCCTCGGCGGTGGCGTCCACGCGTGCGGCCATCGCGGCTTCGCTTCCGTAGACGCCGTCGCCGAACGGGTAGCCCTCTTCACCACCGGTGTGCAGGTCGTGTTGGACCAGCCCGTCGAACAGGAACCAGCCCGGCTTGCCGGAAGCGGCGTACGCGTAGCGATAGTTGCCGGCCGCGTAATCGGGGTTGATCGTTCCGAATTCGGTGATTGATTCCGACAACTGTTCTTCCTTCACCGCGCCGGTGACCAAGTTGAACCGCCACCGGTGCAGCCGGGCTTGCAGTCGATCCAGCGCCAGGAAGCGAAAGAGCTTGTCCCACTTGGGTCCTAGGGCGCCAAGCGCGCCGCCGTCGTCAACGGGTTGGGGAGCGCCTTCGAAGAATCCGTCGAGCACGATCTCGTCGCCGTCCTCGTAGGCGTTGACGAAATGCAGCACGAACGTCGGGTCCGCCTCGAACCACCGGATGTCGCCGGTTCCGCCGCGGCGCGGCAGCACCGCGAAGCGGGACGGAATGTCGGGATAGAACCTCGGCATATGCACATCGTGTTCGAGCAGCCGCGGATCCCAGAACAACGGGAAATCGTTGAGGATCACGTAGTTTTCGGTGAATGCCATGTCGTGCGGCAGTCGCGGCCCGGGCAGCGGAATGTCGACGTAGTGGGCCAGCTGGTTGCTTTCGTCGACCACGCCGTAGTGCATGTACGGCGCTTGCTTGCTGTAGTTGAAGAACAGCAGTTCGCCGGCTCTGGTGTCGACCTTCGGGTGCGCGGAAACCCCCCAATCCGCCGGGAAGTCTCCCTGCCAGGTCTCCTTGCCCAGAGTGTCGGCCGAGTACGGGTCGATGCGGTAGAGATCACCGCACTGGTAGAAGCTGGTCAGTGCGATGCCCCGGTGGACGATGACGTCGGTGCTCGACGCGTCTTTCATCTTCGTGCGAGCACCCCAGCCCTGTTCGCGCTTGGTCAACTGCACCGGTTCGGCCAACCCGGGCCACAATGGCTCGCCCGCTTCGTTCTCGGCCAGGAAACCATCGGTGCGGACAAAGCGGTTGCGGTAGAAGGCTTTTCCATCGCGGAAACCGACGACGTGCAGCATGCCGTCGCCGTCGAACGGGTGATAGGTCTTCAACGCCGGATGCAGCGGGTTTTCGGTGTTGCGCAGGTACACCCCGTCCAGGTCGCGGGGGATTTCGCCCTCGACGGCGGTGAGGTCGTCGGCGTCCCACTCGGTGGTCTGCGGTCGCCACGGACCGGTCCGGTACGGGTGGTCGTCGTCTTCGGGCAGGGTCGACAGGAATTTAGCGACGATCGCTACGTCTTTTTGAACGTCCATTCGAGTCAGCTTTGGGCCTCGGCGACGACGAAGCTGACCGTCGTCGCGGTGCTACCGCCGAAGTTCAGCGTGCCAAAGGTTTTCGCGTTCTCGACTTGATAGTCGCCGGCCGTTCCGCTGACCTGCTTGGCGGCGTCGACGAGCATGCGCACACCGGAAGCCCCGACCGGGTGTCCGCCGCCGATCAGTCCGCCGCTGGGGTTGATCGGTAGCCGACCGCCGATCTCGATTTCACCGTTCTCGATGGCCTTCCACGATTCACCCGGTCCGGTCAGCCCGATGTGGTCGATCGCCAGATACTCGCTGGGCGTGAAGCAATCGTGGACTTCGATCCCGTCGAGGTCATCGAGCGACACCTGGGCGCGGTGCAGGGCATCGAGCACCGCTGCCCGCACATGAGGCAGCACGTACGGATCGTCGGCGGCGCGGTCCAGCTTCTGCCGCAGGCCCAGCCCGACCGTGCAGTGTCCCCAGCCGTCGATGCGGGCGATCGGACGCGCACCCGGATGCTCGCGCAGGTATCGATCGGTGACCAGGACGACTCCCGCGCCGCCGTCGGTCATCTGGCTGCAGTCGAAGCGGCGCAGCCGGCCCTCGATGCCCGGGTTGGTGGCCTCGTCGTCGCTGATCGGGTCGGGGACCGTCCATTCTCGGGTCTGCGCGTTGGGGTTTCGGCGCGCGTTGGCGAAGTTGAGTTGCGCGATCGCCCGCAGATGGGTGTCGTCCAGCCCGTAGCGGCGGTCGTATTCGTCGGCGACCCGGGCGAACATCGAGGGCCACAGGAACCGTGCGTCGGCGCCCTCATGGCCGGTCCATGCTGCGGCCCCGAGATGACGGGCCGCGGTGTCGCCGGGCACGGTCTTCTCCAGTTCGACGCCGACGACCAACGCGCTGTCGTAGTTGCCCGACCGCAGGTCGGCCATCGCGGCCAGCGCCGCCACACTGCCGGAGGCGCAAGCGGCTTCGTGCCGCGACGCCGGGGTGTCCCAGAGACCGTCACACACGGTGGCCGGCATCGCGCCGAGGTGGCCCTGTTCGGCGAACATCTCGCCGAATGCGTTCGCGACGTGGACGACGCCGATATCGGCGGCGTCAATTTTGGCCGCGACGAGTGCGGCGTCGACGACCTCGCCGGTCAGGTCCGCAAAGTCGCGGCCTTCTTTGGTGAGGTTGCGGGCGAAATCGCTTTGGTAGCCGGCGAGAATCCAGACATCGGTGTCCATGAGCGGCACGTTACTACAACTAAAAGAGTGACACCATGTCCGGTTGGGCGGACGTCAGCGCCGGAAGGCCGGATCCCGAAAGGGTAAAGATTGAAGACGGTCTCGTCGGCTCTCGGCTGAACCGACGAGACCTAAGTGAACGCGCAGGTCGACCAACACGCCCACCTTCCTAGCCGCATTACCGTCGGCGGCGATTGACAAACCTTGTAGTCGTAGACGGCTACTCGGCTCCCCGGGCCACGGCATGCGAGGGGTCCGAACTCCATTCCGACCAGGACCCCGGATACAGCGCCGCCGGGTACCCCATCGCGGTGAGAGCCGCCAGTGTGATGGTGGCGGTGACACCTGAGCCGCAATAGGCACCGATTCGGCTGCCGCGCTCGATGCCATGCTCGGAGAGCAGCCGGCTGAGGTCGCCGTCGGCGCGAAACGTGCCGTCGTCTGCGAGCACCGTGCCGCTGGGCAGGTTCTGCGCGCCGGGGATGTGGCCGGCAACGGGATCGACCGGCTCAACGTCACCGCGGAAGCGTTCCGGTGAGCGCGCATCGAGCAGTGTCAGGTCGGCCGCGCACGCCTGCTGCGCCGTCAATGTCGGCAGCGCTCCGGCGTACAGATCATCGTGGAGCACAGTCGCATTGCCCGGCGACGGCGTGACCGGGCCGGTGGCCAGGCTGCCTGCGGCCGCCCGCCACGCCGACAGGCCGCCGTCCAGGATGCGCACGCCGGTCAGCCCGGCCGCGGTCAAGACCCACCATGCCCGCGCCGAACCCGCTCGGTTCCAGTCGTCGTAGACGACGGTGGGCACACCCGCTCGGATGCCCCAACGGCGCGCGGACGCCTCGACACTGCGGCCCGACGGCAGCGGGTGTCGGCCGCGGCCGCTGACAGCGTGGTCGCTGAGCTCGTCATCGAGTGACACGTATACCGCGCCGGGAATGTGGCCTTGCAGGTACGCCGCGCGCCCATCGGGCTCATCGAGTCGCCAGCGCACATCGAGAATCGTCACCAGCTCGCCCGCGCGAAGAAGGTCACTCAACTCCGCGGCGGTGCTCAGCACTTGGGCGCGTGCGTTCAACGAGTCACTCTCCTTGCGATTCCGTCACTGGCGTCGGCTGTGCCCAGGGAAGATGCATATATTGTGGTCCGATCGACTTCGCCGGGCGAAGGAGTCTTCGACGGTCAACAACGGTAAGACGCCACCACGGGACCCGCTCACGTCGGGCGAACGCCGCGCCGCGCTGATAGTGATCGGCGTTGTTGGTGGTGTCGTTGTGGCGGGCGCACTTGTCTGGGGGCTGACTGGCCACTCGTCGACATATGACCGGTCCGGTGATGGCTGCGTCACGGTCGCGTTCCCGAGCAGCATGGGTGGTGGACTCGAGCACGCGTGCGGTGTGGCCGCGCACGACTGGTGCCGCGCTGTCGAGGGCCAGCGCGACGCGCATGCTGTGGCAGTTCAGGCTCAGTGTCGGGTAGCCGGGATTCGCCCGTGAGGGGCTCGGCAGTATCAGGATGACAGCGGAAATTCAAAATTAACAATCAGTCATCTGGCAGAAACCGTCCGATGCGATAGTTTCACCGCTCAATAGCGCCAGCGCGGTAACTGATCGAGAGGCATGCCGCTATGAACCCTTATCCCGATTGGCTCAGCGCGGGAGATAACGCCTGGCAGCTGATCGCCGCGACGCTGGTCGGACTGATGAGCATCCCCGGCATTGCGGTGCTCTATGGGGGTCTCGTCCAGAAGAAGTGGGCGGTCAACACGATGTTGATGGCCTTCACTGGGTTTTCGCTGGTGCTGGTGGCGTGGGTGCTCTGGGAATTCAAAATGGGTTTCGGGCAGCCCCTGAAGCTCGGCCCGGGCATCCTGCAGTCCGCCATAGGCAAGCCGGCGTCCATCTTGGGTGCCGACAATCAGCATCAGGCGAGCATCCCGCTGCTCGACGCGGGCATGCCGAAGTTCCGGTTCTCCGAGACCACGCTGGCCTACTTCCAATTCGTGTTCGCCGCCATCACCCCGCTGCTGTTCTTGGGCAGCGTGATCGGCCGGATGAACTTCAAGGTGTGGCTGATCTTCGTTCCGCTGTGGTCGACTTTTGCGTACGCCGTCAATGCGTTCCTGTTGTGGGGTGGGGGCTTTTGGGCACAGCCACACGCGGGCGCCATCAAAGCGTGGACCACGGGGGCGCTGGACTTCTCCGGTGGATACGTCATTCACCTGGCCGCCGGTACCAGTGGCTTTGTGGCCGCCGCGGTGATCGGACCGAGGCTGGCCCGCGACCGTCAACACGCGGTGCCCAACAACCTGCCGTTGGCCGCGATAGGGGCCGGCATTCTGTGGCTGGGCTGGAACGGGTTCAACGGCGGTGACCCCTACTTCGCCGGCACCAATGCCTCGCTGGCAGTGCTCAACACCAACCTGACCACCGCGGTGGCGCTGTTGACCTGGGTGATCTGGGACATGTTCGCCAGTCGCGACCGCAAGCCCACCTTCCTGGGTGCAATCAACGGCATGATCGCGGGGTTGGTCGCGATCACCCCCGCGGCCGGGTTCGTCAACAGCTTCGGCGCCTTGATCATCGGTGTGGTGGCGTCATCGCTGGTGTGGATGTCCTGGAACTGGCTCGGTCGCACCCGGCTTTTCCAGAAGGTCGACGATGCGCTCGGCGTCGTGCACACCCACGGTGTGGCCGGCCTGGCTGGTGGCCTATTGGTCGGCGTGCTGGCCGATCCGCACATTCTCTTCTACCAAGGCAACGGCAAGGATGTCGCCGACGTCACCGCCGCGGGCTGGTTGTGGGGCCATCACCCCTTCCAGATCCTGATTCAGCTTGGCGCGGCGCTCACCATCATCGTCTGGGACGCCTTGATCACGTTCGCGATTCTCCGATTCCTCGGCCTCTTCATGAAGCTGCGCGCACCCGACGATGTCTTGGAGCTCGGCGACCTCGCGGTCCACCAAGAAGAGGCCTACCCCGACGAAACCCTCGTCGCCGGCCGCGTCGGTCAGAAGAGCTGACACCGCAATGAAGCTCGTCACCGCGATCGTGAAGCCCTTTGCACTCGAAGACATCAAAGCCGCCGTCGAAGCGGCGGGGGTGCTCGGCATGACCGTCAGCGAGGTGCAAGGCTACGGTCGGCAAAAGGGCCACACCGAGGTCTACCGCGGCGCCGAATACCAGGTTGACTTCATCCCCAGGATGAAGGTCGAGGTTGTGGTCGGTGAAGAATCCGTGGACCGCGTCGTCGAGGGCATCGTCAATGCCGCCCGCACCGGCAAGATCGGTGACGGCAAGGTTTGGGTAACGCCGCTGCTCGCAGTGGTGCGCGTGCGAACCGGCGAGCGCGACGCAGACGCTATATAGACAGCTCTGCTCACCGAATCCTGCAGCCGCAGCGCCGATCTCCGTCGGCGACGTTGACCAGCTGGTCGCGGACTTTCGCGGTATCGGGTACGGACCGCTGGTGTGGTCCACGGCCACACCGGACGAGGTGTTCAGACAGGCAGAACGCGACGGTATTCACGATCGGCCGCCGCGCCAGTGCTCGTCATTTCACCGGCGGGCGGCCGACGTCCCGGCTGCGGGCGTCAGCCGCGGGCCGAAGCCCCCACACCCGCAGCACCAGGTCTCTACTGGTGCTCACATCCATTTCTGTTAGTTCGGCACCGGTCCATCCGCGGATGGGCCGGTGTTGCACCTGTTTCAGCCGTCGTCCATGTCCATGATTCGGAACGCCACGGTTGATGCGCCGGATGCTGCGGCCTCTACACGGGGCCGGGGCTACGAATCGCTGCGGTAAGTCGGTGGCCACCTTGATCGCCGACGGAGGTTTGTCAGCGCGGATCGGAGCCGACCACCTGGGCCACGCCAGTGTGTCGGAAACTCAGGACACGTCGATGGCGCGGGGCCGGTCGCACAAGGCTTTCGCCGCGCTGCTGGATAAGGCCATAAGCGATGAATAACGATGGATTCAATCGGGCCGCCGGGAAAAATACCGTCTGACGTGCCCCTGTCTGACGTGCCCCCGGCAGTGTGGTGTTTCAGGACATGCGAATAGGGTGTCTCAAGACATCGGAATAGGTCTATCGGCCAGTTTCAGCTGGTGTCGAAGGCTCGTCTGGTCATCACCGCTGTCCTCGTCGAGGGTCGTTCGCAGTCGCAGGTCGCCCGCGATTATGGGGTGTCACAGGGCTGGGTGTCGCGGCTCATCAAGCGCCATACCGCAGAAGGTGACACTGCATTCGAGCCACGATCACGACGGCCGCACACCAGCCCGACGCGACTACCGCAGCTGTTTTATACCGCGCGGAAAAATGACAGAAAATGAGCAAAAAAACCGACGAAAACTGTTGTATCGCAACATAATTTGATCAATCAATTCGATTGCGCCGCAACATGATTGGAGCTTCACGCATGGAACCCGACGCACCGACCGAGACCAGCCGCAGCAGCCGCCCAAGTTGGCGGCGGTCGTTGACCACCCGACGCGCCGGCGGCCGCGTTTCAAGACGCTGAAGTCCACGCTGGGCCGCTCCGGCCGGTTGACTGTTCGCTTGAAGCGAATGCAACGACAATGAAGGTCGACGTCCTGGTCCTACGTGGTCGCGTTATGTGTCGCTGGCCGGTGTGGCCTTTTAGACGGCGCGCGCTATCCAACCGAAGCTGCACATCTCGGGTAGTTCCGGGCCGTGCCGATCGGTCACCAGCCGTCCGATGCGGTCCAGCAAAGTGGTCAGTTGGTGATAGTGAGTAGCGCCCAAGTGGCGGCGAGGACGAGGGGGACACCGCCGAGACCGACCGCGGCGAACAGCCCTGGATGCACCGCCAGCCCGCGGGCCTTGCAGCGTTCGCGCCACAGCAGGGTCGCCAACGAGCCCCACAGCAGGATCAGCGGCCCGCAGTTGGTGCCCAGCAGCGCCCCCAGCAGGTTCGTGGTACGTCCGACGGGGACGGCCGGTTCGATGGCCAGGTAGGCGGGCAGGTTGTTCACCAGGTTGCTGGCCGCGGCCGCGACCGCGGCGGTGCGCCCCACCGACGCGCCCGACAGATCGGCCAGCAGTGCGGTCAGCCCGTGCCGTGCGATCGTGGTGACTACCAGGAACAGGCCCTCGGTCAATACCAACAGCCGCCACGGGATCAGCGACCAGGCCAGCCGGTTCGGTGCCCGCAGCGCGAACACCGCCGCTGCTGCCGCTGCGCACGGTAGCGCGGCTGCCCAGGGCGGCGCGCCGAACAGGACGCCGGGCGCCAACGCCAGACAGGCGCCTGCGCAGACCCCGAAGGTCCATCGATCCTGCGGTCGTGCGGGTTCGGGGACCTCGTAGCGGCCGGCCAGGTCGCGGCGGAACAATACCCCGAGGTAGGTGACGGTGACCGCGACCGCGATGATCTCGGGTCCCACCATCCGTGCGGCGAAATCGAGGGTGGACAGGTGTTCGCGCTGTAAGGCCAGGAGGTTGGTCAGGTTGGACACCGGTAGCAGCAGGCTGGCGGTGTTGGCTAGCCAGACGGCCAGTAGCGCGAATGGCAGAGGCCGCAGGCCCAGCCGGGTGGTCAGCGTCAGCACGACCGGGGTCAACAACACTGCGGTGGTGTCCAGACTCATCGCGATCGTGGTGGTCGTGCCCAGCGCCGCGATCAGCAGAAACAGCCGCACCGTGGACCCGCCGGCGGTCCGTGCGCACCAGCCGGCGGCAGCGTCGAAGACGCCGGCCCGATCGGCTAATTCGGCCAGTACGGTGAGTGCCGCCAAAAACCCCAGCACCGGTCCGCCGCGGGTCAGCGCGATTTCGCGTGCCGCGGGGCCGGGCAGCCAGCCCGTTACCACCACCAGCGCACCGGCGACAGCGGCCACAGCCCACACCACGATGAGCATGCCAGCACCCGAAGACACGCCGACAGCGCCGCCGGCGAACGGCAGATGAGGGGTTCACCCGACATCACCCCGTGTCCCAGGATGCGGCGCTAGCATTTCGGGGCCGGGATGTTCCGGGGCGGCCACACCATTTGATAAGGCGGCAGGAAAAGGAGAGTTATGAACGCGGTCTGGATTATTCCTTTTATTATCGTTGGCGGCGCATTGCAGACCTGTGGCGGTGCTATGAATGGACAGCTTTACAAACAAATATGATCAACCCGTGGCTGGCATCGGCAGTATCGTTTTCGCTGATCACACTCTTTTTCATCGCATTGTTTCTCATCATGCCGAATCCACTGCCTACCAGGAACGACATCGCGGCGATGCCTTGGTGGGCTGTTATCGGCGGACTCGTTGGAGCCGTCCAAGTTTACGCTGGCCTCACATTAATAACCAAGGTTGGCGCCGGTTCATTCATCGGCTTGACGGTGACCGCAGCACTCATCATGTCTCTGGTCACAGACCATTTCGGCTGGTTTCGTATTGATCCCCACCCAATCAGCTTGTGGAGAGTCCTCGGCGGCGTGCTTATGGTCGGCGGAGTAGCACTAATTGCCAGGTTTTAGCAGGAAAGGACCTGGCGCGGAACGGGGACGGTTTTACTGACTGCCAATACTGCGCCACCACGTTCGGCGAGAAGGTGCCCAAGGACGTATGGCCGCTCTGGGTCGCCGGCCTCGAACGCGACGACAACATCCGTCCCCACCGCTGGCGGAACGCCCCCATCCTGGCCAGTGCTGGGGACCACGACCGTCGCCCAGGGGGCACCGTTGGCGACCCCCGGCACAGTGATCTGGACACGTCCGAGCTGCAACGGGTCGTCAGTGTCGATGACAACGGCGCGGTAAACACCAAAGTACTTCTCATCGCTTACGACATTCATCATCGGCTCTCTGCCCGCAACACGTCCAATACTGTAAGTTACTGGAGTCACTGTTAAACATACGGAAAGTATGCAATAGTCGACAGTGGGCGATATGCGGTATGGCACCTGTTATCCATTACTGGAGGTCGACAATGTACCCCGCGACCAGGCCATCGAGGCCGGGCACAATCGTCACTGAGCGGCTACGGGCGGGCAGCCTCTCAGACGGCGAGCGAAAGGGGCTGCGTGCCGCAAGCGACCGATCGGACGCGGACATTGGCGACCGTGAGCGCGTTGATGAACGCATCGACGAACACGCTGCCGTCCCGCCTCGCCGGCGAACGTCGGTCATGTTCGACCGGCGGGGCTCAGGGATGGTTCGGGAAATCGTGGAGGATGACGCGACCGTCGCTGGCCGGCTTGCCTGGCTCGCCGCTCGGCTTACCATCCGGCCAGCCCTGACAATTGGTAGCTACCTCCCCGATGTGCCGTGGCCATGGGGCCTCGTCGACTTCGCCGCTCGGGCCGTGACGCCTGCACCCGGCAGCGTTCGCGCCACGATTCGGTTGCCGCATTGCACTGCGCGATTGGTCCGTGCCGCGGGCGTACTGCCTGCCGACGGCACCCGGCGCGTGGTGATGTACATGCACGGTGGCGCCTTCTTGACCTGTGGCGCCAACACCCATGACCGGCTCGTCACCAAGTTGTCGAAATACGCCGATACCCCCGTGCTGGTGCTGAACTACCGGACGATACCCAAGCATTCCATCGGTGAGGCGATCGACGATTGCTATGACGGCTACCGGTGGCTGCGTGACCGGGGTTACGGGCCCGAGCAGATCGTTCTTGCCGGCGACTCCGCCGGAGGCTACCTGTCACTCGCGCTGGCCGAGCGGCTGCTCGACGAAGGCGAGGAACCCGCGGCCATCGTCTGCATGTCACCGCTGATGCAGATCACCAAGGCCCCCAAGCAGGCACACCCCAACATCTGCACCGATGCGATGTTCCCGGCCAAGGCGTTTGACGCATTCGTCGACCTGATTGCCAGCGCGGCCCAGCGTCACATCGTGGACGGGCACCCCGAGGAGATCTACGAACCGCTCGACCACATCGAGGCCGGTCTGCCCCCCACGTTGATCCATGTATCCGGTTCCGAGGTCCTGCTGCACGACGCCCGGCTCGCCGCGCGGCGGCTGGCCGCAGCGGGAGTACCGGTCCAGCTGCGGGTGTGGCCCGGCCAAATGCACGTGTTCCAGATCGCCACACCGATGGTGCCGGAGGCCACCCGGTCGCTGCGCCAGATCGGGGACTACATCCGCGAGGCGACCGACCGAAAAGCCAGGCCGCGGGTCGTGCAGGCCTATAACCGCCCCAACCCCGCCCCAACCCCGCCCCGTTAGCCAGCGACGCTGACTAGACCAAACGGACGGCAAGGCAGTCAGCACTTCAGGGACCAAAGCGGCCAGGCACCAACGGGGAACCGTAACGACAGGGCTGCACGTCCAACACTGGTGTGGATGACGACGAACGCAAGCACTGCGGGCCGAGGGACTCGACCCCAACGATCCCGCCGTTATCGCGGCAATAGACCTTGTCCGATGGGAACTCTCGCTCGGCACTTGAGTCACCGCACCCGCCCGACGGAAGTCCTCCAGTCTCCAGCAGCATCGCCTCCACCTCGGCGCCCATCTGATGCGGACAGCGCACCGGTCGGTGCGACCGATCCTTGAGCCCTTCGAGCCCCTCGGCCTCATAGCGTGCCAACCACGCATGCAGCGTCTGGCGCGACACCCCCACCTTCTCGGCCACCTGCGAAATCGACAGACCATCACCAATCACGGCCATCACGGCCTGATACCTCTGCTCAGCCACGCTCAACTCCCTCATCTGAAGGAGTGTCAAGGATCAGCCGAAACCGCTGTCAAGGATCAACCGAAACACTGTCAGGCATCACCCGGAACTGAAATGTCAAGCATCAGCCGAGGTCATACAGAAACACTAGTGCCCCCGGCAGTGTGGTGTTTCAGGACATGCGCATAGCGTGTCTCAAGACATCCGAATGGGTGGTGGCGTGAGTGTCAAGTCGTGTCGAAGGCGCAGCTTGTCATCACCGCCGTCGTCTTGGAGGGGCGCAGCCAATCCGAGGTTGCTCGGGCCTATGGGGTCTCGCAGTCCTGGATCTCTCGGCTTGTTGCGCGTTATCGGGTCGAGGGCGAGCCCGCCTTCACCCCACGCTCGCGGCGGCCACATACGAGCCCCACTCGGCTGCCGCAGACCACGATCGACCTGATCGTCGAGCAACACGAAAAACTGGCCAGCAAAGGCCTCGACCACGGCCCACACACCATCGCCTGGCATCTACAGCACCACCACGGCGTCACAGTGTCGGTCAACGCCATCCACCGCCATCTGCGCGCCGCAGGCCTGGTGACACCGACACCGCAGCGGCGACCCAAGTCCTCCTACATCCGGTTTGCCGCCGAACAACCCAACGAGCGCTGGCAAGCTGACTTCACCCACTGGTGGCTGGCCGATGGCACTCACGTGGAAATCCTCGACTGGATCGACGACCACGCCCGCTACGCGCTCTCGGTCACCGCCCATCGGCGCGTCACCGGACCTATCGTGCTGGCCGAGTTCCGTAAAACAGTTGCAGCCCATGGTGTCCCAGCCTCGACACTGACTGACAACGGCATGGTGTTCACCACCCGGCTCGCCGGAGGCAAAGGCGGACGCAATGGCTTTGAAAACGAACTACACCGCCTCGGGGTCACTCAAATCAACTCCACCCCCAACCACCCCACCACCTGCGGCAAGATCGAACGCTTCCACCAAACCCTCAAAAAATGGCTCACCAACCAACCCCGCGCCGCCACCCTCGCCGAACTTCAGACCCAGCTCAACACCTTCGTCGAGGCCTACAACCACGAGCGCCCACACCGCTCACTGCCCCATCAGGCCACCCCGGCAACCACCTACACCGCCCGCCCCAAAGCCGACCCCGCAAACCGCACCGACACCCACAACCGGGTCCGGCGCGACCGCATCGACCAAGCCGGCGTGATCACCTTGCGCGTCGCCGGACACCTACACCACATCGGCGTCGGCCGAACCTACACCGGCACCCGCGTACTCGTGCTGATCCAAGACCTCCACATCCGCATCATCCACGCCGCCACCGGCGAACTCCTGCGCGAGCTAACCCTGAACCCCACCAAGGACTACCAACCCACCGGCGCACCAAAAGGCCCCAAACGGAAAAAGTTCCGAACCTAACGCAGGTTCGGAACTATTCCGATGTCTTGAGACATCACACAGTGCCCCCGGCAGGATTCGAACCTGCGACACCGGCTTTAGGAGAGCCGTGCTCTATCCCCTGAGCTACGAGGGCCGACGACATCTTTGACTATCCGGCTAAACCTAGCCGTTCTGCAACACCTGGTCGCGTGCGCCCACTCCCAGCAGGAGCTCAAATCCACACGTGCAGAAGGGGTTTGGCAGGGTCGTCGGCCGCCTGGTCGCGCGGAAAGGAGACTGGCGTTTCGACTCCGGCGATTGTCACGTTGATCGCCGTCGAATCCCGCGGCTACGGCGACGACCGTGCCGATCACGTACTTCTGCTCGTCCCACCGGATGCTGGCGTGATGCCCGAGATGGTGCACCGAAAGGTCCTCGGGCGCGAGCTCGGTCGGCCGCGGAGGCGACGCCGTCGCTGAGGTATCCAGCTGGTCAACTGCCGGCGATCGTCCGGAGTCCTCGGACCACGCGCGGTCATCGCCGAAGTACTCCACGTCGTCGCCGGTGCGTTCGAGTCGGCTCAGCGCAGCCTTCGTTCCGTGGGCGCCCGGGGCATCTTCTTCGACCCAGAGTCGCCAGCCTGTCGGAGGCGGCGGCCACGACGGATCCGGCGACCAGCCTGGTGGCGGCGCCCAACCCTCAGGGGGCTCGGGCCAGTTCGGCGGAGGGTTGTAACGCATCGACAGCCACCGCTCTGAATTGAGAGTTCGAATTGAACCCACCATATCGGAATTCGGGGGCAGCGCCGCTGGCCAGCATCCGCACGGATGACGGCGAGTGTCCTACGTCTCACCCGCTCACGCCCCGTCCCGCGCGGGCGTGAGAGCGATTTCACGGCGGCGACACCGCGCGCAGCGGGGCGGCAACATCGCATCCCTACCTTCGACTCGGAACGCCCGAAATTCGAGGAGAACACGGTGGCGCGATCGCACACGATCACTGGTTGGGACCCGGAGAACCGGACCGCTTGGGAGGCGGGCGGACAATCCATCGCACGACGAAACCTGGTGTGGTCCGTCGCGGCGGAGCACGTCGGATTTTCGGTCTGGTCGCTTTGGTCGGTGATGGTTCTACGCGGTCGCGGCGCTGGTCACCCTGCGTTTCTAGGTAAGGCTGCCGAGCGTCCACGTCGGTCGGCGCGGCATCGGCGCCGCGCTCCGGACGGACCAGAGCCGTCGTCAACCGCCCGCCGGCGCGCAGCATGTCGGCGGTGGTGTTTCCCTTGGTGCACAGTCGGCCTCGGTTGGCGGGATGATCCGCGCGGCCGGTTGCCTTCGTCACCACGCCGTCGGCCACGTGCAATTCCATACCGCAGCCCACGCCGCAGTAACCGCACACTGTGGCGACCGTCTCCATGCGCCTTCCCGTCAGCCGTCGATCGGCCCCATGGTGGCGCCGCCTTGTTTCGACGCTCCTAGACGGCGGTTACGCCCGTATCAACTCGACCTATCAGCACGCGTGCGGTCGTCGTGAGGTCGGCAAAGCTGCAGGTCATCGCGGGTCACCGCAGACGCGGTGAGCGGAATCACAACGCGTTTTTAACGCTGCGAGAACACCACGCAGTCGTGCAGGCAGCCCTTCGCGGACCCGGGTGTGTTCGGGTCGGCATTGCGGTGCAGCAGTGCGCGTGTCGGCACCACCCGCAGCGCAGCGGTGTCGTCAGCGGAGTCGGCTACTTCGGCCACTTCGGCGCGACCATCGACGATAAGCGAATAGCCGCCCGGTTCGCTCGGTGGCCACAACAGCGTTACCCCGCTGCGGCTTTCGACGTTTTTGCGGGTTCGGCCGCCGATCAGCCCGACGTCCATGACGCGCTCACGCAACTCGGGTTCGACGGTCACGGTGTGCACCCGGTAGTCGTCATCGACGGTGACGAGGTAGGCGAACCGGTACTCCTGCAATGCGCCGGCCAGCCGTTCGAAGTCGACTTGTTTCGCGGCCTTGGTGCTCATCCCCAAAGCGTAGGCGCCGAACGGCATCAGTCGGCCGCCCAACAACGATGACCCCACCCGGACACGGAACAGCGACGATCGCTAGAGCGACGGCAGGATGTCGGTCAGGAAGTTGCCGCCGGTAGCTAGCGCGTTGAGCATGTCGCCGAAGACGGCGGCGAGATCGGAATCGCCGGCATTAGTCGCGTCGGCGCCGGCGATGGCGGTGCTATCAGTGCCCAGGACGGAGGCGATGTCGTTGCTGCCGAGGACAGTTTCACTGAAGCCGCCGGCCCGGGCGACATCGTCGGCGCTGCCGGTGTCGACGGCGGAGGCGACGTTGCCGTTGCCGTATTGGGCAAGGGACTCGCTGTTGGTGCCGATGGCGGTGGCGGAGTCGAAGTCGCCGAATTGGGCAACGGCGCCGCCATTGCCGTTGGCGTCGATGGCGGTAGCAGAGTCGAAGCTGCCGAATTCGGCAACGGCCGGGCTGTTATTCCCGCTGGCGTACGCGGTGTCAAAGCTGCCGCCCTTGGCAACGGCCTCACCAGCGGTGCCGATGTCGGTAGCGGAGTTGAAGTTGCCGGTGGTGGCCTCGGCGATGGTGCTGGCGCCGAAGGCCGTAGCGAAGTCGAAGATGCCACCGTCGGCCTCGGCGTCGGCGCCGCTGCCGACGGCGATCGCGAAATCCCCCATGCTCGAGGTGGCGGTTGCGGTGGTGTCCGCCGCCGGGATCAGGTCATATCCGTCGATCGAGATCTGGAAATCCAGTTCGTCGGCCGAGGCGACCCCCGGCGTGGACGCCACCGCTGCTCCAATGCCCAATTCGACTGCTAGTCCGGCGAGCCGACCGATACGAGTTGCGTGTTTCATCGATCTTCCTTTCCCCGACCTACACGCGTGGGTGCGCGGGGTTGTGGATCCCGCGCAGACCCACTGAATGACGCCGCACGTTACTCCGCGCACCACCCCGCATGCGGGTTTGGCAAGGTGAGCGTCCCGCGATTTAGACCGCCTGCGCTGGCCTGTGGAGGTCGTTGCCCGCCTTCCGCGCAGGCGTCAACCCTTTATTCCCAACACAGAGGTACTGCTGACAGTTGAAGAAGGTTCGCGTAGCCCTCCAGTCGTTGTCGGCGCAGAGGGTTGAGGGCTGCTGCGACGACTCTGTTCCCCGGTACCGAAACGCATTAGAATGCTCAGCAGCATTCCCACCCTCGGAGGCTCGACATGCCTTCCACATATAAACTTCTGCAACTCGCACTCGCCCTATTTGGCGTCGTCATGCTCCTTGTTTATCCCCTCGCGCTGGTCTGGCCGGCGGGGTGGGCATGGCATCACGGGGCGCCCTACGAGTCTGACTACTTCATGATGATTGTGGGCGTCTACGCCACATTAGGCGTCTTCCTAATCAACGCGGCGCGCAACCCCGCAGCAAACCTCAGCTTGATCTGGTTCACGGTGTGGTCCAGTGCTGTGCACGGCGCGATCATGGCGATGCAATCCTTTAGCGGCAACCACATGGGACATTTGTGGGGAGATGTCACGGCACTCTTCCTGGTGGCCATCGTCTTGTCGGCCCTCGTGCTCTCGTCCGGTCTGAAGCGGTCTACTGACGAGACGGGCACTTCTGGGGCGCACAGCGGCGCCGAGTCGCGCCGTAGCGGCTAAACCGGTTTCACTCTCTCCGGCACCTACGTTCGTCTCCGGTGCACAACCGAAGCATTCATTCCCGAGCAGGAGGGTTCGCTTTTCGAAGGAACGCCGTTAGTTGTGAGTGTCGCTAAACCGCACCTGTGACAAGACAAATGGAGGACCATGGGTGCCGACATGGAAGAGAACCCCGCACCGATCAGTATCGACGATGACGTCGAGTGGCTTACCGAACAGATACAGGCGCTCAAACAACTTGGTCAAAAAGACGAAGTGGACGCGGGCGAGAAATACGACTTCAGCATCCGATGGGGTACCGCGCTTGCCGGGCGGCTGCCGCGGCTGGTGCACTACAGTTCGCGCGGGCTGCTCGACGACGGCCGATGAGCGTCGTTTTCAAGCGCTGTGTGACGAACTGCGGGGGCTATCCGACCTGATCGATCGAATCGGACTTGCCCAGCCGGTGTTCAGCGATACGCCGCCAGCCAAAGCTAAGCGCCGCCGGGAGCCGAGGCCAGCCAAGTCGCGGCGCGGGCTTCTTTTTCGTCGTGGCTAAGAAAGTCCTTCTCGCGCAGCCTGATTCCGGTGTGCGGCTGCTTGCACTTCGGGTTGCGGCACGTCAACGCCACCATGTAGGCGTCGTCGTCCTCGTCGAGAAACAGAAAACCAAGGTAAAGCGCGTGGCCGACCTCGAAATCGGTTGCGCCGCAGGCCTCGCAGTGCCCACCTTTGGCGGCGACCACGCCCAGGACCCGATCGCGATCGGCCGGGTCCAGACCGATCAACTCCGGACGCACGGTCATCTCAGATCTCCACGTCCTTGGCGTAGTAGACGTTGTCCTCGCGCCAGCCGCCCGCGCCCTTGCCGATGCCGGAGTAGTCGTTGATGAACTCGATCTGGTTGATCCACTTGGCCATCTTGAATCCGACCTGGGTCTCCACCCGCAGCCGCAACGGTGCGCCGTGTTTGATCGGCAACGGCTTGCCGTTCATCTCGTAGGCCAGAATGGTCTGCGGCTTATATGCGAGTTCGAGGTCCATCACCTCGTAGAATTGTCCTCCGCCGTGCGACGCGGGTTCGTCTCGGTCGTTGTCCTGCATGGTCATCGAGCAGATGTATCTCGCCTCCGGGAGCGGTCGTACCAGCTCGACAAGCGTGCTCAGGTGCAGGCCACTCCACTGCCCGATGCTGGTCCAACCCTGGACGCAGTTGTGCATGACTCGTTGGACTTCGGGCGCGCCCAGTGCGCGCAGCTCGGCCAAGTCCAGCGTCACCGGATTTTCGACCAGGCCCCCGACGCGCAGCCGCCAGTCGGCGAAGTTATGTACGGCCATCACCTTGTACTCGGTCGAGCAGGGTGGCTTGCCGTTGACGCGATGCTGCATCGTGAGTTTGCGCTTCGGATAATTCTGCCGCGAATCCAACGGCCGCAACAGAATCCGCCGAGGAAGGCCGACCACCGCGTCCAGCCTGCGCTGAACCGAACGAGGATTGCGCAGGCTCCACAGCGTTGCCGCGACGTGGATGCCGATGACCGTCGCGATAATCAGCAACGAAAACGCGGTCGCCCACTTGGTGTTGCGGACCGAGCCGAAGATCATCTGCGCGGTCAGCTTGCCCCAGCCCCAGAAGAAGACCATCGACAGATGGATGACGATGAAGCCGACAAAGGCGACCAGTCCCACGAAATGCAGGCTGCGTGCCCATTGCCGGCCGCCCCACATCCGGACGTACCACGGGAACCGGGCCTCGACGGCAGGGGATTGCGCTGCGCCAGTGAGGATCTGGAACGGCGCCAGCACAAAGATAACGCTTGCATAGGCCAGCTTCTGGGTGGCATCGAAGGGTTCGCCCGGCAGCAACGGCGGCAGGTTGAACGTCATATAGGTAACGATGTCTTTCAACGCCTCGGAGAAGATCGACCACGACGCGGGCCAGTAGCGATGCCATTGTCCGGTCGCGAAAAGCAGGATGTAGTAGGAGAGTCCGACCAGAATCCAGCCGATCACCGCAACGAAATGCCAGTGCCGGCCGATGCCCAATTGCGCGTGGCCCGGCAACGAAATGAACGGGCTGTAGTCCTCCTCCTCGTCCATGGTGTCGTACAGCTTGTTCTTCGGCATGACCTTGCGGGTGAAGCGCGCCCACTCACTCCCCGGTCTGCTGTCGTCATTCCAGTACAACTTCGGATGGGTGGCGAGGATCTCGATGCCGCTGCGAATGATCAACGTCACGAACAACAGGTTGAGCCAATGGTCGACTCGCAGCCACACCGGATAATCGAACGTTGTCATCGCCGGTGACCGTCAGTCGGACCACTGCTGCCGTTGCGGATAAGCCACGTTGATCCCCAGCAGTACCGACATGTGCACGGCGATGAAGCCCAACGCGAACGCGCCCGCGAACGTCCCGGGTGCGAAATCCCACCGCCCGGTCACCGCAACCAGCCCGGGCAGGGTCACCGCTCGACTGGTCAGATACACGCCCAGAAACACGACCGAAATCAGATCACCGATAAACCATCCTAATTGCGGCACACGGGGATTGCGGCCCAGCCACAGGGATGCGGCAGCCAACAGACAGCAAGCTTCCAGGATGGCGGTGTAGACCACGAAGTAGATCGGCAACGACGGCCGGCTGGTCACCACATAGACATGGGCCGCGGCGATTCCGGTGAGCAGCACCGCGCCCAGCGTGGTCACCGTTCGGGGGAGATTGAAGGCGACATAGCCTTTCAGCCGAAGCCATTCATACAGCTGACTGCGCTTCCATCTTTCGATGACACCGCACCCACGGTGCGGCGTACCCAAAGCTGCGTCAATCGGCAAACGGTTTAGGGGTTTCGACGATCACGGCGGTGGCCTTGACGACCGCCACGGCGAGACTGCCGGGCTCGAGTTTCAACTCGCGTGCCGCCTCGGTACTCATCAGCGAGACGACGGTGTGCGGGCCACATTGCATCTCGACCTGTGTCATGACTTTGTCGCTGACCACGTTGGTGACCAAGCCGACAAAGCGATTGCGTGCCGAGCTACCGGTGCCAAGCGGGTTGGGCGGTAGCGGTCGGGCGTTGTTCCGCCAGAACTCGGCTAAGACCTTCCCGGCGATCACCTTGCGGCCGGCGGCATCCTGGCTGGCCGACAAAGTACCGTTGTCTATCCACCGCCGGACCGTGTCGTCGCTGACCCCCAGCAGCTCAGCTGCCTGACGGATCCGCATCGTTGGCACAGATAGATGCTAGAGACGCCAGACCTCGGAAGGCCGATGGGATGCTGCAATGGATAATGGAAACGTTGCTCGCGACCAGATGCGGATGGAGCCATGACGATCACGACGCTCGGTGTGCCTTTGGTGCCGCGCCGCGTGGAAGGTCTCGCGGGAACAGACGCCCCGGCAAGCCAAGTCCCCTCCACCGGCCCGCTGATGGACAGCTATGGGCGATCCGCGACCGATTTGCGGGTGTCGTTGACCGACCGCTGCAATCTGCGATGCACCTACTGCATGCCCGCCGCGGGTCTGCCGTGGTCGGCCGCCGAACAGCTGCTGCAACCCGACGAAATCATCAGGCTGGTGCGAATAAGCGTGACCCGGCTGGGCATTACCAAGGTGCGGTTCACCGGTGGAGAACCGTTGCTGACCAAGCACCTTGACGAAATCGTCGCCGCAACGGCTGAGCTGCGGCCGCGGCCGCGGCTCGCGCTGACCACCAACGGGGTTCTGCTGGCGAAGCGTGCGGAGGCGTTGGCGCGCGCCGGCCTGGACCGGGTGAACGTGTCGCTGGACAGTGTCGATTACCTGCGCTTCGCGGCGATCACTCGGCGCGACCGGCTGGCCGACGTGCTGGCCGGCCTGGCCGCCGCGCACGCAGCGGGTCTGCGACCGGTGAAGGTGAATGCGGTACTAGACCCCATGACCGGCCTCGACGACGCGGTGTCGCTGGTGCGGTTCTGTCTCGGCCATGACTACCAGCTGCGGATCATCGAGCAGATGCCGCTCGATGCCGGACACCAATGGCGCCGTGAGGACACGGTGACCGCGAACCAGGTGCTGGCGCAGCTGCGACGTCATTCGTTCACGCTGGAACCCGATCGGGCGCCGCGGGGTTCGGCGGCAGCCGAGTTGTGGCGGATCACCGATCCCGCGACTGGGCAATCCGGGAAGGTCGGGATCATCGCCTCGGTTACGCACCCGTTCTGCGCGAGCTGTAACCGCGCCCGGCTGACCGCCGACGGGCAGCTTCGCAGCTGCCTGTTCGCCATCGAGGAGACCGACCTGCGGGGCCTGCTGCGCGGCGGCGCCGACGACGCCGCGATCGAGGCGGCATGGCGGGCGGCGATCTGGGGCAAACCGGCAGGTCACGGCATCAACGACCCGAACTTCGTCCAGCCGGCGCGACCGATGAGCGCCATCGGCGGCTGAGGTGACGGTCGACACGATCACCGTGCGGTATTTCGCGGCCGCTCGCGCCGCCGCCGGGTCCGATTCCGAGCAGCTCACCGTGCGTTCCGGCGCGACGGTATCCGAGCTCGTCGACAAGCTGAGCGGCCGCAGCCGCGAACTCGCCCGCGTGCTCGGCCGGTGCTCCTTTCTCTGCGACGGTGTGGCGGTCCGCGACCAAGCCCAGCCGCTGCAGGCGGGCAGCACGATCGACGTCCTGCCGCCGTTCGCCGGAGGATGAGTCAGCGTTCTTAAGTCGAGCCCACCCACTCGTCGGTTCCGTCGGCGAAGACTTGCCGCTTCCACACCGGTAACCGCGCTTTGATGGTGTCCACCAGCTGCGCGCAGGCGGCAAATGCCGCTTGGCGATGATCGGCCGCGACCGCGGCCACCAGTGCCGCCTCGCCGATCTGCAGGACGCCGATCCGGTGGCTGGCCGCGATGGCCCGCGTCCCAGGGGAGTGCGCCGCGATCTCGGCCACCACTTCGGCGATCACGTCGGCGGCGGTCGGGTGCGCGGAATATTCCAGCTTCACCACGTGGCGCCCGTTGTCGTGGTCGCGAATCATCCCGACGAATCCCACCACGGCTCCCGCCGCCTGATGGCTGACCAGCTCCTGGTGTTCGGCGAGCGAAATCGGCTGATCGGTCAGCGCCGCACGCATGACCAGACACTCCACGGAGACCAACTATATTTAGTGATTCCATGCGGTCGGTCGAGGAGCATCAACGCGTTGTCGCCGGGCTGATTACTGCCCGGCCCGCCGGCACCGCCGAACTGCCCGACGCCGCGGGCCGGGCGCTGTCCGACGATGTGACCGCGACGGTGTCGCTGCCGGTTTTCGACAACTCGGCAATGGACGGATACGCGGTGCGCGCCGACGAAGTGGCCTCGGCGACGAACGATCATCCGGTGAAACTGCCTGTGGCCGAGGATATTCCGGCCGGTCGGACCGAGATCCCCACCTTAGAACCGGGTACCGCGCATCGCATCATGACCGGCGCGCCGATCCCGGTCGGCGCGACGGCGATAGTGCCCGTCGAGGCCACCGACGGGCGCACCGATGTCGTGCGGATCGACGCACCCAGCACCGAGGGCAAACACATCCGCCGCGCCGGCGAGGACGTCGCCGCGGGTGCCACGGTATTGCGGGCCGGCCAGGTGATCACGCCGGCGATGATCGGCCTGGCCGCGGCGCTGGGATTGCACCGGTTGCCGGTGATTCCGCCTCAGCGGGTGCTGATCATTTCCACCGGGTCGGAGCTGGTGTCACCCGGAAAGCCGCTGCGGCCGGGGCAGATCTACGAGTCCAACTCGCCGATGCTGGCCGCCGCGATCCGCGACGCCGGCGCTCAGGTGGTCGCCACCGCCGTTGCCAGTGACGACGTCGCCGAGTTCACCGCGTTGCTGGACCGGTACGCCGCCGAGTCGGATCTGATCATCACCAGCGGCGGCGTCAGCGCGGGTGCCTACGAGGTGGTCAAGGACGCCTTCGGCCGAGCCGGCGATCAGGGGGTCGAGTTCGTCAAGGTGGCGATGCAGCCGGGCATGCCGCAGGGCACCGGCCGGGTCGCCGGCACGCCGATCGTCACCCTGCCCGGTAACCCGGTCAGCGCGCTGGTGTCCTTCGAGGTGTTCATCCGCCCGGCGCTGCGCACTGCGATGGGCCTGCCGGATCCGCGCCGGCCGCGGCGATCCGCCGTGCTCACCGAGACGTTGGCCGCGCCGGCCGGCAAGCGTCAGTTTCGCCGCGGGGTTTTTGACGCCGCCGCGGGCACCGTCGTGAGCCACGGCCCGCCGGGGTCACACCATCTGGGGTCGCTGGCGTCGGCGAACTGCCTGCTGGACATCCCGGAAGAGGTCACCGAGATTCCGGCCGGCTCTACGGTGCAGGTCTGGGATCTGCGCTAGCAGCTGTCAGAATGGGATCCGTGGCTGACTCGGGTCCGCTCTCGCACATCGACGATCAGGGCGCGGCTCATATGGTCGACGTCACCGGGAAGGCGGCCACCAAGCGCACCGCGGTTGCCGCGGGCTCGGTGCGTACTTCCGCTCAAGTGGTGGAGCTGATCGCGGCGGGCGGACTGCCCAAGGGCGATGCCCTGGCCACGGCCCGGGTTGCCGGCATTCTGGCCGCCAAGCGCACCAGCGACCTGATTCCGCTGTGTCATCAGTTGGCGCTGACCGGCGTCGACGTCGAGTTCAGCGTCGGACAGACGGATGTCGAGATCACCGCGACGGTGCGTAGCACCGATCGAACGGGGGTCGAGATGGAAGCGCTGACCGCGGTGAGCGTGGCGGCGCTGACGCTTTACGACATGATCAAAGCGGTGGACCCGGCTGCTCGTATCGATGACATTCGGGTGTTGCGAAAGGACGGCGGCCGGCACGGAACCTGGGAGCGGTGATGGCGGGCCGATCGGCGCGCGTCATCATCGCCTCGACCCGTGCATCGGCCGGAGTCTACGAGGATCGATGCGGGCCGATAATCTCCGAATGGCTTGCGCAGCATGGGTTCTCGTCGGTGCAACCGACGGTGGTCGCTGACGGCGAGCCGGTGGGCAACGCGCTGCGTGACGCTGTCGGCGACGGTGTCGACGTTGTGATCACCTCCGGTGGCACCGGTATCTCGCCCAGCGATAGCACACCGGACCAGACCGTGGCGGTGCTCGACTACATGATTCCCGGGCTGGCCGAGGCGATCCGGCGGTCCGGTCTGCCGAAGGTGCCGACCTCGGTGCTTTCCCGCGGGGTATGCGGGGTGGCCGGGCGGACCTTGGTGGTCAACCTGCCGGGTTCGCCTGGCGGTGTGCGCGACGGCCTTGGGGTGCTCGCCGACGTGCTGGACCATGCGCTGGATCAACTCGCCGGCAAAGATCACCCGCAGTAAGTCAGGGCCGGGTCCGCCACGCCTGGATCCAGCGGGCCACCCACCAAATCACCAGCGCCCCGACCAGCGCGACGGCCAGGTTGCTGAGAAAACCGGTGACTCCGACCGCAATGGCCAGCACCCAGTGCCACGGTCCCCGCAGATCTTTGAGCAGGGCGATGTGCAGCAGGCCGGCGACCGCCAACAGACCCGCCAGGATGGGCACCGGGAACCCGGCCAGCGCAGCGGTCAGCGTCGCTCCGATCGCAAGCGCAAGCGCGATCAGCGCGCCGCCCAGCATGATTGGTGCGCCACCGCTGCGGGCGCCGAAGCTGCGATGCGCGGTCATACCCCCGGCGCCGTGACACACCGGCATGCCGCTGATCGTGCCGGCGAACAGGTTGGCCAGGCCGAGAGTGATCGCCAAGCGCCCCGGGCGCACCCGCGAGGCGGCATCGCCGAAGTAGGCGCGGGCCGTGTCCGCGGTGGCCAAACACGAGTTGGCGAACGACAACGGAAACTGCGGCAGCACCAGCGCGACTGCCGCGGCGGAGAACGCGGTCCAGGTCAGGTGCGGCGTGTGCACCGCCGACGGCCCGAAGCGCAGCGAGCCGTGGAAGGTCAGCACCATCGCCACCACGGCAATGACAAGAAAGACCAGTGTGATCTGTCGGCGCCGCAACAACAGCGCCGCGGCGATGACCCCCACCGTGGCGGCCCCCAGCCACCAGACGGAATGCCGATGGTCGGTGAACGATTTCGGCGTCGCGGACACCAGCTTCCACGCCAACTGACAAA
>CAWBSW010000029.1:0-25021 GCA_963791535.1 uncultured Actinomycetota bacterium | reverse complement strand
GCCCAAGCCTGGCTGGCGGCAGCGACACGCGGCGAGCGGCCGGCAGCCGAACTTGCTTGCACCGCAGCCGATCTCGCGCACCAGTCGGGTCAACACGCGGTGGAAGCGGAGGCGCTACATCACGCGGCACGGTTTGGCGACCGCACCGTCGCGCCTCGACTGGCGGCGCTCACCGACCGTGTCGGCGGACGACTGGTCGGTTTGTACGCTCGCCATGCCACGGCGGTCGCCGAGCTTGACGGTGCGGCGCTGGATGCTGTCAGCGCGGATTTCGAGGACGCCGGGTTGATGATGTCCGCCGCGGATGCGGCCGCGCAGGCCGCAGCGCGACACGATCACGACGGGCGGCGCCGCGAAAGTTCTGAATCGGCCGCGCGGGCTTTACGGCTGGCCGCGCAATGCGGCGGAGCGATATCGCCGGCGATCAGGTCCGCCGGCCAACCGCTGCCGGTGACCTCCCGCGAGCGCGAGATCGGATCGCTGATTGCCGCAGGGCTATCGAACCGCGACATCGCCGAACGGCTCGTCGTCTCCACCCGCACCGTCGAAGGCCACATCTACCGCGCCTGTATCAAACTCGACGTGTCAGACCGCGAGGGGCTGGCGAGGATGTGATCCGTCAGGCCCAGTGGCAGCTAACCGCTCCGCGGCACAAATCGAGTAGGGGCGCACTACGCGTTCGCGAGGGTGCGCTGCGCGTGTGCACCCTTGGCCGGTGCCTCAGCGTTGCTGTTTCTCATCGCAAGGTCAGCAGCCATGACCCTGCCTTTCCGCCGCCGCGCGGGGTCGCGGCGAGCATCGATCATCAGCCCGCTTGCGATGGGCGATACGTCAAAATGCTCCGCCGAGCGCGGCTCAGATGGTGCTTCACGGACAATCAGGACCGGCGGGTAGTCCTCGTCGAACTGCGGTTAGAACCCGGGGCCAATCCGGCGACCGTGCGGCGCAGCTTCCTCAGACTTTTTCACGACGTTTTCGGCACCACGGGCCCGCCGCAACCAGTGCCGGTGGCCCGCCACTACATGCGGTGCGTGCTCGACCCGGATGAGATCACCCGATTGGCACACGGCGGCGACACACCGACCGAGGCGTCGGCGCGCCGTGCCCTCGGACTCATCTACCGCATCTGGCCCGACCTGGTGCTGCGCGCACACCTGGACCGCTCAGTGACGACCATCAAGGCCGACGCCGCTAGACGCACCTTCGGCTCCGCCGGAACCGGTGTCGTGTGGGCCGTGCTCGATTCCGGCATCGACGCGACGCATCCGCACTTCGCAGCCAACGACACGTTGACAGCCCGTGCGGTCGCTAAACTGCACCGCGACTTCATGATTCAGTCGTCCACGGACACCAAGCCGTCTCCGCTGACCGATACCTACGGGCACGGCACCCATGTCGCCGGAATCATCGCGGGCCAAGCACCGCAGGACCCCAAAAGGCTGCGGATCGCGCACAACGAACCGACCGCGCAAGACCTGCCGCAGTGGGTGCTGCGTACCCTGCCTACCGGGGGCCACACTGTCGGGCGTCGCGCCGAAAGCCAACTGGTCAGCGTCAAGGTCCTCGACGACAACGGCAACACCCTGTCGAGTGCGGTGATCCAAGCGATCGACTATATCCGCACCGTCAACGGCGGCGGTAGGGACCGGCAATCGACGGGGTCAACCCGTCGTCGGGTTGCCCTTGGCCACCCACCGAATACGCGGCGGGCCAAGTCCGCTGTGCCGCGAACTGGATCTGCTGGCGAGACCGGCGTGGTGGCGGTTGTCAGCGCAGGCAACGCGGGCGTAGGCGGGACCCCCGAGGTGCTGTCCGGTGACGTCTACGGGCAGCTGTCGACGATCACCGATCCGGGAGACGCCGCATGCGCCATCACGGTCGGATCCGTGCATCGCTACCGTCCACACACTTACGGCGTCACCTTCGACTCGTCGAAAGGCCCCACGAACTCGACGGGCGCCTCAAGCCAGACTTGGTGGCGCCGGGGGAAGGCATCACCTCAGCGGCCACCGGACAAATGATTGCCGGTGTGCCGCCGCTGGCACCCGCCGCGGGCGACCCGTCGCGGGTGGCCCGCTACTGCGAAGACACCGGCACGTCGATGTCGGCCGCGCACGTCTCCGGGGCGATCGCCGCGTTCCTGTCTATCCGCAACGAGTACATCGGCCAGCCGGAACTGGTCAAAAAACTGTTCCGGGACACCGCGATAGACCTGGGACGCCACGAATACTACCAAGGCGCCGGTCTGATCGATCTGATGCCCGCACTGTCCAGCACCTAGAACCGAAGGGACGATCATCGTGACCAACATCAACGGATTGGCCTACTACGAAGTCGATTTCAACGCCGACGGCACACCCAACACCGCCACCGGCAGCGGTGACGGCGGACTGCCGGCGGCCGTGGCCAACGGCGGCATCACCGATCTCTTCGTGCTCTCGCACGGCTGGAACAACGGCGTCGACTCCGCCCGTGATCTCTACCAAGCGATGTTCACCCTGCTCGCCGACCAGCTCGGCACGCACCTGTCCAGCAGCGCGGCCGTCGGCGTCATCTGGCCGTCGCTGCTGTTCCCCGACGACGATCCGGCCACCGCACCAGCCGTGCCGTCCACCGGCGCGGAGCTGGCCGCCGCGTTGACCCCGGCATTCCCGGCCCAACAGCAGCAGCTGGCCACCATGGGCCAGCTGCTCGACCAACAGCCGCAAGACCCGGCCGCGTTGAACCAATTCCACCAGCTGGCATCGGGTTTGGTGACCACCCCACCGCAGGGTGTCGAAGACACCGGCGAAGCCGCGCTGATCACCGCCGATACCGCGACCGCATTCGGACACGCGGCAGCCATGGCACCCCATGCGAGCAGCTCCGCGCAGGGCATCGGCAATCCGTTCGCCGGGCTGTGGACCGGGGCGCGCGAGGTGTTGCGGACGATGAGCTACTACGAGATGAAGAACCGGGCCGGCGTGATTGGCCAGAACGGCTTGGGCCCGCTACTGGCTGGTCTGAGAGGCCCTGGTGGCGCGCCGCGAATCCACCTGATGGGGCACAGTTTTGGCGCCCGCCTCGTCGCGTACTCGCTGGCGGGCTTGCCTGCCAACCAAACCGGATCGGCCAGCCCGGTCAAGTCGCTGACCCTGATCCAGGGCGCGTTCTCGCACTTCACGTTTGCGTCGTCGCTGATGTTCGACCCGTCGCGCGGGGGTGGACTGGCGGTCGACGGCAGCCGGGTCGACGGTCCGCTGCTTGCCACGTTCAGCGCCGCCGACCGAGCGGTCGGATGGCGGTACCCGGCCGCCAGTATGTTGGCCGGTCAAGACAGCGAATCGGCTAGCGATCTGGTCTTCCGATGGGGCGGAATGGGCCATGACGGATACCAGCAGGCCCCCAGTCCCACGACCGTGGTGCTGGCGCCGCAGGGAAAGCCCTATGGCTTCAAAACGGGTTGTTTCTACAGCTTGGACGCCAACGCCGTCATCTGCGCGAACCAGTCGCCCTTCAGCGGCGCGCACAGCGACATCCAGCACCCGCAAGTGCTGTGGGCGGTGGTCGAGGCCGCGGGTCTCGGCGCCTAACCGGCTGCTAATTCCCAGGTGTGCACCGGCTCATTGGTGTGCATGTGCTCGCAGTAACGCCGCAGCATCTCCGCCAGCGCTGCGGCCGGGACAACCCGCCTTGTTGTAGCGCGCGCACGGTGGACACCTGCCAGACCGCGCCGTTGCGTCCGGTGCGGGCACGGCCTTCGATAACGCCGAGAAACCGGTCACGTACCTCGGTGGCGACGCCCCACGGTCCAGTCCGTCATGCGCCATCGGCAGCAGTTCGCCGAGCACCAATTCCTCGGTGGTGACCTCGCCCAATCCCGGCCAGTACAGGCTTGCCTGCATGCCGTGTCGAGCGGCCTCGAGGAAATTGTGTTGCGCCGCAGCGAAGCTCATCTTGGTCCAGACCGGGCGGTCCTCTTCGGACAGCGTGCGCAACATGCCGTAGTAGAACGCGGAGTTGGCCAGCATGTCGATGACCGTCGGTCCAGCCGGCAGCACGCGATTCTCCACCCGCAGGTGTGGCCGCTCGACCCCATCCACTTCCACGACGTCGTACACCGGACGGTTCCACCGGTACACCGTGCCGTTGTGCAGGCGCAGCTCCGGCAGTTGGGGGGTGCGTCCGGCGGCGAGCTCGGCGACCGGATCCTCGTCGGAGACCTCCGGCAGCAACGACGGGAAGTAGCGGACGTTCTCTTCGAACAGATCGAAGATCGATGTGATCCAGCGTTCGCCGAACCACACCCGCGGCCGCACGCCCTGGGTTTTCAATTCATCGGGCCGGGTATCGGTGGACTGCGCGAACAGTTCGATGCGGGTTTCGGACCACAGCTGATGACCGAAGAAATACGGCGAGTTGGCGCCGAGCGCCAGCTGCGGCCCGGCCAGCACCTGCGCGGCGTTCCAGTTGTCGGCGAAATCGGCGGGCGACACTTGCAGGTGCAACTGCATGCTGGTGCAAGCCGATTCGGGGGCGATGGACGGCGAGTTCAAACTCAGTGGCTCCGGGCCGCTGATGTCGATCTGGATATCCTCGCCGCGGGCGTTGAAGATGGAGTCGTTGAGGGCCGCGTACCTGGTCGACTCGCTCATCCATCGGCCGGCCAGGTGCTCGGGCATCAGCGTCGGAAGAATTCCGATCATGACGATGTGCGCGCCTCCGGCGGTGGCTTTGGTCTCGGCGGCATTCAAACTGGCTCGTACATCGGCTTCCAAATCCATCGCGGTCCGGCCTCTCAGCGGCCGGGGCGGCACGTTGAATTCGATATTGTAGGCGCCTAATTCGGTCTGGTAAGCCGGGTCGGCGATGGCGGCCAGGACATCCTGATTTCTCATCGCCGGTTGATAGTCGTCATCGACCAGGTTGCATTCGATTTCCATCCCGGTAAGTGGGCGGTCGACCTCGAAGCTGTACTGCGCGAGCATCGTTTCGAAGACGTCCAGGCACAGTTGCACCTTGCGCCGGTACTCCTGGCGGTCTACGCGCTCGTAGGTTGTCCGCTTGACCTCTTTCCCCACATCGCCGATGCAACCGGTTTACTTGCCGCTAGGCAACAGATCGACGAGATGATCCTCACTCGGCTGGAATTTGTACCTCCGACGGTGTCCTCTGCCCGGTCACAGCGGTGCGCCTTGCTTCAGTGAGGTGAACTGTGCTATTGACATTGCCTCCGCCATGCTGAAAACTTTCAGGTTATTCTTACCGAATTCACAGCGAGTTGGGGGAAAAATTTGAGTAACGGTCACCGCCGCATGAGTGGCATTGTCGGCGTGGCCGTTGGTGCAGTGCTGGCCTCTCCGCTCATCGCCCTGCTAGCCAGCCCAGCCGCCAGCGCAGACACGACGGATGCGACCGGCCCCAGCGGTGACATAGCGACCTACGGCCCGTATACGTTTGACGGGTACACGGATACGTTCAGCATTAACACGACCACAGACGCGTTCGACAACACGCTCACTTACGACGGCACCTTACTCACTGGTTTGGAGCTCGACTTCTACTCCCCGGCGACAGATACATATGATCTCGTCGTAACGGATCCTGGGTTTTTGCAACTTGGCATTGTGGACACCGATGGTGTTTTTAGTTTCACCGACTCCTTCACTCCACCCTTCGATGCCGACCCGGGCCTTGCCGACATCGCTGGTGCAGTATCGGCAGATGCCGTTGCAGGACTGAGCTTCTGAGCGGCGCACATGAGCGGCGCGACCGCTAGTCGCAGCGGCATGCGCTCGATGTGGGGGATTTGGGTGCCCGCGTAGTCCATGATGGACGGGATCGCGGGAGGAAAGCACGTGGGCGAATTCATCGCTTCGATCGACCAGGGCACTACTAGCACCCGCTGCATGATCTTCGACCACGACGGCACGGAAGCGGGCAGCCATCAGCTCGAGCATGAGCAGATTTTGCCGCGCGCCGGCTGGGTCGAGCACAATCCGGTCGAGATCTGGGAGCGCACCACCTCGGCCCTGATGTCAGCGCTGAACAAGACCAATCTGTCGGCGAAAGACATTGTTGCGCTCGGGATCACAAATCAGCGAGAAACGACGCTGGTGTGGGATCGCCGCACCGGCCGACCGTACTACAACGCGATCGTCTGGCAGGACACCCGCACCGACCGCATCGCGTCGGCACTGGACCGCGACGGTCGCGGCGACGTGATCCGGCGGAAAGCCGGTCTGCAGCCGGCAACGTACTTCTCCGGCGGCAAACTGCAATGGATCCTGGAGAACGTCGAGGGGGTGCGGGCAGCGGCCGAGCGGGGTGAGGCCGTGTTCGGCACCCCGGACACCTGGTTGTTGTGGAATCTGACCGGCGGTCCCCGCGGCGGGGTGCATGTCACCGATGTCACCAACGCCAGCAGGACGATGCTGATGAATTTGGAGACCCTGGACTGGGACGACGAGCTGCTGTCGTTTTTCGATATCCCCCGCGCGATGCTGCCGTCGATTGCGGCGTCGTCGCCGCGCCAGCCCTACGGCCTCACGCTGGAGGCCGGACCGCTCGGCGGCGAGGTGCCGATCACCGGCATTCTCGGTGACCAGCACGCCGCGATGGTCGGCCAGGTATGCCTGGACCCCGGCGAGGCCAAAAACACCTACGGCACCGGAAACTTTCTGCTGCTCAACACCGGCGAGCAGATCGTGCGGTCCCGCAACGGTCTGCTGACGACGGTGTGCTACCAATTCGGCGACGCCAAACCCGTTTACGCGCTTGAGGGTTCGATAGCTGTGACCGGCTCGGCGGTGCAATGGCTGCGCGACCAGTTGGGCATCATCAGCGGAGCTGCGCAGAGCGAGGCACTGGCGCGCCAGGTCGATGACAACGGTGGGGTCTACTTCGTTCCGGCGTTTTCCGGGTTATTCGCACCGTATTGGCGCTCCGACGCCCGTGGCGCGATCGTGGGGCTGTCGCGGTACAACACCAACGCGCATCTGGCCCGCGCGACGTTGGAGTCCATCTGTTACCAGAGCCGCGACGTGGTCGACGCGATGCAAGCCGATTCGGGTGTGCGCCTTGAGGTGCTGAAGGTCGACGGCGGGATCACCGCCAACGAGTTGTGCATGCAAATCCAGGCCGACGTCCTGGGTGTCGACGTGGTGCGGCCGGTGGTCGCCGAGACCACGGCGTTGGGCGCGGCGTACGCGGCGGGTCTGGCGGTCGGCTTCTGGTCCGGCCCGAACGACCTGCGGGCCAATTGGCACGAGGGCAAGCGGTGGACGCCAAGGTGGAGCGACGACGAGCGCGCGGGCGGATATGCGGGCTGGCGCAAAGCCGTGCAGCGCACCCTGGACTGGGTCGAGGTGTAATTGCTGGCGAGCAGTCGCAAAAGCCCCCGACACGCCGGGCGTGCGGGAGCTTTCGCGTCTGCTCGCCGGATGCGGTCAGTCGTCTTGGCCGAGGATCGTGTAGATCTCGCGGCGAGCGTTGTTGACGATGTCGATGATGCGTTGCTGCTGCTCAGCGCTGGCGGCGTGAGCGGATTGCGCGACGGCGCCGAAGAGTTGCCCGACGGCCGCCCGCAGGTTCAGATGGGCCGGGTCGACACCGTCGGCGATCTCGTCCCACGGCGGGGTCTCGACCTTCTCCGCGGCAGCCTTGCCGGTATCGGTCAACTCGAAGAGCTTTTTGCTGCCTTCGCTTTCCGACCCGACAATGAGCCCCTCGTCAACCAGCAGTTGCAGGGTCGGGTAGACCGAGCCGGGGCTGGGGCGCCACAGGTCCTGGCTGCGCTCGGCGATCTCCTGGATCATCTCGTAGCCGTGCATCGGCCGCTCGGCCAGCAGCACCAGGATGGCGGCGCGGACGTCGCCACGGCGGCCGCGCGGACCGTGTCCGCCGCGCCGTCTGCCGCGTGGGCCGGGGCCGAAGCCGAATCCGCCGGGGCCGAAACCCCGGCCGAAGCCGGGGCCGAAACCGCCGAACCCGGACCGAACGGCCCGTCACGGCCGGCGTCCTGACCGCGGACGTAGTCGCGGAACTCGCGACGGGCCTGCCTGCGCTGTTCGTGCAGTGCACGCCGTGCATGGGGGTGGAAGCCGAAGCCCTGTGCTCCGGGACCCCCGGGAAATTCCCCTTCTACATGGGGGAATGGGTTGTTCATATGTCATCTCGTTTCTGGAAAGGTAACGCCGGATGCGCTACCGATACAATGACGATATATCGAAAACTATCGTGATGCAACGTTTAATTTTCGGCGGTCGCTAAACGGCGGGTTTGTACCTCGAGGCAGCGGGGTAGCACAGCAGGGATGAACGAGGAAAACCGCGATGTGAGGGTCGACGCGGGTGTCGACCCCGACAAGCAGCCCGCCTCGACCGCCGAACCCGATCGCAGCAAGCGTCTGCGGTTATGGATGAACTGGGCATTGGCGCTGTTTACGGTGCTGGGCGCAGGGCTTGTCATGGTTTTTTTCTTCGGCGCCGTGATGAGCACCGCCGCCTGCAGCGACAAGCAATGCCAGCACGCTGAGCCGAATTGGATCAGCCCTGACGTGCTGCTCTACGGACCCCCGGTAGTGGCGGCGCTGACCGTCATCGCTTCGTTTTTCACCGCGCAACGCCGATGGGGCATCGTGGTCCCGATCGTGGCGTTGGGACTGCTAGGCGCCGACATCGGCATCCTCGCGGCTGCGGTCGCACAGTAGCTAGCGGGGCGGGGCAAAGCCGTCGGTCGATGGCGCAGGCCAGGGCGGGTATCCGGTGTGCCACCCGTTAGGGGGCGGCCGTAGCCGTGCGAGCTCCCGGCGGTGTCGTTCGGCCAGCACCGCGGCCAGGGCGAGCTGCGGCGGGGTTCCGGGTGGCGGCGGCGGGGCGACTCGGCTCAGCACGTCGCCGGCGATCCGGTAGGCCATCTGATCGCGTAGGCCCCGATCGAGTTGCGTTGCACGGGAGAGGAATTGGCGCGCAACGTTGGCCTGCTCAGCGCCCAGCCCGGACAGCTGCAGCGACGACGCCCACCAGGCCAGCTCCGGCGGCATCAACGGCGGCGGCCCCAGTTTCGGCCCGCGTTCACTGATCACGATCGTGCCCGCGAAGACGTCGCCGATCCGTTTGGCTTTCGGCGAGAGCATGCTGCAGATCACCGCGGGGCTGCCCAATAACATCCAGATCTCGATGACCGACGCCAGTGCGCGAAAAAGTGCCTGGCGGAACCGTTCCGGGCCGCCGTCTTCCGAGACAACCCGTAGTCCCATCACCATCTTGCCGACCGAGCGACCCCGCGTTGCGGTTTCGAACACGAGGGGATAGCCGATGAACACCAGCACGGTGAAGATGATCATGATAGCCGCGGTCACGGCCGTGTCGAACTGGGTCAGCGTGGCCGCCCACAACATCAGTGCCACCAGGTAGCCGACGACGATGACGGCGATGTCGATCAGCGCGCTGACCGCCCGCACCGGAAGTTGCGCGATTGGCACGTCGAGCACCACCGCGTCTCCGGTCACCACCTCGGGCATACTGCTGACGCTACCCGGCGAGGGTCCGGCGGCGATCCGCTGCAGTCGGCTGCGCCGAGTTTGCGATCGCCGCTAGGCTCGCAGCGGTGGACGTCGATGCGTTCGTGCTCGCTCACCGCGACACCTGGGATCGCCTCGAACGATTGGTGAAAAAGCGCCGGCAGTTGACCGGCGCCGAGATCGACGAACTCGTCGAGCTCTACCAGCGGGTGTCCACCCATTTGTCGATGCTGCGCTCGGGTTCGTCAGATTCGGCCCTGGTCGGCAGTCTTTCGAGTCTGGTGGCGCGTGCCCGTGCGGCGGTCACCGGTGCCCACGCCCCGCTGTCCAGCGAATTCACCCGGTTCTGGACGGTGTCCTTTCCGGTGGTGGCCTACCGTGCCTGGCGGTGGTGGCTGGCGACGGCGGTGGTGTTCTTCGCGGTCGTTGCGGTCATCGCGGCGTGGGTGATCGGCAGCCCGGAGGTCCAATCCACGATCGGAACACCAAGCGAGCTCAACGAGTTGGTCAACCATGACTTCGCCTCGTACTACAGCGACCACTCCGCCGTCGCGTTCGGGCTGCACGTCTGGGTCAACAATTCCTGGGTGGCCGCGAAGTGTATCGCGTTCTCCGTGGTGCTGGGCCTGCCGATCCCGTTTGTGTTGTTTGCAAACGCCGCCAACCTCGGAGTCGTGGCCGGTCTGATGCTTCAGGCCGGGAAGGGCGACGTCATGCTGGGGTTGCTGATTCCGCATGGCCTGCTGGAGTTGACCGCGGTCTTCCTGGCGGCCGCATCTGGAATGCGGCTGGGGTGGTCAGTGATCGCGGCCGGTGATCGCCCGCGTGGACAGGTGCTGGCCGAGCAGGGCCGTTCCGGTGGTCGCCGTCGCCGTGGGATTGGTTGCGGTGCTGCTCGTCTCGGGTGCCATCGAGGCGTTGGTCACCCCGTCGCCCTTGCCCACCTTCCTGCGGATCAGCATCGGAATCCTCGCCGAAGCCGGGTTTTTGGCTTACATCGTGTACTTCGGTCGGCGGGCGGTACGCGCGGGCGAAACCGGCGATATCGCCGACGCACCGGACGTGGTCCCAACGCGCTAGATACCCGCGAGCAGACGCTAAAGCCCCTAAATCGTCGGCGTGTCGGGGGCTTTTACGTCTGCTCGGCGGAGCGACGTGACTTAGAGCCGGCCGGTGGCCTTCATCGCCAGGTAGCGATCGGCCAGTGCCGGTGCGAGTTCGGTGGGCGGCGCGTCGATCACCTCGACCCCGCCGTGCCGAAGCCGCGAGGCGATTGCGTGCCGGTCGTTTCGGGAATGTTCGGCGGCCGCCGCGTCATACACTGCCGCCGCATCGACGCGCCCGGCCGCCAATTGGTCGACGCGCGGATCGGCGACCGCGGCGATGATCACCCGGTGCTTGGCCGAGAGTTGGGGCAGTACCGGCAGCAGTCCCTCCTCCAGAGCGCTCGCGTTGAGGTCGGTCAGCAGCACAACCAGCGCACGGCGCCGTGTTCGACCGGCGATGGCGGAAACCATTGCAGCAGAATCAGATTCGACCAGTGCAGGTTGCAACGGCGCCATCGTATCGACCAGCCGTGCCAGCAGGTCGGTTCGTGACGCGCCGAACACACCGCCCCGGGTCAGCCGGTCGTGCGCCAGGAAGTCGACATGGTCACCGGCCCGGGAGGCGAGCGCCGCCAGCAGCAGAGCGGCATCCATCGACCAATCGAGCCGGGGCCAACCGCTGGGATCGCTGGCAGTCGGATCGACACCAACACGGCCGGCCGCCGTGCGTCCGGTGTCGAGAACGATGACGACCCGCCGGTCACGTTCGGGACGCCAGGTCCGCACCACGACGTCGGCCCGACGGGCGGTTGCCCGCCAGTCGATTGACCGGACATCGTCACCGACGACGTACTCTCGCAGCGAGTCGAACTCGGTGCCCTGCCCCCGGATCAACGTCGGCAGCAGCCCGTCGATCTCCCGGAGTTTGGCCAGGCGCGACGGCAGATGCTTGCGCGACAAGAACATTGGCAGCACCCGGACCTGGCCAGGCACCGGACGCGACCTCTGCCGCCCCGCCATCCCGAGCGGGCCGATGGACCGTGCGGTGACCACCGCCGCCCGCTGATCACCGCGGCGGACCGGGTGTAGGCAGGTGTCCACGCGCTGCACCTGACCGGCGGCGATGTCGACGGCGTGGGTAGCCGGTTCGGCGCGGGCGCTGGGCGCCCACGCGTCGCGAACTTGTCCGCGAAACCGGCGTCGGCCCGCATTGAGGATCAGCAGACCGGTATGCACCGCCTCGCCGAGTCGGACCGAGCCGTTATGCATGCGGGTGTACTGCAAGTGGGATGGACTCGCCGCCAAACCGACATCGGCGATCACCCCGGCGACCAGCCCTGTCAGCAGCATAACGAAAGATGTTGCCGGCCACGGTGATAGCACAATTGGCAGAACGCAGATGAGTGCGATCAGCCCAGTGCGCCCGGTCAGGATCACTAGCGCGGCACCGGGACCGAAGCCAAAATGCCGTCGAGCACGCCGTCGGGCGTGGCACCCTCGAGCTCTGCCTCCGGCCGGAGCATCACCCGGTGCCGCATGGTCGGCCGGGCCATGGCCTTGACGTCGTCGGGCGTGACGTAGTTGCGTCCGGAGAGCCACGACCAAGACCGTGCGGCCGCCAGCAATGCGGTTGCGCCGCGCGGTGAGACACCCAGTTGCAGCGCCGGCGAGTGGCGGGTGGCGTTGACGATGTCGACGATGTAACCGAGCACCTCGTCGGCGACAAGTACCCGCCGCACCGCGTCGCGGCCCGCTGCCAACTCGGTCGGCCCGGCCACGGGTCGGATTGCCGACAAGTCGCGCGGATCAAAGCCGCGTGCGTGGCGGCCGAGGATGGCAATTTCGGCATCGCGTGGCGGCATTGGCACATTCAGTTTCAGCAGGAACCGGTCCAACTGCGCCTCTGGCAACTGATAGGTGCCCTCGTATTCGATCGGGTTTTGTGTCGCGGCGACGATAAACGGGTCGGGCAGCGCTCTCGGCTCGCCGTCCACGCTGACTTGACGCTCTTCCATTGCCTCCAGCAAGGCCGCTTGGGTCTTCGGTGGCGTGCGGTTGATTTCGTCGGCCAGCATGAGATTCGTGAAGACCGGACCGCTTCGGAAGACGAACGCGGCGGTGCGAGTGTCATAGATCAGCGATCCGGTGACATCGCCGGGCATCAGGTCCGGGGTGAACTGAACCCGCTTGAATTCGAGTTGGAGTGCTGCGGCCAAAGAACGCACCAGCAGCGTCTTCGCGACGCCTGGAACACCTTCGAGCAAGACGTGGCCGCGGCACAACAACGCGATCACCAAACCGGTGATCACCGCGTCCTGCCCGACGACGGCCTTGCCGATCTCGCTTCTCAACGCCAGCAGCGCATGACGCGCCGAGTCCGCCGCCGGCGGCTGAGCGGAGGTGGGGCGCGGGTGAGTCATGGTTGGGCGACCTGCCTTTCGATGTCGTCGAGTGCGCGGGCGAGCTGGACCAAATCGGTATCGGAGGCCGGGGGCGGGCCGAACAAGATGTGTCGCAACGACTCTTCATGAGTTCTGCTGCGCTGCGCAACGGCGGTCACCACCGCAGGCGGCGATGTGTCGGCACCCAGCCCGAGCCGGGGCAGCAGGCGCTGCAGCGTCGCAGCGCGTAATGCTTGTGCCGCGCGGTCGCGGGCCCGCCGTGACCGGTATAGCCGGCCGCGACCCTCGACCGTCTCCGACGCGCGCACTACGACGGGCAGTTCCTCGGCGACCAGCGGACCGATTCGACGGCCTTTCCACAATGCGATCAGCAGCACTACCAGCCACAGCTGCAGCACCATCCAGATGACGTTATCGGGGATCAGGCCGAAAATCGTTGTTGAACCTGATGATTCGCCTTCGACCCGCTGCGGTGCGTACCAGACCAGGCGGGGTTGCTGGCCCGCGAGGTTCATTGCCAGCGCGGCGTTACCGGCGTGTAGCAGGCCTCCGTTGGTCATGAAGTCGGTACTGCCGACCACTGTCACAGTGCGGTCGCCGTCGCGGTAACGGACCAGTGCGGCGCCATAGCAGCTGGTCACCGCCCCGTCACCGGCAGCGCTGTAGGTATTGGATGGCCCGAAATCCACCGACCCTGCGCGGTCCGCTTCGCGCAGCGCGCAACCCGGCTTGGTGTCGGGCCCGCTGCCGCCGCCGCGGCGGATGCCCGGGGCGAGGGCGGCACGGGCGGGCGACGTCGGCTCCACTAGCAGGCGATCGCCTGGAATGCCGGCCAGCCGGTGAAGCAGCGAATCGCTGGTGACGCGCTGGGTCTGGGCGAACAGCAGCAGTGTTCCCGGGCGCACGGCGTTTTCGGCATCGGCGACGCTGGTCGCGACCACAACGGTGACACCTCGGTCGCGCAGCAGCGTCACCAACGCGTGCGCGCCGTTGGGTCCGGTCGACGCCGGGTCCATCCGCCCGCCCGGACGTGGTGCGGTCAGGTAGGTGCCGATCGCGGCCACCACACAAATGGCGGCCAGCGTGAGTAGCGCCCACCGCCATGACCGCCGTCGGCGCACCGGGACAACCTCGTCGGTGACGGTCACCGAATCTGCGCCCATGAGTCGACGGTGGCGGGCTGATCCAGCCCCGGTCGGCCAGCGGCGGACCGGAACCGCAGGTGGTCATCGAGGTCGACAATCATCTGATAGCCAGCCGGTGTTCCCGGTCGTTCGCCGTAGGTGACATCGTTGAAGGCGGTTGCCGCTTGGGATAATTCGGATGCTAGGTGAGGCAGGCGTGCGCCGGCGTCGTGGGCCAGCTCGTTGGCGGTGCGGCTGGGCGCTGGCTCCAGTATTCGCGTGTCCTCGAGACCGCGGGCCACGGCACGCAGCCGATGTCGAATCGCCGCGGTCCAATTACCTTCGGCGGCAAAGCGTTCCGCAATGGCGCGATGCTGATCGGCGCTGAGCTGACCGGTATCGAATAGCTGGTAGTCGGTACCGCGACGAGTGCGGATGGTGCGCCGCGCGATGCGGACGGCGATCACTACCGCCACAATCAGCAAGGTGATGAGCACACTGATGGTGAACCATCCGCCCGGCACCGAAGAGCCCTTTTCGATAAGGCGGAATAGCAACTCATGGATCCATTCCTGCAGTCGCTGGGTCAGCGAACCCTTGGGGTAGATCGGTTTGTCGAGTTCGTGCTGGGCGGCCTGGTGTGCGGTATCGCGGTCCACGTCGATGGCGGGCATACTCGGCTCGTCCCTATACCGGCCGGGTCAGCCAGAGATAGTCGGTGGAGGCCGCTGGCTGCATGCGCGCAGGGCCACCGGCGGCGCCGGTCTGCAAGACCAGATCGAATGCCTCGGAACGGATCCGCCGATCGGTATAGAGCAAGACATCGACGCCGGCACTGAATGGAGCGGTGATGATCCGGCCGATCGCCGATCCGACCGCTCCCACTGTCGCACCGATCAGCAACGCGCCGGAGGGTCCGGCCAGCAGGTGACCGACGAAGTTGAACGGGGCCGCGACCGCACCGGCGATCAAAGCCACCACCACCCAGGTCAAGACCCGGATGCCGAGCACTCGCCAAAAACTGTTGCGGACCAACGTGATTGATCGCATGATTGCATCGAACACCGGCAGTCGCTCCAGTACTATCAGCACCGGCGCGAACGACAGCACCGTGTAGAAGTAGACCACCGCCGCGATCGATGCCAGCACCAGCGGAAAACCGATGAGAACGGCCGCCCCTGCGCTGCCGGCGGCGCCGGCCGCCGCGATGATCAGCCCCACCAGCCCGCACAGAGCGACCAGTCCGACGGACTCCAACGCGGCCAGACCAATCAATGCGGGCAACCGGCCACGAATCTTGGCCCATGTTTCGCCGGCACCGATTGTTGAGCCGAACACCGCCCGGCCCACGACGACCGTGAGCATGCCGCTGAGCAGGACGTCAGCCAGCCACCCGACCAGGCCGGCGAGCCCCGTTGCCAGCAGCCAGGCGGCGACGTCACCGCCGGTGAGTTCCTCAGCCGGGGCTGTCCCGAGCCGGCTCGCAGCAGCCAGGGGTCCGGCGGCGGCGATCAACGTGATGATCTGCGTGCTGATCACGATGATCGCGGTCAGCCCCAAGACGACCTTGACGTTGGTCCGAATGTAGGCGGCCGCGCCATTGAAGATGTCACCGAGGCTCAACGGTCGCAACGGGATGATGCCCGGCGTGAGTGTTCCAAACCCGCGCGGCGGCGGACTGCCATAGCCGGACGACCAGGCATAACCGGGAGCCGGCGGGTAGCTCGGTGGCGGACCCGGGTAGCCGGGCGGCGGGTAGCCCCAAGGCGGATAGGAACCGCCACCCGGTGGCGGGTAGGTGGGGCGCGGGCTGTAGCCGGGCGCGGGGCCCCATGACGGATAGCCCGGCGGTGGGTACGCGGGGGGACGGTAACCGAGCGGGGGGTATTCCGGGTAGTCCGGGTAATCGGGCGGCGGCGCACTCACCTGGTAGGGCCGCCGTCGTCGTTCCTCATGAGCGCCGCTCTCCCCCGCAAGCGGGTGGTGCCCCCACCGCACCGCTCCGCTTCGCATCGTCGTCGGCGCGGGTCATGGCTCCATACTGTCGAGCACCGGATCATTTCTCAACGTCCCGCGATGCGCGCGGTGTCACTGCCTGACGGAGGTGCGGCGCGTAGCGTCTCTGGCTATGGCGGAACTCAAATCCCGGCTGCGGGCAGATCTGACCGATGCGATGAAGACGCAGGACAAGTTGCGTACCGCGACGCTGCGCATGTTGCTGGCGGCGATTCAGACCGAGGAGGTTTCCGGCAAAGCGGCGCGGGAACTCTCCGACGACGAGGTGCTCAAGGTGCTGGCGAAGGAGTCCAGGAAGCGCAACGAGGCCGCGGAGATCTACACCCAGAACGGCCGCGGCGAGCTCGCGGCCAACGAGCACGCCGAAGCACGGGTCATTGACGAATACCTGCCAGCCCCGCTCAGCGAAGCCGAGCTGGCTGAGGTCGTCGACACCGCCATGGCGCAGGTCGCCGAGCAGTTGGGCGAGCGGCCGGGCACGAAGCAGATGGGCTTGGTGATGAAAGCCGCCACCGCGTTGGCGGCGGGCAAGGCCGACGGAGCGCGTCTGTCCGCGGCCGTCAAGGACCGCCTCTAGTCCCCCGCAAGCGGGTGGGGGTACCCCCAGCCACGCGGCGGCGAGGGGGCGTACCCCCACGGCGACGATGCAGGCCGGGAACGCCTGAGATGGGGCTTGGCGATCGGACCTAGACCCGCGAGTCGTTTGCTCCGGCCATGCACGGGTACCCAATGCGGTATGACACGGTTCGGCTACACCCTGATGACGGAACAGAACGGTCCGAAAGAGCTTGTCCGCTATGCAGTTTCGGCCGAACACCAGGGTTTCGACTTCGAGGTCTGCAGTGATCACTTCTCGCCGTGGCTGGCAACGCAGGGCCATGCGCCCAACGCCTGGGCGGTGCTTGGAGCAGTAGCAGAAGTCACCGAACGAGTAGATCTCTACACCTATGTGACCTGCCCGACCATCCGCTATCACCCGGTGATCGTCGCGCAGCAGGCGGCGACCGTGCAGATCCTCGCCGACGGCCGGTTCACTCTCGGACTCGGCAGCGGCGAAAACCTCAACGAACACGTGGTCGGCAAGGGTTGGCCGGCCGTCACGCAACGCCAAGACATGCTGCGGGAGGCTATCGAGATCATCCGGGCGTTGTTCCGCGGGAGCTTGGTCGACTGGCGCGGCGACCACTACCAGGTGGACTCGGCGCGGTTGTGGGACCTGCCGGAGGTTCCGGTCGGCCTCGCAGTAGCGATGGGCGGGCAAAAAGCCGTCGAAAAGTTCGCCACCCTCGCCGAGCACCTGATCGCGGTTGAACCCGACGCAGACCTCGTGAGCGCCTGGCACACAACGCGGCAGGGCACCGGCATCGCGGGCGGAGGCCGAGTCGTCGGGCAGATACCAATCTGCTGGGACCCCGACCGCGACGCCGCGATCGAACGCGCCCACGACCAGTTCCGTTGGTTCGGCGGTGGCTGGAAGGTCAACGCCGACCTGCCGACACCGGCCGGATTTTCCGGTGCGACGCAATTCGTCCGCCCCGAGGACGTCGCGGAGAGCATTCCCTGCGGTCCGGACCTGGACGCGATTGTCGACGCGGTGCGCCCCTACTGGGAGGCGGGTTTCACCGACATCGCGCTGCTGCAAATCGGCGGTGAGGCGCAAGACCTCTTCCTCAAGGAGGCCGCTGAGCCTCTACTGGCTGCCCTGCGAACGGCGGCCAGTGCGGGAAACGGCAAATCGTAAAGGAGAAGCTAGATGCCAAACTCTCTGCAAGGCAAGAAGGTAGCCATCTTGGCTGCCGATGGTGTAGAGAAGGTCGAACTCGAGCAGCCGCGCGCGGCGCTCACCGAGGAAGGCGCGCAGGTTCAGCTGCTGTCACTGAAAACCGGTGAGATCCAAGCACGTAACCACGATCTCGAGCCAGCCGGCACATTCGAAGTCGATCGAGCGGTTTCGGATGCTTCGGTGGACGAATTCGACGCATTGATTCTGCCTGGCGGCACGGTGAATCCAGACAAGCTGCGCCTCGATGGCTCGGCCGTCGCGTTCGTGCGCGAGTTCGTCTATTCCGGAAAGCCGGTCGCCGCCATCTGTCACGGGCCGTGGACGCTGGTGGAGGCAGGCGTGGTGGCGGGCCGAAAGCTGACCTCGTATCCGAGCATTCGCACCGATCTGCGGAACGCGGGCGCCAAAATCGTCGACGAGGAAGTCGTCGTCGATGGGAATTTGGTGACCAGCCGATCACCGGCCGACCTCCCGGCGTTCTGCTCGGCCATTGTCGAGCAACTCGCGCACGCGCCGGCGCGTACCTAGCTACTTTCGCCGTCGAATCCGGTTTCGAGGCCGTGGATTGTGGGCATGAATTAGCTCAAGCCGTAACCTTCGCGGCGATCACGACCCGGAAGGCCGAAGTGACCATCGCTTACTCCGCACCGTTTGATTCTTTTGGCATCGATGGTGTTTACCCGCCTCAACATGATTCGCAATTGCTGATCGAAACGCTGGAAAAGACCGAGCTGGCTCGGGGGCGGCGGGTGTTGGACCTCTGCACCGGTAGCGGTGTCGTCGCAATCGCCGCGGCGGAATTTGGCGCGGCCAGCGTGACCGCATTCGATATCTGCCCACAGGCGGTGCGGTGTTCGCGTGGCAACGCCCACCACGCGGGAGTCGACGTCGATGTGCATAAGGGATCATTTTCTGGCGCTCTGGATTTCGCCCCGTTTGATGTCATCGTGTCCAATCCGCCTTATGTGCCCACCCCACCGGCCGGCGACACCGAGGTGATCCCGATGACGGCAGGTCCGGTTTGGGCCTGGAACGCCGGCGTCGACGGGCGGTTGGTGCTGGATCCGTTCTGCGGGTCGGCATGTAGCTTGCTGTCCGACGGCGGCTCCTTGCTGTTGGTGCAGTCAACGTTGTCCGATGTCGAAAAGTCCTTGAACGCGTTACGGGCAACTGGTCTGGATGCCGAAGTCATTGCTTCCCAATGGGTTCCGTTCGGGCCAGTCCTTTCGGCACGGGCCGGCTGGCTGGAAGCCACGGGCATGATTCAAAGGGGTTGCCGAATAGAAGAACTCGCGGTGATTCGGGCGGACAAGCCATGACCGAACGCACTCGGGTGCAAGTGATACCCAACGGCCCGGTGTTGGTATCCGGACCGGTGCGCATCGAGACGCCCGGCGGCGACGTTGTGGAATCCGACCGATTCATGGTGGCCATCTGCACCTGTCGCCGCAGCAAGAATTATCCGCTGTGTGACACCAGCCATCGACGTTGCCGCCCTGAGCGGACCCGTTCAGCCAAGCGGTCGTCGTAGCGACGTTTCTCCGGCCTTCCATGACGCCATGATCGCGTCGGCAAGCCGATCTTCGACGACAGCGTGCGCGCGGATACCGAACACCACATCGGAATCGAGCTGCGGTTCACGAGCGACGAGATCTCCCACCACGTCGACGCGTACCACTTGCTCATGCACGGCGTCGGCCTCAACGTGCTCGCTGTAGAAGGAAACACATTCCTGCGGGGCGGCCAGCCGCTGCAGCGCCTCGACCAACCGGCGCGAGCCTGGCGACGAGGTGATCTCCGTCGACGCGAAATGTCCGACGGCTGCGCCGCGTAGCCGCCGGTGCAAGCCGAACAGCGACATGAGGTTCACCACCGCCAGCGATTCAGCGGGGACCATGTCGAGGTAAGCGAGGTAGCTCGAATCCAGACCCGCGGCCGTCAACAAGTCGGCGAACAGCTGCTGATGAATGCGCGGACCCCGCCCGGCCCCGTACTCGTCGAATTCGACCGCGACGAAGGAGGCCTTGGCCTGACCGGTGAGCCGTGGAATGGCCCAGGCGTGCGGATCGCCCTCTTTCAGGTGGTACAGCGATCGGTGCACGAAGTATTCGCGCATCTGCTCCCAGGTTCCGTTGTCGCGCAGCCAATATGACGGGCCCGTCCCGTCGAAAGATTCGATTGAGAGGGAATCCATTTCGGCCTTGGCGGTGCAGCCGGGTTCGATGGGGCCGACGTCGCGGCGCACTGCGGCCAGAAAAGCCCGCTCCAATTGCCCGCGCAGATGCAGTAGACCGGGGTTCCATTCCCAGGTCGGATCGACGCCGGCGAATCCCCGGTAGTGCAGTTCGTAGCACATGTACAGGGCCAACTGCAGATCGAGGCCGTACGGATCGGAGTCGCGCATCGAGGGGCCGATGCGAGCCAGTTGATCGCGGGGCGCCAGTTCGGTAAGACTGCACCGGACAGCCATCGACAGCGGCCCGTGCGCAGCAGGTAGCCGCGGTTCGACCGTCGTTTGTGCGTGGGTCACGCATCGGTTTACCCGCGAATCCATACCTGTCAAACGCTCGCCGGAGAGCTACCCGGCGTCGCTGTCCTGCCAGTCACAGCCGGTCAGCTCAACCGATAAGTCCCACAAACGAGCGGCCATCACGGGGTCGCGAGCCTTCTTGCGCAGCCTGGTCACCTTCGGCTTGCCCCACTGACTGAAGCGGGGCGCAAGGTAGGTGCCGCTGGGCAGATCTGTGGTCACCGCCTGAATGGTGGACCGCGCGCCCGTCGCCGCGCTGTGCGCGGGAAACCGGCGGTAGGTGTGTTCCCGTATCCACGGCAGCACACCGGTGGTGTCCCGGCTGATGTCCGTGTCCGTCGCGCCCGGATCGGTCATGTACGTCCGAACTCCGCGGCGTGCCAACTCGCAACTGAACAGCATGACGGCCAGCTTGGATTCCCCGTAGGCTGCCCATTTCGAGTACTTGCGGTTGTGCCAGTTCAAGTCGTCGATGTGCAGGCGACTCAGCACGTAAGCCGAGCTGGATACCGAGACCACCCGGTCCTTGATCCTGTCGCCGAGCAGGCATGTCAACGCGAAATGGCCGAGGTAGTTGGTACCCATCTGCGCCTCGAATCCGTCGGCCGTCCGCGTCAGCGGCAAACCCAGCACGCCGGCATTGTTGATCAGCACGTCAACGCCGTCCACGGAATCGGCGAACTTGCGCACGCTGGCCAAATCGGCGAGATCGAGGTGGGCTATCTCGACGTCGCCGGTCATAGCGGCGGCGGCTTGCTCGGCTTTCGGAGTGGTGCGACAGGCGATCATGACGCTGTGACCAGTGGCGGCGAGTGCCGCGGCGGTCGCCTTGCCGACGCCGCTATTGCCGCCCGTGACAATGACTCTCACCCGGCGATCATGCAGTGTTTCGCACAGTTACGCACACGATCTGGACGACGCGGCGGATGTCAAGCCGGACTAAACTCCCCGATCGACGTGACCCCAACAATCTCCTGAGGGACAAATCATGAAGATCGTGGTGATCGGAGGCTCGGGCATCCTGGGCTCGCAGGTGGTCCAAAAGCTGAGGGACGATGGCCAGGACGCGGTGCCAGCGTCGCCTCGCACCGGCGTCGACACGCTTACCGGCGCAGGCCTCGCCGACGCGCTAACTGGTGCCGACGCGGTTGTTGACGTATCGAATTCGCCCTCATTCGATGACGATCCGGTGATGGAGTTTTTCACGAAGTCGACTACCAACCTGGTGGCCGCGTCGAAGTCCGCGGGCGTTGGGCACTACGTCTTGGTGTCCATCGTTGGTTGTGACGAGTTGCCGAAGAGTGGTTACATGCGGGCCAAGGTCGCCCAGGAGAAGCTCATCGAAAAAGCGGCGATTCCCTACTCGATCGTGCGCGCCACCCAGTTTGCCGAATTCACCGACGCGATCACGGCATCGCTGACGGTCGGTGACCAGGTGCGCGTACCGGACGCGCTGATCCAGCCCATCGCCGCCCAGGACCTCGCGGACGAGGTCGCTCGGGTGGCAGAGGGCAGCCCACTGGGCGGTATCGAGAACATCGGCGGGCCGGAGAAGATCTCGTTCGAGCAGATGGCTCGCGAGGTCCTGGCCCGGCAAGGTCAAGCCAAGACCGTAATCGTCGATCCCCACGCTGAGTACTTCGGGACGCCGCTAGCGGCGAATAGCTTAGTTACCCCGTAGCCAGGCCCTGCAACGTCAAGCGACCGCCCCAACGAGAGCACGCCGTTGTGGCGTGAGACCGGCCGGCTTCGCGCTCACCGACGAGGGCTCCCGCTGGTTTCGAACTGGGAGCGGCTGGCCTCCACGTAGTCCTCCACGGTGAGGGGTTTGACTCCGCCGATCACCTCGACGAGGTTGTTAACGCCGGCGAAGACGCCGTCGCGGTAGTCCTGTGCCACGGCGCTGATGTGCTGCACGAAATGCGCCGAGGCGCCGGCGGCGGTCAGGCCGGCGGCGAAGGTCGGAATGTCGGTGGGCTCGTAGCGCACCGGGATACCCAGCGTGTGCTGGACTTTCGCGGCGATTTCATACCAGTTGAGTTCTTCGGCGCCGAACAGTTGGTAAGTCTGGCGGGCATGCGAATCGGGGTTTTGAAGGATGGCCGCGATGACATGGGCTTGATCGGCGGCGTCGATGGGCGCAAAGCGGGCATCCGCGAAGGGCAGCCGATAGATCCCTTCGTCGTTCTCGCGGATCCAGAACATATTCAGCAAGAACGTGAAGAACGTCGGCCGCAGATGCGTGGTAATCAGCGCGCTGCGGTCCAGCAGCCTCTCGGCGATCCAATGCGCACGCGCGGCGTTGCTCTTGGCTTCCCGGCGCGCCGGGATCTGCGACATGTTGACCACCGCGTGCACGCCGGCCTCGCTGGCCGCCTGCACGAAGTTTGCGGTGGCCTCCACCAAGCCCGGGGCTACGGGGTAGTTGAAGTAGGCCGCACTGACCCCGGCTGTGGCCGCGCTGACCGCCGGAAAGTCCAGCAGGTCGCCTTGCACGACTTCGGCACCCAGTTCATGTAGCCGGTCCGCGCGCGCGTCAACGGAGTGCACGAGCGCGCGGACACGTCGACCACGTTCGCGTAACAACTTCACGGTGTGCGCGCCGGTGTTGCCGGTGGCGCCGGTGATCAGGAACACCTCCTCGGTGTCGGTCATCTCTTTCGCCTTTCTCGCGGAGAAACCTGCCCCGGCGCCACGCACTGCTCAATTGGATCAACGGGCAGTGGTGGACGCCGCGAGCCCTTCTACCGAACTTCTGCCACACTCGCGCCGCTGCGGGCTTCGATGGCCTTGACGCTGGTGACGAACGCTTTCGCCAGCGAGCGTTTGCCGACGGTTCCGAGCACGCCCGCGAGGACCTTCCCCTTGAGGTTTTTGCCCTCGCGAACGATGACGACATCTACGTCGGTCATTCCGTTGGACTGCCGCGTCAGGGTGTAGGTGTAGCCCGAGGCGCCGCCAAACATGTTGGAGTCGGTGGTCGTGAGCTTGACGTGATTGGGATCGGACCAGTCGTAGTGCAGGCGTTCCCAGATGCCGCCCGAGCCCTCGGTGACGTCGGCCTCAGCCGGGCCCCGATGATGCACCTTGAGGTACTGATCTGCGCTGTTCGGGAAGAGCTTCGAGCGGCCCGGTCCGAAGTCGGTGAGCCCTGCAATGAACTGCTCGGGGGTTGAGCTGGTCGTCTGGTGAAAGTGGATCGTGGACATCGCGTCCTCCTTGCTTTGGGTGAGCCGATACTTGTGCCCTCATGAGCGCCGCGCACGCGAAGCGAATTCCGGCAAACGAATCGGCAGCCAGTCCCAATTAATCGTGGTAGTGGCAGGGACAGCTTTACCATCAGGCGGTGGGACCGAAGGCCAGCGCGCTGGGTGATTACCTGCGTGCGCGGCGCGAACAGGTTCGTCCCGAAGACGTCGGCCTGGCCGCTGGAGCGCGGCGGCGCGTTCCGGGTTTGCGGCGCGAGGAGCTTGCGACTCTCGCCGGCATCAGCTCCGCCTACTACCTACGACTCGAGCAGGGCCGTGACACCCGTCCGTCCGGACAAGTTGTGGACGCGCTCGCGCACGCTCTGCGGCTTGACGTCAAAGCGACGGAATATTTGCACCGGCTCGCCAGGGAGCCCGGCAGCCGCGGGCCACACTCCGCCGGAGAGACAGTTGCGAACGGGCTGGATCAACTGATCGATCAGTTTCCGATGCCCGCGATTGTGGCCAGCAGATGCCAGGACGTGCTGGCTGCGAATCCCTGTGCCCGAGCGCTGTCACCCGGTTTCGCACCCGGACAAAACTTCCTGCGTTGGCGCCTTCTCGACCCCGCCGCCCGCGAACTCTACGTCGATTGGGATGAGGCGACCGAAATAGCGGTAAGCGGGTTACGGGATGTCGTCGGCGGCGATATAAGTGATCCTCGGTTGCGGGCGTTGATCGACGAGCTGTCGGCTGCCAGTCAGCGCTTCCGCGAGCTATGGGCGCGCGCGGATGTCGGCTATCGCCCCGGCATCATCCACATGCGTCACCCCCAGGTTGGCGAGCTTTATCTCCACCGAAGCAGTCTCAATGTGCCCCATCCCGGTGGGCAGCATCTGCTGGTTTTTTACGCTGAGCCCGGCAGCGAGTCCGCCAAGGCGCTCGAAGAACTCCGGTCCCTTTCGGCTGAATGAGGACGAGCCGCCCTAAACCACCGACCCCGGCCAGTGGACGAACTATCTGTACTCGACTCCGACTGACTCGGGGGACTGGATCCAATACGCGGGCTCGTCAACTCCCACTCTGATTTATGACACTTTGACCAACCCGTCGTTCCCCTCTGAGGTTTTCAACGTCGCCGACTACTTCCCCCCGGACGACTGGTTCCCGGACTTCTACAGCATGCTCCCGCCTGGCTTGACGTAGCCGCCCCCGCTGCGAGCCGGCGCGTGGGTCGTCCGGCTTGAAGTCGTTGCGGTGTGTGAGCGCGCCAGGAGCTACCCGCGGAGAAAGGTCCAACGAGCGCCGGCGAGTTCCGCGCCGACCACAGTCGGGTGCGCGGGACGTTTGAGTGTGCGGCGCTCGTCGTGATGCACACCGTCGGTGCGCGAAACTCGATGTGTGAAGCCGGGATGGCCAACGCCATCATC
>CAWBSW010000028.1:0-31143 GCA_963791535.1 uncultured Actinomycetota bacterium | reverse complement strand
TGGCTGACGGCGGCTTCGGCTTGAATCCGGTGTCGCGTCGTTGCCCGCGGCCGACACCGAGGTCGATGCGGCCCGGGTAGAAGGCTTCCAGCATCCCGAAGCTCTCCACCACCGCGGCGGCCGTCGTATGGCTCAGCTGCACCGCGGCCGCGCCGACCCGAATCTTGTTGGTAGCAGCCGCGATTTGCCCGATCAGCACGGCCGGCGCCGAGCTGGCGACTCCGACGAAATGGTGCTCGGCGATCCAGAATCGGCGAAAACCCCATTGCTCGGCGTGCTGGGCCAGATCGATGGTGTTGCGCAGAGCCGTCGCGGCATCGCTGCCCGCGCTGATCGGCGCCAGGTCCAGAATCGAGAGCGGAACGGAGGTCATGCGCCGCTCTCCCCCGCAAGCGGGGGGTGCCCCCACCTCATCGCTTCGCTCTGCATCGTCGCGGCGCGGCTCATCGGCTCACCGCATAACGGTTGGGCGCGGCCGGCAGGCCGAGCCGTTGGCGCAATGTCTCGTGCTGTTCATAGCCGGCGCGGAACCGCCCCGCGCGCTGCAGCAATGGCACCACCTCGTCGACGATCACCGGAAGATCGGTGGCGTTGACGGCAGGCCGCAACCGCGCACCGTCGATGCCCAACTGCTGCCACTCCAGCAGCAGCTCGACGAGCTCCGTCGCGCTGCCGGTGAATATGAGTGCGTCAGAACCGAATTCCGAGTCGCCGCCGAAGGTCACCACCAGGTCGGCGAAGATTTTCAGGTGGGCACCGCCAGCCGCACGCACCTCGTCGATGATGGCGCGCACCGCGGCATCATCGGTCGGCGTGATAAAGACGAGATCGCCACTGGCGGCCGCGAATTCGTAGATGCGCGGCGCGTGTGCGAGCGCTGCCACCACCGGCTGGCCCTCCGGCGGACGCGGAGTGATCGACGGACCCTTGACCGAGAAGTATTCGCCGGCGAAGTCGATGTAGTGCAGCTTGTCCCGATCGATGAAGCGCCCGGTGGACACGTCGCGGATCACCGCGTCGTCCTCCCAGCTGTCCCACAGCCTGCGTACCACCTCGACGGCGTCGGCGGCCTCGTCGAACAGCCCGTCGGGAGACTGTGATCCGTTGCGCCGTCCGAACAATGCCGCCTCGTGTGGGGTTGCGCTTACCCGGGGCTGCCAACCGGCCCGCCCGTGCGATACGAAATCCAATGTCGCGATTGCCTTGGAGACGTGGAACGGCTCGGTGTGGGTGACGGTGGCGACCGGTATCAGCCCGATGTGCCGGGTGACCGGGGCAATGCGCGCGGCGACCAGGACGGCGTCGGCGCGACCCGCCAGCCGTCTCGGCGAGATTTCCTCGCGGCGCCCGGGTTGCGGCATCAGGGTGTCGTCGATGGTCAGGAAGTCCAGCAGGCCGCGCTCGGCGGTGGCCGCCAGGCCCGCCCAGTAACGGCCGCTGAGCACCGATTCGGTCGCGGGGTCGGCGGTCAGCGTGGTTCGCCAGGCCCGCGGATGCCAGCCGTAGCCGTCGAGCGCAACGCCCAGATGCAACTGATCGGTCATGGCAGACCCTTATCGAACGACTTCGTGAAGGCGATCGGACGAAACGGTCCCCACGACACCGTCGGCGCGTCGATCTCGGTGTACCCGGTGGTGCGATACATCGCCTCTGCCTCGGGTTGGCGGTCGCCGGTGATCAGGTACACCCGCCGATAGCCCCGTGCGGCGGCGATGGCCTCCAGCTCGGCCAGCAGCGCCTTGGCGTAGCCGCGGCGACGACATCCGCTGTCCGTCCAGATCCGTTTGAATTCCACGGTGTCGGCATCGAACCGCCTAAACGCGCCACCGGTGACCGGGACACCGTTCAGCAGCCCGATCACCAAGCCGCCGTCGGGCGGCGCGAGCTCGGCAGCCGGTACGGGCAACCAGCTGAGGTGCAGCTCCGGAGTACCGCCGTAACGCTGGGAGTACTCGACCGCCAACTCGGCCAACAGCGGCCGCGCCAACGGGTCTTCGGGGCCCACCGCCAAGAAACGCAGCTGGGCCGCCTCAGTCGGCGGGCTGGATTGGGCTATCACGTCAATGTCCAACGTTTCGTTATCGGCCGCATTCCGGCCCCGCTACACCAATGTCGCGCTGACGTACCGGCCCGCGACCGGTGCTCTGGCGAGATCTTGACGGCGCAACCCCGGTAACCCGGTGGCGTTGAACAGGTCCGCAAGGTCGCTCACGAAGGTTTCCCAGCCGAGCGCGGCCAGCGACTCGGCGGTGTCGTGTTGCTCGTCGACATAAGTGAGCTCGGTCATATCGCCTTCGAAACCGAACGGTTGCCAGCGTTCAGCGAGCGCGTGCTCCTGGCTCGAGAACGGCCGGCTCCGGCTGGGCAGATAATCGGCCGCCACCCTGCTGCCGCCGGCGCTCAATGCGGTGACCTTCTTGAGCAACCGGTCATGCGTGGCGGGCGTGAGAAACCCGATGAATAGCCCCTCGGCAATCCACACGGTCGGCTTGGTGGCATCGAAGCCGAGCCGCCGCAGCGCGTCCGGCCACTCCCGGCGAAGATCGATGCCCACCGCGCGCCGGTCGGCGGTCGGGGTGGCCGCCAGGCCGCGCAGCGTCTGGGTTTTGAACTCGATCACTCCGGGCTGGTCGATCTCGTAGACGGTGGTGCCGGCCGGCCACCACAACCGGTAGGGCCGGGCGTCCAGCCCCGACGCCAAGATCACCGCCTGCCGAATGCCGGCCCGGCCGGCATCGGTGAGGAAGTTGTCGAAGAATCGGGTGCGGACCGCGAAAAGGTCAGTCAGCAAGGCGAATCCGTTGTCGTCACCGAGCTCACTGATGGCACGCTCACCGCTGGCGACATGGGTGAAGAAGTCCACTCCCACGGCGCGCACCAAGGGCTCAGCGAACGGGTCGTTGATCAGCCCGGCCCTGGTTGCCAAGGCCCTGGCCGTCGCGACCAGTGTCGCGGTGGTTCCGACGCTGGTGGCCGGATCCCAGGTGTCGTGGTCTGTTCGCGCCATAGTCAGGCCGACCCTACGCCGCGCCGCGCCGACCAGCGCGAATCACCATCCTCCGGGGCGCCGAAAGCCGTGGCCAACGCGTCGCCTAGTTCAGCTTACGCGCACTTAAAAGCAGCGCCGCCCGCCAGCCGAGCAGCAGCAGCGCGGTGACCGTTGACGCAACCACCACGAAGCTGGCGGCCACACCGGCAGAGGTGGCCTTACGCAACAGCATCCCGACCGCGACGGTGCACACCCACACCACGACGCCAGTGGGGACCACGGCCGTCGGACGTCGCCAAGCCCGAGCGGCCAGCCACCCCACGCCGGTCCCGCTCAGAAACGGCCATGCCGTTGTCGCGATGCCCGCGATATTGAGCCCCTCGTCGTGACTGCGCCGACCGACGGCGCAGAACACCACCACACAGGCCACATCGACACCCAGCCATCCCACAGCGACCGCTTTCATCGCATGTGTTGATCGACGAGGGGTAGTTGCAGGTGCGATATTCCACCGGTCCCATGCGCGACGACATGGTTGGACGACCGCATCGCGAATCCAGTCAGCGGGGGTTCGCCGGTGCCGAGGTTGCGCGCGTAGTGGGGATGGGATCCGCCGGCGATCATCAGCCTGATCCGTGTCCCGGCGCGGAAGCGATGCGCGACGGCGTCCAACGGCATGCGTACGGGTGATTCTTCGCCCGTCAGGCGAAGGTAGCCTTCGGTGATGTTGCGGGAGCGCCCCGTTGCATCGACTTCGCTGAGGCGAACGAAGACGTCGGCGTGCGGGTTGTCGGTGGAGTGCTCCAGTTCTACTACCGGCGCGCCGATGACTTCCCAGTCGTGCGTCAAATTGGCTGTGGTGAAGGCGATTACGTCGTCACGAGCACTCAGCGCGGTGTCGTCTTTATAGCCGGCATCCGAGGATGACAGGAACGGTCCACCGATCGTCGGCGTGGGCACGGCGGGGTCGTAGGTAAACCGGGACGGCGCGACGTCCGAACTCGGCGGAAGTTCGGTCAGTGCTGATCCCGCATTCAAGTAGAGGGTGCGCGGGTCGCTGGCCGGCGGCCAGCCCGGTAGGTCACGCCAGCCGGGCCCGCCGGTGACGAAAACCCGCACCGGGCTTCGGTCGACGGCGCTGGTGCCCGCGAGATGCCGGGAAAACCAGGACAGCGCCTCGCGCGCGGTGGCGCCGGCCGCCTTGTTCAACATTTCCATGTGCGTCCACGGACCAATGTGCAGAGCGGGTTGAGCTCCATTTGCCTGCAGTCGCCGGTACTGCTCGAGTGCCTGTCCCAGGAAGAGGTCCTGCCAGCCGCCGACCAACAGCACCGGAATGCGCGTGCTGTCCAATGCGGTGTCGAGCTGGGCTGGTCGCCAGTATTCATCGCCCAGATCGGTGTTTTCCAGCCAGGTTTCCATCCACGCTGCCCCCTGGCCCAGCAACTCTCGACCGCTGCGGCCCAACGGAAGACGATCCGCAGCGGCGCACACCCCACGCTCAGAGGTGAACTGGCGCAGCAGGGCGAGCCGGTCCTCTTGATGTGTGGCCTGATCGCACCACCACAGCGCGTTGCGGATCGCCAGCCCGCCGTTACGCCACATGGCCGCAGTGACGTCATGCGGCCCGACCGTGATCACGGCGGCCGCAAGTTCAGGTGGCGGATCGACGAGCAGCGCCCACTGGGTGAATCCCAGGTAGGACTGGCCCAGGGTGCCGAAAGTTCCGGTGAACCACGGTTCGCGCCGCAGCCACGCCACTGTGTCAGCTCCGTCGTCAACCTCGCGCATGAACGGCTCGAAGTTGCCGTCGGAGCCGAAAGTTCCTCGGGCGCTTTGGAACACGACGTGGTAGCCACGCTGGGCGTATACGCGCGGATACAGCCATGCCAGCGGCGCGCCTCGGCCGTAAGGACTACGCACCAGCAGCGTGCCCGCCGGCGTGGGGGTATCGGGCACGTAGTGGTCGGCCCGAAGTACGACGCCGTCACGCATCGGAATGGGAACGTCCCGACGCACCGCGTAATTCGTCGTCGCCGCCGGAAGGCCCAGCACGCGGCTCATCAGTTGATCAACAAGCCGCATGCGCGCCGAGCGCGGGACCGCTTGCCCAACCCGAGTCGGTATCCCGGTCATGGAGCTATCCGCCTTCTTCGTCGAGAAGTTCCTCATCGTCGAGCAGCTCTTCATCATCTACAAGGTCTTCGTCATCCAGAAGATCTTCGTCGTCAAGAAGGTCGTCGTCGTCGAGAAGACCCAGATCGAGGGGATCGTCATCGTGGGGGTCAATCACATACTGCTGCCAGTACCCCGGGGCGAAGTAAATCTGGTCCGAATGGTCCAGGTCGTCGCCGACCTGAACTCGAAGGATTCCGTCTTCGACGGAGTAGCTGAATGCGTTGGGGTATTGGACGCCGCCGTCCGCGGTGCGGATGTGAATGTCATAGGGCACCGGTCGATTCTTCCACGGCGACTTCACCGGGCCGTCCGGTCGGCACTGGCCAGTCGGGCTAATTCTGCCGTGGTCGAACGCAATTGATCGGCAGAGTCGAGCCGATCCGGGAAACCAACTCGCGCGTAGGCTGCTCCGCGCGGAGTGTTCACCCGCACGTCCAAGCCGTAGCGATCGATACCAGTGCACACCGCGGTCTCGGTGTCGGGATAGCCGCCGAACGCCCGAACCATCGCTGCCAGGGCGTCGGCGTGATCGGCGTTGAGATGCGCGATGGCCCCGGCCGCGGCTGGTGCGACCGGATCCGGCGCCGCGGCGTCGTATTGTTCGCCGGTCGCCGAGTCCATCCGGCCGTAGCCACCCACCCAGCGCACCCGCTGGACCCCCAGCACCCAAAAGGTGAAGTCGCTGAAGTCGAGGAACACTCGGGCAGCAGGCACCGCGTTCACATACGCCGCCCGAGCCGCGTCTCGGTGGGCAGCCGAGGGCTGGGAGACCAGCCCGGCCAGAGTGATTCGGCTGCTGGCCAACGGGTCGCTGTCGCTGCTCGCGGCCACGACCGACAGGCTGGCGCGCGGGTCGCCGGCGAGGTTACGGCCGTGCTCCGCCAGGTTCGACAAGCACAGCACCGGTTTCCCGCCCAGCAGTCCATAAGCCACGAACGATGCCCACGGGTCACCGGTGGCAGTCAGTGTGGCCAGCGTGCCGGCATTACTGGCCGCGGCGATCGTGCGTGCCTGCTCAGCCGCAGAGGGACGAGCAGAGCCAGCCGGCGGCTGCAGCGGCGGCGGCATGGAAGGTGCGTCGCCAGGGTCGCCATGATCGCGGATCGCCATAGACGCGACGCTACCGCCGCAGGTGGGCGGCGGTAGCGGCGGTCTTACGATGGCCGGATGACTAGCTTCAACCCCCACGACCCGCTCGGCCTGGACGCGTCGCTCTCTGACGACGAGATGGCCGTGCGGGATACGGTCCGACAATTCTGCGCGGAGAATGTCCTCCCGTACGTCGCGGAATGGTTCGAAATCGGTGACCTTCCGGTCCGCGAACTCGCCAAGCACTTCGGCCAGCTGGGGCTGCTCGGCATGCATTTGAAGGGCTACGGCTGCGGCGGGGCGTCGGCCGTGCACTACGGCCTGGCGTGTACCGAGCTGGAGGCCGCGGACTCCGGTATCCGGTCGATGGTGTCGGTGCAGGGTTCGCTGGCCATGTTCGCCATCTGGAAATTCGGCTCCGAAGAGCAGAAGCAGCAGTGGCTGCCCGGCATGGCCGCAGGCGAAGTGCTCGGCTGCTTCGGGCTGACCGAGCCCGACGCCGGATCCGACCCGGCGTCGATGACGACACGGGCGCGACGCGACGGGTCGGACTGGATCCTCAACGGCCGCAAGATGTGGATCACCAACGGATCGGTCGCCGATGTCGCGATCGTCTGGGCGGGCACCGACGACGGGATCCGGGGTTTCGTCGTTCCTACCGATACGCCCGGATTCTCCGCCAACACCATTCACCACAAGCTCTCGCTGCGGGCGTCGATCACCAGCGAGCTGGTGCTTGACGACGTGCGCCTGCCCGATGATGCTGTGCTGCCCGAGGCGAAGGGGCTCAAAGGCCCGCTGTCATGCCTGTCGGAAGCGCGTTACGGCATCGTCTGGGGTTCGATGGGCGCGGCTCGCTCGGCGTGGCAGGCCGCGCTGGACTACGCCACCCAACGGACCCAGTTCGGTCGTCCGATCGCCGGATTCCAGTTGACCCAGGCCAAACTGGTCGATATGGCGGTCGAATTGCACAAGGGCCTGCTGCTCGCGCTGCAACTGGGACGGCTCAAGGACGGCGTTGGTCTACGGCCCGAGCAGGTCAGTTTCGGCAAGCTCAACAACACCCGCGAAGCGATCGAGATTTGCCGGACCGCGCGAACCATTCTGGGCGGCAACGGTATATCGCTGGAATACCCGGTGATCCGGCACATGGTGAACCTGGAATCAGTGCTGACCTACGAGGGCACCCCGGAAATGCATCAGCTGATCCTCGGCCAGGCAATCACCGGCATCGACGCCTTCCGCTGACAGGAGTATCCAATGAGCGCACGCCTGGAGTACACGTCCGAGCATCAGCAGTTCCGGGAAATGGTCCATGATTTCGTGCAGCAGACCGTCGTCCCGGCCCACGAACGCTGGGAGCAAGCCGGCTGCCTGGACCGCTCCCTGTTCACCGAGGCGGGAAAGCTTGGACTGCTGGCGTTTTCGGTACCCGAGGAGTTCGGCGGCCCGGGTGTCGACGACTTCCGCTACAACGCAATCGTTGTCGAAGAACTCCAGCGGGTCGGGGCGGCGGCCGAAGCGGTCGCCATCTCCTTGCAAAACGATATTGTGCTGCCCTACCTCACCGATCTGACGACAGCCGAACAAAAACAGCACTGGCTACCAGGCGTGGTGACCGGCGAGACGATCATCGGCATCGCGATGACCGAGCCGGGCGCCGGCAGCGACCTGGCCGGTATCCGCACCACCGCGGTCCGTGACGGCGACCATTACGTGGTCAACGGCGCGAAAACCTTCATCTCCAACGGGCAGACCGGGGACCTGTTCGTCATCGCGGTCCGCACCTCACCTGATCGCCACAAGGGGTTGTCGCTACTGGTCGTCGACCCGGACACGCCCGGTTTTTCCCGCGGCCGAAACCTGGAGAAGATCGGCCTGCACGCACAGGACACCAGCGAGCTGAGCTTCACCGACATGCGGGTCCCCGTCGAGAACCTGCTTGGAGATGAGGGCCGGGGCTTCTATCAGCTGATGAACAACCTTCCGCAAGAGCGGCTTTCGCTGGCGGTGGGCGCGGTGGCCGCCGCCGAGGGGGTACTGGCCGAAACCCTCGACTACGTCAAACAGCGCCACGCGTTCGGCTCCCCGATCTCCGGCTTGCAGAACACACAGTTCGTGCTCGCCGAGCTGGCCACCGAACTCGACGTCGCGCGAACCTATCTCGACGACTGCATCGCCGAGCACCTGACCGGTCAGCTCACCGCGGCCCGGGCAGCCCGGCTGAAATGGTGGACCACCGAACTGCAGGTGCGAACCGCCGACCGCTGCCTGCAGTTGCATGGCGGCTACGGCTACATGCGGGAGTACCCGGTGTCGCGCGCATTCGTCGACGCCCGTATCCAGACGATCTACGGCGGAACCACCGAGATCATGAAGACCATCATCGCCAAGGATCTCGGCATCTAACGCGTCAGCGTCGGCCTGAACTACAAGTACTCATGGAAGCCGCCGGGGATGACGCGAGCGAGCAGTTGGTGGCCGGGATCCGCCGCCATATATACATCCGGCTGCAGACGCGTTATGTGCTCAATTCGTTGATACCCAAAGGCTGATCTGCGGCCGTGGCCGCTCGATTCCGTCGCTGCGACCGCCTGGCCTATACGGTACCCCGTAGGGTATATTTGCGGCAGACCCGCTGCTAACTGGCTCCAAAGGTCACTTAACACAGGGGTCAAATGGCTCGGATGGGTCCGCCGCACAGGCGTGAAGCTACTAGCGACAAGGACGAGGCCACGAATGAGGGAACTTCAGTGTTGACCTTTCTCAACCGGGCTTGGGTACCGCTCGTCGTCGTGGTGGCGGTTGCCGTCGGTGGTGTCGCCGTGAGTCGGCTCCGCGACGTTTTCGGGTCTGATGCGATCTTTGCCGCGACCGGCAGCAGTGCCGAACCACTCGAGCCCTCTCATGTCAAGCAGGTGTCGTACGAGGTTTACGGACCCAGCGACACCACGGGAAGCGTTAGCTACCTGGACAAGAACGCCCAGCCGGAACAGGCGGACTTCACCGGACTGCCCTGGACCTTTACCATCACGACTACGGTGCCGGCCGTGATCGCCAACGTAGTGGCACAAGGCAATAGCGACAACATCGGGTGCCGTATCACGGTCAACGGTGTGGTCAGGGACGAAAAATCGTCGACCGGGCACCACGCCCAAACCTCCTGCTTGGTGAAGGCCGCATGAACATTGACAGCGCCGATCACCACGCCCGTCCGAAATTCATGCGGTTCGTCCGCAGGTTCGCCGTGCCGCTACTCATCGCCTGGCTGCTGCTGACCGTCGCCTTGAACGTGCTTGTGCCGCCGATCGAGTCGGTAGCGCGAAACCACGCGGTGACGATGTCGCCGCAAGATGCGCCGGCGATGATCGCCGCGAAACGCATTGGCGCCAAGTACCACGAGTCAGACTCCGACAGCATCGCGATGATCGTCCTCGAGAGCGATAAACAACTCGGTGAAGAGGCGCATCGTTATTACGACTGGTTGGTGAAACAGCTGCAGGCCGACCCCAAGCATGTGCAGCATGTCCAGAACGTGTGGGGAGATCCGCTCACGGCCGCGGGTGTCCAGAGCCGGGACGGCAAAGCCGCTTACGTCCAACTCAACTTGGCCGGCAACCAGGGCAGCACCTCAGGAAACGAGTCCGTCAAAGCGGTACGGGAGATCGTCGACAGATCAGCGCCGCCCAAAGGGCTCAAGGTCTATGTCACCGGTCCAGCGGCGCTGACCACCGACATGAACGAGGCCGCTGACAAAAGCATGTTCAAGATGATGGGGGTGACGGGTGTAGTCATCATGATCATGCTCTTCATCGCCTACCGCTCCATTAGCACGATGCTTCTTATCCTCGTCATGGTGGGATTCGAAATGGGCACGGCCAGAGGGCTTGTCGCGCTCCTCGGGAACTACAACTTGCTGGGATTTTCGACCTTCGTCGTCGCGATGCTGTCCTCATTGGCAATCGCGGCAGGAACGGATTACGCGATCTTTCTCGTCGGTCGCTACCAGGAAGCTCGTCAGGCTGGCCAGGATCGAGAAACCGCCTATTACACGATGTTCCGCGGCACCTTTCACATCATCTTGGGTTCGGGGCTGACGATCGCCGGAGCGGCGTTCTGTCTGCACTTGGCACGACTGTCGTATTTCAAGGCACTCGGCATCCCGTCCGCGCTGGGGCTGATCGTCGTCGTCGCAGGAGCGCTGACGGCGGCGCCGGCCGTTGTCGCCGTGGCTAGCCGGTTTGGCCTACTCGACCCGAAACGGGTTGTCAAGGTACACGGTTGGCGGCGAATTGGCACCGCCGCCGTGCGCTGGCCCGGCCCGGTCTTTGCGTCCTCGCTGGTCATCGCCATCGTCGGGATCCTCGTCATGCCCAGCATGAAGATCAGTTACAACGACCGCTTCTACATACCCCGCAACCTGCCATCGAATGTCGGGTATAACGCGGCAGAGCGCCATTTCAGCGCCGCCACAATGAATCCCGATATCCTCATGATCGAGAGCGATCACGACATGCGGAACAGCGGCGACATGATCATCCTCGACCGGATCGCCAAAGACGTCTTTCGTTCATCGGGAATCGCCATGGTGCAAAGCATCACCCGGCCATTGGGCGGGCCGATCGAGCACACGTCAATACCGTTCCAGATCAGTGCCCAAGCGATTCCGATTCAGGAAAACCTTCGGTTCATGAGAGACCGAACAGCCGACATGCTCAAGATGAGCGACGATCTCGGCGCCATGATCGGCTCGATGGAGCGGATGCAGGACCTGCTGGGGCAGATGAGCAACACGACTCATCACATGGTCGGCGATATGCACGATATGCAGTCCACGCTGAACGAGATGAGAGACCATCTGGCGGATTTCGACGATTTCGCGAGACCGTTCCGCAGCTATTTGTACTGGGAACAACACTGTTACAACATCCCCGCCTGCTGGGCGGCGAGGTCGGTGTTCGACGCGATCGACGGTGTGGACAAGTTCAGCGAAAACATGAGCACGCTGATCAAAGACACGAACAACATCGACGCGATATTGCCGCAGATGCTCGCCCAGTTCCCGCCAATCATCGCCGTCGCAAAGTCCATGCAAGGGACCCTGCTCACCATGCACAGCAGCTTTTCGGGTCTGGTCACGCAAATGGCCCAGATGACCGATACGGCGAGCGCGATGGGCCAGGCGTTCGACGCCTCCAGGGGCGGCGACTACTTCTATCTGCCGCCGGAAGCGTTCCAAAATACCGACTTTCAGCGCGGTTTGAAACTTTTCCTGTCGCCGGACGGCAAGGCCGCGCGGTTCATCATCACCCACGACGCGGACCCGGCAACTCCGGCGGGCATTTCCGCGGTCAAGCCTGAGCTCAATGCCGCGCACCAAGCAGTCAAAGGAACGGCCCTCACAGACGCCCGGTTCTACCTCGCCGGGACGGCGGCCATATACCGCGACATCCAGTCGGGCTCCCATTACGACTTGCTGATCGTGGGAACTGCCGCACTCACACTGATCTTCGTTGTCATGCTGATCATCACCCGGGCTCTGGTGGCCTCACTGGTGATCGTCGGCACCGTGCTGCTTTCGCTGGGCGCTGCCTTCGGGCTCTCAGTGCTGGTTTGGCAACACCTTTTCGGCCTGGACTTGAACTGGATCGCGCCGGTGTTCGGCCTGATCATTCTGCTGGCCGTCGGATCTGACTACAACCTGCTGCTGGTCTCACGGTTCCAGGAGGAAATACCCGCGGGATTGAAGACCGGGATCATCCGCTCGATGGGCGAAACGGGCGGGGTTGTCACCGCAGCGGGCCTGGTGTTCGCCTTCACCATGATGTCCATGGTCGCCAGTGATTTGCGCTCGATCGGCCAGGCCGGCAGCACGATCGGCCTCGGACTGCTGTTCGACACCCTGATCGTGCGCTCGCTCATGACACCGTCGATCGCCGCGCTGCTCGGCCGCTGGTTCTGGTGGCCCCAACGAGTGCGGCCACGTCCGGCCAGTTACATGCTTCGGCCGTTCGGGCCGCGTCGGCTAGTGCGTTCCCTGTTGCTGGGCGAGGACGTGGACGCGGCGACGACGAAGCTGCCGGGACTGTCCGGTAACGGCTCGGGCGCGCGAGCTACTTCGCCTCAACGGGTTGGCGAAGTGCGCTGATGGCGGCTTTCAGCTTGGTGGTGGCCTGATCGGCGACGTCGCGCAGTCCTGGCTGGTCGACGACCCGCACCATAATCTGCGGATCCATTGCCTCCACAAGAACCGTGTCGTCTGGGGCATCAGGATCGGTGCGGACCAAGACGTTGCAGGGCAACAATTGGCCGATCTGGCGATCCACGTTCAGCGCGCGATGCGCCAGTACCGGGTTGCAGGCGCCGAGAATCAGGTAATTCTCCATGTCCTCCCCCAGCTTTTGTTTCAGCGTGGCCTTGACGTCGATCGTGGTCAGGACCCCGAAACCCTGCTCGGCCAGAGCCCGAGTAGCTAGCTCGACAGCTTGTTCGAAAGAGGTGTGCAGCTTGGCGGTCAATCCGAATGTCATTGTCATACCTTGTCTTTGATGTCAACAGCTCAAGCCAGAGCCAGGAATAACTTCTCCAGCTCGGCTTCGGTCAGTGGCCGCCCACCGCTTGCGCTGCTGCCGGCGATACACTCCCGAAGACCCGATGCGACGATCTTGAATCCGGCTCGGTCGAGTGCGCGGGACACCGCCGCGAGTTGGGTCACCACGTCCTTGCAGTCACGGCCCTGCTCGATCATCGAGATCACGCCGGCCAGTTGTCCCTGAGCCCGTCGCAGTCGATTGAGCACCGCGGCGATACTGTCCTGGTCACCAGTCATTTTTCCTCCACATCATGTTCCTGCCATGTTACCCCCTGGGGTATGCTTCCGGCCACCAACAATACCCCATGGGGTATCTGTATAGTAGTAGGCATGCCCGAACACACCCATCACCAAGACGTACTGACCGACCTCAACCCTAAGCACCGCGCCCTGCGCAGGATGATCCCCGACGTCTACCAGGGATTCGGCGAGATGAGCAAGGCAGCGCTTACTCCCGGCGCCTTGGACGTGAGAATTAAAGAGCTCATCGCGCTAGCCATCGGTGTCGTGGCGGGGTGCGACGGCTGCGTAGCCTCACACGCTCAAGGGGCGGTTCGGGCGGGCGCCACGAAGGAGGAGGCGGCGGAAGCCATCGGCGTCACCTTCCTCATGCACGGCGGACCGGCCACCATTTACGGTGCCCGCGCTTACGACGCCTTCTGCGAATTTGCTGACGCTCAAGCCAGCGCGGGATCGGAGAGGCTTGAAACCTAAAAGGGCGGCGGGTCGTTGCAGGCCGCGCTCCGCGCCGCCTCGCGGGCCGCTTCCGCGGCGATACGCGCCTCGTTGATTCCACGCTCCCAGTTGTTGCGAGCGGCCCGGTCGGCGGCCCTGGTTCGCCGACGCGTCGGCATCATCAGTCCGCGTTTCCCGGTGCCCGGTGGCGTCGACTTCGGCAACACCAGCGTGCCGGTCGGAACGGCTAACACGGGAAACAACACAGCCCCACCGGGTTTCGTGGTGTAAGTGTGGCCCGTCGGCGAAGTCCAGATCACTGTGCCATCAGGTTCTTGCCGATCTTGCCAACCATTGGGTCCGCTGCAGAACGTCTTCAGCAAATGGTGAATCCTGCAGAGCAACTTGAGGTTTGACGGATGGGTCGGGCCTAGCGGCCACGGCACGGTGTGGTCGATGTCGGCGTGCTCGGCCGGGCGGTCGCAACCAGGGAACCGGCAGGTCAGGTCGCGGCAGCGAATGAAATCAGCTAGCGCCGCCGAGGGACGATACTGCGGTTCGGGCGCGGAGCCCTTCGGGTGGACTACCGGCCGCAGCTTCGCCGATGTGGCCAGGTGTTGCACCGCCTCAGCGGACAAGCCGCCGAACCCCGGCACGTAACCGGGAGCGGTCGAGTCGCCGCTGACCGTAGCGGCTTCGGCCAGCACATGGATGACGACATCCCCGACCGTGGCGTCCTGTTTCACAGCCGGACAATCCGGCGAACCGCAGGCGCACGGCATCGCGGTAGCGCGCGCCGCCAGCGCAGACAACGCGTCGGCGCGGCGCTGGGCCTTGGTGCGTGGGTCGGCCGGACAAACCGTGGCAGCCAACTCGTCGAGCCGTCGGTCGAAAGCCACCGCGTCAGGTGCCCGAACGTCACCCCAAATCTCGGCCATCCCGGAATCCAGCGGCGAGATGCCGATGTGGCGACTCTCCTCAGTCTCCCGCGCCACCCGCACCGCGGCCGGCTCCAACTTCTGGATCCAGAAGTCGACGATCTCGACGATTTTGTTGTACGACCGTCGGCTCCAGCGCGAAGCGTGGCGGGCCAGCCAGCCGTCCAGTCGGGTCAGCGCAGCGTCGTCGGTCATCAGCTCAGTGCGGAACACGACCGCAGAGATCACCCGAAGGTCCACATCGCCGGCGGCGAACAAGGCACCTAGCTTCGGCAAGCGCTCCGCCAATGCCAGGCCGTACCGCAGTTGGCCGGCCGCCCGGCCGCGACTGATCCCCTGCGCGGCGGCCACTTCGGCGGCAACCTGCTCCCATCCGTCGATGCACCACTGCTCGCGATCGTCGACGTCTTGCTCAGCCAGCCGCCGCTCATAGAGCCGCGCGACGGCGGCGAACTTGCGCGCGGTGACCGCCGACTCCATCCGCGCTGCGTCGCGCATCGTGTCCACCAGGCCTGCGTCGTCGAGGCCGCGCAGCGCCTCCACATCCGGCAGTCGCACTTCGAACATAGTTTCGATTATGACTCGTCGGCCGGACATCAGCACCCCGTCAGACGCGCAGCTTGTTGATGAACTGCCAACTGGGGATAACTGCGCCGGACATTCGACACCGCCGCCTATGCGATCAGCACACGAAGGACGCGAAGTGTTTGTCTGCCGGTCACCAAGGTGCGGGCCGGGTCTGCGAATCTTGATTCGACGAAAGGGCCGTCATGACAGAACACTTGCGTGCTTACAACAGTCTGTGGCAGGTCCGCAGCGACTCGTGGTGCCGTTTGGAGGAGTCCGCTGATCGGCTGACCCGCCCGGACACCGCCGGCGCATTGAAGGAAAAATGCATCAGCGCCTGCCAAGACTTGCTGGCTCGCCTGAGCACATTGGAACCGTACTGGGCCTACCCCGGCTCGCCGCAATTCGCCCGAGTTCAGCGACTTTTTACCACAGGCAGTTACGAAAAGTTCTGCCAAGCGGTTGCGCGGGTCAACCGAGCGCTGACCACGGAGTCGTACCGCTCCGGGGACGTGGAGAACGCCGGCGCCGACGAGCTGGACATGTTTCCGTCCGATCCGCGTCAGCTCGAGCGTCAGACGGAAGCGGAGCGCGACCGCCCCTATTTCGAAGTGCTGGTCGTTGAAAAGATGACCGAAGCCCAGGAACGCGCGCTGCGCAACGAGGTCCGCAAATGGCGACGCCCGGACGACGAATTCGTCTACGAACTCGTGGTGGTGCCCAGCGGCGACGAAGCTCTCATCGCGGCACGGCTCAACGTGAACCTGCAGGCGGTGGTGATCCGGCGGCGCTTTTCGCACCAATCGACTCGGGATCTGTCAAGCCTGTCGGAGTTCGTCGATGACGGGGCGTCGCACGAGTTGGCCGATCACTATTCGCCCGAAGAACGCGCACAGATCCTCGCCACATCCATGGCGAAGTTGCGGCCCGAACTCGACCTGTACCTCATGACCGAGATCGACGTGGAGGACATCGCCGGGCGCCTGGGTCAGTACTTCCGCAGGGTGTTTCACGCTCGGGAAGGCATGCTCGAGCTTCACCTGTCCATCTTGCACGGTGTGGCGGCGCGCTACCGCACCCCGTTCTTCAGCGCGCTCAAGCAGTACAGCCACCGACCCACGGGTGTCTTCCACGCCCTGCCGATTTCGCAGGGCAAGTCGATCGTCAACTCGCACTGGATCAAGGACATGGTCGGTTTCTACGGCCTGGAAGTGTTCATGGCCGAGACCTCGGCGACGTGCGGCGGTCTTGACTCACTGCTGGAACCCACCGGTCCGCTGCGTGAATCCCAACAGCTCGCGGCGAAAGCCTACGGCTCGCGGCACACCTACTTCGTCACCAACGGAACGTCGACGGCTAACAAAATCGTCACCCAGGCGTTGGTGGCGCCCGGCGACATCGTGCTGCTGGACCGTAACTGCCACCAGTCGCATCACTACGGCATGATGATGGCCGGCGCGAATGTCATTTATTTGGAAGCCTATCCACTCAACGAGTACTCGATGTACGGCGCGGTGCCGCTGCGCGAGATCAAGTCAAAGTTGTTGGCGCTCAAGCGTGCCGGCAAGCTCGACCGCGTCAAGATGATGTCGCTGACGAACTGCACCTTCGACGGGATCGTCTACGACGTCGAGCGCGTCATGGAAGAGTGCCTCGCGATCAAGCCCGATCTGGTGTTCTTGTGGGACGAGGCGTGGTTTGCCTTCGCCCGCTTTCACCCGGTCTATCGCACCCGCACCGCGATGGCCTCAGCCCAGGCGCTGCGCGAGCGGCTGCAGGACTCCGACTACCGGCAACGCTACGAAAAGTACCTGGCTGACCAGACCGCCAAGCCAGCCCAGCGACGACGACCTGCTCGACCGCCGCCTGATGGCCGACCCGGCGCGGGCACGGGTGCGGGTGTATGCCACCCAATCGACCCACAAGACGCTCACCGCGCTGCGGCAGGGATCGATGATTCACGTCTTCGATCAGGACTTCGACCAGAAGGTGGCCGAGCCGTTCCACGAGTCCTACATGGCGCACACGTCGACCTCACCCAACTACCAGATCCTGGCGTCGTTGGACCTCGGTCGTCGACAGGTGGCGTTGGAAGGCGCCGAATTGGTGCAGCGGCAAATCGAAAACGCGATGCAACTGCGCGACGCGATCGACAATCATCCGTTGCTCAGCAAGTACATGTACTGCCTCGGGACCGCTCATCTGATCCCGGACCGGTTCCGACCGACGGCCATCGACCAACCGCTGCGCTCGGGATTGCGCAACATGATGGCCGCCTGGCACGACGACGAGTTCGTACTCGACCCGTCGCGAATCACCTTGTCCATCGGGCGTACCGGTTATGACGGCGATACGTTCAAACGTGAACAGCTGATGGACCGTTACGGCATTCAGATCAACAAGACATCGCGCAACAGCGTGCTGTTCATGACCAATATCGGCACCACGCGCAGCTCGGTCGCGTTCCTGGTCGAGGTCTTGGTCAACATCGCCGTCCGAGCTCGACCAGGAGATCTCCGAGATGAGTCCGGGTGAGCGCGAACACTTCGAGCAGGCGGTGTATCGGCTGACCGAACGTCCAGTGCCCCTTTGCAATTTCAGCGGCTTTCACCCGGCGTTCCGGGATCACAGCGGAGCCGAGCCGACACCCGAAGGTGATGTCCGTCGCGCGTTCTACCTGTCGTATGACGACACGAACTGTGAATACCTCACCGGCGAGCAGATCGACGAAAAGCTGGACGCGGGAATCGACATCGTGTCCGCGACCTACGTGACGCCCTATCCACCGGGCTTCCCGGTCCTGGTGCCCGGTCAGGTGTTCAGCCGCGAGATCTTGCAGTTCATGCGCGATCTGGACACCAAGGAGATCCACGGTTACGCACCGAACTTCGGCTATCGCGTGTACACGGAGAAGGCGATCGAGATGGTCGGCGCAGCGGCTGGGCTGCCGTCCAACGGGCACGGCGCCACGGCTTCTGCGCCCGCGGCTGCGCAGGAAAAAGCGGCGAAGAAAAAGCCGGCGAAGCGCGGAGGGAACGGTCACGATAGCAACCTTCCCGAGGTCGGGCAGGACGAGCTGCTCGGCGAGCAGCAGCCCGGCGACGCGGTGCAGGCGGAGACGGGTTCCTAGCCCCCAACCTGTCCGACGCGGGTCAGGCGCTCTCGGCCGAGCCCGTCGTGATCTCAGACGATTGCATCCGCGGATGCCGCTGTTGCCGGGGTTGGCAGGCGCACCGCCGCGCCGACCAGGATCAGTGCCGCGGCGGTTACGGGGTCGACCTCCCATTGCGATCCGCTGCTGTACTTGAGCAATTTGTCGCGCGATTCGATGTCGGCGATGAAAAGAATCCAGACGGGATCCGAGCTGCCATCCATGGTGATACCTCTGCGAGTTTGGGGTTGGGGTGTTGTCAAAACCTGAAGCTGCGGCATGTTAGGCCACCTCGAAATCGGCTGTGCGGGTTGGGTTCCCGTGAGTGATCGCACTCAACTCGGGAAGGATGGCGTCGACTCCACCGCGCCGATACAACTCGTGGAGAAGTAGCTTCGTCTCGGCCAGGATCTTGGCAACCTGATCAGGTTGCGCGTAATTAAAGAAATCGCGGCGGTTCCACCACAGCATCTTGGTTCGGTAGCGTTCGTCCGGGTAGGGCGTAGCCGGAACGGCTGCCACCACTGCTCCGGAAGAACGCCAGCGGTTCAGAACGGATGTCGCGGCCGTGAACATGCAAAATTGCGTATCGACTAGGACCATCATTTGGAGACCACTGCGGGCCACGGCGTTGGTAAGTAACCGATTCCGATGCGGATCGTCGATTACCCAGCCCGACTTCATTTCCAGGACCCCGAACGGGATGCGGTCGGTGATCACCTTCCGAACGGTCTGCTGTCCGGGGTCCCCGGCCCATTCAAGAACCGCGTGCGAATCGTTGGCCGAGCGCAACGGTCCCTTGGCCCGCAGCCCACCGATCACCTCTCCGGCGTCGTTGACCACGGCCGAGAACATCATGGTGCCGGCTCCACTGCGCAGCGCGTCTACGTCGAGCACACACTCCACGCCGTGCTTGCGATAGCTGCGACGGGCGCCCGCCAAAAACTCGGACCACAAGCCAGGGTCAGCCGAAGGATGCGAAAGCACCAGCGTGCAGCCGATGTCGGGATCGCGCCAGCTCAAGCCCTGCCCAAGAGACAGCGCGTCGCCGGTTGCGGTAGCTAATGAAACTGCATTCATCCATTTCCTCTCCGGCAAACGCCAACTGACGCTACACTTTAGGCATCGTTGTCATACGTTAGGTCTGGATCTCTTTAGTGAAGATACTGACTGACTGTCAATAAGACAAGAGCCATCCCATCAGCTAGTTTCAGTCGGCGGATATGGACTATGGGTATGTGACGTCGGACACGAAATCTCGCTTGGGGGCCGCGCGGTCCGGCGAACCGCAGGCGCGCGCCACCGCGAACTACTAGCCCGCTGGGGCCGGAAGCGTGGTTCCCCGGCGGACTTGACACCTGTAAAGTCCGTCGGCATGGACAACATCAGGGGCAAGACCATCGTCATCACCGGTGCCGCCCGCGGCATCGGGCATGCGACCGCCAAAGCGCTGCTGGCGCGGGGTGCCCGGGTAATCATCGGCGACCGGGACGTCGACGTCCTCGAGAGTGCGGTCGCCGGCATGAGCAGCCTCGGTTCGGTGTCAGGTCATCCGCTGGACGTCACCGACCGCGAATCGTTCGCCGCCTTCCTCGACAAGGCCCGCGCCGACGGCGGCGGCCACATTGACGTGCTGGTCAACAACGCCGGCGTGATGCCGGTCGGACCATTCCTCGAGCAGTCGGCGCAGGCGATCCGCTCATCGATCGAGGTGAACTTCTACGGCGTGCTGACCGGCTGCCAACTGGTGCTGCCGGAAATGGTGAAGCGCCACAGCGGGCACATCATCAATATCGCGTCGCTGGCGGGCATGGTCGCGGTGCCGGGTCAAATCGTTTACGCCGGAACAAAGTTCGCGGTGGTAGGCCTGTCGACCGGGATGGCGGACGAATTCGCCCCACACGGCGTCAAGGTCACCGCGGTGCTGCCGACGTTCACCAACACCGAACTGATCTCCGGCACGTCACCGTCTGCAGCGCAGAAGCCGGTGGAGCCCGCCGATATCGCCGCGGCGATCGTCAAGGTCCTCGACAAGCCGAAAACCCAGGTGTCGGTGCCCGGCAACGGCCGGTTGATCGCCGTCGTGGCGCAGCTGTTGCCGGATCGAGGCCGGCGCTGGCTCAACAAGAAGATGGGCAACGACACGGTCTTCCTCAACTTCGACACCACCGCCCGCCGGGCATACGAAGACCGTGCGCAGCACGCGACGGGCGTCGTCGAGCACAAGGATTGATTACCGCCCGCGGGGTGCGTACATGATCACGCCGACCCCGGCCAGGCACACCGCGGCGCCGATAATGTCCCACCGGTCCGGCCGAAACCCGTCCAGCGCCATACCCCAGGCCAGCGATCCGGCGACGAACACACCGCCGTAGGCGGCCAGAACGCGGCCGAACTGGGGATCGTCTTGGAAGGTGGCGACGAAGCCGTAGGCACCCAAAGCGATTACGCCAAGACCGGCCCAGATCCACCCGCGATGCTCGCGGACGCCTTGCCACACCAGCCAGGCGCCGCCGATCTCGAATAGCGCGGCAACCGCGAACAGCAGAATGGATCTGGCGACACTCATTACCGCACCTCCGCATTTGTCAGCGACCAGCCCCAGTAATTTTGCTATCCGTTCACGATCATCGATCCGGCACCCCGGGCGCGGCGGCCGCGGATCCGGCAAGATTCCGGTTGAGGTATGGCAGAGATTTGTCAGCGGCCTAGCCTGAGACCCAAGCGGAGTCGTAACCGAGGAGGTCTGTGAATATGCCGGCGACCGACCACCGCCACCGCGTCGTGATCGTCGGGTCGGGATTCGGCGGGCTGACCGCGGCCAAAGCATTGAAGCGGGCCGACGTCGACATCACGCTGATCTCGAAAACGAACAACCATCTGTTTCAGCCGCTGCTCTACCAGGTGGCCACCGGGATCTTGTCCGAGGGCGAGATCGCCCCGAGCCATGAGACTCATTCTGCGTAAGCAAAAGAACGTCAAGGTGCTGCTCGGCGACGTCGAAGGGATCGACCTGACGGCGCAGACGGTGCGGTCGAGGCTGATGGACATGCACACGGTGGTCCCGTTCGACAGCCTCATCGTCGCCGCCGGGGCGCAGCAGTCCTACTTCGGCAACGACCACTTCGCCACCTACGCGCCGGGCATGAAAAGCATCGACGATGCGCTGGAACTGCGCGGCCGGATCCTGGGCGCTTTCGAGGCAGCCGAGGTCACCACCGACCTGGCCGAGCGGCGAACGCCGCCTGACGTTCGTCGTCGTCGGTGCCGGCCCGACCGGCGTCGAGCTGGCCGGGCAGATCGTCGAGCTCGCCGAGCGGACCCTGGCCGGTGCGTTTCGAACGATCGAGCCGACCGACCGCCGGGTGATCCTGCTCGATGCTGCGCCCGCGGTGCTGCCGCCGATGGGCGAGAAACTGGGTTCCATGGCCCGTCGACGGCTGGAGAAGATGGGAGTCGAGATCCAGCTCAACGCAATGGTGACCGCCGTCGACTATCAAGGCATCACCGTCAAGGACAGCGACGGGTCCCAGCGCCGCATCGAATGCGCCTGCAAGGTGTGGGCGGCCGGTGTTGCGGCCAGCCCACTCGGCAAAATGCTCGCCGAGCAATCCGACGGCACCGAAATCGACCGTGCGGGAAGGGTAGTCGTCGAGCCCGACCTCACCGTCAAAGGGCACCCGTATGTGTTCGTCGTCGGCGATCTGATGGCGGTGCCCGGTGTGCCCGGGATGGCGCAGGGCGCGATCCAGGGTGCGACCTACGCAACGAAATGCATCAAGCGCTCGCTGAAAGGCCACGACGATCCGGCCAACCGCACCCCGTTCAGCTACTTCGACAAGGGCAGCATGGCCACGATCTCACGGCACAATGCCGTGGCACAGGTCGGCAAGCTGGAGTTCGGCGGCTACCTCGCGTGGCTGGCCTGGCTGCTACTGCACCTGCGCTACCTAGTCGGCCACCAGAACCGCATCACCACCGTGCTCGCCTGGCGGATCATCGTTTTTGGGCCGCGGCCGTGGGCAGATGGCGATCACCAGCCAGATGATCTACGCCCGGCAGGCGATGAACCAGCTGCAGGCGCAGGCGCAGGACGCGCTGGCAGCGGCCGAGGAAGCCGAACACGTCGAGCAAGAAGCGGCCGGGTAGTTCAGCCGGCCGTCGAGGAGCTCAGCATTCTGATCGTCTGAGATTCATGGCCCTCAAACGCCGTTCCATCCGGCCGCAGCAGATCGTGGAACCATACCTTCGGAATCGACGTGTACGGGTGATTCCAGGAGTCCCACGGAAAGTAGGTCTGGGTCTTACCGGCGACCAGGCCCCAGTTGATTGCGCCGACGTTGTGCCGCTTGGCAATTGGCAGGATGCTCTCGACGGTGCTGCCCTGCGGCCGTGCCATGTACTCGGTGCACAGGATCGGCCGGCCCTGCGGCGCTAGCTCGGCGATCCGGGACTCGAAGGTCGCCGGTTCGGCGTAGGAGTGGAATGAGATCACGTCCGAGTTGGCCAGCTGGATGCCGGCGATTGTGCTGCGGCTCGCGGGATCTGCCCACTCGCCGTTCCACACCCCACTGGTCAGCGGCTGGCGGGGATCGACCGAGCGTGCCCACGAGAAAACCTGCGGAAGCAACTCCGCGACGCGTTCCAGCTTGTCGGACCGCTCGACGCTGCGGTACTGGTTCGCCGGATTGTCGGGTTCGTTCCACAGGTCCCAACCCAAAACCCGGTCATCGTTGCGGAATTGAGTCAGCACGCCGGTGACATAGTCCTGCATGACACGGGTGTAGCGGGGATCGCCGATGCGTTCGGCGCCGGGACCTTGCACCCATCCCGAGTTGTGCACCCCAGGAGTGGGCGCACGCTGAAGACCCAGTCTGGGCAACGGATCCCAACACGAGTCGAACAACACAAACAGCGGCTTGATCCGATGGCGCGCCGAGATGCCGACGAACTGCGCGAGACGTGTTTGGAAGCCACGGGAATCCTGCGCCCACAGCTGATCATGCAGGAAGACCCGCACCGTGTTGAGCCCGTGGAACCGGGCCCAGCCCAGTTCGGTATCGATGCGCCGCGGGTCGTAGGTGCCGGGCTGAAACATCTCGAGCTGATTGATGGCGTTGGAGGTGATGAAGTTGGCGCCGACGGGCCAACCCTGCGCTTGATACCAACTGTTGGCGCGGTCAGGTGACCACCGACTGGGTTCGGCAGAGGCGCGGGGCGGCTCCGCCGAGGCACGCGGTGATTGGGCCAGAGCCGTGCCCGCTGCCAGCAGCAGCGGTAGCTTCAGAACTGTACGGCGGTACACAAAGTGACGATAAGTTGCCCAAGGCGCTGTTCCCGGTATTCGTCTGGCGCGTCGCGCCGAATTATTTGTGCGCGATCTTGTTGCGAGAATTGTTATCTCGTCGACACCTTGAGCACTTAGCGTGTTGCCGTCGAGTGCAACGCGTGTGATGTTACATTCCGGCGCCAACGGCAAGCATCCGCTCCAAGGTTAGTGCCTGAGCACCAGCGGACACCGACGTTTGTCCAGACGTGGCGATCATCGCCCAACGTCCGGGCACGACGGCGATCTCCTCACAAGGCTGTTGCGCCGTTGAGAATTTCGACACGAGCGATCGGATCTTCTCCGCACTCGCCGTAGCCTCCGGAACGAGAACACGGGTCGCTGCCCCTCCACCGACGGCGGGATGGCGCGCCATGAACTCGCGCAAAAACAAGGCACCCGTGACTTTCGGGTTGATGTCCTGGACCGCGGCCACGACGGTATCGCCGAACTTTCCGCCCAAGGTGCCGATCGCAAAGTCGACGCCACAATGCAGCAAGCCCAGCCGCCGCGACAGGTCGCCCATCGCACCGCGCAGCTTGGTGTACATGGGCCTTTTCCAGTCCGAGGGCCTGCCAGTCTGCGGCGCCGACGAAGATGTTGCCCTTCCACGCGGTACCGCGCATGAATTGAAGGGTCAACCCGTCCAACAACTTTCCCGACCGGACATGGGCTGACGGCGTGGTCAACACTTGCTCGCCGCCGATGTGTCGCTCGAAGTAACTGACGTGAGCCTCGAGAACTTGATCGCCGCCTAAACTCCACGCCTTCGTTGCGAGCTCTTCCAGCCGCGGCGCGTCATCGAGTTCGATGTTGGCGACGATGCGGCCGCCATTTCCACCGTCGGATGGTTTCAGGCAACCGTGCGATAGGCCGTAGCGTTCCTTCAAAAGCGTGCTCGCACGCAGCAGATCACGACTGAAGTCGCAGCGATTCTCCTGCCACGGAACGGTATAGCCCGGGATCACGGGAATTGCCGTGCGCAGTGCCTGAAACGCCTCGCTCGCACGATGCTCCTGATCCAAGATGAGCGGAGCCGGTTGGTCGGACACCTGGCCGTTCAGCTGCAGCGCCGACTCGACCGTCGGGTGCAGCATGCGCTTACCGTTCCAAGCTCCGAGACGGGAATTGTTGGCGTCCACGCGAATTCGCTGAAGACCGGCGGCCTGCGCCAACCAGATCGACAAATATTTGGAACTCGGGTTCGAAGTCGTACGGAGACACCACAGTCGAAGGTCGTTCGCCCAGAATCTTGATCATCTCGGCCATCACGGGATCGTGGTCGCCGGCATCGACCGCCCGCCGCAGCAGCGCGTGAGACATGTAGTAGTAGTCGGTGTCCGGGAGCGTCAAGCGCCGGACCCCTTCCTTCGCAATCGCGTGACGCCATGGGCGAGTTCGTCCGACGGCTGTATCGCCGCTGCGTGCGAGATACAAACCGCGAGTCTCCACGTATGTCGTGAGGTCCGACACCGGACGTCCCTCAACCATCGCGGTCAGGTCTGTCTCGAAACCGCGCGCAAACGGCGTCGTCGAATGCACGATCAAACGCGATTGCCCATCGCTCGGCGACGAGAACTCGACATACTCATGCACCATGTCGAGCAAGTCGCAGGGTTCGATCGATAGCAACTTGCGACTAGCGATGTCGATGTCTGTCTCATCAAGTCGCAGCGGACCGGCATAGCTCTGCCAGGCAACTTCGCGTCCGTCGACAACGACGGTCCAGTCGAGAAGATCGCGGGTCAACGGATGAGGCGACGTACGCGGGCGGCGAATGCACGAAATCACTCTGGTCTCTCCATATCTGGCGCAGCGCAATCAGGCGTGTTTGTTCAGCCGGCAGCGATAACGGCGCCTTATGTTGCCATACGGACCTGTATATCGGAATCGAGCACTTTAACAATCGCACCGAAGGTGCTTAGCGGCCAAACCCGCTGGAAAGAGTTGGAAACAGCAAGGTAAATAACGTGATAACGCGCTGCCCTAATAACTGAAACGGAAGTAACCGACCAGATTAAAATGCTGTGAGTATCCTGCTAGTTTCAGCGTAATGCCTGGTCGATGTCGGCTGATGTAGATCGTCGGTGCTCTCCAGGCCGACCGAAATTCGAACCACGCCATCGCCCAGGCCAATAGCGGCGCGGCCCTTCGGGTCCCATCGCCCGATGTGTCGTCGTTGCCGGATGAGTGACAAGGGATTTCGAATCACCCAGATTGTTGGAAATGTTGATCAGTTGCAACTTGTCCAGCACCTCGAAGGCCCGTTGTTTGGCCGCGCTGTCGGGGACGTCGAGTTCAAAGGTGACGACGGTACCGCCGCCTGACATCTGTCGCTTGGCCAGGTCGTACTGCGGATGCGACGTCAGAAATGGATAGCGCACCCACCTGACCGCCGGATGTCCCTCCAGATACTCCGCGATCCGCTGCGCCGAGGTATTCTGGTAGTCGACGCGAATCGCCAGTGTTTCAAGGCCTTTGAGCATTACCCAGGCGTTGAACGCACTCATCGCCGGCCCGGTGTGTCGCATCAGTTTCTGCACCGGGCCGTCGATGTACTCCTTGTCACCCAGTATCGCCCCGCCCAGCACACGGCCTTGCCCATCAATGTGTTTGGTGCCCGAGTAGACGACCACGTCGACGCCGAGTGGAAACCCCTGCTGCAGCAACGGGGTTGCAAAGACGTTGTCCAGCACGACTTTCGCCCCCGCGGCGTGGGAAAGTTCGGTGACCGCGACAATGTCGACCAGCGACTGCATCGGATTCGACGGCGTCTCGAAGAACACCGCCTGGGTCGGTACGGAAAGCGCCTTCTCCCACTGGGTTAGGTCGTCGCCGTCGACGAAAACAGTCTCGATCCCCCAGCGCGGCAAGATCTCGTTGCACACAACGAAACACGATCCGAATAGGCTGCGCGCGGCGACCAGGCGATCGCCGGCGCCCAGCAATGCGCCCAGCGACGTGAAAACCGCCGCCATCCCGCTCGCAGTGGCGAATGCCGCCGGCGCGCCCTCGATCAATCGCAGTCGTTCCTCGAACATGCTGACCGTCGGGTTGCCGTAGCGGGAGTAGACGTAGCGGTCGATGTCGCCGGCGAAGGCCTGCTCGGCAGCGGCGGCCGAGTCGTAGACGTAGCCGGACGCCAAATACATTGCCTCGGCGGTCTCTTCGAACTGCGACCGCAGGATGCCGCCGCGGACTCCGATGGTGGCCTGGCTGACCCCGTCGGGCAGCGGCTCCGGTGTGCGCACCGATTTCGGGTGAGTCACGTTTGCTTCCAGGGCAACCCGATCGCGCGCCAGCCAACCCCGCCGCGGTGACCGTCGGCGTCGAGATGTCCTTCGAAACCGTCCAGCACGTTGTACGACGGGGCGAAACCCGCCCCGGTGGCGGCCTCGGCTGCGCCGATGGAGCGGTTGCCTGAGCGACACAGGAAGATCACCGGCCGGTCCCCGCTGGTGGCCGGCAGTTGCTCGGTCAATTCGGCGACGAAGTTGTCATTGCGGGTGCCGTCGACGCTGTTCCACTCGATGTAGACGACGTCGCGGCCCAGGCTGGACAAATCGGGCACACCGACGAAGCGCCATTCGGCGTCGGTACGCACGTCGACCAGCACCGCTTCGGGGTTCTCGCCGAGCAGCTTCCAAGCCTGCTCCGGCGTGATATCTCCTGCGTAGCTCACCCGCCCGAGTCTCGCATATCTGGCTGGGAGCGCCGTTGGTGGGCGCTGGTGGGTGACGCTTCGCTGCCGATCACCAGAGCCTGCGCAGTGCTGCCGATACCTCCCGGGCGCGGCTACGCGCGGTGCTCACGTCCAGCGCGGTGACGATGGCCACGCCCAACGGGCGGCGCCCCTCGGGCTCGTGGTGATCGAACAATCGCGCGTCGCTCTCCGGCGCCCGCAGCGCATCGGCCAGCACACCCAGCAGCTTTTGGGCTCTGGGCCTGCGGGCCGGATCCATCATGGCCGGCGTAGATCACCTCCGCGGCGCCTGGCGAAATCATGATGGCGTCGGTCGGCAGGCCCATGATTGCCCGCGCTTGCAGTTCGAATTCCGAAAGCCGCTGGGTGCGCAACGTGACCAGGCCGCTCTCGAAGGGCCGGGCGGTGACATCGCTGAAGTACACCTCATCGCCACGGACCATCAACTCGACGCCGAATACGCCGCGTCCGCCCAGCGCCTTGACGACACGGGCGGCAATCGACTTGGCGGCGTCCAACGCGGCCGCGCTCAAGTCTTGCGGCTGCCACGATTCCTGCACGTCACCGATGGCCTCGCCATGCCCGATCGGGGCGCAGAACTCGATCGTCGGCCCCGCGGGCCCAACGCTGCGCACCGTGAGCAGGGTGACGTGAAAGTCGATCTCGACGAGGGTCTCGGCCAGCACCCGGTTGTGGGCCAGCCGGCCACCGGCCGACACCGCACGCTGCCAGGCCGACTCGACGTCCGCCGGTAGCAGAACTATCGACTGCCCGGCACCGGCCATCCCGGCCACCGGTTGCACCCGCAGCGGGTAACCGGCGTGGTCGGCCACCGCCCTTAGCTCGTCGGGCGATCCCGCGAACCAGAACGGGGCGGTAGGAAGACCGAGCTCGTCGGCGGCCAGTCGGCGCAGTCCCTCCCGGTCGGCGGTGAGCCGTGCGCAGCGGGCAGTGGGGAAAACCTCGGTGACTCCGGCTTCGGCCGCGGCCGTCAACGCATCGGCGGCGACGACGTCGGATGCCGTGACTACGAAATTCGGCCGCAGCCGCCCGATCGCCGCGCCCAACTCGTCGGAGTCGGCCATGTTGACCACCAATGCCTGGTCGGCGACACCGTGGGCGGGCGCATCGGCATATCGCTCGACCGCGATCACCTCGGCGCCGAGCCGCTGGAAGGCGATCGCCAGTTCGCGGCTGAACTCTCCCGAGCCCAGCAACATCACCTTGGTCCGGTCGGCTTCGTCGGACTCGGGGTGCTGCCCAGGCGTCGACTCGCCGTGCGTCACGCCCTCGGCCACCGGTTCACCTTCTCCCTGGAGTCAATGTGCTGCACGCTGCTCAAGGATAGGTCCGCGAATCGGGCGAGGTCGGATCATCACTTGCGTGATGCAAGTAATGATGGCAGCCATGCTTCCCCGCACTTACGAACATCAGGTCTGCTCGATCGCCCGCAGCTTGGAACTGATCGGCGACCGGTGGACGCTGCTGATTGTTCGCGACGCCTATCGGGGCGTGCGCCGCTTTGACGATTTCCGCGCCGGACTGGGGGTGGCGCACAACGTGTTGAGCGATCGATTGTCGCGGTTGACCGAAGCCGGCGTGCTCGAGCGACGCCGCTACCAGCAGCGACCCGATCGCTACGAGTACCACCTGACCCAGCAGGGTCGAGACCTGTGGCCGGTGTTGATGTCCCTGCTGTTCTGGGGCGATCGCTATTTGGCCCCGGACGGTCCGCCGGTAATTCCGCTGCACCGCAATTGCGGGGGTCATCTCACACCGCAACTCGACTGCGCCGACTGCGGCGCCAGCCTGGCGTCCAGGGATGTGGAACTCACGCCCGGGCCGGGCGCTGCCCCGGGCAAGTAAGACGCCGGCCCCGGCGAATTCGCCGACCCGGACGCGCTTTTGTCCCGGTTGCGCGAAGAAGTCGCCGCCGCCGGCGGGGTGGCGACGACCCCGGCCATGATCACGGCCTGGAGCCGCGTCTAGCCGTCTACGGCTGGCCCGGCAACAGCCGCACCATCAGGCCATTGGCTTCGGCCAGCAGGGTGTCGCCGTCGACCAGTTCACCGCGGACAAACGCCTTGCGACCCTCGGTAGCCGCGACGTGCCCGCGGACCACCAACGGGGTGTCGATCGGGGTGATCTTGCGGTAATCGACGTGCAGGAAGCCGGTCCGGCTGATCGGCCGACCGGCGGCGTGCACCACCATCCCGAAGACGTGGTCGAACAACAGCGGAAGCACACCGCCGTGCACCGCCCCGTTGCCGCCCACGTGGAACCGGCAGAAATGGCCCCGCATTTCGACTCCGTCGGGGTCGAATCTGCTCATCGTCCATGGCGGCAGCAGCAGGCTGCCCATTCCCGGCAGTTGCGGCGATCGGCCGGCCGGGCCCTGGCCTTCGGGAGCGTGAAACGGCGCGAGCACCGCGGATAGCGCCTCGGCGCGGTCGGCGGCGTCCTCCCAGACGTCGTCGCCGGGGTCCGCGGACACCGCCAGATCCTGCAACCGTCGCATGGCATTGACGAACCGGCCGAAACCCGGCCCCGGGCTGGCGGCCCCGTATTCCGGAAAGCCGCCGTGATGATCGTAATCGGGGTCGAGTTGTTCTGGGCTCTGCGAAGATTCGGTCACGGGCGGGCCGCCAGGACGTCGCGGCGAACAATGGTCTGGTCACGACCCGGCCCGACGCCGATACACGAAACATGTGCTCCGGCAAGCTCTTCCAGCCGCAGCACGTAGTCACGCGCCTTGGCCGGCAGATCGTCGAAGGTCCGTGGCGTCGGAGATGTCTTCCCACCACCCGGGCAGCTCTTCGTAGATCGGCTCGGCGCGGGCCAGATCGCTTTGGGTCATTGGCATGTCGTGGGTGCGCTTGCCGTCGACCGTGTAGCCGACGCACACCGGAACGGTTTCCAGGCTGGACAACACGTCCAGCTTGGTCAGGAAATAGTCGGTGATGCCGTTGACCCGGGTGGCGTAGCGGGCGATTACCGCGTCGAACCAGCCGCAGCGACGACGGCGCCCGGTGGTGACGCCGAACTCACCGCCGGTCTTCGACAGGTATTCGCCGTTCTCGTCGAACAATTCGGTGGGGAACGGGCCGGAGCCGACCCGGGTGGTGTAGGCCTTCAGGATTCCCAGCACGGTGGTGATCCGGGTCGGGCCGATGCCGGAACCGACCGCGGCACCGCCGGCGGTTGGATTCGACGACGTCACATACGGATACGTGCCGTGGTCGACGTCGAGCAGAGTGCCCTGCGAGCCTTCCAGCAACACGGTCTCGCCGGCCTCCAGCGCGGTGTTGAGCAGCAGCCTGGTGTCGGCGATGCGGTGCCGGAAGCCCTCGGCTTGTTCGAGCACGACCTCGACCACGTGCGCCGGCTCCAGCGCCTTGCGGTTGTAGATCTTGACCAAGATCTGGTTTTTGAGTTCGAGCGCGGCTTCGACCTTGTGGGTGAGCACCTCCGGGTCGAGCACGTCGGCGACCCTGATCCCGATGCGGGCGATCTTGTCCTGGTAGCACGGCCCGATGCCGCGGCCGGTGGTGCCGATCTTCTTGCTGCCCATGTAGCGCTCGGTCACCTTGTCGATGGCCACGTGGTAGGGCATCAGCAGATGCGCGTCGGCGGAGATCAGCAGCTTCGAGGTGTCGACGCCGCGGTCCTCGAGGCCCTTCAGCTCATCGAGCAGTACACCGGGGTCGACCACCACGCCGTTACCGATGACGTTGGTGACGTCGGGCGTGAGCACACCCGACGGGATCAGGTGCAGGGCGAAGTTCTCACCGGTGGGCAGCACGACGGTGTGTCCGGCGTTGTTGCCACCCTGATAGCGCACCACCCACTGCGCGCGGCCACCGAGTAAGTCGGTGGCCTTGCCTTTGCCCTCGTCGCCCCATTGGGCGCCGATCAGGACGATTGCCGGCATGGCG
>CAWBSW010000027.1:0-119149 GCA_963791535.1 uncultured Actinomycetota bacterium | reverse complement strand
AACCGGCCGAAACCCGGCCCCGGGCTGGCGGCCCCGTATTCCGGAAAGCCGCCGTGATGATCGTAATCGGGGTCGAGTTTTTCTGGGCTCTGCGAAGATTCGGTCACGGGCGGGCCGCCAGGACGTCGCGGCGAACAATGGTCTGATCGCGGCCCGGCCCGACGCCGATACACGAAACGTGTGCTCCGGCAAGCTCTTCCAGCCGCAGCACATAGTCCCGCGCTTTGGCGGGCAGGTCGTCGAACGTCCGTGCGTCGGAGATGTCTTCCCACCAGCCGGGCAGCTCTTCGTAGATCGGCTCGGCGCGGCCCAGATCGCTTTGGGTCATTGGCATCTCGTGGGTGCGCTTGCCGTCGACCGTGTAGCCGACGCACACCGGAACGGTTTCCAGGCTGGACAACACGTCCAGCTTGGTCAGGAAGTAGTCGGTGATGCCGTTGACCCGGGTGGCGTAGCGGGCGATTACGGCGTCGAACCAGCCGCAGCGACGACGGCGGCCGGTGGTGACGCCGAACTCACCGCCGGTCTTGGACAGGTATTCGCCGTACTCGTCGAACAATTCGGTGGGGAACGGCCCGGAGCCGACCCGGGTGGTGTAGGCCTTCAGGATTCCGAGCACGGTGGTGATTCGGGTCGGGCCGATGCCGGAACCGACCGCGGCACCGCCGGCGGTTGGATTCGACGACGTCACATACGGATACGTGCCGTGGTCGACGTCGAGCAGAGTGCCCTGCGAGCCTTCCAGCAGCACTGTCTCACCGGCCTCCAGCGCGGTGGTGAGCAGCAGCCTGGTGTCGGCGATGCGGTGCCGGAAGCCCTCGGCTTGTTCGAGCACGACCTCGACCACGTGCGCCGGCTCCAGCGCCTTGCGGTTGTAGATCTTGACCAAGATCTGGTTTTTCAGTTCGAGTGCGGCTTCGACCTTGTGGGTGAGCACCTCCGGGTCGAGCACGTCGGCGACCCGGATCCCGATGCGGGCGATCTTGTCCTGGTAGCACGGCCCGATGCCGCGGCCGGTGGTGCCGATCTTCTTGCTGCCCATGTAGCGCTCGGTCACCTTGTCGATGGCCACGTGGTAGGGCATCAGCAGGTGCGCGTCGGCGGAGATCAGCAGCTTCGAGGTGTCGACGCCGCGGTCCTCGAGGCCCTTCAGCTCATCGAGCAGTACGCCGGGATCGACCACCACGCCGTTGCCGATGACGTTGGTGACGTCGGGCGTGAGCACACCCGACGGGATGAGGTGCAGGGCGAAGTTCTCACCGGTGGGCAGCACGACGGTGTGTCCGGCGTTGTTGCCGCCCTGATAGCGCACCACCCACTGCGCGCGGCCACCGAGTAAGTCGGTGGCCTTGCCTTTGCCCTCGTCGCCCCATTGGGCGCCGATCAGGACGATTGCCGGCATGGCGTTTCTCCTGCTTATTGTGGTCCAGCCGGTGACCCACATTAGCCGTGCGACGATGCGGGTACCGCAGGACCCGCTGAGGAGCAGGGCAATCAGACCCAGCTCAGCTGTTTGCGAGCAGGCCCGTCCGGCGACGATACGCGCCGAAAGGCGCGGGAGGAGGCGGACAAATAAACCGCCCGGTGACAATGCGGGCCGACATCGCCGTGCTGATGTTCGGCGAAGCAGCTGTGCCGCGCCCGCTGACCGGGCTGTCGGCGCTACACATCGACGAGCCCGGCGACGTGGACGCCGCGATCGCCGGAATGCGACGGGTGGTGGTGGTCGGGGTCGACGCCGACCTGGCGACGGTGCTCACCCGGCTGCTGCGAACCGGGCGACTCGACGTCGAGGTCGGCTATGCGCCGCGGCGGCGCACCGCCGCCACCCGGGTTTACCGGGTGGCGGCGGGTCGCCGAGCGGCCCGCCGGGCGCGGCGCGGATCGGCTGGGCGGGTGCCGTTGATCCGCGACGAGACCGGAACGGCGATCGTGGGAGCAGCACACTGGCGACCGGCCGACGACGCGCAGGTGCTGCACGGCGAGGCTGTCGTCGATGATGCCGTGCTCTTCGACGGCGAGGTTGCCGGTGTGCGGATCGAGCCGACGGCCACCCTGCCGGGCCTGCGGGCGCGGGTGTGGGGCGGCCAGTCACGCCGGTGGCTGGCCGGGCGGGCCGCGCAGCTGGGCACCACCGGTGCGGCCGTGGTCCGCGACGGTGTGCCGGCGCCCCGGGCAACGCGCCGGTCGACGATGTATCGCAACACCGAGGGTTGGTTACTGGTCCGGTAGTTTCGTGACGTGAACAGCCGTGACTTGCACCAGTCGGTGCGGCCCAGCCCGATCTTTCTGGCCATCGTCGGCGTAACGGTGTTCGGCGGGGTGCTGGCTTGGTGGGACGGCGCCAACCTGGGCGCGCTGGCCTATGCCGCGGTGTTCATCTTCGTGATCGCCGGCTGGACCGTGTCGTTGTGTCTGCACGAGTTCGGTCACGCGCTCACCGCGTGGCGATTCGGCGATCGTGACATCGCGGTGCGGGGTTATCTGAGCCTGGATCCGCGGCGCTACAGCAATCCGATGCTGTCGCTGGGTCTGCCGATGTTGTTCATCGCGCTGGGCGGCATCGGCCTGCCCGGCGCCGCGGTCTATCTGCGGACGTCGTTCATGACCGCTACGCAGCGCACGCTGGTGAGCGTGGCCGGGCCGGCGGCCAACTTGCTGCTCGCGGTGCTGTTGCTGGCGACAACCCGGTTGGGTTTCGACCCGGCCCACCCGGTGCTGTGGGCCGGCGTGGCCTTCCTGGGCTTCCTGCAGGTCACCGCGGTACTGCTGAACCTGCTGCCGATCCCCGGCCTGGACGGCTACTCCGCGCTGGAGCCGCATTTGAGTCCGGAGACCCAGCGGGCGCTGGATCAGTTCAAGCCGTTCGGCTGGCTCATTCTGCTGGTGATCTTCATTGCACCGCCGCTGAACCAGTGGTTCTTCGGGTTGGTCTTCTGGTTCTACGAACTGTCCGGCGTGCCCAGCAACTGGGCGCTCGCCGGCATGGAGCTGACCCGGTTCTGGCACGCGTGGTTCTGACGCGACGCTGCGACTAGCGCTTCCAGCATTGCTATATATGCGCTTTCATGCATATATTTACCCGCATGGGCGCCGGCCACGAGCACACCAGCAGCGACACACCCGTGCCGAAGATGATTGCTGCCACGGCGCTGTTGGGCGGGTTCTTCGTCGTCGAGCTGACCACCGCGCTGATGATCGGCTCGATGGCTCTGCTGGCCGACGCGGGCCACATCCTGACCGACGTGGCGGCCACATTCATGGGGCTGTGCGCCCTGGTGCTCGCCCAGCGCGGCAGCTCGTCTCCGGGCCGCACCTACGGCTGGCACCGTGCCGAGGTGTTCACCGCGGTGGCCAACGCCGTTCTGCTGATCGGGGTGGCGACGATCATCCTCCGCGAAGCGATCAGCCGGATCGGCCATGCGCCGGAAGTACCGGGGATTCCGATGATCGTGGTGGCGCTGGCGGGGCTGGCCACCAATGCGGTGGTCGCGCTGCTGTTGCGCTCACACTCGACGCAGAGCCTGGCCGTCAAGGGTGCCTACATGGAGGTCATCGCCGACACGGTCGGCAGCATCGGCGTGCTCGTCGCCGGTGTGGTCACGATCACCACGCATTGGCCCTACGCCGACGTGGTGGTCGCCGTGCTCGTCGCGCTGTGGGTGCTGCCCCGGGCGTTGTCGCTGGCCACCGGCGCATTGCGCATCCTGTCGGAAGCCTCGCCCAGCCACATCGATGTGGAAAAACTGCGTTCGGCATTGGGCGCCGTCGACGGCGTGACCGACGTGCACGATCTGCACGTCTGGACGCTGGTGCCGGGCAAGGACATGGTGACCGCACACCTGGCCAGCGCCGGCGATTCGGCGCGGGTGCTCGGTGCGGCCAAGGCGATTCTTGCCGAGCACGGATTGGGCCACGCCACCATCCAGGTGGAGCCGCCGGGCGGGGGTGAATGCTTGGCCGGCTTCTAGCCGGGCTTATGGCAGCCCGAGTGCGGCGCGGGCCGCCGGGTCGCAATCGTCGAGCAGGTCCAGGCATCGGAGCTGCTCGTCGGTTTCGCCGATGTCGTCGGCCGCCCGGGCCAGCGCGGCCACGCACCTTAGGAAACCGCGATTGGGCTCGTGCGAATACGGCACGGGCCCGAACCCCTTCCAGCCGTTCCGCCGCAGCTGGTCCAGGCCGCGGTGGTAGCCGGTGCGGGCATACGCGTAGGCGGTGACGGCCTTGTCCTCGGCGAGCGCTTCTTCGGCCAGCGCTGCCCAGGCCACCGAGGCCGAAGGATGTGCGGCGGCGACGACGGCCGGGTTCTCGTCGGCCAGCAGTGCGGCCTCGGCCTCGGGATCGCCGGGTAACAAGATCGGATCCGGTCCAAGAAGATCACGCGTGGGCGTCATGGGGCTATTGTGCCGGGCGACGCCGCCGCACCAAACCCGGTGCCGAGTCGCTAGGCTGCAATACGTATTTCGATAGCGAAGAGGACAGCAGCGCTTATGCCGAATCCCTCAGGGCCTGACCGCGACCACAAGTCGAGTGCGCCGGGGTTCGATCCGGACGACGTCGATCGAGGTGCCGGGACCGACCCGGCGGAATCCGACGCTGATACCACCGAAGACGTCGCCAGTCCCGACGACAACCCGACCGAGAGCTACCGGACCGACCCGGCGACCGAGGTGATGGCCACGTCCGAGGACGAGCCGCGGGCGCCCAAACCGCGGACTCCGCGGGGTGAGCGTCGGTTCACTGCCCCCGGGTTCGACGCCAAAGAGACGGCGGTTATCAACGCCGCCACCGATCCCGCCACCGAGGTCTTCGACACCGGACATCCGCCGTCGGGGGCGACCGGAGCACGGCCGAGAACCGCGTTGCCGCAACTGATTCCGCCCCGGCTGGGCGCCAAGCTGCGACCGTCGACCCAACGCAGCTGGGGATGGGTGCTGGCGTTGATACTGATCATCCTGGCGCTGGCGGCCGTCGCGGTGCTGGGCACGGTGCTGCTGACCCGAAGCAATAAAAAACCGAACGCCTCACAGGAAGACCAGGTCCGCAGCACGATCCAGAGCTTCGATGTCGCGGTACAGAACGGCGACCTGGCCACGCTGCGCGGGATCACCTGCGGCACCATGCGCGACGACTACGTCAACTACGACGAGCGGGAATGGACTGACACCTACCGTCGGGTCGCGGCGGCCAAACAGTATCCGGTGGTCGCCAACATCGACCAGGTGGTCGTCAACGGAAACCACGCCGAGGCCAACGTGACCGCGTTCATGGCCTACGCCCCGCAGGTTCGCTCGACCCGCAGCTTCGACCTGCAGTACCGCGACGACACGTGGAAGATTTGCGAGGCCAGCACGGGTTGACGCCGCGCCGGGCGCATTACCCCGCGGTGATCGACTTGCCGGCGCAGTGCAGGTCGTTACACGCCTCGATGACCCGCTCGCTCATACCCGCTTCGGCCTTCTTGAGGTAGCTGCGCGGGTCGTACACCTTCTTGTTGCCCACGTCGCCGTCGACCTTGAGTACGCCGTCGTAATTGCTGAACATGTGACCGGCGAGGGGGCGGGTGAACGCGTACTGGGTGTCGGTGTCGACGTTCATCTTCACCACGCCGTAGCCCAGCGCCTCTTCGATCTCCGACTTCGCCGAACCCGAACCGCCGTGGAACACGAAGTCGAAGGGCTTCGCTTGACCATCAGCGTCGGGCAGCCCGAGCTTGGCCGCCGCCACTTTCTGACCCTGGGCCAGGATGTCGGGGCGCAGCTTGACGTTGCCGGGCTTGTAGACGCCGTGCACGTTGCCGAACGTCGCGGCCAGCAGGTAGTGGCCGTGCTCGCCGTGGCCCAGCGCGTCGATGGTCTTCTCGAAGTCGTCCGGCGTGGTGTACAGCTTGTCGTCGATCGCGCCGACGACGCCGTCCTCCTCGCCGCCCACCACGCCGATCTCGACCTCGAGGATGATCTTGGCGGCCGCGGCCTCCTTGAGCAGCTCCTGCGCGATCTTCAGGTTCTCGTCGATCGGCACCGCGGAACCGTCCCACATGTGCGACTGGAACAGCGGGTTCTTGCCCGCGGCGACCCGCCTGGCCGAGATCTCCAGCAACGGACGGACGTAGGTGTCCAGCTTGTCCTTGGGGCAGTGATCGGTGTGCAGAGCCACGTTGATCGGGTACTTGTCCGCGACGACGCGGACGAACTTCGCCAGCGCCACCGCGCCGGTCACCATGTCCTTGATGCCCAGGCCCGAGGCGAACTCCGCGCCCCCAGTCGAGAACTGGATGATGCCGTCGCTGCCCGCGTCGGCAAATCCTTTGAGAGCGGCGTTGATCGTCTCCGAGGACGTGCAGTTGATGGCCGGGAAGGCGTACGAGTTTTCCTTGGCACGTCGCAGCATCTCGGCGTAGACCTCTGGTGTTGCGATGGGCATGAAACTTCCTTCCTGAAGAGTGCCATCAGTATCCAACAACAGATTCTCGTTCACAGCCCGGCTGGCCCCGCAACCTACGCCTGTTAAGGAGCAGTTGAATTTCGCCGGTATCTTGGAACACCGTGAGTATCGCCGTAGTGGCCATGCCGAACATCCTCGACCCGATGTACTGGATCGGTCCTCAGGGCTTGTTCGCGTCGGCCGTGCTGCCGACGATCCTGGTCATCGTCTTCGTCGAGACAGGGCTGCTGTTCCCGCTGCTGCCCGGCGAGTCGCTGCTGTTCACCGGTGGGCTGCTGGCGGCCCACGGCACACTCAACATCTGGGTGCTGGCGCCATGCGTGGCGCTGGTCGCGGTGCTCGGCGACCAGATGGGGTATTTCATCGGGCGCCGGATCGGACCCGCGCTGTTCAAGAGGGAAGACTCGCGCTTCTTCAAGCAGCACCATGTGACCGAGTCGCACGCGTTCTTCGAGAAATACGGGCCCGCAGCGATCATCCTGGCCCGATTCATGCCGTTCATCCGGACCTTCACACCGGTGGTCGCCGGGGTGTCATACATGCGCTATCCGGTGTACCTGGCGTTCGACATCGTGGGCGGCGTGCTCTGGGGTGGCGGTGCGACGCTCGCCGGCTACTTCCTGGGCAACGTGCCGTTCATCCACCAGAATCTGGAGAAGATCGTCCTGGTGATCTTGTTCGTGTCGATGCTGCCGGCCTTCATCTCGGCGGGACGCGCCTACCGCAAGCGCCGCCGCGAGCCCGACCAAGAGCCCGAACGACTGCCCATCGCTGAGTAGCTCGAGTGTGCGTCCAAGGCATCGAGTGTGCACTCACGGCGGCGATGCTCGGCGTGTCGTCGCCCTGAGCGCACGGTGAAAGCCCTAGGTGCACAGTGGAAACCCGCCCCTGCGCCCGACGCCTCAGACGGCGACCTTGAAGTCGCAGCCGGTCTTGGCGCGGACGTCGGCGACACTCACCCCGGGGTGTAATTCGGTCAGCGTGAGTCCGTGTTCCGGGTCGACGTCGAAGACGCACAGGTCGGTGATGATCATGCTCACCACGCCCTTGCCGGTGATGGGCAGCGTGCACTGCTTGAGGATTTTCGGGGTGCCGTCTTTCGCGGTGTGATCCATGACGACGATCACTCGCTTGACGCCCGACACCAAATCCATTGCGCCGCCGGGCCCTTTGACCATCTTGCCCGGCACCATCCAGTTGGCCAGGTCGCCGTTCTCGGCAACCTCCAGGCCGCCCAGGATGGACAGGTCGATGTGGCCGCCGCGGATCATCGCAAACGAGTCGGCGCTGCTGAAAAAGCTTGACCCGGGAAGGCTGGTGACGGTCTGCTTGCCGGCGTTGACGAGATCGGGGTCGACGCCGTCTTCGGTCGGGTAGGAGCCGATGCCCAGCAGGCCGTTCTCCGACTGCAGCGTCACGCTGATGTCGTCGGGAATGAAGTTGGCCACCAACGTCGGAATGCCGATGCCCAGGTTCACGTAGTAGCCGTCGCGCAGTTCCTGGGCGGCGCGCTGGGCCATCCGCTCGCGAATCGGGCTGTCGTTCTTCAATGCCGCACCGCCGCTGGTGGTGCGGAACTCGATGCGCTTCTCGTAGTTGGTGCCCTCGATGATGCGGTCCACGTAGATACCCGAGGTGTGGATCAGGTCGGGGTCCAGCTCGCCGACCTCGACCAGTTCCTCCACCTCGGCCACGGTCACCGCGCCGCAGGTGGCGATCATCGGGTTGAAGTTGCGCGCCGTCTTGCGGTAGACCAGATTGCCCGCGGCGTCCCCCTTCCACGCCTTGACCAGCGCCAGGTCGGCGCGGATGCCTTCTTCCAGAACGTATTCGGTGCCGTCGAAGACCCTGGTGTCTTTGCCTTCGCCAAGATTGGTGCCGTAGGCAGTGCGGGTGTAGAAGCCGGGAATGCCTGCCCCGCCGGCGCGTAACTTCTCGGCGAGCGTGCCCTGCGGCGTCAGGACAAGGTCCAGCTCTCCGGCCAGCACCTGGCGCTCGAACTCCTTGTTCTCGCCGACGTAAGACGCGATGACCTTTTTCACCTGCCGCGCCTTCAGCAGCAGCCCCATGCCGAAATCGTCTACGCCGGCGTTGTTTCCGACAATGGTGAGGTCTTTGACGCCGCTATCCACCAGAGCCTGGATCAGGTTCTCCGGGATGCCGCAGAGGCCGAACCCGCCGGCGGCGATCGTCATGCCGTCCTTCAGCAGGCCGTGCAGCGCCGACGCGGCGTCGGGATGGACTTTACTCATCACGGGTCCTCTCATCGTTGGTCACTGCATGCGCGGCCTCCATCAGCATCCAACCGGATAGTTGCACTGACAGATCGCGCTCGGGAATCTCCGACTCGGTGACCGCGCCCGCGACGAACTCGGCCTGCTGGCCGCCGACGGCGGGCAGCTCCGCGGGGCGATCCCAGAACGGACCGAACAACGGCAGCCCTTGCACCGACTGCCGGTTGTCCCACGCCGATTGTGCCGAGGCCAGCACGATTTCGCGGGCCGTTTCGCGGGCCGCAGCGTCGGCGGCGGACTCCCCCGGCAACGTCGTGGCGACCAAAGCCAGGTAGCGAGCAGTGACCCCGGAGAACAGCCCGCCGTCGCCACCGCCGGCGCCCCGCAGCACGCCGCCCGGCGCCATGTGCTCGTCGACGGCGGCGACCAGGCGATGCACCCTGGCGGCATGCCGCTCGCTGGCGTCACCGGTGCGTGCGGCCAGCTCGGTCTCCAGGCCGAGCACCACGCCCTGGCAGTAGGTGTACTGCGCACGGACCAGTGAACCGGCCTTGATGCCGTCGAACACCAGGTGGGTGTCGGGGTCGATCAGCGTGTCGTCGATCCAGTCGGCCATCTGCTGGGCGCGCCGCAGCCGGTCGCCGTAGCGGCTCAGGAAGATCCCCGCCGGGCCGTTGGCCGGGGCGTTGAAAAATTGGTCTTGCTTGCGCCACGGGATGCCGCCGCCGTCCTCGGGTACCCACGCTTTGACGAGTTGGTCGTTCAACTTCTGCAGGGCGCGTTTGTGCTCCGCGCCGGCGAACCGGGCAGCCCGCTCCAGGGCCAGCGCCAGCCATGCCATGTCGTCGTAGTAGCTGTTGACCCAGGATCCGTTGTTGCGCAACCGGTGTGAGCGGATCTGCCGCTGGATCTTGATGCGCCGCTCCGGCTGCGGGTCGCGCAGCTCCGCGTCGACCAGGCAGTCCAGCAGGTGCGCCTGCCACCAGTAGTGCCAGCCGCCGAACCAGCGGTCGCGCCGGGCCGGCGGCCAGGCCACGACGCCGAGCTGGGTAGCGGGCAACCCCCACAGCCGTTTCAGATGCCGCCCGGTGATGGCGGCTTCTGCGCTGACCGCCCGGTTGAGCCATACCTGATCCATGTCTGCTGATCCTGCCCTACTCACCCTTCTTACCAAGCGCTTCCGATGTCCCCGTGTTGACTGATCCAGGTGTGCATCGCAATCCCCGCCGCGACCGAGACGTTGATGCTGCGCGTCGACCCGAAGTGGGCGATCGAGACGGTCAGCGCGGCGCCCGCGCGGGCGTCGTCGCTGATGCCGGGGCCTTCTTGGCCGAACAGCAGCAGGCAATCCCGCGGCAGCGTGGTCTGCTCGAGCCGCCGCGCGCCGGGCACGTTGTCGACCGCGACCACCGTCAGGCCCGCCGCCTCGGCGAAGCTCAGCAGGTCGGCGACGCGGTCGTGATGGCACAGCCGTTGGTAACGGTCGGTGACCATGGCGCCGCGGCGATTCCAGCGGCGGCGCCCGACGATGTGAACGGTGTCGACGGCGAACGCGTTGGCGGTGCGCACCACCCCACCGATATTGGCGTCGTGGCCGAAGTTTTCGATCGCCACATGCAATGGGTGTCGCCGCTTGTCGATGTCGGCGACGATCGCCTCACGCGTCCAGTACCGGTAGGCGTCGACGACGTTGCGAGTATCGCCGTCGCGCAGCAGCGCCGGGTCGTATCGCGGGTCGTCCGGCGGCGGCCCGACCCAGGGGCCGACACCGCTTGCCGGAACACCCCATTCGGTCGGACCCGGTTCCGTCATCGCCTCGCGACGATGCGGGCCGGAACGGCCCGAGGTGGGGGTACCTCCCGCTTGCGGGGGAGAGTGGGGCGAATCAGTCATCGCGTGGTCCAGACGGCGGCGTGAGTTCCCACGACCGAAATGGTCGCGTATAGCAGCGCCTGGTTGATGTCGCCCTGGGTGCACAGCGACGCGTTGACGTGCACGGCGTCCAGGGATGCTTCCGGCAGGATCAGCACCGACGACCCGTAGGCCGAACAGGCCGGGCTGAGCCCGGGGGCGGGCAGCGTGGGGGCGGCGAGCAACATCATCGGGCCGCCGCGAGCCGCCGAGTCGTCGCGGTACTTCGCCGCGATCGTCTCGGCGTCCAGCCCGAGCAGCATGTACCCGCTGCCGGTGAATGCAGCCGGGTCGCCGAGCGAGGCCTGGGTCAGCTGGGTGCCGTCGGTCCGCCACGCGGCCACGCCAGTGGTCTTGACCACCAGGCCGGTGTCGTTCTCCTTGGTCGGCAGCACCCCGACCGGGAACGCCGCCGGGTAGGCCGCGGTGGTGTCGGCGATGCGGTCGCGGGGCGAGTAGAGGTACACCCCGCGCACGGCGCTGCGGTCCGGCATCGGGCCCAGGCACACCGTGCCGGTGAGCCGTTTGCCTCCAGACGCGGAAAGCGACTGGATGACAACATTTTTCACGTTGTCGCAGCTGCCGATGCCAGTGGTCTCCATGGGGTGTGCGAGCGCGCCGTCGAGGCCGAACCGGATGTCGCGGGGATCGGCGTGGGCTTTGGCGGGATCGGTCGGGGCCGCATCGACGTCGACCAGGACGTAGTTGTCCTGCCAGCGCAGGTTGGAAATCGACGTGTTCCAGCCCAGCACCGCCAACGATTCGCCCAGCCGGGCAGTCTGCGCGCCGTAGACCCGGTCGTTGTGACCCGAACCCGAGCAGGCCGCGCAGCACGCCACCGCCAGCGTCGCGACCATCGCGATGAGAGCCCGCACGGTGACTAACGCGCGAGCGCCGGCTCAGCCACCGGCCAGCCCCAAATCCGCCAGTCCCAACACGCTGCGGTACGGCAGGCCCTCGGCTTCGATGGCTTCGGCGGCGCCGGTGGCCCGGTCGACCACGGTCGCCACGCCCACCACCTGTGCGCCGGCGTCCCGCGCGGCGCGCACCGCGGTCATGGCCGAGGCGCCGGTGGTACTGGTGTCCTCCACCACCAACACCCGTCGGCCAGAAATATCAGGCCCCTCGATAAGGCGTTGCATGCCATGGGTTTTCACTGACTTTCGCACGACGAAAGCGTCGATCGGGCGACCGGGTGCGTGCATGACGGCGGTGGCGACCGGATCGGCGCCCAGAGTCAGGCCGCCGACGGCTGCGTACTCCCAATCGTCGGTGAGTTCGCGGATCAGCCGGCCGATCAGCGGCGCGGCCCGGTGGTGCAGGGTCGCACGGCGCAGGTCGACGTAGTAGTCGGCTTCCTTGCCCGACGACAGCGTGACGCGGCCGTGCACCACCGCCAGCCCGCGCACCAGGTCGGCCAACTCGTCGCGGTCGGCGGTGCTCAAGTCAGGTGCGGCCACGGCCCCGGCCGAACGTTCTGGTGGCGGCGCGCGCCAGGTTTCGCGGCACCATCCGGGTTGCGGTGGTGATCGCCTTGTACTGCATCCCGGTGACGATGACCACTTTGCCGCGGGCGATATCGGCCAGGCTTTCCCGGACCACGTCGTCGACCTCGAGCCACATGAACGACGGCAGTGAGGTCATGTCGATGCCGGCTCGTTCATGAAATTCGGTGTGCACGTAGCCCGGGCACACCACATGTATGCCGACACCGGTGCCCCTCAGGCCGCTGGCCAGGCCTTCGGTGAAGGACACCACCCACGCCTTGGACGCCGAGTAGGTCGAGCCCCGCCCGGACAACAGCCCCGCGACGCTGGCGATGTTGACGACGGTGCCGCCACCGGCGTCGATCATCGCCGGCAGCGCGGCCCGGGTCAGCTGCATCACCGCGGTGACGTTGACGTCCAACTGCGACTGCAGCACCGCGGGATCGGCGGTCCAGAATTCACCGGACGTGCCGAAGCCGGCGTTGTTCACCAACACGTCGACGCCGGCGGCCAACCGCTCCGCGACCTTGCCGGCGGTCGGTCGACTCGGCCAAGTCGGCCGGCAGCACTTCAACGGCACGCCCGGCTTCGTCGTGCAATTCGGCTGCGAGCTCGTTGAGCCGATGGGCGTCGCGGGACACCAGCACCAAGTCGTAGCCGTCGGCGGCATAGCGGCGCGCGAAACCGGCTCCGATTCCCGACGTTGGGCCGGTGATCAAAGCGACGGGGCGCGGCATGACCGCCAGCGTAGCGAAGCCGCCAATCCCCAAGCACAGGGAGGATATGAGGTAATCAGCGCTGGTAGTGGGTGGCCTGGTGGCCGTTGCGGCCAGACGGCGGACGCCGCACTGGTCCGCCGGGCTCGATGGCCGGTGCGCGGCGGGTTGGCTCCTGCCGCACCGGGGGCGGCGACCCCGCGGAGCCGCGGGCCGCTGCCCCGCCTTCACGGGGAAGGGCTTCTGAGTGCCGCGGCGGCGACTCGCCGCGGCCGGCCGGGGCGAGCGGACGGCTGGGTGAGGCGTTACGGCGTGCAGTCGATTGCGGCGCCGAGGTCTGCTGTGGCACCGGCGGTAACACCCGCAGCAGATCGTTGAATTGGCGCACCGTCCGCAAGCCCTCGTCCCACTGGGCACGGGTACTGCCGATCGGCATGCTGACCAGCGTCCAGTTCTGTTCGTTCCACATGATCTCGGCGCAGTCGGGCGCGGTGTGCGCAAAGGTGACCATGCGCCGGTCGCAGGCCCGTCGGGCGGCGTCCAGATTCGTGGAGTACACCATCCGCGGTCCGATCGCGCCCAGCAGCCAAATGTCGTTCTCGCGAGGCTCTTTGAGACCTTTGAGCCGCACGTCGACGACGACGTTGGTGCCCACCTTGCGGTGCAGCGCGATCACGGTGGCGACTTCCTCGAGATCGAAGATGAACACCGCCTCGCCGCGGATCTGACCCAACACGACGTTGCGCGCCGGGATATTGCTGCCCACGGTCGACATCACCCCGCGCTTCCAGCGCTTGAGGATTTCAGTGGATTCCTGCTCGTAGTCGAATCCGTGCGAACGTGCCCACGACTTGCGACGACGGCCCCGCCCGCGCCGACGATCGATGTCGACGTATAGCAACACCGCCGCGCCGACAAAGCACAGCGCGGAGAGCGTAAACCAAAGCGGAACCATCGCCACGTAGCCTAGCTGCTGTTACCCCCTAACCGAGAACGCCAGCAGGTCACAACCGAATTAAAGTTTGCTACCGCTTCGGTTCCGGCGCGCCATTACGGCATCAGAACAGGGCTAGCAGACTGTCCAGCCCTGGCGCTAAGCCTTCCAATCCCAATGCACTGAGCCCGAGGGCGTCAGCCGGCGCGGCTGCTGCGGCGCCGGCTGCGGCGAGGCCGAACGCCAACGAGCCGTTGTCAAAAGGAAACTGCCGCCGGTGGCGTTCGCGGTGATGTCGTTGCCGAATGCATCGGCGATGTCGTAATTGCCGGTGGTATCGGTAGTGGAAGTAATGCCCTCGGCCAGCGCCGTGCTGTCGGTGCCGAAGACGTCGGCACTGTCGTAGTTGCCGAAACCGGCTGCAGCCGTGCTACCGGCACCGGTGGCGGTGGCCGAGTCGCCGATACCACCACCATCGGTCTCCGGAACTGAGGAGTCGTAGTACAAGCCCGAGTCGGCCGTGCCGCCGTCGCTGGCCTTGGCGGAATCCATGCCGAGCGCAGCGTCGGCCGTGCTGCCGGCACCGCTGGCGCTGGCGACGTCACCACCCTCGCTGCCGCCAAAAGAATGCCATCCGGCACGACGGCAACTCCCGGGTAGGCAGTGGCGCCGTCGGTGGCGACCGACGCCGAGGAACACGGTCGGTATCTGCATGTAGCTAACGACCGCGATTCCGATCGCGATCACGGCGATCGCCGCGAAAACCGCCAACTGGACTATGGTTTTCCTACCGAGACGCATATCATGGCCCCTGGTCGAAGTGGTAGGGAGCAACCAGCGGGTTCCGGGCGCCGAGGCGTATCAAGCGGCTTTCACCTAGTCGACCGGAGGGACACTGCGGCGTGTCGCCGCTCACAACCCGCCGGGTATATACTAGCTAGGAAATCCGTATATACTCTCTCCGGGGGACGGCATGCCCAAGAGATTGATCGACCTAGACGATGAGCTCCTGGCGGCGGCGCAGCGAGAACTTAGGACCACCGGTGTCTCGGACACTGTGCGAATTGCGCTGCAGCAAGCGGCAGCCAGGTCCGCCCGGGCACGCCAGATCGATTGGCTCGAGCAAGGGGGCCTTGAGGCCATGGCCAATCCGGGCGAGCGCGGGGAAGTGTGGCGCTGATCGCCCGTTTCCTAATCGATACCAGCGCCGCCGCCAGGATGCGCCACCCAGAGGTATCGGAGCGCCTGCGACCGCTTATCGAAGGCGGTGTCGTCGCGACAACAGCATCGCTGGATGCCGAAGCACTCTACAGTGCCCGCGGGCCGGCCGAATACGAGCAGCTCTGGGCCGACCGCCGCGCCGCCTACGAGTACCTGCCGACCAATGACGACCATTGGCAGACCGCACTGGGTGCCCAGCGGGCCCTAGCAACAACGGGTCAGCATCGAGCCGTCGGCATGGCGGACCTGCTGACCGCGACGCTGGCTGCCGCCAATAAGCTCACCGTCGTCCACTACGACGCTGACTTCGAAACCGCCGCAACAGTATTGACGTTCGAGCACCATTGGGTGCTACCGCGAGGGAGCCTCTAGCGGTCCCACCTTTCATGGATATTGACGCTATCTTATCGATGAAGCATCCGGAAGATGCTGGCGCGCAACGTGGTCCGTCGAACTCAACCCGCCAGAACCGTCACGGTGACCTATTCAGTATATGCGGACTTCCCTTCGATCTATGTAGCGGAATCGCTGCGCGGAACAAGAAGGATCGCGGACTGCGGCGCGGTCACGTCTTCGTTGGTCACACTGGATGCGCCTGCTTCTGAGCCAGCCGACCGGATCGGGGAGGCGGCCGAGGCCAGCGGCGGGATTGCTGCACGCAGCGCCGGGTGGTCGGGTGCGATCGCCTCGGCGCACCGCGACATGGTCGCCGCGGTCACCGGGCGCCTGGAGCGTGCCTCGGAAACTGATGCTCGGCTGGCCGGTCATGTCGCCGACAGCTGGGCAACACATCGCGGAGGCCGGTCGGAGGCCTCCGAGCTGCGCGCTGGCGCCGCCGAGGTTCCCGCGCGGCTGGGCCCGTGGGTCGACCTTCCGGCCGGTGAGCTGCGCTGAAGGCGCTGCAAAGCCGGCTCGCTCACAAACCTCATCAACGGGGCCACGACACGCACGCCCCGGCACAAGGTACATAAGGAAACTCTGCACACGATCCGCTCGCTCCTCACCGGCGGGCTCGTCGAAGTCGGCTATCTCGGACAACGCGATTCGTGGCCAAGTCTCGCGATCAGGCGATACACCAGATCCACGACGCGCACCTCACCCGTTACGGCGATCGTCCGAATGGATGTGGTGCTGCTGGCTCAAGCTCTCAGAGAAGTGCGGTATTAGCGCTCGTAAACCCGTTTCGTAATGGGAGGATTTTCAGGTGGCAGTGCTGCTGGAATTACCGCTTGGCGAAGGACCTGACGGAACTAGCGTCCTCGTGGAGGCCGACCACAATGAAATTGCTGGAGGTCTGACACTTGCCGCTGCCGAGCCGGGCAAAGCGGTGGCAAAAGCCACTGAGTCGCTCACGGAGTCTCTCGAGCGGCTTGAGCCGCTACTGAGAACCGTTAAAGACACGTTGGTGGCTGCCGCACCAGAGCACTTCAGCGTGGAATTTGATTTGAAGTTCGGCGGCGAGACGGAGCTCATTATCGCGAAAGGGACGGCGGAAGTGAATATGACGATCACGATGTCATGCGGACCGGTGTAGGCGAGGTGATTCTCCTTGAGCACTGAGCAATACCAGCCGGCTGTTGTGTGTGTGCGGGGCGGGCCCACCGGGCGGCTCGTCATGGGCTTCGGCTTGCTGGTGGGGGAACGCTCGGTCGTGACGTGCGCCCACGTGGTCAGTGACGCGCTGCACCGTAATCTGCGTTGTCAAGAGCGACCATCTAACGATGAATGGATCCTGATCGAATTCTGCCACCTCGATGGTGCTCCGGTGCGCAGTGCAACGGTGGTCAGCTGGACGCCGCCGCCCAAGACTGGGGCGTCGGGTGGCGACGTCGCCGGTTTACAGCTCACCGAGGATGCGCCCAGCGCAGCCAGGCCGGGCAGGTTTTCAACGAGTGCGCTGCCGGCGGGCGCTGCCCTGAGGGTATTTGGTTACCCCGATGAGCCGCGGCGACCCGGTGGCATGTGGGTGGACCTCGATTTCAAAGGGATAAATGGTCGGCTTTTGCAGGTCGAAAGCCGCCATGATCAGACGGTCAAGGCGCAGCCGGGGTACAGCGGCTCTCCGGCCTTCAACGATGAGACCGGAGAAGCGGTCGGACTCGTGCAGTCGGCTCCATTTGCCGCCGGACCGGCGCGAGACGGCTATCTCATAAGTCCGCAGGCGATCGCCGAGGCGTGGGAAGAGCCCTTCGGCTATCTGCTCATACCGCCCAACCCGTATCGTGGTCTTGAGCCATTCACGGCCGATGACAGGTCGGTCTTCTTCGGCCGAGATACCGAAATCCAAGAACTGGCCCGGCGGGTGACGGCGCAGCCGGTGGTCATAGTGGTCGGCCCGTCAGGTGTCGGTAAGTCATCCCTGGTCCAGAGCGGTCTGCTGCCCGCACTCAGTGATTCAAAGTGGTCAAAGGTCGTCATTCGTCCCGGCCTGGACCCGTGGCTGCGGCTGGCGAGAGGCCTGCTGCGCGTACAACACGCGGCCGGCTCCGAGCCGAGTCCAGACGACATTCGGCGCGAAGTCGACCGGCTCCACAAAGACGGACTCGGAGAACACTTCAGGATGGCGCGCAGCGACAACCGCGAGCTGATTCTCGTCGTTGACCAATTCGAGGAGCTGCTCACCAGCGGGCAAACCCCCGACCAAGAGCTGCTCGACCTGCTGATTCCTCCGCCGGAGACCGCCGATGACGCCGGCCGGATCGTGCTGACTTTGCGCGCTGATTTCCAGTCCGCGCTTCAGGCCATTCCGGGCTTTGCCGCCCGTCTCAACGAGCGCCTTTACCTGCTCTCGCCGTTAGCTGAGGACCAGATCCGCGATGTTGTGCAAAAGCCCGCGGCTGCGCGCGGTGTGAGCTTCGAGGACGGTCTGGTTGACCAAATCGTCCAGGACGCCGCCGGCGGCTCCCTACCGGTGCTGGAGTTCACGCTGACCCAGCTGTGGGAAACGCAGCAGCGCAACACAATTACGTTCTCGGGCTATCACGCGATGGGCGGTGTACGCGGCGCGCTTGATCAGTTTGCCAAGCAAGAGACCGCCCAGCTCGGTGACACCGCAGCCGAGGTACTCGACCACGTTTTGCTGCGGCTGGTCCGCGAGGTCGGCGCGGGTAGCGAAATACGATTCACCAGGCAACGACTCTTCGAATCGGAGGTCTCTGAGCCCGAGTGGGAGGTGCTCAACCGTCTCGGCGACCTTGTCATTATCGACACTGACCCAACAGGTGGTGGCGGGCCGTATGCCGAGTTAGCGCACGAATCGCTGATCTACTCCTGGCAACGCCTCCGGGTCTTGATTGATGAACACCGTGAGTTTCTACGGTGGCGTAAACGGGTCCAAGACTGGATGACCACCGGCGATGATTTGCCGGAGGCACGCATCGCCGAAGCCCGGGACTGGATCCGCAAGCACCCTAAAGACGTCCCAGACGATGTCCGCAAATTTGTCGCCGACAGCCAGACCAAGGCGGAAGCGCGCATAGGCGAACTCAGGAGGCACGCCAAGCCGAACAGCGCCGCGCCACCATCCTTCGCCGCGTCCTCGTGGGCACCGTGGTCATCGCAGTCCTCGCCGTCGTCGCTGCCATCGTCGCGGTCGTTAAGTGGAACGAGGCCCAACGGGAGCAGAACCAGGCTCAAATGGAACTTAAGCGTGCCAGCGTCGAAGCCGCGGGCGCGGATGCGCTTTTCATCCTCAACCACGACCGACCCGGCGGTGACGTGCAGGCGATCCAGGAAATGGTTGCCGCCGCTGCGCTTTCGCCCTCAACCAGCGGTGTTGAAGTGGTCGAAGCCGCGGCAAAGCTCTCTTGGGCCTCGAAACTGATTTCCCCCGGACTCACCTCAACCGCGGTCTGGAGCGCCGATGGTCAGCGCATCGCGTCTGGTGGTTTCGACCATTTGGTGCGGATTTGGGACGCCCGCACCGGCGCGCAGATCGGCAAACCGCTTAGCGGCCACCGCAGCAAGATCACCGGTGTGGCGTTCAGCCTCGACGGACGGCGCCTCGTGTCATCCAGCAGCGACGGCGAACTGCGGCTATGGGACGTCGACAGCGATCAGCAAATCAGGTGCATGACCACGGCAGGGTCGGTGTGCTCCCCGAATCCCGACCCATCGGATCACAACCCGGGAATTTTGTCGTTCGCCGACAGCCCCGACGGGAAACACCTCGCCACCGGGGACGACGACGGGACCGTTCAGCTCTGGGATCCGCAAACACTTCAGCCCAGCCTGCCGCCGCTGAAGCATGGCGATGCCGTGTTCAGTGTCGCGTTCAGCCCGATGGGTCCGCTGCTCGCGTCGGGCAGCCGCGATCGCACCATCAAGCTGTGGAACGTCGACACCGGCGCCAGCGTGGGGGATGCGTTGCTCGGTCAATCCGACACGATCACGTCCGTTGCGTTCAGCCCGGACGGTCATCGGCTCGCTTCGGGCAGCCATGACAAGTCGGTCTGGATATGGGACGGGGTGGACACCCCACGGCCGATGGGTGCGGTACTAACCTACAAGAACCGCCGGTCCCACACCGCGCCGGTCAGTGCCGTCGCGTTCAGCCCCAAGGGCGGCACTCTGATGTCGGGAAGCGAAGACGGCACCATCCGGTGGTGGGACGCCAGCAGCGGACCGACCTACGGATACTCGATACAGCTTCCGTCGACACGACGCGGGGACAGAGTACAAACGGTCGCGTTCGACCCCGCGCCCTGGTGCGATCCAAATGAAACAACATGCACCTTGGGCGTTCTGTCCTGCGGCACCGCGGGTGGAATCCAAGTGTGGAAGGACATCGCCAACGCTGTCCCGCTTGAGGGTCACAACGACAGGGTGACCGTCGTCGCATTCGACCCCGTCAACCCGGCTCTCATCGCATCGGGCAGCAAAGACCACCACGTCATGGTGTGGGAGCCCGGGTCTGACCCTCCGCTCGTCCACGACATGCAGGACGGCGCCGGTGTCGGCTGGCTGGCGTTCAGTCCCGACGGTCTCCGTATTGTCTCGGCCAGCTGGGACGGCAAGCTCTATATCTGGGATGAAGCCACCGGCAAACTGGCGGAACCCCCCATCGACACGCACACGCAGGCGGTTGCGGCGGTGGCCTACAGCCGCGACGGGCAGCGCATCGTCTCCGCCGATGACGACGACAAGGCGGGGAACTGGACCGTCCAGATGTGGGACGCGCAGACAGGTGCCCCGATCGGGCCTGCCCTGACCGGCCACGGCCCCCCGCTCCAGACCGTGGCATTCAGCCCGAACGGCGCGCTGATCGCAGCCGGAGGAACCGACAGCACCATCCGGTTGTGGGATGCACACACCGGCACGCCCAAAGGTCGACTCACCGGCCACACCGAGACCGTGTACAGCCTGGCGTTCAGCCCCGACGGCCATCGCCTCGCGTCCGGTGGTTGGGACGGCACCGTGCGCGTATGGGATGTCGACGACCTGACACAGGTCGGAAAGGTAACCGGCCATGTGGGCAAAGTCCGCGTGGTCACGTATTCGCCGGATGGACGCTACATCGTGTCTGCAGGCGATGATGGAACCGTCCGCCTGTGGGACTCGCAGACCGGGCTCGCAGGCGGTGTCCCGATCATGACCGGCTCCGACCCTGTTTACGCCGTGGCGTTCAGCCCAGAAGGAAACGAACTGGTCAGCGCCGGCGACGATGAGGCGCTGCACATTTGGCCGTTCCCCTTCAACGCACAGAACTCCCTGTGCGAAAAGATCGCCACAAACATGAGCCCGGAGCACTGGAAGAAGTGGATCTCATCAGACCCAAGCGTCGGCTACCAGATCCAATGTCCCGGCAAGCCCAAGGAGCCGGACAGTCCGGAGGAGTGACCGTGCCCACTGTGTTCATCTGCTGCGCCGGCGACAACACCGCGGGCGTGGGCCAGTTGGTTGAGCAGCTGCGCCTGCTGGGCTACCAGACCACGATTGATCCCGCGCTGCCCGGTGACCGGCAGTCTTGGGACACAGCCCTCCGCGAGATCGCTGACTGCGACGTATTCATCCCGATCATCTCCCGCGCTTGCGTGGACTCGATGGTGGCCAGCCGCCAATTCGATTGGGCGGAGCGGCTGGCCAAGCCGGTGCTGCCGGTGCTGGTGGAGCCGCCGGCCAAACCATTGCCGCCACGATTTTTGACCCACCAGATCATCGACTACTTGCATCCCGCACAACCTGACCAATCCGCATCGATGTTGGCCGACGCGCTGGCGTCGCTGCCGCCCCCGCCGCCACTGCCTGATCCGCTCCCGCGGCCGCCGGCGGCGCCGCGTTCAACCGCCGCGTGGAAACGCCTGTGGATCAGGGCCGCGGTGCTGATGGTGGCCGTGGCCGTGGGACCTGTGCTGTGGCTCAACGGGCTCCTCCCCGGCACGGGCCCAAAGCCGGTCAAGCTGGTCGAACTCGACGACGGCGTCTTCATCGGGAGCTCGCAGGCGGCCATCACCATCGACGTTTTCGACGAACCTATGTGCCCCGCCTGCGCGGATTTGGCGAAGAAGTCGGACGGTGCTATCCGGCGCGCGGTGAACGACAAGAAGATCGCCGTGCGCTACCACCTGCTCAACGGTGAGGAGGATCAATCCGCCAGCCGTGATTACTCGACCCGCGCTATCGCGGCCAGCCTCTGCGTTGCGGACACCAACGACCCCGACCGTTATCATGCGTTCCACACCGCCCTGTTCGCATCGAACTTCCAGCCGAAGAGAGAGGCGGCCACCTACCGTACCGACGACGAGCTGGCTCGCTTGGCGCAGACACTGGGGGCTCCGTCGAGTGTGAGCAGCTGCATCAGCTCGCGGCAGCGGGTGCCCGCCGCCGGGGACGAGGCCTCCCGTGCTGAGGCGTCTCTGACGCGACTGGAGGGCACCCCCCTGATGCCGATGATCTACGAGGACACCCGAGAAGTCGACTACGAGAACACCGGGTGGATCGACACCCTGCGATAGCTTTCGGCCGCCGCAACCGATCTGTGCAGCGCCGTCGCTGGGCTTCGAGGCGTCGATCAGGTCGAATGGCTACGCCAGGGACATCGATTGCCGCAGCTGAGCGAGCCGACCGTCGCGCTCAGTCAGGCTGAAGCATCACCGGCGAATCGATGGCCTGCACGTGCTCATCGCTGGCCAGAATCTCGATTTGATCGGGCGTCGCCAGAACCCGCGCGGTGGAGTTGATCCAGGCTCCCGTCGAGCACCTTGCCGCCCGCCGACGACACCCGTCCGGCCAAGTCGGTCATGGTTCTGTCGAACTTCGACTTCGTGGCGTCGATGCGCTCTGCCCGCGTCCCCTCCTGTGGGATCTGCGGCGGTTCGAGCTGCAGGACGACCTCGAGCGGCTCATCGGGGGCCACCGACTTCAGCCGCTCCTCGAGCGCAGGACTGATCTTGCGGGCCTTAGCAGCCATAACCCTCCTCGGCCATGTGTCGCCATGGTCCCGGTAACCTGCGCGGTCACCTACCACGATAGCTGTGCGATGAGGGCCTACTAGCTGCACAGGTTCGGCCCGAACTTACGCAACGACATGCGGCAAATCACGAACTGCGTCAGCAAGCGTACTGGCGGCATCAGCGCTAGCACCGGCAACCTTGGCGCCGGCCAAATCCAGGGCGCCGATGCGCGCGCCCACAGCTCGGAATGATCCATCCGCCTATCTGACCTCAGCGCCTCGGCCGCCGCCAGGTGGCCCAGGACGCGAACGTCGCTTCAGAGGGGGAGGCCGGTGCAGACCGTAGTCGCATCGCGCGCCGCTGCGGGTCGCAGGTGCCGACGTGGGTGCACCCTCAGGGCGGCATCACCTAGGCCACCGCGACATCGACGGGCACGACGGCCAATCGAGCACCGGCGAGCCGGATTAACAGTGAATTCACGGCTAACGCTGAGGACGATGCACAGGTCTGGATGGGCATCCTGGGTTAGGCGGGGTCAGAACCGGCTGCTCGTGGGTATGGCGCCCACAGCAAGCACAGCCGAGTTGAGCTTTCTGACGGGAGTGACAATCGTGGCGAATTCATCAGGTGCGACGGTCGTTTCCCTTCGGTCGCACCCGGTTTGGGCTGCCGCTCAGCAGCGTGCACGTCGGCGCAGCGAAGCAATGCGACGCCATCCCTCCTTTCTGGCCCGGCAGCGCACTGCCGCACCGGGTGGGAACGGCGCCGTTGTCCGCCGCCTCAGGGTGTGCCCCAGCGCCGACACGCCGGCCTGACGATTCCCGAGATATCCGCCGACGCCGACGTCAACCCGCAGTGGCCTCACCAAGAAGGAGCTACACGATGGCGGCTGCTAGCTACCGAAGTGTTGTTTAGAAACCGCGCACGTCCCGACCTGCCTACCCCAGCGATAATTCGCGATGATCATGCCAACCCGGGCGTCGTGCCCGACATCGGAACGTCGATCGGCTGTGGCGATGATGGCAGTGCGAGATTGACGAGGTGTGCGAAATTGCAGAGACTGCATCGGTCGCCCCGATCGGACGGTGTTCATCGATCCGACAAGCCCTAGACAATTGCGTCAGCCGATGAAAGCCCTAGCGCGGAGATGCGGTTGAGATCCCGAGATCCGCTGATGCTGAAAGCATTCGGGCGTCATAGGTGATGACCGCGCGCAATGTGTCGCCGGCTCGCTGTGCCGCTACGAGGTGTATAGCGTCTAGGCTGCGCAGGCGCAGCGGCAGCAAGGTGCCGGCGTCGTCGAGCAGCCCTCGCGTCAGCATGACGGTGTCCAAGCTGTTGAGGAGGTCTCGAGCATCAGCGATGGCTTGGGCTCCGTTAGGTGCCACTGCGCGTATTAGCTCGGTGCGCGCCAGCGCCGCCGAGAATAAGTTGTCGTCGGCTCGTGCGCTCAGAAAGGACTGCAGCGACTGTGATTCATCCTCGGCGACAACGAGTTTGACCAAGGCAGAGGTGTCCAGGTAGATCCGCATCGGGCTAGCGCTCGTCGCTGCGAAGTCGCTCAAGGGTTTCAGAGGCGCTGTGCGGGTAGGCCGCCGGTTTGAGATCGTCGATGTTCATCGGACGGGCCGCCTTGACAACTTCACCAGCGCTAATCAGGTCTTCCCAGGGATCGCCGGTGATTGGCACCAGGCGCGCGACGGGATGGCCGCGATCAGTGATCTCGATCGATTCCCCGGCGGCCACTTCTTCGAGGTACCTGCTGGCGTGTTGCCGCAGCTCCCGCACCCCTATCGTCTTCATGTGCTACACGGTAGCACATGAAGACGCAACCGGCCGCCGCGGCGCCCGCTCAACCTCTACTCCTGACAACCCGAACAACAATGTCGTACCGTCAGACACGGCTCTTGACTCCTTCTTCCGTCAGAATTTTTCGCAACTTTCAGACTTCGAAAGGCCAAGGTGCCGCGAAATAATTCATCCGATGAATCAACTGCGGTGTAATTCAATCGCGGCTCGACAGAATGAATTCGGCTGCGCGCGTGAACAATATATACACCCGCCAGTCATCGGCAGAAGCATCGGGCTCCACGTAGATTGCGCGCAATGACTTTGGGAATAGTGGTTAGTCTACTGGTAACCTCCATATTCGATCCCGCCGTATTCGATTGAAATTACACAGCCTCGCAGGCGTCGGCGCAGGCGCGAACGGTCGTACGGGTATGCAGGTGAGAGGCTTCGGCGTGGAGCCGCCATCAACTGCAGATTATCGCTTTGATGTGGTTGGTGGGCTGGCGAGGGCGCAGGGAAGCGTTTGGGGTCCGTGGATGGCGGGGTTGTCGCGCCATGTCGGGTTGCCACAGATGGCGGGCCCGGCATGTTCGGGAGGTCAGTTCAAGGTTAGCCAGCGTTGACCCTTGCGGGTCCGAGCTCCGGTGATCGGCTAGCAGGTGCTTGCTGCCGGCTGCGATGAGTTCTATTGCCTTGGAGAAGAGTTCAGTGGAGTTGCCGACTGATTTATCTGATGAACATGCAGCAGTCTACTGGTAACCCTGCATATTTGATCCCGTCGTATTGGTCGCCCCTCCAGGGAGGGGAGTGGTCGAAGCCCTCCGAGATACGGGCCGCCGAGGCTAGCCGGGCCCAACATGGTGTTCGGGCCTAAGCTGAAATGCGCTGCAGCACAGCGTGATAACGAGTACAGCGGAGTCTACCAGTAACACTTCGTATTCGATTCTGCCGTATTCGACTGTGGTCGGTAGGGAAGGGGTGTGCCCAGGCCGCACGCCTCGACGCTGTATGACGCTGTCGCCGGCAGTTTGGCGGGGCCCGCAATCGGCCACAGAACTTTCAAACCAGCTGGACTCGATGATGGGAAACGCCACGCGTGCCTGAGAATTTATGGGAGAATACTACCGTTTCTGCCGCGGCCTATCAGGATGCTGTATCCAGGTTTGGGGGGTGTGTCAGTGAGAGCCCGGGCGCGGTGGATGGAACTGCGACGTCAGCGCGGCGAAACGCCGGCATAGCTACCCACAACCGGGTTCGCCACAAATGATTTCCGGAGAGATTTGGCAAATGGGCCCGTTTCCGAGAAGTCGCCGATGAATAGGAAGGTGGGCAGATGGAGAAGTACATCGTCTTACGCAACACACAAAACGTCGGATGGAATAATCCGTTCGAGGTGACGACGCGCGGTTCCGACCTCACCCTCGCCTCCGGGTCTGGGGACGCGTTCCCACCCGAGCCTAAAATCGAAACTGAAACGCTAGACCTCGCGGGCAGGGACGAGCTCCTGCGTGACCCACACGTCGAGGCCCTCACACCAGAGATTCCAACGAGGTTCATCGAACCAGTCAACATATCGGAAGCCAAACAGGGAGACGCATGGGGCATCAAGGCCGTGGGAGCCGATTCGTCCCCATTCACCGGACAGGGCGTGGTAGTCGCGGTGCTCGACACCGGCATCGACCGGAACCATACCGCGTTCACAGGTCTGAAGATAACCGAGAATGACTTCACCGGATCCGGTAACGGCGACCGCCACGGTCACGGAACACACTGCGCCGGAACTATTTTAGGACGTGACGTAAATAGCTGCCGGATTGGGATCGCACCCGGAGTAGACACCGCATTGATCGGCAAGGTACTGGACGACAAAGGCGGCGGCACCTCTGAGTGGCTTTATCGTGGCCTGACGTGGGCCTCGCAGAGCGGCGCGAATGTCATATCGATGTCCCTAGGATTCGACTTTCCGGGTAAGGTCCAGGCCTTGGTGAAGGAAGGCTGGCCAGCCGATCTGGCGACGTCGCACACCCTGGAGGCATATCGAGGCAACGTGCGAATGTTTGACAAGGTGATGGAGATGTTCCGTGCTCTACAACAACCGTTCGGCAATAGCCCAGTGGTAGTTGCCGCGTCGGGAAATGAAAGCAGGCGACGAGGAAAACAAGGATTACGTGATAGCCGCATCTCTGCCGGCGGCCGCCACCGGGGTGGTGTCAGTCGGGGCTGCCTCAAAATCGGGGCGCAAGTATGACATAGCACCGTTCTCGAACATCTTCCCTGTCGTGTGTGCTCCGGGCGTGGATATCACATCAGCCAAGCCAGGCGGCGGACTGACGACGATGAGTGGCACCAGTATGGCGTGCCCACATGTTGCCGGTGTCGCGGCACTATGGTGGGAAGCCGTTGGCAGCCAAGGATTTCTGGATACTGCGAACGCTGTTAACGCGAGGATGATCGCGTCTGCTCGTCCGGGCGTGTTCGTCAACACCGTAACACCGCCGGATCGCGGGTCTGGACTCATCACCGCGCCGTCGTGATGGCCCCGGCGGGCACCGACCCGTTGGGGCACCGGCGCTAATGGCAGGGCACCAACAGCCTGCCGTCGGCTGCGTCCCAGATCGGAGCGGTGTGGTCCGCGCTACCGATGGCCAGCCGCGTGCCGTCCACGTTGAACGCTAACGCGGTCACCGCCGCGTCAGGGGGTTTGGTACGTCAAACATCTCTACCGTTGCGGGCAACGACTCACCTACACGAGGTTCGAGCGGCCCAACCGCGACCTCGAAATGTCCGAGGGCCGCGCCCACGGTTGCCGACGTGGCTTGAGGACTCACACGACGCTGTAACCGAGCCGGCGTGCCGCACCCGCGATGCGGCGTACCAGATCGGGATGTGTGAGAGGCAAGGACAGTTTGGGCCGGGCCGGCATCGCCGGTACCGCCGGCAGAAATAGCGCCAGACATGGCGCGCCGGCGAACCGGCTGTTATAGCGCAGTCCGTCCAGGTCGGGAAACGCCTCGACGATATTGCGGGCCCAATGCTGCGTCACCTCGTGCGGCCCGGCCGACATCGCAAATGTGCCGCCGACACGCGTCGCCCACGCGCCCACACTGTCGGTGGCGAGGTCGAGAACGGTCAGCGGCCGGGTAAAGGACAATCCGGTCAGGTAGGGACTGCCCAGCTCGCGGTCGATGGTCCGGTCGACCTGAAAGGCCTCCCCTAGTGCAGCGTCCGGGGTCGACGCCCCATACCAGACACCATGACCGGGGTCCTCGCCCCTGGGCAATGCGTGCGGGTCGAACCGCAACAGCGGCCCGTATATGCGAAAAGCGTTCCACGCCAGTACATGTCCGCCCTCGGTGCGGTGCACGCGCCAGCACACCTCGGCTGTCTCGATGACACGGGTCTCGTCGGCCTGGATGCCCAGTGATCGCAGGACGTCCGGTGCCGGCGGGTCGGGCAGCATCGGAGCACTCACGTCACCGCCCATCGGGCGACATCAATCAGATCCAAGACCGGTTGCACCGATTCACCGTGCAGCAGCCAGTCCCGTACTGATTGCGGTTGTCCGGCTATGAGCAGCTCCGGCTGGGGCGCCAGCAGGAATCCAGCGACCGCGGTCGGATGCAGATTCTGCGCGAGCAGATGCGGAAACACCTGGTCCAAGCCGCGGACCTGTTTGAGCGCCGTGCGCCGACCACTGTCGGTGACCTCGAACTGAACGGAGGGATACACCCACGTCCCACCGTCGTCGATCGCCCACAGGGTTTTGGCAAGCCGGCGCTGCCGCACCCGGGAATCGTTGACGCCCAGTCCTTTCGCGACGTCCGCCGCGGTGTACGACGTGCTGTAGAGGCGCCCCATCTGTGCGATGGCTTCGACGGCCATCGACGCGTATGCGGCTGGTTCTGCCGTAAATCCAGCACTGTCGAGGAGATCTGCCTGCTCCTCGGTGAGCGCCGCCGCCCACGGTCGCTGTGCGGGCAAGGTCTTGAGCGCAGCGATGAGGTCCGCGCGGCCCAGGTTGAAGCGGTCCTTCAGCAGCTGATCGAGTTCGTCTGTGCTCACGGATCACCTCCTCCCCTGTCGAAGCTAACGCTTACTAACGTAAGCATAGTACCGTTATTCCAGTGATGGCAGCCTGTTGCCCGACGCTGCAGTGCTCCATCGCCCGGGCGCGCCCCTGTGATCGCATCACCGAATCACAGTGTGATCGGCAGTGCGGTCCACGGACCCCGTGATCCAAGAAAGCCTGCACGTATCACCGCGGCAGAAGTTCGTCTTTGGTCGTGCACTTGACCGTGGTCAACACATCCGGCAGCGGAGCAGGTGCCAGCCTTCGATACATGGATATGGCACCCGTGCGATTGCTTACGTTCTTGACCGCTTGTCGGCGTTCACCAGTCATCCGTCATTCCTCCTGGAGTGCAATCGGATCTGAGGCAGTTGCTTGATAGCGGTAACTGGACGGACGTGGTGATCTGCAGAGCCGAGGTCGCCGGCCACCTCCGAACCTACGGTGTCGGTATCGACGGCCTTAACGAAACTCGGCCCTGCGAGACCCCAACGTCGATCAAGAAATAATTCGACGCGACTACACCGGGCGGATCACCGGCGGGAAACTCGTCCTCCCAATCCAGGCGGCGCCCCTTTAACCGGTGTTGGAACGTTGGCTTGCTGCGGATAGAAGATCGGCTGGTTCGGATCGCGGTGCCAATCGTATTCGGCCGAAATCGCCGCGATTTCGGCGACCGCCCGGCCAGCCAGCCGCGATACCAGGTGGAAGCCGAGATCGGTGCCGGCCGAGACCCCGGCGGAGGAGACGTATTTGCCGGCATCGACCCATCGCGCGACGTTGTCCCAGAGCACCCGCGGGCCGTGCGGGATCACCAAATCGAATGCTTCATGGTTGGTCGCGGCGGGCAAGCCGTCCAGGAAGCCGCACTTCGCCAGCACGGCGGCGCCGGTGCAGACCGACGCCATAATGGGCACTTTGTCGTCCATGGCGCGCATCCACTCGAGCACCGCCTGGTCGGCAAGCACGCGCTGCGTTCCCGCGCCGCCGGGCACCATCAGTACGTCGAGCGGCTCCTCGAGCGCCTGCGCGAGGTCCCAGTCCGGCATGGCCGAGGGACCATTCATGCTTTTCACCGGCGCGACCTGCTCGGCGATCAGCACGGTTTCGAACGGGTATGGCGGATCCGCCGAATAACGCTGGCCAAGGAAGCGGGCGATGGCAAAGGATTCGGCAAAGCCGAAAACGTCGATCGGCTCGAAACCGTCAAAGACCAGGATGCCGATCCTCTGGGTCGGGGGACGTTCTGAGTTATTCGCCATCCGATTCCTCCCGTTGCGATCGGGCTGCGAAGCCGACCGACGGCGCCTGGCCGCTTCTGGGGCGTTCCCCGCCTGAATCATTCGCCATGTCCTTGCGAAAAGGGACGACTTTGCCGATATCTAGCGAGTTCGGTAGCCGGTGCAGGACAGCGCGGCCCGGCGTGGCGAACGGCGCCTACGCTCGCGCCCCGAAGGCCGTGCCACAACAGGTAGAGGCCGTACAAAGACGGGTAGCCGACTACTCGCGCGGACATAACCGCATCGCCCTAACGTCACCCTCACCACCGCTCGATGCGGGCAAGCAGCTAGACCAATCACCACATCGGCGACCGAAACGTCGAACAGTCAAACAAAGGAGATTGTCATGGTTGAGCGCAAGGTATTCGCCGACAGCGTCACCCCGCTTCCAGATCAGCCTGGGCTGACCTCGCGTGGCCTCATGGTCCAGGCGGCTGAACCGGAGCACCTCAACGACCAAATGCGCGTCCAGTTTTCGCTCGAGATCCCGCCGAAAGCCGAAGCCGAGCTGGAAAAGCGCGTCGCGCGCGGCGACGTGATCTCCCCCGCCGAGCTGCAGCAGAAGTACGCAGCCGATCCCACGGACCGCAAGAAGCTGGTGGCATGGCTGAAACGCCAGCATTTCGACGTGACGTCGGTGTCCCCGGACGGGACGAGTGTGTATGCCCGCGCCAACGCAGACCAAATCGGCAAGAGTCTCGACGTCGACATGGTGCGCGTCACCAAGGAGGGGGTGACCTACACCGCGGCCAAGAATGCCCCCAGCCTGCCGGCCGACGTCGGAAAGAGTGTGCACGCCATCATCGGTTTGCAGCCGTTCCACCAGGCGCGCAAGCATTTCCGGATGGGCCCGCAGGACGGTAACCGCGCGTCGTTGAGCGCGCCGGCGGTCCGGGCGACCAAGAAGGGTAGCGGCACCGCGCGGGCCAAAGCGGCCAAAGCCGCCACGGCGGCGGCGGTCGCCCCGGCACCCAGCATTGCGAACACGCCGCCTTACGTGGTGCCGGAGATCCTGAAGGCCTACGGTGCCGACGGATTGGCGGTGACCGGCAACGGGCAGACGATCGCGATCCTGATCGACACGCTCCCGAACCCGGACGACGTTGACAAGTTCTGGTCCTTCAACGGACTGCCGATCTCGCCGTCGCGCATCGAACCGGTCAACGTCAACGATGTTTCTCTGCCGCCTCCCAGCGGCGAGGAGTCGATGGATGTGCAGTGGTCCAGCGGTATCGCATCCGGGGCCACCGTGCGCGTCTACGCGACGGGCACGCTCAGCTTCGCCGATATCGACCGGGGCCTGGACAGCATCCTCGCCGATCTGCCCGCCTACCCGGGGATGCGGCAGCTGTCGATCAGCTTAGGGCTCGGCGAGACCTACCAGGCCGACCCGGACGGATCGCCGGACGCCTACGTCAGAGCCCAGCACGTGAAGTTCCTGAAGCTGGCCGCTGCCGGTGTCAACGTGTTCGTGTCGTCCGGCGACGCCGGCTCCAACCCCGATAACACGGGGCACAGCGCCACCGGGCCCACCCAGGTCGAGTACGAGTCGTCTGACCCCTATGTGATCGGGGTCGGCGGCACGAGCCTGCGGCTGTCGCCGGACGGCGCGGTCGCCGGCGAGGCGGGATGGGCCGGCGGTGGCGGCGGCGACAGCATCCTCTTTAACCGGCCAACGTGGCAGACCGGTGCTGGCGTGCCGGCCGGAGCCCAGCGGCTGGTGCCCGACGTGAGCCTGGTCGCCGACCCGGGCACGGGGGCGTTGGTGGTGCTCAACGGCGCAGGGGCTCAAATTGGCGGCACCAGCTTGAGTGCGCCGATCTGGGCCGGATTCTGTGCCTTGATCAACGAGGCCCGCCAGCGGGCGAACAAGCCGTTCCTGAGCTTCTTGAACCCGCTCATCTACCCGTTGATGGGCACTGCCTGCTTCCGCGATATCACGGCCGGCAGCAATGGCGCCTACACGGCCGGACCCGGCTACGACCGGGTCACCGGTGTCGGTGTGCCCGACGTGGCGGAGCTGATCAAGGCGCTCACCTAGCGGGGGTGTGGCTGCCGCCGGTCTCCTGCCGGCTCGGGACAGATCTGATCGCGGCCCGTCAAGCCTCGGTCTTGGCCGCAGTTGCCCGCGGCATGAGTGCGGGTTCGTGCGCCGCAGCCGTAGTAGAAGCCTGTGCCGCACGGTCGGTGGGGCCTTATGTGGCGCTGGCGATTCCCAATCCGACTGCGGTTGCGATTACGCCGGGTCAAACGACGACCTGCCGGTGCGGCAATTTTCCGTTAATTCCCAACCGATTATCGGCGGCGAGCGTGGTTGCGCAACAAACGATGCTGCTGACGGCGGCCGCGCAACCGCCGTCAGCGCCAAGACACCTACTTGGCAAGCAGCGACAGGAGTTCTTGCCCGTTCGGTACGCCCCACCCGGTTACGGCGTCAAAGCCGGGGCGGGCCGAGTATCCGTTGCCGCCGTACACGTAGCAGAAGTTATCTCCGGATACGATATCCGTGAAACCCTGTGTGCCCACGTTGTTCTGGTAGAGCAGGGGGGTGATGAAACGCTGCTGCTTGTCGGCGGGCAGCGCTGCGTTGATTCGCGCCACCAGGGAAGCCCACACCGGCGCCGACGCGCTGGTGCCGCCTCCCGCAGCTGCTGCCCCACCCTGCGACGCTAGCCACAGCCAATAGTATGGCGGGCCCGCCAACGCGGCCACGTCGGGAACGATCCGTCCCCGGAACGATCCGTCCCCTGAGGGAGGGTTGATCGACGGGATATCGACCGACTGCCAGGACGGCCGCGGCTGATTCGTGCTGACACCGCCTCCCGTGGACCCGCCACCGGCGGCTCGAAATCCCGGCGGTTCCCACCAGACAACTTCCTCTCCCTGGTCGTTAAGCATCGTGCCGCCCACCGACAGCACGAAGGGGCTGGATGCGGGGAAATCCACGTGGGCGCGGCCATCGTACTCGCCGTCCGCGCAGGCGTCGTCGCCCGAGGCGACACAGACCGTAATCCCCGCGCACCTAGCCTCATTCAGCTTCTTGTTGACCTGGTCCAGTCCATCGCACGTCCACAGGCTGCCCTTGGTAAAGACATCCTCGGGCCCGCCCCAACTTATCGACAAGGCTACCGGCCGGTCTTTGATGACCCGGTCGATCAGCTCGTAAAAGCCTCCCTCGTTTAAAGACGCGTAATACACGGAGATCTCCGCGGCCGGACACAGCGCCGCGATGAGTTGTACGTCCAACGCCACTTCGACGTCGGGAGGGGAAACGACGTTCCGCAGAGGCTCGGGCAGGGCGAAGTATTGGACCGCCGTGAGCGGCAGGATATTGACCGCCACAGGCTTGATGTCGGGGATAGGCCTGCCCGCGTTAATGCAAAAGTAGGCGACATCGTCGGGAAAGTTAGCCACCAATCCGAATTCCGCGATGGCGATTTTCTGACCGGCGCAATCTCCCGGCGGAAAATTGTAATGCCGCTCGATGTCCGCGGGCCAGAAGGCCGTCAACGGATCTGTCTCGACAGCGGCTGCCGACTTGCTAGCGTGCCTTTTGGCAACGCGCCGCTGGTCCAACCCAAGGACCGCTTCCACCAGATCGCCGATTTCCGAGGGAACGCTGACTGCACCTTCCCTGGCTCGAAAGTCGCCTTGCGCTGCGCTGTGGTAAATTCCCATCCCGGCGCGAAACGCCGATTCCATATCCGCAGCGGTGCCACTCACCCGCAGGCTACGACCTGTGGTCCCAACGCCCTCAATACGCAGACCGTAAGAGCGCAGCTTGTCCTCTACTTTGCGGATCGTTTTCGGGTCGGCGCCGTACTTTTTCTTAAGCTCGGCTGGGCTCAACGCCTTAGGCAGCACTTCGTCCGCCGATGGTAACTCGGGAGCTTTCAACGCGATGGTTGCTTCGACGTGTGCGTTAGGGTCGACGTCGCGAACCCTGACCGCGCCGACAGGTTCCGGCCGTTGACTACCCTCTAGTACCGTGTGGGCCTTGCTCATGATTGGTTATCTCATGCTCTCAACTACGCAAATTTGTAAGTGCTGCAGTTCCGATCCTCGAAAATCGCCGGTAGTGAGACGACGATCGTTTTTTCCGGGCTTCTCTTTGTTCTCGAATCAGTTCACCGACAACGCACGGCAACATGCAGGCGCTTCCTACGCGAAGCCGTTGTACCGGGCCGCGTAGCAACCGCCCCGCCCGCACCGTGGCTCGCACTGTCATTGCATCCGCAACCGGTTGCGTCTGCAAGAGCCCGGTCCGCTGAGCGGACCAATCGTGCCGCGCCGGTGCGGTCCGCGACCCTTACGGGTCGTCCTGATAGGCCCCCCAGACGGCTTTGTCAAACGGCGTCGTCGGTGCGGGGTTGAGCACGCACAACAGCGGAGTTCCGTCAAGGAACGATTGCGCAACCTCTTGTCCGGGAATGTTGCAACGCCCGGGCGGTACGACCTCGCCGACCAGATGCCGATTGTCCTGAACGTACGCCGGTCCGGGCTGGCGGCAGGCGAGAAGCATGTCGTAGCTCGCGGTGATGCCGAAGATGTAGTGCTGGCTGTCGTTGCACGGCTGACCGAGGGTGACCAGTGTGGCAATGTTCTTCACGGCGCCCGGGGGTTGATATGGCTGAGTGCTTGACGGGTCGGCGGCCCCGGTCGGGCACGTTGCCAGCCACGACCCGGCGAAGCACACCGCCGCCGCCGATGCCAACCAACGTGAGTTGGCGCGACGACGGGCCACGCCGGTGCCCAACACCGGAGACCCGCTCGGTAGGCTGTCTCGGCCTTCTAGCAAATGCATGAGGTTGTTACCTAGCTGGCGCCCATAACCCTGGTGACAATTACCGGCGGACACTACGCTCACGTAGCTCATTCCTGCGCGATTTAGTCAATTCACCCAGCCCACCTAGACCGAGCACCGGCTAACCGACGACGAGCAACATAACCCGGCGCCAACAGAAAAGGGAGGTCCGCAAATGCCCGAAACGGGTCAGACCGCCGACACACCACCAAACGAGCCATTCCGTGATACGACGCCCTATGGGTGTGGTCCTGACGACTCGGTCAGCGACGCCACCGAAAGCGCCGCAGTCACGCAGCATAAGTTGAAGATCAATGGGGCCGAGATCCGGTATACCGCCAGAGCGGGTCATCTCGTCACCACCGACCGGTACAGCGCGCTGCCGACAGCCAAGATTTTCTATGTGGCATTCACCGCCAACGACGACCCGTCGCGACGTCGCCCGGTCACATTTTTCTATAACGGTGGCCCTGGTTCCTCGTCGGTCTTCCTGTTGCTGGGGTCATTCGGACCACGACGCATCAACACCGCGCTGGGTCATATCGGTCGCGGACCGGGGATTCCCATCTTCACCCCACCGGCGCCCTACGAGCTCGACGACAATCCAGACAGCCTGCTCGACCTCACCGACCTCGTGTTCATCAACCCGGTTGGCACCGGCTACTCGACCGCGATCGCGCCGGAAACAAACAGAAACTTCTGGGGGGTCGATGAGGACGCAACCTGCATCACAGCGTTCATCAAGCGTTACCTGACCGAGTTCAACCGGTGGAATTCACCGAAATTCCTGTTCGGGGAATCCTATGGGACTCCCCGCACCTGCGTTCTGACCTGGTTGCTGCATGAGGACGGCGTGGACCTCAACGGGATCGTTCTGCAGTCCTCGATTCTGGACGGTTCGCAGATGGCCAACCCGGTCGGACTGCTGCCTACGCTGGCCGCAAACGCCTGGTTCCACGAAAAGGTGACGCCCCCGCCCGCTCCAGCTCACCTGAAGACTTTTGCGGCGGACGCCGAAAAGTTCGCCCTCAACGACTATGCGACCGCGGCGACGCAATACGCAGAAACCGGAAAAGTTGATCCGGGTTTCCTGCAGCACCTCAGTGACATCGTGGGAATATCGCCGGCCGTCTTACTTGCTCCGTCAATAAACTACGGCCCGGCGTTTCTCACCAGCCTTGATACGACCTGCCTTACCGGCCTCCGTCGCGACAAGGGTCTCGCCGTCGGCGCATATGACGGACGCGTGACCGCGGTCGAGACCGGCATCGCGGGATTGGTAGCCCCCAATTCCGGCGGCAACGATCCGACCATGACCGCGCTCGGGGGCGTGTTTACCGCGATGTGGAACGTCTACCTCAACGATGAGTTGCAGTTCACGTCCACCTCGCCGTTCATGGACGTCAACGATCAGGCGTTTCTCGAATGGAACTGGGCGCATACCGACCCGACGGGCGCGCAAAAGGGAGGTTCGCAGGAGAGCCTCTACACCGCCGGCGACCTCGCCGGCGCGATGGCGCTCAACCCCTACCTACAAGTGTTCGCCGCCAACGGATATTACGACGCGGTAACCCCGTTCTTTCGGACGAAACTGGACCTCGACAACATGCCGCTGGACAACCAGAACGCACGCAACAACAACCTCACGTTCTGCAACTACGAATCCGGCCACATGGTCTATCTCGACGACAAATCACGATCCAAAATGAAGACCGAGCTTGTCGACTTCTACAACAAAGCCACCAGGCGGGGCCCCGCGGCCGGAACCGCCGCGCTGGCAGCCGAGCAAACTCCAACGATTATCGATTCGCGCTACCAGCGCCGCGTGACCGCCACACCCTACTAAAACGATTACGGGCGAGCCCTTTTCGTCATGTCCGAGCCTGCGGTGAGGCTGCGCTACCGATGAGGTTTCCGCAGTTGCGCTATCGGCGGTTCGCCTGATTGGAGATAATCGCCACGCCTGCCGCCGATCACGTTGGCGGGAGAGCGTCAGTGGAATCCGCGGCCGGCCAATGGCACCGCCGCGGCCGAGGACGGCGCCGCGACCGCCGGCCCAGCCGAGACGGCGCTGAGCACCTTCGCCGACACCGCGGCAGACTTCGCCGTCGGCGCCGGCTCGTCGAAAGCCCCCGGCTTGCGCAGGTCGCCGACGAACCGATCAATCAATTCCCTTGTGACGCCTGGCATGACGAACACGTGCGCGTACACCAGATTCTGATCGCTGATGAACGTCTCGGTGGATAACGAGTACGCCTTGACGAGCGACTCGACCGGCTTGAGGAAACGCACAGTCAACGACAGTGGGCTTCTGTCGACACGCAGATCCCTGCCGAGCTCATGCCCCAGCCGGGTCAGCTCTTCTTCTGCGTATGCGGCGATGTCCTGGGCCGCTGACACCCGTTCGATGTGCTGCGCTCGGGTGTGTCGCGCCACGTGATCCCACAACACGACCGACGAGAACCCGTTGCGTGAGCCGGCGAACGTCGTATCCAGAGCACCGATGTACTCCGGCATGTCGGGCGGTTCCAGTTGGTATTTGACCTTGGTCATGTATATCCCGCACGGCCAGGGGGCCCCGACCCACTTGTGTCCGCTCATCACCATCGAGAACACATGCTCGACGCCGAAGTCGAACTTGGGCATCGATGGCAGCTTCGCCACTCTCGGGTCGCGATCGTCCTGCGCCATCCGCAGGTACGGCAGGTACGCCGCCCCCAGCGCGCCGTCAACGTGAATCCAAAACCCGTGACGGATGGACGTCGAGCGAAACTTCTTCGCGGATGTACTGTCCTTCGGCAGGCCCAGGTCCCGGAGATACAGGTTATGGGTTGTCATGATGTCCACGATCCGCGATTCGATGTCGGCGACCGGGTCGTAGGCGCCTTTGAAGGTGGTGCCGAGGTTGAGACTGATCAGCGCGGGATGCCCGCGGGCGGCGAAGAACTCCACCAGCGTGCACAACGCCTCCACGTCGATCGAACCGACCCCGTCGTCACCGTGCACGGACGGCACCTCATCGGGCCACTTACCCTCCGGCCCGCCCAGCGGGCACTGACCCGCGTAGAGCTCCTTGCCGATGTCGGCGAAGGTCTCCAGGCCAAGCACCCGGACCGCTTTGGTAAAGGAATAGTGGGTATCCGCCGAGTAGAACGCCGCCGGCCGCAATGCGTTGCGGTCTCGAGCGTCATCGCGCGCCTGCGCCACCGGCGCGCCGGCCGCGTCCAGGGGGGTGGCCCGGACCGCCGAGGCCCACAGCGCCTGCTTGGGCTGGTCTTCGTCGACGATCAGGAAGCGGCCTTTGAGGTAATCACGCGCATTCCACAGCGCGTACATGTTGCCTTCCGTCGACCCCATGGTCAGGACGTAGCCCCAGTAGGAGTCCGGGTCCTTGGGATTGTGCGGGGTCTTGGCGTGCCACAGTTTGGCGAAGTGATTCAGTACGTCGCGCTCGAACGCCTTGCTGTTGACGGTGAAGTTCCCCGGCTGGAACGGATCGCCGAGGTTGTTCACGTGGTGGTCCAGCATCCAGGACAGTCGCTGGGAGTATTCGGCGTGTTCACTGGCGGGATATCCCAGGAACGCCGCGGCCTGGCGGCTGATGTGCCGGCGATACGATGCCATGGTTTCTTCCCGCTCGTCGTCGGTCAGGCCGTCGTCGCCGAGTGAATACGGCAACTGCCAGTCCGGCTCGGTCTGCGGTGAGTTCAGCGCCGCAGCAGAGACCGAGTGGTCCTTGCCCCCAGCAGGGTTCGCGTCCTCATCCTTGCTCTTGACGGTGTCGGTCATGGTATTTCCTCTGTTGTGGGAATGGGGTCTTCATCGAGCCCGCTGATGTGGTCCGTGGTCGCCGCGCGACGCAGACTGTGACTCAACGTTTTTGGGGCACCGCGTCGACGGCGCGGGCCGCGACGGCGCGCATCACGTCGGCCTGCTGTTCGCGGATCAGCCGACTCATCGGGGGCGGCACATCGGGCCTCGCCAAAAAGACCTCTGCGGCGTCGATGCCGTCCTGGCTGATGTCCCACGTCGGGTAGAGGCCGGTGACGATGGTCGACGCGACGGCTTCGGGTCGGTTGTTCCACACCGCGACAAGGGAATCGAGGTAGAAGTAGCGCGCCGTGTAGGGGGCAAGGAGTTCGCCTTGGCCGGGAGCAGCGAACCCGGCGACGAGAGCGCGCGCATCGCTGTTGCTGATGTCCTCGGTTTCCAACACCTGCCGCCACACCGCTTCCTTGATCTCGGCCACGGGTCGTGCCGCATTGGCCTGCTTGGCGTTCAGGCGCCCGGTTTCGGTGGGATCCCGCTGAGACTGCGCGTGGATGATCCGGTCGGCGTCGTAGACGCCGGCGGTGGCCAGTGCGATGACGATGCGCCAGCGCAGATCGTCGTCCAGACGCAGGCCGGGCAGCCCCAGATCTTTAGGATCGGCGACGTCGAGCAGCGCGGACAACACGTCGGTGTGACGCGGCGCGAGCACGCCGGAGCGTTGCCGCTCCTTGAGCTTGTCCGCACCCAGCCCGTTGATGTAGGCCAGCTGCTCATCTGATCCGGCTTCGGCGTCGCGGGCCAGTTCCAGCAGTCGGTCAGCGAACGCGGGCCAGCCCTGCTCGCTGGCCCATGCGGGCTGGGTATAGGAGGTCAGCGTGGTCTGCGTCTGGAGGATCAGGTTTTGGACGACTGCGACTTCATGCTCGGTGTGCACCTTCGATGTCACCAGTGCCGCGAAGTCGCGCGGGCGCAACGCGCCGTTGCGCGTCATTTCCCAGATCGTCGACCACACCTGGGCGCGCGGTAGCGACTCGGCGATGTCGCCGACACGGCTCAGTGCAGTCTCCCGCGAGCCCGGGTCGAGGTGCAATGAACAATACGTATCGTCGCAATCGTTGACGAGAATCAGCTTCCCGCGCGCAACCCCGTGCAGTCCACGGACTTCCGTTGCAGCGCCAGTGACGTCCACCGGGATCGACTTGCCGACGCGGCAAAGCTTGCCGGTGCCGTCGTCGTCGTACACGCCGACCTGGATTCGCTGTGGCCGGGGTTCGCCGGCTCCGGGCTGGGCGCGGGTTTGGGTCACCGCGAACCGGGTGAACTTGGCGGCGTTGACATCGAAGTCGGCGCGCAGCGTGGTGAGCCCGGTGGTCTTGAGCCACTGGTTGGCCCACGCGCCCAGATTACGCTCGGGGGCCTGGTGCTGCAGCGCGTCCAGCAGGTCCTTGAACTCCGCATTCCCGTAGCGGTGGGCGGTGAAGTAGTCATGCAGCCCGGCCAGGAACCGGTCGCGGCCGATGTAGGCGACCAGCTGTTTGAGCGTGCTGGCGCCCTTGATGTAGGTGATGGGATCGAAGTTGGCGTAGACCAGGTCGAGGCTGGGCACGTCGTCAGCGACCGGGTGGGTCGTCGGCAGCTGATCTTGGCGGTAGGCCGTGGGCTTCTGCACGTTGGCAAATGTGGTCCACGCGTCAACGAATTCGGTGGCTTCGGCCAGGCACAGGTTCGACGCCCAGGTGGCAAACGACTCGTTCAGCCACAGATCATCCCACCACTTCATCGTGACCAGGTCGCCGAACCACATGTGTGCCATCTCGTGCAGCAATGTCTCGGCACGCCTGGCTTTTTGGGAGCGGGTGACCTGGCCGCGGAAGACCAGGTCGTCGGTGAACGTGACGGCGGCGACGTTCTCCATGGCGCCGGCGTTGTAGGCGGGGCAGAACACCTGGTCGTACTTGCCGAACGGATATGCGACGCCAAATTTGGTGTGATAGAAGGTGAATCCCCGCTTAGTCAGGGCGAACAGCTGCGTGGCGTCGCGGTCCATGGATTGCTGCAGCGATTTGCGGCAGAAGATGCGCAGCGGGATCTCGGTAGCGCCGGAATTATCGGTGTAGCTGTCCGACCAACTGGCGTAGGGCCCGGCGATGAGGGCGACGACGTAGCTGCTGATCCGGGCCGTCGGGGTGAACTTGTGTGCCTTGGCGTTTCCGGCGGCCTCGATGTCGGGAGCGAGGGTGTTGGCGACCACCACCCAGGGCTCGGGCGCGATGACGGTCAGCCCGAAGCTGGCCTTGAGGTCGGGCTGGTCAAAGCAGGCGAAGACGCGCTTGGCGGCCGCGGTCTCGAACTGCGTGTAGAGGTAAATCTCGTTGTCGGAGACGTCTTCGAAGCGGTACAGGCCTTCTCCGTCATGGGAATACGTGCAGTGCGCCTCGACCACCAGGGTGTTGTTCGCGGCGAGCTTGGTCAGCGGGAGGCCCTGATTCTCGTCGTAGCCCGTGACGTTGATCGGGCCGTTGTTGAGCGTTGCGCTGTGAAGGGCGCCTGACGGGCCGGGCACGATGTCGATAAAGGTTTGTGCACCTGGCTGGGCGGTGAATGTCACCGTGGTGGTGGAGTGGAAGGTGTCGGTGCTGGGCTTGCCGTTGCCGTCGGTGAGATCGATGACGATGTCGTAGGTTTGCAACTCGACGGCGTGTGCCCGAGCGGCCGCTTCCTCGCGGGTGAGATTGGTTGACCGGCGCGGCGACTGGTCGCCTGCCGGCGCGGCGCCGGTATCCACTGGTGTCATCACGACGTCTTCTCCTTCGGGTTCGCGGTGGCTGCGGGATGTGTCGTAGCGCGTTGCGTTCGCCGTTGGCCGGTCTGCCGTGAGCGTAGGGGCGGTGGCCGTCTCGCGGCGTGAGTAGTCGGGTACCTGTTGTCATACACACCGTTACCCTGGCGCCGGGCACTGCGCGTCTGTGCCTGGCATCCGCTGCGAGAAGCGGAAAGAGGCATAGCCGAGGCTAACGCCAGACGCCGCGCCGGATTGCCGAAATCAGCAACAGCCGGCCAGCGGGCCGGCCGACATCCAGGCGGGCTGCACCAGACCGCCGTTGCGCGCAAAATGTCGGGCGAACTTGTGCCAACTCGGCGCGCGTAAACCCCTGACGTGGTGAGGTGAAATCGGAAGGCCTGCAGGCGCTCGCCCGCGGGGGCCGGTGGAGACGCATGCCCATATCGGAGGGGGTTCGAAGTGGACGCTGCACAACCGCGCGTGCGCCGATCAATCACGGAACTGCAAGACGACTACAAGGCGGGCAACACCGCGCCGCTGGAAAACCTTTGGCGGGCCTGGAAAGCCATCCAGGACCTGGATCCAACAGACCCGAAGTCGTTTTTCAAACTGGCCGGCTACCACGGCGAACCGTTCCGAGGCGCCGGCTGGGGCAGCTCACAGTATTGGGGCGGATACTGCCATCACGGAAACGTGTTGTTCCCGACCTGGCATCGGGTCTACCTGTACCAGCTGGAAAAGGCGCTGCAAAGCGTGCCGGGGTGCGACGACGTCACGCTGCCCTACTGGGACGAGACCAGCGACGACTCCCTGATCCACGGTATCCCCTGGGCGCTGACCCAAAAGACCGTCGTCGTCGGCGGCCAGACCATCGACAATCCGCTGCGTTCGTTTCGCCTCACGGCCGCCATCAGCGACCACATCGCCGATGATGTCGCCGACTACAGCAAGCCCAAAGGCTATGAAACGCAGCGGTATCCGCGATCGGGTCTGGTCGGGCCCGCCGACAAGGCCAACACCGACAAGCACAACAGCGACTACACCGACGACGACTATTGCCTGACACTGCTCAACGAAAACATCCGCGACTGGCTGGCGGGGTACATCAACATCGACGGGCACCCGACAAAGCGGGGTCAGGTCGCCGACAAGTACCGGCAGTGCCTGTGGGCCCCCAACTACACCGTCTTTTCCAACACCACCTCGGCCGCCGAGTGGAACGACAACCACGACCCCAAGGTCGTGTCACTCGAAGCGCCGCACAACAGCATCCATGTGGCGGTGGGCGGCTTCCAGGTACCCGGTCAGCCGTCAGGCTCCCCGATCTCGGGCGCCAACGGTGACATGGGTGAAAACGACACCGCCGGGTTTGACCCGATCTTCTTTTTCCACCACTGCTTCGTGGACTATGTGTTCTGGACCTGGCAGCAACATCACACGGTGGACATCTGCGCGGAATACCCGGGCACCAATTCGGTGGACGGCCAAGGCGCCACTCCCGGCGTGGCCCCCAACTCATGGCTCGACCTGGATAGCCCGCTCCGCCCGTTCTGCCACGACGACGGCACCCCGTTCACCTCGCGCGACTGCCTGGACACCGAAAACCAGATGGGCTACACCTACGGCCCGGGTTCACTGGCCAGCACCGGTGCGGCCGCGGCTGCGGCCGCGGCGCCGGCAGCCGTCGCGGATCGGGTCGTCACCGTCTCCGGGATCAACCGGGCCCCAGTCCGCGGATCTTTCCTCGTTTCGGTTTTCGGCAACGTCGACGGACGCAAGGTCCACCTCGGGACGGAGGCGGTGCTCAGCCGCTGGAACGTGAAGTACTGCGCCAACTGCCAAACCCATCTGGAGGCCAAGGCGTATGTCAACGTGCCAACCTCGGGCGCGGCCCCGATGGCGGCACTGTCGGCCGCCGAACTCGCCGAGCCGGCCACCTACGACTACACCGTCACCACCCGTGACGGGGTGTGGACGCCATCGGATCCCGCGCCGCAGGCCGCGGCGGCGGTGTCGGCCGAGCGGCCGAGTGCCGCGCCGTCGCCGATTGCGCGGGCGCGACTGGAAGTGCATTAGTTCACCGACACCGGGCCCGATCGCAGATCCGCTGCCAGGGTTTCCCGTCACACAGGGAGTTGCCATGAATGAGTCCTGCTACACAGAACCGAATGTCGCGCGGTACGTGTTGCGCGCGATCCGCGAGGAAGGCGTCGATCACGCGTTCCTGGTTCCCGGGTTCAAGATCGCGCCGTTCCTGTCGACGTTCGACGAGGCGGGAGTCACGCCGATCGTGGCATGCCACGAGGCGGGCGCGGCGTACATGGCCGATGGCTATGCGCGGGCGACGAGGAACTTCGGGGTGGCGATGGGGATCGGCGGTCCCGGCGTCACGAACATGGTCACCGCCGTTGCCGCGGCTTATTCCGATCGTTCGCCGGTGTTGATCGTGGCCGGCTACATCCCGTTCACCTCGGAAGGTCAAGGGGCGTTCCAGGACTCGAGTGGCACCGGAGTGGAGGATCGTGACCTGATGGCGCCCATCACCGCCTTCGCCGAGGTGATTCCCTCGAACAATCTGGTGGGTTCCTTCGTGCGTAAGGCGGTCAAGGCAATGAAGGGGGTGGAAAATCGCCCGGCCTTCCTCTCGGTGCCGCGCGACCTGCAGTTGGACAAACCTGTCGAGACCGACTACACACCGGTGAAGGGCGTGGAGTCTCCGCGCATCCTCGACGCGCAGGCGGCAGCCGCGATGCCGGATCTTTTGTCGTCCTCGACCCGCATCACCATTCTGGCGGGTAACGGCGCGGTGTGGTCGAATGCCGGCGACGAGATCGCGGCGTTCGCGTCGGAATACCACATTCCGGTGGTGACCACGCTGCGGGGAAAGGGCGCAATTCCCGAAGACCACCCACTGGCGATGGGTGTGTTCGGCGTAGGCGGCAGCCTATGGGCGAACCAGGTGGTGATGGGACCGAGCGCGACAGGCGTTTCCGGTTCGGAAGTGCTGATTGTGCTCGGGGCCACGTTGAGCGAACACAACACCCACGAATGGGCGCCGGCCTTCATGCCGAGCAAGGCGTTGGTTCGCCTCGACATCAACCCGAACAACGTGATCGGCAAGGAGTACCAGCAGCTGTTCATCATGGGTGACGCGCGCACCTTCCTGGATTGGCTGAAAACACACTGCGAGCTCTATCACGACGCCCTGAAGTCGACAGTGGGGGCGCGCCAGTCGTGGCTCGGTGCCATTTGCAAGACGCCGTACTACAAGACGGAGCAGGACCGGACCTCCGACGCTGTGCCGATGAATCCAGCCCGAGTGATCGCGGAGCTGCGCAAGGCCGCGCCCAAAAACACTGTGTTGACGGTGGACTCCGGCGGGCACACCTACTTCGCCGGCCACCACTGGAAGAGCTATCACCCCAATGAATTCATGCTGCTCGCCACCACATCACCCATGGGGGCTGCCGTGCCGATGGCCATCGGGGCGCAGAAGGCCCGGCCTGCGCAGCCGCACTGCGCGGTGGCTGGCGACGGCTGCATGCTCATGCACGGGATGGAGATCCACACGGCCGTCCGTTACAAGGTGCCGGTGGTCATCCTGGTGATCAACAACAGCGCACTCGGAAACCCCTATTTGGCAGCGGAGAAACAAAGTCCGGAGGCCGTTTGTTTGAACGAGATCCCGACGGTGGATTTTGCCGCATTTGCCCAGAGCCTCGGCGCCGACGGAGTGGTGGTTGAAGACCCCGCGGATCTGCCTGCCGCCTTCGAACGCGCGTTTGCGGCGACCGGACCGTTCGTGGTGGATGCCCGCTGCGACCCGAAGTGTCCGACGCCGAACACGAAGACACCGAGGGGTCTAGTAGCAAACCCTGACACGGCGTTCACGGCCGCCCGGTGCGCAGTTGAAGTTTCCGTCGGACAACGCAAGGAGGAAACGCTATGACCGACCCGCTGCTGCGGCGAAACGTCTGGGAGCTCGAGGGCGGCAAGTGGCCCGAGCCACTTAAGTGGTATGCGCGCGGAGTTGCCGAGATGAAAAAAAGTCGCTCGACAATCCACTGGGCTGGCGGTTCTACGCAGCGATCCACTGGTTCGACGAAACAAAATGGAGCAACTTCAAATATTTCAACGCCCAGTCAGATCCCTTGCCCACCACCCACGATCGGAACCTCTACTGGTCCCAGTGCTGGCACGGTAGCTGGTACTTCGTGCCCTGGCATCGCGGGTATCTGATCGCGTTCGAGCCGGTGATCCGCGCGCAGATCGTCGCGCTCGGCGGCCCGGCCGACTGGACGTTGCCCTACTGGAACTACTTCGCTGCGGGGCAACAGGCAATCCCGAACGGCGTTCGCGGAGTACCACAGGGCCCGATGGCGGCGACAATCCGCTGTTTGAGAACGTACCGCTACGGTCGCAACAGCGACGGTGTCGTCGTGATCCCGCTCCACGACCCGGATTCCGGAGCTCGACATCGGCCTCGACGCACTCGATGATCCGGTTTTCGCCGGCTCGGCCGTCGGCGGCGTCCAGGTTTCGGCGGCGCGGATACGGGCGCTACGCACGTCAGGGGTACGCCGCATGGACACCTCGAACGTCAACCCGCATGATTTCATCCACGCGCTCATTGGGGGGGTAGACGAGCACAAGCCGGGCTGTGATGAGCGACGCCGGTCACCGCCGGGCTCGATCCGATCTTCTGGCCTCCACCACGCTAACATCGATCGCCTCTGGGAGGTGTGGCGACGCAACTCACCGACCCACACTGACCCCACCGACGCGTCGTGGCTGGAAGGGCCGGCCTCTGCGGGCGGCCCCGCGTTTGTGATGCCCGCTGGCGGCCACGACCACCGGCCAGGGCCCGACGAAGCTGGTCCTACACACCGGCGCAGATGAGCGACCTCGGGTCCCTCAAGTACGGCTACGACGACTACGAGGATGATGGAACCACACAGCGACGCCGGCGGCGGATGCGGGCACGCCCGGCCCCCGATCGGCGCCGCGCGCGAGGACAGGAGCTGGCCATGCCTGAGTCGACATCACCGGGTGAGGCGAAACTCATTGGCGCCACCGCGGCTCGATGAACATCATCGGACGGGAGTCCACCTCCTCGCTTCACTTGACGTCGCCCGATGTTCCTCCCCGGCGCCGAACTGCGTGCGCCTAGCGCCGAGGCAGAACCGCAGCCCGAGCGCGTCTACCTCAATCTCGAGAACATCACCGCAGCCCGCGACGGCGCGATCCTGCGCGTATACGTCGGCGGCCCTGGCGGTGTCGACGAACAGGTCGCGGGCAGCGTGGCTCTGTTCGGAGCGGCTCCGCAGAGCACGAACAGGCGGTGGCGCCGCGAACGACGGGCTGACCGCCGTCCTCGACATCACCGATCGTCGTACAGGATCTGAACCTCTCCGACAACGAGCTGAATGAATTGTCAATCCGTGATCGTTCCGGTCGCTCAGCTCGATGCCGAGTCAGATGTCAAGATCGGCCGGCTCAGCCTCTACGCGCAGAGCCAGTGACCGGTCATGGCCACGAGGGCTGCGCGCGAACGACAACGGATCCGGCGGCCGCTCTGGGCGATCGCCGGACTGGCGTGGATTGGACTCGCCGCCGGATCGGTCACCGGTCTTAGCCACGCCGCGATGCACCATCGGACGCCCGACGCCGCGATGGACATGTCCGGCGCTGACATGTCGACGATGCACATGGCCCACCCCGGGGTCATCGACCTTCCGGGCGGTCGTGGCCGGTGCTAGCGATGTCGGCGCTGATGGTGGTCGCGATGATGTTCCCGCTCCTGACGATGCCGATCGCGCACATCCGGGCCCGAAGTTTCGCTCGACGCCGATGGCGATCGACGGGGCTCTTTCTGGTCGCGTACAGCACGATCTGGACCATCGCGTGCGCGATACCGGCGATGGCCTTGTGGGTCGCCGGCAACCACGGCGTCGATCATTGGTGGCTGACCGGTGTGACGGTCGTCGCGGCTGCGATCTGGCAGTTCTCGCCGGCAAAACAGGTGTGGCTCAACCGCTCCCACAGTCATCCGGCGCTGGCCGCCTTCGGCCATGCCGCCGACCGCAGCGCGCTTGCGGTTCGGGACGCGCCACGGGATCCGGTGCGTCGGCTCCTGCTGGGCGCTGATGGCGCTGCCGTTTGTCGCTGGCAGCTGGCATCTGGCCGCGATGGCGATCGTCGGTGCGTGGATCGCCGCAGAGCGCCTATCCTCGCCGACCCCGCCCGGTGGACGATCCGCGTCCCATCAGGCGTAGCCAACGCTGTCCGGACGGCCGCCATGGTCGCGGCCGAGCGCATCCCGGGCGGCTCTCGCGTGTGGGGAAGGACCGAACTCTCGACAGCGTGAACGAGGGGGTTTCGGGTGCTACACATCAAGAAGGAATCTCTTCGACGAACGTTGCAACGCCCATCACCGGATCGCCATCAACGACCCAAACAGCCACTGGACCCCGCAAATCCGTGAAGTAATGCCATGCCGCCGGCCAGTTCGCCAACGACAAGTCGTCACCATTCCCCTTGCTTCGGAAAGCTGTGGCTCGGACCTCAGTGGAACCCGCGGCCGACCAGCGGCACCCCAGTACCATCCGCGGTTGTTGCGCTGGCCGGCTGATCAGCGACGCCGACCGCCTCTTCGGATACCGCCGCGCGGGTAGCGGTGTGCGCCGGTTCCGCGAAGGCCCCCGGCTTGCTGAGGTCGTCGATCAACCTGTCGATCAATTCTTTCGTGACGCCCGGCATCACGAACAGATGAGCGAAGTCGACGCTGGTCTCGCTTAGGTAGGTCTCGGTGGACAGCGAGTATTGGAACACCAGCGTGTCGGCGGGCCGAAGGAAGCGCACCGTCAGCGCCAGCGGGGTCCGCGCGACGTGCAGATCCCTGTCGAGTTTGTTGGCCAAGGCGGTCAACTGCTGGACGGCGTACGCGGCGATTTCCTGGGCGGCCAGCGCCCGGTCCACCTGGTCGGCATGCGAGTAACGCGCCAGGTGTTCCCACAGCAGCACCGCGGAGAACCCGTTGCGTGATCCGGCGAACGTCGTGTCCGGGCTGCCGAGGAATTCGGGCATATCCGGTGGCCTGAGTTGGTATTTGGTCTTGGTCATGTAGACGCCGCACGGCCATGGCGCCCCGATCCACTTGTGTCCGCTCATCGAGATGGAGAACACGTGCTCGAGGGCAAAGTCGAAGGTGGGAACCGGCGCCAGGTTCGCCACCCGCGGGTCGCGCTGGTCGCCGGCCTGCGCGGCCATCCGGAGGTACGGCAGGTATGCCGCGCCCAGAGCGCCGTCGACATGGATCCAAAACCCGTGGCGGGTAACCGTTTTGCCGTGCGGCGTGCCGTCGGGCAAGTGCAGGACGCGTTCGTACATATCGTGATTGCGCATGATCTGCACGATCCGCGGTTCGATGTCGCCGACCGGATCATAGGCACCCTTGAAGGTGGTGCCGACATTGAGGTTCAACAGCGCGGGATAGCCGCGGGCGGCGAAGAAGTCCACCAGCGCGCACAGCTTGTCCACGTCGATCGAGCCCGGCCCGCTGTCGCCGTCGACGGACGGCACCTCGTCCGGCCAGGGCCCCCCCAACGGGCATTGATCGGGGTAGAGGAGTTCGCCGATCTCGGTGAAGGTCGGGATGTCCAGCACCCGTGCGGCTTTGGTGAACGAGTAGTGGGTATCGGCCGAGTAGAACGCGACGGGTGTGCACCCGATGCCGCTGCCGGTATCGTCGCGCTGGCGGCCGGCCCCGCCGGGCGCATCAGCGCCCTCCACTGGCGATACCGCCGTCGCCGAGACCCACAGCAACCGGGACGTGTCCGCCGGATCGCGGACCAGCGCGCGGCCCTTGAGGTAGTCGCGAGCGTTCCACAGTCCGTACAGATTGGCTTCGGTCGATCCCATGCTGAGCACGTATCCCCAATAGGACTCGCCATCGTCGGGGTCGTGCGGGGTTTTGGCGCGCCACAGTCGCGCGAAATAGTCCAGAACGTCGCGCTCGAACTCCTTGCTGCTCACGGTGAAGTATCCCTCGGTGAACGGGTCACCGAGGTTGTTCACGTGATGGTCGAGCATCCAGGACAGCTGCGGGGAGTATTCGGCGTGCTGGTTGGCCTGATAGCCGAGGAATGAATGCGCCTGGCGTTCGATGTACTCGCGGTAGCAGGCCATCGTTTCGGTGCGCTGATCCGGTGTTAAGCCGTTGTCGCCCAGCGAGTATGGCCGCTTCCACCGGCCCGGCGGCCCGGTCTCCGGGTCCGGGCCGACGCCGTCGCGTAACGATGAGAGGTTATATGGGCGCGACCGGCCGTCCGCGGTGTCCGGCGGTGCGCTACCGCGGTGATCGTCACCGCCGATGAGGTCGGTCATTCCATCTCCCGGTTGTGGGTGTCCGAATATCGTTACGTCCGTGCTGTTTATGGTCGTCAGGGCCGGCTGTCGGCAGCGCGAGCCTTCAGCGCACGCGCCACGTCGTCCTGTCCTTCCCGGATCCAGCGAGTCAGCGTCCCCGGCACGTCGCGCCGGGCCAGGAACGTCTGGGCGGCGTCGATACCGCCCTGGCTGATGTCCCACGCCGGGTACAGGCCTTTGGCGATGGTCGTGGCGACGGGCTCGGAGCGCTCACGCCACAGCTTGACGATCTTGTCGAAGTAGAGCGACCGGTACGGCGCAAGCAGTTCGGCTTGGCCGGGGGCGGCGAACCCGGCGACCAGGGCGCGCGCGTCGCTGTTGGGAATGTCCTTGTTGTCCCAGATCTGGTGCCACACCGTTTCCTTGATCGTTGGCACCGGTCGCGCCGCGTTGGCCTGCGCGGCGTTCAGCCGGCCCGTTTCGCTGTGATCGTTCGCGTTCTGGGCGTCGATGAACCGGTCGGCGTCGTTGACGCCGTTCGTCGCGAGGGCGATGACGATGCGCCAGCGCAGGTCGTTGTCCAGGCACAGATCGGGCAGCCCCTGCGCCGCCGGGTCGGGGCTGTCCAGCAGGGCCGACAGCACCTCGGTGTGGCGCGGTTTCAGCACGCTGGAGCGTTGCCGCTCCTTGAGTCGGTCAGCGCCGAGCGCGTTGATGTAGACCAGCTGCTCGTCCGATCCCCCCTTGGCGCCCTGCGCCAGCTCTAGCAGCCGGTCGGCCACGTCGGGCCAGCCGTGCTCGGCGGCCCAGGCCGGCTCGGCGTAATAGGTCAGCGCGCTCTGCACCTGCAAGATCAGGTTCGCCACCACCGCCAGCTGACACTCGGTAGGCACCAGCGAGGACACCAGCGACGCGAAATCACGCGCCTTGTACTGCCCGTCGCGGGTCAGTTGCCAGATGACCGACCACACCTGGGCTCTGGCCAACGGATCGGCGATGTCGCCGACGCGGGTCAGCGCGGTGTCACGGGAGGTCTGGTCCAGGCTCAGCGCACAGTAAGTGTCGTCGTTGTCGTTGAGCAGGATCAGTTTGCCGCGCCGAACCGCCTGCAGCTGAGGAACTTCCGTTCGATCACCGGCGATGTCGACCGGGACGGGTTGATGGATCGGACACAGCTTGCCGCTGCCGTCGTCGTCATACACCCCGATCTTGATGCGCTGCACACGGGTTTCGCCGTTGCCCGGCTGCGCGCCGCCTTGCTTCACCACGAATGCGCTCAATTCCTCGGCGGGCTCGCCGAACTCGGCGCTGAGCGTGTTGATCCCGGTGGTCTGCAGCCATTGCCGCGCCCACTCGTGCAGGTCGCGGCCGGGCGCCTGCTTTTCCAGCGCGGTCAACAGGTCAGCCAGCTCGGCGTTGCCGTAGGCGTAGGTGGTGAAGTAGTCCCGAAGCCCGGCCAGGAAGGGGTCGCGGCCGATGAAGGCGACCAGCTGCTTGAGGATGCTGGCGCCTTTGATGTAGGTGATGTCATCGAAGTTGGCCTCGACAAGGTCCAGGCTGGGCACCACGTCGGCCACCGGGTGGGTCGTCGGCAGCTCGTCTTGGCGGTAGGCGTTCGGCTTCTGCACGTTGGCGAAGGTGGCCCACGCCTCGGTGAATCCGGTGCCTTCGGCCAGGCACAGGTTCGACGCCCAGGTGGCGAATGCTTCGTTGAGCCACAGGTCATCCCACCACTTCATGGTGACCAGGTCGCCAAACCACATGTGCGCCATCTCGTGCAGCAACGTCTCGGCGCGGCGCGCCTTTTGGGCGGGAGTGACCCGGCCACGGAAAACATAGTCGTCGGTGAAGGTCACGGCGGCGACGTTTTCCATCGCGCCGGCGTTGTAGGCGGGGCAGAACACCTGGTCGTACTTGCCGAACGGATACCGTACGACGAACTTGTCGTGATAAAACGTGAATCCCTGCTTGGTGAGATCGAACAGATCCTTGGCGTCCATCGCGTCCCGCAGGGATTTACGGCAGAAGATGCGCAGCGGGATCTCGATCTCGACCGAGGTGTCGGTGTAGATGTCGGCCCAGCCGGCATAGGGCCCGGCGATCAGCGCGACAACGTAGCTGGCGATCCGCGCCGTAGGTGGAAAGCGGTGCACTTTAGCGTTGCCGGCGTCCCCGATGTCGGTGGTCGCGGTGTTGGAGACCACCACCCAGTCTCGCGGGGCGATGACGGTGAGGCTGAAGCTGGCCTTGATGTCGGGTTGGTCAAAGCAGGCGAATACCCGTTTGGCGGCGGCGGTTTCGAACTGCGTGTAGAGGTAAACCTCGCTGTCGGTGGGATTCTCGAAGCGGTATAGGCCCTCTCCATCCTGGGAATAGGTGCATTCCGCCTCCACCACCAGGGTGTTGTCCGCCGCAAGATCGCTCAGCGTGAGGCCCTGATCACCGTCGTAGCCGCCGACGTCGATCGCCACATTGTTCAGGGTCGCGCTGCGCAGGGCACCGGAATCCCCGGGCGCGATGTCGATGAAGCTGCGCGCGCCCGGCCGCGCAGTAAACGCCACCGTGGTGGTGGAGCGGAAGGTGGTCGCGCCGGGGTTGCCGCGGCCGTCGGTGACATCAACGACGATCTGATAGCTCTGCACCGCAATGACGCCGGCCCGCTCGGCCGCGTCGGTACGGGTGAGATTGGTTGAGCGGCGGGCTGATTCACCGCCCGCCGGCGCGGCGCTGCTGTCCACTACCGTCATCACGACCTCTTCTTCCTGGGTTCGCCGTGTGTCGGCGGTTCGTCGCGGCCCGGTCAGGTCGTCGATCGCCGTCGGGCTGCTCCGGTAGTGCTCTTGGTGCCTGTGGTGGTTCGTGAGGAGGCTTTCCTGGCTTGCTTTTTGGCGGCCTTTGGGCTGCTCGCCTTCTTCTTGGTGACGGCGGCGACATCGTTGATGTCACCTCCGCCGCCGCTCACCGACACCGTCGCGGTCATCGTTGTTGCCGACGCCGATATCTCGGTGATCGACACGTCAGTGTCCTGACCGGTGAACGATCGAGTGCTCGGCGTGGTGTCGTCGGTCGCCGACGTGTTCTTCGACGAACCCGGATACGGGTCGCCGGCGTCGCCGCGGTTGTAGGGGTTGAGCTCGAGATCGCGTTTCCCGTCGGCCTGCAGCAACCCGACCTTGTAATGATTCGGGTCGTTGTTGTCATGCTGAAGGTCGTCGATGTGCCAGACCAGCAGGCCGTCGCCGGGTAGTTGCGAGTCATACCCGCTGCGTTGGCGGTTTTCGATCAGGAAATACTCGGCACCGCTGCCGCCGTCCTTCCACAGCCGGTGGACATCGTGGCTGGCCTTCACATCGGCGAGGGCGAGGGAATCGCTCGTGGCGACATTGGTGACCGACGCCCAGCCCTGGCTGACCTTGCACCACGCTGACGGGTGCGCCGGGATGTCGCCGCCCCGTTCCACGAACCGCCACCCATCAGGCACCAATTGCCGACACCCGCGGAGTGATTGATGTTGTCGTACAGATCGGGGAAGCCGAACAGCAGATGACCCAGCTCATGGGCGGCGACCCCGATCTTCGCGTTCTCGGGGATGGTGAGATAGGCGTAAATCTGTGTCCCGTCGGCGTGGTAGACCTGCGGAAGGAGCCATTTGTGCGACCAGAGGTCACCGGTCAGGCCTGTTGCTTCACCGCCGACGCCGGCGTGCACCACGATGAACGCATCCACGAAGCCGTTGCCGTCGTTGTCGTAGGGTGTGAAGTCGATGTCGGGGTCGGCCGCGACGGCCGCATCGTATGCGAGCTGTCGTGCCCTGCCTCCACCCGGACCCTGGCCGATGCCGAAGTCGTTGTCGGCGTAGTAGGCAAGTGTTTGCGGCATCCGGTAGGGGCCGACAACGTCACCGGTCAGCGTGACGAGGCCGTGGGTGACTTCGGTGTAGTACTCCGTCACGCTGCCGTGCGGCAGCACCCCGGTCGAGAAGAACAGATCGTGGAAATGGCTGGCCGGCTCCGTCATTACCTGGTCGCTGAAGTCCACCAGCACGACCGCGGCGCTGATGTTGCCGCGCAGTGGGGCGCGTTCGGCGGCGGCGAACGAGATCGCCTGCAGCGATGCGCCCAGTGGAAACTCAGTGGCGGGGATGATGTAGCCGTCGTCGAAACCAAGTGGACGCGGCGCGTGTGTGATGCCCAAGGATTCCGCGAACGCAATGCCTTGGCTGCTGCGCAGCGTCGCCAACTCGGCTTCCCACCGCTCCGCCAACTCCGGACTCGGTGCAACACAACACAGATCCGAGTGCCGTCCGACGACGTTGCCGCCCGCGACGGCGTTCGCCGGGGCGCTGTGCGGCTGAAACGCGCTGTGCGAAATCCTGTCGACCATGTCCGGCTCCTCACGTGTGCCGTGCAATTGACCGAGTTTCCGCTGGCAGCGGGAGAAGTGTCTCGTGCCAAAATGACGATAAGCCGCACGTGGGGCGCAGTCCTGAGTACTGCAATACTCGAATCACCGGGTGGTGCACTCGGGGTACGCAGGTCGCCGGCGGCGGGGTGCGGATAGTCCACGGTCCGCGCAACCCAGACGGGGGCGCGCCCCCCGGGCCCGCGGCGTTGCCGGGCCCGAATGAGGCGAAGAGGCCAGGTCGGCGAGGCCCGCAGGGATATAATCGATCCGCGCCCGCCGATCGGCTCGGCGCTCATCGACCCCCGGAGCGGGGAAAGCGAGCGAGTTTGTCGATGGTTCAAGTCATCGAGAACGGTACCGACATCCGGTGCACCGTCGTGCAGCGCCGGCCCGCGGCGGACCTTCCCGACTACGACGAGCTAGCCCTGCGGGTCGAGGCAGCCACCCCGGTCGCCGGTGTCGCCGATCTGATCGGCCGGCGGGTCGCGGACACCGTCGATCTGCTCGTGGCGCGCAGCTTGCTGCCCCACGACAGCCTGCAAGGTTGGCAGCTCAGCTGCCGCGCGAGGGTGGCCGGGCCGGGCGTCTACATGGCCGAGAAAGACCCGCCGCCTGGACGGTTCGAGCTGACACCGCCGTAGCGGGCCAGGCGGGCAACCGAGGCCCCGGGCTCATATCCGGCAACATAGACGCCACTGATATCGCTGCTGCACTGAGTGATTGGCAATGTTGCCGTCGGCTACTTCGGCTGGCTCACGACCGCGAGCCCGAAGCATCTGAGCGGCAGCGATATCCGCGGTCGGATCTGGTGGGCCCGACATCAGACGCTCGTCGACGATGCGGCGCAGGAGATTTCGGTTGCGAGGGCCCTCAGACCGCCGCTCGCTGCCGCCAGAACGGCGCGTCCGGCCATCGTCGTTCGAGCCCGTAGAGGTAAGCGCGGTTGGCCAGGTAATCCTGGTACATTTGCGCGGGTGACCGTCGTCAGACCAGCGCGCGCCGGCGCCAGAACGGGGCGTCGGCCCAGCGTCGTTCCAGCCCATAAAGGTAGGCGCGGTTGGCGAGGTAGTCCTCGAACCGGGCGGTGACCCGCTCGGTGTAGGTCCACGGCGGCGGCGCGCGGCGGCCGGCTGCGGCAGCGATCACCTCGGTGGCGTCGGCGGCGTCGGCCAACGCCTTGTAAATGCCTTGCGAGGCAATGGGGTCCAGCCCGGATGCGGCGTCGCCGATCGCGAGCCAGCGCTCGTCCTCCACCCGGTCGAGCATGGCGGAGGTCACTGGGTGGGTGCGGAACTGTTCGTCGTCGAGTCGGCAGGCGTCCAGGCGCGGTGCCAGCAGCGTGGTGCCGGCCAGCAGCTCGCGCCAGCGGGCGTAGTCGGCGACCAGGTAGTCACGCGCCTTGCGCTGGTCGGTGACCAGCACCGTGACGAGGCGATCGTGCGGAAGTCGCGCGCAGTACCACCATCCCTGCGCGGTCGCCTCGACGAGGGTCTGCGCGGTGAATGTCCCCGAGCCGATGGCCGCGAGGCGCACGATCGCGACCATGCGGTCGTGCGTGCGGCGTGTGGCGCCGTGGCGGCGGGCAAACCAGGCGGCGCACCCGGTTGCGTCGAGGACCCAGCCGGCGCGAACCCGCCGGGTGCCGTGCGATCGGTGCTGCAGCGTCGCGATGAACCCGGCGTCGTCGGCGTCGTCGACCGCGACAACTCGGGTGGCGGTCCATATCGAGGCTCCGGTCTGCTGCGCCCGGGTCCGTAGCATCGTCTCGAAGCGGGGGCGATCGATGTGCCAGCCCGGCCCGATGGGGTTGAGGATGAAATCGTTGTACCCGGGCTTGTTTCGGCCCCACACCGACATGCTGCCCGGGCAGGGGCAGTGCCCGTCGGCACGGAAGACGTCGGCGAGACCGAGGCGGTCCAGCGCAAGCAGGATGTCGGGCGGCACGCTCTCCCCGAAGCGTTCCACCGGCTCGCCACCGGCCTCGGTGACGACGACGTCGAGTCCGGTCGTGAGGCGAAGGCCGATCGATGCGGCCAACCCGGCCGGTCCTCCACCGATGACGAGAACATCACAGCGGACGGCGATCAGCGGCCTTTCAGCTCGAGTCTGCGCCGTCGGCGTTGAACGGCCAGTCGGGCACCACGTTGACCGACTGGCCCGCGGTGGGTAGGCGGCTGTGCGCTTCGAGGTAGAAGTCGGCCGGGTAGGTGTCGCCGGTGATCACGGTTCCCTGCAGCACGATGCCGATCCGGTCCCAGTTCCGCACGGAATCCAACGGGTCCTGGAAGGTGGCGGTCGTCTTGGGGTCGGTGGTCAAGGTGCCCGGCCCGCGGATCGACCAGACCTGATCGGGCAGCACCCGGCCGACGACCTGTGTCGCGGGGTAGACCGCGTCGGGCCGCTGCGACGGCCATGACCAGTAGAGCGTCAGCTCGTTACCGAAGGTGGTGTTGACGCCGGCGGTGTTGATCTTCGTCTGATGGATCGAGCAGGAGTTGTAGTCGGTCTGCCAGGGGATCGCCATGAACTTGGAGATGTCGCCGGGTTCGAGCTCGTCGCTGTGATGGAACGGGAGCCATCCGACGGTCAGCAGCGGCTTGATGCACCCATCGTCGTCCCTCGGAAGCTCCGCGTATCTGTTCGGGTCGTAGGTGTATTTGACCCGGAAGGGCCCGCAATGCGACGTCTGCCAGTCCTGGCGATACATGTCGGGTTGCCGGATCGGATGGCTGACCTCGATGCCCGGCACGTAGCGTCCGCCCAGACAGTTGCTCAGCGCCGCCATGTCGAGGTATTCGCCCGGTCCCAGCTCGGTGGTGTCGCCCGTGGCGACCTTGTCTTTGCTCCACTGCTCAAGGAAGAAGTACTGCGTCTTGCTCACCGTGAGGAAGGCCTGCCCGGCATCACCCAGCGACAGCGGCATCAACGGGACGCCTATATCGAGCTCGTCCTTGTTCGGGTTCCGGATGTAGGCGAGCCCGGCCATGACCGTGTCGTCGGCCTTGTCGCCGGCTTTGATCTGCTCGACCGCGTGGTGCGCCCGGACGGCCAGCTCCGGCAGATTCGCGGTCCACCGCTGCAGGGCGGCGGCGCGGAAGATCGGGTGGATGTCGGTGTCAAACGACGGAAGGTAGTCCTTCCTACCGCCTTCGCCGTCGCAGAATTTGCCTTTGGTATAGATCGCCGGTTGCAGGCCGAGCTCGCGCACCCACATGTCGTAGACGTCGTCCCAGACCGACACCACGTTGCGGATCTGGGGTGCGTAGGCGGGGTCGGTGCACACCACCCACGCGCCGACGGCTTCTTCGGGTGGGTGTTTGTCGTCATCGAACAGGATCGTTGCCGACACCGGCCCGTCGGCGGCGTCGTCGAACCACCCCCCGTTGTTCAAATCGCCGGTGAGCGGCATCGGCTGGCCGTATTCGTCGTACCACGCCGCCGTCCGGCCCTTGCCGGGCAGCACCAGCAGGCGCCCTTTCGCGTCGGTCGTCAGCTCGCCGAGGGTATCGAGCGCTCCGCTGGGTTGGAACAACGGGTCGGGGAAGGATTGCTGCGGGTGCGACTTTGGGTAATCGTTGCGCTCGCTGATGCCGCCGTGTCCGTCGGAGTAGCTGACCGGTGTCGATGGGTCGAACGAGAACGGGCCCGGCCACCCTCGCTGGACATGATCGCTCGGGGCCCGGGATCGATCACCAGTTTTCTCACCCGCGTCTCCGGATCGACCGACTTTCCGTCGCCGTACTCCTCCGGGTTGCGCAGTTGCGGAACCGTGGGGCCGTCGAAGAACTCCTTCCCGTGGGCGTCCACCTTGTACTTGGCGTAGGCCCTCACCCCTTGGGCGTTCACCACGTTGTAGGCGTTGGCTTTCTTGTTGGCCAGGTGAACGGTCCAGATGACATCTCTGACCCGCCGACCGTCGGGCAGCGTGTCGCCCTTCACGATCTCCTTGGCGGACGATTTGGTGGGGTAGGTGTCTTTTTCGTTGGGCTGCTTGATCGTGTAGGCGAAGATGCGGAAGCGCGCGGCTTGGCGTTTCAGGTTGCCGTCGCGGTCGCGCAGGTCGTCACTGGTGATGGGCTTTTCGGTGTCCGGGTTGATCGGCAGGCCACCGACGATGTCGCTTCCTGATATGGGCAGCCCCGCGCTGGTCTCGGGAGACAGGTAGTACTCGTCACTGGTTCCCAACCGGGCGAAGTTGATCGCCGGATGAAGCCTGAAGACCGTTTTGGCCCGAGAGGTCATAGAAACTCCTGTCTGACAGATCGATTGACGCCGACTGCATGGACGCCAACTTCATGGACGGCAACGCGGTTGTGTCGGTGAACTTCGGGGTCACGCCGTTTTTCCAGCAGGTCAGGATGTTGGCGCCGAGCGTCACCATCAGGGGAACGAAGTCGTCGGGGTGGTTGCCGGCGAACAGCTCGTTCAGCGCCTTGACGAACTTCGCGAAGTTGCAGACCAGGAGCTGCTCGAGGTGGCGTTCGCCGTCGGTGTAGGTGTCGGGGTCCTTCACCGGGACAATGTCGGGATAGATCTTGGGAAGAGGCTTCTGCTCGCGGATCTGCTCGCGGATCTGAAGGAACTTGTCGTAGTGGCTGAGCGTCGGATGTCGGTCGTCCGCGGTGTTCTCATTCGGCCGGTGAATCGGGTCATTGAGCTTCGCTGCCTCACCTTGGTCGCGGATGACGTCCAGCAGCATCAGGACCTGCGCGAGACCCTCTTCACCGCTCGAATCCACCGTCACACGAGGCAGCCGGCGGTAGAAGGCCGAGAACATGTCGACTTGTCGGCGGCCCCCCACGATGGGGGCTGATCCCAGCTGTTTCGCGCCGAATTCGAGGGCGTCGTAGAACTGGCCGATGCTGTCGTACTCGGTCATGTTGCTGCGGTACGCGGGTTTGGATCCCGTCAACCAGTCCGGGTACTCGATGAGGCACATGGTGTTGACGCGGGAGCTGTCGAGCGGTCCGATCGCGGCGCAACGCGGTTGGTATTCGTCTCTGGGGTCCGAAACTGCGGCGACGGTCGAAGACGGACCGAAATCGAACTGGAGATAGGGGACCTTGTCGGGATCGTAGGTAAAACACGCGGGGTTGAGGCACGGGCCATGGCCGTACGCATTGGCGACGTTGGCGACCAGTTGCAGGTGCAGCATCTCCTGGTGGAGCACCGACTGGAGATGCTGGTAGGCCAGGGTTGCACGATCCACGATCGAGAACATCGCCGCCATGTAGTAGGGGATCGTCCACGCTTCGAGAAAGGCCGCCATGTGCAGATGACCGCACAAATAGTTCAGACTCCACTTGTCCTGCGGTATTCCCGCCATGACGCTTCCCCCCGCTCGGGTCGATCGCTGGAGCCACTCCACTCATGTCGTAAGCCCGGACGACGCGTGCGAATGCTAGCCCAATTTAGCGGTGGTTCGACGCCGCCCAACCCACTAATCGATGCTGACACACGGCGTTTATCTTTCGTTTCCATTTCGCTCGATCGGATCGAGTTAATTGCGCGATGGCGTGACTAATTACTTAGCCTCAAGATGTCCGGCCGTGGCGGTCCGCGAGATGTGGTCGTGCCGGACAGAATTGGCCTTCAACTCAGATCACTGTCTGGGCGCCGTGAAAGTTGGAGTAAAAGTCCAGCGGGAAGTCCTGCCCGTGCTCGGGATGAAAGTCGTGCGCCAGCCATGCCGCAATCAGGCCTGCTTGCCTGTCGTCGCCGATCCAGCGCAGCCGGCCGATCTGCCATCGCTGCCCGACGCAGATCTGGTAGGTGCGAGTCTCATTGCCGCGGGCCACGCTCAGCGCGACTGTGTTCTGGTTGGCGATGGCCCACTGTAGGGCGTGCCGGTCGAAGGTCACGCCGTCGATCGCGGTCAGCACATCTTCTGGGGCGATGCCGCTCGCACCGGCCGGGCTGGTGTCCAGCACCCCGTAGATCGCCGGGCCGGTGTCGTCGGCGAGCACCAGCCCGACGTAGGGCACGGTCTCGTCCTCCACGCGGAAACCGAGCCGGCCGAGCAGGCCGGCCACGTCCAAGCCGGCCACCTCGGTGGCCTCCCGATACACCCGTGCGCCCAGGCCGGGATGGATCTTGTCGAAGAAGTCGCCGACCTCTGCACAGCTGTATCCGGCGCCCCGGCCGGCAAAGCGTCGGTAAAACGCCGCGAAAGCTTCGTCCAGGCCGGTGCCGGGCTTCTCGACGCGCAACACTGTGTCGGCGCCGAACGCGATCAGCATGCCCTTGTCGTAGTAGTCGATGCAGTTGTTGACCCGTCCCGGGTATTTTTGGCCGTGATTGAGGTAGGTCGCCAGCGAGGAGTCGACCGCGCTGATCCGGTGGTAGCCCGGCAGCACTTCGAGGTGACGGTAGTAGTTGACGATGGTGGAAAAGAATTGTTGCGGGCTGTAGACGCCGGTGCGGGTGCAGGTAAGGAACTCGTAGTAGCGGGTGAATCCTTCGGCCAGCCACAGCCCTTCGGTGAAGTCCCCGCCGACCAGATCCAGATGTTCCAGCGGGGCCGGGCGCAGCCGGCGCACGTTCCAGGCGTGAAAGAGTTCGTGGGCGGCCACGCGTACGCCGGTGGCCTGCGCGTCGGTGTCGGTGAACACGTTGGCGCTAAGGCCGACCATGGTCGAGGTGAGGTGCTCGAGGCCCCAGCCGGCTTTGGGGTTGCAGCTGTAGACGAAGGTGTAGTCCTCGAACGGGAAGGACTCGAACATCTGGTGGTAGCGGGCGGCGGCGGCGTCGACCTGAGCGACGAAGTCCTGCCGTGACACCGCGGCGCCGACGCCCTCGTCGATAAACACGTGATGGAACGGGGTTCCGCAGACATCGCTGGTGAGCTTGTCGAAGCCACCCATGCACACCGGGGTGTCGAGCAGAATCAGGTAGCTGGGGTATTCCCAGGTGAAGGCCTCCACCTGGCGGGCTCCGGATGGGTGGTGCAGCGCCCAGCCCTCGGGTAGGTGGTAGGTCACCTGGCAGGGGCCGTGATAGTCGCCGACGAACAGGTAGCGGGCCCCGGTGAGGACGCCGGCCCGATCGCCCAGGATGCCGCAGGCCTCGCTGAACTCCCACGATGAGCAGTAGGCGCGGTGGCGGATCGTGACGGCTCCGCTGCCGCGCTGCATCTGGTAGCCCTGCCAGCCGTGCCGGTGAACCGGCACCGGCGAGCCGGCGGCGTCGGTGGCTGTGACATCGAAGACGTCACGGCCGTACGGGTTGAACGAGTAGTCGCCTGGCACCCAGGTCGGCGAGCCAAGCCGCAGCGGCGTGCCGCCTACATCGGGCGGGACCGTCATGGTGACCGCCAGCTCATGGCGTTCGGGCAGGACCGTGACCCGGTACCGCACCATTTCGCCCATCGTTGGTGTCTCCTTCGCGCGAGGTCGGTCAGGCTCATCGTGCGGGCGTGCCGGTCGGTCCAACGGGGCTTCGTGACCAGCGGCGCTGAACCCGGTATAACACTTGACGATTTGCCAGGTAGTCAGAAAGCGCAACCTGTCCCACCTGGTGTGTGCCCCGATCAGAGGGGCCAAGAGGTCCGAGACTTCTGGCGGAACGAATTAGGCGATCACCCGCGAATTACGGCTGAAGTGTCCGCGAAACTTCATATTCGCCGACGGTCATTCCTGTCGCCAGGGGGCCTCACCCATGACTTCTGCGAAAGTCTCGAATAGGTTCGCGATCATCCGCTCCGATAGCCGATCATCCTGCCGCGGATCGTAATTGGGAGCCATATAAGCTGGCCGATGTAGGCGCCAGCCATGATGGCCGACCACATCGTTACCGCGCGCTGCACCCGCCGATCCTGCGAACCGACTACCATCCGGTCGGCGAGCGCCCGTGTCAGCAGCCGCTCACCGACTGCAGATACTTGCTTTTGCAGAGGCGGAATGGAGCTGACGATGCACCGCATCGGTGGCGGCGGTGGGTACGCCGCACACGCCGCGATGACCGATCACCGCGTCAAAGTAATAGTTTTGCCGTTGTCGGACAGAAAACGGACAGCCACGATTCTTGTTGTGCGACTGTGAAATTAACCCAACACCAGCCCGTCGCCGTCGGAGCTGACATTCACCGGAACGGTGTCGCCGTCGTGCACGTCGCCGGCCAACAACATCTTGGCCAGCTGGTCGCCGATGGCGTGCTGTACCAGACGTCGCAGCGGACGGGCGCCGTAGACCGGGTCGAAGCCACGCTGAGCCAGCCACTTCTTGGCCGGCGGCGACACCTCCAACTGCAGTCGCCGCTGCGCCAGCCGCTTCTGCAGCTGAGCCAGCTGGATGTCGACGATCTGCACCAGCTCTTCGGGGTTCAGCCCGTCGAAGATCAGCACGTCGTCGAGCCGGTTGATGAACTCCGGTTTGAATGCCGAGCGCACCGCCGCCATCACCTGCTCCTCGCTGCCGCCCGACCCGAGGTTGGACGTCAGGATCAGGATGGTGTTGCGGAAGTCGACGGTACGACCCTGCCCGTCGGTGAGCCGGCCCTCGTCGAGGACCTGCAGCAGCACGTCGAACACGTCGGGGTGGGCCTTTTCCACCTCGTCGAACAACACGACGGTGTAGGGCCGGCGGCGCACCGACTCGGTCAGCTGACCGCCCTGGTCGTAACCGATGTAGCCCGGCGGCGCACCGACCAGGCGGGCCACCGAGTGCTTCTCGCCGTATTCGCTCATGTCGATGCGGACCATCGCCCGCTCGTCGTCGAACAAGAAATCGGCCAGCGCCTTGGCCAGCTCGGTCTTACCGACGCCGGTGGGGCCGAGGAACAGGAAGGATCCGGTCGGCCGGTTGGGGTCGGCGACCCCGGCCCGGCTGCGGCGCACCGCGTCAGAAACGGCCTGCACGGCCTTCTTCTGCCCGACGACGCGCTTGCCCAGCTCGTCTTCCATCCGCAGCAGCTTGGCGGTCTCGCCTTCCAGCAGCCGCCCGGCCGGGATGCCCGTCCACGCCGACACCACGTCGGCGATGTCGTCCGGACCGACCTCTTCCTTGAGCATCACGTTCTCGTGGGCCTTGGCCGTCGGCAGCGCCGCGTCGAGCTTCTTCTCCACCTCGGGGATGCGCCCATACCGCAGCTCGGCGGCCTTGGCCAGATCACCGTCGCGCTCGGCGCGCTCGGACTCCCCGCGCAACGTCTCCAGCTGCTCCTTGAGCTCGCGGACGACGTCGATCGCGTTCTTCTCGTTCTGCCACTTGGCGGTGAGCTCGGCCAGCTTCTCCTTTTGGTCGGCCAGTTCGGCGCGCAGCTTCTCCAGCCGCTCCTTGGACGCGGCGTCTTCTTCCTTCGCCAGCGCCATCTCCTCGATCTCGAGCCGGCGTACCAGCCGCTCGACCTCGTCAATTTCGACGGGGCGCGAGTCAATCTCCATCCGCAGCCGGCTGGCTGACTCGTCGACCAGGTCGATGGCCTTGTCCGGCAGGAACCGGGCGGTGATGTAGCGGTCGGACAGCGTGGCCGCCGCGACCAACGCGGAGTCGGTGATGCGCACACCGTGGTGCACCTCGTAGCGGTCCTTGAGGCCGCGCAGGATGCCGACGGTGTCCTCGACCGACGGCTCGCCGACGAACACCTGCTGGAAACGCCGCTCCAGCGCGGCGTCCTTCTCGATGTATTTGCGGTACTCGTCGAGCGTGGTCGCACCGACCAGCCGCAGCTCGCCGCGGGCCAGCATCGGCTTGATCATGTTGCCGGCGTCCATCGCCGACTCACCGGTCGCGCCGGCCCCGACGATCGTGTGCAGTTCGTCGATGAACGTGATGATCTGCCCGGCGGAGTTCTTGATGTCGTCGAGCACGGCCTTGAGCCGTTCCTCGAACTCACCGCGGTACTTGGCGCCGGCCACCATCGAGCCCAGGTCCAGGCTGACGACGGTCTTGTCGCGCAGGCTCTCCGGCACGTCGCCGGCGACGATGCGCTGGGCCAGGCCTTCCACGATGGCGGTCTTGCCGACGCCCGGCTCGCCGATCAGCACCGGGTTGTTCTTGGTGCGACGGGAGAGCACCTGAACGACGCGGCGAATCTCGTTGTCCCGCCCGATAACCGGGTCGAGCTTGCCTTCGCGGGCGCGCTCAGTCAGGTCGGTGGAGTACTTTTCCAGCGCCTGATAGGTGGCCTCGGGGTCGGCGCTGGTCACGCGTGCGCTGCCGCGGACCTTTTCGAACGCGTCCCGCAACGCCTGCGGTGAGGCGCCGTGTCCGGTCAGCAGCTTGGCGACGTCGGAGTCGCCGGTGGCCAGGCCCACCATCAAGTGCTCGGTGGAGACGTATTCGTCGTCCATCTCGGTGGCCAGGTGCTGCGCGGTGGTGATGGCAGCCAGCGATTCGCGGGACAGCTGCGGTTGCGAGCTGGCGCCGCTGATCTGCGGCAGCCGGTCGACGAGGCGCTGTGCCTCGGTGCGGATAGTGGCGGGCTCGACGCCGACAGCCTCTAGTAGCGGCGCGGCGATCCCGTCGTTCTGCGTCAGCAGCGCTAACAGCAGATGAGCCGGCCTGATCTCGGGGTTGCCGGCGGCGGTCGCCGCCTGCAGGGCCGATGTCAGGGCCGCCTGCGTCTTGGTTGTCGGGTTGAAAGAGTCCACGACACCTCCATTCGGGGTCTAAAGGGCCTAAGGAGGCCTGCTAGAAATGCTTGTCGGGTAATGCAACGTCGTCAAGGTTGAGTCTGTTCCGCTCAACTCTAGCGGATTTTGTCAGCTTGCAGCGAGCCCGTTGACGATCCGGTTCATGACTGCGCCGGCGTCCTGACGTGCCTGGTCATGATCTTGGGCGCGAGCAATGTAGAGGGTCGCTTCGCGCATGGCACCCAACAGCGTCATCGCGGTCGCCTCGACCGGCTGGGGCGGAATCCGGCCGATCTCGATCGCGTGGGTGAGCAGATTGCGCACCAGCCCGATGTTGTAGCGGTCCCCGATCTCGGTCCATCGCGTCCAGCCCAGGACTGCGGGCGCGTCCACCAACACGATCCGCTGGATCTCGTTGTCAGCGCATGCGTCCAGCCAGAATTCAGCGCCGAGCCGCATGATTTCGACCGGATCGGTCTGCTCGGCGCCCCCGATGGCCTCACCCATCCGTGCGGCGACTTCCCCCTCCACGCGCTCGAACACCGCCGCGAATAGCTCGGTCTTGTCGGCGAAATGGTGATAGAGGTTCGCCGCACGGTTTCATCAAGCCGGCTATACCGTGCTGGCGTTCGACTACCGCAACCTCGGCGAAAGCGGCGGCACGCCAAGGCAACTCGTACGCATCGCTGAGCAACTCGCCGACTGGCAGGCCGCCATCGGCTTCGCGGCCATCCTGCCTGGTGTTCGCGCCGACAAGCTCGCAATCTGGGGGTTCTCGGCCTCGGGCGGCCACGTCTTCACCGTCGCGGCACGCAATCCCCAGCTGGCCGCGGCGATCGCTCATGCGCCCCTTGCCGATGGACTACACGCCATGCGCAACGCGCTTCGCCACACCACCCCGTGGGCGCTGGCCCGCCTGAGCGCCCGTGCCGCCGCTGACACCCTGGGTGGCCTGTTGGGGCGTGCGCCACTGCTGGTGCCGCTGACCGGACCACGCGGCAGCGTCGCCTCCCTGACCACACCGGACTCGCTCAACGGCGCCCGCGCGCTGAACCCGGCCAACAAATACCCGCAGTGGCAACAAACCGTCGCCGCCCGCTCCGCACTTCGGGTCGGCTTCTATCGGCCCGCCCGCTTCGCCGCCCAGATCCGGTGCCCACTGCTGGTACTCGCCTACGACCAGGACGGCGTCGCGCCGCCCGACCCGCCATCCGGGCCGGCCGGAAAGCTCCCCGAGGCCAGGTATCCCGCCTCCCCGGCGGCCACTACGCAGCATTGCTCGACGGTGAAGAACAGGCCGCCCACGTCCTGGTGTCTTTCCTCGACCGCGCACTGACACCAAGCGCCGACGGGCGAGCGGACGAATCCGTCACCGGCGAGCCGGGCGTCGCCATTGCTCACCGGACCCCTCAAACTGAGATCGGGTGACGTTGCGTTACGCCGCGTGGTGCTCGAACGCAGCCTGCAGCAGCTGGCCGTCGAATCCGCCCGGCGTCTCGCGGCTGACCGCGCGAACGTAACGAGGAAAGGTTGCATCTAATGCTGGCAATCAACGAGGACGGGCCGGTACTGCGGGTCGAGCTAAACCGCCCCGAGTCGCTCAACTGCCTCGACGACGACGTGCTGTTGGAAGTGACGGATCTCTACACCCGTCTGCAGCAGCGGTTCGATCTGAAGGCTGTTGTCCTCGGCGGGCGTGGCCGCGCGTTTTGCGCCGGCGCCGATCTCCGCAACCCACCCGGATTCGCGGGCACCGGCGGCCGGGAACGCCGCTACCACTCGCAGATCGGCTACCGCGCCTGCCAGGCCATCGCCGACTGCGAAGTGGTGACGATCGCGCGGCTGCATGGGCATGTCGTCGGCGGCGGATTCGCGCTCGCGCTGGCCTGCGACTTCCGCATTGCCGCCGCCGACACCGTGTTCAGGCTGCCCGAGGTCGACCTCGGCGTGCCGATGACCTGGGGCACGATACCTCGACTGATCGCCGAGGTCGGCGCCGCCAGAGCACGCGAAATCGTGCTGCTCGCCGACCGGATCGACGCCCAGACTGCGCACCGCATTTCGCTCGTGCACCGATTGGCAGAACCCGATGAGCTTGACGACGCAACACAGGCACTCGTCGAGCTCATCGTCGCCAAACCCGACTACGCGCTGCACACCAGCAAAACGCAGTTTCGTGCGTACAGCCGCGCGTCCGGCGATCCCACGTTCGCCGACGGCGACCTGGTCAGCCTCGCCACACGCGTTAATGCCGCGCGGTGAGTCCCAGATCGTCAACGCAATACACACCTCCCCAAACCCAGTCGAACATATGATCGATCAGTGGGCGACCTCGCGTCGATCGGATACAACGGGCAGCCGGTCCGCAGCCCGTTCCGGGTGGTGCGTCCACCGATCACCGTGCTGGTTGACCTGACGGTGCTCTTCCCGCGGGAGCCGCACCGCTCGGGCCGGTATCACCCCAACGGTTTGCAATTGCACAAGATCGTCGAGGGCCAGCTGACCTGTTGGGGCATTTGCGAGCAGGGCGATTGGTGGGGGCTGGTGACCTACCCGATCGCCTACGGGTCGAAGCGCAAAACCGTCACCCATTGGGTACCTGCCTGGACACTGCGCCGCAACGATGCGGGCGAGGGACGAGCCCGCCGAGGCGCGGCGCAATCCGACCCTGCGTCGCAACGATGCGGGCGCCTGCCACACCCGCCGCGGCGGATGCGGGTAGAACTGATCGATTTCGATGACCCGGGGGTCGGCAGCCTCGGTCATGGGGGCGTGTCTCCCTGGTCGTTGATGTCGTCAAGCACCTCACCCAACGCGGTCAGCCGCTCACGCCAGTACCGCTCGTGCGGACTGAGCCACGCTGAGATTTCCTGCAGCGGTTCGGGATTCATTCGGTAGTGACGAAATCTGCCGCGTTTGTCCTCGACTACGAGTCCGCAATCCCGCAACACTTTCAAATGCTCCGAGACGCTTGGCCGGGCCATCTCGAAGCGCTCGGCCAGCGCCACCACGGTGCGTTCGCCGCCCAGCAGCATGTCGAGGATGTCGCGGCGGGTCGGATTGGCCAGCGCCGCGAACACGATGTCGGTATGGCTGGCCTTGGCGCGCGGCGACATGCTGACGATATTAGGTAGGATTTTTCCTACCTGTCAACTATTTGCCTCACGTTCAGCACGCCTCGACCAGGTAATGCGAAGATGCTGCCCGTGACAGGAAGTTGGGGTTCTGTACTGACCACGCTGATTCCGCTCGCGCTCGTGGTGGCGATCTCACCGCTATCGATCATTCCGGCGGTGCTGGTGTTACAGACGCCGCGTCCGACGCCCACCGGCCTCACCTTCCTGGCCGGCTGGCTGGTCGGACTGGCCGCGCTGACCGCAGCCTTCGTCGTGTCCTCCGACGCGCTCGGCGATCTGCGCAAGTCACCGCCCGACCTGGGTGTCCTGGCTGCGCATCGTCCTCGGAGTGGCGCTCATCGGCTACGGGATCTACGAGTGGCTGAACCGGCGCCGCCACACCGAGTCACCCAAATGGATGCGGCCCTTCGCAACCCTCACGCCCGCGCGCGCCGGGCTAACCGGGCTGGTATTGGTGGTGGTCAGGATCGAGGTGCTGACCATGTGCGCGTTAGCCGGTTTGGCCATCGGCGGCAGCGGTCTCGACATGGCGGCTAACTGGATACTTGCCGCGGTCTTCGTCGTCGTCGCCGCATCCACCGTCGCCATCCCCGTCTTGGCGTACGCGGGCGCCGGTGACCGCCTCGTCGAACCGATGACGCGGCTGAAGAACTGGATGGAGCGCAACAATGCCGCGCTGCTCGCGGCGATCCTGATCGTGATCGGTTTGATGGTGCTGCACAACGGCGTCAAAGCGCTGTAACGAGGGCCGCTCAACCCCGCATAAAATCGTCGGGCGTGAGCCTCAACGACCGGGATGCGCTGGCGGTATTGCATGCCGCCATCGACCCGGACGACAAAAGCGGGCTCATCGGACGGTTCTACAACCGCTGGTTTTCGTTCGACGATTCACCACGAGACCTCTTCCCGCCGGACATGGCCGGCCAGCGGGTCGCCTTCGCCCACGCGCTGCATTGGGTATACGGCGAGCTGGTCGCCCAACGCGCGGAAGAGCCGGTGGCGTTTTTGGCTCAGCTCGGACGCGACCATCGCAAATACGGGGTGCTCCCCGAGCACTACGAGACGTTGGGGCAGGCGCTGCATGCGACTCTGCGCGACGAGCTCGCCGAGGCCTGGACCGACGCCGTCGACGCGGCCGCCCAGCAGTCGCTGAACTTGATCACCGGAGTGATGAGCGGCGCCGCGGACGCCGAGGAGGGGCCGGCGTGGTGGGAGGGCACGGTGCTCGAGCACCTGCGGATATCCCGCGACCTGGCGGTGATTCGGCTGCAGCTGGACCGCCCGATGCCCTACCACGCCGGCCAGTACGTCAACGTCGCGGTGCCGCAGTGCCCGCGCCGATGGAGATACCTGACGCCCGCCATCCCGCCGGATGACAGCGGCGCCATCGAGTTCCATGTCCGGGCGGTCTCGGGCGGCATGGTCAGCAACGCCATCGTCCATGAGACCCGGCCCGGCGACCGGTGGCGGCTGTCCAGCCCGCACGGCGGCTTGCGGGTCGACCGCGACGGTGGCGATGTGCTGATGGTGGCGGGCAGCACCGGGCTGGCGCCGCTGCGCTCGATCGTCATGGACCTCACCCGCTGGGGTGTGAACCCGCGCGTGCACATGTTCTTCGGCGGCCGCTACCCGTGCGAGCTTTACGACCTGCCCACCTTGTGGCAGGTCGCCGCACACAATCCCTGGCTGTCGGTGACGCCGGTCGCTGAGCACAACCACGACCCCGCCTGGGCCGCCGACTATCCCGACGTGACGCCACCGCGAGGATTGCATCTGCGCCAGACGGGCAAGCTGATGGACATCGTCACCAAATACGGCGGCTGGGGAGACCGGCAGATCCTGATCAGCGGCGGACCGGAGATGGTCCGGGCCACCAAGGCCGCGCTGATCGCCAAAGGGGCCCCGCCGGAACGCATCCAGCACGACCCGCTATCCAGCTGAACCTGGGCTAGTCTCGGCTAGCCTTACCAGGTGCACGCTGTCACTTTGCGGGACCCGTCGTCAAATCTGGAGGCCCAGTTCGTGCCGGACGCCGGAATGATCGGCATCTCGTTGACCGACTCGGGCGTCGAACTGCTCGGCCAGCGCCGCGGCCTGGATGCCTATGTGGCCAACGGCAAGACGATGGGGATCCCGATCCTGTATCCATGGGCAAATCGATTGGGCGCCAATACGTATAGGGCGGAGGGCACGACGGTCACGCTGACAGCCGGCCAGCACGGGGTGCGGACCGACCCCAACGGCTTACCGATCCACGGTGTGCTGGCCGCATATCCAAACTGGCGAGTGACGCATGAGTCGGCCAATGAGCTGACCGCCGAAGTGGACTTCACCGATCAGGACTTGTTGGCCAGCTTTCCGTTTCCGCATCGGCTGGCGCTGACCGTCACGCTGTTCGAGCGGACCTTGCGGATGCGCAGCTCGGTGACCCCGACCGGTAACCAGCCGGTTCCATTGTGTTTCGGTTTCCACCCGTACCTGCAGCTGCCCGATGTCTCGCGCAGCCAGTGGATCATCGAGACACCGCCGTTGCGGCACCTGAAGCTCGACGGGCAGGGATTGCCCACCGGCGGGACGACGCCGCAGCCGGCGATCACCGAACCTTTGGGCGACAAGGCTTTTGACGACGGCTACGACGAAGTCGCCGACGGCGCCGTGTTCGCGGTGTCCGGCGGCGGCCGCCGCATCGAAGTTCACTTCGAGCAGGGCTATCCGGCGGCGCAAATCTTCGCGCCGCCAGGCGAGGAGGTCGTGTGCTTCGAGCCGATGACCGCCCCCACCGATGCACTGCGCCGCGGCGGCTACCGGTCCGCGCTCCCCGGTGATTGGGGGATCGCGGTGTTCTCGATTCGCGCCTAGCGCCCTGCTTTACGCCACCACACCCCCGCTCAGGCGAGTGTGTCCCAGAAGCGGCTGAGGGCCGCGGCACCGCGAGCGGGATCTTCCACCATCCACCAATGTCCGAGCCCGTCGAGCACTTCCGTGCGGGCACCGGCGCGCTCGGCTGCCCGGTGGCGGCTGTCGTCGGAGCCGATGTAGGGGTCCGCTGTGGCGAGCAGTGAAAGTCCTGGCCGGGCCGCAGCGTTCGCCAGCTCCCTGCCGGCCTCGGCCAGCGCGGGCTGGCGCGCCGAACGGTATAGCAGCAGGACCGCCCGACCCATCTCCGGGCCCTGGGCTGCGGCGATCGACTCCGCAATGCTCGCGGGAATGCCCAACGAGGCCATCCGTTCGGTTCGGTCCTCGACGGTGCCGCCAAACATGGTGTCGACCAACTGCTCGCCGTCGCCGGGCGTCTGCCAGACCTGGGCGAGGTCGTGCCACACATAATCCGGGTCGAACAGCCCGACGACGTCGCTAGCCCAGCTGCGCACCAGTTCGGGTCGGTGCATTACCAGGTTCACGACGTGGCCGCCGCCCCAGTCGTGCCCGACCAGGTCGACCGGTTCGTCGAAGCCCTCCAGCTCGTCTTCGAGCCAGTCCCGGTAAGCCAGGTAGGTCGCGGAGAATCCGTCGGGCAGCGGCGCGCCGAATCCCGGTGGTGACAACCGCACCACATCGTCGCGCCCGAGAGCATCGACGAGCGGCTGCCAAATTGCGGCAGTCTCCGGATTGCCGTGCACCAGTACGATTGTCATGGTCGACATCCTGGCATGGCGCAGCGGCGACGCGCGCCTGTTTGGCGGGCCATCAGTCCGACAATACTTCCGGTAAGGATGTGCCATCATCGGCGGGGCCGGCTAATCCAGCGTGTCGAGACCGCGAATCACGTTGCCGGCGATGTAGATTGACGTTCGCAACCCGGTAGAGGAAGAGGGGATTGAGCAGCCGAGCAGGGGGATCGAGGAGCGCGGTGACCCGGAAGAACTGGCCACCGACCACGGCATCTGACTCGCATGCGGCCTGTATCCGATCCACCAGACCGCTCGTCATGCGCATCGACGGTGTCCGGCGTCCTTCCACTTCCGGGAAAGCGAGGTCAGAACCAGCCGCGATCTGCCAGGCCACACCAATCGACTTCGCTGTCGCACGGAAATATCGCGGGGCCACGTCGCCAACGCCTCGACGCAAACACTTCCGCAAGGCCGCAGCGTCCAACGCCGCGACCGACATTCCCTGCCCATAAACGGGATTGAAGCTACATATCGCATCGCCGCAGACCAGCAGGCCGGCGGGGAATCGTCGCATCTTGTCGTAGCGTCGCCACTGGCTCGATGGCATGCGGTGTTGTACTACCGGCCCGATTGGCTCGCCGGCCCGTACTGCGGCCAGCAGGTGCGCCGGGGCGTATTCCCGGGCGAAGGAGAGCATTCCCTCCAAATCACGGGGCGGCTCACGCCCCACCATCCCGAAGACCGTAAATATCCACGAGTCGTTCTCATAGCCGAGGAGAAACATCCCAGTAGGCCGGCCCGGCGCGGCGCTGATGAGGGACAGCTTCTCTTTCAGAGTGCCCGGCGGGATCCGAAGTCGCTGGCTGGCATAAGTCGTGTGCATGACGATGTGGTCCTCAGCCGGCCGCCCATACCCGAGACTTTCCAGAAACGCCGGTGTATGCGCAGCGCGGCCCATGGCGTCCATGACTAGATCGGCCGTCAGCTCCTGCTCGGCGCCGCCGGCGCGGTCGACCACTCGCACACCGGTGACGCGTTTGCGATCCGTCGTCGACGTCAACTCGGCCACGTCCTGGCCGCCGTGGATCGTCACGTTCTCGATCGCCTGGAGGCGCCGCCGGACGTGGCACTCCAGGAACGGCCTACTCGCCATGTACATCGCCGTCGCCTTGGGATCGACGGCGAACGTGCCGGACCGCAGAAGCTCGTGGCCGCCGAAGGACACGTACAGCTTGGACAGGTCCGCGTCGTCCCACACGGGCGCGCCGCCGGCGACCAACTCATTGAGAATCCCGGGGAAGAGCTCATCCAAGATCTGAGCACCGCTCGGTAGAAGAGCATGAACGTGCCGACCCTGCGGTACCCCCCGCCGATTAGCGGGATCGTCGGTCAGCACATCTCGCTCGACTACCGTGACGGTGCGGAAGAACTCGGCGAGCACCCTCGCGGCGAGCAGGCCGCCCATGCTCGCACCCAGAACGATCGCACGCTCACCTAGTACCGGCACGACGACAATCCAGACTCGGCGAGCAAGGGGTAGTAGACATTCAGGGAAACCTCCGGTTCAGCCGATCCACGTGCAGCCCAACCCAGGCTCGGATCGGGAGCGGCGGCGATCATCGTCAGTGGGGTAATGGTAGGAAAATCGCCGTTCAGTGAATGGATTTTGGCCCGCCGAAGGATCGTCGCCAGGGCGAGGGTCGCCTCGAGCATCGCGAAATGATCGCCAATGCATGCTCGTGGGCCGCCACCGAACGGCAGGTATTGCCAGCGGTCACGGCCCTTGGAGCGCTCCGGGCTGAACCGGTCGGGGTCGAAGCGCAGCGGATCGTCCCACAGGGCAGGGTCGCGATGCATGGCGTAGATCGCGACGACGGCGAAGGTGCCTGCGGGCAAGCGGTATCCGTCGACCTCGATGTCGGCGATCACCATCCGCCCCACAGCCGGAGCGGGCGGGCAGAGCCGCAGGGCCTCGTGCAGGACCTGCACGGTGTAACGCAGCCGCGGCATGTCCTCGTGGGTGAGCGGGCGGTCACCGAGCGCACCGGCTTCTGCGGCTACCCGCTGCTGCAAGTCGGGCCGGTGACCCAAGGCCCACAGCGCATAGGTCAACGCGGTCGAGGTGGTGTCATGGCCGGCGAGCAGAAACAACACCAACTCGTCGCAGATCGCGCGATCGGACAGCGGCTGGCCGGTCTGCGGGTCGATGGTCTGCATCAGGGCACGTACCAGCGGCGCATCACGTGTCGGGTCGGCTCGGCACGCGCGCAGGATCTCGGCCGCCACCGCGTGTAGGGCGGCGCTGGCCGCGCGGGCTCCCCGCTGCCCACGGGTGGGCCACCAGCGTGGCGGGTTGACTGGACGCAATGCCCGGTCGGCCGCCCACTTGGCTCCGGTGCGAAGCGCGGCTCCGACCTCCTGCGCTCGGTCGCCCAGATCGGTTCCGAGTATCGAAAGGCCCAGCGCCCGCAACGTCAGTGCACGGCATTCGGCGTCCAGGTCGACCGTGGCCCCTCCCGCCCAGCGGTCGGCAAGCTGTTCGGCGACCTCGGCCATGTGCCCGGCGAATCGGGGAACATGGTGTTTGGTGAAGATAGGCTGCAGCGCGCGGCGGCGCGGCAGCCACTCGTGATGCGGCACCACCAGCAGGTTGTCGCCCATCAGCCGACGGAGCTCTGATGCGACGGGCGTCGCCGCGCGCTCGGCGAATGCGTCGGTGCGCGCCAGGACATCATGGGCGCCCTGCGGGGACGAGACAAACACCAGCGGCGGCATGGCCCACCGGGGCCCCAGCACATTTCGGGTCACCGATCCGCCCGAGTCCCGCATCAGCTCGGGACCACTATCGAACTGCCTTGCCGCCGTCAGCCGGCGCCAATACGGCAACGGGTTCTTCGGCGCCAGCGGTAACGCGGTGAGGTCCGGGGCTGTGATCGTGGCCGTCATGCCCGCCAGCGTGGGCCGGCTGAGGTGGCGCAGTCACGCGTAGACGACTACCTGCATCTTCTCCGCGACGGTACTTATGCGACATCCAAGCGGTCGAGCGCATCGCGTCGGTAGCGCGGCAGCCGAGGGATGGTGCTGTCAGGGCTTAGCTGTCGGTCGAGTAGAGGTCGACGGCGATACAAGTGGTCGGCTACGCGAGCTTCGTGCTCGTGACCAGTCGTACGTTCCACACATCATCACAACCCACAGCGTGGAGGCGGTCAGCAATGTCAAATTCAAGCGTGTCCATCGAGGCAACGCAGGATGCCATCGCCAGCGCGGCCCTAAGGACTGACGACTTAGCCCGGCCGCCGGCTCTGGAAACCAAGGCGCGCCCGCCGGTTCTTATCACCGAGCAAGAAGTCGTGCTTGGCACCGCGGCAGTCGTGCGGCCGCGGCCCGTCCCGATCACCCACCGAATGGTCGGCGTGCTTCGTGCCGTCGCCACCGCCTTGCGCCCGCCGCCCCCGCGGCCCCACTACGCTCGCCGCGCCGATTTCCTCGAATACGCCGCCATGTCGCGAGAAATGGACAGGCTATGAGCTGCCGTGGCCGGCGCGCAACATCTCGATCAGCTCCTCGCGGGAACCGGCTCCCAGGCGCTGGTACGCGCGATACAGGTGGCCCTCAACGGTGCGCACCGACGTGACGAGCCGATCGGCGATCTCTTTATTGGACAACCCTGCTGCGACCAATTCGATGATCTCGCGTTGACGGCCGGTCAACGGTTGGCCGATCGGGTCTCGCAGCGCCGGCGTGCACAGGCCGCCGCAGTCAGTCGCGAGCTGCTGCGCCAGCGCTGCGGCATGCAGGCTGCGCTTGCGCTGCTGGTTGCGGCTGAAAGCCACGGCCGCCTGAGCGGCGACGTCGGCGGCAGTGGCCCGATCGCCGAGTGCCCGGTAGTCGGCCGATGCCATGAGCAGACCCTCCCCGTCGCCGGCTAGCAACGATTCCGCGTGCCGCGCAACAGTATTAGCAAGGGGAAGCGATAATTCATTCGCGAGTTCACCGGCGCGTGTCGCGCCCGATGTGTCGCCCCATTGAGCCGCCAATTGTACGCAGGCCAGTTCATACGTTGGTTGATTGCGCTTGCGCGCATCCTCGCCGGCAGCGCGTACTTTCGCGATGGCGTCGGTCAGGTACCCGCCGGCCGCCAGCACCCAGCCGCTGGCCACCGCCAGACCGGTCTGCATGAACAGGTAGTCGGCCGGCACACACCGCTGTGCTTCGTTAATCGCGTCTTGCGCGGCATCCGGCTGACCCAGTTTGGCGTGGGCTTCGGCCAACGCGAAGCAACTCGCCGGTCGTAAACCGGTTGTGACGCTGTGCTTTTCCGCCCCGGCTAGTGCCTCGTGCATCAATTTCACCGCGGCGGGGATCTCACCGCGCGCCAGCTCGGCGTGGCCCTGCAAGAAAGCTAGGTTCGCATACGCAAGACCAGGAACGTCGCGTGCCGACTCGGATAGCTGCCTGGCCGACCGCACGCATTCGTCGATGTGCCCGCTCAACCGGCAGGCGCGCGCATAGACGCCGCCATACCAGAACCTCATCGGCGACGCCTGAAACGAAGTGATCGCACGGTCGATGGCCTCCGTCACGACGTCGGTGATGTCGTCGACTCCGCCGAGCGCGCCTTGCGCGATGGTCAACGCAATGGACGCCAACATGGCGTGAAAGTCGGGCAGTGTCGCCGAACGCAGCGCCGCCCGTGCCTTTTCCGCCGCCGTTTCGCAGCGAGCCATCACCGCGTCCACACATGATTCGACTGCGATGCGCTCGGCCTGCTCCGCCGCCGATTCCGGCGTCGACGCCAGGCCGTCGAGTATGACCGATGCCTGTCGGGGGCGGCCGAGATTCCAGATCAGGTTGGCTGCCCGCACGGTTGCCCAGTGATGTCCGTCGGAGTCGTCCAGGCCGATTCCGGCCAGGATCACCTCGGCCTGGTCGCCGTGCCCGCGCCCGGCCAGGCTTATCGCGCGCAGGCGGCCGACGGCTTCGCTGGCCCCCGCGTCGGCAGCGGCGGTGGCGAATCGGTCGGACAGATCGAGGTCGAGCAGCGTCATCGCGAACCGCGCCGCCTCCAGAAACAGATGGGGGTCGGGGGGAAGGTCTGATTCGAGTGCGAGCAACGCCCGGCGCACGGTCGCGTGCACGTCGGCGTCGGCGTCGGCCTCTTTGGCCAACCGTTGCGCCAGCTTGCCGCGGATTCGCGACAGATACATTTCGCTGGCCGCAGCGCGCCGAAACTCACCGAACAGCGGATGGGCCAGTCGGGCCATGAGGTTGGAGCCGCTGCGTTCCACGGTCACCAGGTTCATCTGTTCGGCCGCCTCGAGATCACGGCGGTGCACCAGGTCGCAGAGCAGGTCGACCGGCAGCGGCTCGTACTGCGACAACGTATCGACGACCAGCGCAACATCGGGGGTGAGCCGGCTCAATTGCCGACCGACCATGTCGCCGATGCTGTCCGACACTGCGACGCGTTCGTCCCACATCCACACGCCAGCGACCTGCCGTATCGCGCCGGCGGCGATCTGGTCCTTGACCAATTGCCGCAGAAACAGCGCATTGCCGCCGGTCAGTTTCCAGAACCGCTTGGCACTGCGACTATCGACCACGCCACCAAGCAGGGCCTCGATCATGCGGTGGGTGTCCGGAGCCGACAGCGGTTGGAGATCCAGCCGGGTGAGCAGGTCATCTTTCCACAGCGCCGTAATTGCATCGGGCTCTTCGCCGCCCGTGCGCACGGTGACCACCAGCCGTGTCCCATGGGTCTGGGCCAGCTGGTGCACGACGTGAGCCGACAATCCGTCGAGAAGATGCGCGTCATCGACCCCGATCAAGACACGGCCCTTGCGTTGTTGAGTGACAAAAGAACTGATCACACGTCGCACATCAGATATCGGGTCGGCCATGTTGTCGCATATCGACGCGGTGAATGCGCCCAGTGGGAGCTGTCGGGCGGACTGGGTGCCCACAATCCAATATGTCCGGTCGCCTGACGCTTCAGCGCGGGCCAGCACTTCACGCGCGAGCCGGGTCTTACCCACTCCCGCTGCTCCGACGATGACGGCGCCGGAGTGATTCCCAACTCTGCTGAGCGCACGCCGAATAGCATCCAGTTCGTTGTCGCGCCCGGTCAGCGGGTCGCCGCTGATCACCGGCCGACTATAACCCCTTTGTCGAATTAGCGGCGCGAATTCAGTTGCTATTCATGGGCCGCATCTCGGATTGTTCGGTCCGGCTGATCGATGCCCGAATGTTTATACGCCGTGCCGTTCAAGCACTTCGAGGATTTCAGCGCTGTGGACACCCTCGCTGTCACGCAGGAGGTGGCGGAGGTCGGCTACGGCTGTTCCCAAGGCCTCAAGGCGTGCGGACGCTTCGGCGAAAATACTGAGCCATTTGTCGTAGTCGCTATAGTCGCTCTGGTTCGAGAGATCGAACATTTCGGGATGTTCTCCTAACGATGTGAGAACTTTCACGAACAACCTAAGGCTCCAGGTCACCCGACAGCACGAGTAGTGGGCTACCTGCGTTCTACGCAATGTCGTGCAAGTACGTCATCATGGCATCGCCTCGGCCCAGGCGATCTGAGCCGCGGCGATCGACTCTGCAATCTCCAGGGAAATGTCCAACGTGACCATCCGTTCGGTCCGGTCCTGGACCGTGCCGCCAAACATGGTGTCGACCAGCTGCTAGCCGTCGCCGGGCGTCTGCCAGACCTGGGCGAGGTCGTGCCACACGTAGTCGGGGTCGAACAGCCCGACGACGTCGCTAGCCCAGCTGCGCACCAGTTCGGGTCGGTGCATTGCCAGGTTCACGACGTGGCCGCCGCCCCAGTCGTGCCCGACCAGGTCGACCGGTTCGTCGAAGCCCCCCAGCTCGTCTTCGAGCCAGTCCCGGTAAGCGAGGTAGGTCGCGGAGAATCCGTCGGGCAGCGGCGCGCCGAATCCCGGTGGTGACAGCCGCACCACATCGTCGCGCCCGAGAGCATCGACGAGCGGCTGCCAAATTGCGACAGTCTCCGGATTGCCGTGCACCGCCCGCTTATGCGGGCTGGCTCATCGTCGCGGCTGCCAGACCACGACTGCGGTGCTCTTGGGCACCACTGCGACGTCGCGTCGCTGGTTGGCTCGCAGCACGTCGATCTCGGCGGCCATCTCGGTCAGCCGTGACTGCAACGCCTCGACCTGATTGGTCAACTCGATAATGCGTTTGATCCCAGCCAGATTGACGCCCTCGTCCTGCGACAGCCGTTGCACTTCGCGGAGCAGCTCGACGTCGTGCTGCGAATACCGCCGCCCACCACCGGAACTGCGGCGGGGGCTGACCAGCCCGAGCCGATCATAGGTACGCAGCGTCTGCGCATGCATGCCGGCCAGCTCGGCGGCCACCGAGATCAAGAAGGTTCGCGCATCGTCCTTTTTGGCCATCAGCGATTACCTGCCCATCCGGCCCGCGGGTCGAAGCCACCGGAACGCTCGGCGACGGCGTAGGCCTCCAACGCCTCCTTCGCGGCGCCCTCCAGGTTCGGCGGGACCGCGACTTTGACGGTGACCAGCAGATCGCCCTGACCGCCGGAACGCTTGGGCACGCCGCGTCCACGAACCCGCAGGATGCGGCCGTCGGCAGTGCCCTTAGGGCACCCGAACACCGACCTTGCCGTCCAGTGTCGGCACTGAAAGCGTTGTGCCCAAAGCTAATTCGGTGAAGCTGACCGGAACGGTGACGGTGAGGTCGTCGCCGTCGCGGCCGAAGACCTTGTCCGGCGTCACGTGCACGGTGACATACAGGTCACCCGACGGGGCGCCGCGCAACCCGGCCTCGCCCTGACCGGCCAGCCGGATTCGTTGTCCGTCCTCGACACCCGGTGGGATGCGCACGTTGATGGTGCGGGTGCGGGTGGTGACACCGGTTCCCTTGCACTCTTCGCAAGGGTGCTCGATGATCGACCCGCTACCGCGGCACTCGGTGCATGGCTCGGAGAAGCCGAAAGCGCCCTGGTTGCTGCTGATTACACCCGAGCCGTTACAGTTCGGGCACACCTTGGGACTGGTGCCCGGCCTGGCTCCGCTGCCGTGGCAGTTGGTGCACGGCGCCGGGCTGGTCAGCCGCAGCGGCATGGCCACGCCCTTGGTGGCCTCCATGAAGCTCAGCTCGGCTTCGGTCTCCAGGTCGTTGCCGCGACGCGGACGGCTGGGACGTGGTTGAGCGCCACGTCCGAACAAGCCGCCGAACAGGTCGCCGATGTTGGTGCCACCGGAGCGGCCGGCGGCGTCGAACAAATCGTTGAGGTTGAACTCGGCGCCATCGCCGCCATATCCGGCCGAGCTGAAGCCACCGCCGAAGTCGCCACCGTTGAATCGGCGACCGAATCCGCCTCCGGCGAACAGCCGACGGGTTTCGTCGTACTCCTTGCGCTTGGCCGGATCCGTCAGTACTTCCTTGGCCTCGGAGACGGCCTTGTACCGATCTTCGGCCGCCTTGTTGCCGGGGTTGCGGTCGGGGTGATTCTCGGCGAGCAGCTTGCGGGCCACCCGCTTGATCTCGTCTTGGCCGGCGTCAGGAGCGACGCCCAGCTCCTTGTAGAAGTCCTTTTCGACCCATTCGCGTTGGGCCATATCGCGTCACCCCCTCGCACCTTCCTAGTAGTCGTGTCATGTTCGAACCGCTCGTTACTTGTCCGACGGCTCTGATTCTGCGTCGTGCTCACCCTCGTTCGCGTCGTTATCGACTGTGTCGACGGTCTCGGTTTCGGCGGCCGCTGCCTCGGTCGCGTCATCCGGGATGGTGTCCACCACCCCGACCAACGCGTGCCGCAGCACCTGGTCACCGAGTTTGTAGCCGTGCCGCATAACGTTGCCGATCACCGGCTTCGAGCCCTCCGACCCATCGCCCTCGTGTTGCACGGCCTCGTGCAGCACCGGGTCGAAGTCGTCGCCCTCGGCGCCGAACGCCGTCAGTCCAAGTCCGGTCAGCGCGCTGAGCAATTTGTCGGCGACCAACTTCAGCGGCCCGGACTCCAGATCTCCGTGACTGCGTGCGCGGTCGAGATCGTCGAGCACGCCCAGTAATTGGCTGACGACGGTAGCCTTTGCCCGTTCGGCGATCGCCTCCTGATCGCGCAACGCCCGCTTCCGGTAGTTGGCGTAGTCGGCTTGCACCCGCTGCAGATCAGCGGTCAGCTCGACGACCTTGTCCGCTGCTGCGCCCGCCGATGCGGGAATCGCCGCAGCCTCCGGCGCCGCCCCGCTGGGGGCGGCTCCGGAAGTCACGTGGCGTACTTGGCCGGTCTCGGGATCAATCCGTCGCTTGTCGGTGACCGTCACCTGTTCGTGCGGATTGGGTTCGCTCACTGGCCCTCCCGATCATCCTCGACCACCTCCGCGTCGACGACGTCGTCGGCACCGCCCGGACCGGGCTCACCGCCACCGGCGCCTTGCTCGGCCTGGGTGGCCTCGTAGATCGCCTGGCCGAGGGCCTGCGACTCCTGGCCCAGCTTTTCCATCGCGGACTTGATCGCGCCGATGTCGGTGCCATCCAACGCCGTCTTGGCTTCCGCCACCGCGGCGTCGACCTTGTTCAGCGTGTCCTCGGGGACCTTCGACCCGCCCTCAGCCTCGCGCTGCTCCTTGACGAACTTCTCCGTCTGATAGACCAGCGTCTCGGCCTGGTTGCGAACGTCAGCCTCCTCGCGACGCTTGCGGTCCTCGTCGGCGTGCGCCTCGGCGTCCTTGATCATCCGGTCGATCTCTTCCTTGGACAGGCCGGAGCCTTCCTGGATCTTGATCGTGTTCTCCTTGCCGGTGCCCTTGTCCTTGGCCGTGACGTGCACGATGCCGTTGGCGTCGATGTCGAAGGTGACCTCGATCTGCGGGACACCGCGCGGAGCCGGCGGGATGCCGGTCAGCTCGAAGGAGCCGAGCAGCTTGTTGTGCGAGGCGATTTCGCGCTCACCCTGGTAGACCTGGATCTGCACCGACGGCTGGTTGTCGTCGGCCGTGGTGAAGGTCTCCGACCGCTTGGTCGGGATGGTGGTGTTGCGCTCGATCAGCTTGGTCATCACGCCACCCTTGGTCTCGATACCCAAGCTCAGCGGCGTAACGTCAAGCAGCAGAACGTCTTTCACCTCGCCCTTCAGCACACCGGCCTGCAGGGCAGCACCGACGGCAACAACCTCGTCCGGGTTGACGCCCTTGTTGGGCTCCTGGCCGCCGGTCATCTCCTTGACCAGATCCGACACCGCGGGCATGCGGGTGGAACCACCCACCAGCACCACGTGGTCGATCTCGGAAACCGAGATGCCGGCGTCCTTGATCACCTGCTGGAACGGGTTACGGGTGCGGTCCAGCAGATCTTGGGTGATCTTCTGGAACTCCGCACGAGAGAGCTGCTCGTCGAGGAACAGCGGGTTCTTGTCCGCGTCCACGGTGATGTAGGGCAGGTTGATCGACGTGCTGCCCGACGAGGACAACTCGATCTTGGCCTTCTCGGCCGCTTCCCGCAGCCGCTGCATGGCCATCTTGTCCTTGGTCAGGTCGATGCCGGCCCTGGCCTTGAACTTGTCGACCAGCCAGCTGACGATGCGGTCGTCCCAGTCGTCACCGCCGAGGTGGTTGTCACCCGAGGTGGCGCGGACTTCCACGACGCCGTCACCGATCTCCAGCAACGACACGTCGAAGGTGCCGCCACCGAGGTCGAACACCAGGATCCGCTGCTCCTTCTCGCCCTTGTCCAAGCCGTAGGCCAGCGCGGCCGCGGTCGGCTCGTTGACGATTCGCAGCACGTTCAGGCCGGCGATCTGGCCGGCCTCCTTGGTGGCCTGACGCTGAGCGTCGTTGAAGTAAGCGGGTGTGGTGATCACCGCGTCGGTGATGTCCTCACCGAGGTAGGCCTCGGCGTCGCGCTTCAGCTTCATCAGAATGCGAGCGCTGATCTCCTGCGCGGTGTACTTCTTGCCGTCAATCTCGACAGACCAGTCGGTGCCCATGTGTCGTTTGACCGACCGGATGGTCCGGTCGACGTTGGTCACCGCCTGGTTCTTGGCAGGCTGGCCGACCAGTACCTCACCATTGCGCGCGAACGCGACGATGGACGGAGTGGTCCGCGAGCCCTCGGAGTTGGCGACGACGACGGGGTCCCCACCCTCCAGAACTGCGACGACGGAGTTGGTGGTCCCGAGGTCGATACCGACCGCACGAGCCATAGTGAATCCTTCCTGATAGTCGAACTTGGTATGCACTACGCTGAGTGAACCCCGCTCAAGACTGCCCTTCGCGGTGTACCGCTGTCAAGCCAATGTTGAGTCTACTCACTCAAGGTTGTCGAACGGCATCAACGGCGTCGCTCAAGAGTTTGTTCCCTGCCGGTTGAGAGCCGACGTCACACCGTGGGATAGTTTCGCCACCACTCCGTTTCTGGGGCGTGTCCGGCGCCGCAGCGTTGCACCAGGCTACGACGATAGGAATGCAATGCCACCGCTGCCCAGCACGCCTGGCCCGGCTGCCGATAAGACCGCGTGCGATTCGCCCGTGAGGACCAGGGCTATCACCACGACCTGAAACCTCGGCAGATGCAGATGATCGCGATCGGCGGCGCCATCGGGACCGGGTTGTTCATGGGCGCGGGAGGACGACTCGCGTCGGCGGGGCCCGGGTTGTTCCTGATCTACGGGATCTGCGGTGGCTTCGTGTTCCTGATCCTGCGCGCGCTCGGCGAACTGGTGCTGCACCGCCCGACATCGGGCTCGTTCGTCTCGTACGCTCGCGAGCTCTTCGGGGAAAAGGCGGCCTTCGTTGCGGGCTGGATGTACTTCCTGAACTGGGCGATGGCGGCCATCGTGGACAGCACCGCGATCGCGAGCTACTTCCACTATTGGACCGCGTGTCCAGGCGATCCCGCAGTGGACGCTCGCGCTGATCGCGCTGGTGGCGGTGGTGTCGGTGAATCTGATCTCGGTGAGGGCCTTCGGCGAGTTCGAGTTCTGGGCGGCGCTGATCAAGGTGCTGGCGCTGACGACGTTCCTGGTCGTCGGAATCGTATTTCTGGTCGGCCGCTTCAAGATCCAAGGACGGAGCACCGGGCCCAGCCTCTGGGCCGACCACGGCGGATTCTTGCCGACCGGCCTGCTCCCGCTGGTGCTCGTCACCTCGGGGGTGATATTCGCCTACGCCGCAGTCGAACTGGTCGGCACCGCCGCCGGAGAAACCGCGGAACCGGAGAAGGTCATGCCGCGAGCGATCAACTCCGTGATCGCCCGTATCGCGGTCTTCTACTGCGGATCAGTTCTCCTGCTGGCGCTGTTGCTGCCCTACACCGCCTACAAACACGCAGAGAGCCCGTTCGTCACCTTCTTCTCGAAAATCGGTCTCACCGGCGCCGGCTCACTGATGAACATGGTGGTGCTCACCGCCGCGTTCTCGAGCCTGAACGCCGGACTGTATTCCACCGGCCGGATCCTGCGGTCGATGTCGGTGAACGGCAGCGGTCCGAAGTTCACCGCACGAATGTCGAAAAACGGTGTGCCGTACGGCGGGATCCTGCTGACCGCCACCATCGGGCTGTTCGGTGTCGTACTCAACGCGGTCAAACCGAGTCAGGCCTTCGAAATCGTGCTCAACATCGCCGCTATCGGGGTGCTCGCGGCCTGGGCGACGATCGTGCTCTGCCAACTGCGGTTCTACAGCAGGGCGAAGGCCGGAACCGATGCAGCGGCCGCATTTCCGGATGCCGCTCGCCCCTTACAGCGGCTATGTCACGCTGGTTTTCCTGGCGGGCGTGCTGGTGCTGATGATGTCGACCCGGAGAAGGGTCCCTGGATCATCGCGGCGCTGGTGGCCGCCGTTCCCGCCACTGATCGGCGGCTGGTTCCTGGTCCGCAACCGCGTGACGGCCGCGGCCGAAGAAGTTGTCGACCACGTCAGCGAGGTGCCGGACGAGCTACCGCCTGAGCCGGCAAGCCCTTCAGCGGGAGTCTAACCCGTGACAATTAGCCTGACCTACGAAGAAAAGATCGCCGTCCTCGACCTCGGCGCTGACGAAAACCGTTTCTCGCCAGACTTTCTCGACGAGATCGACGCACGCCTCGACGAGGTTGTCGGCGCCGGCGCGCAGGGCCTGGTCACCACGGGTAGCGGCAAGTTCTACACCAATGGTCTGGATCTGGATTGGCTGACGGCCAACGGGGAGCGGACCGCAGTGGTATGTCGGACGCGTCCAGGGCATGTTGGCCCGGATGCTCACCCTGCCCGTCCCCACCGCAGCCGCTGCTGGTCGGCCACGCCTTCGGCGCCGGGGCAATGTTGGCCTTGGCGCACGACTTTCGGGTGATGCGCGCCGACCGCGGCTACTTCTGCTTTCCCGAAGCGGACATCCGCATACCCTTCACGCCGGGCATGGCCGCACTGATCCAGGCCAAGCTCACCCCGCAGGCGGCGGTCGCCTCAATGACGACCGGACGCCGCTTCGGCGGCGACGACGCCGCACGCCTTGGCCTTGTCGACACCGTCGCGGCCGAGGGCGCGGTGACGCCCGCCGCCGTCGACCTTCTTCGTCCGCTCGACGGCAAGGACCCCGGCACGCTGGGCGCGATCAAACAAACCATGTTCGGGCCCGCGGTGCGTGCGCTGACCGCCAGTGATTAAGAGCCACAGAGCAATTAGCTTCTCGCAAAAACCCTGGACATCCCGTGTTTAGGCGCATAACGTACGGTCCGTACGGCACTCTACTTTTATAGATCCACGCCGAAGGGACGACCCATGACAACGGTGCAGGGCGTACTCGACGAGATCCGTGAACGGCCCGGCACCGGTGACGTGATCGGCGTCTTCGATCCGTCGACCGAAGAGCAGATCGCCGAGTTCACCGACGGCGGCCCCGACGCAGTCAACCAAGCGGTCGCTCGCGCGAAAGCCTCCGCCGAGTTCGGGTGTCTGGTCGGGCCTGCCCGATTACGAGCGGGCCAAGATCCTGTGGCGCGTCGGCGAACTGATCGACAAGAACGCGACGCTGCTCGCCGAACTCGAAATGCTCAACGGCGGCATGTACCCCGCGCAGGCGGAGATGCAGGTGAAGATCGGCGCCGAGTGGTTCCGCTACTACGCCGGCTGGTGCACCAAGATCGACGGCATCGCCCGCGACGTGAACACCGGTGGCCTCACCGGCGTCGATTCACACATGCACACCTACACCCTGCGCGAGCCGTATGACGTGGTCGGGCTGATCTTCCCGTGGAACGGCCCGGTGTTCAATTTCTGCGCCAAGCTCGCGCCGTCACTGGCCGCCGGCTGCAACAGCGTGGTGAAACCCGCTGAGGAGACACCACTTTCGGCGCATGTGCTGATGCAGATCCTGGCCGAGGCGGGAGTGCCCGACGGGGTGGCCAACCTCGTCAACGGTTACGGCCACACCGTCGGCGCCGCGATCACCGCGCACCCCGACGTGGAGAAGGTCGCCTTCACCGGCTCCACCGAGGTCGGCCGGGCGATCGTGCACGCCTCGGCGGACAGCAACCTCAACAAGGTCACCCTGGAACTCGGCGGCAAGTCCCCGGTGCTGATCTTCGACGACGCGAAACTGAAAAAGGCCATCCCGATGTCGGCGTTCGGCACATTCGTCCACTCCGGGCAGGCCTGCGTGTGCGGTTCGCGCATTCTGGTCCAGCGCGGTGTCTACGACCAGGTGGTCGAGGGCATGGCCATGGTTGCCAATGCCATGAAGATGGGCGGCCCCAAAGAAGGGGGCACCATGAGCGGTCCGCTGATCAGCCAGAAGCAGCTGAATCGGGTGTTGGGCTATCTCGACCAGGGCAAGTCCGACGGCGCCGAGATCGTCACCGGCGGGCACCGGCTGGATCGCAAGGGCTACTTCGTCCACCCCACGGTCGTCACCAACCTTGACCCCGACACGAGCCGGCTCTTCCAGGAGGAGATCTTCGGTCCCGTCGTCACGATCCTGCCGTTCGACGACGAAGACGAAGCCATCGCGCTGGCCAACAACAGCACCTACGGGCTGGCCGCGACGGTGTGGACCAAGGACCTTGGCCGCTCCCATCGACTGGCCAAGCGGCTCAAGGCCGGAACCGTCGGGCTCAACTGCGCTTTTCCATACGACCACTCCATGCCGTTCGGCGGCTACAAGCAATCGGGCTGGGGCCACGAATCCGGCAAGGCCGGCATCGAGACCTACCTGCAGACGAAAATCGTCTGGGCGCAAATATAAAAGCACGTCGAGCTTCTCCGCACGTGCCGCACGACGCGGGCGCGTCACTACAATCACCCGCCCCCCTTTATGCGTAGGCTTGCCCTTGAGATGTTTTCGGAGAGAGCAAAGGTGGGCGGCCAGCTGTTGCTGGCAGGCCTGCTGACGAGTGCCACGCTGGTCAGCGGATGCAGCTCGCTGATCCACGGCAAGCCGGTCGCCAACCCGGGCGCCGGAGCAACCGAGCCGTCATTCCCGAAAGCCGAACCGTCCATCCCGTCACCGACCTCATCGCAGCCCGCGCCGCCGAGCGCCAACCCGCCGGCCGGCGCCATCCCGCTGCCACCCGACCAGAACGGTCGCGTATTCATCGAAACCAAATCCGGTCAGACGCGCTGCCAGATCGACACCAACAGCGTCGGTTGCGAGGCGCAGTTCACCAATCCCCCCGTCCAGGACGGCGAACGCGCCAACGGTGTGAACATCACCGCGAGCGGTTCCGTGCAGTGGGTGGTGGGCAACCTCGGCGACATCCCAACGGTGACGATCGAGTACCGCACCTACGATGCGGAGGGCTGGACGATCGCGGCCAGCGAGAGCGGCACCCGCTTCACCAACAAGAACACCGGCCACGGCATGTTCGTCAGCATCGAGAAGGTTGACACCTTCTGAGTGCAAGTCAGAGGGCTATTTTGCCGGTTGGGACCGCAGCGGGACCGCAGCAGCGGACTTGATAGCGGCGTCGAGGTGCTCGGCCACGTCGTCTAAGTCGTCATCGAGGCAACGGTCACGATGTCCGCATTCCTGCGTCCGAGATCGCACGGGTGTTCCAGCTTATCGACCCATCCAAAAACAAGGACAGGCAATTCAATTGGGACAGCGCCGAGGCGGAGGACTAGCCATGTCAGTTATGCCACAACATCATTTACCGTCGTATGGTCGCGTCGACCGCTACACAGACGGTCGGGCACCGATGACGATCACGGGCAGCTCGACGCCGCCGGCTCAGCAGCCGCCGCCAGCGCCAACGGTTACGGAGCAACCGTATTCGGCGGTGCAGGCAGTACCCGCCGCGCAGCGCGAATACCTCGCCGAGCTGGCCGAGCGCGACCTGACACCGGATGAACATTCAAGGGACACACGCGCATTCGCCGCGCCAGTGCTTGACGTGGCCGAGGCCGGGTTTAAACAGCGAGCCGCAGAACACGATGCCAACTATCAGCAGACTCTCGCGAACTTGACTGCCAATGTGGATGAGTCCAGCGCCGCCAGGATACGAGATAGGGCATTTGACCGGCTATCTCATGCCGACAGCCCGGTAGCGGCGGCACGCCAGATCATCGAAAGCGCGAAAGCTGAAGAGCTGGGCGTGGTCTTGGAAGAGGTGCCGAATTGGCTGGAAGCTCGCGGCCATCCGACGAATTGGGTACCCGGCGTGCTCGCGGATACGGTGCCCGAGGTTGCCGCCGCAGCGACGAAACGTCAAAAGGCCAATCAGGCAAGAGATATCGGCCTTACCACTATCGGACAGATACGACGCTGTATCGACGGCGCTTGCCCCGCGTCGAACCTCATGTCAGCCGACGACGTGAGGAATTATGATCCAGAAGTGATGTGAAGCAACTGATCTCCGCGTGGGTCTCCTAGGTGGTGCTGGCATGCTCACGCGGGTTGTGGCGCGGCTTCGTGTGTTCGCCGCCGACGCAGGCGTCCCGGTCCACCGAATTCTCTCGTTGCGCGGGGTATTCGGTGGCCGGGGCGTGCGCTCAGACTGGACATGCAGCAGGGAGCTAACTTTCATGCTGTCTCAAAGGTGCTGAACGACACCATCATCGTCGTTAGTAACCTGCAAAAGTTCATCATCGACGCCGACGATGCCGGGGTACTCCATCCGGTTACAACGTAATTGGTGAGGCACCAACCCCGGCGGAAGGCGAAACCGGCGAAAGGGCAGCATCTTTCCGGTTGGGATGTGAACCGAGGTCGGTGCCAGCTTCCTAGGTGCGCGAGATGACCCGTTCCGCGCGCGGCGTAAAGCGCATCTGCGAAGCGACCGGGTCCCACAGCTAGGGACCGCGCCGGTCGCCCTGGCTGCTCCCCGGTCCGCTCAGCGGACCAGACCCTTGGCCGCCGAAATCCCGAGGCGTCTAATTGGCCAGTCTCAGCTTTCAATCGAAGGGGCAACCTTTGCCATGACCACGAAACGTCGCATTCAGACGCCGCCCAACGCCAACGTGCACGGCCCGGAAGTTCCGCCGGTGCAGGTAGTCGACGAGCGGCCCGGCGCTGTCACGTTCCTCGACAAGCTCAAGGGCTACTACAAGGCGCTGATCACCGTCGTCGGCGCCGTACTGGTGGGACTCAACGAACTCACCCCACTGACCAGCTTCCTGCCCACCACGGCCCAGCATTGGCTGTCGGTGGCCATCGCGGTCGGCACCGCGATCCTGACCGCCCTGAAGGCCAACGAGCACTGGGTCGACGACGTCTAAACAGTCTGCCACCCCATCATCAACGATGTACCAATGACAACACCGGACACGCCACAAAGCAGCAGTGAACCCGTGACACCAGACACGGTAGCAAGCACCAGTGAAGCCGTGACACCGGAGACACCACCGGAATTGCCGAGCAAACGCCCAAGTGTGTTCGTCAGCATCGAAAATGTAGAGACGTTTTAACGGTTAGGTCTATCACCGCGGTTGGTCGAGGTAGCGGCGCGCGCCCCAGTAGTCCGTGTCCAGTCGAACCGGGGTGGTGCGCACTGGTGCCGTCGAGTCGAATGCCTCGATCATCTCGCCGTTCCCGGAATACATGGCCACGTGGTAGATCGCGTCGGGATTGTCGGGGTCTCTGCCGCCGTGCGAGTAGAAGAGCAGATCGCCGGGTTGCAACGCGGATTTGTCGACGGGGCGGCCCCGGCTGTCGGCGGCTTGCGGGCCGGCGTCGCGCGGCAGGGTGATGCCGTGCACCTGGTAGATGGTGGAGGTGAAACCGGAGCAATCGAACCCGAACCCGGCACGGCCGCCCCACAGGTAGGGGACGTTCACGAACACGGCGGCGTACCGGACCAGATCGGCTCCGGTGGGATGCGGTATGTCCGTGGGCTTTTCGTAGACCGCCACCGTTCGGGCATCCAGCCACCTCGGGCCGCGATCGGGGGTGGCCACCCGAACCGCCGTGTCGGTGCGGTTCAGCACGGGAAGCCCGGTGTTGGTACTGATCTCGAGGTCCTGATCGGAGAGTCCGGAATCGCGGTACAGCCAGGTGGTGATGCCGCGATCGGCCAGCGCGAAGGAAGCGTGGTCCTTCAGTGCGCCGTAGCTCGGGTCGGTCGTCAACTGGGCCTTGGGAATCCAGCCGGGATAGCCCAGCGCGTTCTTCGGTGTGGGCTGGCCGGGGACCAGTACCTCGTCCCAGTCGCCCTGCTGCCCCACCACGAATACACGGTCGCCGAAGAGGGCCTGCGTCTGGGTGAGATTGTCCGAGGTGAGCGTTTGCTGCTGGCCCGGCGTCATATCCGACAGCCAGCCGCGAATATCGACCGGATTTGTCAGGGCGGGATGGTCGACTGGACGCGGGCTCTGCGGCGTGGTCCACACCGTGGCCACCGAAACGGCGACAAAGGCGCTGGGTGGCGGCTGACCGGGTCCCATCGTCCCGCCCGGGCCCATCGTGCCGCTGGGCCCCATCATCGCGGGACCGGCGTGGTCGTAGCCGCCCGACAGGATGCCCAGAGAAAAGAAGATCATCGCCGCGACAAACACGACACCGGCGACGATGCCCACCGAGGCTGCAACCCGGTTGAGCCCCCTGCGCCGTTGCCCCCGCGGCGATATCGGCGCCTGACCACCGACCACGCGGCATATCCTATGTCGAGTGCGGCGCGATTTCCGGGGCCGGCCGGCATGAACGCGATGAGCTCACCGTCGAGCCGGCCGACCGGCAATCTTGCGCAGGTGTCAAAAGTCGTGAACGATGACGCGTTGCTCAGCGCAGGGCCCTGGCTGTCGCCGTAGCCACATCACCGCGCAGATACGCGATCGGTGGATCGTCTCGCGGGTCGATCGCACTCGTGAGCAGAATGACGTAGGTATCCGAGCGTGGGTCCATCCACAGCGAGGTTCCGGTGAAGCCTGTGTGGCCGAAGCTGCCGATGGGAAAGATCATGCCTCGCGTGCCGGAATAGGCGGTATCGATATCCCAGCCGAAGCCACGCAGGTTCAGTCCCCTGATCGCCGGATAGTGCGGAGCGAGCAGCGGATCATATGTGTTTGGCGTCTTCGCGATGGCTTCTGTGGCGGCATCGTTGGCTGACTCGACCTGTTCAGCGGTATGTCCGGGCTGCTGGGGAGTCGTCATCAACTCCAGCGTCGCCTGCTTCAGCGGAAACCTGCTCGGGCGGCCCGCGAGCCGATCAAGCAGCGCCTGCGCATAGATGCTGACGTCGTGTGCCGTCGAGAACACACCGGCATGCCCGGCCACCCCACCCATGCGGCGCGTCGTCGGGTCGAACACAACGCCCCGAAGCAGGGAATCGAAATCGGGATTCTTGCCCGGATCGTTCTTGCTTTCGTCGTCATGTGTCGTCGGTGCGATGCGCGACAGCAGACTCGTGCTCCACGTACCGGCAGGACAAGCGCCCGGCATGCCCCCTATTGGCGCAGGCGCCCAGGCAATCGCAGCTCCGCGCATCACATGTGGGCCACATGCTTTGGCCGGGGGAAGATAGCGGGTTTCTTCCATGCCAAGTGGCCGAAATACGTTTTGCTGAACGTACACGTCTTCTGGCTCGCCGGTCACTTTCTCGATCAGCGCGCCAAGCAGAATGAAGTTGATGTCGGCGTAGCTGAAAAACTCACCGGGGTGCGACTCCAGCGGCGTGGTGAGGGCACGGCGAATGCCTTCTGGTTTATCGGCTCCGTCCAGTCCCCACGGATCGTTGAGGCGTACGTCTTCCGGTTCGCCTGACGTGTGTGTCAGCAACATGCGGACCGTCACGTTTGCACGCTGTGGATCGTTGGTCGTGTTGAAGTCAGGCAGATACTTCTGCACGGGATCGTCGAACTGAACCTTGCCTTGTTCGTACAGCTGCATGACCGCGGTCGCCGTTGCGAGGCACTTCGTCAACGACGCGATGTCGAAGATGGTGTCTTCGGTCATCGGCTCGGCAGGTGCAGGCGATCCATCTAGCCCCGGTTCGCCGGCAAGCTTGCGCGAGCCATAAGCCTGATGGAAGACGACCTTGCCGCCATGCCCGATCACCACCACGCCGCCTGGCGCCGTACCTGCCGCAATCGCATCGTTCATCAGCTTGGAGACCGTTGCGAAGTCCGGTGTGGGAGCCGCATCGGGCGCCGGCGACGCGGGCGCGGGAGACGGATGTGGCGCCGGCTTAGGCGCGGGAATCGCAACTGCCGCCGGCGTTGCCTGCGCGCTGTCCCTTAGCGCTGTGTGCGCCGCATGGCCACACGAGGAAGCCGCCGCGACGGTAAGCAAGACAATTCCAACAGCAATTGCTTTTCGCACAGATGGCCCCCTCACCTGCTTGCACTCAGAACCGCGAATCCGGCGGCAACTCGGTGCCACACGACCCGCACCGGAACTCTGTTGCGGTCATGTCGTCACCGCGAATATGGCCCTGCTGCCGTCATGAGCATCTCTCACGCCAACATCCTGTCACCACTAGCCAGCCAGCATGCGCCATATCGGATCCGTAGACGGGTCGTGCCCGTCGCGGTAATTTCAGCAAGGTGCCGATTAATCGTCGCAAGGTTTTGGGTGGGGCGGGCCTGGCCGCCGGCGCGGCCGCGACCGGTGTGGGCGTCGACCGGTTTGTCTCCGGCTATCGCACCGATACGGAAGTGGCGCTGGCCGACGATGCGGCAAAGTTTGGTGATCCCCGCATACCCGCTGAGACGATCACGTCGAAATCGCACCTGTTCCATCTCCGTGCTCAGCCCTTAGCCACCTATGACGGTGGCTCGTTTCAGCAGGCGGACGAGGACGATTTTCCGATACTCAAAGGTCAAGCGGCAAGCATCGTGTTGCTCACGCTGGTGCCCGGGGGTATCCGCGAGCCGCACTGGCATCCCAGCGCGTGGGAGATCAACATCGTCACCAAGGGGGTCGCGGCCTGGGCCCTCGTCGACGGAAACGGCAACCACGAAAGTTTCGACCAACATGTCGGCGACGTCGTGTTCGCACCGCAGGGTTCCTTCCACTACTTCGAGAACCGCGGCCCGGACGACATGAAAATCGTGATCATCCAGAACACCAGCACGCCCGAATCCAAAGACAACATCGGCATCGGCGAGTCCCTCAGCATGCTTCCACCCCGGGTGTTGGCCGCCGTCTTCGGCGTTCCCGCAGAGACATTCAAGCCCTTCAAAAAGTTCGACAACGCGATCGTCATCCTGCGATCCCACTAAGGACGAGCCAATGACCGATGACGCGGCACGCTTTGGCGATCCCCGCATCCCCTCGGAAACGATCACCTCGCAATCGCACCTGTTCCATCTCACCGCCGTGCCCCCGATCACTTATGACGGGGGTACACAGCAGCAGGCGCACGAAGATAACTTCCCGATACTCAAAGGTCAAGAGGCCAGCATCCAGCTGATCACGTTGCAGCCCGGAGGTATTCGCGAGCCGCACTGGCATCCCAGCGCGTGGGAGCTCAACCTGGTCACCAAAGGAGTCGCCAGCTGGGTCCTCATCGACGGGAATGGCAACCACGAAAGTTTCGACGCCCACGTCGACGACCTCGTGTTCGCACCCCAGGGTTCCTTTCACTACTTCGAGAACCACGGCAAAGAAGACCTGGACGTGCTGATCATCCAGAACACCAGTGCACCTGAGGACAAAGACAACATCGGCATCGGCGAGTCCTTGAGTCAGCTTCCGCCCCCGGTGTTGGCCGCCGTCTTCGGGGTTCCCGCACAGACTTTCAGCTCCCTCAAAAAGATCGACAACGCGATCACCATCCTGCGATCGCACTAATCAGAACTTGGCGCCAAGTCCCGCAATCAAATTGATCGTGACCGCCAGGACGACAGCACCCAGCAGGTAGGACAGCAGCGCATGGCGCAACAGCGTCGCCCTGATGGATGTCTGCCCGATTTCGGTGTCTGACACCTGATAAGTCATACCGACGGTGTACGCCAGATAGGCGAAATCTCGAAAGCGGGGCGGGTTGGGATCGTGGAAATCGATTCCGCCCGGTTCGTCGGAATAGTAGAGCCGCGCGTAGTGCACGGTGAAAAGGGTGTGCACCGCAAACCAGGACGCCCCGACAGTCAGGACACCGACGACGGCGGCTTCTATGGCGCCGTTGCCGGAATGCGACCCCGCGACCACCACGTAGCCGACACCGCCCAGGCTCGCGATGCTTGCCGACACGATGACCGCGTCGGCAACCCACCGAGTCGGGTCCTCCCGCGTCACCCATCTAGACGTTTGCTCGGCGTCCATTCTGCTCAGGATGAATTGCGTCCACAGGACGTACGCCGCGGCGGTAGTAACCGAACCGGCAAGCGCAAATCGCCAACCGACCGTGTTGGCCACTACGAGAGCGACGGCGACTCCGAGTGCCACAGCGACCAACATCCGAACCGCGACGGTGTCGCGGAATAGCTTCGCCTGGGAATTCACAATCCCGACCTAACCATCAGCACGGGCCGTCTGCTGATCTGACTGCCGGGGGGCGGCGCGAGGAGGGGCCGGGCTGGTCGGCATAGGCTGGCGCTCGTGGACTTTCGGGTATTCGTTGAACCGCAGCAAGGCGCCAGCTACTCCGACCAGCTAGCCGTCGCGCAGACCGCCGAGGCGTTGGGGTTTTCTGCCTTCTTCCGGTCCGACCATTACCTGGCGATGAGCGGCGATGGACTGCCCGGCCCGACCGACTCCTGGGTGACGTTGGGCGCCATCGCCCGCGAGACGTCGTCGATCCGGCTGGGCACGATGGTTACGTCGGCAACGTTCCGCCATCCCGGCCCGTTGGCCATCACGGTCGCCCAGGTCGACGAAATGAGCGACGGGCGGGTCGAATTCGGCATCGGCACCGGCTGGTTCGAACGCGAGCATGTGGCCTATGCGATCCCCTTCCCACCGCTGCGGGAGCGATTCGCCCGGCTCACCGAACAGCTCGAACTGATCACCGGGCTGTGGACCGCACCGGTCGGAGAGACGTTCGACTACGCGGGCGCACACTACGCAGTCAACGACTCACCGGCGCTGCCGAAGCCGGTGCAACGGCCCCATCCGCCGATCATCATCGGCGGGACGGGCGCCAACCGGACGCCGGCGCTGGCCGCGACGTTCGCCGACGAATTCAACGTGCCGTTCGCCTCGTTGGACACCATCAAGACCCAACTCGAGCGGGTCCGCGAAGCCGTCGATTCGGTCGGCCGACCCGCCGATTCGATGACGTATTCCGCGGCGTTCGTGGTGTGCGCCGGACGGGACGAGGCGGAGATCAGCCGCCGGGCCGCGGCCATCGGCCGCGAGGTCGACGAGCTGCGATCCAATTCTCCGCTGGTGGGCACGCCGAACGAGATCGTCGAGCAGCTCGGCGCGTTCGCGGACGTCGGCGTGCAGCGGGTATATCTGCAGCTGCTGGACCTGTCCGATCTCGAGCACCTGCGACTTTTCGCCGATGAGGTAAATCGGCAGCTCTGACGCTCGCGCCGCACGCCGACGCGTCCGCCGGATGTCAGTAGCATCGGGGCGTGACAGGCTGGGGTTCTCAGGGTCCTCCGGACGACCCGAGCAATCGGCCGACTCGGATGGCCGATTACGGCGCGGGCAAGTTGCCGCCGCCGAGTGCGGACGACTACCCGGATTACTCGGCGTCTGCTGAACCGGAATCGCCTGAACAGGAATCACCACCGGACCCGTGGTATCGGCATCGGTTGTTGCTGGCTGTGTGGGCCACGATGGTCGCGGTCCTGATCGTGCTGATCATCTACGGCCTCATCCAGCTATCCCACGGCACCGCCGGTGGTCCGTCGACGACCACGTCGTCAACGACACCCACGCGGTCGTCGACGCCAACCACCTCGACAACCACTCCGCCCTCGACCACCACCACTCCGCCACCACCGTCGTCGACTCCCGAACAAGAGGGGCCGCCCGATGACAACGGTCCGCCTCCGGCCGGGTCCCCGGCCCCCGAGGAGCCGCCGCGGCATCGTCACCATCTCCACCTGCCACACATCCCGCCGACGATCACGTTGCCGCACACCGTGATTACGGTGCCGCCGGGGTTTTGAGGCCGGCCGCTCAAGGCTCGGTGGTGAAGCCGCCGGGATCCGCCGCTAGGATCAGCGCCCGTGACGGGCTACGGATCTCAGGGACCTCCAGACGACCCAAGTGAAGCGCCGACCGGCCAGTACGACTACGGCGACTACGGCGACGGGCATCAGCAGCCCGAACCCGGGTCGACCCCATGGCACCGCAAGCCCGCCGCATTGATCGGTTTGGGGGTGCTTGCTCGCCATCCTCGTCGCGCTGGTGATCTGGGGAATCCTCGGGCTGACCCACGGCGGCGGCTCGACGTCCCCCTCGACGTCGTCGACGACATCGGCCGTCCCGACGACCCCGCCATCCTCCAGCACCGCAACGACCACCGAGCCGGTCGCCCCCGCTCCGACGACCACCCTGACCGAAGTGCCGACAACCAGCGCGGAGACGACCGCGGCGCCGACCATCACGCCGCCGACGAGCACGAGCGTCGACGATGGTCGCCACCATCACCACCACCACGGCGACGGAGGTATGCCGTAGCAGTCGAGCGTCGGTACGATTCTCAGTGTGGGGGGCAGCAGACCACCGTATGACGTCGACGGGCACTCCACGCGCGACGTGAATCTCGGCGCGACCGAATCGTTCGGCGCGGTCGAGACGTCTTCACCCTGGTTCCTCAAACAGTGGGTGCTGGCACTGTGGGGCCTGGCGGTGCTGCTGCTGATCGCGACGATCGTCTACGGCCTGATCATCCTGGCCACCGGCAACGGCGGCGACGCACCGGCCACCACCCGGTCGTCGACAACCACGCCGTCGTCAACCGCACCGGCCCGGACAACCACACCGTCGTCGACCCTCCCGACCACGACGGTCCCTCCGCCCGAGACGACGACGACGCCGGAAACCGCGCCACCCGTCAGCAACCTGGACGCAGCAGCAACGTCCCCGTCGTCACTGGTGGAACGGCAACGTGCCTCAGATACCCGGGCTACCCCCGATTCACGTCCCGGGCTACAACCCGTAGACGACTGGGTATCCCGCTGGCCAGCCTGCCGCAGCAAGGTTAGGGCAGCCTTTGCTGCGGTCAACGCTAGAAAGATGTAACTATGAGCGGGCCTAGTTATTAAGTTACTAGCTAGTAACATGTGGTTAGTTACCGCTCAGTAACCTCGAATTGGGGAGACGCTCCGTGGAAACGCAGACGCTGATCAGGCTGGTAGTGGGCCTGGGCATGACGGCGATCGTCGGTTTGTTCGCCCTCCGCCGGGTCGGTTGGCTGGTCAAACTCACACTTTCCGGCCAACAGGTCAGCGGTCGCACCGACGACATCGGCACGCGGATCTGGACGCAGATCGCCGAGGTGCTCGGTCAGCGCCGGCTGCTGAAATGGTCGATCCCCGGTGTGGCGCACTTCTTCACCATGTGGGGCTTCATCATCCTGCTCACGGTCTACATCGAGGCCTACGGATTGCTGTTCCAGCCGAACTTCCACATCCCGATCATCGGCCGATGGGACGCGCTGGGCTTCCTGCAGGACTTCTTCGCGACCGCCGTCTTCCGGGCATCGCCACGTTCGCGATCATCCGGCTGCGCACGCGCAGCCCGCGGGAGATCGGCCGCTCAGTCCCGGTTCTACGGCTCACACCGCGGCGGCGCCTGGCTCGATCCTGTTCATGATCTTCAACGTCATCTGGACATACGTCCTCTTCCGCGGGTCCGTCGGTCAATACCGGCAACTTCCCCTACGGCAAGGGAGCGTTCTTCTCACATGCCATGGGTACCCTGCTGCATCCGCTGGGTCGCGCCGGAAACGAGACACTCGAGACCGTCGCTCTGATGCTGCACATCGCCGTCATGCTGGGCTTCCTGATGATCGTGTTGCACTCCAAGCATCTGCACATCTTCCTGGCGCCGATCAACGTGCTGTTCAAACGGCTGCCGGACGGACTGGGCCCGCTGCTGCCGGTCGAGGCCGGCGGCAAGCCGATCGACTTCGAAAACCCGCCCGACGACGCAGAATTCGGCCGCGGCAAGATCGAGGACTTCACCTGGAAGGGCATGCTCGACTTCGCGACCTGCACCGAATGCGGGCGTTGTCAGTCGCAATGCCCGGCCTGGAACACCGGCAAGCCGCTCTCGCCCAAGCTCGTCATCATGGACCTGCGCGACCACTGGATGGCCAAGGCGCCGTACCTACTTGGCGAGAAGAAAGCCGAGCCGCTCGAGGGCCTCGACCTGGAGACGGTCCACGAAGAAGGCCACCATGTGCCGGAGTCCGGATTCGGCCGGGTGCCCGGGCACGGGCCCGAGCAGGTCGCCCGCCCGCTGGTCGGCACCGCCGAACAGGGCGGGGTGATCGACCCCGACGTGCTGTGGTCCTGCGTGAACTGCGGTGCTTGCGTCGAGCAGTGCCCGGTGGACATCGAACACATCGACCACATCGTCGACATGCGCCGCTACCAGGTGATGATGGAGTCCGAGTTCCCCTCCGAGCTGTCGGTGCTGTTCAAAAACCTTGAGAACCAAAGCCAACCCGTGGGGCCAGAACGCCGCCGACCGGACCAACTGGATCAGCGAGGTCGACTTCGACGTCCCGGTCTACGGCGAAGACGTCGACAGCTTCGACGGCTACGAGTACCTGTTCTGGGTCGGCTGCGCAGGCGCCTACGACGACAAGGCCAAGAAGACCACCAAGGCGGTCGCCGAACTGCTGGCCATCGCGGGGGTGAAGTATCTGGTGCTGGGCACCGGCGAAACCTGCAACGGCGACTCGGCTCGTCGCTCGGGTAACGAGTTCTTGTTCCAGCAGCTTGCCCAGCAGGCCGTCGAGACACGTGGACGGACTGTTCGAAGGCGTGGAGACCGTCGACCGCAAGATCGTCGTCACCTGCCCGCACTGCTTCAACACCCTGGGCCGCGAATACCGGCAACTGGGCGCCAATTACACCGTGCTGCACCACACTCAGCTGCTCAACCGGCTGGTGCGCGACAAGAAGCTGGTGCCGGTCAGCCCGGTCTCTGAAGACATCACCTATCACGACCCGTGCTATCTGGGCCGGCACAACAAGGTCTACGAGGCGCCCCGCGAACTGATCGGCGCCTCGGGCGCAAAGCTGGCCGAAATGCCGCGTCACGCCGACCGCAGCTTCTGCTGCGGCGCCGGCGGCGCGCGGATGTGGATGGAAGAGCACATCGGCAAGCGGATCAACCACGAACGCGTCGACGAGGCGCTGGCCACCGGGGCGACCACCGTGGCCACCGCGTGCCCGTTCTGCCGGGTGATGGTCACCGACGGCGTCAACGACCGCCAGGAAGCCGCCGGACGCGAAGGCGTCGACGTGCGCGACGTGGCGCAGCTGCTGCTCGAGTCGCTGGACCGCAGCACGATTGCACTGCCGGAAAAGGGCACGGCCGCAAAGCAAGCCGCCGACGCCGCCGAAAAGGCCGCTCCCAAGGCCGAGGCTGCACCTGCCCGCAACCGAGCCGGCGAAGGCAAACCGACCGAAACGAAAGCCGCTGCAGCGGCCCCCGATACGGCCGCCAAAGCCGTCACCGGACTGGGTATCGCCGGCGGCGCCAAACGACCCGGGGCCAAGAAAGCCGCAGCACCAACGCAATCCGCAGCGGCGCCGGCCACCGAGGAAGCCAAGGCTCCTGCTGCGCCCGTCAAAGGGCTGGGCATCGCCGGCGGCGCCAAACGGCCCGGCGCCAAAAAGGCTGCAGCGCCAACCCAATCCGCGCCTGCCGCGCAACCTGAGGCGAAATCCGAACCCGCAGCGGCTCCCGGAAGCCAAGGCGCCGGCCGCGCCGGCCAAGGGGCTCGGCATCGCCGCCGGAGCGAAACGGCCCGGTGCTAAAAAGGCCGCTCCCGCTGCGCAACCCGCGGCGCCGAAGCCAGAGTCCGAGGCGACGCCGGAGCCGCAATCCCAGGACGCACCAGAGTCCACATCGACGCCTGAAGACAAGGATGGCGAGACCAAAGCACCGGCAGCGCCGGTGAAAGGATTGGGTATCGCGCGAGGTGCCCGTCCACCGGGAAAGCGCTGATCAGACGCATTCGATTAATAATAATTAGACAAGCCATGGCACCATGGTTGACGTGACCACTCATCAGCTGCCTTGGCAGACCGCGGGTCATCAGCCGCGGCAGCGCACGTTCGCGCAGTCATCGAAGCTGCAGGATGTGCTGTATGAGATCCGCGGCCCGGTGCACGATCACGCCGCGCGGCTGGAGTCCGAAGGGCACCGGATCCTCAAGCTGAACATCGGCAACCCGGCGCCGTTCGGCTTCGAAGCACCCGACGTCATCATGCGTGACATGATCCAGGCGCTGCCGTACGCGCAGGGCTACTCGGACTCCAAGGGCATCCTGTCGGCGCGACGCGCGGTGGTCACCCGCTACGAACTCGTCGACGGATTCCCACGATTCGACGTCGACGACGTCTATCTGGGCAACGGGGTCTCGGAGCTGATCACGTTGACGCTGCAGGCGCTGCTGGACAACGGCGATCAGGTCTTGATTCCCGGCGCCCGACTATCCACTGTGGACGGCGTCGACCTCGCTTGCCGGCGGTACACCGGTGCATTACCTGTGCGACGAAACACAAGGCTGGCAGCCGGATATCGCCGACCTGGAGTCGAAGATCACCGAGCGCACCAAGGCGCTGGTCGTGATCAACCCCAACAATCCAACCGGCGCGGTCTATGGTCGCGAAATACTTTCGCAGATGGCCGATTTGGCGCGCAAACATCAGCTGCTGCTGCTCGCCGACGAGATCTACGACAAGATCCTCTACGACGACGCCAAGCACATCAGCATGGCCTCGGTCGCACCAGACGTGTTGTGCCTGACCTTCAATGGCCTGTCCAAGGCCTACCGCGTCGCCGGATACCGGGCCGGCTGGCTGGCGATCACCGGACCCAAGGACCACGCGAGCAGTTTCATCGAGGGCATTCACCTGCTGGCGAATATGCGGTTGTGCCCGAATGTTCCTGCGCAGCACGCGATCCAGGTCGCCCTCGGCGGTCACCAAAGCATCGACGACCTCGTGCTGCCGGGTGGGCGACTGCTCGAACAACGCGACGTGGCCTGGTCCAAGCTCAACGAGATCCCCGGGGTGTCGTGCGTCAAACCCGCTGGTGCGCTTTACACGTTCCCGCGGCTGGATCCCGAGGTGCACGAGATCGAAGACGACGAGCAACTTGTCCTGGATCTGCTGCTGTCGGAGAAGATCCTGGTCACTCAGGGCACCGGATTCAATTGGCCGGCACCGGATCACCTGCGGATCGTGACGCTGCCGTGGTCGCGCGACCTTGCCCACGCTATCGAGCGGTTGGGTAACTTCCTGGCCAGCTACCGCCAGTAATGCGCGCGGTTGTCACGAGCTATCCAAATCGCCGTCCGGGCAGTACACGCTGATAGCGGTGTCGGCGAAAGCGGATGCGGTGTTGAGCGACATGCCCGGCGACCCTGAAAGAATATTTCCTCGTAACTCCTGGTGTTAATGTGCAGGCAGTGGGTCTGCTGGGAGGTTGCTGAAAGCGTTCGTCAGCCCCGTTCCAGCAGCTCCAGCAGGTAGCTTCCGTAGCCGGACTTGAGCACGGCGTTGGCGCGCCGGGCCAGCTGGTCGTCGTCGATGTAGCCCATCCGCCAGGCCACTTCTTCGGGGATGCTGACCTTCAGGCCCTGCCGATATTCCAGGGTGCGGACGTAATCGCAGGCGTCCAGCAGTGTGTCGAAGGTCCCGGTGTCCAGCCAGGCCGTGCCACGGGCGAGCACCTCGACGCTCAGCCGACCCTGATTGAGGTAGGTCCGGTTGATGTCGGTGATCTCGTATTCGCCGCGCGCCGACGGTCGCAGACCCCGGGCGATCTCGACTCACGTCGTTGTCGTAGAAGTACAGACCAGGCACCGCGTAGTGCGACTTCGGCGTGGCCGGTTTTTCCTCGATCGACAACGCGATGCCGTCCGCGCCGAATTCGACGACACCATACGCCGAGGGGTTGGCCACCCAGTAGGCGAAAATGGCTCCGCCACTGACTGATTGGAAGCGCTGGAGGTTGGTACCCAGGCCTGGTCCGTGGAAGATGTTGTCGCCCAACGCCAAAGCCACCGATCCGGTGCCGATGTGGTCGGCGCCGATGACGAAGGCCTGGGCCAGACCCTCGGGATGATGTTGCACCGCATAGCTGATGTTGATGCCGAACTCCGTGCCGTCGCCGAGCACTCGTCGGAAAGCCGGCGCGTCGTGGGCGGTGGTGATCACCTGGATGTCGCGGATACCGGCCATCATCAGCGTGGACAGCGGATAGTAGATCATCGGTTTGTCGTACACGGGTAGCAGCTGCTTGCTGACGCCCATCGTGATCGGATACAGGCGGGTGCCGGAGCCGCCGGCCAGGATGATCCCGCGCATGTCGTACTCCTCAGTCGACGAGGTCGGCGTCGGTCAACTCGGTCGCGGCCAACGCTGCGAAGAGGTCGTTGTGACGAAACACCGAGGTGACGTGGTCGTGCACCACCCGAAAGGCTGACGCGACGGTGGCGTTGGCATCGGGATCGTCGAGGCTGCCGATCTTCTCTTCGACGACGACGACGCCGTCATGCACGTACATCCTGCCCACTTCGACTTTCCGGGGGTGGGCGCTCGCCCATTCGCGCAACGCGGTGTGGCCCTGCGCGGCGCCGTGCGCGTCGCCGACTTCGATGTCATCGCTGGACAGGGCCACCAAGGTGTCGATGTCGGACGCATTCAAAGCGTCGTGCCAAGCCAGTACGGTGGCGATCTCCGATGTGGTCATGGTGTGAAAGGTACCGTGTGCGCCGCGGCTAGAACGGCGTGTGGTCTAGCCACTGCTGCCATATCGCGGTGTCCCCGAACACCGCGATATCGGTGTCGGCGACCGGAACTCGCCGCACGACTGCCAGCAGCAGGTCGACGGCACCGCCGCGCAGCGCCACCGCGGCCTTGTCGTGACCATGCGACCACGTGATGCGGTCGCCGTCGGCGCGGATGGTCCATTCGCCGGCAACCCCCAGACCGGGATCGGTGGCGTGCAGATGGACTGTTTGGCCGTCTTCGAGCGGGAGCGGTGCGTCGTCGCGTCCGGCCTGCGCCGCGACCCGCTCGAGCCATTCGCCGATGCCGTCGGCTGCCAGCTCGGGTGTGAGCGCATAGTCGAGCGCGAGCGCCAGCGCGGCGTCGGCCCGATGCACCGTCGCCTCGTGCAGCCGGCGCCGCACCCACCAGTAGGCCGGCCGCGAACCCAGAAACGTCCATACCGGAGTTTCCTCCCCGGCTTGTTCGACGGCGTCGATCAGCCGCTGCGCGCCGCCGTGCAGCCAAGCGATCGCCTCGTCGGGATCGGGCGGTGGCTTGCCTTGGTCGACGGTGCGCGGGTCGAGATAGTGGTCGACGCGGTCGGCGACGATCTGCGCCGCCCAACGGTCACCGCGACCGACATGGCGAAACAACTGGGAAAGGCTCCAGCCGGGACAGGTCGGCACCGGGGTGGACGGGTCGCCGCTGCGGATCAGCTCGCCGAAGGCGCGATTCTGCTCCAGCAGTGCTGCGGCGTAGTCCACGCGGTCAGGCTACGCGCCGTCCCAAGCAGTGCACGCGCCAACCGGCTTGCTGCCACCGTTGCACGTCCAGGCAGTTGCGGCCGTCGACGACGACGCGTGCCCGCACCCGGTCGGCAAGCAGGTGGGGGTCAAGGTCGACGAACTCTTTCCACTCGGTGAGCACCAACACCGCGTCGGCGCGGTCGCAGGCTTCCTCCACCGAGACCGCGTAATTCAGCGTGGGAAACAGCCGCTGGGCGTTCTCCAGCGCCTTGGGGTCGTAGACGTTGACCGCCGCACCGTTGAGCTGTAGCTGGCCGGCGACATTGAGCGCCGGTGAGTCGCGCACGTCGTCGGATTCGGGCTTGAACGCGGCGCCGAGCACCGCAATGTTGGCTCCCAGCAGCGAGCCGCCGCACGCGGCGGTGGCAAGCTCGACCATGCGGGTGCGGCGGCGCATGTTGATGTTGTCGACTTCGCGCAGGAACGTCAGTGCCTGGTCGGCGCCCAGCTCACCGGCGCGAGCCATGAACGCGCGGATGTCCTTGGGCAGGCAGCCGCCGCCGAAACCCAAGCCCGCGTTGAGGAATCGCCGCCCGATTCGCGGGTCGTGCCCGAGCGCGTCGGCCAACACGACGACGTCGGCGCCGGCGGCTTCGCATACCTCGGAGATCGCATTGATGAACGAGATCTTGGTCGCCAGAAAGGCGTTCGCGGAGACCTTGACCAACTCGGCGGTCTGCAGATCGGTCACCAGGAACGGCACCCCGGCTTCCAGGATCGGTGCGTACAGCTCACGGATCGCCGCCTCAGACCGCGTCGAACCATCTTGTACGCCAAGCACAATACGGTCGGGTCGCAAGGTGTCTTGCACCCCGAAACCTTCCCGCAAGAACTCCGGGTTCCACGCCACTTCCACGTCGACACCGGGGCGTGCGGCCGCGCGGGCCCGCTGAACGAGCTCGGCCGCGGTCCCGACGGGCACCGTGGACTTGCCGACGATCACCGACGTCGCGAGTCAGTCGCGGTGCGAGCGTGTCGATTACGGCGTTGACGTGGCTTAAGTCGGCGCCGTATTCGCCCCTCTTCTGCGGAGTGCCGACCCCGAGGAAATGCACGTCGGCGAACTCGGCGGCCAGGTCATAGTCGGTGGTGAACCGAAGTCGGCCAGCTGCGATGTTGTCGCTCAACATCTTTCGCAGGCCTGGCTCGTAGAACGGAACGTCACCGGCAGCCAGCTTGGCGACCTTACCGGGATCGATGTCGACGCCGACGACCTCGTGTCCCAGTTCGGCCATCCCGGCGGCATGGGTGGCACCAAGATAGCCCGTACCGAAGACGGTGCACCTCATACACCCGTGTGTAAGTTGCCGCAATGAGCTAATGGCATCGCTCTTCTGAGCGGTGGGCAAACGTCAGGTGACGCTTTGCTGTCGGAGGCTAAAAACCCAGGCCAGGCATACCAAATCCGTGGCCGAACCCGCCGTGGCCTCCGCCACCAAACCCGCCGTGGCCGCCGCCGAAGCCGCCGTGGCCACCTCCGGGGTAGCCTCCGCCGCCGGGGTATCCCCCACCGCCGGGGTATCCGCCACCACCCGGGTATCCGCCACCGCCGGGTACCGCCGTGGCCCCAGGGCCCGAGCCCGGGACCGATGGGAATCGGAATCGGAATCGGGACGGGAGCCGGCGCAACTGGAGCCGGCGCCGGCGCGGCCGGTGCAGGAGCTGGAGCCGGCGCAGCCGGTTCGGGAGCCGGAGCAGCAGGCACTGGCGCGGGGCAGGAGCAGCCGGTTCGGGAGCCGGAGCAACGGGCGCGGGCGCCGGGGCAGGCGCGGCCGGTTCGGGAGCCGGAGCGTCAGGCACGGGCGCCGGAGCCGGAGCGGCGGGAGCCGGTGCCGGAACGGCAGCAGGGGCGGGAGCTGGCGGCGCGGCGGGCGCCGGGGCGACCGCATTGTGGCCCGGCTCGGGCCGGACGGCTGCGGTCGGTCGCATGCTGATCGCCAGCGCGACCACCAGCGCCGCAGCGGCTACCACGAAGATCGCTGCGACCGCGCTGACCACCAGAACCAGCGGCCTGCGACCGCCGTCCCGCGGAATCACCGTCGTGATGCCGGTGTAGGTGCCGGTCGGGAGATCTTGCTCGTCGGCGAGTGCGGTGTAGGCATCGGCGTCTCGTCCGAAACCGCACTGTAGGCCAGCGCTTGCTCGCCGGACGCGCCGTCGACGGCAACGTCGAAATACCCGGGAGCGACGGCGTACGGGTCTATCGCACCGGTGCCGGGATCTTGCGCATAGGCCAGCGCAGCGGTCGACGAGGAGAACAGCGGTGCATTGGCCGAGGCCAACGCCGCACCGCGGGCCAGCGCTGTCTCCGGCTCCTCGGGCGCATTCACCGTCAGCGCGGTCACCGCCTCCAACTGCGCCTTGATCGGGGCGATGTCAACACCGGAGCCGACGACGAACAGGCCATCCGGACGCGTCTCCAGCGCCTCGGCACCCGACGCCATCGCCGACAGCTCGGCGATGGGGTCGCTGCCGGGGGACAGCGGCTGGCGGTGCACGTCGGTGATCGACCCGTCGGCGGTGTTGACCAGGGCCAACGTCGCGGTGTCGGGCTCGACAAACAGCAGGCCGGTCTGCGCATAGCCGACGGAGTTGCCGACGACTTGCGCAAGCGCCGCGGCGGCCAGAAACGACGACACCAGCATGACGTTCTCGACCTTGCGTGCCGCCAGCGCGTCACGTAGCGCGGCGGCCTCAATCGGATCCGTCCAGGTCACACCCGTCGACCGCAATTGGTAGCCACTCTCGGCGGCACCTTCTTGGGTGCCCAGGATCGCTGCGACCACTTGGTCGGCCGCGCTGACGGTTGGTGCGTCGGCCGTGTTGACCTCGAAGCCCTCTTCATCGACCGTGACGCCGTCGGCGTTCTCGCCCTCAACCAGAACCATGCGGACCGCGGTGGGTGCCATCGACACGCCAAGGACGGTGTCCACTACTCCTCCAAAGCTTTGTTCGCTCGCTGGGAATTGATCATCACGCCGAGCCAGTGCGCTGCAGGATTGCCGAGTTTCCTCAAGGCCTGGCAGGAGCGATTCTGATCACTCCCTCGGTTTTCGCCACTTCGACCTTACCGATGGCGGCAACCGGTGGCCATGCGTTGACCAGACTTACCGGCGGCCGTGACCGCCGAAGCCGCCGCCGTGATGGCCGCCCCCGAAACCGGGACCCCAGCCACCGTGGCCGCCACCCCATCCCGGGCCGCCGCCGTGGCCCCAGCCGCCCTCGTCGTGATCGCCGCCCCACGGGCCTTCCGGCGGGCCCATCGGGGGCCCAAAGATTCGCGGAAGGATCGGCGGTATGAGCGGCGGTGGAGCCGGCGGGGGAACCAGAATCGGCAATGGCGCGGGGATGGGAGCAGCAGCCGGCGCCCGAATGGGAACGGGCATCGGAGCAGCTGCGCGGACCGGAGCCGGCGCGGCCACCGGGGCCGGCGCCGGCACGGGGGCGGGTGCGGGCTGCACCGGCACCAGCGCCTTGGGCGCCGGGGCCAGGACATGCCTGGGGGCCACCACATTTTGGCTAAGGCTGGGCCGCGAACTGACCGACGGCCGGATACTGAACGCCAGCGAAATCACCAGTGCCACAACGCCGACGGTAAAAATGATCATGACGCTCATCGCCGCCAAGAACGGTGTGCGAGTCGGCCGCTCGAGCCCTGCCATGGTGAAGTCGGGGTACATGCCGGTCGTGAAGTCTTCTTCCTCGTCGGCATCGGCGTACGCGTCGCGGACGCTCTTGGGTGTAGATCGCGGCTGAGTCGTCGGCAACGGCGCTATAGGCCAACGCGTCCGCCGCCGGCTCGGCGCCCGCGGCGGCCTCGGCGACGGCCAGATACCCCGGCGCGAGCGCGTGCTGGCTCACCGAACCCGTGCCCGGATCCAGCGCGTAGGCCAGCGCATCGGTCGACGAGGCGAATAGTGGCGCGCTCGCCGACGCCAGCGCCGCCCCTTTGGCCAGCGCCATGTCGGGCCGCTCGGGCACGCTGAGCGGAAGCGACGTCGCCGCCTCCAACGCCGGCTGGATCAACGGGACGTCGACCCCGGAGCCCACCACCAACAAGCCCTCGGGGTGCTCTTCTAGCGCCTCAGCCGCAGAAACCAGCCCGACCAGCTTTTCTACCGCCTGATCGTCGTCGTCGGGCAGCAACTCACGGCGTACATCAGCGATCGAACCGTCGGTGGTGTCGACCACTGCCAACGTCGCGGAATCGGGCTCGATATACAGCAGCGCGGTGCGGGCATACCCGGTCATGCTGCCCATCGACTGAGCCAACGCCGCCGCGGCCAAAAACGCCGAGACCAGCATGACGTTCTCGACCTTGCGGGCCGTCAACACGTCACGTAATTCGGCGGCTTCCCGCTGGTCAGTCCATGTCACACCGGTCGACAACAGCTCGATAGCCGGCCTCGCTGGCGCCTTCCCGGGTGCCCAGAATTGCCGCAACCACCTGATCAGGCGCGCTGAAGGTTGCCGGGTCTTCGCCGTTGGCGACGCCGAAGTTCTCCTCATCGACGGTTACGCCGTCGGCGTTTTCCCCCTCAACCAGCACCATGCGGACCGTCGTGGGTGCCATCGACACACCAAGTACGGTGTCCACAACTCCTCCATGTTGTTTGCTAGCTGTTTCGCGAACGGTAGCGGGTAGCGCAACAACCGGGCTCCCCACCACAAGGTTGATCGTCGCACCGGGGTGCGGCGTTACCGCTAACGAAGTTAGCTGGACTATATGAAGTTCTGGTCAGAAAATGGTCGCCCCCGCTGACCCTTCATACCGCGACATTACCCCGTTCGCACGGCGGACGTCCCTACCGGTGCCCGCCGCCTCCGCCATGGCCGCCCACCGCCACCGAAGCCGCCGCCGCCACCGAACCGCCGAAAGCCGCCACCAAAGCCGCCGAAGCTGTGCACCGCCAAAGCCGCCGAAGCCGGGGGCGCCTCCACCGAAGCCACCGGGGCCTGCCACCGACGCCGCCGAAGCCGCCGAAGCCGTGGTCGGCACTGTCATCGGAGGGTCCTTGCATAGAGGGCGCACCGATTCCCGGGCCTTGCGAGATAGCCGGTGGAGCCCTGGGGACCCGGCATGCCGGGAGCCGAGGGCGCTTCCGGAGCCTGCATGCCCGGCATCGCCGGTGCGTCCGGAGCCCGCATGCCCGGCATCCCCGGTGCCTCGGGAGCCTGCATGCCCGGAATCCGCCGGTGCGTCCGGGGACGGCATGTGCACCGGAGCCTCGGGCGCGTCCGGGGCCGGCAGTTGCATCGGCGCCTGGGGGCTCACGTGTATCGGAGCCTGGGGGCTGACGCCCTGCACTGGGGGCTCCGGCGCGGGCATGTGGACTGGCGCCGGCTGCGACGGAACGCTGACCGGAGGCGGCGACCCTGGGAAATGCCCCGGCGGCGACCCCGGCCAGTGCCCTGGAGGCGTGCCCGGCCAGTGTCCCGGCGGCGGCGAACCCGGCAGAGAGCTTGGCGGGGATCCCGGCATATGTAGAGGAAACGGGTTGACCGGCGCGGGCGGGACCGGCCGGAATCGGTAGAGGCAGCGGGACCACGCACGGGCACCCGCGGCGCGACGACCGGCGCCCGCGGCGCGACGACCGGCGCCGGCGGCGCGACAACCGGCGCTGGCGGCGCGGCGACTGGCGCCGGCGGTGCGGCCGGAGGGGGCGGGAGTGCCGGAGCTGCGGGCGGTGGAGCCGGAATCGGCGCGTTCACCGGGTGGGGCGCCGCGACCGGCGCCTGCACATGATTGACCATGCGGCGCCGGCGCGCTTGCCGGAGCCGGGGCGGGCGCGGGGGCCTGCTGGGTTGGGACGAGGAGGTTTTGCAGCGGCCTGGGCAGCAGCGAAACACCACTCGGCCGGATACCGAGTGCCAGCGAGACCTCTAGCGCTAAGGCCGCGGCAACAAAGACGACCGCCAATATGGTGCCGACGAGTAGAACCGGCCGGCGCTCGCGATGCCCGTCGTCAGCCAAATCTATGACGGTGGTCTCGGCTTGAGCCTCCTCATCCGGATCGGCGCTATAGGCGAGGTCGTCCTCACCCAGCTCGGTACCGGGCGGAACATCAAGCACCGCAAGGTATCCCGGCGACACCGCGTAGGGATCGACCTCGCCGGTGGCGGGATCTTGCGCGTATGCCAGGGCAGCGGTCGACGACGCAAACAACGGCGCGTTGGCCGACGCCAACGCTGCGCCCCACGCCAACGCCGTCTCCGGTTCTTCCGGTGCGCTCACGGGAAGCGACGTCACCGCTTCCAACTGCGGCTTGAGCGTCGCGATGTCCACACCGGACCCGACGATGAACAGGTGCTCCGGGTGGGTCTCCAGCGCGTCCAAGCCGGCGACCATCCCGGCCAGTTCGGTCAGCGGTGTCGACGCTGGAAATCAGCTCTTTGTGGACATCGGTGATGGAACCGTCGGCGGAGTCGACGACGGCCAGCGTCGCGGTGTCGGGTTCGACGAACAGCAGCGCGGTGTGGGCGTTGCCGGTAGCGCTGCCGACCATCTGCGCCAGCGCGGCCGCAGCCATGAAGGCCGAGACCAGCATGACGTTTTCGATCTTGCGGGTGGCCAAGGCCTCGCGCAGGGCGGCAGCTTCCACCGGGTCGGTCCAGGTCACGCCGGTCGACGTCAGCGCATTGCCGGCCTGTGTGGCGCCTTCCCGAGTGCCCAGGATCGTCGTGATCACCTGATCGGCCGCACTCATGGTTGCTGCGTCGTCATCGGAGGCGACGTCGAAATTCTTTTGCTCGACCGTGACGCCGTCGGCGTTTTCACCTTCCATCAGCACCGTACGGACGACTGTGGGTGCCATCGACACACCGAGAACGATGTCCATCGCTCCTCCAGATCCTTCGCCAGCGCGTCACTGTTCTGGGCGGAGGGAGAACATCGCGCGAGCGTTATGTCTGGATGATCGCTGTGAAGGCTGTGCGCCGTTACAGCCGAAGTTATGTGGACCTTATGAAGTTCTGATAGGAGCGCGACGGCGTCGGCCCGCGCTGACCCTGATACTTCGACCCGGCCCGCGCGCTGCCGTAGGGATGCTCGGCGGGACTGGTCAACCGCAGGATGCACAGCTGGCCGATCTTCATCCCCGGCCACAGCGTGATCGGCAGGTTGGCGACGTTGGAAAGCTCCAGCGTGATGTGGCCGCTGAAGCCGGGATCGATGAAGCCGGCGGTCGAGTGGGTGAGCAGCCCTAGGCGTCCCAGCGAGGATTTGCCCTCCAGCCGGCCCGCCAAGTCGTCGGGCAGCGTGCACAGTTCCAGCGTCGAGCCGAGCACGAACTCGCCGGGGTGCAGCACAAACGGTTCTCCGTTGACCGGTTCCACCAGGCTGGTCAGCTCGTCTTGTTGCTGCGCGGGGTCGATGTGCGTGTATCGGGTGTTGTTGAACACCCGGAACAGGCTGTCGAGGCGAACGTCGACGCTGGACGGCTGGACCAAGGAGTCGTCGAACGGGTCAATTCCCAACCGGCCGGCGGCGATTTCGGCCCTGAGGTCACGATCGGAGAGCAGCACGCGACGAGCGTATCCGCTCGCCCGCCGCTCGCGATGTTGATGAACGAGGTGACGCCGGGTGCTAGCCTTCCCAAGCAACCGCGCCGATGTAGTTCAATGGCAGAACATCAGCTTCCCAAGCTGAATACGCGGGTTCGATTCCCGTCATCGGCTCCACGTCTGACCAGCGCAAACGCTGTTCGAACTGTTCGATTACCGGACCTCCGGTGTCACGAGATGTCACAACTCGATCCAAAGTCGCTCCGGCCGCGGCCTTCAGCGCATCATCCTGGGAGTGCGCGTACAGCCGCATCGTCAGGCTGGCGTCCTTGTGCCCGATCCACGCGGCGATCACCGCGACCGGCACGCCCTGCAGGTGCATCAACGTCGCGCAGGTGTGCCGGGCCGCGTGCAGCTTGATGTGCCGTATACCCGCGGCCTGCACAGCCTCCCGCCAGTACCGGGACAGCACCGCCGGCGAGTACGGTTCGCCGATCTCGTTGCTCACCACGTACTCGCCGGACCGGTAGCTCGCGCCCAGCGCCAGCCGCTCGGCCGCCTGCCGCGCCTTGGCCGCGTTAAGCACCGTCACCAGCCGGTCGGGTAGCGGCAACATCCGCCGCGACGTCGCGCTCTTGGGGTCGTTCTCCACTGTCCGGCCCGCGGCCGCCACCCGGTTGTTCACGATCGACAACGTCTTGGCGTCGAGGTCGACGTCGCCCCAACGCAACCCGGCGATCTCACCGCGGCGAAGCCCTGACAACGCCAACTCCCAGGCATGCCCGAGCCGGTCGCCGGCCAACGCCGCCAACAGCTGCTGCACCTCGTCCTCGCTGTAGGTGTCGACGGTCTTGATCTCGTCGCTCCACCGACCGATAACGTCGATGTCGAACGAGTGCTCCGACGACATACCGCCACGCTATGCGGGGCCCTTGCTCACACCAATGACCGCAGCCAGCGACTTCTGTTGACCCAATTGCGCACCGCCCCGGTGGTAACTTCGCACTGTGGCGAGCCGCACCGTGGCGGTCCAATTCATCCGAGCGGCGATGGAGTCAGCCCGGCTGCACGGACTGGATATCCAGGAGGCGCTGTGGAAAGCCCACATAACCAAGGAACTCATCGGTCGGGATGCAACCCGCGTCACCCCGGCCCAGGCCAGCCGCGTAATCCAGGCGCTATGGAAAGCTACCGACGACGAACTGCTGGGCGTCGGCCCCAAGCCCGTCCCGCGTGGCACATTCCGGATGATGACGTTTGGCCTGATTCATGTTGCGGATTTGGCAACAGCGTTGCAGCGCCTTGTCGAGTTCTCCCAAATCGCAACGGGATTCGAAGCCATCGAGATGACCGTCGACGGCTCGACCACGCGGCTTTCATTCGACCCGGGGAGGCAGCCCGCGCAGACGGATCAGCTTGCGATTGACATCGTCATGACCGTCGTGCATCGATTCGCTGGATGGCTGATCGGCCAACGAATAGCTCTGATCTCGGTGGATCTACCATGGACCGCCCCAGCCCATGCCGCCGAATACCTACTTATCTACGGCGTCTCCCCGACATTTGAAGCCAATAGAGCCGCAATGACTTTCGAGAGCCGCTATCTCAGCGCGCCGGTGGTTCGAAGCGAGGATGAGCTCATCAAGTTCCTCCGACGGTCGCCGAACGACCTCCTGTTCCGACAGGACTTCAATCCGACCACATCCAGTCGCGTACGCAAGGTAATCGAGCGCAAGCGGCCTGACGAAGCGGTGATGGTTGAGGATATCGCCAAGCGGCTCAACGTGAGCGCCCAGCACCTACGGCGACTACTGCGCGAAGAGGGGACATCGTTTCGGGAGATCAAAGAAGAGATTCTGCGTGACGAGGCGATCGCCAGCCTGGTGCTCGGCCGCGAGACAGTCGAGGCGCTGTCGGACCGTCTGGGATTCTCCGAGCCCAGCGCATTCCGGCGTGCCTTTCGCCGTTGGACTGGCAGTCCGCCGGGCTCGTACCGCCCATTGGCGGACTCGGCGGACATCGGGTAAGGCTTTGATTCGTGCGCAATTGGGTCACAGACTCTGCGCATGCCGGTCCTGGGATCGCTCCATCTGCGTGCCTACCGTCACATGCATGGCAAATAAAGCATCCGTCCAGGGCAAGGTCATCGCAATCACCGGAGGCGCCCGCGGCATTGGGCTCGCAACAGCGACCGCGCTCAATGCGCTCGGCGCGCGCGTGGCTATCGGCGATATCGACGACGTGACACTCAAGGAGTCAGCGACGCAACTCGGACTGCCGGCGTACGCGAAACTCGACGTCACCGACGTGGACTCGTTCCAGAGTTTTCTCGACCACGTCGAAGAAACGCTCGGCCCCATCGACGTCCTGGTCAACAATGCCGGCATCATGCCGGTCGGCCGACTGATCGACGAGACCGCGCAACTCACGCGCCGCATCATCGACATCAACGTGCTGGGCGTCATCACTGGTTCCAAACTGGCCGCGCAACGTATGGTCCCGCGCGGCCGGGGACACATCATCAACGTGGCATCGCTCGCCGGCGAAATCTACGCACCTGGCCTGGCCACGTACTGCGCGAGCAAGTTCGCCGTTGTCGGATTCACCGACGCCGCGCGTGTCGAGCACCGCACCACCGGTGTCGACTTCTCTTTGGTCATGCCGTCGTTCGTCAACACCGAATTGACCGCAGGCACTCACAGTATCCCCGGAATTAAGCCCGCCGAGCCGACGGATATCGCCGCAGCGATTGTCAGGCTGATTGAGAAACCTCGGCCGCGCGTCCGCGCCACCCGACTGGCTGGCGCACTAACGGCAAGCCAGAAATATATGCCCCGCGGCATCGCGGAAGCATTGAACCGGGCCCTCGGCGCGGAATCGGTATTCACCGACGAAGTCGATATCGACCAGCGAAAAAGCTACGAAGACCGTGCCCGACACAGCTGAACTCCCTACACCGCACGGAAATGAAAGTTGAAGGAATCTCCAATGTTTGACACACCGATGATTCGATGCGGTACCACCGAACGATCACACGAAGAGGTCCAGTTACGCGCGGCCCGAATAGCCGCGGGCCTTCGTCCGTTGGGAGTCAGAAGGGCGACAACGTCGCCATCGTCTTGGCGAACTCCGGTCGAATTCCTCGAAGTGACCGCCGGCGTCGCGCTCGCAGGCGCTAACCCGGTTCCGGTCAACTGGCACTGGAAGTCCGAGGAACTGGGCTACCTGTTGAGCAACAGCGGGAGCACCGCGGCCTTCGTCCACTCGGATTTCGTTGCCGCGGTGGAGCAGACCGGAACCTCGATCCCGTTGGTGGTGGTCAACACCGCGAACGCACCAGTGCCGGGATCGCGTGTCGAGTATGAGGCCTGGCTGGCCGAAAACGAACCAGCCGAGATCACGGTTGCCCCATCTACGGACTCGGGATGATCTACACCTCGGGGACGACGGGTAAGCCGAAAGGCATTGTGCGTGAATCGGTCTCTGCCGAAAGTGCTGCGCGTATGGCGACAGTCCTGATGCAGCGGATGGGCATGGGACCTGGTGAACGGACAATCATCCCGGCGCCGATGTATCACACCGCGCCGAACACGACTGCGGTGGTGGCCATGAGGCTGGGGATGGACATCACGATCCTGACCCGGTTCGACGCCGAGGACTTCCTGGCAGCCGTGGAGCGCCACCGGGTGCAGCAGGTCCAGATGGTTCCGACGATGTTCACTCGCATGTTGAGGTTGCCCGAACAAGTCCGCGACCGCTACGACCTGTCGTCGCTGCGCTCGGTCGTGCATTCCGCAGCGCCCTGCCCGATGCACATCAAGCGGCAGATGATCGACTGGCTGGGACCGATCGTCAGCGAGTACTACGGCGGCTCGGAGACCGGACCGGTGGTCTGGTGCACAACCGAAGAGTGGTTGAGTCACCCCGGGACGGTCGGCAAACCGGCCGACGGCGCGCAGGTCCGAATCGTCAACGCCGATGACGAACAGGCCGCCATCGGCGAGGTGGGCGTCGTGTACGTCCAGCCCGCCGACTACTGGCCGGGCTTCACCTACCACGGCGACGACAAGAAGCGGCGTGAGATGGAACTCGACGGCTTCGTCAACGTCGGCGATATGGGATACGTCGACGAAGACGGCTACCTATACCTCACCGACCGCGCGAACGACATGGTGATCTCCGGCGGAGTGAATATCTACCCGGCCGAGATCGAGTCCGTGCTGTATCAGATGGCGGCAATCCGCGACTGCGCTGTGTTCGGCATCCCCGACGAGGAATATGGCGAATCCGTCGCGGCCCATATCGAAGTCGGCGAGGGATTCACCCTGACCGAAGACGAGGTACGCACATTCGTCCGCAGCAAGCTCGCCGGATTCAAGGTACCCAAAGTGGTCGTATTCGACAGCAACCTGCCGCGCGAAGACTCAGGAAAGTTGTTCAAACGAAAGATTCGTGACCGGTACTGGCAGGAAGCCGACGCCAGGATCTGATCGATTCCCGCCCTCAATTGGATGTGGCGACACCGAAAGCCATTGTGCTGCAGTCGAGTCGGACCACCGATCTGCGGATCGCTGCAGCGGATATCGAATTCACCTGAATTGCAACGGGATTCGAGGCTGTCGAAATGACCGATGACGACCGGATCGCGCGGTTATCGTTCGATCCGGGGTCGCATCCAGATCGATCGGCTCCTCATCGACATCATCACGGCGGTCGTACATCGATTCGCCAGCTGGCTGATCGGCCGGCGGATAATCCTGGACTCCGTCGACGGATTCGCCCCGATCTTCGAAGCGCCCACAGCGGCAATCACTTTCGACAGCGGATATCTCAGTGCGCCGGTGATGCGCACTGAGGACGAGCTCGCCGAGTTCATCCGAAGCTCACCCACCGAGCTGTTATTCCGACAGGACTACAACCCCACGACGTCCAGTCGCGTCCGCAAGATTATTGAACGCAGGCGCAGCGATGAAGCCGTGACGGTGGACGACATCGCCGGGCGGTCACGATGAGCGGGCAGCACCTACGGCGACTGCTGCGCGACGAGGGCACCTCGTTTCGGGACATCAAAGAAGAGATCCTGCGCGATGAAGCGATTGCCAGCCTGGTGCGCGGCGGCGAGACTGTCGAGGAACTGTCGGAGCGTCCTGGGTTCTCCGAGCCCAGCGCATTCCGACGTGCGTTCCGGCGTTGGACCGGCAGCCCACCGGGCTGCATACCGCCCGGTAGCGGGGGACGCGGACACGCGATAAGGAAAACGTCAGGCGCAGTTGGGTCACAAACTCTGCGCACTCGAGTCCTGTGATCGCGCCGGTCGCGCGCCTACCGTCACAGTCATGGCAAAGAACTCATCAGCCCAGGGCACCGCAACACACCAAGCAGCAGATGATCGACTGGCGCGCGACGACGAGACGGCACCGGCTCGCGACCACCTGGACGTGGTGGTGGTGGGGGCCGGCATGGCCGGGCTCTACGCCCTTCACAAGTTGCGCGCTGCCGGCCTGCGGGCCGTGGCGCTGGAGGCCGAGGCCGGTGTGGGCGGCACCTGGTACCGCAACCGCTACCCCGGAGCGCGCTGCGACATCGAGAGCATGTTCTATTCGTTCTCGTTCTCCCCGGAGTTGGAGCAGGAGTGGGAGTGGACCGAAAAGTTCGCCACCCAGGCCGAGATCCTGGGTTACCTCGAATACGTCGCGGACCGGTTCGACCTGCGCCGCGACGTGCGGACCTCGACGCGGGTCGATTCCCTGGAGTTTGACGAGGACCGCGGCCGTTGGCTGGTGCGCACCGACACCGGCGCCGAACTGGACGCCCAGTTCTGCATCATCGCCGCCGGTTGCCTCTCGGTGCCCAAGATGCCCGAGATTCCCGGGGTGTCGAGCTTCCGAGGCTTGTCTCACCACACCGCGCAGTGGCCGCACGACGGGGTCGACTTCACGGGTCTGCGCGTCGGCGTCATCGGCACCGGCTCCTCCGGTCTGCAATCGATCCCGCTGATCGCCGAGCAGGCCGCCGCCCTGACCGTCTTCCAGCGGACACCGGTCTATTCGACGCCGGCGTTCAACCGGCCGTTGGAAGCCGTAGACGTCGAACCAATCAAGGCGGCCTACGACGAACTGCGGGAGCTCACACGAACCTCCCCGTTCGGCGTCCCGGCTCTGCCGTCGACCCGTTCGGCCCTCGAGGTCGACGCCGATGAGCGGGAACGTGTGTACGAGGACGCCTACCAAGTCGGCCACCTCTATGCGGTTCCGTATTCGTTCGCCGACATTCAAATCACGCAGGAGGCCAACGACACCGCCGCGGAGTTCCTTCGGGGCAAGATACGGAGCATCGTGGCCGACCCCGCGGTCGCTGAGCTGCTGTGCCCTACCGACTACCCGTACGCGTGCAAGCGGCCCTGCCTGGACACCCGCTACTACGAGACGTTCAACCGCGACAACGTGACGCTCGTCGATCTGCGGGCCACACCGATCACCCGTATCGTGCCCGACCGGCGTCGAGACGACCGCCGGGCTGCACGAGCTGGACGCCATCGTCTACGCAACCGGCTTCGACGCCATGACTGGCGCCCTGGCGGCCATCGATGTACGAGGCCGCGGCGGGCTCGCGCTGGCCGACAAGTGGGAGGCGGGTCCGCGCAGTTACCTCGGTCTGGCCGTCGCCGGGTTCCCGAATTTGTTCACCGTCACCGGCCCGGGCAGCCCATCGGTGATCAGCAACGTGATCGTCTCCATCGAGCAACACGTCGACTGGATCACCGACGCCCTCACGACTGCACGGTGGGAGGGCAACGACGTCATCGAGGCCACCGAGGACGCCGAACGCGGCTGGGTCAAGCACGTCGCCGAAGTCGGTGACCTCACCCTGTTCCCGAAGGCCGAGTCCTGGTACGTCGGGGCCAATGTTCCCGGCAAGCCCCACGTCCTGATGCCGTACGTGGGCGGCGTTGGGGTGTACCGCCAGATCTGCGACGAGGTCGCGGCCGATGGCTACCGGGGTTTCACCATGACCGTCGTGCCGTCGGGCGCGTGCACCGGGGCGCCGGCCGGGCGTTGAGCACAACAAGAATGCCGACTTGTGCACGAGTCGCAGCAGGTTGGCCTGATCGTCGAGGTAGGCCTTGGGCGGCACTGACGCGATGTGGTTCCGGTTCGGCAGGTGGTTCGACGCGACTCGAAGACGAGGACCTCACATGTCGATGTGCGATTCGAGGAACCGCAGAATGTGCGCTGTCAGGCCGGCAGGGTCGTTGAGTTGAGGGCAGTGTCCCGAATTCGGCATCACCACGAGGCTGCTTGCCGGTACCGATTCATGAAGCCGTTCGCTGGCGTGCACCGGGATGACGCGGTCTTTGGCTCCGTGGATGACCAGCAACGGACACGTGATGCGCTCGGCTTGGTATCCAGTTGCTGTCTCGAGTGCGACCGCACGGGCATTCTTCAGCAACTGGCGAATGCGGTGCAGATCGGATGCCTGGACTGCAAGACGGTGGAGTACCGCAGGATCGGCCTGTGCCGGATCGGCGTATAGCGCCCACGCACAGATCGCGCGAACCATGCGGCGGTGCACTCCTTGCGGGATGGGCAACCGAAACTCCAGCGGCCGGAAGGGATTGACACGCCCACGACCGAGTCGCATCAGCCAGTGCGACGCGAGGCTTGGCTCATTTACCGCTACAACACCGCTGACATTCCCGGATCGGCGAGACGCAGCGCTAACCGAAACACAGGCCCCCAGCGAGTTACCCATCAACATGATTGGCCCGCCGGCATCGGCCAGTATTGCGTCGACGAAGGCGTCCAGCTGGGGCATGATCGACCCCGGTGAACACGGATCTGCATGACCGAAACCGGGCATGTCGACAGCGAACGCCGCCCGCCCGGCCACCTCGAATTCGGCCATCAATCCGCGCCACGTATCGGCGCTGTCGGCGAACCCGTGTAGCAGTGCAATCGGTGTTCCATTGCCCGACACGGAGAGTCGGCGGGTGTGTACGCCGTTGAAGCACGCGCGGTCCTCGGTGATCATGTGGAACCCGTACCGTCGTTGATGGCGAGAAGCTCGGCGCCGATAGCGACCAATGCGGACTCGACGGCTGAGTATTCGCGCAACTCGGGTACGACGGCGACGTCGTTCATCATGGTCTGCACGGCCTGCACCCGGATCCGGGCAGGTATGGCGTCCCAGCTTGGGTGCACCTGTCGCAGTAGGTTCACCCAGTCGTCGATGTAGGCATGTTGGGCGGCTCTGATGCGATGGCGTTCGGGTTCGGGCAGGCGGTTCGATTCGGAGACGAGGACCTGGAGAAGCTGCGGGTTGTCGAGGACGAAGGCGCAGTAACTGTCGAGCAGACGATTCAGACCATCGCGGGGATCCGATGCCTGGGCGAATGCGCGATTCATGTCCAGGCGCAGCCACTCGTCGCCGCGCAGCATGGCCGCAAGCAAGATATCTAATTTGGTCGGAAAATGGTTGTAAACACTGGGACCGCTGATGCCGACGCTCGCACCAATGTCCTCGGTGCTCACCGTCGCGAACCCGTTGGCCGCGAAGAGCTTTGTCGCTTGGGTGAGGATCGTTTCGCGGCGGGTGTGGGTACGCATCAATCCAGACTTGATACGGGTTGCCGCCGATTCTCGGGGAGGCAGCGGGGAGTGGAT
>CAWBSW010000026.1:0-39455 GCA_963791535.1 uncultured Actinomycetota bacterium | reverse complement strand
GGTAACAGATGCAATGCACGTCACACCCGCAGCCGCCGCGCCGATTGCGGCGACAGCCGCCACGCCCCCTGGCTAGGAATTTCACGGTCACAGATGTCCTCTCGATCAGGCAGGTTCAACATGATGTTAACGCTGGCGCCAGTGTGCCCCATTTCGAGTTCCCGCATGAATTGGAAATCGCCGGTAGCGTTGAGGTATCCGCCGCACCACTTTCGGGAGCGGGAAAGGAGCGCAACATGGGTGAGTCAGAGCGCGAAACGTTCGGTAGCCCTCGCGACCCCGACCTGTCCGACGAGGACGCGGCCGAGTTGGAAGAACTCCGGCGCGAGGCAGCGATTCTGCGTGAGCAACTCGAAAACGCCGTCGGAACGCAGAGCCCCGCGCGCGCAGTCCCCGCGATATCCACCAGCTTGAGGCCCGAATCGATTCGCTCGCCGCGCGTAACTCCAAATTGATGGAAACGCTCAAGGAAGCCCGGCAGCAGCTGCTGGCGTTGCGCGAAGAGGTCGACCGGCTCGGACAGCCGCCGAGCGGCTATGGCGTGTTGTTGGCCACGCACGACGACGAGACCATCGACGTGTTCACCTCCGGGCGCAAGATGCGCCTGACATGCTCGCCCAACATCGAAGTCAATTCTTTGAAGAAGGGTCAGACAGTTCGGCTCAACGAGGCTTTAACTGTCGTCGAGGCCGGAGCCTACGAATCGGTTGGTGAGATCTCAACGCTGCGCGAGATTCTCAACGATGGACACCGGGCTTTGGTCGTCGGGCACGCCGACGAGGAGCGCATCGTGTGGCTCGCCGACCCGCTGGTCGCCGAGGATCTGCCCGACGGCCACCCCGACGCTCTCAACGACGACCAGCGGCCGCGCAAGCTGCGTCCCGGCGACTCGTTACTGGTCGACACCAAGGCCGGGTACGCGTTCGAACGCATCCCCAAGGCCGAAGTCGAGGATCTGGTGTTGGAAGAGGTGCCGGACGTCACCTACGACGACATCGGTGGGCTGGGCCGGCAGATCGAGCAGATCCGCGACGCCGTGGAGCTGCCGTTCCTGCACAAGGAGCTGTACCGGGAGTATGCGCTGCGCCCAGCCAAAGGTGTGCTGCTCTACGGCCCGCCCGGTTGCGGTAAGACGTTGATCGCCAAGGCCGTCGCCAACTCGCTGGCCAAGAAGATGGCCGAGGTGCGAGGCGACGACGCGCGCGAGGCCAAGTCGTACTTCTTGAACATCAAGGGCCCCGAGCTGCTGAACAAGTTCGTCGGCGAGACCGAGCGTCACATCCGGCTGATTTTCCAGCGGGCCCGCGAGAAGGCGTCCGAAGGCACGCCGGTGATCGTGTTCTTCGACGAGATGGACTCGATCTTCCGCACCCGCGGTACCGGAGTTTCGTCCGACGTCGAGACCACCGTCGTGCCACAACTGCTGAGCGAGATCGACGGCGTGGAGGGCCTCGAGAACGTCATCGTGATCGGTGCCTCCAACCCGGGAGGACATGATCGACCCCGCGATCCTGCGGCCCGGCCGTCTCGACGTGAAGATCAAGATCGAGCGCCCGGACGCCGAGTCGGCACAGGACATCTTCTCGAAGTACCTTGTCGAGAAGCTGCCTGTGCACGCCGACGACATCACCGAGTTCGACGGTGACCGCGGGGCGTGCATCAAGGCGATGATCGAAAAGGTCGTCGACCGGATGTACGCCGAGATCGACGACAACCGGTTCCTGGAAGTGACCTACGCCAACGGCGACAAAGAAGTCATGTACTTCAAAGACTTCAACTCCGGTGCGATGATCCAGAATGTCGTCGATCGCGCGAAAAAGAACGCGATCAAGTCGGTGTTGGAGACCGGTCAGCCGGGTCTGCGCATCCAGCACCTGCTCGATTCGATCGTCGACGAGTTCGCCGAGAACGAGGACCTGCCCAACACCACCAATCCCGATGACTGGGCACGGATTTCGGGCAAGAAGGGCGAGCGGATCGTCTACATCCGCACCCTGGTCACCGGCAAGAGCTCGAGCGCGTCGCGGGCCATCGACACCGAGTCCAACCTCGGCCAGTACCTGTAACTACAGGTTCAGTCGGTTATCAGCGAATAGCTGTTGGCCAGGTCGTCCTGCAAAACCAGCGCCGCGCGGCTGGCGGTGTCGATGCGCAATGGGGTTTCCAGAATTCGTGGCTGGTAGGTCCATCCTTCTGGCAAGTCGAGCCGCTCACCGAGGTTTCGCAGGTCGGCCCGCGACAGATTGGGATCGACGATCTGGCTCCAGGTCTGCATCACCCAACGCCGAAAAGCCGGGTCCTGCAGTTCGTAGACTTCTTCAGCGGCGTCGAATGTGAAGACGGTGTGACGGTTGACCTGATTCGCGGTGTAGGGTGCCGGGTTCATCGCGGTTAGCAACACCGTCGCCTGCAGCATCATGTCGATGCCGCCGAAGTTTTTGATGATCTTCGGGCCCTGGGACACCTTTTCAATGGCGTTCATCAGCCAGTAGCGCGGTCCGTTGAGCAGTGCTGTGGCAGCACCGTTTTCGGTCGCGATGGCCTGCGCGTCAAGCTTCGACCACAACTCGGCCGGACAGTCGTTGAGTGGGTAGGTGTTGTAGACGGTGGCCTGCGGCCCCGCCTCGCCCGGCGTCACCAGCAGGACTTCGCCGTAGCGTTTCCCGGACAAACCGGTCGTGGGGTCGTGTACCGCGTCGGTAGACATTAGGGGTGAAGGTAATCACTACTTTCACCTGCGTCAACCAACATCAGGCGGATTAACGGGGTGGGAGGCGTACGACTTGGACGAAGAACTCGTCGATCTCGCGAATGACATGCATGAATTGCTCGAAGCCAACGGGTTTGGTGACGTAGGCGTTGGCGTGCAGTCGGTAGCTGCGCAGAATGTCTTCTTCCGCGGCCGAGGTGGTGAGGACAATGACGGGGATGTGGCGCATCTCGGGATCGGATTTGATCTTTTCAAGCAGTTGGTGACCGTCGTACTTCGGCAGGTTCAGGTCGAGCAGGATCAGATCCGGCCGTGGTGCACCCTGATGAGCACCACGTTGGTACAGGTAGTCGAGACCTTCCTGCCCGTCGCGTGCGACACGCAAAGTGTTCCGAATCTTGTGGTTTTTGAAGGCTTCCCGAGTGATGACGATATCTCCGGGATCATCTTCGATGAGCAGCACGTCGATGGCGCGGCTATCCGGTGTCATCGGTGGGCTCCTTCGGATGCGCCTATGGGTGTCTCGTCGCTGGCGGCAGGAATAGGCAACGTGAACCAGAATCGAGTTCCGCTGTTGTTGGTGGTGTCGATACCGATGCTACCGCCGTGCAACTCGACGATCTTCTTGCACAGTGCCAGCCCGATACCCGTTCCGCTGTAGGCATCCCGGCCATGCAGACGCTGGAAGATCACAAACACTTTTTCGGCGAATTCGGGCGCGATGCCGATGCCGTTGTCCGCCACGCTGAACACCCAATGGCCGTCATGCGCATCGGTGCCCCGTTCGCAGTCGATCGCGACCTCGGGTAAGCGATCCTCGCGCCGGAACTTAACCGCGTTGCCGATGAGGTTCTGCCACAACATCGTCATAAGGGTGGCGTCGCCCATGACTTGCGGAAGCGGACCATCCGGTCGCGCGATTTGAGCCCCGGTTTCCTCGATCGCGGCGGCAAGGTTGCCCAACGCGGTCTCCAAGGTGGTGTCGAGGTCAACGGTGGCGCGCGTGACGTTGAGTCGACCGACCCGGGAAAAGGTGAGGAGATCGTTGATGAGCACCTGCATGCGTTTGGCGCCGTCGACAGCAAATCCGATGTATTCAATACCGCGTTCATCGAGTGCGTCACCGTAACGTTGCTCGAGCAACTGGCAAAATGAAGTCACTTTGCGCAGCGGTTCTTGGAGGTCATGCGAGGCCACGTAGGCGAACTGCTCGAGCTCGGCGTTGGATCTCCGTAGCTCGACCGCTTGAGCGTCGAGCACCTCCGTTTGTCGAACCAGACGAGCCCGGTCCGACCGGGATATGTCCAGCTCGGTCACGATCCGCCCCCGCATGTTCTCCACATCGGCGGCGATCGCGCTAATGTCTTTGGAGCCCCGCACGGCGATGCTGTGGGCGAAGTCGCCCCTCGCGATCCGCCGGCAGGACGCGGCCAGCACCGCCAGGGGACGGCTCACCGCGCGTCGCATCAACAGTGCCAGCAGGATGGCCCCGGCGACGAACACTGCCACCATCGCGACCAGGACCCGGTCCCGCCAGCTGCGCATCGCGTCCAGCTCGTTGACGGCGACGGTCCGCGCCGCTGCCAGATCGGCGTTTTGGATATCGAACAACGCGCGAATACGGTCGAACTCGGCCTTGCCGCGGTCGGCGGTAGAGGTGTTCACCATATTCGGCGTACCCGGGGTCACGCTGCTGATCAACGGCTCCGCATAAGTGCCGCGCCACGCGGCGCCGGCGCGCTCGATCGCGATCAGGTCGGCGATCAGATCGGACCGGTCACCGAGTCGCGCGGTGATGTCCTTGGCCGCCTGCTGTTCGACGCGTTGCCCGTCGACGTAAGGGCCGAGGAACTCCGGGTCAGCGGAAATCAGATAGCCGCGAAGTGAGGTCTCCTGGTCACGCAGCGCCCCCTGCAACTGGTACGCCGAGACGCGCGCGGGTTGAATGTCGTCCGTCAACTCACGGGTCACCACATCGGTCCGGCTCAACAGCACCGCAGCCGTGGCCGCACCAGCCAGCACCGCCGTTGCCATGACCGACAACACCAGGGTCTGCCAGCCCGCGACCGTCAGTCGCGATCCCAGCTGCGGGCCGTGCGCAGGGATGTCCGCCTGCCCCGTCGATCCGATCCTCACACGTGGCTGCGCTCTACCCGTACCACCGCGACGTCGTCGCTGAAACCGCCATGAGCTCGGGCTAGAGCCTCGGCTTGGTCGATGAGCGCGTCGACGAACGCCGGGCCGGGCAGCGCCGCCAGCGGCCTGGCCAATTCCAGTAAACCGTTCTCGCCGAGGCGTTCAGCGCCGCGGCCGGAATGTCCCTCGAAAAGTCCGTCCGTCAAGAGCACCAAACCACCGCCCTCGGTGATTTCCATCGCATACTGTGGCCAGCCGTCACCGCCCCATCCCAAAGCGGGGCCGGCCGGCGGCTCCACCCAATCCACGGTGCCGGGGCCGTGCGCCAGCATGCCCGGATGACCGGCGCGAACCGCGATAATCCGCGGACTGTCGGGGGCGATTGCCAGGCTCAGCATCGTCGCGAAAATCCCGCGGCCCGGGCCCTCAGCGTGCAGGATGCGCTCCAGCTGTCGCATCGCGGCGTCACCGTGAATGCCGCTCAATGTCAATGTGCGCCACGCGATCCGTAACGCCACCCCCAACGCGGCCTCGTCAGGCCCATGCCCGGCGACATCACCGATGACGATGTGCACGGTCCGGTCCGGCGTTTGCACGACATCGTAGAAGTCTCCGCCCAGCAATGCTCTCGCGCGGCTCGGCCGGTATCGGGTCACTACGCCCACTTCCGAGTCCTCGAGTAGCAGCGGGGAGGGCAGCAGACCTCGTTCCAGCCGCGCATTTTCCCGCGCCCGCAGATCGCTCGCCAGTAGATCCACCGAAATGAGCTCGGCACGCTTACGTTCGATCGCATACAACAGGCTCCGCCGCAGCATGTCGGGTTCGACCCGCCCCTTGACCAAGTAGTCCTGCGCACCACTGGCGACCGCCGACGCCCCGAATTGTTCGTCATTCAATCCCGTCAGCACGACAACCGGAAGCGTCGCATCCCACTCGGCGACTCGGGCGATGCCGTCGAACCCTGAGGCGTCTGGCAGATGCAGGTCCAGCAGGACGCAATCCGGGCGCTCGCGGGCGAGGACACCCTCGGCGTGTGCCATCGACGGCGCCCATGCAACCCGGATATCAGCGGCCGAGTCTGCGATCAGCTCCTCGACCAGCACCGCATCGCCGCGGTCGTCCTCGATCAGCAGCACCGACAACCCACGACGATCCGCCGCGGGAGCAATGTCGCCGTGGCTCGCCGGAGTCGACTCGGGTCCATACACCGCCGGCTCGATCAACCATGTCCTCCACCCACCCCGACGCGCCAACGATAACCCAACACGCTGGGTATTTGCCGGGATCAACGACTAATCGATGAGAGCTCCAGCACGGCCGACCGGGGCCCGCATCGTTGGCGCGCCTAGGCTTTAGAACATGCAACGGATTATCGGGACGGAGGTCGAGTACGGCATCTCGTCGCCGTCGGACCCGACAGCCAACCCGATCCTGACCTCGACGCAGGCGGTGCTGGCCTATGCGGCCGCCGCCGGCATTCAGCGCGCCAAACGCACTCGCTGGGACTACGAGGTGGAATCGCCGCTGCGGGATGCCCGCGGATTCGACCTGAGCCGCTCGGCCGGCCCACCGCCGGTCGTCGACGCGGACGAGGTCGGTGCCGCCAACATGATCTTGACCAACGGCGCGCGGCTCTACGTCGACCACGCGCACCCGGAGTACTCCGCGCCGGAATGCACCGACCCGCTGGACGCGGTGATCTGGGACAAGGCCGGCGAGCGGGTGATGGAGGCCGCCGCCCGGCACGTGGCCAGCGTGCCGGGTGCGGCGAAGCTGCAGCTGTACAAGAACAACGTCGACGGCAAGGGCGCCTCCTATGGGTCGCACGAGAACTATCTGATGAGCCGTCAGACTCCTTTCTCGGCCGTCATCGCCGGGCTGACGCCGTTCCTGGTGTCGCGTCAGGTGATCACCGGCTCCGGCCGGGTCGGGATCGGGCCCGCGGGCGACGAGCCGGGCTTCCAGCTGTCCCAGCGCGCCGACTACATCGAGGTCGAGGTCGGGCTGGAGACCACCCTGAAACGCGGCATCATCAACACCCGCGACGAGCCGCACGCCGACGCCGACCGCTACCGGCGGCTGCACGTCATCATCGGCGACGCCAACCTCGCCGAGACGTCGACGTATCTGAAGCTGGGCTCGACGGCGCTGGTGCTCGACCTGATCGAAGAGGGCGCAGCCCACGGGATCGACCTGACCGACTTGGCGTTGGCGCGGCCGGTACACGCGGTGCACGCAATCAGCCGCGATCCCTCGCTGCGCGCCACCGTGGCGCTGGCCGACGGTCGCGAATTGACCGGCCTTGCGCTGCAGCGGATTTATCTGGACAGGGTGGCCAAGTTGGTCGACGGCCGCGACCACGACGCGCGGGCCGCCGACGTCGTGGAGACCTGGGCGCACGTGCTCGATCAGCTCGAGCGCGACCCGATGGAGTGCGCCGAATTGCTGGACTGGCCGGCCAAGCTGCGGCTACTGGAGGGTTTCCGGCACCGGGAGAACCTGAGCTGGTCGGCGCCGCGGCTGCACCTCGTGGACCTGCAGTACTCCGATGTCCGCCTGGACAAAGGCTTGTACAACCGGCTGGTGGCGCGCGGCTCGATGAAGCGTCTGGTGACCGAGCAGCAGGTGATCAGCGCGGTGGACAACCCGCCCACCGACACTCGGGCCTATTTCCGCGGCGAATGCCTGCGCCGCTTCGGAGCAGACATCGCAGCCGCCAGCTGGGATTCGGTGATCTTCGACCTCGGTGGCGACTCGCTGGTGCGCATTCCGACGCTCGAGCCGCTGCGGGGCAGCAAGGCGCACGTCGGCGCGCTGCTGGATTCGGTGAACAGCGCGGTTGAGCTGGTGGAGCAACTGACCACCTGAGCCGGACAGCGGGGTTCGTTAACCGGGCAATAGCGGTCTCGACCGGTAGGGTGGAGAAACCGACGGTCGTGTTATCACGGCCGATGACATTGCAGGAGGCAGCGATGGCTCAGGAGCAGACCAAGCGCGGCGGTGGTGGTGGCGACGACGACGACCTCACCGCCAGCACGGCCGCGGGTCAGGAGCGTCGCGAGAAGCTGACCGAGGAGACCGACGACCTGCTAGACGAGATCGACGATGTTCTGGAAGAGAACGCCGAAGACTTCGTCCGCGCATACGTCCAAAAGGGCGGACAGTGACCTGGCCGTTTCGCGATCGCCTGGCCACCCACACACCACTTCCCGGAACCGCCTTTGGCGGTCTTTCCTCTTTCTCGGACTTCTTGCGCCGTGAGGCCCCCGAGCTGCTGCCCGCGGGCACCGGCACCGCGGCGCCCGGCGCTGCGCCGCTGCCGCACGGCACCACCATTGTTGCGCTGAAGCATCCCGGCGGCGTCGTCATCGCCGGCGACCGGCGCTCCACCCAGGGCAACATGATCGCCGGGCGCGATGTACAGAAGGTGTACATCACCGACGACTACACCGCGACCGGGATCGCCGGCACCGCGGCCATCGCGGTCGAATTCGCCCGCCTCTACGCCGTCGAGCTGGAGCACTACGAGAAGCTCGAGGGCGTCCCGCTGACCTTCGCCGGAAAGGTGAACCGGCTGGCGATCATGGTGCGCGGCAATCTGGCCGCCGCGATGCAGGGTCTGGTGGCGCTGCCGCTGCTCGCCGGTTTCGACATCGACGACCCGGACCCGGAGAAGGCCGGTCGCATCGTCTCGTTCGACGCCGCCGGCGGCTGGAACCTCGAGGAGGAGGGCTACCAGTCGGTCGGTTCTGGCTCGATTTTCGCCAAATCGTCGATCAAGAAGCTGTACTCGCAGGTGACCGACGCCGATTCCGCGCTGCGGGTCGCCGTTGAGGCGCTCTACGACGCGGCTGATGACGATTCGGCCACCGGCGGGCCCGATCTGGTCCGCGGGATCTACCCGACCGCAGTCACCATCGGCGCCGACGGCGCCGCCAACGTTCCCGAGCAGCGCATCGCCGATCTCGCACGCGAGGTCATCGAAAGACGTTCTCGTGCAGATACTTTCGGTCCGGACGCGGAGCGTGCGGGAAGTGACTCATGAGTTTTCCGTATTTCATTTCGCCCGAGCAGGCGATGCGGGAACGCAGCGAGCTCGCGCGGAAAGGCATCGCCCGGGGTCGCAGCGTGGTGGCGCTGGCCTACGCCGGGGGCGTGTTGTTCGTGGCGGAGAACCCATCGCGGTCGCTTCAAAAAGTCAGCGAGCTGTACGACCGGGTCGGCTTCGCTGCCGTCGGCCGGTTCAACGAGTTCGACAACCTGCGCCGCGGCGGGATTCAGTTCGCCGACACCCGCGGTTACGCCTACGACCGCCGTGACGTCACAGGTCGCCAATTGGCCAATGTTTACGCGCAGACGCTGGGCAGCATCTTCACCGAACAGGCCAAGCCCTATGAGGTCGAGTTGTGTGTGGCCGAAGTCGCGCACTACGGCGAGACCAAACCGCCTGAGCTGTATCGGATTACCTACGACGGGTCGATCGCCGACGAGCCACATTTCGTGGTGATGGGTGGGACGACGGAACCGATCAGCACCGCGCTCAAGGAGTCCTACACCGAGAACGCCAATTTGGCCGATGCGGTGCGAATCGCGGTGGACGCCCTTCAGGCGGGCAGAACCAACGGGGGCGATGAGCCGAGCCTGGGCGTGTCGATGTTGGAGGTCGCCATCCTCGACGTCAGCCGGCCCCGGCGAGCGTTCCGGCGCATCACCGGTGCGGCGCTGGAACGGTTGCTGCCCGAACACAACGGCTCCGAATCGGAAAGTGACTCTCCGGCCGAATAGCTCAGCCGCAGTCCGGCGTCTGGCCCTACGAAAGCGAAACGCCGAAAAACCAACATCACCACGATGAGCGCCGACCAGCCATTTCCTACCTCCCGGCCGACAGGAAGTTCTCAGATACGTTAAGGTATTCCTCAGGAGCAGCTCGCGGGGAAATAAGCAAAAATTTTTAGAGAATTTTCGCCGAGCGCCCGGGCCGTGATTGTGGGAAACCGTCGAAATAAGCTCCACGCCCGGTTGTCTCGTATTGTCGGTGTGTGCTGATCGGCTTGCTGCTCGCCCTGGGTTGCTCGGTCTGCTACGGCACGGCGACGGTGCTGCAGGCCGCGGCGACCCGCTCGGTGGACGCCGGCAACAGCGACTCCGGAGTTAACGCGGCCTTGCTGTTCCGAGCGCTGCGGCAGTGGCGCTACCTTGCGGGCATCGCGCTCGACGGCGTTGGCTTTGCGTTGCAGGTGGCGGCGCTTCGCCTGGTCCCGATCTACGTCGTCGCCGCGGCGATCGCGGCCTCGCTCGCGGTCACCGCGATCGTCGCCGCCTGGGTGCTGTCGACGCGGTTGTCGACCACGGAGTGGGCGGCGGTGGGCGTGGTCTGCGCGAGCCTCGCGACGCTCGGTCTTGCCGCCGGGCCCGAGGGTTCGCAGCGTGGGCCGGCTGGACTCGGCTGGTCGCTGCTGGTGGTGGTCGCCGTGTTGTTCATCGCCGGTGCGGCGGCGGGCCGTTTGGGCGACCGCTCGCGCGCACTGGTGCTGGGGCTCGGGGCCGGCGGCGGTTTCGGGGTCGTCGAGATCGCCGTTCGCCTCATCGATCCCATCGACCCGACGAAAGCCGCTTTCTACACCAACCCCGCCGTGTATGCGGTGATCGCCGGGGGAGCGGCCGGGTTCTTGTTGCTTACCTCCGCTTTGAGTCGCGGATCGGTGACCACCGCGGTCGCCGGGATGGTGGTGGGCGAGACGGTTGGCCCGGCGCTGGTCGGGGTGGCGTGGCTCGGCGACCAGACCCGTCCGGGCCTGAGCTGGCTAGTTGTGGCGGGATTTGTAGTGGCGGTCGCAGCGGTTTTGGCGCTGAGCCGATTCGGCGAGGTGCCCAGCCCCGCCGAGTCGTGATACCGCCGACGCGCACCAAAGTGCAACGACAACACCTCCTTTGGTTTTGTTAGCGGTTTGTTAACACTCGCGTTGCCGGAAGCCGGATTCGGGGCTATCCTGCGTAGGCACCTCGTTAGGCGAGGCTTCTGAATCGAACACAGGCCACTGATCTGACGACGTCGAGAGACGCCCAAGATCAGGACAGATCTCCCCGGCTTAAGGGGTGGTCCCAAGTGGCTTTCCCAGCTCTGCGCGGGGATACGTCGTTCAGTGCCAAAGCTCAACGTGTGAGGGCATCGTCGCCGCTCCACCGGTCCGCTGGGGTCCCTCTTTGTGCGCGTTTTGACCCAACGTGAAACGTGGAAGGCAGGTGTTCCCATGACCAGCATGATCGACGTCGCCCGCTTCGGGCCGGCCAGCTCAACTGATGGGCTGCGCCTGACTCCTTATGAGGCGATGGCGCGAGACCTTTTGTTCATCCGCGCGGAATTGGAGACGGCGGGAATTCCGTTCCTGCTCATTCGCGGCGCCGACGGGCGTCCAGCGCTCGTCGTTGATATCGGCCTGCGTGCACGAGTTGCCGAAGCGCTGATGTCCGCGTGCCTGGAGGCGCCGCTGCGTGCGAAGATCCTCGACGGGACCGGCCGCAGCTCGGTGTATCTGGGCGACGGTCTGCTGTCCTCCGACCCGGACCCGCGGCTGCTGCGGGTGTTCCGGCGGCGCGAATGCCCGCGTTCCGGCTTGCGTTACGGCGCCTCTGCCGGGGTCGAGCTGCAGTTCTGGGTATTCGACGGGATGCAGGCGATCTGCCCGATCGAGAACTCGCTTACTCGGAAGGCGTTGCCGCTGAGTGAAATTGTGTACACAGAGGTGGAACTGCACGGTCGCACCTGGCCGACGATCGCCGGGATGTTCTCCCCGCATGCCGCCGACGTCACGTTCGACATCGACATGGTGTTCTCGTGGGTGGACGGCAACGACCTGGAGTTCCGGGCACGGCGCGCAGCCGCAATGGCGAATCACATTGTGGGCGAAGGCGACGACGCCGACGCGCGGATTCGTCAGATCGACGAACTGAAGTATGCCCTGCGTTCGGTGCACGCGTTTGCGCCCTGGGTGCGGCGGATCTTCGTCGTGACGGACTCGCCGGTACCCGACTGGCTCGCGCCCCATCCGAAAGTCACCATCGTGCGTGCCGAGGATCATTTCACCGACCTCTCGGCGCTGCCGGTGTACAACAGCCACGCCGTGGAAACGCAGCTGCACCACATCCCTGGTCTCGCAGAGCATTTCCTGTACTCCAACGACGATATGTTCTTCGGCCGGGCGTTGTCCCCGACGACGTTCTTCTCACCGGGCGGAGTGACGAAGTTCATCGAGGCGGCCACGCGGATCGGGTTGGGGCCCAACCACGCCGAGCGCAGCGGATTCGAGAACGCTGCGCGCGTCAACCGGCAGCTGCTGTGGGAGAGGTTCGGAAAGATCATCACCCGCCACCTCGAGCACACGGCTGCGCCGCTGCGCAAGAGTGTGCTGTGCGAACTGGAGCGCGAGTTTGCGACCGACTTCGCGCGCACTCAGGCCAGCCGGTTCCGGGCGAGCACGGATATCTCGGTGACCAACTCGCTGTACCACTACTACGCGTTGATGACCGGACGTGCGGTGCAGCACGAGTCGGCGAAGGTGCTCTACGTCGACACCACGTTGCGGTCCGGGCTGGCGAAATTGCCGATGTTGCTGAAGAAGCGCAAGTTTGACTTCTTCTGCCTCAACGACGGCAGCTTCCCCGAGGTGAGCGCGTGCGAGCGAGCCGATGTGGTCGGCGATTTCCTGGAGAAGTACTTCCCGGTGCCCGCGCCGTGGGAGCGAGCAGCCGCCGACGAGTGAAGGCTCCAGCGGGCGAGGGTGTGTCGGCCCCCCGTCCGCTGTTACATCGCCCATGTGCGTCCGGGCTGCGCGGGTCACTTCATCGATGTGGCCCGCCACCAGGCGGCGATGTACAGCAACATCGAGACCACCAACGCCACCAGTACCCACAAAACGATCGTCAGATCGATCCAGCTTCCGAACGCCGGCGAACCCGGAAGCGCGTTTCGCAGCGGCACCACCGCAAACAGCATCGCCGCGTACCAGGTTGTCATCGGCGACTGAAACCTCGTTGGGTCACGAGTCGTCTGAATCGCGACAAACAAGCCGACTGCCGCGATCGCGACGAAGATGCAAAGGATCGTGATGGCGAAGACCATCGTGCTCGCTGATCGCTGCAACTGGATTTCGTAGGGTGCCAACGTATTGGCGCTGTTCACGCGAGCCACGTGGACTTTCCAGCCGGCGAGCCGATCGACGAATGTCACGTTGGCGCGTTCCGGCGTTTGCGCCGGGCCGGTAAACAGCGTGACCGTGATCGGCCCGGTGTAGTAGCTGTCGAACGGCCAACGCTCGACGTCGCGCGCCAAGGTCAGCGGAACAGGAAAAACACCGGGCAACATGCCCTTGGAATATGTGCGCCGCACCGGCGTCGTCACGGATGTGACCGCTACGGTGAGGTCTTGCTTGAGAGCGTCGGTCGCCGGATCCACCAACCCCGGTCCAGGCCTGATGACGATATCGCCAACGAGCTCGCTGTAATCGCTTTTGATACTTACCAGATCCAGCGTCACGGTTGTACCGTCGCTGGTGGCTGCCCCATGAGCTGGAATACGTTGGGACGCTGCGCCATCGACGTACAACACGACCGTCGTGATCATTGCGCAGGCGACAACCAATAGCGCGATGATGCCGAGTCTGATGCGCGGCCACCACCGGCGGCCGGGAGCCTTTGGCGGCGGGGGCTCGTCCGGTCCGATCCGCACCCGCTCGTCCAAGGTGCTCAAGGGAACCTCTTTTTAAACGAAGGGTCACGCGCGTGCGGCAACCTGGTTTTCATGCGGCCAGCTCGACTTCCTCGCGCGAGACCTGGACACGCTCGCGCGTCGCGCGGTTGTTGATCGCGCGATACAGCGGAGCCGTCACCGCGGTGGTCACGATGGCAAGCGCGCACAACATCGCGAACGCATAGGGGCCGATCAAGCGGGCTTGGAGACCGATCGACGCAATGGCTAGTTCGGTGACGCCGCGGCAGTTCAGCAACACGCCAAGTTCGGCCGAGGTCGTAAGTGGCCAGCGTTGCATCCTGCCTGCCACAAGACCGACGGCTAGCTTCGAACCGAAAGCGGCGATGGTCAGGGTCAGCAGGCACGCCAGCCCGCTCCCTCGAAACAGATCCGCCAGGGTCTGCAGTGGCACAGACAGCGCGCTCGAAACGAAAAATGCAGGAATGAGTATGTCAGCGACCGTGGCTAAGGCCCGCTCCGATGCCTCGCTTGCCAGCCCGGCCGGGAAGCATAGACCGGCAACCACGGCGCCGAGGGCTGGGTGCAGGCCGAATACCTGCGTTGCTGCCGCACCGACCAGCACGTATGCGAAGATCGCCACGACAAACGGAGCTCCCTGCCGGGAGTGCCGGAACAACCGCTGGACGATCCGCGGCAGCACGAACATCACCGTGAGCAGCAACGCAGCACCCACGCAAAGGGCAGCAGCCGAGACCGAGCTCAAGTCTGTGGTCAGCAGGATCAGCACGGTCACCATTGCCCATGCCGCCGCATCAGTCGAAACTGCAATTCGCAGCGCGACCCCCGGGATGGGCACCGGGACCTCAAGATCTTTCATGATCAGCACCAGAACGGGAACGGCGGTCACGCTCAGCGCCACACCGACGAATAACCACACATGCAGCGGGTTGTGGTCCGGGCCAACGAGTCGGTGCGCGAAGGGGAAAGCTGCAGCTGCACAGACGACTACCGGAATCACCACGCAGGGCACCAGTTGCCAGAGCGGTGACTTCGCGCTTGCTTTGCTATAGGAACGCAGCTCAATTCCGACCAAGAACAACAGTAACAAGAGGCCCGCTTGGCCCACGTCCTCAATAAGAGATTTCGAGGTCGTCGAAAGTAGCACAGACTTTATGGAATGAGGAAGAAGGGCCAGAATTGTGCCCAGCAAAAGGCCGAAAGCGATTACTCCGACGACTGCGGGCTGCTTAATCCTACGGAACAGGTTTCCGACAAACACCGAGCCGATCAAGACTACGGCCAGCATGATCAGTGCTTGCAACACGTTACCGAGTGGCATCGATTCTCCCCTAGCAGTTGATGAGATCACAAGTGGGAGACGTCGTTGTGTCCCTATGTGAGATCCAATTCACAGATATGTTTGCGCGCGCTATTCATCACAACTGAGCGATCCGGGTTTCTCGAGATCGCCAGCCGCGTAGGTGGATGCGTCGCATTCCTATATAGCGATTGGCGCAACACTGCGCAACGCAGTCTCGACCGCCAACACATTCCATGATGTGTTCTTAACGGATGGCCGGAGAAACCATAACGCCTTCTTGACGGCCAACGCAGTCCACTATGTTTTCTTGACGCACGGCGGGCGAAATCATAACGCCTTCTTGACGGCCATTCGTCGCGGCAATCTAGCTGCGAGTCACCTAGAATCCGTCCGGCCAGTCTGGGTCGAATCCTTTTGGCAGGCGGGTGATCTGGCGAGTGATCGCCCGCTAGGTGCGCGCGAGCGGCTGTACGACATGCGGTATCCGCCCAGCGGGCAGGATGCTTACCCCGGCGGCGGCGAGCTCCTGTTGCACGATCTCCGGCGACACGAACCGCCCAACCGTGGGACCGGCGGCCAGCGGAATGACGGTGTGCACCAACGTTTCCGGGTAGCAGTGCACCAGGTTGAACGCCTGCGCGCCGTCGCGGCCCCGGGTGCCCGCCGTCAGCAGGTCCTGGGTGTAGCAACTGGCCGAGGCCACCGAGACCGGGATTCCGGCGAAGGTTGCCGTCGTCGAGTAGTGCAGGTGCCCGGCGAGGATGCTGCGTACATCGGTGCCGCGCAACACCCGGGCAAGTGGTGTTTGGTCGCGCAGCTCGACCGTGACGGCCAGGTCCTGCACGCTGGGAATCGGCGGATGGTGCATCGCGAGGATGGTGCCGAAAGGTGCGGGTTCAGCCAATTGTGCTGCGAGCCATTGCAATTGCTCTGGGGCGATTTCGCCGTGGTGATGGCCGGGAACCGAGGTGTCCAAGACGATCACGCGTAATCCGGCAACCTCATGGACCCGGTCCATCGGCGCCATCGTTGGCGCCTCGCGCAACAGGTGTTCGCGCAACACCGCTCTGTTGTCATGGTTGCCCATCACCCAGATGAGCTGCGCGCCAAGACGATCGGCCAACGGCTCGACCAGGTTGCGCAGCTTACGGTAGGCGTCCGGCTGCCCTTTGTCGGCGAGGTCGCCGGTAAAGATCAATGCATCGGGGCGAGCTTGAGAACCCTCGAGCCGCTCAAGCAGCCCGGATAATCGGCCCTCCGCGTCGACGTCGCCGTAGAGGTCGCCGTCGCCGGCTACGAGATGGGTGTCGCTGATGTGTGCGATGACATGGTCCGGCCGCGGGTGCTCCGCGACCCTGGCTCTGTCCACGGGACTGGAGAGGCCTTTCTGACGACTGTGCTCGCGGTAACGAGCAGCGCCCATCCTACCGGAGTAATCGGGCGCGCCCGCCGACCACGCCACACTCTCGGCGGGGGTTCCGCACCAGTTGCCCGTCCAACCAGTACCCTCGAATTGTGCAGCGGCGGATTATGGGCATCGAGACCGAATTCGGTGTCACCTGCACGTTCCACGGTCATCGGCGCTTGTCGCCGGACGAGGTGGCCCGCTACCTGTTTCGCCGGGTGGTCTCCTGGGGGCGCAGCTCCAACGTTTTCCTGCGCAACGGCGCACGGCTGTACCTCGATGTCGGCAGCCATCCGGAATACGCCACCGCCGAATGCGACAGCCTGGTCCAGCTGGTCACCCACGACCGTGCAGGCGAGCGAGTGCTCGAAGACCTGCTCGTCGACGCCGAGCAGCGCCTCGCCGACGAGGGCATCGGCGGCGACATCTACCTGTTCAAGAACAACACCGACTCGGCGGGCAATTCGTATGGCTGCCACGAGAACTACCTGATCGTGCGCGCGGGCGAGTTCTCCCGCATCTCCGATGTGCTGCTGCCCTTCCTGGTCACCCGCCAGCTCATCTGCGGCGCAGGCAAGGTGCTGCAGACCCCGAAGGCCGCGACGTTCTGCCTGTCGCAACGCGCCGAGCACATCTGGGAAGGCGTCTCCTCGGCCACCACTCGTAGCCGCCCGATCATCAACACTCGCGACGAGCCGCACGCCGACGCCGAGAAGTACCGGCGTCTGCACGTCATCGTCGGCGACTCCAACATGTGCGAGACCACCACGATGCTCAAGGTGGGCACCGCCGCGCTGGTGCTGGAAATGATCGAGGCGGGGGTGGCGTTTCGCGACTTCTCGCTGGACAACCCGATCCGGGCCATCCGGGAGGTCAGCCACGACGTCACCGGCCGGCGGCCGGTGCGGCTGGCGGGCGGGCGCCAGGCCAGCGCTCTGGACATCCAGCGCGAGTACTACGCGCGCGCCGTCGAACACCTGCAGACCCGGGAACCCAATGCGCAGATCGAGCAGGTCGTCGATTTGTGGGGTCGTCAGCTCGACGCCGTGGAAAGCCAGGACTTCGCCAAGGTCGACACCGAAATCGACTGGGTGATCAAGCGCAAACTGTTCCAGCGCTACCAGGACCGCTACGACATGGAGCTGTCCGACCCTAAGATCGCCCAGCTGGATCTGGCCTACCACGACATCAAGCGCGGCCGCGGCGTCTTCGATCTGCTGCAACGCAAGGGTCTGGCGTCGCGGATCACCACCGACGAAGAAATCGAGGAAGCCGTCGACCAGCCGCCGCAGACCACCCGGGCGCGGCTGCGCGGCGAATTCATCAGCGCCGCCCAAGCCGCCGGTCGGGATTTCACCGTCGACTGGGTGCACCTCAAACTGAACGATCAAGCTCAGCGCACCGTGCTGTGTAAGGACCCGTTCCGATCGGTCGACGAGCGAGTCAAGAGACTGATCGCCAGCATGTAGCTCGGCGACGGTGCAGCCCGCGAAGCTGTGATCCCTTGGCAGCCTTGCGCCACCCGTTGCCCTAACCTGTTAGCGATGGCGATCTCCAAAGTGGAACGGCTGCTCAACCTGGTCATCGCGCTGCTTTCCACCCGCGGCTACATCACCGCCGAGAAAATCCGGTCCAGCGTGGCGGGCTATTCGGACACCGCCAGCGATGAAGCGTTCTCGCGAATGTTCGAGCGGGACAAGAACGAACTGCGCGATCTGGGCATCCCGCTGGAGACCGGCAAGGTGTCGTCGTTCGATCCGGTCGAGGGCTACCGGATCAACCGCGAGGCGTACGCGCTGCCCGCTGTCGAGCTGACCGCCGACGAGGCGGCCGCCGTGGCCGTCGCCACCCAGCTGTGGGAGTCGCCGGAGCTGATCACCGCCACCCAGGGTGCGCTGCTCAAGCTGCGGGCCGCCGGCGTGGACGTAGACCCGGATGCGCCGGTCGCGATTGCGTCGCCAGCCGGGACCCTGGGACTGCGTGGTTCGGAAGACGTTCTGGGAGCGCTGCTGTCGGCCATCGATTCCGCGCAGGTCGTGCAATTTCCGCACCGGCCGTCACGTGCTGAGCCGTACACCGTGCGCACGGTGGAGCCGTGGGGCGTGGTGACCGAGAAAGGCCGCTGGTATCTCGTCGGGCACGACCGCGACCGCGGCGCCACCCGCACATTTCGGCTGTCCAGGATCGGCGGAGAGGTGACGCCGATCGGCCCGGTCGGTGCCTTCACCCGGCCCGAGCACGTCGACCTGCGCAAGACCGTGGCCGACGCGGTCGGCGACGCCCCGACGGGTGTGCGGGCTCAGGTTTGGGTGGCCGACGGGCGGGCCACCGCGCTGCGGCGCGCCGGAACATCGCTGGGGTCACGGCCGTTGGGCGGCCGCGACGGCGACGTCATCGAACTCGACATCGGAACCACTGATCGACTGGCGCGCGACATCACCGGCTACGGCGCCGACGCCGTCGTGCTGGAACCGTCCACGCTGCGCGACGAGGTGCTGGGCCGGTTGCGGGCCCAAGCCGGTGAGGAGCATGGCCTATGACACGCGCCGGCGACAATAGAGAAATGAGCGATGAGGTGGGGGCACGCCCCCTCGCCGCTGCGCGGCTGGGGGCACCCCCACCCGCTTGGGGGGGAGAGCGGCGCCGATGACACCCGTGTCCACCCGCCTGGTGCGGCTGCTCAACATGGTCCCGTACTTCCAGGCCAATCCGCGGGTAACTCGCGCCCAGGCGGCCGCCGACCTCGGTGTTTCCGTCAAACAGCTGGGCGAGGACCTCGATCAGTTGTGGCTGTGCGGCCTACCCGGCTACGGCCCCGGCGACCTCATCGACTTCGCGTTCGAGGGCGACACCGTCGAGGTGACGTTCTCGGCGGGCATGGACACGCCGCTGCAGCTCAGCTCGCCGGAAGCCACCGGCCTGCTGGTGGCGCTGCGGGCGCTGGCGGACATTCCGGGTGTCGTCGATCCGGAGGCAGCGCGCAGCGCGATCGCCAAAATCGAAGCAGCGGCCGGCGCCGCCGGACACGGACCTGACGTCGCTGCGGTGGACGAGCCCGCGCCGGTCGAGAGTCAGGCCGCGGCCGCGGTGCGCGCCGCAGTTCGTGACAATCGGGCGCTGACCATCGACTACTACGCGGCCTCGCACGACACGCTGTCCACCCGGATCGTCGACCCCATCCGCATCGTGCTGGTCGGCAACCACAGCTACCTGGAGGCGTGGTCGCGGGAGGCCGAAGGGGTGCGGCTGTTCCGGTTCGACCGCATCGTCGACGCCGCCGGGCTCGACGAGCGGTCCGCGCCGCCGGAACCCGTGCTTGCGGCGCCGCCGGACACTTCGCTGTTCGACGCAGACCCATCGCTACCGTCGGCGACGCTGCGGCTGGCGCCGGCGGCGTCGTGGATGTTCGAGTACTACCCGATGCGTCTGCTTCGTGAGCTGCCCGACGGTTACTGCGAGGCGGCGATGACCTACGCGTCGGAAGAGTGGATGGCCCGCCAAGTGCTGGGCCTGGGGTCGGCCGTCCGCGTTCTGCAGCCGGAGTCATTGGCCAACCGGGTGCGCGACGCCGCCGCGGCCGCGCTCGAGTCCTACCGGGCCGCGGCGCGGTCCGGCTAGTTGCACGGCTGCTGCGGTAGCATCGTGGGGACGTCTGGAGGTAATTAAAGGTGAACGCTCTCACCCCGGGTCACCTGGCGATTATTGCGGTCCTGGTGATCGTTCTGTTCGGTGCCAAGAGGCTCCCTGACTTCTCGCGCTCGCTGGGCAAGTCGTTGCGGATTTTCAAGTCTGAGGTTCGCGAACTGCAGAACGACGGCAAGTCGGACACGACTGTGGCGCCGCCCGCGGCAGCCCAACCGGTGCAGTCCGAGCGGGTCGAGCCGCCGGCGACCGACGGACGCTCGGACTAGCCTGGCATCGCCGCCGCGGCGCCCGAGCGCCTATTCACTGTGCGCACCACCGGTCTAATCAGGCGGCTAGATCCGCGATTTCGTCGCAGCCGCACCAATCCCGACGGGACCATGTCGCTCGTCGACCATCTCACCGAACTGCGCGCTCGGCTGTTGATCTCGCTGGCGACGATCGCGGTCACCACTGCATTCGGGTTCATCTGGTATTCGCACTCGCTGTTCGGGATGGAAAGCCTGGGCGAATGGCTTCGACATCCGTATTGCTCGCTGCCGCCGTCGGCGCGCGCGCAGATCACCGCCGACGGTCAGTGCCGGCTGCTGGCCACCGCACCGTTCGACCAATTCATGCTGCGACTGAAGGTCGGGCTGACCGCTGGGGTCGTGCTGGCTTGCCCGATGTGGTTCTACCAACTCTGGGCATTCATCACGCCGGGGTTGTACAAGAAGGAGCGCCGTTTCGCGGTGGCGTTCGTCATCCCGGCGGCGATGTTGTTCATCACTGGCGCAGTGCTGGCCTACCTCGTGCTGTCCAAGGCGCTGCACTTCCTGTTGACCGTCGGCAGCGACGTGCAGGTGACCGCGCTCTCCGGCGACCGGTATTTCGGCTTTTTGATCAACCTGCTGCTGGTGTTCGGTATCAGCTTCGAATTCCCGCTGCTGATCGTGATGCTCAACTTCGTCGGCGTGCTGAGCTACGTACGACTACGGTCGTGGCGGCGCGGCCTGATCTTCGTGATGTTCGTGTTCGCAGCGGTTTTCACCCCGGGTTCCGACCCGTTCTCGATGACGGCGCTGGGACTGGCGCTGACGGTACTGCTCGAACTGGCCATCCAGATCGCCCGGGTACACGACAAGCGGAAGGTCAAGCGCGAAGCGCTCACCGCCATCGCCGACGACGAGGCCTCGGTCGTCGACCCGCCGTCTGCGGTTGGAGCACCGTCGAGCATCGCCGGACCCCATGACGACGTCACCTGACCGCGCCGCGACGATGCAGAGCGAAGCGATGGGGAGGAGCGGCGCAGATGACCGCGCCGCGACGATGCAGAGCGAAGCGATGGGGAGGAGCGGCGCAGATGACCGCGCCGCGACGATGCAGAGCGAAGCGATGGGGAGGAGCGGCGCAGATGACACCGCAGCCGCGGGCGAATTAGCCAAGTTCGCCGCGGAACTCGCTTTCGGGCTCGACGGCTTTCAGCAGCAGGCATGTGCGGCACTGGAAAGCGGCCATGGTGTTCTGGTATGCGCGCCAACCGGCGCCGGGAAGACCGTCGTCGGCGAGTTCGCAGTGCACTTGGCACTGGCGTCGGGCGGCAAATGCTTCTACACCACGCCGCTGAAGGCGCTGAGCAACCAGAAGCACACCGACTTCGTGGCCCGTTACGGCAAAGATCAGATCGGATTGCTCACCGGCGATCTGTCGGTCAACGGGAACGCCCCGGTTGTGGTGATGACCACCGAAGTACTGCGCAACATGCTCTACGCGGATTCTCCTGTGCTGCAAGGTCTTTCCTACGTCGTTATGGATGAGGTACATTTCCTCGCCGACCGGATGCGTGGTGCGGTCTGGGAAGAGGTCATCCTGCATCTGCCCGAAGAGGTGCGTCTGGTCAGCCTGTCGGCGACAGTGAGCAACGCCGAGGAGTTCGGTGGCTGGATTCAGACCGTGCGTGGCGACACGACGGTCGTCGTCGATGACCACCGACCCGTGCCACTGTGGCAGCACATGCTGGTGGGCAAACGTATTTTCGACCTGTTCGACTACGCCGCCATCGACGCGGGTGAGCGGCGCCAGCCGATCGTCGACCCGAATCTGTTGCGCCACATCGCCCATCGCCGTGAGGCCGATCGACTCTCGGACTGGCGCGGCCCCCGCCGGCAGAACGGACGAGGAGGTGGTCCGGGACGCTCGGGCCGGCCGGGCTTCTACCGACCGCCGCCGCGGCCCGACGTGATTGCGATGCTCGACTCCGAGGGCCTGCTGCCGGCGATCACCTTCGTGTTCTCCCGCGCCGGTTGCGACGCCGCGGTCGGACAATGCCTACGGTCGTCATTGCGGCTGACCACCGAGGAGGACCGGGCGCAAATCGCCGAGGTGATCGAGCACCGCTGCGGCGATCTGCAGGACTCCGACTTGGCCGTGCTCGGCTACTACGAGTGGCGGGAAGGACTGCTGCGCGGTATCGCCGCCCACCACGCCGGACTGTTGCCGGTGTTCCGGCACACGGTCGAGGAGCTGTTCACCGCCGGGCTGATCAAGGCCGTCTTCGCCACCGAAACCCTGGCGCTCGGCATCAACATGCCGGCCCGCACCGTTGTGCTGGAACGGCTGGTGAAGTTCAACGGCGAAGAGCACGTCCCGCTGACGCCGGGGGAGTACACCCAGCTCACCGGGCGGGCCGGCAGGCGGGGCATCGACGTCGAAGGCCACGCCGTGGTGCTCTGGCACCCCGGTGAAAGCACCAGCGAGCCGGCTGAAGTCGCCGGCCTGGCCTCCACTCGCACCTTCCCGCTGCGCAGCTCGTTCGCCCCGTCGTACAACATGACCATCAACCTGGTGAACCGGCTTGGCCCCGAGGAGGCTCATCGGCTGCTGGAGCAGTCGTTCGCCCAGTACCAGGCCGACCGGTCGGTGGTGAGCCTGGTCCGCGGCGTCGAGCGTGGACAGCGGATGCTCGACGAGGTCGCGGCCGAGTTCGGGGGCAACGAGGCGCCGATCCTCGAGTACGCCCGGCTGCGGGAGCGGATCAGCCAGCAGGAGCGCGCGCAGGCCCGCGCATCGCGGCTGCAGCGCCGGCAGGCGGTCAACGACGCGCTGGCGGCGCTGCGTCGCGGCGACATCATTACGATCACCCACGGACGACGGGGCGGCTTGGCCGTCGTGCTGGAACCGGCCCGTGACAGCGATGACCCACGGCCGTTGGTGTTGACCGAAAACCGTTGGGCCGGCCGGATTTCGTCGGCGGACTATTCCGGCGTGTCGGCGCCGGTGGGCTCGATGACATTGCCCAAGCGGGTCGAACACCGACAGCCCCGGGTTCGTCGCGATCTGGCTTCGGCGCTGCGTTCTGCGGCCGCGGGCTTGCCGGCTGCGGGTGGCCGGCGCGGCGGCGGCAGCCGCACCGAGACGCGGGATCTCGATCCCGAGCTGGTGTCCCTGCGCGAGCAGATGCGTCGTCATCCCGTTCACCGCGAACCCGGTCGGGAGGCCCAAGTCCGGCTTGCCGAGCGCTATTTGCGCATCGAACGCGACAACGAAGCGTTGCAAAAGAAGGTGTCCACGGCCACCAACTCGTTGGCCCGGACCTTCGACCGGATCGTCGGGTTGCTCACCGAACGCGGCTTCATCCAGACCACCGACGGCGACCCCACAGTGACCGACGATGGGCGGCTGCTGGCCCGGATTTACAGCGAGAGCGATCTTTTGGTGGCCGAATGCCTGCGCACCGGCGCTTGGACCGGTCTGCGAGACGCCGAGCTGGCCGCCGTGCTCTCGGCGGTGGTCTACGAGACGCGGGGCGGGGACGGCCCGGGACCGCCGCCAAACGCGGAGGTGCCGACCGCGCGGTTGCGGCAGGCGCTGCACCAGACGCGACGGTTGTCGGCGGCGTTGCGCGCCGACGAGCAGCGGCACCGCGTCACGCTCAGTCGAGAGCCCGACGACGGTTTCGTCACGGCCATCTACCGCTGGGCCAGCAATGGTGACCTGGTCGCCGCGCTGGCCGCCGCCGACTCGGAGGGCAGCGGTTCACCGCTGTTGCCGGGGGATTTCGTGCGCTGGTGCCGGCAGGTGCTTGATTTGCTCGACCAGGTCCGCAACGCCGCCCCGCAACCGGAGCTGCGAGCCACGGCGAAACGCGCGATCGACACCATTCGGCGCGGCGTAGTAGCAGTTGACGCCGGGTAGGCTGAGCCGGAGCTACGGTTGCATGCGCGACCGATGCAAGGACTGCAATCAGGACTGAGAGGACACACGCACGATGAGCGGACCGCAGGGGCCCGACCCGACGAAACCGTGGCAGCCGCCGCAGGGTGAAGGTCAGCAATCCGGCGAGGACTCGACCCAGCACGTGTCACCCTGGCAGCAGCCATCCGGCGAGCAGACCTGGCAGGCCCCGGGCGGGGAGCAACCGACCTGGCATGCGCCCGCCTACACGCCCACGGAATACGGGCAGTATCAGGAGCCGCCGACCCAGTACTACCCGCCGTCTCAGCCGTTCCCACAGCCCACGGGCTACCCGCAGGACCCGTACGCCGCCCAGACCGCTCAATATGGCCAGCCCGGTCAGCACACGCAGCCCGGGCAGTACGGTCAGCCGGGTCAGTACGGTCAGCCGGGTCAGTACGGTCAGCCGGGCCAGTACGGCCAACCTGGTCAGTACGGCCAACCTGGTCAGTACGGCCAGTACCCGGGGCCCTACGGCCAGCCTCCTGCGGGCGCCGAATCGAAGCGGTCGCGGACGGTCATCGGCACGGTGGCTGGGGTGTTCGCCGCCGTCGTCGTCGCGGTGGTATTGGTGCTGGGCTTCTGGGCGCCGGGGTTCTTCGTGACCACCAAGCTGGACGTCAACAAGGCGCAGGCTGGTGTGGCGCAGATTCTCAGCGACAACACCAACGGGTACGGGGCGAAGAACGTCAAAGACGTCAAGTGCAACAACGGCCAGAATCCGACGGTCAAAAAGGGCCAGAGCTTCGACTGCGACGTCAGCATCGACGGGACCAAGCGCCAGGTCACGGTGACCTTCCAGGACAACAAGGGCACCTACGAAGTCGGCCGGCCCAAGTAAGCGTTAATACGTCACGACCCGGGCAGCGCGTCGAGCGCCTTCTGCAACCGCGCGATCGGTGATCCGACCCCGAGCCGGGTCGCCAGCTCGGCGGTCCGCGCGGGGTCGGCCGCCACCAGTGGCACGGCGTCGGTCGGTGTCGAGAGCGTGACGGGCGCGTCGGTGGCCACCCGCACCACGGGGCCGGCGACTTCGATGTAGCCGGCGGCGTTGCGCAGCTTGGCCCTAACACCCTTGGACAGCGACGATTTGGGGTCGTCGACGGCGGCCAAGATCCCCGCCAGCGAGCCGTGCTGGGCCAATAGTGTCGCGGCGGTCTTCTCGCCGATGCCGGGCACACCCGGTAGCCCGTCGGAGGGGTCGCCGCGCAGCAGCGCCAGCTCCGCGTAGCCGGCGCCGGCCCGATCGGCGGGCACGCCGTACCGCTCGGCCACCTCGGGAGGGCCCATCAGGGTCGCGTTGGTCAGGCCGCGTCCCAGGTAGAGCACCCGAACGGGCACCGGATCGTCGCCGACCACCTGTAGCAGGTCGCGGTCGCCGCTGACGACGACGACCGGGTCACGTCGTTCCCGGGCGGCCAGCGTGCCGATCACGTCATCGGCTTCGAAACCCACGGCGCCGCCGGTGCAGAAGCCGAACGCGTCGAGGATTTCCGCGATCATTTCCACCTGCGGAGACAACTCGTCGGGCACTTCCTCGACATCGGGTTGCCCGTCGGGATGTTCTGCCTCGACGCGATGCGCCTTGTACGACGGGATGCGGTCCACCCGAAACCGCGGACGCCAGTCCAGGTCCAGGCACACCACCAACCGGCCGGGCCGCTGTTTGCTGATCAGCATGGCCACCGAGTCCAAGAAGCCGCGGACGGCGTTCACCGGCCGACCGTCGGGCGATGTGATCGAGGACGGGACGCCAAAGTAGGAGCGAAACCACATGCTGGCGCCGTCAAGCAGCAGCAGCGGTGCGGACATGCCCGCCATCCTGCCAGCACCGATCCGGCTCGGTCCGATTGCCGGGCTCGCCCCCTCGCCGCTGCGCGGCTGGGGGTACCCCCACTGCATCGTCGCCCGGCTAGCCTGACTGGCATGGGTTCTCACCGGTTCGACGCAGACGTTTACCGCCGCCGGATTGCGGCGGCGATCGCCGCTACCGCCGAGGCCGGCCTGGCCGGCCTGGTGATCACCCCGGGCTATGACTTGCGGTATCTGCTGGGCTCGCGCGCGCAGACGTTCGAGCGGCTCACCGCGCTGGTGTTGCCGGTCTCCGGTGATCCGACCGTGGTGGTGCCGCGACTGGAGTTGTCGTCGCTGAAACAATCCGCTGTCGCGGATCTGGGCCTGGCGGTGCGGGATTGGGTCGACGGTGACGACCCTTACCAGCTTGTTGCGGAGCCCTTAACGGGCATAGCCGGCGGGCCCGCCGCGACTGCGGTCACCGATTCCATGCCCGCGCTGCACCTGTTGCCGTTGGCCGATGTGCTCGGCGTGCTGCCGGTGCTGGCCACCGGCGTGCTGCGGCAACTGCGGATGGTCAAGGACGACTCCGAGATCGACGCGTTGCGCAAGGCCGGCGCGGCCATCGACCGGGTGCACTCCCGGGTGCCCGACTTCCTGGTAGCCGGTCGAAGCGAAGCGGACGTCGCCGCTGATATCGCCGAAGCGATTGTCGCCGAGGGGCATTCAGAGGTGGCGTTCGTCATCGTCGGTTCTGGTCCGCATGGCGCAGACCCGCATCACAGCTACTCGGATCGCGAACTCCGCGTTGGCGACATCGTCGTCGTCGACATCGGCGGGGCGTACGAGCCCGGATACAACTCCGACTCGACGCGTACCTACAGCATCGGCGAGCCCAGCGCCGAAGTGGCGCAGCAGTATTCAGTGCTGCAGCGGGCGCAACGGGCCGCCGTCGAGGCGGTGCGCCCGGGGGTGACCGCCGAAGAGGTTGATGCCGCCGCCCGCGACGTGCTGGCTGAAGCAGGGCTCGCTGAATATTTCGTGCACCGCACCGGCCACGGCATCGGGTTGTCAGTCCACGAAGAGCCGTACATCGTCGCGGGCAACGATTTGCCGCTGCAGGCGGGCATGGCGTTTTCCGTCGAGCCCGGGATCTATTTCCCCGGCCGGTGGGGGGCACGTATCGAGGACATCGTCGTGGTGGGCGAGGACGGCGCTCTGCCGGTCAACCACCGCCCGCACGAGCTGATCGTCGTCCCGACCTAAGCTTCGCGTATTACGCTCGTGCGATGACCGATCACGACCGCGCCGCCGCCCGCCGAGAAATAGCCGACGCCCTGCTCAACGCGTTGGAACGTCGACATGAAGTGTTGGACCTAATCGTGCAGGCCAACGACCGGCCGGCTGCGGTCGACGGCATCGTCGCGTTGCTCGGCACCTCGCGTCTGGGCGCTGAAGCCGTGATCGGCATGTCGTTCGATCAGCTGACCAAGCACTCGCGCAAGAAGATCGCCGCCGAGCTCGAAGACCTGAACAACCTGTTGACTTTTACGTTCAAAGACCGGCCGGCCAGCTCCGGCGATTCCCTGGCGCTCCGCCCGTTTTCCGGGCGGAGCGACCGCGATATCTTCGCCGCACGCACCGAGGACATCGGCGCCAAGGGCGATGGGTCCGGCGGCCCAGCGGGTGGCCTCGACGATGAGATCCGCTCGGCGCAGAACCGATTCGACGCCGAAGAGGCCGCCTGGTTCGTCGCGGTCGACGGCGACGAGAAGGTGGGCATGGTCTTCGGCGAACTCGAAGACCACGAGGTTCATGTGCGGATCTGGATCCATCCCGACTACCGGCATCGCGGATATGGCACCGCCGCACTGGCCAAATCGCGACCTGAACTGGCCGCCTATTTCCCCGCGGTACCGCTGGTGATTCGGGCGCCCGGCGCGACGCTCGTCTAGCGAGCTACTCGGCTCTCCGGGCCAGCAGGTCCGAAGATCCCAGCACCCGCTCTATTTGCACCTCGATGACCACGCGTCGCGGATTGACCCGCGGTGTGCGATAACGCTGGGCATAGCGCAGCTCGGCGTCACGAACAGCGTCAACCTCGCGGTTGACGCTGGCCGGTCCCTCGAGCGACAGCCAGCGGGCGCCGTCGACCTGACTGAGAACCGCGACCCCGCCGCGCTCGGCGTTGACCGCCTTCTGTGAGCCGCCGGTGGTGATCACCCGTGCGATATGGGTCTTGGGGTCGAAGGTGAAACCCACCGCGACCACGTGCGGCGAATTGTCGGTGCGCAGCGTGGTCAGCATGGCGAGATGGCGTTCTGTGAGAAACGCCAGTGCGTCGCTGGTCAGCCGGGCGGTGGAGTTCGCCATCACCGCTCACGCTAGCGCAGGTGATCGAGAAGCAGCGCGAAGTAAGCAGCGTGGCGAAGGTCGGCCTTCGGTGAGGGTGAGTGCCACGAATTTGGCCCTGGTGGAGTCGTGCGGATTTGCACAGTGCGATGTTGTCTGCTCTTGTCCGCTGTGGGTGCTAGGTTGCGGACGAGTTCGGAATATTGCATTTCAGAGTCTGCATCGTGGTGATGGCGTGGCAAGTAGCGACGGGCGGTAATCGGTCGTCGTTGGGGTGGCGGCTCAACGAGGTCGTCGTGGGTGGTCGAGGCAAATAGAGCGTGGTTAGTGGAGTGCAAGGGTGTGCTTGACGATGGGGGTCCTGCCGGTGGAGCTGGGCCGGACTTGAGGGAGCAGCGATCGGCGGCGGCGCTCATAGACCGCTCGTCGCAAGTCCTGCGGAACGGGTTGCGGTCGCTCCGGTCACGGCTGCCGTGGTTTTGGATGAACATCTATGTCGTTGCCACGGTGGGCGGGACGGTGTCATCGGCGAGCGCTCGGTATGTCTAGGCACATAAGGTTCGCTGATTTATGTTGACAGGGCGGCGGTTTCGGGTGGAGTTCACCGAGGAGCAGAAGGAGTTTGCGGAGCAGATCGCGAGCACATGTCGGGCCGTGTGGAACACGGGTTTGGAGCAGCGGCGCGATTACCGGCGTCGCGGGGCGTGGATGCACTACCGCGAGCAGGCCCGAGAGCTTGCTGAGGCCAAGGCCGAGCATGCATGGCTCGCGGAGGTACCCGCGCATTGTTTGCAGCAGACGTTGATCGATCTTGATAAGGCCTGCCGGGTACATGGCACGTTTGGGGTGCGGTGGCGCTCGTCGCATCGGTGGCGGCCGTCATTTCGGTTCCCGGACGGCACCAGGATGGCCGTAGAATCGTTAAACCGTCGGCATGCCCGGCTGAAGTTGCCCAAGCTGGGGTGGGTGCGATTTCGGCTGTCACGGCGGTTGGATGGGGCAGTGATCCGCTCGGCCACCCTGACCCGCGAGGGTAAGCACTGGCTGGTGTCGCTGCTGGTCGACGATGGTGCAACGATCCCCATCGAGCACGCCGCGCCTTGTACCGCGGTGGGGGTGGATCGAGGAGTAGCGGTGGCCGTGGCGACCAGCGACGGTCGTCTGCGGAACCGGGATTTTTTGACCGCCGGCGAGCGCCGCCGTGCATTGGGGTTGGAGCGCCAGCTGTCGCGAGCCGCCAAACATAGCCGCCACCGCGCCAAGGTCCGTGCTTCGCTTGGCGTAATTCGGGCTAGGGAACGTCGCCGCCGGCAGGACTTTTGCAGCTATACCGCCCATGAGTTAGCTGTCGGGCATGCGCTGGTCGTAATCGAGGCGCTCAAGACCAAGCAGATGACCCGCTCAGCTAAAGGAACTCTCGCAGTTCCCGGAAACAATGTAAGGAGGAAGTCCGGGCTCAACCGCAGCATCCTGTTCAAGGGATGGCATCAGTTCACTCTGGCATTGGCGTCGGCGGCCCGTTACAGCGGAACGCGGGTTATGACCGTGCCGCCGCATTACACGTCGCAAAGCTGCTCGCAGTGTGGACACACGGACCCGAAATCCCGTGAGAGCCAAGCGGTATTTCGGTGCACCCGTTGCTCGCATACCGAGCATGCGGATGTAAATGCGGCGAAATGCATTCTGGCCGCAGGGCTTGCGGTCACGGCCTGTGAAGACACTTCTCAGCCCTCGGGCTGGGTCGCGTCGTCGAAGCAGGAACCAGCAGGAAACCGCGAGGTATTACTGCTCCAACCCCACGCTGCAGCGTGACGAGGTTGGAATCCCCCGGCTTCAGGCAATGGGGAGGACGTCAAAATCGCAGCCGTGGATGACGAGAATCACACGGGGGCTGCGACGGTGCTGATCCTCGGCGGCCGCAGCGAGATCGGTATCGAACTCGCGCGACGGCTGGCCCCCGGGGCGACGGTGATACTGGCGGCACGCAAAGCCGACCAGCTCGCCGCGGAAGTCGCGGCCCTGGTCGCCGCCGGCGCGAAGGCCGTGCACACCAGGGAGTTCGATGCCGACGACCTTGACTCGCACGGCCCGCTCGTGGCGGCGGTCATCGCTGATCACGGCCCTATCGACACCGCGGTGCTGGCTTTCGGGATTCTCGGTGACCAGGCCCGCGCCGAGGCCGATGCCGCGCACGCGGTGGCCGTCGTCCACATCGACTACGTCGCGCAGGTCAGCCTGCTCACCCATCTGGCGGCGGTGATGCGGGAGGCCGGGCGTGGATCGCTGGTGGTGTTCTCCTCGGTGGCCGGGGTGCGGGTGCGTCGGGCCAACTACGTGTACGGCTCGGCGAAGGCTGGGCTGGACGGCTTCGCCAGCGGGCTGGCCGACGCGCTGCACGGCACCGGGGTGCGGTTGCTGATCGCGCGCCCGGGATTCGTCATCGGGCGCATGACACAGGGTATGACGCCGGCCCCGTTCTCCAGCACCCCGGAGCAGGTGGCCGCCGTAACCGCCCGGGCGCTGGCCAAAGGACGGCGCACCGTGTGGATCCCGTGGGCGCTGCGGCCCATCTTCTTCGCGATGCGGCTGCTGCCGCAATTTGTCTGGCGGCGGATGCCGCGATGATCCGCGCCGGCGACGTTATAGACAGCAGCGATGGGGTGGGGCCACGCCCCCTCGCCGCTGCGCGGCTGGGGGCACCCCCACCCGCTTGCGGGGGAGAGCGGCGCTAATGATCACAGTTGTGGGCATCGGCGCGGTTATGGCACCAACGGCACCCGCCACGCCGGCGTCCCGGGGTCCAGAAACCGGAGCCGTGTCATTGTCAGCCGCAGTATCCGTACCGCGCCGGTGATCAGCAGCGCCGCGAGCGGGAAGTTGCCGAGCGCGGCGGTCAACACCGACAGCCACAATTGGCCCGGGCCCGCGGTCATCACGTCGAACCAGGCATCACAGATCAGCAGAACCCCGGCTGTGAACGCGGGGAGCACCACCAGCTGCCGGCGCAGCCAGCCCAGCACTGCAGTACAGACCATGAACGCGATGAGCAGACAGTCAAAACCGATCCACGTCGCCGGCCAGTTATGGGCGACATAGTTCGGGGGCAGCGTGAAGCCGAGGTAGACCATCCACGGGATCAACCCGATCACGCCGCCCACCATCAAGGTCAACCGGTTCCGCCGCATGCGTCTCGCGAGCGATGGTGGAAACACTTCTTCGAGCGGACGCTGCAGCCGCTGAATCAAGTCCCGGCGTTCGTCCGGTGACATCGCCTCGATATGAGCATCCGACAGCACGCCATCGCCGTAGGCAGTCATGACTCTTGAGTATCCGCGTCCGCTTCAAGCCGATGGGCCTTACGGGCAGGGGACCCGGACCGTATTGAACCGGCAGACCTCGTTCGGGACGTTCGGTGGCGGATGTCCCAGTGCGCCGTGCATAAGCTGTGCGCTTGTCGACCTCAACGTCGCTGGTGAACTTCTCGACTTTGATCATGAAGCCGTCGATAAGCCGAGGCCAACGGCGTAACGTGCAGGCAAGCGAGAGGGCCGGGTGGTTGCCATGACGCACACGCGATCATTAAAAATCGCGATAATCGGCGCCGGAATGTCCGGCATCTGCATGGCGGCCAAACTGCAGGACGCCGGCATCGACTCGTTCACTATTTTCGAAAAGGCCAACGACGTCGGCGGCACTTGGCGCGACAACACGTATCCCGGACTTACCTGCGACGTCCCGTCGCGGTACTACTCCTACTCGTTCCGGCCGAACCCGAATTGGTCGCACTGGCTGCCGCCGGGTCCAGAGATACAGGCCTATTTCCAGCGGGTGGCCGACGAACGAGGCATCCGTTCGCACATCCGGTTTGGCAGCAACGTGACCGCGGCCCGCTATGACGACGGAAAGTGGCAGCTCATCACGCCCGACGGCGAGGAAACATTCGACGTCCTCGTCACCGCCACCGGAGTCCTGCGGGTACCTCGTTATCCAGACATCCCTGGACGGGACACGTTCGCCGGACCCGCATTCCACTCCTCGCGCTGGGACCACTCGGTCTCCCTGCCGGACAAGCGGATTGGTTTGATCGGCACCGGCTCGACCGGGGTGCAGATCACCGCCGAGCTCGGCGGCAAGGTGCGCGCGCTGAAGGTTTTTCAGCGCACCGCCCAGTGGATCTATCCCTTACCTAACCCGCGTTACTCAAAGCTGGCCCAGGCGGCGCTGTCCCGATGGCCGGCGCTGAACGGTCTGCCCTATCGCTTCTGGGGTTTGTTCATCAGGATCATCTTCGGTCGTGCGCCCATCCGCCCGGGATGGCAGCGCCGACTGCTGCAGGCCGAATGTCGATGGAACCTGCGGCTCTCGGTGCGCGACCCGAAGCTGCGGGCCAAACTCACCCCGAACTACCAGCCGATGTGCAAACGGCAGGTAATGGCCGGCCACTTCTACCGGTCCGTTCAAGCGCCCGGCGTCGAGGTGATCACCGATCGGATCGACCACATCGAACCCCGCGGCATCGTCACCACCGACGGCAACCTGCACGAACTGGACCTGCTGGTCTATGCCACCGGGTTCGACGCGCGCGCCTACGTGCGCCCGCTGGAGGTGATCGGGGAGGGCGGGCTGACCCTGGACGAGGCCTGGGCCGACGGCCCGATGGCGTACCGGTCCGTGGCGGTGCCCGGGTTCCCCAACATGTTCATGCTGATGGGTCCGCATTCCCCGATCGGCAACCAATCACTGGTGCCGATCGCCGAGGACCAGGCCGACTATGTGATGTGGTGGATCAAGCAGCTCCGCGACGGTGTCGTGCGCGCCGCGGCGCCGACCGAAGCGGCAACCAAGGAATACAACGAGAGCATGAAAGCCGCGATGCCTCAGACGATCTGGGTCACCGGATGCAGCAGTTGGTATCTCGGTAAGGATGGTCTGCCCGAGCTCTTCCCCTGGACACCGGAGACTCATCGCGAGCTCTTGCGTCAACCCGTGCTTGCCGACTTCGACGCGCGCACCGATTGAGAATCACGACGTCCCAGTGCGCCGGGCATAGGCTGTGCGCTTGTCGGCCTCGACGTCGGTGGTGAAGACGCGCCCGTTGCCCAAGGCGCGTGCCGTCGCCTCCGCCGCCCGCTGCGGCATAAAACGCTGGGCGGCCACGACCCGGCCGAACGAACGGGGAACGAACACACGCGGTTTCGGTTTGACGATCACGTTGGCGACCGCCCGGGCCACGTCGTCTGGTTCGACGTTCTTGAAGCCCTTGACGTGCCCAACGCCGGCAATCATGTCGGTATTGACCAGGATCGGCAGAATGGCCGAGAACTGCACACCGCTCCCACGGTTTTCCATTCGCACGGCGTCGGTATAGCCGAGCACGGCATGCTTTGTGGCGCAATAGGTTGCGATGCCTTCGACCGGCAGCAAGCTGCCCACTGATGCGATGTTGACGATGTGACCGTGACCGCGCGGCAACATCCGTTGGGCAGCCAGCTTGGTGCCCAGGATCACGCCGAAAATATTGACGTCGAGCACCCGCTCGGTGACGGCGTCGGCCTCGTCAACCGCGCTACCGACCGCGATGACGCCAGCGTTGTTCACCAACACGTCGACGGGCCCCAATTGGTTCTCGACAGTGTCGAGAAAATCGGTGAAGGATCGTCGATCCGTCACGTCGAGCCGGCGGGCAACCGTCAGGGCCAACCGGCTACCCGCCTCCTTGACCGCGGACCTGTCGATATCGCCGATCGCGACCGTGGCGCCCAAACTTTGCAGAATCGTCGCAGTAGCCAGCCCGATTCCGCGCGCCCCGCCGGTAATAGCAATGACCTTGTTTGCGACAGACGCGCTTTTCATCGCTTGTGCTCCTTTTGGTCCGGTTAAGCGTAGGCGCTGATCGATTCCGAAGTGGTACTCGAGCCGACCACCACATTCTGTACTGCGGGAAACCGAAGAAGACGTGGAAGGCCGCTAGGCGGTGTCGCTGTGCACGAACGTGGCGTCGATGAAGAATTCGACGTGGCCTAGGCAGATGTTGCGGGCATGTTGGCGGCTGTCCGGCGTGGCGTCCGCGTGCATCCACACGATGCGTGCCTGGATGATCGGAGTCATCTGCGCATAGGCCAGCGTGGCCGCATCGCCGAGGTTGGGGTCGATGTGGCCGGCGGACATCCAATTCCGGATTGTTTCGCTCATCTTGACGATCCCGGTATAAATCGCCGAGGCGACCGCTTCGTCGTGGATAAGACCGTCGAGCCGCGGGTCGAGATGATCCAGTTCGGCGGCCACGGTGAGCGGTCCCAGCTCACCTAGTACCGCCTGGAAGATGGCCCGCTTACTCTCGAAGTGCGCATAGAGCACGCTTTCGCTGGCGCCCACTTCCCGGGCGATCGCCCGAATCGACGTTCCCGCATAGCCGTTGCGGGCGAACAGCCCGAGTGCCGCCTGGATCAACGGCGCCGTCATTCCTGCAACTGCGGGGTTGAACAACCCGCTGCCGTTATCCCGGCTGCTGGGCTGGTCCAAAGCTGACCGGCCCGCTAGTTGAGCGGCGCGAGAACCGTTGGGCGGCGGCGTCGTTAGAATGGCGCGGTGCCCCCGAGCTTCGCAGACGTCGCCAAGGCGCAATACGTCCTGCTGACGACTTTCACCAAGGACGGCCGGCCCAAGCCGACGCCTGTCTGGGCCGCCTCCGACGGCGACCGGCTGCTGGTCATCAGCGAGGAGAAGGCGTGGAAGGTTAAGCGGATCCGCAACACCCCGCGGGTCACGCTGGCCGTTTGCGATATTCGCGGCCGCCCGAAAAGCGACGCCATCGAGGCGACCGCTGCCATCCTGGACAAATCGCAGACCGGCGTCGTCTACGACGCGATCGGCCGAGAGTACGGCCTGATCGGTCGGGTGTTCAACCTCTTCAGCAAGCTGCGCGGCGGCATGCAGAACAACGTCGGCCTGGAACTACGCCCGGCGACGATGCCGGCCGGGTAGTGGCCTGAGGAGGAGGCGGGCAATCGGATCGCGGGCGGCGTAGGTCACGCCCCGCTACGCAGGTGTTCGCCGAAGAACGCGAAGACCCGCGCCCACGCATCCTCGGTGGCGGCCTGGTTATAGCCAAATCCGGTAATCCGCATCAGGGGCTGCGCGGGAAGCTTGTTGGCAAAGCTGTGCCCGGCGCCCGGATAGACCTTCACGTCGTTGGCGATGCCTTTTTGGTCCAGCACCCGTTTCAGCTTCGTGGGCGCCCCGGCGCCCATCGGGTCACGGCTACCGAAGCTGGCCACGACCGGGCACGCGCCATCCAGTGTTTCGCTGAGCTCGCGCGGCAGCGGAGTGCCGTAGAACGGCGCAGCGGCGCCAAAACCGTTGGGCGACATAACTAATGCGAATTGGCCGCCCATGCAGAATCCCGCGATGCCAACGCGGCCGGTGCATTCCGGCAGAGCCTGTAGGTGGTCGCGGGCAGCCAACACATCATCAAGCGCTCGCCCGCGCTTGGTGAGTAGCTCGCGCATCACCTTTGTGACGCACCGCGCCCAGCCCCCGCGCGCGAACAGGTTCGGGGTCAGCGCGACATATCCCGCCGCGGCGACATGGCTATTGATCGATTGTTTGTCCGGTCCGTAACCGATCGCGTCGTGGATTACCACCACGCCCGGCCAGGGCCCTTGGCCCTCGGGAATATCGAGCAGCGCGTCGATAGGGCCGGCGGGGGTCTTGATCTCGATTGTCGTCACGTGAGCCATCTAACCGTGCGGCAGCGGTCGGCGGAACTTCCGCAGCAGCCCCCGACGTTGCCATCTCATGGTGTCGCGACTGTTTCTGGTCTACGTCCTGGTCGAGCTCGCGGTGGTGGTGGCTCTGGCGTCGACGATCGGCCTGGGCTGGACGCTGTTGCTGTTGCTGGCCGCCTTTGTCGCCGGAGTGGCGTTGGCGGGTTCGCAGCTCAAGCGCCAGCTGACGCGGTTGCGATCCGGGCTGACGTCTCAACACGAACGGCTGGCCACCGACGGCGCGCTGGTAGCGCTGGGAACGGTGCTCGTCGTGGTTCCCGGCCTTGTCACCACCGCCGCGGGGGTGCTGCTCCTGTTACCGGCGACCCGGGCCGCCGCCCGCCCGATGCTCACGGCGATGGCGGTCCGCGGCATCGGCCGACGTGCCCCGCTGATCACCGTCACCACCGTCGGCGCCGATCGATACGCATCGACGCCGCGACCCAGGCCGGACTACATCGACGGCGAGGTCCTAGACGTCACTGACGTCGCTGACGTCACAGTGGTCGATCCGCCGGCCTTGCCGGGCGAGCGCGCGTAAATCTATAGAGCGTGACTCGGGTCCCCACCGCCCTGCTGGTCAACGGCCGGGTACACAGCCCGACCCATCCCGATGCGACCGCGATGGCGGTCCGCGACGGTGTTGTGGTCTGGCTGGGCAGCGACGACGTCGGTCGCGGCCAGTTCCCCGATGCCGAGTTGGTCGATCTCGACGGCGGCTTCGTGGCGCCGGGCTTCGTCGACAGTCACATCCATCTCACCGCCACCGGTCTGACGCTGACCGGGCTCGATTTGCGGGCTTCGGCCTCGCGTCGGCATTGCCTGCAGATGATCGCCGACTATGCGGCCGCCCATCCCGGTGAGCCGGTGTGGGGTCACGGTTGGGACGAATCCTCGTGGCCCGAGAATGCCCCGCCGAGCACTGCGGAGCTGGACGCCGTGTTGGGGGGCCGGCCCGCCTACCTGGCCCGCGTCGACGTGCACTCGGCGCTGGCCTCGACCGGTCTGCGCGAGCGGGTGCCCGGACTGTCGTCGGCGACCGGATTCGACCCACAGCGCCCCTTGGTCGGCGACGCCCATCACCTGGTTCGTGCCACCGCGCGCGACCTGTTGACCGATGCCCAGTGCGCCGAAGCTCGGGTGGCCGCGCTGGACGCCGCCGCCGCCAGCGGGATCGTCGCGGTGCACGAATGCGCCGGCCCCGAGATCGGCGGGCTGGACGACTGGCACGAGTTGCGCACCCTCAGCCGGGCCCATGGCGTCCAGGTGACCGGTTACTGGGGTGCGGCGGTGGACAGCCCCGCGCAGGCGCGCGCGGTCATCGAGGACACCGGTGCGGCGGGGCTGGCCGGTGACCTGTTCGTCGACGGCGCGCTGGGCTCGCGCACCGCCTGGCTGCACGAGCCCTACGCCGATGCCTGCGACCGGGTGGGAACCTGCTACTTGGATCCCGAGGTCATCACCGCGCATGTGCGAGCGTGTAGCGAAGCGGGCGTGACGGCGGGTTTCCACGTCATCGGTGACGCCGCCGTCTCGGCTGTCGTCGACGGCTTCGAGCGCGTGGTCGACGACCTCGGTGTGGTCGCGGTGGCTCGCTGTGGCCATCGGTTGGAGCATCTGGAGATGGTCACCGCAGATCAGGCGGCCAAGCTGGGCGCGTGGGGCGTCATCGCCAGCATGCAACCCAATTTCGACGCACTCTGGGGCGGCGATGAAGGCATGTATGCGCGTCGTCTCGGTGTCGACCGAGCAGGAGTTCTCAACCCGTTTGCGCTGTTAGCATCCCAAGGCGTGGCCCTCGCGTTCGGATCCGACGCCCCGGTGACCGGCCTCGACCCCTGGGCGACCGTCCGAGCAGCGGCCAACCACCGCACGCCGGGCAGCTCGGTCTCCGTGCGAGCGGCGTTTGCCGCCGCCACCCGCGGCGGCTGGCGGGCCGGCGGCGTTGCAGACGGGCTGACGGGCACCTTGGTTCCCGGCGCGCCCGCGTCCTACGCCGTTTGGGACGTCGGCGACCTCACCGAATTCGAAGCCAGCGCGCCAAGCGACGCCGTCCGACGGTGGTCTACCGATCCGCGGTCGAGGGTGCCCGCATTGCCGCGGCTGGGCCCGGCCGATCCGTTACCCCGTTGCCGGCAGACCATGCACAAGGGTGCCGTCATCTATGGCTAAGCGCATCAGGCGGTTCGACCGCTGGATGCGGCCGGGCGAGGACACCGAGGTCATCCCGGCGGTCACGGACGACGTCAAAGAAGACCTCAACGACGACCTCGACGCCGTCTTCGAGCCAGCGGACGACGACGCCGACGTCGAGCCGAAAGCCGACGATGGTCGGCTGCCGAGCTTCGCCGACCACTTCCGCGAAAGAGCCACGCAGCTGGGGCAGCGGCTGGTCGAGTTGGGCGCTGCGTTCCTGGTATGGCTGGGCAACGAGCTGCGAACGCGGTTGCCCCAGTTCGGAAAAGCCCTGCGACCGCGCCTGACGCGCCTCGGCGCCGCAATCCTGGCTGGTTTGCTTCTTTGCTCGAGCTATCCCAGTTTCAACTGGTGGTGGGCTGCCGTCGTCGCGTTTGCGGTGCTGGCCTGGGTGCTGACCCGCCCGGCCACCGCACCGCTGGCTGATTCGGTTACGGCTTCTTGTTCGGCCTGGCGTTCTACCTACCGTTAATCCATTGGGTCGGCATCCTTGTCGGGGTCATACCCCTGCTGGCGCTGGTGCTGGTGTGCGCGCTGTTCCCCGGGATCTTCGGTCTGGCTGGCCGTCGTGGTGCGGCAGCTTCCCGGCTGGCCGATCTGGTTCGCGGTGTTGTGGGCGGCGCAGGAGTGGTTGAAGTCGACGGTCCCGTTCGGGGGATTCCCGTGGGGCGTGGTGGCCGCCGGTCAGACCGACGGCCCATTTCTGCCATTGGTCCGGCTGGGCAGCGTGCCACTGCTCTCGTTGGCGATCGTCTTAAGTGGGTTGCAGCGCCGCTCGCGATCGCCCTGGAGATCCTGTCGTGGTTGCGGGCCTCCGGTCAGCCGCACGCAGTCGACAGACCGCCCGCGGTTGTGCTGCCGGCAATCTGCATCTGCCTGGTGTTTTTCGCCACCGCGGCGATCTGGCCGCAGGTCCGTCATTCCGGTACCGGATCGGGGAACGAACCCGTCGTCACCGCGGCGGTGGTCCAGGGCAACGTGCCTCGGCTCGGTCTGGAATTCAACGCGCAACGCCTTGCGGTGCTGGCCAACGACGTTCGGGAGACCAGCCGGCTGGCCGAGGACGTGCACGCCGGTCGCGCGCCCCAACCCGACGTGGTCGTCTGGCCCGAGGACGCATCGGAAATCGACCCGCTGCGCAACCCCGACGCGGCGCAGCAGATCGCGGTGGCCGTCGAGGCGATCGGAGCGCCGATCTTGGTCGGCACGGTGCT
>CAWBSW010000025.1:0-69120 GCA_963791535.1 uncultured Actinomycetota bacterium | reverse complement strand
CACCACAGTTTGTGCAGTTCAGAGGTGGTTTCACAGCCTCAAATTCGGTCGCGTGACCTAGATATGACCTGACCAATCAGCGCGCTAGAAGGCGCTAACGCTTAAGGCAGCCTTCTCGACCATCCTCGACCAGATGCAGTAGCAAGCGTCCAGGCGACCGCGATCAAGCAAAGTCCACGCTGACTCGATAACGCCATAGAGTAAGCAAACTCCAAGGTTAGTAAGCAAATCTATAGAGTTCGATCTGTGATCGTGTCGTGTTTCAATTGTGCTTCTTGACCAGCATTGTTACCGGAGTTACTTGAGCGTCTGAAGCACTCGGTGCTCCAGCGGAGTTTGAGGAGTTATCCCCTTGTCCCAGAACATGTTTGCGATTTCGAATGCTCGCGCGCCACTGACCCGAGCGACGCTGGGTATGGCGCTCGCGCTGGCCGCAATTGGCGCAATTGGGTTTGGCAGCGGGATCGCTGGGGCTGCTCCGCAGCAACCTTTGCTTGTCGACGATCCCGTGCCGTTTCCCGCCCCTGTCGGGACGATCTTCGACAAGCTCGGTCCTCTGTTGAATACCTTGTTTCCCGGCAGCGGTTCCAGTACACGCCCCCTGTCTCCCGGCCACCCGCCCACAGCGTTGCCGGGGCAGACTCCTGCGGTGCCGTACTCGCCCGGCGCCGTACTGCCCGATCCAGCGTCGTTCTAGGCCCGCGGGGTCTCCGTAGAGCGACGAAACGGGACCGCGCCATTCAACGGACACCCGCGACTGTTCGCAGTGACTTGCGCACACCAGCGCCATTATTAGGCTTCGGCACCATGCGTGACCTGGACACCATCGACTCCGAACTCCGACTCCTGGCGGCCGTGCGCTGGTCGATCCGCGAGCACGGTGGCGAGCCGTCGAGTCGTCAGGTCGACGCGCTGCTGGACGAGCGCCGCGAGCTCTATTTCGAGACGGCCTTCAGTTCTGCTCGGGCCTGGTCGCCCCGCGCTGTTCCCTTGATGTGCTGAAACGCCGAGCTGTCCCGAAAACGTTTTTGAAGCGTGGCAAGGTGTCAATCGGCTGCTCGCAAGGGGAACGGTCTACGGACCGCGCGGCGGGTTGAGGGCGCTGGGCCGTGGGCGCCCGGCACTGGTGTTTCTGCGGGACGGCACCAGCGTTCTCACGGTCGGGCGGCTGCCTGGTGGCGTTGCTGAGCGCGGTAGACGGTGGAGCGAGCGACACCGAACAGGTCGGCCAGTTCGGCGGTGCTGTGCTCACCGGCCTGGAGCAGGCCGACCAGATGCGCTTCCTGCCGGGGGTTGAGCTTGGGCTGCTTGCCGCGGAGCCGACCCTTGGCCTTCGCTACCTTCATCCCTTCGCGGGTGCGGAGCCGGACCAGGTCGGACTCGAACTCCGCGACCATGGCCAACACGTTGAACAGCAGCCGGCCGACCGGGTCGTTCGGGTGGTAGACCGAGGCGCCAAGACGGAGACGGACCTGCCGGGCGGTGAGTTCGTCGGCGATCGCCCGCGGGTCGGGCAGCGACCGGGCGAGGCGGTCGAGCTTGGTTACCACCAGGGTGTCGCCTTCTCGGCAGGCCGCCATCGCCTCCCGCAGGCCGGGCCGGTCTCGGGTGGTGCCGGTCAGGCCGTGATCGACGTAGATCCTGGCCGGCGAGACACCCAGTGCGGTCAGGCCGTCGTGTTGGGCGGTGAGGTCTTGCTGGTCGGTGGAGCACCGTGCGTACCCGATGAGAAGCGCCGCCATGGCGCACCTCCTGTGTGAGGCCCGGCCGCCGCGGCGCGGCGGCTCAGGCAGCGGCCGAAGCCGCTATCAGTACGACACTCCGATCATGTGGCTTCGCAAGGCGATCGCCAACCGGGCGGTTGGCGATCCCCTTCGCCGCGCCCGCCGTAGGGTAAGGAGCGAGATGAGTCAGCGCTATTGGCAGGGCGCGGCCGCGGACGAGGCCATGCAGGACGAGCACGCGTTCCTCTGGAAGGCGATGCTTGAGACGATCGACGTCGACCTTGCCGGAAAGCGAGTCCTTGACGCGGGCTGCAACCGGGGCGGGTTCCTCCGGCTGCTCGCTGATTGGTGCGGCATCGCCGAGGGTTTCGGTTACGACCCGGCCTCGGGCGCGATCGAGGACGCCCGGCGGCTCGTCGGGCAGCGGCCGCTCCGGTTCGCGGCCGGCGATACGGTTCCCGCCGGGTGGGGTGGTTTCGACGCAGCGTTCAGCCATGAGGTGCTCTACTTACTCCACGACCTTCGCGCCCACGCCCGAGCAATCTTCGGCGCTCTGGTGCCCGGCGGCGTGTACTACGCGGTCATGGGTGTTCACGCCGCGAGCCCGCTGATGGCGGAGTGGCATCACGCCAACGTCGAGGAGCTGCATCTGCCCGAGCTGTACGACATCGATGGGGTTGTCACCGTCTTTAAGGAGGCCGGGTTCGACGCAGCGGTCTCCCGGCTCGCGATTCGCTTCGTGCCGACCGCCGGCCGCGGGCACCATGGTCGGGGCCGGCTGCTCGACTGGCTCGACTACTACTGCGACCAGAAGCTCCTGCTCCGCTTCAGCCGTGTCCGCTGAGCGATCGCTCATCGAGTCATCCTCTCGTTGAAGCGGCTCGGCGCGGGCCACAGCTCGGGGTGGTTCTCCAGCGTGGAGCCGTTGAGCTTGCGCGGGTAGCAGCGTGCCAGTGCCGCGCCGAGATCCGGCGGTAGCGGCGGCGCGTCGTGGTTTCCAGCGCCTCGGCAAACAGCATCCGGTCAATACCTCCGCAGCGGGTCATCACGAGATCAGGCAGCAGTATGCCGATGCGCGGGTCAGTCAGATCTACCTGGCACCAGGAAAGTGATGAAGTTTACCGTGGAGTGATGGCATCTCGAAACATGTTGTTCCGTGCGATGTACCGAGTCGGTTTCACACCGTGGGATGGCCATCCGCTGGCGAAAAGTCTGCACGACCTGGTCGAAGGCAACGGCTCGCCCGCCCTGCCGGCGGCGACCGCACTCGATATCGGGTGCGGTACCGGCGACGCGTCGATCTATTTGGCGCAGCACGGGTGGCAGGTCACCGGTGTGGACTTCGTGCCGAAGGCGCTGGCCAAGGCGCGCGCCAAGGCGCAAGCCCGCCAGTCCTCGGTCAACTTCGTTCAGGCCGATGTCACCCACCTCAGCTCGGCCCGGGGCGTGGGGACCGGGTTTACGTTGATCATCGACAACGGCTGCTTACATAACCTGACCGACAAGGACCGCGACGCGTATGTCCGCGAGGTCACCGCGGTGGCAGCGCCGGACGCGCTGCTGTTGATCGGCGGGCTTGATCCCGGTGAGCAATTTGGCGTCCGCGGCATCACTCGGGCCGAAATCGAACGCCGCTTCACTCCCGCGTGGACGCTGCTGTCCGCTGGCGACGCACCGGAAATGGCCCGCTTTGGCAAGGGCCACTACTCCCTCTTACAGCCCCGCCAGTAAGCCATCAGACGCAGAATCGCATCCACGCTTGGCGTGTCTACGCGATTCCGCCTCTGCTCGCTGCGATTACGACGTCAGCGACTCCGGTGGCAGGAACCGGTCGCCGTACTTGGCGGCCAGCTCGCGAGCGACCCATTCACGACGGGTCGTCGGCGTCCACGGTCCCCGGCGCGGAACAGGAAGCGAATCGTTTCGCCGCCGCGTTTTTGATGCCACGAAGCAGGCCCCATATGGGCCGACGCCCCGATTTCCGCCGCCCGACGTGACGGCAAGAAATCGAGTTGACGGCAGATGACGGCAAAGACGCGGATCTTGATCGCTGTCGAGATCGCGACACGTCCCGTGAACTGCGCCTTTGTGGAGCCTCCTGTCAGGATTGAACTGACGACCTTTCGCTTACAAGGCGAGTGCTCTACCACTGAGCTAAGGAGGCCGGTTTTGACCGGTGTCAGCCTAACGGCTCACTCGTCGTGGTCGATGACGCGCTGAGAACGGACTGTCCGCGGCGACGAGCGGCGTGACGGGCGGCGGCCCGGCAGCGGAATCCGGTCGGCGATGTTGCTGAGCGGGTTGACCACCATGGTCAGCGATATCACGGCATCCTGCAGCGTTGCGATGGCCGGTTCCAGTGCCTCCATCCCCGGTGCCAGCCGGCTGAGCGTGTCGGCGACGGCGGCGAGCTGCTCAAGCGGCCCATTGCGGGCTGTCAGCTTGTCGATCAGACCGCCTTCGGCGAGTAGCCGATCGGCCAGCCCGTCCTCGGCGAGTAGCCGATTGATCAGCCCGTCGTCGGCGACTAGCTGATCCGCGAGCCCACCGGGCTTCAGCGCTCGTTCGAGCCCACCGCCCTCGGCGGTCAGCCGGTCAAGCAGACCGCCCGGTGCCGTGAGCATGTCGACGACCCCATCGGGACGGAGCAGCCGATCGATCGGCCCGTCGGTAGCCAGAGCGCGCCCCAGCGGTGCGTCGTCGTCCAACAACCTGGCCAGCCGGTTGGCCCGGGTGATCGCGTCATCGATGCCCAGCATGTGCGCGACCGCGTTCGGCCCGCCCGGCGTGCTCGCCTCGCCCAATGTTCGACGCGCCATGCCGAGCGCCGACGTCGCAACGCCGAGGCCCGCGTCGGCGGCAGCGAGTCCGACCCGCACGGGCGCGGTGGCGAGGGCGGCCAGGCTTTTGCCAAGGTTCATGCCCCGAGTGTATTCGCGGAGGTCGCAGCGACTTGCGACCGTCGCGAAACCAACTGACAGCAAGCTCACAGCATTTGTGGAGGCTGTCTTGAGCTAAGTGCGAGCAAATAGACAGATGGCATCGGCAATCGCAGAAGAAACCACTCCGGAGGCGCGAGTACTTGTCGTCGACGACGAAGACAACATCGTCGAACTTCTGTCGGTCAGCCTCAAGTTCCAGGGCTTCGAGGTGCACACCGCAACGAATGGACCGGCGGCGCTCGATTTGGCCCGCGACGTCAAACCGGATGCGGTGATCCTCGATGTGATGATGCCCGGTATGGACGGCTTCGGGGTGCTGCGCCGGCTACGCGCCGACGGCATCGACGCGCCTGCGCTGTTCCTCACCGCCCGCGACTCGCTACAGGACAAGATCGCCGGGCTGACGCTCGGTGGCGACGACTACGTCACCAAACCGTTCAGCCTGGAAGAGGTCGTCGCTCGGTTGCGAGTTATCTTGCGGCGCACCGGCAAAGGCATCATCGAGCGTCGCAATGCCCGGCTGACATTCGCCGACATCGAACTCGACGAGGACACCCACGAGGTGTGGAAGGCCGGACAGCCGGTGTCGCTGTCGCCCACGGAGTTCACCCTGCTGCGCTACTTCGTGATCAACGCCGGCACGGTGTTGAGCAAACCGAAAATCCTGGACCACGTCTGGCGCTATGACTTCGGCGGTGACGTCAACGTCGTCGAGTCCTATGTGTCGTATCTGCGCCGCAAGATCGACACCGGCGAGAAGCGGCTCCTGCACACCCTGCGCGGGGTGGGCTATGTGCTGCGGGAGCCGCGATAAGCATCGGCGCGGTTTCGGGTCGCATCATGCCAAGACGACTTAGGGTCGCAATGCCGCTACGCGTCGGCTTGGTCGTCGCCACCCTGCTGCTGGCAGCATGCGGGCTGACTGCCTCCGGCATCGCCGTCACCGAGATCCTGCGACACAGCCTGTTCAAGCGGGTCGACCAAACGTTGGAAGAGGGGTCGCGCCGCAGCTGGGCGCAGGCACCGCCTGGGACCTCCTCAGCGCGCCGCGGCCCGACCCCGGAGGGTCCGCCGTCGAACTTTTACCTGCGCACCATTTCCCCGGACGGGCACACCTGGACGGTTGTCAACGACAGCAATGGCCAACCCGCGTTGCCCGACAACAACGATGTGGGCCGCAAACCGACAACGGTCGGATCGGTCGACAACTCCGGCGTGCGATGGCGGGCGGTGTCGGTGCATGGGCCGCATGGTCGGTTGGTCACCGTTGCCTACGACCTTTCCGACGTGCAGGAGACTGTCCGGTCACTGGTGTGGTTGCAGGTCGGTATCGGCGCCGCGGTGTTGGTGGTCCTCGGGCTGGCGGAGTATTGGTCGGTGCATCGAAGCCTGCGACCGTTGATGGAGGTCGAGCAGACCGCCGCGGCGATCGCCGCCGGCGAGCTGGATCGCCGTGTGCCCGAACGCGATCCGCGCACTGAGGTTGGTCGGCTTTCGCAAGCGCTCAACGGAATGCTCGCTCAGATCCAGCGGGCGTTCGCGTCGTCCGAAGCCTCGGCGGAGAAGGCGCGGACCTCAGAAGAGCGGATGCGGCGCTTCATCACCGACGCCAGCCACGAACTGCGCACTCCATTGACCACCATGCGCGGGTTCGCAGAGTTGTATCGCCAGGGCGCCGCCCGCGACATGGAATTGGTGATGTCGCGAATCGAGAGCGAATCGCGGCGGATGGGCCTACTGGTCGACGATCTGCTGTTGCTGGCTCGGCTGGACGCGAAACGACCGATCGAGCAGAACCGGGTGGACCTGCTGGCTCTGGCCAGCGATGCCGTGCACGACGCGCAGGCGGTCGCACCGAACCGCAACATCACCATGGAGGTGCTCGACGGTCCCGGCACGCCGGAGGTTCTCGGCGACGAGCCGCGGTTGCGTCAGGTGCTCGGCAACCTGGTGACCAACGCTCTGCAACACACGCCGGAAAGCGCCGACATTGTCGTGCGGGTCGGCACCGACGCCGAGGACGCGATCTTGGAGGTCGTCGACGAGGGGCCCGGCATGAGTCAGCAGGACGCGCTGCGCATCTTCGAACGGTTCTATCGCACCGACTCGTCGCGCGCGCGGATCAGCGGCGGCAGCGGCCTGGGGCTATCGATCGTCGACTCCCTGGTTAACGCCCACGGTGGCATCGTCACGGTGACCACGGCGCCCGGCCAGGGTTGCCGTTTCTACGTCCGTTTGCCGCGCATCTCCGACGTGCCCGCCCACGCCCGCTCGGCCAGGTAACGTTCGCACCTGCGCACGATTGGAGGGGACGGGGGGCCGATTCGATGACGACTCAGAATAAAAATGCCGGTCTTGTCCACAGCGGCGACTCCGCGGATGCCCTCGCTGCGTTGTATGCCGCTGAACGGTCCGAGGTGCAAAGCATTCTTGGGCATGCGCTTAGCCTGATAAGTATCTTTATGGCCTATTCGACATTCATTGGCATTGCCTGGTCGACCAGGCCGAATACAATACCGCACTACCTGATCCCGTTTATTCCTGTAATTCCATTTTTGGTGGTAGCCTGGCATTCGCAGCTGAACAGTCGAATCTGGGCGCACAATCAAGTGATCTTCATCCTCGAGCAGAGGCTTTTGGATCTGATCCCCAGTATCGAAAATCCCACAAGGCTTTGGATCGGGCATACCAGCGGCAGGCTAGTAGTCGAGCTTCCGATCCTGTTGAAAGAGCGAAGATTTGGGATGGCCGCCGCCAGCGTTATCACCTACGGGGGGATGTTGACGATCGTGCTGGCTCTTACGGTGACAAGTATTGTAGTGCCCGTCGCCATCAACCAGGATTGGCAAGTGCTCGCATCGGTAATGGCAGCTGTGTACGTGATCGCGCTGTCGCTATTGTTGGCCTCGTATAAGTCTTCATTCGACATTACTGTAGAGAAAATGGACGAATGGGCGACTTCTGTTCAAAAGACCTTCTCCGGTCAATTTAATGCGTACGGGTAACCGACGCCTCTGGGCTCAGGCCAACTCGGCGAGGGCAGCCTTGATCTTGGCTTGCGCCTCGTCCAGGGATGCCGGAGACGGATTGTTATCGACGTTGGCGAAGCCAAAATCGCTCAGGCTGCGGGTCGGAAAGACGTGGACGTGCAGGTGGGGAACCTCGAGCCCGGCGATGATCACGCCAGCACGCTGGGCGTCGAACGCCCGACACACGGCCTTGCCGATCAACTGGGCCACCGACATCACTCGGCCGAACACCGCTGGCTCAAGGTCCTGCCATTGATCGACCTCTGCTCGCGGGACGACCAGTGTGTGACCCTGCGTCATCGGCTGGATGGTCAAGAAAGCGACGACCTCGTCGTCCTCGTACACGAACCGGCCCGGCAGTTCCCCGTTGATGATCTTGGTGAAGACGGTGGACATGGGCGCGGCTCCTCCTCATCGCTTCGCCCTGCATCGTCGCCGACGCGCGACACGCGCTCCAGCATATGAGTCCCGCACTTCGCTGTTACGGACAGGCAGCGAGGACTATCGTCGAATGTTAGCGAGTTCGAATGCCGACGGGTTGGCAGCGGCGCTTCGCTATCAACCCGCGCTGACATGCAGGGAGTCGGGATGTTAACTGTCACAACATTTCTCAGCAGTCCCGAGGCGGTAGGTGTTTGGAATGTGGTTCCGCAACGTTCCTCCATCCGGTTCGAGAACAAGACAATGTGGGGCGCGATGAAGGTCCGCGGCGACTTCACCGAGTTCAGCGGCGGCGGGGAAATTCAAGACGCTCGAACGGTATCCGGCCGAATCGAAGTCAAGGCAGCCTCAGTGCACACCGGACTCGGGAAACGCGACGAGGATCTGCGGTCACCGGCGTTCTTCGATGTCGAGAAGTACCCGAACATCACTGTCGTGGTCACCGGCGGTGAGGCCACCGGTGCTGACACCGTGCGCCTGCGCGCCGATCTCACCGCCAAGGGCATCACCGCGCCGGTGCCGCTCCAGGCCCACGTCGAGGTGCTCGACGGCGGCGAGGTGCGACTGACCGCACGGACGACGATCGCGCGCAAGCAGTTCGCCGTGGAAGGAAACATGTTCGGCATGGTGGGCGCCAAGACGACACTGAATGTCAGCCTGGTCTTCCATCACGAGGGCTAGCCGGCACCTCCGTCGATCAGTGTGGAAAGCTCTGCCACCGACCACGGTGGTGAGTCGTGATGGTCTCGGTAGCCGATCAAGGCAGGCGTAGTTCGCGGGTATCGGCCGATGAAACCGCCTGATGCAACAAAGATTTCGCCGGTAATCCGCTCGGCGAGATCGCTGGCAAGATAGACATAGGTAGGAGCGACGTAGTCCGGTGGTGCTACGTCGAGCGATCCCTGCATCGAGACTTCGTCAAGCAGCCCACGCCGGTTCAAGTCGATGATCTGGGCTTCGTAGTCCGGCCCGGTCGACAATCGCGTCCTGGCCCCCGGGCACACCACATTGGCCCGCACGCCGTGCCCCTTCAATTCAGCGGCGATCGCCAGCGTCAAACTGTTGACCGCGCCCTTGCCGGCCGGGTATCCGGTGCCGCCGTAATCACCGAGAAACGCGAATGAGCTGGTGTTGACGATGCTGCCGCCGCCTTGCTCGACCATCTTCGGGGCGGCCGCGCGGCAGGTCGCGAACACCGTGTGCAGATGCGATTCGAGCAGCTCGCCGAACTGGCTGGGGGTGATGTCGAGAATGGACGAGCCCGGCGGTTCGGCGATGCCGGCGCAGTTCACCAGGATGTGGATGGCGCCGAACTCGTCAATACATCTGTCCACCAACGATTCCGCGGCCGACCGATCGGACGGTGAGCCGGCGTGGGCCACTGCGCGTCCGCCGTCGGCGGTGATGCCATCGGCGGCGGCTCGGGCCGCGTCTGCGTCGCGGCCGTTGACCACCACACCGGCACCATGCTGTGCCAACAAGGTCGCGACGGCCGCACCGATGCCGCGCGACCCGCCGACCACGACGGCGCCGCGGTCGGCCAGGAGCGAGTTCACTCCTCGGTGCCGAATGTCATCATGTCGAGGTTCCAGTAGCCGCGCATATTCGTGATCAGCCCGGCGTCGTTGACCTTATACGTGAATACACCGCGGACCTTGCTGCTGATTCCATTGTCAAACTTGCTCTGCAGCACCAAGATATGCGCGATCTCGTTGGGGTCACTCGAGGGAAATGTTTCCTCGCAGGTGATTGTCAGCTGGTTGGCGGCGATGTTGGTGTCGTAGAAGCCGGCCACCCCGTCCTTGCCGCGCACGCCGGTGCCGTCGGGGTTGGTGACAGACTTGCCGATCGGGTCCTCGACGACGACGTCGTCGGCCATCAGGGCCAGCCAGCCTTCCCGGTCATGGGCCTGCACACAGCGCCACGACGACTGTGAGGCGGTCAGTGCGGGGGACTGCTGAACGGTTTCCTGGGACATTTCGCTCCTCTTTACTGCCGTCGAGCGGCCACTTATTGCACGGTTCTCGCGAAAATGGGTGTCATAACTAGCCAGTCGGCAGCAAACTGGACCGCGCCGCTTACCGGTCTGCGTCGGTATAGCGGATGACGCCGCGAATGTTCTTGCCGTCCAGCATGTCCTGGTAGCCGTCGTTGATCTGCTCCAGCTTGTACTGACGAGTGATCATGTCGTCGAGGTTGAGCTTGCCGACCTTGTACATCGACAGCAGCTGCGGGATGTCGTACTGCGGGTTGCCGCCGCCGAAGATGGTGCCCTGCAGGTTCTTCTGCATCAGGGTCAGCATCGCCAGGTTCAGGGTGACGTTGTTGTCCAGCAAGCTGCCGATGGCGGTCAGCACGCAGGTGCCGCCCTTCTGGGTCAGGATCAGGTAGTTCTCCACATCGGCGCCGTGTAGCTCACCGACCGTGACGACCACCTTGTGGGCCATCAGGCCGTAGGTGACCTCCATGATTCCGCCCATCGCGGCGAAGACGTCGGGGTAGACGTGCGTGGCACCGAACTTGAGGGCCTGGTCGCGCTTCCACTCGACCGGGTCGATCGCGAAGATGTAGCGCGCGCCGGCATTGACTGCACCCTGCAGCGCGGCCATGCCCACGCCGCCGACGCCGACAATGGCGACGTCCTGACCCGGCCGGATGTTAGCGGTGCGGACCGCCGAGCCGTAGCCGGTGGTCACGCCGCAACCCACCAGGGCGGCCACTTCGAACGGCACCGAAGGATCGATCTTCACGACCGAACTCTTGTGCACAACCATGTACGGCGAGAACGTCCCCAGCAGCGTCATCGGGAAGACGTTTTGGCCGCGAGCCTGAATCCGGAACGTCCCATCGCTTACCGCCGCACCGTTCAGCAGCCCGGCCCCCAAGTCGCACAGGTTGCGCATGCCCGCCTGACAGGTCGGACAAGTGCCGCAGGACGGGATGAAGGACAGCACCACGTGGTCGCCCTCTTCCAAGCCCTCGACCCCCGGACCCACCTCGGTGACGATGCCGGCGCCCTCATGGCCGCCGAGAACCGGGAAGCCTGCCATCGGGATGCCGCCAGTCACCAAGTGGTGGTCGGAATGGCACATCCCGGCCGCTTCCATTTGGATCTTGACTTCATCCTTCTGCGGGTCGCCGATCTCGATTTCCTCGACCGACCACGGCTGGTTGAACTCCCAGATCAGAGCACCCTTTGTTTTCATAGAAGACCTCCATCAGCATGCCCTGACCCGTGTGTCGGTGAAAGGGGCCGGCCTGGGCCGGACGGCAATTTAGAACGTGTTCTCATTCGCAGCCCATTATGACGTGCGTCACTGTGTCGTAAACAAGGGGGGAGCGTCAACCATGGCGTGGGATCACCAGATGGGTACCGGAGCCTGTCCCAGCGGGTAGTAGCCGGGCAACTTCTCCCCGGCCAGGCTGCGTTCGATCCGTTTCTGCATGCCGGTGCTCAGATCGCCGGACTCGATGAGGTTGGCGAACATCTTCGCGACATGACCGAAGTCGAAGAAGTCACGCTGCCACTCGATGAGCAGGTCGTCATTGAGACGGAACCAGCTGCCGCCGATGCCGTAGATCTCGTCCTGACTGCCGTCCGTCTTGTTGACGATCTGTTTCCAGAAGCCGACGATTTCGCCCTGCTTGTCGTCGATGAGCACCTTCTGGTACTCGTACACCCAGTTCTCCAGGCCTTCCATTTCCATGCCCAGCGCGACGTCGCGGATCTCGTCGACGCCGACGCACATCACGTCTTCCTTCGGCCCGATGTTCCAGCCATAGGTGGCGTCGGCAGCGTAGAAGTCTGCCAACGGTTTCCAGTCACCGGCCTTTTCGCAGTCCTTGTTGGCCTGCAGCCAGGACTGCACCCACTTTTCGAGTTCTGCACGTTCGAAAGACGGCTTGGATGACATCGGACTAGTCTCTCTTTCTCTTTGATGAACAGCGCTTGGGTTGGACACATTTCAACCGCCCGGTCGATCTCCTCGCGGGCGTCTTCTGGCGGTTCGGCGTCGACGATCTCGACCTTGCCCCGCTTGGGCACTCGGAAGTAGTCCGGCGCCTCCAGCTCGCACATCGCGTGGCCCTGACACAAATCCAAGTCGGCTTCGACCCGGTAACCCATGATCAACTCCCGTTGACGGCGGCGGTAGCGCGCCTTGGCGGGCCGGGCAAGCTGCACCACCATCTTGGAGTGATCGTTGTGATAGCTGTCTGCCGGCTGCGCCATCTCAAACTCATACTCGCGCAACAGAACCGAGAAGATCGCTTTGATCTGCATCTGGGCGAAAGCGGCGCCGACACAGCGGTGCCGGCCTGCGCCAAACGGAATCCAGGTCCACCGGTTGACGATGTCGGCCTGCTCGGGCTTGTTGTAGCGGTCGGGCTTGAACGCCTCGGGCTCGGGAAAGTCCTCGGGAATCCGGTTCGAGATCGCCGGGGATGCGGCGACGAAGTCACCGTCGTGAATCGGGAAGCCCTCGACCTCGAATTCGCCCTTGGCCACCCGCATCAAGATGATCAGCGGCGGATGCAGGCGCAGGGTTTCCTTGACCACGTTGTCCAGCTTCGGAATCGATCGCAGCGCATGGAAACTCACCTCTTGGCCATCGGCGTACAGCTCCTCGAGCTCGGCCAGCACCTCGGCGTACACCTCGGGATGGCGGATCAGCTCGATCAACGTCCACGCCGAGGTTCCGGAACTGGTGTGGTGCCCCGCGAACATCAGCGAGATGAACATGCCGGTGACCTCGTCGGCGGAGAATCGGGGGTTGCCCTCCTCGTCCTTGATCGACACCAGCACGTCGAGCATGTCGCGGTCGGCCTTGTCCTTCGGCGGATTGGCGATGCGCTGATTCATGATTTCCTGCACCAGCGCCACCAGGTCTTTGCGGGCTTGGTCGCGGCGCTGGAAGCTTTCGATCGGCAGGTAGGCGTCGACGTAGCACAACGGATCGGTGCCGCGCTCCAACTCGTGGTAGTAGTGCGCGAACCGGGAGTCCAACTGGTTGCGGAACTTCAGCCCGATCAGGCAGGCGGTCGAGGTGTAGATGGTCAACTCGGCGAAGAAGTCGAGCAGGTCGATCTCACCCTCGTCGCCCCAGTCGGCGATCATCCGCTTGACTTCGCCTTCGATGGTGGCCGCGTGGCCCTTCATCTGCTCGCCGCGCAGCGCCGAGTTGTGCAGCATCTCCTTGCGGCGCTCGGGGCTGGCGTCGAAGACCACGCCCTTGCCGAAGATCGGCGTCATGAACGGATACGCCTCGGCCTGGTCGAGATCCTCGTCGGCTGAACGGAAGAAGAACTCGTTGGCGCGGGAGCCCGATAGCAGGATGACGTGTTTGTCCGCCAACTGGAACCAGCCCACGTCGCCACACTCGTCGCGCGTGCGCTGCATCAGGCCGATCGGATCGGTCCGGAATTCCTCGAGATGACCGTGTTCTTCTTCGCCGCCGGAAACCCGCGGCACGATCGCTGTCTTCGCCGTAGTTGAATCAACCATGTCCTGGCATCCCCTCTTCACCGAGTGCGAGTTTCTGGCGATCCTTGTTGTCAGCCAACGGCGCCTCGGGCTGAATTTCCATGTTGACGACGAAACCGCCCCTTGGTGTTTCGGCGACGAACGCAATCGCCCGGGCGAGATCGCTGGGCCGCAGGAAGTAGTCGTGGCGGGCCTGACCCCACTTGGCCCAGTCCTCCAGCGCCGGGCCGATCGATTCGGCGGGCAGGCTCCAGCCCATCGCGGTCTTCGTCGGGCCGGGGTGCACGATCGACGCGCGCACGCCGGTGCCCTCGAGTTCCATCTGCAGGTTGGTCACCATCGCTACCAGTGCGGCCTTCGCCGCGCCGTAGGCGCCCATGTGCGGGCGTTGCCGCAGCGCGACATCCGATCCCACGAAGATCAGGTCGCCGCGTTGACGCTCGACCATGCCCGGAAGCACCGCGGTGGTCAACCGGTTGGCCCCGATCAGGTGAATCTGGATCTGCGATTCGAAAGTGGCGGTGTCGATTTCGTGCAGTCGGCCGAAATAGGTGTCGCCGGCGCCGGTGACCAGAACCTCGATGTCGCCGAGCTGCTCGGTGGCCTGGTGCACGAACCCTTTGACCGACTCGGCGTCGGTGACGTCGAGCGGCAGCGCGATCGCCTCGCCCCCGTCGGCGCGGATCTTCTCGACGATCTCCTGGCACTTCTCGACGCGCCGCGCGCCCAATGCCACCGGAAATCCGTGGGCCGCCATTTCGATGGCGGTGGCCGCTCCGATACCCGACGATGCGCCGGCGACGATCGCGGGCCGACGGGCCGGATGTGGTTCAAAGCGTGGCATTTACGAAACCTCCACGGCCATGGGTAGGTGGGCGAACCCGCGGACATTGCTGGAGTGGACGCGGACGGCGTTGACCTCGTCCACCTCATACCCGCGGATTCGCTTGAACAATTCGGTGAGCGCCACCCGAGCTTCCATCCGGGCCAGGTGTGCGCCCAGGCAGAAGTGCGCGCCGCTGCCGAAACTCAGTAGCTTGGAACCGATATCCCGCCCGATCACATAGTCGTCGGGATCGGCGAAGACCCGCTCGTCGCGGTGTCCCGAACCGGGCAGCAGCAGTAGTACGTCCCCGTCGGGGATCGTGGTGTCGTAGAGGGTGAGCCCTCCGGCAACGGTCCGGGCCAGGATCTGACTGGAGGTGTCGTAGCGCAGGGTCTCCTCCACCCACAGCGGCACCTTCGACAGATCGGCGTAAACAGGAGTCAGCTGGTCTGGGTTTCGATGGCCCCAGAATGCCGCATTGGCAAGGAGTTTGGTGGTCGTCTCGTTACCGGCGATCACCATCAGGAACATGAACCCGAGGACTTCGTCGTCGGTGAGCCGGTCGCCGTCGATCTCGGCCTCCAGCAGCGCCGTCGTCAGGTCGTCGGTCGGCTTCTTGCGACGCTCGGCGACCATCTCCTGGTAGTAGACGATGAGGTTGAGCGACGCTTCGATGGCCGAAGCCGGTACATCGGTGACGCCTTCGTCGCGGTGCATCACGCCGTCGGCCCAGGCCCGCACCTGCGCCCGATCCGGATCGGGGACGCCCATCAGCTCGGAGATCACGTCCATCGGCAACTTTCCGGCGAACTCGTCGACGTAGTCGACCGTTCCCGACGTCGCCTTCTCCAGCATGGTGTCGAGATGGTGCTCTGCAATCTCGGTTACGCGCGGCTCGAGCTCACGAATTCGCCTGGGCGTGAAGCCTTTCGACACCAGAGTCCGCAGCCGCAGGTGCGCTGGATCGTCCATCGCCAGAAACGACATGGTCTTGGAGGCGTGCGGGCCCCTGGACGCGGGGTCCAACGAGACGCCGAAGCGGTTGGACAGCGTCGTGCTATTGCGGAAGCCTTGGTGCACGTCGGCATGCCGGGACAAGGCCCAAAAGCCCAGTTCCTCGTTGCGGTATAGCGGTGCCTCGTCCCGCAGCCGTTGGTAATACGGATAGGGATCCTCGTGGAAGTCGTAGTCGTACGGATCAAGCAGCGGCTTGTCGATCTGAAGGGTCATCGGTTTTCACCGGTTGTCAGAATGAGGCCGACCGCGTAGCCCAGCTGGTCGGCGATTTGGTGATACGTGTAGGCGCCGCTGGCGGCGTTGACCAGTGCGCCGAAGAACGCCATTTCGAGTACGGACACGATGCGGGGATCGGCGTCGGGCCCGATGGCCGACGTGATGCGTCGGTGGATTTCCGCGCCGATCCGGTCGCGCACCGACCGGACGGCCGGGTCTCCGGCGCCGCCGAGCAGCGCCGCCGTGCACGCGGCGGCAACCTCGGGTTCGTCGGCGACCACCAGGGCCAGGTGACGCAAGGCCTTGTCCACCCGTGTCGGCATGGGCTCGTTGACGTCGGTGAAGTAGGGGACTCGTCGCACCAGATCCAAATAGACCTCGGCGATCAGGTGGTTTTTCGACGAGAAGTAGGTATAAGCGGTCGCCGGCGCCACCTTGGCGCGGGCGGCCACCGCGCGAACCGTCAGGTCGGCATAGGACGTCTCCCGCAGGACCTCGACGCCTGCGGAGAGCACCTTGCGGAACGTCTCTTCCTGGCGGCGGTTGCGCTGCACCTCCCCGGCCGGAGCGCCGGCTCTGGAAGTGATCGCGACCACTGGATCGCTGGACACCTGTCCAAGCTATCCGATAGTCTACCGCGCGAGGCAAGTCCGATCGGTGAAATACCAGTAAAGTAGGCATTATCAAGGTCGCCGGTGGCCATCCATAAGACCCGCCCTTGCACTTTGACGGACTCGGCGACTATGGTTCGACCTAATCGAATCCGGACAAGTGTCTACTTTTACGAAGACGCGGAGGCGAAGATGGCATTGCTGGCCGACGGCGTTAGCGCTCTGCTCATCGACGGCAAGCTGACCAGCGGCAGCGGGGGCACCTTTCCCACGATCAACCCGGCCACCGAGGAAGTCCTCGGTGTCGCGGCCGATGCCGACACCGACGACATGGGCCGTGCCATCGAGGCGGCGCGGCGGGCCTTCGACGAGACGGACTGGTCGCGCAACACCGAACTGCGGGTGCGGTGTGTCCGTCAGCTGCGCGAGGCGATGCAGCAGCACCTCGAAGAGTTGCGGGACTTGACCATCGCCGAAGTCGGCGCGCCGCGGATGCTCACCGCAATTGCTCAGCTCGAAGTCCCCGTCAACGATCTGGCTTTCGCGGCAGATACCGCCGAATCGTACGAATACAACCAGGATCTCGGCGAGGCCTCGCCGATGGGCATCCCTACCCGGCGCACGATCGTCCGCGAGGCCGTCGGCGTCGTCGGCGCCATCACCCCGTGGAACTTTCCCCACCAGATCAATCTCGCCAAGATCGGGCCCGCGCTGGCCGCGGGCAACACCGTCGTCTTGAAGCCCGCGCCCGACACACCCTGGTGCGCTGCGGTGCTCGGGGAGCTCATCACCGAGCACACCGACTTTCCGCCCGGCGTGATCAACATCGTCACCTCGAGTGATCACGGCGTAGGCGCGTTGTTGGCCAAGGACCCTCGGGTGGACATGGTGTCGTTCACCGGGTCGACGGCCACCGGCCGCAGCGTGATGGCCGACGGGGCCGCCACCATCAAGAAGGTCTTCCTCGAATTGGGCGGCAAGTCGGCGTTCATCGTGCTCGACGACGCCGACTTGGCCGGTGCGGTTGGCGTGGCGGGATTCTCGGTGTGCATGCACGCCGGGCAGGGATGTGCGATCACGACCCGGCTGGTGGTGCCACGGGCCCGCTATGACGAGGCCGTCTCCATCGCGGCCGCGACGGTGGGCGGGATCAAGGCCGGCGACCCGACCGACCCCGGAACCATTTGCGGGCCACTGATTTCGGCCCGACAGCGCGATCGGGTGCAGGGCTACCTCGACTCGGCGATCGCCGAGGGCGGGACGTTCGCGTGCGGAGGAGGCCGGCCGGCCGACCGTGACGTCGGTTTCTTCATCGAGCCCACCGTGATCGCGGGGCTGGGCAACGACGCCCGATGCGCCCGCGAGGAAATCTTCGGCCCGGTCCTGACGGTGATTCCGCACGACGGCGACGACGACGCCGTTCGCATTGCCAACGACTCGCTGTACGGCTTGTCTGGCACGGTATTTGGCACCGACCCGGACAGGGCGGCGCGGATTGCCGCGCGGGTACGGGCGGGCACGATCAATGTCAACGGCGGCGTCTGGTACTCGGCCGACGCGCCATTCGGCGGCTACAAGCAGTCCGGGAACGGTCGCGAGATGGGTCTGGCCGGTTTCGAGGAGTACTTGGAAACCAAAACCATTGCGACAGCAGTCAACTAGAGGAGCAAGAGCGTGAGATTCGAAAACAAGGTCGCCATCGTCACCGGATCCGGTGGTGGTATCGGCCAGGCGTACGCCGAGGCCCTGGCCCGCGAAGGCGCGGCGGTCGTAGTAGCCGACATCAATGCGGAGGCCGCCGAAGGAGTGGCCAAGCAGATCGCCGCCGACGGCGGCACAGCTATCAGCATTCCGGTCGATGTGTCCGATCCGGCGTCGGCCAAGGCGATGGCCGACCGCACGCTGTCCGAATTCGGCGGCATCGACTACCTCGTAAACAACGCCGCGATCTTCGGCGGCATGAAGCTGGACTTCCTGGTCACCGTCGACCCCGAGTACTACAAGAAATTCATGAGCGTGAACCTCGACGGCGCATTGTGGTGCACGCGCGCGGTGTACAAGAAGATGGCCAAGCGCGGCGGCGGCGCGATAGTCAACCAGTCGTCCACCGCGGCGTGGCTATACGCCAACTTCTACGGCCTGGCCAAGGTCGGCATCAACGGACTGACCCAGCAGCTCTCCCGCGAGCTGGGTGGCCAGAACATCCGGATCAACGCGATAGCGCCCGGACCCATCGACACCGAGGCGAATCGGACCACCACGCCCAAAGAGATTGTCGACGACATCGTCAAGGGCCTCCCGTTGTCGCGCATGGGAACTCCTGAGGATCTGGTCGGAATGTGCCTATTCCTGTTGTCCGATGAGGCATCGTGGATCACCGGGCAGATCTTCAACGTCGACGGCGGGCAGGTAATTCGATCATGAGTGATCAACTGAACACTGGGCTACATCGGACTGGGCAACATGGGCGCCCCGATGGCCACGAAGATGACCGAATGGCCCGGTGGGGTAACGGTTTACGACATTCAGCACCGAGGCGATGACGCCGCTTGCCGAGACAGGCGCCAGCCTGGCCGACAGCGTGACCGACGTTGCCGACGCCGACATCATTCATGTCACCGTGCTCGACGACGCGCAGGTGCGTCAGGTTGTCGGCGAGCTGGCTGCCAGCGCCAAGCCGGGAACGGTCATCGCGATCCACTCGACCATCAGTGACACCACTGCTGTCGAACTCGCCGACGAACTCAAACAGCAGGGCATCCACGTTGTCGACGCGCCGGTCAGCGGCGGCGCGGCCGCCGCCGCGAAGGGCGAGCTCGCCACGATGGTGGGTGCCGACCGTGAGGTGTACGAGCGGATCAAACCGGCATTCAAACACTGGGCGTCGGTGGTGATCCATGCCGGTGAACCGGGTGCAGGTACCCGAATGAAGCTGGCCCGCAACATGTTGACGTTCACCTCGTATGCCGCGGCGTGCGAAGCCATGAAGCTGGCCGAGGCGGCCGGGCTGGATCTGCAGGCACTCGGCCGGGTGGTGCGTCACACCGACGCCCTCACCAGCGGCCCAGGGGCGATCATGGTGCGCGAAAACATGGAAGACCTTGAGCCAGAGCACTTTCTGTATCAGCCGTTTCTGCATACCCGCGGTCTCGGCGAGAAGGATCTGAGTCTGGCACTGGCGCTGGGTGAGGCAGTATCGGTGGAGCTCCCGCTGGCCCAGCTGGCCTACCAGCGGCTGGCCGACGGCCTCGGGGTACCGCACACAGAGAAAGAGACGTAAATGGACGAGCTGCGTCGTAAGGGCCTCGACAAAATGAACGAGGTCTACGGCTGGGAAATGCCCAACATCGAGGGCGACGCATACTTCGACCTCACCGTCGATCACCTGTTCGGCAGCATCTGGACCCGACCGGGATTGTCGATGCGCGACAAGCGCATCATGACGCTGACGGCGGTGACCGCCGTCGGAAATCGCGACCTGGCCGAGATTCAGATCAACGCCGCGCTGCTCAACGGGGAACTCAGCGAGACCGAGCTCAAGGAGATGGCCGTCTTCCTCACCCACTACCTCGGCTTCCCGCTGGGCTCGGCGCTCAACGGCGCCGTCGACACCGTCGTGGCAAAGCGGAAGAAGGCCGCGGCCAAGGGCGCCGGCGAGGACAAAAAGGCCAACGTCGAAGGCGCCCTGAAGATGCACTCAGGCGGCGAGCGCGACTAGCACCTTCTCTTTCCGGGCGGCCCGCTAGAGTGACCTCTCGTGCGCGTCCTGGTGATCGGTTCCGGTGCCCGCGAACATGCCTTGCTGCTGGCTCTGCGCGATGATCCCCAGGTCGAAGCGCTGGCCATCGCACCCGGCAACGCAGGCACCGCGTCAATAGCTGACCAGCACGACGTCGATATCACTTCCGGCGATGACGTGGTCGCCTTGGGCCGCCAGGTTCGGGCCGACCTGGTGGTCATCGGCCCCGAGGTCCCGCTGGTGCTCGGGGTGGCAGACGCCGTGCGCGACGCCGGTATCGCCTGCTTCGGGCCCAGCAAGGCGGCGGCGCAGATCGAAGGCTCCAAAGCCTTCGCCAAGGATGTGATGGCCGCCGCCGGTGTCCGTACCGCGTCGAGCGAGATCGTCGACAGCCCAGCGCGTTTGGATGCGGCGCTGGACCGATTCGGGCCGGCTGCCGGCGACCCAGCCTGGGTAGTGAAGGATGACCGGCTGGCCGCCGGCAAGGGTGTGGTGGTCACACAGAGTCGCGACGTCGCCCGCGCCCACGCCGCGAGCCTGCTCGAGTCTGGACACCCGGTGTTGTTGGAGTCCTTTCTCGACGGTCCGGAAGTGTCGCTGTTCTGCCTCGTCGATGGCCAGACCGTCGTGCCGCTGCTGGCCGCGCAGGACTTCAAGCGGGTCGGCAACGGTGACACCGGCCCCAACACCGGCGGCATGGGCGCCTACGCACCGGTGCCGTGGCTACCCTCGGACATCTACCAGGCGATGGTCCGCGATATCGCGGAACCCGTTGCGGCCGAGCTGGTCCGGCGCGGCAATGCGTTCTCCGGGTTGCTCTACGCGGGTCTGGCGGTCACCTCCAACGGGCCTGCAGTGATCGAATTCAACTGTCGGTTCGGCGATCCGGAAACACAGTCGGTGCTCGCATTGCTCGACTCACCGCTGGGCCAGTTGCTGTATGCGACCGCCACCGGTAGGCTGGCCGGTTTCGGCGAGCTGCATTGGCGCGACGGTATGGCGGTGACGGTGGTCCTGGCGGCGGAGAACTATCCAAGCCGGCCACGGGTCGGCGACGTGATCGCGGGATCGGAGGCCGACGGGGTCTTGCACGCCGGAACGGCCCGTCGTGACGACGGCGCGATCGTGTCGTCTGGCGGCCGAGTGCTCTCGGTGGTTGGCACCGGGGCTGACTTGTCTGAGGCCCGTGCTGCCGCCTATCGCATCACGGCGTCAATTCGGTTGCCCGGCAGTCACTTTCGCACCGATATCGGGCTGGCAGCCGCAGAAGGCAAGGTCCATGTCTAATTCGACACCGGTGGGCCATTACGCTCTATATGAGCCTTGCGACGTCGAGTAGATGCCTGGCCTTTGTTTCTCCCGTTTTTCCCGCGTATTTGGCGAATTGACGGACGAAGAGGTCGGCGGCGGCCGGCTCGGCCTGCGCCGGCGCGGAGCCGCCGTCGAAAATGTGATTCAGCCAGTCGAAGATGGTTGCTTGGGCGTAACTCAAGCCGCCCATTTGGCAGTGGCTTGAAGCGCCCTCAGCGCGGGTGAACAGACGGATATAGCGGTCGCATTTAAGGGCGAGCATGAAATCGAGTATGTCGATGATGATGTCGGCCGATGGTGCCGCAGCATCGTGAATGTCTTCCTCGCTGAATAAGAACAGCATCGGGTGGTGGTAATGCTCGGTGAGACCTTTGATGGTGTAGGGCTGGTAGACCTGCACCCATTCATGGGCGTTTTGGATGCCGAGTGTCCATTCGGAGTGCTGAAAGCCCCAGCGGGCCGGGGTGTTGAAATTCATCAATGCCTTGAACGCCGCATCCATGAAGACATCGCTCTTGAGTAAACCCTTCATCCCGGCTCGCGCGGCCGCGCCACAGTCGACGACCAAGGAGTTGGGGATGCAGGCTCGGATGCGTTGGTCAAGCGCGGCTCGGGTGGCTAGGTAGCCGCCCATCGAGTACCCGATGATGGGCAGCTTGCTGGGATTGACGTCGCTGCGGCTGAGTAGGTAGTCGATCACGGCTCCAACGGGTTTTTCGTAGTCGGGACGAAATACCAAGCCTGGGTTGGTTTTCAGCGCACCCCATTGTCCAGGGCCCTCGAACATAAGGCAGTTCCAACCATAGGCCGGCGCCGCGGCGCCGATCCAGCAATATAGCTCCTCCAGAGTAGAGTCGAAGCCGCCCAAAGCGATCAAGGTGGGACGCTGGCCCTCGCCGCCAGAGACGAAGTAGGCCGGTAACTGCGCCCCCTCAAAGTCGATGTCGAGGCTCTCGACCATAGCATCGTTGCGCTCGATCATCCGGTGGAAGCAGTCCTTGCTGCGTCGCCATAGTTGGGTGTGCCGCATATCGGTGTGATGCGTGTAGAACACCGCCATTCGGTAGTAGTTGGCCGCGCGCAAAAATGCGTCGCGCGCGCTCACCTGGTTGCCGAGATCGTCTTCGCGGTCGGCGAAGTCCGCGACCCGGTCAGCGGTGGCGGCCCACTGGCTGATCCAACTGTCGAAGTTGTTGTTCCTGATCCGGCTCATGGTGTCCATGCACTCGCCGTATTCGGCGGCGCCGACCGCTTGCAGTGATAGCCCGCGGACGAATTCGAAGTTGAACCCGCCGACGGTCTTGTTGGTGAAATCAACCTTCATCGTGGACCTTCCAACTCGCCGCGTCGGCGCGTCGCAACGCGGTAATCCAGCTGTTCACGACGCGGGCGTCGGCGCGATACAGGGTTCTGGTCGGTACACCCAGATACCGTTCGATCGCTTCGATGTGCGCGCCATGGGTGGCCACCATCTCTTTGACCTTGGGGGCGGCGGCGAGTAACTGCTCGGCCATCGCGTCCTGAAGTGCCTGCACGATGGCGATGATGATCGAGCCGGCCTGATCGGGATAGGCCGTGGCGAATTGATGTTCGTCGACACCCTGGCGGACGATCACGCACAGCAGTGGTGCCAATCGTTTCGCTGTCGCGCGATCAACCAAGAGCCGGAAGGCAAGGTTGTCGGGTGCATACCAGACCGGCAGCATCGCCACCATGAGGTTCTGCCGGGCGGACTTCCAGCGGATGATCTCGCCGAAGAAGAGTTGCAGCTTTTCGACCGCCCCTAATTCGTGGTCCTCGGCGATCCGCGCAAGAGCACGCGCTGAATCGTCGACCAGCCGATCAGTCAGCGCTTCGACCACCGCCAACTTGGAATCGAAGTAGTGATAGAAGGCGCCCTTGGAGATCTGTAGATCGTCGAGGATGTCTTGAATCGTCAGGCGCTCATAGCCTTTCGAATGAATCCGGTGCTGCGCTGCGTCTAGAATCGCATCGCGTCGCGCGGCCTGCTCCACAACGTTCACGGTCCTGGCCATCCAGCCTCCGATAAATAAACCGACGGTCGGGTTATTAATTGATTGTGACGGGTTCGATGCGTCGGGTCAAGACTGGAAGTTCGCGGTCGGGCTAGAAGCCTACGGCCTGGCCATCGCGGCGAGGATCGCTCACCGCGAGATATCCGTCGTCGAGCCGCCAGATCGCCTGGCAGCTGCCGAACTGGTTGTAGTCGTCCGTGGTGACCAACTGGTGACCGCGCCGCTCGAGATCGGCGAGCGTCGACGGCGGAAAACCCGTCTCGCAGCAGACCTGCAGACTCTGCGCCCAGCGGAAGCGCGGACCGTCGCAGGCCGCCTGTGGGTTCTGACCATGGTCGACGATGCGCGTCACCACCTGCACGTGACCCTGCGGCTGCATCGGCCCGCCCATCACCCCGAAGCTCATCACCGGTGCGCCGTCCTTACTCAAGAAACCGGGGATGATGGTGTGGTAAGGCCGTTTACTCGGCCCCACCTGGTTCGGATGACCCGCTGCCACAACGAAATCCGCGCCGCGGTTCTGCAGGGAGATCCCGGTGCCGGGTACCACCACGCCGGAGCCGAAACCCGTGTAGTTCGACTGGATCATCGACACCATCATCCCGGATGCATCGGCGGCGGTGAGATACACGGTGCCGCCGTTCGGTGTCCCCGCGGATGCCGGTTTCGCCCGGTTGCGATCGATCAGCATCGCCCGTCGTCGCAGATATTCCTTGTCGAGCAGGCGCTCCGGGTGCACCGGCATGTACTCGATGTCGGCGACATAGGCCTGTGCGTCGGCGAAGGCGAGCTTCACCGCTTCGATTTGTAGATGCACGCAGTCGGCGGAATCCGCTGGAAGCGAAGCAATGTCGAACTGTTCGAGTATCCCGAGGGCGATCAACGCGACGACGCCCTGACCGTTGGGCGGTATCTCGTGGACGGTGTAGTCGCGGTAGCTGCCGTTGATCGTCCCGACCCAGTCGGCACGATGCGCGGCGAGGTCACTGGCCCGCATGACGCCGCCGTTGGCCGTCGCGTGAGCCTCGAGCTTCGCCGCCAGTTCACCGTGGTAGAACGCCTCGCCGTTGGTGGCGGCGATCAGCTCGAGAGTGGCCGCATGGTCGGGAAGAGTGACCAGTTCGCCGGGCTTCGGCGCTCGACCGCCGGGCATGAATACCTCGGCGAACCCGGGCTGGGACTCGAAGAGCGGGACCTGCGCGGCCCATTGGTCCGCGATCGTCGGCGAGACCAGGAAGCCGTCACGGCCGTACGCGATTGCGGGCTCGAAGAGCCGCTCGAACGGCAGCTTGCCGAACTTGGTGTGTAGTTCGACCCACGCCGACACGGCACCCGGCACGGTCACCGAATTCCAGCCGAGCACCGGAACACCGTTGCCGTTGAAATACTCTGGCGTCCACGCCGCGGGCGAGCGGCCCGACGCGTTCAGGCCGTGCAGTTCTCGTCCATCCCACACGATGGCGAAGGCGTCCGAGCCGATGCCGTTGGAGACCGGTTCCACCACCGTGAGGGCGATCGCGGTGGCGATGGCCGCATCGGCCGCGCTACCGCCGTCGGCGAGCATCCGGAGACCCGCCTGGGCGGCAAGCGGTTGTGTCGTGCACACGACGTTGCTGTGCCAGGACGGGCTTTCGCGGCCAGGCGTAGGGCAGCTCCCAATCGAACGGCTGCACCGGTCAACCGCCTTTCCCGAACTGTTCGGCCACCGCTCGGCGGTCGATCGAACCTTTTGCGGTGTGCGGAAGCTCATCGGTCAGCGCGATGTTGGCGGGCACCTCGAAGGCGGCGAGCCGCTCCCGGCAGAACTCGGTGAGTTCGGCGGCCGTCGGTGGGGCGGACCGATCGGGCACCACCGCCGCGCCGACCGTCTCTCCGTAGAGGTGGTCTGGGACGCCGAAGACGGCCGCTTCCAACACGTTCGGGTGACTGGCCAGCACGCCCTCGACTCGCTCCGGCGATATTTTCTCCCCGCCCCGGTTGATGAGTTCTTTGATGCGGCCACGCAGCGTCAGCTCGCCCGCCTCGGACAGCGACCCCAGGTCGCCGGTGTGCAGCCATCCATCCGTGAATGTCTGTTCGGTGGCGCTCGGGTTGGCTAGGTAACCGCGTACCACGGTGCGCCCGCGGATCCAGATTTCCCCGACGGCGTCCGGCGGACAGGTTCGGCCGTCGTTCCCGACGATCTGCACCTGCACGCCCGTCGACCGGCCGACGAGGCCGGCGGTCACCGTCTCGTCCGCGCTTGTGCTGGCCATCTGGTGGGTGGCCTCGGTCATGCCGTAGGCGGACAGCACCGGGGCCGCGAACGTCTTCTGCAACCCCTCGGCGGTTTCCGGGTTCAGGGCCGCGCTGCAGCTGCGAATGAAGCGCAGCCTGGCTCGTTCTGGCCCAGCGTCGGTTTCCTCGCGCCCCAGCAGGATTTGGTGAATCGTCGGCACCGCGGTGAACCAGGTCGCGTGAGCGGCGTGCAGGTCGTCGTCGAAGGTGTGCGCGGAAAACCGCCCACCGGCGGGAATCAGCACGGTGCCTCCCGACACCAAAGTCGACAGCAGCGCGGCAATCAGCCCGTGCCCGTGGAACAGCGGCATCACCGCGACGGTGGCATCGTCGGGGCCGAGCCGGTAGCTGGCGATGACGTTGCCGACCGAGGTTGCGACGTTGTCATGACTCCAGGGGACCATCTTCGGGGCGCCGGTGGTACCGCCGGTGAACATGATCAGCGCGTCGTCCGGCTGCAATCCGTCGGGTCCGGCGATTGCCGGGGACGGCGCCACGGCGGTGTCGACGTGAGCGGTGATGGCGCCCCCGTTGGCCGTGACCGAGATCGGCCAGTGCGGCGGCGTCGCCTCTCCGGCTTCGCCGGGCGCGTCAGTGTCGACCAAGACGACGCGTCCGCCTGCGGCCGTGATCCGGGCCCGCTGGTCGGCGAGGGGCAATGCGGGATCCAACGGGACGACGACGAGTCCCGCGCGCAAAGCTGCCAATAGTCCGACGACGAACTCGGCGCTGCTCTGTGCCCGCAGGCCCGCCCGGTCGCCGGCTAGTAAGCCGGCGTCGCTCAGTTGCCCGGCCAGGTCGTCGACGGCCCGGACCAGATCGCGGTAGGTGATCGGGGTGCGGTCGGCGGTGACGACGAGCGCATGCGCCTCGGGATGGCGACTTGCCGCCGCGGCGACCAGATCGGCGATACGCGGGCTCGAAATCTCGGTGGTGGTCGCCATTGTTCCCACTCCTTCCAAGCGAACCGGGACCTTACCTGCACGATGCCCCGATGCGGCGCAGCCGTCCAATACCCGTCAACGAACGCTTAATAGACGAAGCTTATCAAGCCAAAATCCCTGGACGAGAGCGGATTTCGGCCCGCTTTCCGAATCGATCGACGTTGTCTATCGATGCATAGCGATCCGGTCTTGGACACCGCGCGGACCGTGCGTGACCGTTAGAGCATGACTAAATTGTCGACACGGTCGCGATTGAATCCGACGCCGCCGTGTCCGCATTGCGGCATGGTGCACGACTACGACTGCCGAAGGTACGTCTTCATCAGCATCGGCGCTGCGCTGGCGATCGCGGCATCCTTGCTGACCCTGGTTGCCGCAGTGCCCGCAGTGATCCGATAACCCAGTCCATTACTGCTCGATAGACCGCATTTATCGCCGCATAGCAGCTCGGAGTTGGACGCCCGACGAGGGAACGGACAAGAGTGACGGGTACGGGCAACCGGCCCGCTGGCACGCGAGGAGTCGTCAACCATGACCACGCAATCGGCACCTACTGAGCTGACCGATGGCTTCCACCTGTTCGTCGACGCCCTCAAACTCAACGGAATCGACACCATCTACGGGCTCGTCGGCATTCCGATCACCGACCTCGCCCGTCTCGCGCAGAAATCCGGCATTCGCTTCATCGGTTTCCGGCACGAGACCTCCGCGGGCAACGCCGCGGCCGCTGCCGGATTTCTCACCCGCCGGCCCGGCGTGTGCTTGACGGTTTCCGGCGCCCGGTTTCCTCAATGGCCTGGTTGCGCTGGCCAATGCCACGACGAACTGTTTTCCGATGATCCACATCGCAGGCTCGAGTGAGCGTCCGATTGTGGACATGCAACGCGGCGACTACGAGGAACTCGATCAACTCGCCGCGGCGCGCCCATTCGCGAAGGCTGCATATCGCATCGGCCGAGCAGAAGACATCGGCCTGGGTGTCGCGCGTGCGATTCGCACCGCGGTCTCCGGACGACCCGGCGGGGTCTATCTGGACATCCCGGGTGCTGTGCTCGCGGAGGCCATCGAGGCGAAGGCGGCGGCCAACACCATCTGGCGGGTCGTCGACCCCGATCCAGCTCAACTGCCGGCGCCCGAGGCGGTCGATCGTGCTTTGCAGTTGTTAGCCCAGGCGCGACGGCCGCTGATCGTCCTCGGCAAAGGAGCGGCATATGCGCAGGCCGACAACGTAATTCAGAAGTTCGTGGAAACCACCGGCATCCCGTATCTGCCGATGTCGATGGCCAAGGGGCTGCTTCCCGACACCCACCCGCAATCCGTCGCGGCGGCACGCTCACTGGCGCTGGCGCGTGCCGACGTCGTCGTGCTGGTCGGGGCACGGCTGAACTGGCTGCTGAGTCACGGTGCATCGCCGCCGTGGTCAGCCGATGCGAAGTTCGTCCAGATCGATGTCGCGGCATCCGAATTCGACAGCAACCGCCCGATCGCCGCGCCGCTGGCGGGCGACATCGGCTCGGTGATGTCGGCTCTGCTCGGCCGCATCGACGCCCATCCGATCGGCGCGCCGACCGCGTGGACGGATGAACTCGCCGAGCGTCGGGCGCACAACGACGCCGCCATGCGCGAGCGCCTGGCAGAGGATCCGCACCCGATGCGGTTCCACAACGCGCTGCGCGCGGTTCGCGATGTGCTGCAACAGCATCCGGAGTTGTATCTGGTCAACGAGGGCGCCAACGCGTTGGACATTGCCCGCAACGTGATCGACATGCGGCTGCCGCGACACCGGCTCGACAGCGGGACCTGGGGCGTGATGGGCATCGGCATGGGCTACGCGATCGCTGCCGCAGTCGAAACCGGGAAACCCGTGGTAGCGATCGAGGGCGACAGCGCATTCGGTTTCAGCGGCATGGAATTCGAGACGATTTGCCGCTACCGGCTACCGATCACCGTTCGTCATCCTCAACAACGGCGGGGTCTACCGCGGTGACGAGACCTCGGGCACCGACCCGGCGCCTACCGTGCTGAGTTCCCACGCGCGCCATGAGTTGATCGCAGAGGCCTTCGGCGGCAAGGGCTATCACGTCACCACCGCCAGTGAACTGCAGTCGGCGTTGGCCGACGCGCTGGCATCGAACGGGCCGGCGATCGTGGACTGCGAACTCGACCCTGCCGCGGGTGTGGAAAGCGGACACCTGACCAGCCTCAACCCGAAAAGCGCTGTCGCCAAGGGGTGATCGTCAGCGCCGACCGGTGATTCCGAGCAACCGGGCGTCGAAAAATTCGTCTCAGCGACAGCTTTTGCGCGCATGCCGAAAAGGCGCGGGCGACCGGTGATCCCGGCCCGGCGGAGTTGGTGGCGACGGCGATCTGCGCTTTGAGGATCGGATCGACGAGTTCAACTACTCGGATGTTGCCGGCCATCAGGCTGGTCCACAACCAGGTGTGCGGAATGATGCACGCCCAGTCGCCGGTGGCGACCTGCGCCAACAACGAAGCAACCGAATCTGTCTCAACCTGTGGACGTGACGGTGAGGCCCTGATCGCCGAAGGCCTCGTCGATGGCCTGCCGGACCGTCATGTCCGGTGCCAGCAACGCCAGCGGCAGCTGTGCCGCATCCGGCCACTGCAGGGTTGAAGTCCCCGCGGGCAGCATGTCGGTGGGCGCAAGAAGGACATACCGTTCCTCGTAGAGCGGCACCAGTTCCACGTCGCGGACCTCTTCGGGAACGCTGTGCACGATGGCGGCCTCCAGCTCGAAATCCTGCAGCCGTCGGTGCAGTTCGGTGGTAGCGAGACGGGAATGGATTTGCACCTTCACCAACGGGTGATCGGAACAGAACGCCGACAGCACCAACGAGGCGGTCGTGGAAGCCGTCGGTACCGTGCCTAGCCGAAGTGTGCCGGTGATCCCGGCCCGCACCGCGCGCACCTCGGCCTTGAAAGCGTCATGCTCGGCGAGTATTCGCTTGGCCCACACCACCAAGCGCTCGCCTTCGGCGGTAAGGCCCTGAAAGCTATGTCCGCGGTTGATAAGTGTGACGTCAAGCTCGCGTTCGAGTTTCGCGATTGCGGCCGAGAGTGCGGGCTGCGACACGTAGCACTTCTCGGCCGCCCGGGCGAAGTGTCGCTCCTGCGCAACTGCGACAAAATACTCCAGCTGACGGAAGAGCATCGGCACTCCTCACCGACGGGCGCGAGTCTCAAGTGTCTCAACGCGCGCTCCGGCCAGCAAGCACCCCTTATCGTCGGCGCTACGGTAGCTGATACGATTGGTGTCTCCACGTACTTTAGAGCCCTCCGAATCCCGAAGGTTGACCTCATGCCCAAGCCCGTCATTGTCAGTGCCGTCCGGACCGCTATCGGAACGTCGTTCAAGGGCTCATTGGTCAACACCCCGCCCGAGATCCTCGCGACCACCATCCTTCAGGAAGCGGTCCGACGATCCGGAGTCGAGACGTCCGACATCGACGATGTGATCTTCGCCGAATCCCACTACGGCGGAGGTGATCTCGCGCGCTACGCGGCGGCGAACTCCGGGATGTTCTCGGTGCCCGGCCAGGCCGTCAACAGGCATTGCGCGGGCAGCCTCACGGCGGTTGCCAACGCGGCGGCGCAGATCGGCTCCGGCGCGGAGAAGGTCGTTGTCGGCGGCGGAGTGCAGTCGCTGTCGATGACCCCGCTGATGCAGCAGCGCATCCCGGGTCCGACCCTGGAATTCGAAGACCGGTGGATGCCACCGACCCATGTGGAGGCACCTGACGCGCCGACCCGCGACATGTCGATCACGGTGGGGTGGAATACCGCGCAAGCAGCCGGGATCAGCCGCGAAGAGATGGATGCGTGGGCGTTGCGTTCGCACCAACGTGCCATCGCGGCAATCGACAACGGCGCCTTCGTCGACGAGATCGTGCCGTTGAAGATCAAGGGCCTCGACGACGCACTGGTGGAGTTCAGCGTCGACGAGCACCCTCGCCGCGAGACCAGCCTGGAGAAGCTCGCGTCGCTGAAGGTGCTGCACCCTGAGATCGAGGGTTTTTCCATTACCGCCGGCAATAGCAGCGGCACCAACGACGCGGCCGCCGCGCTGACACTGGCCGAGGACGACTTCGCCCGGTCTGCGGGGCTCGCCGTGCTGGGCTCGGTGAAAGCGTGGGCGTCCGCCGCCGTCGAACCGAAAGACACCGGTCTGGGCGCGGTCAAGGTGATCGGCAAGGTGCTCGACCGGGCCGGTCTGGTCCCCGCCGACGTCACGCTGTGGGAAATCAACGAGGCATTCGCCTCGGTGCCGATCGCCGCATGCCGCGAGTACGGGCTCGACGAGGACCTGGTCAACATCTACGGCAGCGGTTGCAGCCTGGGCCACCCCATCGCGGCCAGCGGCGCGCGAATGCTCACCACGCTGGTGCACGAATTGGGCCGCCGCGGCGGCGGGATCGGTGTGGCCGCGATGTGTGCGGGCGGCGGCCAGGGCGGCGCCGTCGTCGTGGAGGTCTAACCGTCTTCTCGACGCGCGGCGATAAGCCGGTTTGCGTGCTCGAGAATGCAGTTGAGGCCGTACTCGAAGTTGATGTCGTCGGCGACACCGATCCGGTGGCCTTTCTCGGTCAGTTCGGCGATCAGCGGCATGGTCTCGGGGTCGATGACCGACGTTGCGCCGCGGCGATACGGTTCAGCTCCGCCGGATCTGTCTTGCAGCCGTTCCAGCACCGCCGCACCTTGGGTGTGAACGGAGATGCTGGCGTAGGTGTCGAATGCATCCTCGGGCGATAGGCCGGCCTCCACCAGGGTGGCGACCGCCTTTTCGAGTTTCTGGAAAGCGGCTTGCGTTGCCTCGCGGCCGAAAGTTCCGCGGATCAGGATCAGATCGCACAGAATCGGATTGGCCCGGAAGGTCTGGCGCATTTTTCGAGCATGATTGCGCAACGATTCCTGCCAATCCTGGCCTTCGACAAACGGTGTCGCGAAGTCGTACTGGCCCAGCGCGCGATCGGTCATCGCGTTGAGCAGATCGTCCTTCTTCCGGAAGTACCAGTAGATGCTCGTCACACCGACATCGAGGTGCTTCGCCAACAGCGGCATGCTCAAGCCGTCGACCGATACGTCCTTGGCGACTTCGAACGCACCGTTGATGATTTCGTCGACGCTGATCGATCCACGCTGACGCCGCTGCCGCTTGTCCGCGACTGCCTGCCTCGCCAATTCAGTGCCCTCCGACGCTTCGAAGGCACTATCGTATCAAATATCGTAAGCCTTCTGATAATGGTTTAGGCAGTCAGCAGCGGTGCCATCCAGGGCAATTCGGCGGGCAGCTGCGAGCTCCAAAACGATGCGTCGTGCCCACCGGGCGAGAACCCGCCCGACGGCGGGCTGGGCAGCTGAGCCACGAACTGCTTTGTCGCGGCATAGAACGGATCGCTGTTGCCGCAGTCCACCCGGATCGGGATGGACGCCAGCGCGGGCATCCCGAATACCGAGTTGGCCGCGAAATCGTCGGGGCCGTCGAAAGCCCCCGCCGCCGCCGCACCGGAGGACAGCCACAGCGCCGGGCTCACCGCGCAGATCGCGGCGGTGCGGGGCGCTCCGAGCCGGCCGCCGAGCAACAATGCGCCGTAACCGCCCATCGACCAGCCCAGAAAACCGACCCGGGAGGTATCCAGGCCCTTGGTATCCAGCATCGGGATGAGCTCGTTCAATACCATGGCGCCGGAATCTTCGCCGGAAGCCCTTTTGTGCCAATAACTTCCGCCGCCGTCGACGGCGACCACCGCGAACGGGGGCAGGCCGGCAGCGACGGCCTGGGCCAGACCCTGTTCGACTCCGCCGTCCATTACGGTGGCCGCACTGCTTCCCTTGCCGTGCAGCGCGATCACCGGTCGCAGGGGTTTGGTTTGGCCCGGCGGCCGGGCGATCGCCCAGTTCGTGGCTACTCCGCCGCGCGCCGCCGACACGAACGAGCCGGTCACCATCGTTGGAGCCGCGACCGGCGCGGGGGCCGGGTCCAGTGGTGGGTGCGGCGCCAGCGGAACGCCAGTGCCGGCCATCGTGACCGGCGCCGTGAGCGGGGGCCGCGCGGGCAGCAACCTGTCCAGCGCGTAGGCGCCCAGCGCTCCCGCCGCCGCACCGGTGCCAAGGCGCAACACGGCACGACGACTCAGATCTGGCATGCGGGCCATCCTAAAGCGCCGCTGAACGCCGCCCCGCGGCAGCGCGTGTGGGGGTGCCACATCCCACCTGGCGTTTGTCCGAAAGGGCAATACGGCGCCAGGCTGGCTGGCAGCATGTCGTAGGTGACTGCAGCTGTCACTCCCAAGGGAGAACGCCGGCGGTACGCGCTGGTCAGCGCCGCCGCCGAGCTGCTGTGCGAAGGCGGATTCGAGGCGGTCCGCCACCGTGCCGTCGCCCGCCGAGCGGGCCTTCCGCTGGCGTCGACCACCTACTACTTCTCTAGCCTCGATGACCTGATCGCCAGCGCGGTCGCGCATATCGGAATGCTGGAGGTCGCGCAGCTGCGGGCCCAAGTCGCCACCCTGTCCCGCCGGCGCCGCGGGCCCGAGACAACAGCGGACCTGCTGGTCGACCTGCTTGTCGGCAGCGAATCCGGCCCGCGCCTGACCGAGCAGCTGATTTCGCGCTATGAGCGCTATATCGCCTGTGCCCGCCAGCCCGCATTGCGCGACATCCAGCGCCGCAACCTGCATCACCGGGTCGACGCCATCGCCGAGGTGATCGAACGGTCCGGACGCACGGTGCGTGTGGAGTTGGTCTCCGCGTTGATTTGCACAGTCGATGGCGCGGTGGTTTCCGCCTTGGTCGACGACGGGGAAGATCCGCGGACGGTCGCGCGGGCGACGGTGATCGATGTCATCGACTCGCTGGCACCGTTCGACCAGCGCACCGTTCAGATCTGACCTCGCCGGCTAAGGCTCGAGCTGTCGGCGGATCGCGGTCAACCCGCGTTGTGCTTCGTCGAGCAGCGCGGCGAGGTGTGCAAGCCGCTCACTCAATTCTTCCATGTCCGGCGGTGCGGCCGGACGACGACGCGGCGTGGGCGCCAAATCCGGCGGAAGAGTCGGTGTGACGATGTAGCCGGTGGCGAAGTCGCCGTACACGGTCACGTCTTCCGGCCGGTGATACCAGTACAGCGCGACGTAGGCGCACAGCACGGCGTCGACGGGATCTTCGTCTCTGTCGAGCTGTCCGGGTCGGGTGGCGGCGGCAATCCGTCGCCGCAGTTCCACCCACGAAACGTTGTGGTTCACCCGCAGCCGCGGTGTGGCCTTGTCGAGTCCCTCGATCAGCGTCATCAACTGCAGCAGCTCATGCTGACGAACCTCGAACGGGCCCCTCTTGTATTTGAGGGTCTTCTCCAGGCCGAACAACGCGATGGTCGCCGGGTGTGGATACACCTCTATGGCCCGTCGTGGCGAACTCGACAGGGGATCCATGTCGAGAGTGAGCGCCGTCGCTATCCGGGCGCCGCGCGGATCGTTGAATTCGGGCTTTTCCGCAAATGCTGGGCGCGCCCCCGCGTCGAACCGCTGAAAGTCGTGGTTGAGCGCCATTTCGCAGGGCCGGTGTCCGGTCGAATTCTTCACGATCAGCGGTGCGTCGATGGCCACCAGGCAGTCGTTGCTGACGTAGGGCGACACCGCGGCCTCGATGCTCGCGTCGTCCTGCGCGGCACCGACGTGCAGAAGTCGGCCGTCGGAATCGATGGCCGCGACACCGGTGCTGTTCTTCTCGCCCCAGGCGAGATCGAGCCCAACGAAGTGCATGGGCCCACTGTGCCTGATCCGCGCGCCTTGCGGCGCCGTTAAGCTGTGTGTTTGTGACAATCCCGAACGTGCTGGCCAACCGCTACGCCAGCGCCGAGATGGTGGCGATCTGGTCGCCGGAGGCCAAAGTCGTCGCCGAGCGGCGGCTCTGGCTGGCGGTGCTGCGGGCGCAGGCGGAATTGGGAGTCGAGGTCCCCGAAGCCGCCGTTGCCGACTACGAACGGGTGCTCGACGATGTCGACCTGGCCTCGATCGCCGCCCGCGAGCGGGTGCTGCGCCATGACGTCAAGGCCCGCATCGAGGAATTCAACGCGCTGGCCGGCCACGAGCAGGTGCACAAGGGCATGACCAGCCGCGACCTGACCGAGAACGTCGAGCAGCTGCAGGTTCGCCGGTCGCTGGAATTGGTGTTCTGCCACGGCGTGGCACTGGTGGCCCGGATGGCCGAGCGCGCCGCGACCTACCGCGACCTGGTAATGGCCGGACGCAGCCACAACGTCGCCGCGCAGGCCACCACGTTGGGCAAGCGGTTCGCCTCGGCGGCGCAGGAGACCCTGCTGGCGTTGACCAGACTGCGGGAACTGATCGACCGCTACCCGCTGCGCGGCATCAAAGGCCCGATGGGCACCGCCCAGGACATGCTCGACCTGCTCGGCGGCGACGTGGCGAAGCTGGCCGAACTCGAGCGACGCATTGCCGAATTCCTTGGATTCGCAACGGTTTTGACCAGTGTAGGACAGGTATATCCGCGTTCGCTGGACCACGAAGTGGTGTCGGCTCTGGTGCAGCTGGGTGCCGGGCCGTCGTCGCTGGCGCAGACGATCCGGCTGATGGCCGGTCATGAGCTCGTCACCGAGGGATTCGCGCCGGGCCAAGTCGGCTCCTCGGCGATGCCGCACAAGATGAACACCCGCAGTGCCGAGCGGATCAACGGGCTGCAGGTGGTGCTGCGCGGCTACGGCTTCGATGGCCGCTGAATTGGCGGGTGCGCAGTGGAACGAAGGAGACGTCTTCTGCTCGGTGGTGCGCCGAGTGACGTTGCCGGACAGCTTCTTCGCGGTCGACGGGCAGATCGAGACGATGTTGACCGTGCTCGACGAATTCGGCGCCTACCCGGCGGTGATCCAGCGTGAGCTGGACCGCTACCTGCCGTTCTTGGCCACCACCAAGGTTCTGATCGCGGCGGTGCGCGCCGGGATGGGCCGTGAGGCCGCCCACGAGGTGATCAAAGAACACGCGGTGGCCACCGCGCTGGCGATGCGTGAACGCGGCGCCGAGCCTGACCTGCTCGACCGGCTGGCCGCCGATCCGCGATTGCCGCTGGACCGGGCGGCGCTGGACGCCGCGCTGGCCGACAAGCAGGCGTTCATCGGGGCCGCCGGCGACCAGGTCGACGCCGTGGTTGCGGCGGTGGACGCGCTGGTAGCCCGCTACCCGGACGCGGCCAAGTACACGCCGGGCGCCATCCTATGACTCTCGCCGGCGCCCTTTCGGGCATCGATTTCACCGATCTGGACAACTTCGCCAACGGATTTCCGCACGAGTTGTTCGCTGTGCATCGGCGCGAAGCGCCGGTGTACTGGCACGAGCCGACCGAGCACACCCCCGACGGAGAAGGCTTCTGGTCGGTCGCCACATATGCGGAAATACTTGCGGTGCTGAAGGATCCGGTGACCTTCTCATCAGTCACCGGCGGCGAGCGGCCGTTCGGCGGCACGCTATTGCAGGACCTGGCCATCGCGGGCCAGGTGCTCAACATGATGGACGATCCGCGGCATTCGCAGATTCGGCGACTTGTCAGCTCCGGGCTGACGCCGCGGATGATCCGTCTTGTCGAGGACGACCTTCGAGCGCGGACGCGTCGGCTGCTGGATGCGGTGGTACCCGGCGAGCCGTTCGACTTTCTGGTCGACATCGCCACCGAACTGCCAATGCAGATGATCTGCATCCTGCTGGGAGTCCCGGAATCCGAACGACATTGGCTGTTCGAGGCTATCGAGCCGCAGTTCGACTTCGGCGGCTCGCGCAAGGCATCCCTGTCGCAGCTGTCGGTCGAGGAAGCCGGATCGCGGATGTACACCTACGGCCAGGAGCTGATCGCGGCGAAGCGTGCTGAGCCGACCGACGACATGTTGTCGGTCGTCGCCAACGCAAAGCCGGACGACCTCGGAGGGGAAGCCGCGCCGGCCATGTCGGATCTCGAGCTGTATCTGTTCTTCAGTCTGCTGTTCAGCGCCGGTGCGGAAACGACGCGCAACGCGGTCGGGGGTGGGCTGCTGGCGCTGGCGCAGCATCCGGAGCAATTGCGCGCGCTGCGTGCGGATCTGGGAACGCTGCCGACCGCGGTAGAGGAGATCGTCCGCTGGACGTCGCCGTCACCGTCTAAACGGCGCACCGCCACCAAAGACGTCACGCTCGGCGGAGTGTCGGTCGAGGCGGGGCAGAAGGTGCAGATCTGGGAAGGCTCGGCCAACCGTGACATCAACGTCTTCGACGCCGCCGACGAATTCGATATCACCCGAAAGCCCAATCCGCACTTAGGTTTCGGTCAGGGTGTGCACTATTGCCTGGGTGCCAATCTGGCCCGGCTGGAACTGCGAGTGCTGTTCGAGGAGCTGTTTTCGCGTTTCCACACCGTGCAGGTTGTGCGGCCGGTCGAATGGACTCGCAGCAACCGCCATACCGGTATCCGGCACCTGGTCGTCGAATTACGCTAGCGCACGCTGCACGGCAATCCCCGCCGAGCGCAGCTCGAGGGCGGCCAGCCCTCGGATCGCGCGTGGATCCGCCACACGCCATGCACCGACCGGGTCGGGGCTGACGGCGGTCAGCCTGCGCAACGGCCGGTTGGCCAATGCCCGCAGCGCGAGCAGCTGTTCGCCGGCCGGTGTGGTCGCCAGCGTGCTGACAGTCCATTTGCGCCGGAAGAACCGGACGCGCAGCACCAACCAGGGCATCACCACTGCGAGGGTCGGCGGTGCGGCGACGGCCAGAGCCAGCACCACGGCCAGCCACGTGGCGGTGGTGTCCAGGTTGTGTCCGGCGCCGGCGATGTCGAGGGCGGCCTTACTGGCCGCGGTGAGCGGCTTACTCACCGTGTCACCGACCAGTGGGATGCGATCGGCACCATTGCCGGCCGACTTGAGGCTGTCGGCGACACCACCCGCGCCGCCTTCGACCTGTCGACCCACCTCCGCGATGGTCGACACGGCGCTGTGGACGCCCAGCCCGACGAGTACCCAGATAAATGTCCAAATGACGACGACGACATCGCTGAACAATTGCGCCAACAATCGGCCCGGGGTGGTGGCATATGGGAGAAACCGCGATTTCATAGCCCCGATCCCAACACACGGTCGGTCTGTAGGTTGCCTTTAAGCGCCCCGCTAGGTTCGATTGCCGGGCTTCTTCTCGGGCCCTGCCGGCACGCATCGTCGCCCGGCTAGCCTCGATTGCCGGGCTCCTCAGCGGGTCCTCCAGACCCGCGTCGTCGCCCGGCTAGGCTGTCCCGATGCGTCCCGCACTGTCCGACTACCGGCACCTGGCCAGTGGCAAGGTCCGCGAGCTCTACCGCATCGACGCCGAACACTTACTGTTCGTCGCCACCGACCGGATCTCAGCGTTCGACTATGTGCTCGACAGCGTGATTCCGGACAAAGGCCGGATTTTGACCGCGATGAGCGTGTTCTTCTTCGACCTCGTCGAGGCGCCCAACCACCTTGCCGGTCCGCCGGACGATCCGCGCATCCCCGACGAGGTCCTCGGCCGCGCATTGGTGGTGCGAGAGCTGAAGATGGTACCGGTGGAGTGCGTCGCCCGCGGCTACCTGACCGGGTCGGGATTACTGGACTACCAGCAGACCGGCAAAGTCTGTGGCATCGCACTGCCCCCAGGCCTGGTCGAGGCCAGCAGGTTCTCGACCCCGCTGTTCACACCGGCGACGAAAGCCGAACTGGGACAACATGATGAGAATATCTCGTTCCCGCAGGTGATCCAGATGGTCGGCGGGGTCCGTGCCAATCAGCTGCGCGACCGAACCATACAGACCTATGTACAGGCGGCCGACCACGCGTTGAGAAGAGGAATCATCATCGCAGACACCAAATTCGAGTTCGGTATCGACGCGCACGACAACTTGGTGCTGGCCGACGAGATTTTCACACCCGATTCATCGCGCTACTGGCCGGCCGCCGATTACCGCGCCGGCGTGGTGCAGGCCAGTTTCGACAAGCAGTTCGTCCGTAATTGGCTGACCGGCCCCGACTCCGGTTGGGACCGCTCCGGATCGCAGCCTCCGCCGCCGCTGCCCGAGAGGCATCATCGATGCCACCCGGGCGCGTTACATCGAGGCCTACGAACGGATCTCCGGGCTGAGCTTCGACGACTGGATCGGGCCCGGCGCATGAGCGACTCGTCTGGACCGCCCGTCGCCAAGCGGGTGGAGAGTCGACGGGAATTTCACGGTGACGTGTTCGTCGACCCGTATGAATGGCTGCGCGACAAGGCCAGTCCCGAGGTGACCGCGTATCTGGAAGCCGAGAACGAGTACGCCGACCAGACGACCGCCCAGCTTGAACCGTTGCGGCAGCGGATTTTCGACGAGATCAAGGCACGCACCAAGGAAACCGACCTGTCGGTACCGATCCGGCGCAACGACTGGTGGTATTACGCCCGCAGCTTCGAAGGCAAGCAATACGGCGTCCAATGCCGTTGCCCGGTTGCCGATCCCGCCGACTGGAACCCGCCGATCTTCGACGAGCACACCGAGATCCCCGGTGAGCAGATATTGCTCGACGAGAACATCGAAGCCGAAGGGCACGACTACTTCTCACTCGGCGCCGCGAGCGTCAGCCCCGACGGCAATGTGCTGGCCTACTCCGTCGACGTGGTCGGCGATGAGCGTTATACGTTGCGGTTCAGGGACCTTCGCACGGGAGAGCAATACCCGGACGAGATCGTCGGGATCGGCGCGGGGGCGACCTGGGCTACCGACAATCGCACCGTCTACTACGTCACAGTCGACGCGGCCTGGCGGCCTGAAACAGTGTGGCGGCACCGACTCGCCTCGGGTCTGCCCGCGGAAAAGGTGTATCACGAGGCCGACGAACGGTTTTGGCTTGCGGTCGGTCGGACCCGCAGCGACGCCTATGTGCTGATCGCGTCGGCGTCGGCCATCACTTCGGAGGTCCGCTACGCGGACGCCGCCGATCCGCATGCCGAGTTCGTCACCGTGCTGCCCCGCCGCGACGGTGTCGAGTATTCGGTGGAGCACGCAATCGTCGGCGGCCAGAACCGATTTCTGATCCTGCACAACGACGGCGCGGTGAACTTCACGCTTGTCGAGGCGCCTGCCGACGATCCCGGCGCGCAGCGCACCCTGATCGCCCACCGCGACGACGTGCGACTGGACGCCGTAGACGCGTTTGCCGGGCATCTGGTGGTCAGCTACCGCGGCGAAGCGTTGCCGCGAATTCAGTTGTGGCCCATCGCCGGCGCCGACTACGGACGGCCCGAGGAGATCTCGTTTGACTCCGAGCTGATGTCGGTCGGCCTGGGCGCCAATCCGAATTGGGACTCACCCAAGCTCCGGATCGGCGCTGGGTCGTTTGTCACCCCGGTGCAGATCTACGACCTGGATCTCGTCACCGGCGAGCGCACCCTTTTGCGCGAGCAGCCGGTGCTCGGCGACTACCGGCGCGAGGACTACGTCGAACGCCGTGATTGGGCCGTCGCGGCCGACGGAAGCCGAATTCCGATCTCAATCGTGCATCGTGCCAACATTGAATTCCCCGCTCCGGCGCTTGTTTACGGCTACGGCGCATACGAGATCTGCGAGGATCCGCGTTTTTCCATCGCCCGGCTGTCGCTGCTGGACCGCGGCATGACGTTTGTCGTCGCGCATGTCCGCGGCGGCGGCGAGATGGGTCGGCTGTGGTACGAGCACGGCAAGCTGTTGGAGAAGAAGAACACGTTCACCGACTTCGTCGCGGTCGCAAACCATCTGGTTGACTCCGGACTGACCCGCCCAGAGCAGCTGGTGGCCTTGGGCGGCAGCGCCGGCGGGCTGCTGATGGGCGCGGTGGCCAACATGGCGCCCGATCTGTTCGCCGGGATTCTGGCGCAGGTCCCATTCGTCGACCCGCTCACGACGATTCTGGACCCGTCGCTGCCGCTGACCGTCACCGAGTGGGACGAATGGGGAAACCCGTTGAGCGACAGCGATGTTTACCACTACATGAAATCCTACTCGCCGTATGAGAACATCGCCGCCCAGAAGTATCCGCCCATCCTGGCGATGACCTCGCTGAACGACACCAGGGTCTATTACGTCGAACCCGCGAAATGGGTAGCGGCGCTGCGGCACACCAAAACCGACGGTAATCCGGTGCTGTTGAAGACCCAGATGACCGCCGGCCATGGTGGTATCAGCGGGCGCTACGAGCGCTGGAAAGAAGTGGCCTACCAGTACGCCTGGCTGCTAGCTGCCGGCGATCGCGACCACTACGGCAGCGGCCAGGTAGACGATCTCCTCAGCGGTGCGCAGGGGTAGCTGCGTCGTCATCGACTTGGGCGGATTGGGCATCCGCGCCGCGTAGATGTTGGCCGGGAACATCGCCAGCATCAGCAGCAGCAGGCAAACGGCCGCAGCGACCCGAGTGGCCGGAACCAGCAGGCCCACAGCGCCGAGGAACTCCAGCACGCCGGTGAGAGTCACCAGCAGGCCGGGTGCCGGTAGCTGCGGAGGCACGATCGCAATCAAGGCGGCGCGCAGCGGCGGGACGAAGTGCGCGACACCGGTCAGAACGAACATCGCGGCCAGGCCGACGGCGATCGCTTTGATCCAGGTGTCGACGTAGTCGACACCGGCCCAGCCCGCGATCCGGGCCACGATGCTTCCCACCAGCAGGGTGATCAACGGAGCCATCTCAACTCTCCAATCTAGACAGTGACAAGTTCTGTAGCGGGAGCATAGGACGCCGAACTAGTCACTGTCAAGTTATGTCGTTATGCTGGCGCTATGAGTCGCCCGACCTACCACCACGGAGACCTGCGGGCCGTGATCCTGACCGAGGCCGCGCGTCTTGTCGATCGAGCGCGGCGCCGACCGGGTGTCACTGCGCGAGCTAGCGCGCGAAGCGGGGGTGTCCCACGCGGCGCCGGCCCACCACTTCACTGACCGGCGCGGCTTGTTCACCGCGCTGGCCGCGCAGGGGTTCGAGTTGTTGGCCGCGGCCCTCGCCGACGCCCGGCCCCGGTTCCTCGATGCGGCGCTCGCGTATGTGCGGTTTGCCATCGAGCACCCGGGCCACTACCGGGTGATGTTCGACAAGTCGCTGGTCGATCCGTCGAGCCGTGAGCTTGCCGCCGCCCAAGCGGCCGCCGGCGCCGAGTTGTCTCGGGGCGTGGCGTCGCTGTCAGACCGGCACGCCAAAGCGGATCTCGGCCGGTGCCGAGCTGGCGGCTTGGTCGCTGGTGCACGGGTTTTCGATGCTCTGGCTCAATGACGCGGTGAACGCCCGTCTCAAGGCGACCGACCCGATGGCGACCGTCGAGCGGATCGCGAGGATGCTCTTCGAAGAGTCGCTCGGCTAGTAGACCGGTACCGGCTGCTGGCGTTTCGCCGGCGGCTTGTTGGGCAGGAACGCGACGGGTACAAGCGTCACCGCAACAAGGATGACCGCCACCACGATGACGAGCGTGTATGCGTGCGAGAGGTCGTGCATCAGCCGGACGGTGAAGTCAGGGGAGACGTCGGAGTGCGACGGCGCCAGTGGGCCGTGCTTGCCAAGCTTTCCTTTGAGTATCCCGAGTTTCTCTGCGGTGGCGATGGTTTCGCTGCGGTTGAACTGACTGGTCAAAATCACCGACATCACCGCGGCGCCGACCGATGTGGCGATGTGCTGATTGACACTGAGCAGCGTTGACCCGCGTGCGACCTGGTGCGGTGCCAGCGCCTGCACCGCCGATCCGGACAGCGGCGTCAAGGTGCAGCCGAGGCCAATGCCGGTAACGACCAGTCCGACCAGCAGGATCGGCAGGTAGTCCGCGTGTTTCCAAGCGCCGTAGGCGAATACGGACAGGCCGGTACTGATCAGCGTAAGGCCGACCAGCAGGACATTGCGGGGTCCGCGTTTGTCCATCAAGGTACCGGCGATCGGCATGGTCAGCATCGCGCCGAGTCCCTGCGGGATCAGCTGCAGCCCGGACTGCAGCGGCGTCTCATGCAGCAGCTGCTGGAGATAACTGGGAATCACCAGGACGGCGCCGAAGAAGCCGACGGAAAAGACGAACATTGACGAGTTGGCCAGCGTCACCACCCGGTTCTTGAACAGCCGCAGGTCGATCAGTGGATGCTCGGCACGGTACAGCGCATGCAGAACAAACACGGTGATCAAGGCGATTCCGATGAGCGCCGGTATCCACACATGGACGTCGGCGAACGTGCCGCGCCGCGGAACCGACGAAATCCCGAACAGCAGTGTTGCCAACCCGGGCGACAGCAGCGCCATGCCGGTGAAGTCGAACGTCTCCGACGGTGTCGGGCGATCCTTGTGGAACACCACCGCGGCGAGGATGAGCAGGATCACCCCCAGCGGCAGGTTGATCCGGAAAATCCATTGCCAGCCGTAGGCGCCGATCAGCCAGCCACCGAGGACCGGCCCGGACATCGGGCCAAGGAGCATCGGGATACCCATCACCGCCATCAACCGGCCGAGCCGCCGCGGACCGGCCTCGCGCGTCAAGATGATCAACGTCAACGGCACCAGCATCCCGCCACCGAGTCCCTGTATCACTCGAAACGCGATGAGCTCGTGGATGTTTGACGCCATCGAACACAGCAGCGACGCCAAGGTGAACCACAACGTCGCGCCCAAGAACAGCCGCTTGGTGCCAAACCGATCGGATGCCCACCCGGCCAGCGGGATGACGGTGGCCTGCCCGAGCGTGTAACCCGTTATCGTCCAAGCGACGACGGCCTGAGTGGATCCGAACTCCCCGATGAACGTGCGCTGCGCCACGCTGACGACCGTGGCGTCCAGGATCGCCATCACCGAGGCGAGAATGCAGACACCGGCGATGCGCAGCAGGCCAGCGTCGAGGGCATCAGGATAGTCAGGCAGGTGGCCGGCGCCCGGTTCGATGTTCGCGGTCGACGGCGCCGCGGGAGAAACCATGGTCTCCACCCTAACGAGAAACTAGCTAGCTGACCAACATACTTTGCGCCGGATGCGATAGAGGTAGCGTGGGCGGTTATGACTGTGACCGAGATCGCTTTGACCACACTGGATGGCCGTCCGACGTCACTGGCCGACTACAGCGACCACGCGGTATTGGTGGTCAACGTGGCGTCCAAGTGTGGCCTGACACCGCAATACGCTGCGCTGGAACAGCTTGCGAAAGACTATGGCGACCGCGGGCTCACGGTCCTTGGAGTTCCGTGCAATCAGTTCATGGGCCAAGAACCCGGCACCGCCGAAGAAATCCAAACCTTTTGTTCCACCACTTATGGCGTGACGTTTCCGCTGTTAGCCAAAACCGAGGTCAATGGGCCTGACCGACACCCGCTTTATGCGGAAATGACCAAGACGCCGGACGCCGACGGGCAGGCCGGTGACGTGCAGTGGAACTTCGAAAAGTTTCTGATCGCTCCCGGCGGAAAGGTGGTTAACCGGTTCCGTCCGCGGACGGTCCCCGATGCGCCGGAAGTTATTGCCGCGATCGAGGCCGTGCTACCGAATTAGCTGGTCGCAGGGCCGGATCGACGCTTGTTATCCGCGTGTATGTCACCAATTGGACACCTGGCATCGTCAAAATTGTGATGTGTCTGGGAAATTGATCGTCTCGGTCTCCGGGATCTGTGAACGCACGTTGGACGACGTCGCCGAGTTCTGCGCACAGATGGACAGCCGGGCGGTGCCGCTGTCGCTGCTGGTGGCCCCGCGGCTCAAGGGCGGCTACCGGCTCGACCGCGACCCGCACACCGTCGAGTGGTTGACCAGCCGGCGAGCTGCCGGTGACGCGATCCTGTTGAACGGCTATGACCAGGCCGCCACCAAGAAACGGCGCGGCGAGTTCGCTGCGCTGCCCGCGCACGAGGCCAACCTGCGAATCATGGCCGCCGACCGGGTGCTCGAGCACCTCGGGCTGCGCACCCGGCTGTTCGCGGCGCCGGGTTGGACGGCATCGGAAGGCACCGTTACAGCTTTGCCGCACAATGGTTTTCGACTCCTCGCCGATCTGCATGGGATCACCGATTTGGTCCGGCAGACGACCGTGCGCGCACGGGTGTTAGGCATCGGGGAAGGTTTCCTGGCCGAGCCATGGTGGTGCCGGATGCTGGTGTTGTCCGCCGAGCGGGTAGCCCGCCGTGACGGCATCGTCCGGGTCGCGGTCGCGGCGCATCACCTGCGCAAGCCCGGGCCGCTGCAAGCGATGCTCGACGCGGTGGACCTGGCATTGCTGCAAGCCTGCGCCCCCAGCGTCTATGAGTGGCGGGCCGATCAGACGGTTCTCAACGCCGCCTGACGGGTCGGGTCGCTACTGTGTAGCGCCATGAGCGATACCGCTGATGTCATCGTCGTCGGTGCTGGCCTGGCGGGCTTGGTGGCAGCCTGTGAGGTGGTGGATCGCGGCCTGCGGGTGCTGATCGTCGACCAGGAGAACAGCGCCAACCTCGGCGGGCAGGCCTTCTGGTCTTTCGGCGGCCTGTTCTTCGTCGACAGCCCCGAGCAGCGCCGTCTAGGCGTTCACGACAGTCACGAGCTGGCTCTCCAGGATTGGCTCGGCACCGCGGCGTTCGACCGGCAGGAAGACTACTGGCCGAGGCAATGGGCGCATGCCTACGTCGATTTCGCAGCGGGAGAGAAGCGCAGTTGGCTGCGTGCCAGGGGCTTGCAGATCTTCCCGCTGGTGGGCTGGGCCGAGCGCGGCGGCTACGACGCGCAGGGGCACGGCAATTCGGTGCCGCGCTTCCACATCACCTGGGGAACCGGCCCGGCGCTGGTGGAGATTTTCGCGCGGCGGTTGCGGGACCAGTCGAGGGTGCGTTTCGCGCATCGGCACCAGGTGGACGAGCTGATCGTCGAGGGTGACGCGGTGACCGGGGTTCGGGGCACCGTGCTGGAACCCTCGACGGAACCGCGCGGTGTTCCGTCGTCGCGAAAGCCCGTCGCGCAGTTCGAGTTTCGTGCTCCAGCGGTGATCGTCACCAGCGGGGGTATCGGCGGTAACCACGAGCTGGTGCGAGCGAACTGGCCGAAGCGGATGGGCCGGGTTCCCGAGCAACTGCTGTGCGGGGTGCCCGCCCACGTGGACGGCCGGATGATCGCAATCACCGAGAAGGCCGGCGCCCGGGTGATCAACCGCGACCGGATGTGGCATTACACCGAGGGCATCACCAACTACGACCCGGTCTGGCCGCTGCACGGCATCCGGATCATCCCGGGACCGTCGTCGCTGTGGCTGGACGCCACGGGCAAGCGGCTGCCGGTACCGCTGTATCCGGGCTTCGACACTCTGGGCACGTTGGAGTACATCGCGAAGTCGGGCTCTGACTACACCTGGTTTGTGTTGAACGCCAAGATCATCGAGAAGGAATTCGCGTTGTCCGGTCAGGAACAGAACCCTGACCTGACCGGGCGCAGCGTGCGCCAACTGCTGTCGTCGCGGGCACGGTCAGGCCCGCCCGGCCCGGTGCAGGCCTTCGTCGATCGCGGTGTCGACTTCGTCAGCGCGAACTCGTTGCGCGAGTTGGTGACTGCGATGAACAAACTGCCCGATGTGCTGCCGCTGGACTATGCGACGGTGGCCGAAGAGGTCACCGCGCGCGATCGCGAGGTCGCCAACCGGTTCACCAAGGACGGTCAGATCACCGCGATCCGTGCCGCCCGTATGTATCTGGGCGACCGGCTGGGTCGAGTGGTCGCTCCGCACCGCCTGGCGGACCCGAAGGCCGGGCCGCTCATCGCGGTGAAGCTGCACATCCTGACGCGAAAGACGTTGGGCGGCTTGGAGACCGATTTGGATTCACGGGTGCTCAAGGCCGACGGGACCCCGTTCGACGGGCTTTATGCGGCGGGCGAGGTGGCCGGTTTCGGTGGCGGTGGCGTGCACGGTTACCGGGCGCTGGAGGGAACGTTCCTGGGCGGCTGCATCTTCTCGGGTCGGGCCGCCGGCCGCGGGGCCGCAAACGACATCGCCTGACCGGCTGAGCAGGCGCAAAAGCCCCCGACACGCCGTGCGTACGGGGGCTTTTACGTCTGCTCGCGCCTAGAAGGTGACCGCGCTTTCTTCGGGCAGCACTTGGAAGTCGACGCTGGTCATCTCGGTGAGCCGCCCGTAGTAGATGCCGCGGGCATCCGGGGCGATGATGCCCTGGTGGATGGGCACCGCCCGGGCCGGCGCCACCGCCCGCAGGTAGTCGACTGCCTCGGAGATCCTCATCCACGGTGCCGCCGCCGGAGTGGCCAAGACGTCTACCGGCTCGTCCGGGACGAATAGCGCATCGCCGGGGTGCATGAATCTGGCGGGGTGCTCGCCGTCGTCGACTAGGTACGAGATGTTGTTTATCACAGGGATTTCCGGGTGGATGACGGCATGACGGCCACCGAGTGCGCGGATGGTCAGGTCGCCGACCGAGAGCTCGTCACCGACCTGCACCGGCTGACATGGCACGTCGAGCTGCTCGGCGGTCTGCGGGTCGGCGTAGAGTGCGGCGTCCGGATTGCCGTCGAGCAGCGCGGGCAGCCGGGCGGTGTCGACGTGGTCGGGGTGTTGATGGGTGATCACGATCGCCGACAGGCCGGTGATCCCCTCGAACCCGTGCGAGAAATTTCCCGGATCGAACAGCAGGGTGGTGTTGCCGAAGTCGGCGAGTAGACAGGAATGGCCAAAATGCGTGAGTTGCATGTCTACGATTGTGCGCTCATGGGGTGCCTGGCATGCGCCTAGTCGTGGCCACGATGCTGATCGCCAGCTGCCTGGTTGTCGGGTGCATGCCGTCGGTCGCCGCGCACGCGGACCAGGAGACCTGCCCGCCGGTATGCGACCGGATCCCGGACACGGCATGGATCTCGCCGTCCGGGATACCGCTCAACTCGACATATCGCTGGCCCTCGCCGGCCGGGGTTGCGGTGCCGATGACCGGGACGGCGACGCCGCGGTTCCGGTTCGAGGAGGTGTGCGCGACTCCCGCCTTCCCGCAGGACACCCGCAACTCGGCGGTCGCGGGCCGGGCGAGCGTAACCAATCCCCAAGGTCAGTGGCAGTTGCAGGCTCAAATCCTGCATTGGCGCGGCGACACCGCGCGCGGTGGCGAGAGCGCGTCGTCGGCGCTGGGCGTGGCCGCTGCCGCGCTGCGCGGTTGCCAGCTGGGCGCCGCCGCAGAGTCGCCATCGGTCACCACCGACGAGCCCAATCGGCTGGCCGCGGTGATCAGCGGACCGGTGATCATGCACACCTACCTGGTCGCCCACCCGGAGAACAGCACGATCAGCGAGCTGACGCTGTGGTCTTCTGAGCCGCCGCAGGTGCCCTGGCCGGTGATCTCTGACGCGCAGGTTCTGGACGCTATGACGGCACCGGTATGCGCGGCCTACATAGGCTCGTGCTAACAGGGCGGTCGCGGTATCGACCGGTAGAGTTGGGGCCGAGCAAACCGGATCAGTAGGAGGAGCGCGGGTGGCCCGGGTGGTTGTGCACGTAATGCCCAAGGCTGAGATTCTCGACCCGCAGGGTCAGGCGATCGTCGGTGCATTGGGGCGGCTTGGGCATGCTGGCATCTCAGATGTGCGGCAGGGCAAGCGGTTTGAACTCGAAGTCGATGACGGTATCGACGATTCGGCACTAGCCGAGATTGCTGAGTCGTTGTTGGCGAACACGGTGATCGAAGACTGGACAGTAAGCCGGGAACCGCAGTGACGACCCGTATCGGCGTCATCACCTTTCCGGGGACGCTCGACGACGTGGACGCCGCTCGGGCGGTGCGTGTCGTCGGCGCCGAGGCAGTCAGCCTGTGGCACGCCGACGCCGACCTCAAGGGCGTCGAGGCGGTGGTGGTGCCGGGCGGGTTCTCTTACGGCGACTATCTGCGGTGCGGTGCGATCGCCCGGTTCGCCCCGGTGATGGGTGAAGTCATCGCGGCTGCCGGCCGTGGGTTACCGGTTCTGGGTATTTGCAACGGTTTTCAAGTGTTATGCGAGGCTGGGTTGCTACCCGGCGCGCTTACCCGAAACGCCGGCCTGCATTTCGTCTGCCGCGATGTGTGGCTGCGGGTGGCGTCGACGGCGACGGCGTGGACGTCGCGGTTCGAGCCCGACGCCGACCTGCTGATCCCGTTGAAGTCGGGTGAGGGCCGCTACGTGGCGTCCGCCGACGTGCTCGACGAGTTGGAAAGCGAAGGCCGAGTGGTATTCCGCTACCACGACAACCCGAACGGCTCGCTGCGCGACATCGCGGGTGTCAGCTCAGCCAACGGCCGTGTGGTCGGGCTGATGCCGCACCCCGAGCATGCGATCGAGGCGTTGACCGGGCCGTCCGACGACGGGCTCGGTTTGTTCTATTCGGCGCTGGACGCTGTTCTGGCTGCGTAGTGACGGGTCAGCGCAACGCTTGATCAGCCGCCAGACTGAGCTCGCTTTCTTGGTCTGAAAGGCCTGCGGCACTGCGTAATTCGGCGAATGCTTCGATGAGCGCGTCGGTCGCTTCATGCGGATCGTTGAAGGTCTGGTCGTCGGTGAGAACCGCCACGCCGAGCTGGTCGACGTAGCTCCATACGGTGATGTTGACCGGGGCGCCGGGGGAGAGCACGCCGGTCGAATAGATCTCGCTGACCGGGGCGCCGCCGAAGTGGCCGCGGTCACGCGGCCCGGCCACGCTGGAGACGGCCACATTCATCATCTTGTTTGGCGCGTCGCGATGACCCAACCACCGAAATGCCGCCGGGGCGAACGCCGTCGGTAGGTAGGCCATCAGTTGGCCGTAGAGGCGGGGGCCGAGGATTTCGTGGTCTTCCTTGGCGATCCGGGTCGCCAGCGCCACCAGCCGCACCCGCTCGGCGGGGTCGGCGACGTGTACCGGCAACGAAATCGACAGGCCGCTGATCTCGTTGCCGGTGACCCGGTCCGACCTGTCGGTGGCGGTCGGCACCGATGCGATGATCGGCCGGTCGGCGTTGCCGTCGTAGCGTAGCAACAGGTTTCGCAATCCACCGGCCGCCACCGCGAGCACCAGGTCGTTGATCGTGATACCCAACTCCTTGGCGGTCGCTTTGACATCGGCCAGCCGTAACGCTGCGGTGGCGAATCGCCGCTGCGGCGACACCACGTGATTGAGGAAGGTCGGTGGCGCGTCGAATGCGGCGGCGAGGTCAGGGTGGTCGCCGCGCTCTTTGGAGCGGCGTCGCACCCGGGTGAACCCGATCGTCGCGTCTCGCAGCAGCCCGGGGAGCTCCGCGATTTGCCGGACGTGATCGCGTCCGGCGGCGCGCAGCAGATCGCCGGTTGTCGGTTCCAGGCCGGCGTCGTCGTTGTCGCGTTCGTCGGTCGGTGCGTCCTTGAGATCCATCGCCCGCGCCAACAGGTTGACCGAGGCGACGCCGTCGGCCAGCGCGTGATGCACCTTGCCGATCACGGCGAACCGATCCCCGGCCAGACCTTCGGCGAAATGAAACTCCCAGAGCGGGCGGCTCCGGTCCAGGGGCGTCGAGGCAACTTCGCCGATGACTTGGTCGAGTTCTCGGCGGCCGCCGGGCGACGGCACCCGCACCCGCCGGAGGTGGTAATCCAGGTCGACCTCGCAGTTCTCCAGCCACATCGGGTGATGCAGCCGCCACGGGATATCGACGAGCTTGTAGCGTAACGGGTCCAACAGGTGCAGCCGGCGGCGCAGGTGGCCCCGGAAAGCCTCGTAGTTGAATTCGCCGTCGAAAGCCTCTCTGTTGGAGGCGTCGATGACCGCCACCTTCAACGTGTGCGTGTGCAGGTTCGGCGTCTCGCTGTAGAGCAGCATGGCGTCCATACCGTTGAGTCTTTTCACGCGCCCACCTGCCTTTTGCAGCATCGTGCGATGACCCACCGACGGGTCCATGCAACCACTTAAGACATGGGAGTTTCGCCGGATTGGCCGATTCAGCCCAGGACGGGGAACCGCCGCTGGCGGGCAAGGCGTTTGAGCGCGGTCTGCATCACCGAGCGCACGTGGGCGTCGACCTCTTCGATGTCGGGGTCGTCCGCCGAAGCGAGCGGTGACGTCGATCGGCTCGAGCACCTCGGTCACGATCTTGGCGGGCAGCGGCAGGTTCGGCGGGAAGATCACGCTCAGGCCGAACGGGAACCCGACGCTCACCGGGAGGATGTCCATCCGTGCTTTGGTCAGCCCCAGCTTGCGCGCCAGCCAGTTGCCTCGCGTCAGGAACAGCTGGGTTTCCTGCCCGCCGATCGACACGGTCGGCACAATCGGCACACCGGCTTCGATGGCGGTCCTGACGTAGCCGGTGCGGCCGTTGAAGTCGATGGTGTTCTCGCTCAACGTCGGTCGGTAGGAGTCGTAGTCACCGCCAGGGAACACCAGGACCACCGCACCCGAGTGCAACGCCTTGGCGGCGTTCTCCCGGCTTGCCTCGATGACTCCGGCGCGGCGCAGCCACCCGTCCAGCGGACCGAGGAACACACCGTAGTGCGCCAACGTGTACACCGGGCGGTGGTAACCGAAGGCGTCGTAGAAGGCCGAGGCGAAGATAAACACATCTGGCGTCATCATGCCGCCCGAGTGGTTCGACACCACCAGCGCGCCGCCGGCCTCCGGGATGTTATTCAGGCCGCGCACGTCGGCGCGAAACCACCGGTTGACTACCGGCGCGACCACGTTCCTGAGCTGTTGGGTGAACGACGGATCCCATTTGGCCGTCTCGTAATTGTCCGCCGCTTCAGTGCCGCTGCCCGTCATGCTTCGCCCTCAAGTTTTCGCCGATCGTCCTGTTGCCAGGATTACCAGTGCCATCGTTCCCAAACTTCAGCGTCCGCACGACATATGCTACTCTCATTTTTGGAGAATGGCATATCCGTCGCTGCAGGTCGATCGCGCATTTGGGGGGCAGATGGCCGAAAAGGTGCTTGTCACAGGCGGATTCGGGCTGGTCGGATCGCAGACCGTGTGCAGGCTGGTCGCCGACGGCCACCGCGTGGTCGCCACCGACCTCGGCACCGCCGCACAACGCAAAGCGGCCGCGTCCCTGCCCGCGGGTGCCGAGGCCCGCTGGGCGGACCTGATCGACCCAGCCTGACGTGGAGCGGCTGATCGCCGAGGTGTCACCGAGGTGATCATTCACCTGGCCGCGGTCATCCCGCCGGCGATCTATCGCCACCCCGAACTCGGGCGTCGCGTCAACGTGGACGCGACCGTGGCGTTGCTGCGCGCCGCCGAATCAAGCCCGCATCCTCCGCGCTTCGTCCAGGCCTCGAGCAACGCCGTGTACGGCGCCCGCAATCCGCATCGACACCACGGGCTGCTCCGCGCGGACTCACCGCTGCGGCCGTCGGACCTCTACGGCGCGCATAAGGTCGAGGCCGAGAGCCCATGTCTGTCCTCGGATCTGGACTGGGTAATCCTGCGCCTGGGCGGCGTGATCAGTGTCGAGCCGGGCGCGATGCCGTTCACCGGAGACGCGCTGTTCTTCGAAAGTGCGCTGCCCACCGACGGGCGCCTGCACACCGTCGACGTCCGCGACGTCGCGGCCGCGTTTCGCCGCCGCGACCACTGCCGACGTTGCGGGTGAAATCCTGCTGATCGGCGGTGACGAGTCGCACCTGCACCGGCAGAAAGACATCGGCCTCGCGCTGGCCGCAGCGAGAGGCCTGTCGGACGTCTTGCCCGCCGGCCGGCCCGGCGACCCTGACAGCGACGAAGACTGGTTCGTCACCGACTGGATGGACGCCGCCCGCGCCCAGCAGGCGCTGTCATTCCAGCAGCACTCCTGGCCGGACATGCTCGCGGAGATGCACGCCGCCGCCGGCTGGCGGCGCTACCCGACGCGCCTGGTCGGACCTGTGGTCCGGCAGTTACTCAAACGACGGGCCGCCTACCGAAATACGCCGGGCCGCTACGCCGACCCCTGGGGCGCCATCCGGGCCGAGCTCGGCGACCCTCGCCCAGATCACGCCGACGAATCCCGATAGGCCTCAAGAAGTCTCAGCCACAGTTCGCTGATCGTCGGAAAGCACGGCTGAATGGGTCGTGTAACCCAAAATCTCTCGGACCTAGCCAGTAGGGTCGAATCTATGAGCTTTCGCGACCTGCACTACGCCGACCAGCCATTGCTGTTGCCCAACGCGTGGGATGTGTCCTCTGCGCTCGCCTTCTACGAGGCGGGGTATCGCGCGGTTGGTACCACCAGCTTCGGCGTCGCCGCGACCGCCGGGCATCCGGACGGGGGGCGCTCGAGCAAGGAGCCGACCAGCAGGTTGGTTTCGCAGCTTCGGAACGTACCGCTCTACGTCTCCGCCGACGTCGAGGACGGGTACGACGATGATCCCGAGCTCGTGGCCGACTACGTCGCGGGCCTTGGCGCGGCCGGCATCAACATCGAGGACAGCACGGACGAGGAATTGATCAGCCCGCAGGCCCATGCCGCGAAAGTGGCTGCGATCAAGAAGCGTTCACCCGAGGTGTTTGTCAACGCCAGAGTCGACACCTACTGGCTCAATCAGGATGCCAACGTCTCAGCCACGTTGAGGCGAGCCGAAGCCTACGTCGAGGCCGGTGCCGACGGGATATTCGTCCCAGGTACGTCGGAGCCGTCCGACCTACGTCAGCTGGCCGCCGAGATCCCGGTTCCCGTCAATGTGCTTGTGGTGCCGCAGCTCAGCCTGGCCGAGTTGGCGGATTTGGGCGTGCGCCGGGTCAGCACCGGATCCCTGCCATTCCGGGCCGCCATCGATGCCGCGGTCGAGGTCGCGGAAAACGTCCGCGAGGGTGTGCCTCCGCGGGCAGCCACCGCCTACCCGTCGATGCAGGGGCGCCTCGTCGAATTCGACCGGTCGAACCAGACCGGCTGACTATCAGGCGACACCTTCCAGGTCGAGCAGGGCCCGTTTGGCGGCCGGCCCACCGCGGTAGCCGCCCAAGGCGCCGTTGGCGCGGACGACCCGATGGCAGGGCACTACGACCGGTATCGGATTGGTCGCGCAGGTGTTCCCGACGGCGCGAACAGCCTTGGGAGAACCGGAAAGTCGCGCCAGCGTGCCGTAGCTTGCGGTGGTGCCATAGTCGACGTCGACCGCCAGGTGGCCCAGGACCACACGGCGAAATCCCTTGGAGAGCTGCCAATCCAGCGGGACGTCGAAGGCGCGGCGTCGCCCGGAGAAATACTCGTCGAGTTGGCGCGCGACGGCATCGAGCCGCACCGGCGCGTGCAGCAGTCGAGGGCTGATGCGGTCGGCGAGGCTCTGCAACACCGCGTCATGTCCCTCGCTGCTGAAGGCCAACCGCACCAGCCCGACGGGTGTCGAGGCGATCAGCAGTGCGCCGACGGGTGAGTCGACCGTCCGGTAAGCGACGTCGAGAAGGTCGTCCCGGTCGGCGGCCGCTGCCAGCCGGGCGTGCAGGCGGGTGATGTCATCGTCGTCGACCGGATAGAGCGCGGCGAGGTCAACTGTGGTCATGAGTGGGCTCCGATTTGTGTGATGTGCCAACTTGGTTGTGCGCGTGGGCACGTCGCAGCGCGGCGATACCGTCGGCGGCCGCGCGCCGGGCGGCAGCCGCGCTGGTGTCGAGTAGCGTGGCGATCTCGGCGTAGGGCAGGCCGGCCAGATAGTGGTAGGCCACCGCCTGACGTTGCTTGGTTGGCAACGCGGCGACCGCCTGGGTCAGGTCAAGGTGACAATCGTCGGCGTGGTCGCGCGACGGCGTATCCGGTGTGTCCGGGATCGGTATCGCCCGCCGGGACGTCGCGCGGTGGATGTCGATCGCTTTGCGGTGTGCGATGGTAACCAGCCACGCCTCGAGGTTGGCATCGGCCGGTAGGTCTGGGTAGGCCTTCATCGCCGCCAAGAACGTGTCGGACCACGCGTCGTCGGCGTCGGCGTGGCCGAGGACCGCACGTACCACCCGCAGCACGGTGGCCCCGTGCTGCGCGACAACCTTCTCGAATGGCGGCTTCATCACCGGCGGCTACCACAACGGCTGAGGTGAGGCGGGTATCGCCTTTTCCAGCTCGAGCAAGTATCGCTTGCGGTCCAGGCCGCCGGCGTATCCGGTGAGTTTGCCGCCTGCTCCGATCACACGATGGCAGGGGATCAAGATCGACAGCGGATTGCTGCCCACAAAGCCGCCGATGTCGCGTGCGCCGACGCCGCCACCGACCCTGTGCGCCAGCTCCCCGTAGGTGGTGGTGTGGCCGTACGGGATCTGGGCGAGCAGCCGCCAGACCTGCTGCGCGTGGTTGCTGCCACGCGGCTTGAGCGGCAGGTCGAAATCGTAACGCTCGCCGGCGAAGTACTCGGTCAGCTGGGCGATGGCCTCATCAAAGCCGTGATCGTTATTCGAGACCCGCGGCCCAAAAGAATTACGGTCCGGGCGGGTCCAATGGCCGGGGTAATACAGGCCGGTGAGGCCGTCTTCGTTGCGCACGAGCGTCAACGCTCCGATCGGTGAGTCGACGATGACGTGGCGAGTGGAAATCGTGGCGGCTGTGGTAGACATGGCGCTCCTCCGGAAGTGGTCGCAATTGCTATCTACTCGGTAGACGTCTGGTGCGCCCGTTTTGTGAGGTGCCGGGCGAACTCGCGCAGATCATTGGCGATGATCGTGGGCTGCGGCAGGTCGGCGATCGGTAGCGGTGCATTGCCGGGGCGGGCGATCAGCGCGCCGGTGAATCCGGCAGATTGCGCACCGATGGTGTCCCACACGTGGGCGGCGACCATCATGCATTCCTCGGGGACCACCGCCAGTTCCTTGCACACGTAGCGGTACACCGTCGCCGCGGGTTTAAACGCGCGGCAAGCCTCGACACTGAATGTTCGCTCGAAAAAGTGGGATAGCCCGGCGTGTTCCAACGGGCTGTTCCCGGCGGGATTGGGTGGCGAATTTGTCAGTGTAACCAGGCGAAAACCGGTGTCGCGCAGCGCTGTCAGCCCATCTTCGACATCGGCGTGGGCCGGCATGGTCAGCATGCTGTCCTTCAGTGCGTGCACGTCGTCCTCGGTGATGGCCAGGCGGTGGGTGCTTGCCAGCATCTGCAGTACTCCCTGGCCAAGGGTGAAGAAATCGACGTAATGCCCCGAGAGCGTTGCGGTCATCGAGTACATGGCGAGCTGATTGAACCACTCCCGCATCGCTTGTGGATCACCAAAGACCCGCTCGAAAAGTGGTGCCATGGATTCGATATCGATGAGCGTCTCGTTCACGTCGAAGACCAGAACTGAAGGAGCGGCAGTCATCTTCCCATCATCTAACACGCCACTGATTCGTGGTTGCCGTGTCCAAAATCCATTCGGCCGGAGCACTATTCAGTGCTGACGACTATTCCATCACGACGACCATTTTGCCGCCGGCTTCACCGGCTTCCATGACGCGGTGCGCCTCGCGGATGTCGTCGAAGGAGAAGACGTTCCGGGGTTGCTTCAAGCCGGCCGTCGGCGACCTGCGCGGCGATGTCTTGCAGCGGCACGTCGGACAGCGGGAAGCCGGGGCTGCCGAACACGAAGCTGCCGAAGAAGGACCAATTCACCCCGCTGGCCATCCGCAGCAGCGGGTTGAAGTCGCCGATCGGGTCCAGGCCGCCCAGCCATCCCGCCAGGCAGGCGGCGCCGTCGCGGCGAAGCATGTCCAGCGAGTCCAGGATGGTGCTGTTGCCGACCAAGTCGAGGACCGCGTCGATCTGCTTGGCTTCCGCGATGCTGGCAGCCAGCGTTCGTGACTCCAGCTCGACGCGCGCGGCGCCGAGTGCCTCCAGCATGCCGAACCGCTCGCGCCTGCGCGCGGTGGCGATCACGCGTGCACCTGCCGCGACCGCCATCTTGACCGCGGCCTGGCCGAACGACGAGGTCGCGCCACGGATTACGACGGTTTGTCCGGCGGAGAGTTTGAGGTTACGGAAAAGGCACGTCCACGCGGTCGCGTAGGTTTCCGGCAGCGCCGCCAACTTCGACCACGGCAGTTCGGACTCGATCAGAGCGACGTTCGGCGCGCGCACCCTCGTGTATTCGGCATAACTGCCGTTGATGGTGCGGCCCAGCCCGCCCATCAGGGCGGCCACCTTGGCTCCGACCGGGAACTCTCGGCCTGGACAAGAGTCGACGATGCCGACGCATTCAATGCCGCTGACTTCGGCGGCCTCCGCCCATTCCCCTCGGCGCATGTGCAGTTCGGCGTGGTTGAGCCCGAATCCGCGGACCTGAATGACGACCTCGCCGTCCCTCGGCAGCGGCTTGGGGATGTCGGTGTAGACCAGGCTGTCGAGCCCGCCGAACTTCTCCAGCACGATTGCGCGCATGGTTTCGCCGCCCGATCGTTCGCGGACAACCGCGGGTGCGGTGGGGAGTGCGGGCTGTGCGGACTCCGCGACGGACATGACGTGCCTGCCTTCCCTGTCTGCAGATTGGGACGATCCGCCCATTATTATGGGCCAGACAACCCAGATATGTCTACGGCCCGAGGTCTGCGCCGATCAGCCCGTGGGCTTGCGGCGAGCGGGCCCGCGGGATTTGCGGGCCGCCGAGGTGGGTGCGAACGACCGCACATACTCGACGGCAGCATTCACCGCTGCGCGCAGCGGTTCTGGGTCATCGGTGATGTAGGTGACCAGGGCGCCGCCCTGATGCGCGGCGACCAGCGAGGCTGCCAGGTGTCGGGGGTCGGCGTCGGGACGTAGATCGCCGCGCCGGCGCATTTCGGTGAGTCCGGTGCGAAATAACTCGAATCCATCGGTCGTAGCCGGCAGCGAGATCGCCGTGGATCTCGGCGTCGGCTTCAACCAACTCCCCTGCCAGCGAACCGTATACGCATCCACCCTGACGGTAGACGGCGTTGATGTCGGCAATGTTCGCCTCGGCCCACGCGTGCAGCGCTTCGAAGCTGTCCAGGGCGCCCAGCCGTGGCTGACTGTGAAACTCCCGCACGTCGTCGCTGCGCGCGCCGATGACCTTGCGGGTCAGATCGCGTTTGTCGTGGAAGTAGTGCGAGATCTGCGATCCGCTGACGGCCGCCGTGTTGCGCACCTCGTCAATGCTGGTGCCGGCAACGCCGCGCTGGAACATCAGCTTGGCGGCGACGTCGACGATGCGTGCCCGAGTCGCGCGTCCCTTGCGGGTAAACCGCGCTGTGGTGTCGTCGGGCACGTTGCCGCCCCCTCTCGGCTCGGATCAGGCAGGTTGGGCGGCTTTGCGCCGACCGCGGGGACGCCGCGGCGGGCGGGGGACCCGCTCGGCGGGGTCGGTGGCGAACATGCGCAAGTAGTTGACCGCGAAGCGCACGGCATCGGCGTGCGGCCACTCCGCCCGATACGTGAACGCCAACGTGGCGCCGCCCTGGTGAGCGCTGACGATGACCAAGGCCAACTCTCGCGGGTCGGCGCGTGCGACCAGAACGCCGTGATCCTTCATCCGTTGGATCGCGTGCTGCAGCAACGCGATCCATTGCCGGTAGCCCGCCGCCAGCGTCTCGCGTGTTGCGGTGTCGGACTTGCCGAGTTGTCCGGCCAGCGCGTGGTAGGTGGGCGTGCCGGAGTAGCCGATGCGTCGCAGATAACGCATGTTCAGATCGATCCAGCGCTCGAAGTCGTCGAAGGTATCAAGCGCACTGAAGCTTGGGCTGGCGGTGAAAGTCCAGCACCACGTCGATCTGGCGTGCGACGACCGCGCGGATCAGCGCCCGCTTGTCGGTGAAATAGTGCGCGAGTTGCGAGCCGCTCACCGATGCGGCCTTGCGCAGAGCGTCCATGTTCAACGCCGAGAGGCCGTCGCTGAGAATCAGCTCGGCGGCGACCTTCACAATCCGGTCGCGGGTGGCGCGACCCTTGGCGGTCAAACGCCGGTCGTCTTGCAGATCGGCCTGAACCATAACGTCAGGTTAACGCCGTGCATCGGCAATTATGGGACGTTCAACCCATACGAGTGCGCGGTGTGTCGTCAGGCAGCGGCGATGCACTTTGGCGAGGAAGCCGCGGATCAGCCCGGTCACCTCGTCCAGCGCCGACTCCAGCAAGAAATGCCCGCCGTCGAGCAGATGGATTTCGGCGTCGGGTAAGTCCCCGGCGAAAGCCTGTGCGCCGGCCGGACCGAATATCTCGTCGCCGCGACCCCACACCGCCAACAGTGGCACCTTGCTGGCGCGGAAGTACTCGTGCACACGGGGGTATTGCGGCGAGTTGGTGGCATAGTCACGCAACAGCTTGAGCTGCACTTCGTCGTTGCCGGGCCGCGAGATCAGCGCATAGTCGTGATGCCAGGATTCCGGATTGACCAGCGTCTCGTCCGGCACGCCGGTGACGTATTGCCAGCGGGTGGCGTCCAAGGTGAGGAATTGCCGTACCGCGCCCTCGGTCTCGGCGGTCTGCTCGGTCTGATAGGCCGTGACGACCTTCCAGAAGCTCTCCACGAATCCCGCGTTGTACGCGTTGCCGCTCTGGCTGATGATCGCCGTAATCGCGCCCGGGTCGGCGAGCGCCAGCCGCCATCCGATCGGAGCACCGTAGTCCTGGACGTACATCGCGTACCGATCGATCTTCAACGCGCGCAACAGGCCTTGCGTCAACGCGGTCAGAGCATCGAATGTGTAGTCGAACTGTTCCACCGAGGGCGCGTCGGAAAGACCGAATCCCAAATGATCCGGCGCGAGCACGTGGTAGCGATCGGCGAGCGCGGGAACCAAGTCGCGGAACATGTACGAGCTAGTCGGAAAGCCGTGCAGGAGTACCAGCGCGGGCGCGTGCGGATCGCCGGCTTCTCGGAAGAACAGCTGGTGACCGTCGACGGTGAGGTAGCGGTGATGAACAGTCGGCATGAGTTATTCCTCCTGAGGTCGGCGACGATAATTACTTTTTGGGTTGTACATCCCATTATGTGCCCGGTGCAATTGCCGCGCAAGGGCTCGGGGCGACGTCTTCGGTTTCGCGCGGCGTTGACCCTCGTGGCACTGTGTGTGCATAATCTGGGTTATCCAACCCATTCCGAGCAAGCGAGCCAAAGGAGTAGCTGTCGATGGGTAACGCGTTGCGGGATCAGACAGTGCTGGTGGTTGGCCGCGGCAGTGGGATCGCGCGCGCGATCACCCTGCTGGCGCGATCAGAGGGAGCCCGAGTCGTCGTCGCCGGACGAGACAAAGCCAAACTGGCCGGCGCCTACGACGACATCGCCGACCCCGGGATCAGCGCTGAGGTCGTGGACATTACCGACGACACGTCGATCGCCGCGCTCGCCGAGCGGGTGGGCCCTCTCGACCACGTGGTGTCGACCGCCTCGGCCCGGGCCCGCGGGAACTTGGCGGACCTGCAGCGCGAGAATCTGCGGATGTCCTTCGACACCAAGGTCATCGGCCCCACCATGCTCGCCAAATACTTTGCGAGGCAGATCAACCCGGGCGGCTCGTTCGTCCTGTTCTCCGGCGTGCACGCCTTCAAGCTCAACGTCGGCTACCTCGGCGTCGGAATCACCAACGGCGCTGTCGATTTCCTCACCCGATGGCTGGCGGTCGAGCTCGCCCCGATACGGGTCAATGCCATCTCGCCGGGTGTCATCGACACCGGCGCCTGGGATTCGCTTGGCGCAGAGGGCAAGCGGGACTACTTCGAACACATCGGTTCCCGCAACCCGGCGCGGCGCATCGGAACGCCGGACGACATCGCCGGCGCCGTGCTGTTCGCGATGACGAACACCTTCATGACCGGCATGACCTTGAAGGTCGACGGTGGTGAACCGCTGACCTAGTTACGAGCTGAGGCAGACCGACGCCTCGGCGGTGTAGCACAGGAACGTCAGCGTCTCCTGCAGGTACAACTGCACGGTGTCGGCGTCATGGCTGAGGTATCCGATCGACACGTCGGTGCCCAGCTGCAAGTCGAAGTCACCGCCGCGGGTGGTGAGCACGAACGCGCCGTCGATGGCGGGCGCCCAGATGATGTCGCCGTCGATCAGCCGGCGGATGTGCTCGCGGATCGGATAGCCGTGTTCGGTTGTCTCGCTGACTTTGGTGTAGGCGTCGGCCGACAGCAGCACCGTGTACGGGCCGTCGACACCGGCCAGTCGCAGCGCGGACAACGCCTGCGAGATGACGTCGGGGAAGCGGCCAACTTCCTTGGGCAGTTTCAGCGGCGGGTTCGAGCTACAGCTGCGGATGCCGTCGATCGACGCGGCCTTATAACCTTCGAAGATGGCGCGGTCTTCGACGAACGCCAGCTTCTTGGCGGCCTCCTTGACCGGGTCCCAGTCGGAGTCCTGCGACCCGCGCTCCACGTCGTCGATCTCGCCGCGGGACAGCGTAAACGGAACCCGAAGCCGCACAAGCGGTTTGCTGGCACGCAGTTGCGCGATGACGCCGTCGGAGGGTGCCTTCACCTCGACCAGACGTCCGGTGCTGACCGCCGCCGTCGTCGGGCCGCCCGGCTCGCTCACATCGACGACTCGGCGTCCGGCGATGTGACGCTTGAACGTCCGCGTTGCTTCCAATTCGATGTCGGTCCAGGCCTCTTCGGTGATCGGCGCAAGATCGCGGTAGAGGTTGTTCATTGCCGGGTTCCTTTCAAACTGCCGATCGCCAACGAGCCATTCGCGGGCACGGTAACCACCGCCGGGGCCGCTGCCGGTGAACTCGGCAACGGCGGTGGATCGTCGAGGAAGTCGACGGTAGGGGAGAAGAACAGTCCACCCGTGATCGCGGTCGAGAAGTCCAGCACGCGGTCGGTGTTGCCCGGCGGGTCACCGAGAAACATGTTGCGCAGCATCTGTTCGGTGACCTCAGGCGTCGCGCGAATACCCGATGAAATACGTGCCGAACTCGCCCTTGCCGAGCTCGCCGAACGGCATGTTGTGGCGCACGATCTTCAGCTCGGTGCCGTCGTCGTCGGTAATGACGTTCAGCGCGATATGTGAGTTGCTCGGCTTCACGTTGTCGTCGAGCTCGATGTCGTCCAGCTTGGTCCGGCCGATCACGTTCTCCTGCTCGGTGACCGACAGCGAGTCCCACGCCGCCATGTCGTGCACGTACTTCTGCACGTGCACATAGCAGGAGCCGGCGAAATCGGGATCCTCGTCGCCGACGGTGGTCGCGGAGACCGCCAGCGCACCGTCGGGGTTTTCGGTCCCGTCGACGAAACCCAGCAGATCGCGGTTGTCGAAGAACCGGAAGCCGTGCACTTCGTCGACAACGGTCACCGCGCCCGCCATCGACTTCAGGATGCGATTGGCCAGCTCGAAACAGACGTCCAGCGACTCGGCCCGGATATGAAACAACAGATCGCCGGGCGTGGCCGGCGCAGCATGCCGCGGACCGTTCAGCTCGACGAACGGATGCAGCTCGGCGGGACGCGGGCCGGTGAACAACCGGTCCCAGGCCTCGGAGCCGATCGAGGCGATCACCGACAAGTGTTTGGTGGGATCGCGGAATCCGATCGCCCGGACCAATCCGGAGATGTCTGGCAGCGCGTCGTGCACCGTCGCCTCGCCGCCCTCGTCGATGGTGGCCACCAGGAAGATCGCGGCCGGTGTCAGGAGAGCGAGAACGGGTTGCGGCTGCGCCGAGGGCTCTGAGGGCACGGCTTCGACCCTAACGTGCCCGCGGGTTTCAGATAATCCCGTGATGAAAAGATGGCTACATGACGGCCACGGCGCGAGGCTTGTGCGAATTCATCGACGCGTCCCCGTCGCCGTTTCACGTCTGTGCCACGGTGGCGTCCAGGCTGAGCACCGCCGGTTACACCGAGCTGGCCGAGGCAGACCGTTGGCCCGCGGCGGGCAAGTTCTTCACCGTGCGCGCCGGGTCGCTGGTGGCCTGGGACAGCGGGACCGATACCGGCGGCCGGCCGTTCCGGGTCATCGGCGGTCATACCGATAGCCCTAATCTGCGCGTCAAGCAGCACCCCGACCGTGAGGTGGTGGGGTGGCAGGTGGTAGCGCTGGAGCCCTACGGGGGTGTCTGGCTGAACTCCTGGCTGGACCGTGATCTGGGCGTCAGCGGGCGGCTTTCCATCCGCGACGGTGGCGGTGTCGCTCATCGACTGGTGCGGATCGACGCCCCGATCCTGCGCGTGCCGCAGTTGGCGATCCACCTGGCAGAGGACCGCAAATCGCTCACGCTGGATCCGCAGCGCCACGTCAACGCCGTGTGGGGCGCCGGCGACCCAACCCGCTCGTTCGTCGGCTACGTCGCCGAGCAGGCCGGCGTCGATCCCGATGACGTGCTCGGCGCCGATCTGATGACCCACGACCTGACCCCGTCGACGCTGTCGGGCCTGGCTGATCAGTTCGTCAGTGCGCCGCGGCTGGACAACCAGGCCTCCTGCTATGCGGGGCTGGAGGCGCTTCTCGACGCCCCAGCCGGCGAATACCTGCCGGTGCTGGCCTTGTTCGACCACGAGGAGGTCGGGTCCACCTCCGATCACGGCGCTGACTCCGAGCTGCTCGCGACGACGCTGGAACGCATCGTGCTGGCCGGTGGCGGCGGACGGGAGGACTATCTGCGGCGGCTACCGGGATCGATCGTGGCCTCGGCAGACATGGCGCACGCCACTCATCCCAACTACCCGGAGCGGCACGAGCCCGGGCACCTCATCGCGATCAACGGTGGCCCGGTGCTCAAGGTGCACCCGAATCTGCGGTACGCCACCGACGGCCGCACCGCCGCCGCGTTCGCGCTGGCCTGCCAGCAGGCCGGGGTGCCGCTGCAACGCTACGAACACCGCGCCGATCTGCCCTGTGGCTCGACGATCGGCCCGCTGACGTCGGCTCGGACCGGCATCCCGACGGTCGACGTCGGCGCCCCGCAGCTGGCCATGCACTCGGCACGGGAGTTCATGGGCGCCGACGACGTCGCCGCTTACGCGGCAGCGTTGCGGGCATTCTTGTCGCCCGGCTGAGCGCCTGCGGGCTCACCCTGCGCGACGACGACCGGCTCGTAGCGGATCACGTTCTCCACCACCATGCCGTTGCGGGTGCGGACCCGGTCGAGCCCGCGTATCTCGAATGGTCCCTGCGGGCCGGTCCCGTGCCCGACATAGTGCAGGAAGATCAACTGCTCGCCCTCGGCGGCGCCCGGAACTGTGGCGCTGTCGACGAGTTCAAGCTGCAGATCCGGAGCGGCGGCCAGCAGGTCGGCGATCTTTGTCGTGTACGCCTCGACTCCCCGCACCGGCTCCAGGTCGCCGGGCCAGTAGCCGACGATGTCGTCGGCCAGGATGTCCACCCCGCGGGACATGGCGGGCGCCGCCCAAAACGCCGCCCACATCTCGGCGCTGAACTTCATTGCAGGAGAGGCAGATTGGATCTCGGTCATGGTTCCTCCACGGATCGGGCGCTTCGGCGCAGCGCGTCGCTGCAAGCCTGTCTCGGCCCCTGCGCATCCGCAATTACCTCGGAGGTCATTGCCGTCGGTAATAGGCTCAGACGTATGGCACTCAAGGTAGAGATGGTCACATTCGATAGCAGCGATCCCGCGAAGCTGGCCGATTGGTGGGCCGAGCATTTCGACGGCCAGGCCCAGGAATTGCTCCCCGGTGAGTTCTTCGCGGTGACCCGGCCCGAAGGGCCGCGGCTCGGCTTCCAGAAGGTTCCCGACCCCACGCCGGGCAAGAACCGGGTTCACCTCGATTTCAGCGCGGCTGACGTGGATGCCGAAGTTTCTCGCCTGACCGCCGCCGGCGCCACCGAGGTCGGCCGGCACAGCATCGGCGACAACTTCCGCTGGGTAGTTTTGACCGACCCCGACGGGAACGCGTTCTGCGTCGTCAGCGGGCACTAGCCCGTCAAGGCCCGGTGGCTCGTGTCGTCGGTGGTCCGGGGGCCGCCAATCTAGACTGTCCCCGTGACATCCGGGCTCACTCAAGCGGTCGATACCGTCGAGCAGGCCGCTGCCACGCCTGATCAGCCGCAACCGTTCCGCGAACTGGGCCTCAAAGAGGACGAATATCAGCGGATCCGCGACACCTTGGGCCGCCGTCCGACCGATGCCGAGCTGGCCATGTACTCGGTGATGTGGAGCGAGCACTGCTCCTACAAGTCGTCCAAGGTCCACTTGCGGTATTTCGGTGAGACCACCACCGACGAGATGCGGGCCGGCATGCTGGCCGGTATCGGGGAGAACGCCGGCGTGGTCGATATCGGCGACGGCTGGGCGGTCACCTTCAAGGTGGAATCGCACAACCACCCGTCCTACGTCGAGCCCTACCAGGGCGCTGCCACCGGGGTCGGCGGCATCGTCCGCGACATCATGGCGATGGGCGCGCGGCCGGTGGCCGTGATGGACCAGCTGCGGTTCGGGGCGGCGGACGCCCCGGATACCCGCCGAGTGCTCGACGGCGTGGTGCGCGGGATCGGGGGCTACGGCAACTCGCTGGGCCTGCCCAACATCGGCGGCGAAACCGTCTTCGACGCCTGCTACGGCGGCAACCCATTGGTCAACGCACTGTGCGTGGGCGTGCTGCGGCAGGAGGACCTCCATCTGGCGTTCGCTTCCGGCGCAGGCAACAAGATCATCCTGTTCGGGGCGCGGACCGGGCTTGACGGCATCGGCGGGGTGTCGGTGCTGGCGTCGGAGACGTTCGGCGGCGACGAGTCCGGGTCGGGTCGCAAAAAGCTGCCGTCGGTTCAGGTCGGTGACCCGTTCATGGAGAAGGTGCTCATCGAGTGCTGCCTGGAGTTGTATGCGCAAGGCCTGGTGATCGGCATCCAGGACCTCGGCGGTGCTGGAATAGCCTGTGCGACTTCGGAGTTAGCGTCCGCCGGGGACGGCGGTATGGTGATCGAGCTGGACAGCGTTCCGCTGCGCACCAAGAACATGGTCCCGGCCGAAGTGCTCTGCAGCGAATCGCAGGAACGGATGTGCGCGGTCGTCGCCCCGGAGAACGTCGACGCTTTCATGGCGGTGTGCCGCAAGTGGGAAGTGTTGGCCACCACGATCGGCGAGGTCACCGACGGTGACCGGTTGCGCATCACCTGGCACGGCGAGACGGTCGTCGACGTGCCGCCCCGCACGGTGGCCCACGAGGGCCCGGTGTACCAGCGTCCGGTCGCTCGCCCGGATTCGCAGGATGCGTTGAACGCCGACCGGGCGAGCAGCCTGCCCCGACCGGTCACCGGCGATGAGCTGCGCGCGACTTTGCTTGCGCTGCTTGGTAGTCCGCATCTGTGCAGCCGTGCCTTCATCACCGAGCAGTACGACCGCTACGTGCGCGGAAACACCGTGCTGGCCGAGCACGCCGACGGCGGCGTGCTGCGCGTCGACGAGTCCACCGGCCGCGGAATCGCGCTGTCGACCGACGCGTCGGGACGCTACACGCTGCTCGACCCCTACACCGGCGCCCAACTCGCGCTGGCCGAGGCCTTCCGCAACGTCGCCGTCACCGGCGCCACGCCGGTCGCGGTGACCAACTGCCTGAACTTCGGCTCGCCGGAAGACCCCGGGGTGATGTGGCAATTCGCCCAGGCGGTGCGTGGTTTGGCGGACGGCTGTGCGGCACTGGGTATTCCGGTGACCGGCGGCAACGTCAGCTTCTACAACCAAACCGGGTCGACGGCGATCCTGCCCACCCCGGTGGTGGGCGTACTGGGCGTGATCGATGATGTCGCCCGGCGTATCCCGACGGCGATGGGTACCGAGCCGGGCGAGACGCTGATGCTGCTCGGCGACACCCGTGACGAATTCGACGGATCGGTATGGGCACAGGTCACCGCCGACCATCTGGGCGGGCTGCCGCCCGCGGTGGACCTGGCTCGCGAGCGACTGTTGGCCGATGTGTTGACTGCGGCCTCCCGCGACGGACTGGTGTCTGCGGCCCACGATCTGTCCGAAGGCGGCTTGGCGCAGGCCGTGGTGGAATCGGCGCTTGCCGGCGAAACAGGTTGTCGCATCGTGCTTCCCGAGGACGCCGACGCGTTTGTCATGTTGTTCTCTGAGTCGGCGGGCCGGGTGCTGGTAGCCGTGCCGCGTACCGAGGAGAGTCGCTTCCGGTCGATGTGCGAGGCGCGGGGCCTGCCGGTTACTCGCATCGGTGTCGTCGACCAAGGTTCGGACGCGGTGGAGGTGCAGGGTCTGTTCACCGTGTCCCTGGCAGAGCTGCGCAGCACGTCCGAGGGAGTGCTGGCCGCACTACTGCGATGAGTGCCGAACCCGCAGGCGGCATCCGCTGCTGGTGTGGGCGTGGAGCCTGCTGCGGCTGAAATTCGTCGGGGTGGCGTTCGGCGCGTTGTTCTTCTGCCTGTCCCTGACGCCGTCGCTGCTGCCGCGGGACTGGGTGTTCCAGGGGCTGATCGGCGGTGTCAACGCGGCGTTCGGCTACGGCCTGGGCGTGCTGATCGGCAAGACCGCCTACCGTGTCGTGCTCCGGAGTGCCCGCTGGTGGCCGCCGCCGGCGCGGGTGCTGTTCTGGATGAAGGCGGCGGTCGTCGCGATCGCGCCGACGGCCTGTGTGCTGATGCTCATCCCGGCCGCCTCCTGGCAGCGGCAGGTGTCGGCGCTGATGGGCATCGAGGGCCCGACCACCCTGGGCTACCTGCGCACGCTGATCGTCGCGGTCGCTGTCGGCGCGCTGTTGGTGTCCACGTTCCGGGTGCTCATCGATGCCGTCAAGCTGCTGGCCCGGATGCTGATCAGGCGATGGCACCTGCACGACGAGGTGGCGCTGTTCATCGGCACGTCTATCGTTGTGGCGCTGCTGATCATGTTGATCAACGGTGTCCTGGTCCGCGGATTCTTCGCGGGGGCCAACGCGGTCTTCCAGCCGCGAGACCCGCGACCCCCGTTGGTCTGTCGCAACCGCTGCTTGCAGAAAAGTCCGGCAGCCCAGCATCGTTGGCGCCGTGGGAGTACGCTGGGATACCAAGGCCGCGACTTCGTCGCCACCGGTCCGCATGCAGCCGAACTGGCCCGGCTCAACGGCAGGCCCGCCAAGGAGCCCATCCGGGTGTATGCCGGGCTGCATACCGCCCCCGACGACCGAGGCCGGTTGGAGGTGCTCCTCGGAGAACTCGAGCGCACCGGGCGTTCACCCGCAAAGTGCTGGTCATCGCGCCGACCACCGGCACCGGCTGGATCGACCCGGTGGCGGCGAGTTCGCTGGAGATGATGTACAACGGCGACACCGCGATCGTCGGTCTGCAGTCTCCTACCTGCCGAGCTGGATCTCGTTTCTGGCTGACCGGCAGAAGTCCATGGATTCCGGCCGAATGCTGATCGACGCGGTTCACGACCGCTGGCAACAATTGCCGCCGGACCACCGGCCGAAATTGGTGCTCTACGGCGAGAGCCTGGGTTCGATGGCCGGCCAGGCCGCCTTCGGGTGGCTGCCCGACATCCGCCGGAAGGGCTTCGACGCGGTGCTGTGGGTGGGGCCACCGCAAGAAAGTCCGTTGTGGCATGCGCTGATCGTGCGGCGCGACCCTGGCACCACGGAGGTGGAGCCGCGGTACGACAACGGGCGAACCGTGCGGTTCTCCGAAGCCAACGATCCCGCGGACGTCACCGGGGTGGCGGGACCGCCGTGGGTGGGCACTCGTGTGCTGTTTCTGCAGCACCCATCCGACCCGGTCGTCTGGTGGTCACCCGATCTGTTGTTCGGCCGGCCCAACTGGCTCATCGAACCGCGCGGCCAAGACCGCACCGCGTTGATGCGCTGGTATCCGGTCGTCACCTTTTGGCAAGTCAGTGCCGACCTGACGAACGCCGAGGGCGTGCCCGGCGGGCACGGCCACAACTACAGCAACGACATCCTGGACGGCTGGGTCGCGGTGGCTCCGCCGGACGGCTGGACAGCGCCAGACACCGAGCGCATCCGAGCCGCGCTGAGCACCTTCAAATGATGCAGCACAATGACTTTCGCCGCGTACAGCCGCTTGGGCTGGCCGCCGCGCTGGTCGGCTGGAGCTTTGTCGCTCCCCGGCTACCCGCCGGGGCCGGTTGCTGCTGCAGGCCGGTGCTGCCGGAGTGCTGGTCCGTGTGACGAGGGCGCCGCTGGGCCTGCGACCGCCACGGCTGTGGGCCGGTTTCCGGCTGGGCCTGGCCGCCGGATCGGCGGCGGCGATCGGGGTCGTGGTAGCGACATCCGTTCCGGCCGTGCCGGACTTTCGATGGCCGAACGGGAACTGCCCGCTTCGGCGTCGACCTGGCTGACGTTGCAGATACCGCTGGGTAGGATGTGGGCGAGGAGGCGGCATTCCGTGCGGCGCTGGCCGCCGTCGCCAGTCACGTTCACGGCGTCGCCGGTGGTCGGCTGCTGCAGGCCCTCGCGTTCGGTCTCTCCCATATCGCCGATGCGCGCGCCACCGGTGAGCCCGTACTGCCCACCGTGTTGGCCACCGGCGGCGCGGGCTGGATATTCGGTTGGCTGGCCGACCATTTCCGGCAGCCTCGCCGCGCCGATGCTGGCGCACCTGGCGATCAACGAGTCGGCCGCGGCGGCGGCGCTGATCATCCAGCGGCGGTCTGGAGCTCGTCGGCCGTAGTCGACACGTCGCGGCCGTCGGCTACCAACTTGTGCGGCTCGGTCTCGGCATCGCCAATGCCGAAGCTGATGATGCGCCGCGGGGTAATCCGAATGATCCCGGTGTCGATC
>CAWBSW010000024.1:0-259191 GCA_963791535.1 uncultured Actinomycetota bacterium | reverse complement strand
GAACCCGGTCGCGTCCCGGCCGGCATATCACTCGACAACTGGCTGTCGGCGCCATATGCGCAGTGGTCATTTCAGCACGTCGAAGACTTCGTGCCGACGGCGGTGATCTCGCGCGGGACCGGGCCGGTCGCGGCGTTGCCCGCAGCCAGTGCTCCGATTGCCGAGCTGCGGGTGACCAGCACTGACGGGGTGGCCACCACCGTTGGTGGGGTGATGGCCGCCACCGCTACCGACGGGTGGGCCGTGGCCTGCCGCGGTTCGACGATGGCCGAGGAGTATCTCGACGGCTTCGGGGCCCAGACCCGGCACCTGCTGTTCTCGGTGAGCAAGTCGCTGGTGGCAGCCGTGGTAGGCGCGCTGCACGGGGCCGGTGCGATCGAGCTTGACACGCCGGTCACGGCATACGTTCCCGCCTTGGCGAACTGTGGCTACGCCGGTGCGACGGTGCGCCACCTGCTCGACATGAGGTCGGGCATCGCCTTCTCGGACAATTACCTCCACCCGACCGCGGAGATACACGTGCTCGACGAGGCGATCGGGTGGGCACCCCGGAGCAGTCCGGACGTCCCCTCCACGCTGCGTGAGTTCCTGCTGACGTTGCGGCAGAAGTCGGCTCACGGCGGCCCATTCGAATATCGCTCGTGTGAAACCGACGTACTCGGCTGGGTCTGCGAGGTCGCCGGCGGCCAGCGGATGCCCGAACTGATGTCGGAACTGCTGTGGGGCCGCGTCGGCGCCCAATGCGACGCCACCATCGGCGTAGACACGGACGGCACCGGACTATTCGACGGCGGCATCAACGCCTGTCTTACCGACATGATCCGGTTCGGGTCGCTGTTCTTCCGCGATGGTGTCTCGTTGACCGGCCAGCAAGTGGTGCCGGGGGCGTGGATCGCCGACACTCTCGACGGCGGTCCCGACTCGCGCCAAGCGTTCGCCGCCAGCCCCGACGACACCCAAATGCCTGGCGGGATGTACCGCAACCAAGTGTGGTTTCCCTACCCGGGCAGCAACGTCGTGTTGTGCCTGGGCATGTGCGGTCAGATGATCTACGTCAACCGCGCCGCGGAGGTGGTCGCCGCCAAGTTATCCACGCAGCCGGACTCTGGGGACCCGCAGATGCTGTTAGACACGCTGCGCGCATTCGATGCGGTGGCATACGAACTGGCTGGAATCACCGGTTAGCCGCAAGTTTTGTCATCTTACGGTCGCCAGTCGGGGTTGCGGCCAAGCCGGGCAAGAAGTTTCGATTGCACGTCACTCTGCTCATCCACCGCGAGGGGAACATCGAACATCCCCGCAGTGCTGAGCGCTTGGGGGTCGCTCGGCAAGGCCGCGAAAAACTCCTCGCACCACCGGGCGTGCAACCGGTCATCGGCGCCCACCGCGCGCGCCAGGTCCCAGGTGTGCACCAACACGTCGCGGGTCAGGTTCGGCATCATCGCGTGCGCATCCCGTCGCACCGCCGGATTGCCTTGTAATTCCGGGATGTCGACGACGCTTTCGAACAGCCGCCGACCCGGCTCAAATGCTTTCTCCAGTGCCGCGTAAGTCAGCTCCCACCGCGTCTGCGGATCTTCGCGCGGCCGGTCGGGCTTGAGCCCCAGCGGTCGCAGCAGCAGCACATCGTGAAAACCGATGACGTGCTCCAGCACTCCCCTGGCATCCCACGCATCGCATGGCGACCGACGATCCCATTTTCCGTTCGCCGCACGTACCGACTCGCCGAACCGTCGGCACACCGCCAGGTGTCGTTCGCCCAAGCCGTCGGCCATCGCAGTCATCCGGGTAGTTGCAGGGTGAGCTCGACCGGACAGCACAGCTCACCACGCTGGTTGGTCACGTCGATCTGCACATCGAGCAGGTTGCGCGGCGGTTCGACGGTGGTGTCACGGCGCTTGGCGATCACGCGTCCCCGGCCCACCATCGTGTCGCCGGCATAGATCGAGCCGGCCAACCTCATCTTCCTGCGCACCACCCGGCTGTCCGGGCCGGCCCAATCGGTCGCGATGCGGTCAGCGAAACCGGCGAGGTGCATGGTGTTGACGAAAATTGTTGGATGGCCTTGGTTTTCGGCGTAGGCGGGGTCGAAGTGGCCCGGGAAGTAATCCCACGTCGCGCCGGAGTTCATCACCACCCGCTGGTAACTGATCTCATCGCGTACTTCGGGTAGATCCACCGGGACGGCGATCCGATCCCAGTCCAGCCGCCGGGTCATGTCTGCGCACCAGGAGTAAAGCGGAACAGAGTATTTCGGTTGGTCGCCACCACCGCACCGTCTTGACGGGAGAAGGTGTCCAACGTCTCGACGAAATGGCCGACACCCAGCCGGGTTCGTTTTTCCGGTGACACCGACACCACTTCCTCGACGATGGTCAGCCGGTCACCCTCGACGATGGGCAGCGGAAACTCGGCCTCGTTGGCCGCGTTGATAAACGTGGTGCCGGGCAACGGCACCCGGATAGCGATCGCCGACACGACCGGTTGTCCAGTCGGCTCCCAAGGCGGCGGCGTCAGCCATCCCATCAGCAGCGCCGGCGGCGCCAACAGCCCTCCCCAGGTGCTCGTGGCGAACTCGGCGTCCCAATATGACGGGTTGCCGTCACGTACCGTGGCGGCGAACATCTGGATCCGCGCCGCACTGACCACGGTCCCCGCGGTTCTTGGCTCGGTTGCCACACCGACCATCCGCAGGGCGTCCTCATAGGTACCGAACGCCAACCGGTAGCTGATAGGTGGTGTCACCGACGATGCCGCTTCCGTCACACCGTGAGCGAATGCCCGTTCGGCACCGAATCCCATTCGAGCTCACGGGAAGTGAAGTACCAGCCGCCACGTTCGTAGATGAGCTGGTCACGAAAGCTTCCGGTGGCGCGCAAGCTGCTAGTCCCGTCTTCACCGATGGCGAAAAGCAGTGCGACACAGCGCTGGTTCGCGTTGATGCCGTCGACGGTGATTTCGTGGTCGACGGTGACCAGTCGTTGTTTGCCGCCGTCGAAGGCGGCACCCAGGTCGCTGAATTCCTCCCCGTCGCGGGTGAAACTCGCGCCAGCGTGCCGGAATGTCGCGATCCAGCCGGTGCGGTCGCCCTCGGAATAGCATCGGTTGTGCCGTGCGGTCAGATTCAGGATGGCGTCGCGCCCCGCCGCACCATCGAGTACGTACTGCTGTTGGTAGGTCATGGCCATCAGTGTTCTCCCTGTCTCACCGGCTGACGATGTATCCGTGACTTTCTCGGTCCCAGGCGCCGGGTCCGACACCTCGGCTGCGAAGAATATCCTTGCGGACCCGCCCGATAATGGTCTTCGGCAGCTCGTCGACCACCTCTACATAACGCGGCACGCAGAAGTACGGCATCCGGGTACTGCAGAAGTCCAGCAGCTCGGTGTAATCCAGTGCGGAGTCCGATCGCAGCGCGACCACCAGCAGGATGTCGTCCTCGCCGAGGTCACTGGGCACACCGACCGCGGCAGCTTCGAGCACCCCCGGATGGGCCATCACTACGGTCTCGACTTCGACCGACGAAACGTTCTCGCCGCGACGGCGTAACGAGTCCTTCAACCGGTCCACGTAAGTCAGGTTCTCCTCGCTGTCCAGCACGCCGAGGTCCCCGGTGCGGAACCACGGCGGGTGCGGGTCCACACCACCGCCGGCGTTTACGTAGCCCTCGCTCATCACGTGCGGGTAGCGCGGCCGACAAGCGATCTCCCCCACCGATCCGTTCGGAAGCGGCTCGCCGGCCGAGTCGACGATACGCACGTCGAAACTGGGATTAGGCTGGCCCGATGTTCCGGGAACGCCGTCGTCGGCAATGCCTTTGACCGCGATCGGGAAGGCCTCGGTCATGCCGTACATGGTGACGATTCGGCAGCCGTAGCGCTTTTCGATGTCGCGGTAGGCCGAAGCGGCAATCGGCGCCGCGGAAATGAACCGTAGTGGCAGCTGCGCATCGCGTGGATCGGGCGGCTGGCGCAGGAGCATCGAGACCATTGCGCCGGCACCGGCGAATCCGACGGCACCGGCTGCGCGCACCTCGTCCCACACCGTTCCGGGGTGAAAGGCCGGCGCAAGCACGGTTGTGCCGCCGACGAGCATCGGCGCCAGCACCGACGGGGCCGCGCTGAGATGAAATAACGGCATCGCCGTCCACAGCACCTCGCCGGCGTTGAACCTCCAGGCCGACGCGGCTGTTGCGGCAGTGGTGAACAAGTAGTGCCAGGTGGTGGCGACCGCTTTCGACGGCCCGGTGGTGCCCGAGGTGAAAAACAGCGCCCCGATATCCCCGACGCCGTCAGCGTACTCGCCCCGGGTGCCCGTGGCACCGCGATTCAACGCCTCGTCGAGCGAATCGCCTTGGACCACAATGCTGCTCAGCTCCGGCAATCTTTCGGCTACTTCGGCGACCCGGGACCGTCGTTCGGTGTCGGTGATCACCACCTTCGCCCGCGACAATCGAAGCGCGTGCAGAAGAAAGTCGCCCTTGTTGGCGGTGTTCACGGCCGCGGCCACCGCCCCGATGCGCCCGGCGCCCAACCAGAAATAGACCCATTCCGGACACGTAGCGGAAAATAACGCAACGCAGTCCCCCGGCCCGATACCCAAGTCCAGCAGTGCATTAGCCGCTGCGCAGGACCGCCGCCGCATCTGCTCGAAGGTGACGTCGACGCCGGCGATCGACATCATCACGCGATCGGGGTACTGCGCGGCCCGCCGATCCAGCACCGCAGACACGGTGAAACGATCGACACCGAAATCGGAGGGCCCGAGGGATCCGCTCCGGTCAGCGCACATCAAGCTGGGGCGGCCGCTGGGTCCGGCTCGCCGTCGGCGGTGTAGCCGAAGTCCGCAGACGAGCGTTCTTCGCCCGGGTAGAACCGATGCGCCCAGCGCCGCAGCGCCGCGTAGTCGTGCGCCTCTTCCGGAGCAAGGTTCGGCTTCTCCAGGTACTTCATGTTCTCCCAGGTGAAGAAGTCCTGCTTGATGACTTCTTGTTGCAGGGCAAGGAATTTCGCAGCGCGGCCGGTCGGCTTGTCACCGGCGTCTCCGGGCTCACGAATCGAGGCCTGGGTGTAGAAGTAGTCGGTATAGTCCTCGTCGACCGGAGTCTGTCCGGTCACCTCGATGGTGGCCACCAGCTCGCTGGGGAAGCGGACGATGCCCAGGCCCAGCGAGTAGTTGTCGTAGACGATCTTGGCGTCGACCGGCCCGTTCGGCGTCAACCACGTCGACCCGCGGCCGCCGCCGAAGTGGGCGCTGACCGTGGCGTGCAGGTGGTAGCCCGAGACCTCGAACGAGGTGGTGTTGGCCGGGTTCGCGGCCTTGTGCACGTATTGCACGTGATACGGGTCGGCGGCGTTCTCGATGATCATCTGCGCGTGCACCTTGACCCGGTTGAGCATGCGGCTGTGCGGGTGCAGCGGGTAGTACTCGTCGGTTTCCAGCTCGGGCAGCACCGGCGGTTGCCAGTACGGTGCCCGGCCGTGCCGCTCATGCCAGACCAGCATGAAGCCGTACCACTCCGTGCTGTGGTAGGTGCGGACGCGGACGTTGTTCTTGCAGCCGATCTTGCTGTACGGGATAAGCGCATTGCTTCCGTCGCCTCGCCACCGCCACCCGTGCCAGGGGCAGACGATGTTCTCCCCCTCCACCGTGCCGCCGACACCCATGTTGGCGCCCAGGTGCTGGCAGTATGCGTCGAGCACGTTCAGCTGGCCCGACTCGGTGCGAAACAGCACCATCTCCTCGCCGAAGTAATGAACCCGCTTAACCTCGCCAGGCGCCAGGTCCGAGGCGAAACCGACGATGAACCATCCGGTCGGAAATCGGTACGGCGACAGGCTGATGCCGCTCGGCCCGAACTCTCGTTCGGACGGATCTATGGAGGAGTCCGAAACCGTGTCCGTCACTGTCTGCTCCTTTTGCGTCCATTTCCCGCGCCAGCCCGGTGGCGCACGGCCGCGCTTTTATACTCGCCGCTTAAATACTCACCGCGCGTGGACGACTCAGTCTATTTTTACTATTTTAGGCATTGAACGTCAACGAGGGTCGTTGGCGGCGGTAGTGTCGGGTCAGCTGACGGCGCCCAGCGCGGTTCTGGGGTCCGAGTGAATCGAGGTTGCGGATGACGGCTGCGACAGTCGATCTGTCCGATTTCGCATTGTGGCGCAACGGCTTTCCTGATGAGGTGTTCGCCGAGCTACGCCGCAACAAGCCGCTGTTCCGCCACGGCTTGACCCCGGGCGTGGCCAAAACCGTCAAACGGGATTTCTGGATGGCCACCAAACATCGGCACGCCGTGCGCCTGCACCGTGATGCCGATTCGTTCACCGCCGCCGATGGCCCACTCATCCAGCCGGCCGATCTATTCGCCTCGTACCCCACCATCATCACGCTGGACCCGCCGGAGCAGAGCAAGCACCGAAAGCTCATCTCGAGTGCATTTACGCCCCGGGCGATCGCCAAGCTCGAAGACGGCATCCGGGCCCGCGCGGCGCGGATGATCGACGACCTCCTCGCCAAGCGGGAAGGCGACTGGATCGAGGATGTCGCCGACGCGCTGCCAATGACCGTCATCGGCGACATCATCGGCATTCCGGAACAGGATCGTCCGCGCATCTTCGACGGCTTCGACCGCATCCTCAAGGCTCAATCCACCGGGGATCAGCTCGACGCCGAAGTCTTCGCGACGATCTTCGGCTACGCCATGGAGCTCACCGCCGAGAAGCGGCGCAATCCGGCCGACGACATCTGGAGCACGATCGCGTCCGGCGTCATCACCGGTGACGACGGTGAGCAATTCAGCTTGGCCACGAACGAACTCGAGTTCTTCTTCTTCGTCCTGGCCTTCGCCGGTAGCGACACCACCAAGAACGCGTTGGCCATCGGACTGCAGGCATTCGTCGCCAACCCGGACCAGATCGAGCGGTATCGCGAAGAAGAGTCATGTCGGTCCAGCGCCGTCGAGGAGGTGCTGCGCTGGGCTTCGCCGGTGGCGTACTGGACCCGCACCGCCAAAGTCGACGTCGAGATGGACGATCTGCACATACCTAAAGGCGACCGGGTGGTCTCGATGCTGCGTTCGGCGAATCGCGACGAGGAGGTGTTCGAATCGCCGTTTACCTTCGACATCGGCCGTCAACCCAATCCGCACGTGGCCTTCGGCGGTGGCGGACCACACCACTGCCTGGGCGCCATGCTGGCCCGCGCGGAGCTACGCGCGGTGTTCGACGAGCTGCTGTTGCGTGGTGACGGGATCACTCTCGGGCCCGCGCGAGTGACCTACCCGAACCTGACCACCAACATGTCGATCTACGACGAGATGGCCATATCGCTGACCGAGCGGTGAATAGTTCAGTCGGCGATTCGCAACGCGGCCTTGGGGCACTGGTCGACCGCGGCGCGCACGTCGATCTCCAAATGCTCCGGCACCTCGCCGTCGGCGACGTGCACGACGTCGGCGTGCCCGATCTCGAAAATGTCCGGGGCCAACGATTCGCAGAATCCGTTTGCCTCACATAACGTCTCGTCAACGATCACCCGCATCGATAACCTCCTCCTATTGCCCGGCTCGCCCCCGCAAGCGGGGGGACCCCCACCGCGGGCCGATATTGCCACCAGGCGCTATTCCTTATAGACCCTTGGGCCGGGTGCCGATCACCCCGGCGGACGCCAACCGCGCGACGTCGTGATCGGTGAGCCCGCACAGATCCCGCAGTACTTCTTCATTGTGCTCGCCCAACATCGGCGGCGGACGCATCAGCCAGTGCCGCCGACCGTCGAGCGGGGCGAACGGCGGCCGCGGATAGCGGCCCGGGCCGGTGCGCGGATGCTCGAGCGGCTCGAGAAACCCGCGGTCATTGAGTTGAGGGTTCTCCGTCACCAGCGACGGCGACACCACCGGCGCGGCGGGAATGCCCGCGCCGGCAAGGCTTTCCACCGCGCTTCGCAGATCCTGGTCGCACAAACCAGTCCTGCAGTCGACGGTCGATATCGTCGACCGCATCGTGCCGTCCTGCGACGGTGCCGAATCGGTGGTCCTCCGTCCAGGGCGGCCGGCCCATCAGGTCAACCAGCGCACGCCACTGCTCGTCGGTGCACACGGTGACGGCGATCCAGTCGTCGTCGCCGGCGCAGCGGTAGAGATTCTGGACGGCCCGGCCATGTCCGCGGTTGCCTCGGCGGCTCAGCGTGACCCCGAATACCTCGGCTTCCATCGGCTGAATCGCGGTGGCGTTCAACACCGTTTCGATCATCGGCAGTTCGACGAGCTGGCCCTGTCCGGTGCGCTCGGTGAAGTTCAGCGCGGCCAGCACCGCGAACGCCGCGTGGACCCCGGCCAGCGGATCGCAGGCTCCCCTCGGCGGAACCGGCGGGCCGTCGGGCAACCCGGTGACCCAGGCCAGCCCGGCGATCTGCTCCATGGTGGGCGCGAAGCCGACCCGGTCGCGCCACGGACCGTCCAGCCCGAACGCCGGCATCCGCGCCATGACCAGCCGAGGGTTGACCGCCAGCAAGACGTCCGCGGTGAGCCCGAAGTGGTCCATCACCCGCGCGGAGAAGTTCTCGATCACCACGTCGGCGTCGGCGACCAAACCGGTGAACAGCCGACGGCCTTCGTCGGACCCCAAATCCAAAGTCGCCGAACGCTTGTTGGTGTTCATGGCGTGGAACACCCAGCCGTACTCCCACCAGTCGTCGACATCCTTGCGCATGCCGCCCGAGTACCGGATGCCGTCGGGACGCTGGATCGACTCCACCTTGACGACGTCGGCGCCGAACGCCGCGAGCAGATGAGTCGCGGCCGGCCCGGCCCAGAACGCGGTCAGGTCGACGACGCGAAGGCCCTCGAGCGGCAGCCGAGGCTCGGCTGGCCGCATGTCGTGCTCGCGTTTGGGCCAAGGCCTGGTGTCGTTGGCCTCGCCGAGCGCACGGCGCCCCGCGCAGCGATGCGGGCCGGCAGCGCGACATCAACCACGGGGTGCGGGGCTGGTGAAAGCCCGCCGGGTTGCGCACGAACGCCCCGCGTTCGGTCGCATAGGCCGTGTCGCGGACCGTGGCGCCGTTACCCAACGCCGCGATCGGCAGCCGGAACAGCTGCCCGAGCTCGACGACTTCCTCGACGGTGCGTTCGGCCAGCCAAGGCCGGATCCGGTCCCGGATGAAGTCGCGGTATTGCCATCGGCCGATTTGAAAACTCAATTGCGGAACCTCGGTCAGCTCCGGACAGTCGACCATCGCCGCGAAGTCGAGCCACTGCTGGCCGGTGACCATGGTGATCCCGATGTAGCCGTCCTTGGCCGGCTCGATCGACGGCACTTCGACCGTGCGCGATACCGGCGGCGCCTGCAACAGCTGGGAGTGCAGCCATTCGCCACTTTGCATCAGCGTGATCGCTTCCAGCATCGACAAATCCAGATGTTCGCCGCGACCGCCGCGCTCGACGCGGCGGCGCAACGCCAGCGCGCCGAATGCGGCGGACACCCCGCCCATGTACTCCCCGAGATCACCGCCGATCGCGATCGGTGGTCCGGCCGGATCGCCGCGGAAACCGGTTAAGCCCGACCACGCCTGCAGCGTGAATTCGCTGGCGGCACGGTCGGCGTACGGACCGGTCCAGCCGAAGTCGGAGATCGTGACGACGACCGCCCGCGGGTTGTCAGCCAGCAACCGCTGCGGATCGATGCCCAGCGCGGCCGCCTGCGGCCGGGTGGCCGTCACCACGACGATGTCGGCGCCGGCAAGCTCGTCGTGCAAGACGCTCGTCGGCGCGCGGGCCCGCGGCCGGCCAGGTCAGGCCGCGCTTGCCGGCGTTGAGGTAGCCGAACAGCGGTGAGTCCGTCCCGTCCGGCATCGGCGAGCAGCTGGCACTGAACCGCCGCAACGGATCCCCTTGTGGCGGTTCGATTTTCCTGACCTCAGCGCCGGCATCGACCAACAGCTTCCCGCAGTAACTGCCGGCGATCCGGTCGCTGATCTCGACAACACGGACGTCGTCCAGCGGTGTCGGTCGGCTGTCGTGCTCGCTGCTCAACCTGTATCCGTCTACATCGTCGGGTTGTTGTCTACGCCATCTTAGTAACTTTGCCGGTCATTGGTTCGATCGAAGTTGAACCGGGCGCTTGACCAGCGCGGCTATTATGCCATTACTGCTAAGATTGCAGTCAATGGAGTTCGCGGGTGCAGCGGCCGTGGCTCTGTCCAGTCGTCCCGCTGCTGGAATCGTATGACTGCGCTGGGAATTGGCCCCGAGGCCCGACGCCGTTTGTCGGCGCCGAGGATCGCCGAGATCGTCGCCGACGAGTTGCGGCGCCAGATCATCGACGGCGAACTGGCCGACGGCGATTTGCTGCCGCGCCAGGAAGTGCTCGTCGAGCAGTTCAACGTCAGCCTGGTCTCGCTGCGGGAGGCGCTGCGGATCCTGGAGACCGAAGGGCTGGTATCGGTTCGGCGCGGCAACCGGGGCGGTGCGGTTGTGCACGCTCCGGCGAAGACCAGCGCCGCCTACATGTTGGGTCTGCTGTTGCAGAGCGAGTCGGTTGTGGTCGCCGATCTGGGGACGGCGATACTGGAGCTCGAACCTGCCTGCGCGGCATTGGCGGCTCAGCGACCCGACCGCGCCGACACCATCGTCCGCGAGCTCAAAGAGATCAACGACGCGATGGCCGCGCATCTGGAGGACGGACCCGAATTCACCGAAATCGGCCGTAAATTCCACGATTCCGTCGTGCGTGGCTGCGGAAACCGCACGATCATCGCCGTGGTCGGCACCCTGGAAACGCTGTGGACCAGTCACGAACAGCAATGGGCCGACGAAAGCGCGGCTAAAGGCACCTACCCGTCGTTGGCCAAGCGTCGCGCCGTGCTCAACACGCATGTGAAGCTGGCCGAGATGATCGAGGCCGGTGACGTCGACCGGGCGCGTCGCATCGCCGCCCGGCATCTTTCCGACACGCAGAGCCACGTATTGGCCGCAGGCCCCGACCAACGGATCTATGCGTTGTCGCCGCAGGCGCTGTCGCGTCCGCGGGACAACCGCCATCTGTAGATCGCGGCAAGCGTGAGAACCGCACTGGTCACCGGTGGCAGCGGCGGGATCGGCAAGGCCTGCGCGCGCAAACTGTGCGAACTGGGTTACGACGTGGTGTTGTCGGCACGACGGGAGGGCCCGCTGCGCGCGGCGGCCGACGAGATCGGAGCACGCTATATCGCAGCCGATTGCTCTGACGCGGAAGGCTTCGCGCAAGCGATCAGTTCCCTGGAGACAATCGATTTGGTGGTGCACGCCGCCGGAACACTGGGCGGGACCTACGCGCGCAAGCAGACATTCGAGCAATGGCAGCGCGATCATGTCGGCGAACCTGGATTCCTGCTTCGTGGTGACCGCGGCCGTGCTGCCGCGAATGCGCGCCGGCTCACGGCTGGTGTTCATCTCGTCCTCCGCGGCGCACGAGCCGATGATGGCGCGGACCGCCTACTCGGCGTCCAAGGCGGGGATGAACGCATTCGCCCGTGCGCTGGCTCTCGAGGTCGACCGCGACGGCATCGCCGTCCATATCGTGACGCCGGGACCGGTGGAAACCGAGATGCTGCAAGATGTTCCGTTCGAGATGTACGCGATCCAGGTGTCTGATGTCGCCGAGGCCGTCGCGTGGCTCGACACCGTGGACCCGTCGGTGGACCTGCCGGAGATCCGGCTGAACGCGGTGCGGCGCGGGCCCTTCGCGCGCGAACCAGTGGTGCCCACCGAGGCCCGCCGGCGGGCCGCGCAGCAGCGATAACCGGGCGGCTATCCCGGGAAGGCTTTGATCACCGTTTCGCCGAATTCGTGTAGCGATTCCGGGGCGGCGAAATCGGCGAACCAGACATAGAACCGCTCGACGCCCTGGGCGGACAGGCCGGCGAAATGTCCGGACAATTCGTCGGCGTCACCGCACACCAGGCCCGAACCGAGATTCCCGAACCGCCGGGTGCTCAGTTCGCGCACCGCGTTGGGGTCGCTGTCCTTGCGAACGAAGCCCACCATCTGCTGAATCGACACCCGAGCGGACCCGGTGGCGGGCGCCAACCTCGCCAACCGATCGAGATGGTTGGCCGGTATGTTCCACCAATCCGCGTATCTGCGAACAAGTTCCATCATCCGGCGCCCGGTTCCGCCGAGGATCAGCGGTATCGGATGCTCCGGAAGTGGCAATTGCGTGCGCTCCGGCGCCTCGTCACGCCCCCAGTACTGCATGATCAAGCCCAGGTGGCGCTCGAGCTGCTCGACCCGGGCCACCGGATCTTGTTGTCCGACATCGAATCTGGCGAACTCAGCGGGCCACGAGCCGGAGCCGAGGCCGAGTTCGAACCGGCCGTCCGGAGGCCTCGGACAACGTGACCGCCTGCTTGGCCAGCACCGCCGGATGGCGAAAAGCGTCGCACAGCACCAGATGACCGATCCGCAACCGCTCGGTCTTCGCGGCCACCCAGGTGGCGACCCCCATTGCCTCCCAGATCTTTTCGTCGCGCAATCCGGGCGCCTCGAGGTGGTCGATGAACGCCACCCCGCTGAACCCACTGGCCTCGGCGTGGCGCGATCGCTCGACGATGTCGGCGACCGGCACTCTCACTTGCGGCAGGAACAGGTACCACTCGGCCATAGCTGACCACCATACGGAGCCGCCCAGCCCGCCGCGGCAGCGATTGACGTCTGTCGCGCTAGTTTACTATTTTTATTATGTTAGGGGCCTTATGGACGTCGGACTGAATTCCGGTCAGCTGGCGCTGCGTGACAGCGTGCGTGACGTCTTGCGCGCCGAGTGCCCGCCCGGAGTCGCCCGGCAGGCGATGACCGATCCCGGAACGCTGGCGCACCGTGTGGAAGACGGTCGTCAACCTCGGCTGGACCGAACTCGCCGTGCCCGCCAACGGCGGTGACGGCTCCTTCGGTCGCGTCGACCTCGCCGTTGTTCTCGAGGAATGCGGTGCGGCCATCGCCCCCATCCCATTGCTGTCCAGCATCGGTCTGGCCGCAGGTGTCTTGCGTGTCGCCGGCCCCGCGGTTGACGACGTGCTGAGCTGCCATCGGCGGCGGTGTCGTGGCCGCGCTGGCCGCTCACCCGCCCGGGTGTCGGCTGCCGGGTGTGCCGATGACCCTGCAGAGCGGACGCCTGCACGGGCGAGCGGTCGCGGTGGCCGGCCTGCCCCGGGCGGAGCTGATCGTCACGTTGGCCTCCTCAGCCGACGGGCCGGTCGTCGCCGTCGTCCGCGTCGGCGACGGCGTGGCCGTGCACGCGGTGGAGTGCACCGATCCCGCGCAGCCGGTCGCCGACGTCGAGATCGACACGGAACCCGTCGTCACCGCGCCGGTCGATGTGGAATCGGCGCTGGCGACACCGTTGCTCGCCGCGGCCGCCGATCTGGTCGGTGTGGCCGACGCCGCGCTGGCCCGCTCGGTCGAGCACGCGAAATCACGGCAGCAGTTCGGCAAGCCGATCGGCGCCTTCCAGGGAATCAAGCACGCGTTGGCCGACAACTACGTCGCCGTGGAGCGCGCCCGCAGCCTCACCTACGCGGCGGCAGCGCGCCTCGACGATCCCGCGACGACACCTGCGGCCGGCTGGACCGCCGCGGCGCTGGCCAAGGCGGCGGCAGCGGACGCGGCGGTCGGCTGCGCGCGCACCGGGGTTCAGGTCCACGGCGCTTTGGGGCAGACCTGGGAGCACGACATGCACTTGTATCTGCGCCACGCCTGGCAGGGCGCCTCGACGCTGGGAGACAGCCGCGCGCTCTACCACGCAGTGGGGCGCCGTGTCGCCGGAGGTGCCGCATGACGCCCGAGCGTGGTCGCCGAGTATGCAGCGTGGCTGACGGACTTTCTGCCGGACGACTACTACGACCGCTACCGCGAGTATCGCTGGGACATGGATCTTCGGCGTGATCATCAACGCGCCGCGTTCGAGGCGGGCTGGTTGCAGCCGACCTGGCCGCGCGAGCACGGCGGTCGATCGTTGGGCTTGGCCGACGCGATGGAGATCCGGCTGGAAGCTGCGATGCGATCGGCACCGAAGATGCCCAACATCGCGGGCCCGAATGTCGTTGCGCCGGGGCTTCGCCAGTTCGGCACCGCCGAGCAGATCGACCGTCTGCTGGTCCCGCTGCTGCGCGGCGACGAGTGGTGGGCGCTCGGGATGTCCGAGCCGGAAGCCGGATCTGATTTCGCCGGCCTGCGCACCCGCGCCGTGCGCGACGGCGACGTGTTCCGGGTCAAGGGCAGGAAGATCTGGACCACCCAGGCACACCTGTCACGGTGGTGCACGCTGTACGCCCGCACCGACCCGGACGCACCCAAACACCGCGGCATCTCCTGCCTCATCCTCGATCTCGAATCCCCCGGGGTGACCATCGAACCCATTCGGATGGCGTCGATCTCCGACGAGACGTTCTGCGAAGTCATTCTCGACGATGTCGAGGTGCCGGTGGCGAACCTGCTGGGACCCTGCAACGGCGGTTGGCAGGTCGCGTTGTCGTCGCTGAATCATGAGCGCCAAATGATTTGGATCATGAACTGGGTTGAGATCCAGCGTGGACTCGACGCCGTTCGGGGATCCGAGACCGCGCACGACGACTACGCCTCGGGTGAGGTCTTCACCGAGCTCGGCTCACTACTCGCCGACGCCGAAGCGCTGCGGGCTACCGGGTACCGCTCGCTCTACAACGAACTCGCCGGCCGACCGAGCCCGGAAGCCGACATTCTGAAACTCCTCGGTTCGACTGACACTGCAGCGGGTTTGGGAGCTGGCCGCCGCGACCGCCGGTCCCCGCTCGATCGACGATGCCGACCTGCTCTTCGAACGTCAGGATGCGTTGGCGGCGACCATCTACGGCGGGACATCCGAGATCCAACGCAACATCATCGCCGAGCGGCTGCTCGGACTGCCGAAGGGATGACGATGGATTACGACCTCGGTGCCGACGCCGTCGAACTCAGAAAGCGCCTGCGGGAGTTGATCTCCGCGCATATCCCGGAGGGCTTTTTGGGCGCCTGCACCGACGACCCGAGAGACCTCGCCACCACAGAGTCGTTTTGCAAGCTGCTGGCCTCCGACGGGCTGCTGGCCCTGGCCTGGCCGAAAGAGCATGGTGGCGGCGGGGGTTCGGTGTGGCAGCAGACCGTACTGCGCGAGGAGATGTGGGCACACCATGAACCCCGCGGTGCGCAGTACATGGGCGTCAACTGGGTCGGACCCGCGGTGATGCGGTACGGGACCGCCGAGCAGAAGGCCCGACACTTGTCGGCCATCTCCGCCGGCGAAGTGATCTGGTGTCAGGGATTTTCCGAGCCGGAAGCCGGAACCGATCTCGCGTCGCTGCGCACCCGCGCGGTTCCCGACGGCGACGGTTGGCGCGTCACCGGCCAGAAGGTCTGGACGTCCTACGCGCAGATGGCATCCTGGTGCGTGCTGGCGGCGTGTACCGATCCGGACGCTCCGAAACCCAAGCGGCTCAGCCTGTTTCTCGTTCCCATGGACCGGCCCGGCATCACCGTGCGGCCAATCCGCTCGATGCTCGGACCGCACCACCTCAACGAGGTATTCCTCGACGACGTTGAAGTGTTCGCCGACGAGGTTCTCGGCGAGGTCGGTGACGGCTGGCGGGTGATGCGCGAAGCGCTCGCCTTCGAACGAGTCGGGATCGCGCGATACGCGCGGTGTGAGTCGCTGCTGGACCGGATGCAGAGCGAACTCGGCGACGACTGGGACCGGTTGCCCGAGTCGATCCGGACCCGTTGGGTGCGGGCACTGATCGACCTGCGGGTCGCGCGGCTGCTGGCCTATCGCGCGGTGTCGCTGCAGGACGACCCGTCGGCGGGCGCGGCGGCCAGCGCCGCCCGCATCGCGACGACCACCTGCGATCAGCAGGTCGCCGAGCTGCTGTTCGACGTGCTCGGGCCCTCGGCACTGGACAGCGGGACGTCCGCCGCACTGCACGGGGCCGTTGAAGACCACTGGCGTTACGCCCAGGCCGCCACCGTGGCGTCGGGAACGATCGAAGTACAGCGGATGCTGGTCGCACGCGAAACGTTGGGGGATCACGGGTGAAAACCGCTCTGCCAGAAGACATTACCGAGTTCGGCGCTGTCGCCGCCAAACGGTTCGTCCGGTTCGGCGGTCCGCAGGCGGCGCTGCGCGCCGAGACCGAGGACCATCTCCGCCACGACGCCCGGTCCGCGCTGGCCGACCTGGGCGCATTCGACCTCGACGTCAGATCCGCTGACGACGATCTGCTGGCGGCCGCTGTGCTCTGCCAGGCGGCCGGCGCAGCGGCCCTGCCCTACCCGCTGGTCGAGGAGCTGCTCGCGATCGACGGCGCTCGGCTCGCCCTGGTGAATCCCGACGCGCCGCGCATCGACCACGGCGACCTGCCCGGCGACTGGATCGCCGCCGACCTCGACGGCGCGCGCTACCACGTGCAACCGTCGTCGCGAACCAGCGCCAAGCTGGGGCCGTTTCTGGTGCCGGCCACCTTGACTGAGCCCGACGGCACGGTGCCGGCAGCCGACGTCGATCTACACCTGACGCTGGGATCCTGGCGGGTTCGTGGGCGCCGTGCAACAAGCGTTGGAGATCACCCGCCAGCACGTCACCGCGCGAACGCAATTCGGCAAGCCGCTGGCGGAATTCCAGGCCGTCCGGTTCACCATCGCCGACGCGTCGGTCGCCGTGCGCGGGCTTTACGAACTCGCCAAGTACACCATCAGCCGGTCGGAATCGACTGCGACCCAAGTGCGTTCGGCAGACGCGCTGATACTCCGGCTCAAGGCCGCCGACACCGCGCGCCAGGTGATGCGCACCGCGCACCAGTTGCTCGGCGCGCTGGGCTTTTGTGACGAGTCCGACGTCAGCGTCCTGGACAGGCACACCCAGCCGCTGATCCGGCTACCGGTCAGCGGCGAAATGCTTGCGCTGCGTCTGATGCCCGGTGTTCGCGGCGGCCAACTGGAGACACTGTTCTCGAACCGATCGCAGCGGAGCCGGTGTGAGCCGCGCCGGCGACGATGCAGAGCGCAGCGATGCTGAGGAGCGGCGCAGATGAGCACCGGAACACTCGCGGCCGGGGAGACTCCCGGCCAACAGGACGACGGGGTTCCGTTTGGGATTCGACTGCAGCAGCTCGCCGAACAACGTGGTGACGACCCCGCTTTGGATGCGTTGGCACCGGACGGCACCGTGCACAGTCTCACGTTCGCACAACTGGAGGCCCGGGCCAATCAATGGGGGCGGGCGCTGGCGGCGGACGGCGCACAGACCGGTTCGCTTGTCGCACTTGCGATTCCTAATTCCGAGCAACTCGTGCTGGCCGTGCTGGGCTGCTGGAAGATCGGCGCGGTTCCGGTTCCGATGCGTTGGGACTTACCGGACTGGGAGCGGTCCAGGGTGCTAGAGGTGATCGCTCCGGCGGTCGTCGTCGACGAACAACACCGGGACACGTTGGCCGCACACGCCGCCGACCAGTCCGACCAGCCGCTTCCGATCGCGGTATCCCCTAATGCGAATGGAATATGCAGCAGCGGTTCAACCGGCCTGCCCAAGGTGATTCTGACACTGGCGCAAGGGCTCTGGACGCCAGAGTCGTCGTTCCCGTTCCTGGCGGCCTGGGCCCCGACCGCCCAGCCGCAGACCATCCTGGTGCCCGCTCCGATGTATCACACCAACGGGTTCTCGCCCCTTACCTATCTGTTGGGTGGCGACCGATTGGTGGTGCTCGAAAAGTTCGACGCGGCAATGGTTGTCGACGCGATCGAAAAGTATCGCATCACCAACTTCACCGCCACGCCGACGATGCTCGCTCGCATCGCGGCTCTTCCCGACGTGCACCAACGAGATCTCTCCAGCGTCGCGTGGATCTTGCAGGGCGCCGCAGTGATGCCGCACGCGCTGTTGCACACCTGGTTCGATCTGCTCAGTCCCGAGCAGGTCGTGTTGGCTTACGGGATGACCGAAGGTCTGGGGATCACCGCATTACGCGGCGACGAGTGGCTGGCTCATCCGGGCAGCGTCGGCCGCGGCTTCCGCGACACCGAAGTGCGGATACTGGATCCGCAAGGTCGGCCGGTGGCAACCGGTGAGCTCGGTGAGGTGTACTTACGCTCGCCGATGAGCGCCGGGTATCGGTATCTGGGCGGGGCGCCGCTGTTGCCGTCAACGCCCGACGGGTTTCGGACTGCCGGTGACATCGGCCACCTGGACGCCGACGGCTACCTCTACATCGCCGATCGTCGCAGCGACATGATCATCACCGGGGGCGCCAATGTCTTTCCGGCGGAAGTGGAATGCGCGCTGGCCGAACACGACGACATCGCCGACGTCGTCGTCATCGGACTCGCCGATCCCGAGTGGGGGCGCCGGGTGCACGCCGTGGTGCAGCTCGCCGACCCCGCGACGCCGCTGACCGAGCGGCAAGTCATTGCCTACGCGAAGACCCGATTGGCTGCCTACAAGGTTCCCAAGACGGTGGAGTTCGTCGACGAAATCCCGCGCACCGCGGCGACCAAGGTCAACCGCTCGGCGATGATCGCGGCCCGAGGCGGGTAAGGCAGGATCTCCACGTTCCCGAGTGTGCCGCCGCGTCCAGACTGCCTCTTCACCGTGCCAGGCAGCATCATCCCGGCTTCCATGCTGTCGGTGGCATCGACCTCATTGAGGCCCAACGAGATCCGAGTGGTTGGTGGCCGGTGACGGAGCACCAGGAAGCGGTATAGCTGAGTCAGCAGTTCCCCCCGCACAGTGCTGTCATGCCCGCACGCAGGGTTCCATTGATCATCGACACCGAGTTAGGGCGTCACATCGACATTGACGAATGTGGTCGGGACGTTGATGCCGGCAGCATGAACATTCGTGATCGCCTCCGCTAACGCGTTCCGGTGACCAACGCGTCCAAGCTGGCCTTGCCGGCTCCAGCACACAGTAGCCACAGCAGCAGCCCTACGAGCAGCCACTCCGGCGCATAAAACAAATTGCTGAGGAAATCCCACAGTGCCGGATACTTCTGCGCCAGATTCGGGCCGATGTCCGTGATCAACGCGCCGACCATATCCCCGGCCAGTACCAGACACACCAGCCGGGTACCAAGGCCGAGCATCAACGCCGCTCCACCAACAAGTTCCACCACCGCGGTAACCGGCGCGAGCACCTGCGCAGCGGGAATGCCCAGGCCGACAAACATCGCTGTAAATTTTCCAAGATCACCGAGCTTGGCCAACGCACCGCTGAAGAACATGAACCCAACGGTGAGCCGCAGCACCAAGTTCGGCAGCCAGCCGAGGTTGTTCAGTGCGTCGGTAGTGCGACGGTACGCCGGGAGAAAACGTTCGGTTACGCCGAGAGATTCGCGGGCCATCAGGGCTCAGGCTCACTTGATAAGCGGTGGCAACGGGAGGAGCCAGGTCGCCGAATTGTCGGTCCGCCCTATGTACTGCGGGCAGTAGGCAGAGATGGAAGCGCCGACGAAGAAGCTAGATTGTCTCAGCGACAGATCGGTGTCCTTCATCAGCTTCATCACCAGAACGCTTGATTTATTGCTTTTGTCGAATCCGGCGCACACCGTATGGGCGATCGCAACCGCGGTGTTGTCATCAGGAAAGACGATCCCCTCCTTGGCAAGCGCCGCAACGAATCCGGCATCGGGCGGATCTGCCGATGCTGGCGCTGCGGAAAGCAGTGCCGCGGCGGACAGCAGGACGGCGCAGACTGTCGACCACTTACTGCGGACCGACGTTCATAACCGTCATGGCCTTACCACTGTGCGGACGCCTCGAATCAAAGAAGGACTACGTTATGTTAGCCGAAATCGAGGCGTTCTTCTTTGCTGCCAGCGGGTATGGATCGGGACGTTCTCCCGATGTGTCAGCTGATGCTGTTGACGGCGGCGGCAACCTTGGTCTGGAAGTCGGACGGCAATGGGATGTATCCGAGCGGGGGAGGCCCTCCTGTCCTTCGGTGATGGTCGACTGCATGAACGCCTTCACGGCCTTACCGACGTCGGCATCGGGGTATTTGGAGCAGACAATTTCGTAGCTGGCCAGCAGGATCGGGTAGGCGCCGGGCGTCGTGGTGGCGTAGACCTTCGAGAGATCGAGCACGAGGTCATTCACCCTGGCCTTTGATGGTGACGTCCGAGATGGTCTTGCCGACCCAGTCGTTGCCGATGTGAACGACTCCGCCCGCAGTCTTGATTCCTGCCACATCGAGGTGCTGCTTCATGGCGTACGACCATTCGTTGTAGCTGATGGCGCCCTCGGTCTTCTTGACGGCCTCCGACGTGCCCTCGTTGCCTTGGGCCGAGGTTCCCACGCCTCCGTTGAATGTTTTGCCGGTGCCCTTGGTCCAGGTGCCGCCGGAGGCGGCCTGCAGGTACTGCTGGAAGTTGTCGCTGGTTCCGGAGGCGTCGCTGCGGTAGACGACGTGGATGTCCTCGGCGGGCATGCTTCCGTTCAGCGCGGTGATGGCCGGGTCGTCCCAGCGGGTGATGGCGCCGCTGAAAATCTTCGCGAGCGTGGGTGCGTCGAGCGTGAGGACGTCGGTCGTTTTGACGTTGAAGGTGATCCCTATCGGACCGAAGACGACCGGCAGGTCCCACGCGTCGGCCCCGCCGCAGCGCTGCTTGGCGGCGGTGTGCTCGTCACCGCTCAGCGGTGAGTCCGAGCCGCCGAAATCGGTCTTGGCGGCAACAAAGTCCTGGATGCCGGCTCCGGAGCCGCTGGCCGTGTAGGTGAGCTGCTTGCCTGAGCATGTTTCCTCGTAGCTCGTGATGAAGTGGTTCATCGCATTGGCTTGAGCGGTCGAACCGCTGCCGGTGAGGTCCTGCTTGCCGCCGCAGTCGACCTTGACGCCCTTGGCGTACGTCGGCGGCGTGTCGAGCTGCGTGCATGCCGAAAGTGCAAGACTGCCCGCGACGAGCAGACCGGCGGCGACCCGAGATCCGTTGTGCTGCTTCATGTTTGCCTCCTCGAAAACGACCGGTTAGCCGCACATCGGCTGCCCGTTTGTCGGGCCGGAAACTGCCACGTCGTGCGCGCCTCAACGCCGCGCGTCCGTTTGAGCACGTCAGCGAGCATTAAACGGCACCAATATCGACATCGAATCAATCCGGAAGCGAACAACAGGTGAAGCCATCGTCGTGGTCGGCGGGTTTGCCATCCGCGTGAGCATCAATATCCCCGGGGGTGTGGATTTCGGGCCGCTCAAAGGCGCTGATATTCGCTTTGAATTGCGTGAACGCGTGTCGGGCTGACAGCAATAGTGCAGGCGCTACTCAGGGATCAGCACAGTTTGCCGAATTCATCCAGTCGTTAGCGCCCGTTCAGTTACCTGACTTAGCGTCTGCGGGGTTGACGCTGGTCAGTGGGTTGTGCACGCCAGCGAAACCGCGCTGTATCGCGCACGTGCAGCGTCGGGTAGGCGAGGTCGATGGCTTTGACGGCAGGGACTCTGGGAGAGATGACATGACCGACACGCTCGACAAACCGCAGACACCGAAGGTCACCGGTAAGACGGTGCAGGAATACATCGACGAGCTGCCGCAGTGGCCTGACGGCACGGCATTGAAGTCAATGCCGATGACCGCCATGCAGTTCCGAATCTGGGCGCTCGCCTGCGCGGGCAAGTTCTTCGAGGGCATGGTCGTGTTCATGACCGGCGTCGCCCTGCCGCTGATCTCGATCCAATTCCACTTGAACGCAGCAGACAAAGGTCTCGTTACCGCGGCCTCCCTGGCGGGCATCCTGGTCGGTGCCACGGCCCTCGGTGGTTTGGCGGACAGCTATGGGCGCAAGTCGATGTTCATCGCGGAGATGATCATCTTCTCGGTATTTTTGGTGGGGCTGACGTTCGCCCCGAACTTCATCACGCTGGTCATCTGTCTGTTCGGGGCCGGAATCGCGCTGGGCTGTGACTACCCGACCGCGCACATGGTGATCTCGGAGAGCATCGCGACCTCGATGCGGGGCCGGCTGGTGCTGAGCGCCTTCGCGTTCCAGGCCGTCGGAGCGTTCTTCGGCACAGCGTTGGGCTTCGGCATCTTGTATGCCAACCCGAACTTGAACGCCTGGCGGATGATGTACGCGGCGGCGATCGTGCCGGCGATCCTTGTCGTCATCGGGCGCTTGTTCGTGACGGAGAGCCCGCACTGGCTGGTGTCGAAGGGCCGGATCGAGCACGGTGAGAAGGCCACTTCCCAACTGCTCAAGCGCACCCCGCAGTACCCCAAGACCGTGTCGCTGGGGCACCTGGCCCAAACGGCCAAGGCCGCCGACGAGCACGGGTCCTACCTGGCCCTGTTCAAGAAGCGAAACCGTCGCGCGACGATCCTGGCCTCGGTTCCGTGGTTCCTGCAGGACCTGGGTGTCTACGGCATCGGTATCTTCACGCCGACGATTCTGGCCGCCGTCATCGGCAAGGAGTCGAAGTCGCACGGGCTGTCGGACACCATCCACAACGACATGCTGGGCGCCAAGGGCTCGGCCATGATGGACGTGCTGTTCGTCTTGGGCGTCATCGTCGCCATCTTCCTGGTGGACAGGGCCGGGCGGATCAAATTGCAGATCATCGGTTTCATCGGCTGCGCGGTGGGTCTGCTCCTGGCCGGATTCTCCATCCGCCCAGACGGCAGCAACGTCATGTGGTTGCTCTTCCTCGGTTTCACGCTGTTCTACTTCATGGTCAACTTCGGGCCGAACGCCATGACCTATCTGCTTGCCGGCGAGGTCTTCCCCACCGAGGTCCGGGGCAAGGGCGCCGGCTTCGCCGCGTCCTTCGCCAAGATCGGGGCGGTGTTGACGGCGTTCCTGTTTCCCATCCTGCTCAAGACCATCGGCACAACCGCGCTGCTATGGGGCCTCGTGGTGTGCTTCCTGCTGGGAGCCATCGTGACCTACTTCTTCCGGATCGAGACCGCGGGAGTGAACCTGGAGGACGTCGGGAAGACGCCCGGGTCGGTCGCTGCGGGCGGGTAGGTAACCACCCGCAGCGACCGACCCGGCACCGTTCTCACCGCTGCCCGCCAAACCGCGGTAACCTCATTCTCACAGCGTGATCAGCACGCGACAGAGGAGGCGGCATGGCCGCAGACAACGAAGCCGACGACGCCGAACCGACGACCCGTGATGCCCGCTTCATCAAGACCGCGGTCGAGATCCTCGGCGAGACCGGGCGTACCGACTTCACCGTGCAAGAAGTCGTCGCCCGCTCCAAGACGTCATTGCGAGCCTTCTACCAGCACTTCAGCAGCAAGGACGAATTGCTGATCGCCCTATTGGAGCGGACCATGGCGCAGTCGGCGCAGGCCTGGCGCGCCGAGACCATCGGGCTGGACAGCACCGCCGCGATCAAGCTGATCATCGACCGGATCAGCGCCGAGCCCGAGTCGAGCACCCAGGACAGCCTGAATCGGGCGATGAACCTCTACAACCAGCACTTGGCCGAAACCCGGCCCCGTGACTATGCCCGGGTGCTCTCCCCGCTGCACGAGCTGATTCGCGACGTCGTGCAGCGCGGTATCACCGAAGGAGTCTTCCGGCCCAACCTCGATGTCGGGCCCGCCGCGGCGATCGTCATGCAGACCATTCTGGGCGCCCTCCGATTGCATTGGCTGGGAGCCGAATTGACCGGTGCGCCAATCGACTCGGCCCACCTGTATGACTTCTGCATCCGCGCCCTGGGCACAGACGACGGCGTGCAATTGGCGCCGCCGACACTCAGCTGAGTTGTTCAACCAGATCGGAATGCGGCCGGGCGCTCGCGACGGCGAATTCGCGATGACGATGCCGGTGAGCCCGCAGGTGGTCAACACGTCCGGCGCCCTGCAGGGCGGACTGGTCGCCACGCTCGTCGACGTCGCAGGCGGACAGTTCGGGCTGGAATATCTGCAGGACGGCACCACGATGACGACCGCCGACCTGTTCATCCGCTACCTGCGACCGATCCGTCAAGGCTCGGCGTACGCGGTGCCGCGGATGCTGCGCAACGGCCGGCGCGCGATGGTGATGCAGATCGACGTCTACGGCGACGGTGACGGCGACGAGGCACTGCTCGCGACGGCACGGTGAACTTCGCCGTCATCAACGGCGCGACCCCGAAGCTTCCCGACTGGCCGCGCGCCTGACCCGATCCCGGCCCGATTACAGCTTGTTGCGCAGAAGTGGTAACGTCATTACCACCCAGTGAGAATCCAGACTTCTGCAAGGAGATCGCCATGCCGTCTCGCGAGCTTTCCTTCCCGGTGTTCGACGCCGACAACCACATGTACGAGCCGCAGGAAGCGCTGACCAAGTTCCTACCGGACAAGCGCAAGAACGTCATCGACTACGTGCAGGTTCGCGGTCGCACCAAGATCGTGGTGCGCGGCCACATCAGCGAGTACATCCCCAACCCGACCTTCGAGAAGGTCGCCAAGCCGGGCGCCCAGGAGGACTACTTCCGCAACGGCGCGCAAGGCAAGACCTACCGCGAGATCCTGGGCGAGCCGATGAAGGCCATCCCCGCCTTCCGCGAACCCGGCGCCGCGGCTGGAGGTCATGGACGAACTCGGCATCGACTACGCCCTGATGTTCCCCACCCTGGCCAGCCTGGTCGAAGAGCGCATGAAGGACGACCCGGAGATGACCCACGACGTCATCCACGCGCTCAACGAATGGATGTACGAGACCTGGTCGTTCAACTACAAGGAGCGCATCTTCGCCACCCCGGTGATCACCCTGCCGATCGTCGAACGCGCACTGGAGGAACTCGAGTGGGTGTCTGGAGCGCGGGGCCCGTACCGTGCTGGTCCGCCCGGCACCGGTGCCCGGTTACCGTGGCAGCCGGTCGTTCGGCCTCGAGGAGTTCGACCCGTTCTGGCAGGCCTGCATCAAGGCGGAGATCCCGGTTTCGATGCACGCGTCGGACAGCGGTTACTCCGAGTTCGCGAACGTGTGGGAGCCCGGCGACGAATTCCTGCCGTTCAAGCCGACCGCGTTCCGCAGCTTTGCGATGGGCCATCGGCCGATCCTCGACGCGATGGGTGCGCTGGTGTGTCACGGTGCGCTATCCCGCAACCCCGAGCTGCGGATCCTGTCGATCGAGAACGGCGCCGACTGGGTGCCGGACCTGTTCAAGGGCCTCAAGGGTGTTTACAAGAAGATGCCGCAATCATTCAGCGAGAACCCGATCGAGGCGTTCAAGCGCTGTGTGTACATCACCCCGTTCTGGGAAGACCGGTTCACCGAGATCGTCAACATGGTGGGCACCGACCGGGTGATGTTCGGATCGGACTGGCCGCACCCGGAGGGCCTGAAGGACCCGATCACCTTCGTCGACGAGCTCGCCGACTTCGACGACGAGGACGTCGCCAAGATCATGGGCGGCAATCTGATGAAACTGATGAAGGTCGCTAAGCCGGTCAACGCGTAGTCGACACCGCGCCGCCACGGGGTCACCCATATGGAACTGCGCACCGTCTAAGCGGTTAATTACCAACGCGACCGGCGATTGCGTGGATCATCCTCAACCGCGTGGAAGAGGCCGGCCGACGTTGTGTCTGTCCGAGTTCTCGAAGCCGCCGATCTCGCAGATTCACGGCTGATGCATGGTCAGGCTTCCAGCCTGGCCCGCACAGCGGCCAGTCGTCCCTCCAGCTCGGCCGCGTCGATTAGCCCGCGCTGTACGAGCGAATGCGCCAGCGCAACCAACCTGCTTTCCGGGTAGGGCAGGCTGGAGTACACCGTTGCCGACAGGGCGTCCTCTTCGTCACGCCGGTCCACGCTGAGTAACAATGCGCCGCAGCTGCTTTGGTCAAGTGCGTCACAGATCCCATCGAGGCTCGTTTTCCACGGCGGCACAGGGTTGTCAACGCCATACTTTGCCGCCATGCGGCCCCAGACCTGGTTTCTCTCAACAATTTTCGCTAACGGCGCGATCGACTGACCCTCAGCCGGATCCAGCTTGCCTGAGTTGCTCACCGGTTACTCCCGTCGCTTACTGGTTCACGGGATGAATGGCCGGGCGGGTGTCGGTCACGGCGTTGGTGGTCACACCAACCTTCGGCAACGCGACACCGATCAGGCAGTCACGCGTAATGATTTCGACCAGCTGATCCTCGGTCCAGCCTTCGGTTCCTGCGGGACGCACCGGCATCACCATGAAACGGTGCTTCTGGTTCGAGTCCTCCACCCGGACTTCGACATCCTCCGGCAGGTACAGGCCGAACTCCGCGAGCACTTGTCGCGGCCAGCGCACAATGCGACGACGGAAGTTGGGCGTGCGGTACCACTCCGGCGAGTTGCCCAGAATCGGACGTGGATAGCAGGAGCACAGCGTGCACACAATGACGTGGTGCAGGGTTGGCGTGTCTTCGAGCACGTGGAACGCGGTGAAATCACTCGGTGTCCCGAAACCTGTGGGTTGCAACCAGTCGACGCCGACTTCCTTACTGGCAACCAGCGGATCCTCGAGGGCCAGTTTTTTGAACACAGGATCAATCCAGGCCCGCGCTACCAGATGCGCGGCAGGGGTTGGACCGATTTGTTCAGCGAACTCGGTGAAGTGGCGGTGCTCCTCAGCGGTGAAAATGCCTTTTTCGATGCATAATTCGCGAAGCGCGATCTCCAGGACTTCGAAGTCGGTGATCTCGTCCACCATGGGCGCGGCGGTGCGTTCGTGGTCGTGATCGTGAGCGGTCATGCTGAGGTCCTTTCAGGCTGAAGTCAGTTCGACGACGGCTTGACTCTGGCGCAGTCAGCCCGCCGCCGCGAGCCACCGCTCGGGGATCTCGGTCTGCAGAGTGTCATTACCGGGGCCGGTGTAGCCGTGCCACAACTCAGAAAGGTTGAACCGCACGATGTAGAACCACTCGGGCGTCTGGTTAGGGCCATCCCAGGTCTCGTCCTCGGCGGCAGGGCTTTCGTAGCAGGCAACCGCGATTTCGCCTGTCGCGCCACGTACATACTCTTGGGTGCGGGTGTAGAGCAGCACGGGAAGCTCTCGCACCACGACCCTGTCGCCGACCTTGAACTTGGGCTCGCCGGCTTGTCCGGCAAAAACTTGCGGGTCGCCCTTGCCGACCGCGTGCGTGTGGTGCCGGTTGCGTTTAACCGTGGAAGGGTCACCTTCGAACTTGGGCTTAGCCTCCAACGGCTTTCCCTGCAGACCGCTCGCATACCGTGCCTTGACCTCGGCCATGCGTTCGGCCAATTCACTTAGGCCGATGTGGTGTTTTTCGACGAGTACACGCGCGACCGCTAGCAGCCACCGCCCGTAGTAGGGCAGGCCGAGGTAGATGGTGCGGCCCAGGTCGACGTTGCCCATTCGGCGTCGTTCCTCGGACAGCCAGATCCCGCGCCAGCCGAGAACCTCACACATCACGTAGGTGTTTTCTTCCCACATCTCGTATTGTTTGTTCTCGAATTTCAGGGGGGCGTCCGGCTCACCGCCGACATCATGCGGGGTCTTCGTATAGGCGGTGAATCGATCGTGATCAATGAGATCGGGCGTGGGTGCGTCCGGGAGTTCCGGGTAGGAAGACTTAAGGCGCGCCACGAGTTCCAGATGTGCTGCTCGGTCCAACGGGGTCGTCATAAGAGTTCCATTCGTTATCACGATCCGATCTGATGCCCGTGCTCATGGATTGCCTTATAGGAGCGCCGAGCGCCCCGAATACACTTCACTCCTACTGCGAACATCGCGCAACCATTAATCGAATTCCGATACGGCGCTGTCCGGTAATGTCATCGGGATGGAGCGGCGCGTCCTGGAAGCGGTCATTTATGAACGCGAACCGCCGATCGCGCGGATCATCCTGAACCGGGTCGACAAGGCCAACACCAAGGATGCGATGCTGGTCACCGAAGTCGACGAGTGTCTGCACGAGGCCGACCGCGACCGCGAGATCAAGGTCGTGATCCTCAAGGCCAACGGCAACGGCTTCTGCGGCGGGCACGTGGCCCGCTGGGGCCCGGACGAGAATCCCTATCCCGACTTCGGGGACACCTTCGAGGACCTCTACAAGGGCACCGCCGACCTGTTTTTGTGGCCGACGTTGTATCTGTGGGAGTTCCCGAAGCCGACGATCTCGCAGATTCACGGCTACTGCATGGGCGGCGGCATCTATCTGGGCCTGCTGACCGATTTCTGCGTGGCATCCGAGGACGCCTATTTCCAGATGCCGCTTGCCCAAAGCCTCGGCGAGCCCGGTGGTCACACGATGATCGAGCCGTGGCTGCTGATGAATTGGCATCGCACGATGGACTGGCTGCTGCTGGCGCCGACGCTGTCCGCACAGGAGGCGCTTGACTGGGGGCTGCTCAACAAGGTAGTTCCGCGCGAGGATCTCGAGGACGTCGTCGAGGAGATGGCGCGCAAGATCGCCCAGATCCCGTTGACGACGTTGATGGCGGTCAAGAACAGCGTGAAACGGGCCTGGGAATTGATGGGAATGCGAGTACACCTCCAGGTCAGCCACATCTTGACCAACATGGTCGGCGCGGCTTCCGACGTTCAGGCCCGCCGAGCCGAACTCATGCAATCAGGCTTGAAGCCACGGGATTTCGTGGACCGCGACGAGCCAGAATCCTAGCGGCCGAATGTGCGGCTGGCCGCACACTCGCGGCCGTACGTGCGGCTGGCCGCACACTCGGCGGGCATGCAAGGCTAAAGGCTCCGCTCGCCGGCAATCTTTCGGCCGGCGGCGTGCCGCGCGGCGACATAGCCAAACACCATCGTGTAGGCGATGCTCCCGCCCGCGCCCAGGTAGTTTCGGCCCATCACCGTCGCGGTGATGTTCCCCGTCGCGTACAGCCCCTCGATGACGCAGTCGTTCTCGTCGAGGACCTGCGCGTACTCGTTGGCGACCAGCCCTCCACACGTTCCGACATCGGCTGGAACAACCCTCGTGGCGTAATACGGTGCCTTGTCGAGTGGCCCGAGTGCGGCGTTTGTGCGGTACCCAGGATCACCCAGGCAATCGTTGTATGCCGACTGGCCGCGGCCGAAGTCAGGGTCCAGGCCCTTGGCTGCAAAACCATTGAAGCGCTTTACCGTCTGCTCCAGCGCGCCAGACGAGACCTCCATCTGGCGCGCGAGATCGGCGATGGTGTTACCTCGCAGGACCGCGCCCCCCTCGATCAGCTCTTCGGGGAGGCTGCGTTTCTTGAATGGGTTCGCTCCCGAGACGTATCTACGTATGTAGCCCTCGTCGAAGACCATCCAGCACGGCACCGCCTTGTTGGCGTACATCGCCTTGCCCACCTCGACGTACGAGTTCGACTCGTTGCAGAACCGCCTGCCGGTGCCGTCAACGTAGATGGCCCCGGGTCGCTGCCGACCGCTTCCAAGCGCTCTCGCGGCGTCACCTCCGTCGGCGATGAAAATCGATGGCAGCCACCAGGCTTCGTCCAGCAGATCGGTTTTCGCCCCAAGTCGCATCGCCGTCTCAAGGACCTCGCCCGTGTCGCCGGCGTTGGCGATCGACCACCGCGCATCATTCGGCTGGTCGCCGCAGTAGCGGCGGCGCATGTCCGCGTTGCGGCTGAAGCCGCCGGCAGCGAGTAGGACGCCCTTGCGCGCCTCGACATTCAAGGATGCGCCGTCGTGAGTAACGCGCGCGCCGATGACGCGGCCGTCGTCGACGATCAGGTCCTGCATTGCGGCGTCGGTCCAGATCGGCGGCTCGCCGCGCAGATCGATCAGAGCCTTGAGCATCTGACCAATGAGTGAGGCACCGTTGGTGAGGAGCTCTTGACGACGCAGCTTGGCCGCCCTGGTACGCGCAAACACCCGCGTCGCGACGGCGAAGGCCTGCGGCGATCGATTGAAGTACTGCACCGCGCGCAGCTCGTTCGTCTGAGGACGAACCCGCCGTAGCTCTTGGCCATCGAGGGCTGCACCTTGTCGCTCCAGTTGCCCAGTGCCGCCGCGTCGTACGGGATGCCCTCGATCGCGCGTCCAGCTTCGTTGCCGCCCTTGTGATTCGGGTAGTAGTCGCTCCAGCCCGCGACATCGCACGAGCCGAACGCCCTTGCGCATCAGGAAATTGATCATCTCGTAGCCCGCGGTGAGGAACATCTCGCGGCGCGCCGGCGATGAGGGCTGGCCGATGTCGCCGACGACGTCGTCGAAGTACGCCAGACCGTCCTCGTGCGAGTCCGGGATGCCATCGGCGCGCATCAACGGGTTGTTAGGCAGCCACACCATGCCACCGGAAAGTCCGGTGGAGCCACCCACCAGAGCTTGTTTTTCGATTACCAGCGGCTCGATGCCGGAGTCGAGCGCCGCCAGGGCCGCAGCCATGCCGCCTCCGCCACTTCCCGCGATGAGCAGGTCGACGGAGTGGTCCCATTGGGTGGTCATGGCGCCTCCGCAGTGAATCCCAGATCGACGATCGGCACGTCGATGGTGGTGTTGGTTTTCTGGATCGCCGGTACCAGCGTGTCGTACGGCAAGCCGGCGAGGAAGCCGTCGACGACGCGTTCGAAGTTCGAGATCAGCCCTTCGATCTGGTCCGACAGTCGCATGTACTCAAATCCCTTGGAATGCAGCCCTTTTTGCTGTCGCGGCAAGTTGGAGAAGTCCTGGGCGGGAATCGGTGGCCAGCGCGGGTCGTTCGGCGCCATCGGCTCCGGCGGCGTGGGCTTTCCCGCGGAGAGGTCTGCGGGCAAACGGGTGAGCGACCAGATCTCGAACAGGGTTTCCTCGGGCCCGAGCGGCCGGATCCGATACGACGAGGCGCTGCTGTAGGTGGGCAGGATGAAGTGGTGGGGAAAGCAGAACCCGATGGCGTCGGTAATCCCCCGGCGAATGAGGTCGTTGAGGTCGGGCATATCGCTGCCCCGCGCCCGATGCCAGCTGACGACGGCATCGTTAAGAGCGCTGCGCCAGGCGGTCATCGCCTCGGCCGGATCGGATGGCAGCTCGATGTTCTGCAGGCCCTCGGCGATGCGGATGTCGTTCTCGTGAGTCATGCCTCCCATGCCGTCGCCCAGGGTGCGCATGAAGTACAGGCTGCTCGCGACCACGGGATGCACCGCCGCGGACGGACTACCGGTCTGCGCGGACGGCAGCAACTGCGGATGGGTCTGCGGGACGTGGTAGCCCTCCATGAACGCCGCCGTCGCCAGTTTCCAATTCACCGGTAGCCGACACGATTGCCACCACTCGACGCGCAGCGATTCCACCTTCCAGGCGTCATAGATTGATGCGAACGGCTCCATGCAGTCACGTAGCGCCGGGTGCGTTGTCGTCGAGGTTGATCCACGCGCATCCGCCCCAGAGCTCGCACCGGACCGAGACGAGTTGCAGATCATCCGGACACAGGTTCTCCTCGGCGAACACCTCGGGGCGCAATACAAACGTGTTGCGTCCGTCGATGCCCCAGCACCACCCGTGGAATGGGCAGACGAAGGTGCGTCGATTTCCGTTGCCCTCCACCAGCTTTACCCCGCGGTGGCGGCATGCATTGTGGTAGGCCCGCACGGTTTCGCTGTCCACCCGCACCACGATGATCGACTCGTCGAGGATCTCGTACTCCACGAAGTCCCCTGGCTTGGGGATCTCCTCGAGCCGGCACGCCATCTGCCACACTCGCGGCCAGAACAGCTCGGCTTCCATCGCGTAGAAGTCCGGGTCGTAGTAGCGCTGCTTGGGAATCCGGTTGGCGGTCTGGACCGCCCACGGCACCGGAAGCGGTTCCCAGTTCACACCGGTTCGCGCCGAATTCATCTCTAGCGCCATCTCACTATCCCCTTTTTACCTCGGTCCGTGCTCAGTCATAGATCCGTGATACTCGCCCTTGCCAGTAACGTTCGCGGATTCGCCTCTTGTAGAGCTTTCCGTTCGGGTCGCGCGGCAACTCCGGGTCGAATTCAACGCTGCGCGGGCACTTATATCCCGCGAGGTGTGTCCGGCAGTACTCGATCAGCTCGGCCTCGAGGTCGGGACCGGGTGCGACGCCGTCGACCGATTGCACGACGGCCTTGACCTCTTCACCGAACTCGTCGTTGGGGACGCCGAACACCGCTGCGTCGACGAGTTTGGGGTGCATGACCAGCAGGTTCTCCGCCTCCTGGGGATAAATGTTCACCCCGCCGGAGACGATCATGAACGTCGACCGGTCGGTGAGGTACAGGTATCCGTCGTCGTCGACGTAACCCATGTCGCCCAGGGAGCGCCACCCGCGGTCGTTGGACACCGACGCGGTCTTGGCGGGGTCCTTGAAGTACTCGAAGTCGGGTCCGCCTTCGAAGTAAAGCTCGCCGGACTCCCCGACGGGAAGCTCCTTGCCGTCCTCGTCGACGACGTGCACGGGGCTCATCGGTATGCCCACCGAACCCGGATGGGCGAGCCACTCCTCGGGCCCGATCGTGGTGCCGGCGAATCCTTCAGTGCCCCCGTAATATTCGTGGATGATCGGGCCGAACCACTTCATCATCTGGTGCTTGACGTCCACCGGGCACGGGGCGGCCGCATGGATCACGCATTTCAGGCTCGAGACGTCGTATTTCTCCCGGACGGCCTTGGGCAACTTGAGCATCCGCACGAACATCGTCGGCACGAACTGCGCGTGGGTGACCCGGTGGGTTTCGATCAAGCGCAGCACGGCTTCCGCGTCGAACTTGCGCATGATGATCGCGGCGGCGCCAACGCGGTTGACGGCCATCGTGTAGTTCACCCCGGCGGCGTGGTACATCGGTGCCGGCGACAGATACACGCTGGCGGGGCTCATGCCGTACTTGTGGATCAGCGCCATCTCCAGGACCGACTGCGCCCACGAGCCGTTGCCGTCGGCCGGGAGCGGCCGGCGAACGGCCTTGGGCCGTCCGGTGGTACCCGACGAGTACAGCATCTCCGACCCGTCCGACGCCGGCGGCGCATCACCGGCCGTCGCCACGGCGTCGTCGTAGGATTGCCAGCCGGCCGAGATTGCCCCCGACCGCGATGTGCACGTCGACGGCGGCGTTGGCACTGCGCAGATGCGCCGCGAGATCGCCCATCGAAGCGTCGACGAACACCGCCTTCGCGTCGGAGTCGTCAATGACGTAGGCGACTTCGTCGGGCGTGAAGTGGGTGTTGACGGCGGTGTAGTACAGCCCGGAAAGCTGGCAGCCCCAGGTGATTTCGAAGAACTCCGGCCGGTTCGGCAGAACCAGGGCCACGCCGTCGCCGCGGCGTAACCCGGCACCCTGCAGCACCGCGGCGACCCGTTGGCTGCGCGCGTACAGCTCGCCGAACGAGATCGTGCCGCCGTCCGCGATGATGAGGGCGGGCGACTCTGCGGCAGCTGCTCGCGTGATCGGCGATGTTCACCAGCAGACCCCGAAAGGTTAAGTGGCCGTCGGCGCCGTCGGTCGACGCGGCTGCGGCTGCCTGTCGTCGGGCTTGTTCGGACGGCAACACCTTGTCCTTGAACACCGTCTGAATCAGCTGCTGCACGTCCTTGCTGATCGAGGCGAGCGCCACCAGGTCGTTGGAGCTCTGCCAGTGCACCCGCATGCCCATCAGCTCCCAGGCCCGCTTGAGGTTGGCCTTGGTCGCCAGCAGCGTGGTCATCGGCGCCTGGGCGATGTGGCGGGCGATGGCCTCGACACGCGCGTCCAGTTGATCGAGCGGAACGACCTCGTTGACCAGCCCGACCTCCAATGCCTTCTTGGCGTCGATGACCTCGGCGAGGTACAGGTAGTACGCAGCGCGCCGCCAGTTCATGAACACCCATGGCTCGATCGAGCATTCACCCGACGGCATGCCGAAACCCTGCAGCGGCGGGTAGGAGAAGTAGGCGTCCTCCGAGGCGATGACGATGTCGGTAGTCAGCCCGTAGTGGGTGCCCCCGCCGACGCAGTAGCCGTGCACCTGCGCGATCGTCGGCTTGGAGAACTCCCACAGGTTCAGGATCGGCTTGACGAACAGGTCGGTCTGCGGCTTCCACGGCGTGCCCATGACCTGTGCGCCCTTGACGAAATCCGGGTAGTCGACCGCGTTGTTGCCGATCGCATGCCCCGAGCAGAAGCCCTTGCCGTTGGCCTTCAGGATCAAAACCTTGATGTCGTAGTCACGGTCGGCGTCCAGCAGCGCGGCGTCGACTTCTTCGGCCAGCTTCTGGTCCTGGGCGTTGGCCTTCTCGGGCCAGTTCAGCGTGACCTTCGCGATGGCCCCTTCTTTTTGGTAGATGATTCTTTCCCGGGTCTCGTTGAGGTCCATAGCTGCTTACCCTTTCGTTATGACGTAATGACGCCGATTTCGGCGCCGATGTCGTAGGTAGTACCGATCTGAGCCGTCCATTGCACGGTGCCCGAGGCGCCGGCTTCGATTTCCTGTTCCACCTTTTCGGTGGCAATCACGTAGATCGGCGTGCCCTCCTCGACATGCTGGCCGGCATCGACCAGAAGGTCGGTCAGCTCGGCTTCCGAGACGGCCACCGATACCCGCGGGATGCGAATAACGAAGTCACCCATGGACTTTAGCCTTATCCAGCGTGCGCTGTACGGCGTCGACAATGCGTGCCGACGACGGATAGACCTGCGCCTCCAGCACGGCCGCGGCAGGGTTGGGGACGAACCTGGCACCCACCCGCTCGACGGGTGCGGCCAGTTCGCCGAACAGCTCGGACTGCAGGATCGCGGCGATCTCTGCTCCCGGCCCGGCGAATTGCACTGCGTCGTGCACGATCACGGCTCTTCGGGTGCGGCGTACGGATTCGACGATCGTCTCCACGTCCAGGGGAACCAGAGTACGTAGGTCGACGACCTCGGCGCTCACCCCCTGGTCGGCCAGTGTGGCCGCAGCCGCGAGGGCTTCGTGCACGCTGCGACCGTAGCTGATCACGCTGACATCGCTGCCCGCTCGCTTGATGTCGGCTTGGCCGAGGGGTATCGAGAACCCGGGTTCGACGGGAACCGGTCCCTTCTTGCTTTGCAGGCGCACGGTTTCGACGAACAGGCAGGGGTCCTCGTCGAAGATCGCGGAGGTCAGCAGGCCTTTGCCGTCGCGTGGGGTGGACGGCACGATCACCTTCATCCCGGGGATGTGCATGAACCACGCCTCCAGGCTCTGCGAGTGCGTGGCGCCGGTGGCCAGACCCGCATACACCTGGGTGCGGACGGTGATCGGCGCCGTCGTTCGCCCGGCGGTCATGAATCGCAGTTTGGCGGCGTTGTTGATCAGCTGGTCGGCGGCGATGCCGATGAAATCCATGATCATGATCTCGGCCACCGGCAGCAACCCGTCGATGGCGGCACCGATCGCCGCGCCGACGATCGCGGCTTCCGAGATCGGTGTGTCCAAAACCCTGTCGTGGCCGTACTTTGTCGACAGCCCTGCGGTCGGGCCGGTCGCTCCGGGATCGGCGATGTCCTCGCCGAGCAGGAACACCCGCTCGTCGGCCTGCAGCGCCTCGTCGAGCGCGAGGTTCAGCGCCTCGCGCATCGTCATCTCTTTGTCTTCCATGTCTTTACACCGGGAACTTGATCGGTGTTGCGTACACGTCCTGGTCGAGTTCGTCGATCGACGGGGAGTCCGCGCTCATCACGGTTTTCAGCGCGGTTTCCACCGTCGCTGCGGCCTCGTTCTCGATGCTGTCGAGCTCATCCGTACCGCAGATGCCGGCGTCGGCGAGGTGTTCGCGGAACCTCGGCACCGGATCGTCGGCCATCGCCGCGGCCAACTGGTCTTTGGGGATATACGGCATCCGGTCGCCGAAATAGTGGCCGCGGAAACGGAATGTCACACACTCGATGAACGTGGGGCCGTCGCCGTCGCGCGCCCGCTGCAATGCCTCGTCGACCGCGGCCTTGACGGCCAGCGGGTCGTTGCCGTCGACGCGTACACCCGGCATGCCGTAACCGGCCGCGCGGTCCGCGACGTGTTCGAGCTTCATCGTGTCGGCGGTCGGCGTCATTTCGGCGTAGAGATTGTTCTGGCATACAAAGACAACCGGCAGATCCCACAGCGCGGCCATGTTCGCCGCTTCGTGAAATGAGCCGGTGTTGGTGGCGCCGTCACCGAAGCTGACGACCGTGACGCGGTCGAGGCCCTTGCGTTTGCCGGCCATCGCCAGACCCACCGCCACCGGAGGTCCGGCTCCGACGATCCCGGTCGAAAGCATCACGCCCTTATCGGGTTTGGCGATGTGCATGGTGCCGCCCTTGCCCCGGCTGGCGCCGACGGTGCGGCCCATCATCTCGCCGTAGATCTCCTCGAGCGGGACGCCCTTGCCAATCAGATCGTGCAGCCCGCGGTACGTCGTGACCAGCTGGTCGTCGGGTCGCAACGACACACCCATCGCTGCGGCGATCGCCTCCTGGCCGCGCGACGGCCAGTACACGCACATAAACTCGCCGGTGCCGATGCCTTTCGAGAGCCGGTCGTCGGCCGCCTTCATCAGCACCATCAGCGCATAGATGCGCTTCTGGACTTCCGGAGAAACCTGTGCTGCGGGCGTCACTTTGTGTAGGAGCCGATCTGCTTATAAACCTTGGGAATTGGCGGCGGGTCCATGTTCAGCAGCTCCAGCGACGACATCCTGCCGCTGGCACCGAGCTCCCCCAGCCGCTGCACCACCGAGTCGAGGTCGTCGCAGTCAAGCTCGTAGATCGCGATGAATGGGCCCTTTCCGTCGGTCGGCGCGAACCGGCGCGCGGAGACGATGCCGTCCACCGAGCAGATCTCGGCCAAGTGAGTGTCGTTGTACCACTTGTGGTAGTCCTCTACGCGGTCCGGCGATACCGGCATCGACTCCAGGTAGACGATCCCTTTAGGCATGCGCCCACTCCTCCTCATCGCTACGTCCCCCTCGCCGCTGCGCGGCTGGAGGCACCCCCACTGCATCGTCGTTGGCGGTGGGCATGCTTACCTCTCCATTTCGGTTGGACCGCAGTTGGATTGACTGGATCTCATGCGCCCGACCACGGCTTCACCTTGAGGAAGCCACCGGCGTCGACCCGCAGCTGCTGGCCGGTGATATAGCGTGCGGCGTCCGAGGCGAGGAATAGCACGGCCTCGCTGATGTCCTCGGGTTCGACATAAGGCACCGGCATCGCCTGCACCAGAGGGAAAACCGGTTCGGCATCCTCGCGGGTGGGGTTCTTCAGATCGGGCCGGAACGCCCGGTACATCGGCGCGCTGTGCAACATGTCGGTGTTGACGTTCGTCGGGTGCACCGCGTTCATCCGGATGGAGAACTTGGCCAGCGCCAGCGCAAAGTCGTTGACGTAGTGTGCGGCAGCTATTTTCGCGAAGGCATATCCTGCTCCGCCGGGGCCGCCGTCGATGCCGGTGGTGTTCATCGACGACATGAATGCCGCGTTGGATCCGATCACGATGATCGAGGCGCCGGCCTGCAGGTGCTTGAGGCTGGTGTGCACGAGGTTGAGCACGCCGACCAGATCGACGTCCACCGCGTCGGCGAAGGCCTGCGGCGGCAGGCCCGCGGTCAGCGGACAGATGCCCGCGTTGGCGACGACGATGTCGAGATGACCCAACTCCGCGACGCCCCGGTCAATCGCCGCGGACAGGGCCGCACGGTCACGAACGTCGGCGATCTCGGTGAAAACCCGCTGTCCCTCCTTCTCGACCAGTCGCGCGGTTTCGTCGAGGTCCTCCGGACGGGCCAATGGGTATTCGTTGGTTTCGATGTCCTCGCACAGGTCGACCGCGATGATGTCGGCGCCCTCGGCGGCGAGCATTCGGGCGTGAGAGCGGCCCTGACCGCGTGCGGCTCCGCTGACCACCGCTACCTTGCCCGTCACTCTGCCCATCGCCGGTCCTTCCGCAGCACATTTGGTAAAGGCGAACCACACTGGGGCTCAAGATTTTTCGCGCGAGTGCCGGGATGACGTAACGAGGCGCCGACCCGGCCATCAGGTGGCACCGGACGAGCGTTCGACTCCATCGCATCTCTTCCACGACGCTGCGTCGTTGCAGTACAGGCTGACGAATACCTATAGTATCTATACTACCTAAAATAGAAAAGACACCGAAAAGAGTGGTCGAATGTCGGGCGTGCTCAGTGGAGTCCGGGTGGTCGAGCTGGCTTCGTGGACCTACGTGCCTGCTGCCGGTGTCGCGCTCGCGGACTGGGGCGCCGAGGTTATCAAGGTGGAGAGCGTCGTCGGTGATCCCGGCCGGGCGCTGGTGGTCGGAGGGTTCACCCGGCAAGCCGCACGTGCCGATGCCGACTTCATCCTCGAGCTGAGCAACCGTGGAAAGCGAAGCATCGCATTAGATCTCAAGAGTCAGACCGGCCGGGAATTCTTCGGCCGACTGCTCGCACAAGCCGACGTACTGCTCACGAACTGGCTCCCGGCAGCGCTGGAGCGGGCACGTCTGACGGTCGAAGACATCCGCGCGTTCAACCCGAACATCATCATCGCCCGCGGAACCGGCTTGGGTGTGCGCGGCCCCGACCGCGACCGAGGCGGCTTTGATGCCGCCACCTATCTGGCTCGCGGCGGAGTCGCCTACACGCTCACGCCGTTCGGCACCGAAAATCCCGCCGTGCAGGGCCCGGCCTTCGGGGATCTGCAGGCCGGAATCACGCTGGCCGGCGGCGTCTGCGCAGCCCTGTTCCACCGCGAGCGCACCGGCGAGCCGACGATCGTGGATTCGTCGCTACTGGCCCAGGCGATGTGGAGCATCGCACCGTCGATCTCGGTCGCCGACCTCTTCGGTATCGACGGCATCCCGGGCGCGCCGCCTGGATTGGCGATGAACCCGCTGGTCAACCGCTATAAGACCAAGGATGACCGGTGGATCCAGATGGTGTTCCTGCAGCCGGACAAGTTCTGGGTCGGGTTCTGTGAGCGGATCGGGCTGCCGGAGCTGGCCACCGATGAACGCTTCGTACCCTCGTCGAATTTGGTCGCCAACGCCGCCGAAGCGACCGCGCTGATCGGCGCCAAGTTCGCCGAACACGACCTGGAGCACTGGCGGCAAGCGCTGGCCGATGAACCCGGCGTGTGGGCACCGCTGGCCACGCCGCGTGAGACGCTCAACGACCCGCAAAGCAAACCCAACGGCTACCTGATCACCAATGTCGACGACCAGGGCGTCGAGTACGTAATGGTCGCTGCGCCAGTGCAGTTCGATGAAACGCCGCCGGGCCCGGGACGCGCGCCCGAACACGGGCAGCACACCGAGGAGATTCTCCTTGAGCTCGGCTTCGACTGGGACGACATTGCCAAGGCCAAAGACAGCGGCGCGATACTGTAGCCTGCCCCTCGAATACGCGATCTTGTAGAGGGGAATTTGATGACCGCCGGCGTCGAGCAGTTGGAGTTTCAGGCCGAGGCACGACAGTTGCTGGACTTGATGGTCCACTCGGTCTACTCCGACAAGGATTCATTTCTGCGGGAGTTGATCTCGAACTCCTCCGATGCCCTCGACAAGCTGCGGATCGAGGCGTTCCGTAATAAAGATCTGGACGTCGATACGTCCGATCTGCACATCGAGATCGAGGTGGACAAGGACGCGCGCACCCTCACCGTTCGCGATAACGGCATTGGCATGACCCGCGCCGAGGTGGTCGATTTGATCGGCACGCTGGCTAAGTCGGGTACGGCCGAGCTGCGTCAGCAGTTGCGCGAGGCCCAGACCGCCAAAAACACAGCGGTTTCGGAGGAACTGATCGGTCAGTTCGGTATCGGTTTCTATTCCACCTTCATGGTGGCCGACAAGATCCAGCTGCTCACCCGCAAGGCCGGCGAGAGCGAGGCCACCAAGTGGGAGTCCAGCGGCGACGGCACCTACACCATTGAAACGGTCGACGGCGAAAAAGAGGTTCCGCAGGGAACGTCGGTCACCCTGCACCTCAAGCCAGAAGACAAAGAGGACGCGCTCCACGACTACACCTCGGAGTGGAAGATCAGAACGCTGGTCAAGAAGTACTCCGATTTCATCGCCTGGCCTATCCGGATGGAGGTCGAGACCCGGACTCCGGCGGAGGACGGCGGCGACGAGACCGTCACCATCGAAACCGCGACCCTCAACTCGATGAAAGCACTGTGGGCCAGGCCCAAAGACGAGGTGTCGGACGAGGAGTACAAGGAGTTCTACAAGCACATCGCGCACGCCTGGGACGATCCGCTCGAGGTCATCTCGATGAAGGCCGAGGGCACTTTCGAATACCAGGCCCTGCTGTTCATCCCGTCGCACGCCCCCTTCGACTTATACGAACCGGGCTCGGACATCGGTGTCCAGTTGTACGTCAAGCGCGTCTTCATCATGGGCGACTGCGACGAGCTGATGCCCAGGTATCTGCGCTTCATCAAGGGCGTCGTCGACGCACAGGATCTGTCGCTGAACGTTTCCCGCGAGATCCTGCAGCAGGATCGGCAGATCAACGCGATCCGGCGTCGGTTGACCAAGAAGGTCCTCTCGACGATCAAGGAGCTGCAGTCCGAGCGTCCTGACGATTACCGCACGTTCTGGGGCCAGTTCGGCAAGGTCCTCAAAGAAGGCCTGATGAGGGACATCGACAACCAGGAGACATTGCTGCAAGTCTCCTCGTTCGCCTCGACGCACAGCGAGGACGAACTCACCACGCTCGCCGAGTACGTGGAGCGGATGAAGGACGGCCAGCAGCAGATCTTCTACGCCACCGGCGAGTCACGTCAGCAAATCCTCAACTCGCCGCACCTCGAAGCATTCAAGGCCAAGGGTTACGAGGTGCTGCTGCTCACCGACCCGGTCGACGAGATCTGGTTGGGGACGGTGATGGAGTTCGACGAGAAGCCGCTCCAGTCGGTGGCCAAGGGCGAGGTGGACCTCGACACCGAGGAGGAGAAGACGGCCCACGAGGCCGAGCGCAAGGAGCGGGAAAAAGATTTCGCCGACCTGCTGAGCTGGCTGAAGGAGACCTTGAGCGAGCACGTCAAGGAAGTGCGGCTCTCCACCCGGCTGACCGAATCGCCGGCCTGCCTGATCACCGACGCCTTCGGCGTCACCCCCACGCTCGCCCGGATGTACCGAGCCACCGGGCAGGACATTCCGGTCGAGAAGCGGACCCTGGAACTCAACCCGAACCATCCGCTCATCACCGGCCTGCAACAGGCACACAAGGACCGCGCCGACGACGCCGAGGTCGCCGAAACCGCGGAATTGCTCTACGGCACAGCCCTTCTCGCTGAAGGCGGTACACCCGAGGATCCGGCGCGGTTCGCCGAGTTGCTCGCGCACCGGCTGGCACGCACGGTATAGCCGGGCTTGAGCCCGGAGGCGCCGACTGTGCAGGTTGTTAATGCGATTTCCGAAATTTGGCGGTCACAACCTGCACAGTGGCCATAGAAAAAGGCGGCGGGCGGCTAATTGCCGTGCCGCACCTGGCTGAACGGCACACCACGGTCGGCGGCGTACTCGCGGGGGAAGTTCAGCACCCGCTCGCCGATCACATTGCGCGCCAACTCGCTGGTGCCACCGCCGATGCAGACCGTTTGGCGGGACAGGTATCGCAGGCCCGTCTCCAGGCCCTCCCCCTCTGCGCCGACGACCCCGGCCGTTCCGGTGATCGCCAGCCCGGCGTCCATCTCCAAGGTGACCGTCTCGGCATGGAAAAGCCGAAGAAGGGTTCCGGCGGCTGGCGGCAGGGTACCGTCGCGGACGCTGCGGTAGATGTGGTCGCCCAGTTGGTCGCTGACCGCCCGGTGCACCAGTGCCCGTCCGGCGATCTGTTGTATCCGCTCGTTGTCGCCCTGCCCGATCTTCTGAGCCAACCGCACATAATTGACCGGCGTCGTTCGGCCGCCCTCACTGCCGCTGCCACTGGCGAATTCCGAACCCATCCCCACCGCGCGGCGCTCGTGGTAGAGCTGGCGCGAGGCCACCGCCCAGCCGCCGTCGACCTCACCGACAACCGCGTCGTCGCCGACATCGACACCATCGAGGAACTCCTCGCAGAATTCCGTTGATCCGTTCAGCTGAGTGATGCGGCGCAACGTGATTCCGGGATGTCTGATGGGCACCAGGAACATCGTCAGGCCGTCATGCTTGGGCACGTCCCAATTGGTGCGCGCCAGGCACAGGCCGTAGTCGGCGGCGAATGCGCTGGTACTCCACGTCTTTGCGCCGTTGATCACCCAGCGGTCCCCGTCCCGCTCGGCACGGGTGATCACACCCGCGAGGTCCGATCCCCCGCTGGGCTCGGACAGCAGTTGAACCAGTACCTCATCGCCCCGCAGCGCCGCGCCGATGCGCTGACGTTTCTGTTCCTCGCTACCGGTGTCGAGCAGCGTCGCGCAGCAGATGGTGAACGTCGGCGTGTTGAGTATCAGCGGCATCTCATAGCTGAGGCTCTCCTCGTTGAACACCTTCTGGTATTCGTAATCCAGACCCAGCCCGCCGTACTCGCGGGGAAAGCAGATGCCGGCGAATCCGCCTTCATACAACCGCTTTTGGAGTTCACGCGCCCGCTGCCAGCAGCGTTCCTCGTCGCGGTGCGCGGCCGGCGGATGCGCCGGATCGATCGGCGGCATGTTGTCGGCCAGCCAGGCTCTGGCCCGGGCGCGGAACTCATCGATGGATTCCACGTCGGTGGATGCCAGCTCAGCCTCGGTCATCAAGCAGACCTCGGGGCTCGGTTTGCTGCCTCCTGCCACTGGTACACCCGCAGGTTGTGCTCTTCGGGCGTGCCAAACATGGACCGGTACAGCGCAACTCGTCGCAAGTACACGTGCAGGTCGTGTTCCCAGGTGACACCGATCCCACCGTGCATCTGCACACAGCCCTGGACGATCTCGGTGGCCATTTCCCCGACATACGATTTGGCGATGCTGGCCGACAAACCGGCGTCGGCTGAGCGGGCGGAGATGGCGGCTACCGCGGCGGCCGTCGTTGCCCGGCATGCCTCCAACCACATCTTCATATCCGCGAAGCGATGCTTGAGTGCTTGGTAGGACGCCAGCGGGCGGCCGAAGGTGTGCCGGTCCAGCGCCCACGCGACGGTGAAGTCGAAAACTGTCTGCAGAACGCCGACCACTTCGGCGCACTGCAGCACCTGCGCGATTTGGCTCTGGCGGTCGATCAGTCCGGCGGACTCGGCGGCGCTGCCGACGGCGGCGCTGTGCTCGACGTCCACCCCGTCGAAATGCACGCGGGCGTATTGCTTGACCAGATCGATCGAGCGCTGCGACTCGATTTGCACCCCGGAGGCGTTGGTGGGCACCAGGAACTGGCGCACGCCGTCGTCGCTCCGCGCCGCCACAAGCAGCAGATCGCTTTGCGCGCCCGCCTCCACGCGGTCTTTGACACCGTCGAGGCGATAGCCGGAATCGGTTGACGTGGCGGTCAGCGACGGCTCATGGGGTGCCCAGCCCTGCCCCGGCTCGTAGACAGCCCAGGAAGCCACCGTTTCGCCGGAGACCAACGACTCGATCGTGGCGGCATGGGCCTGGTGCTCGGCGCAGTCCACCAGCCCGGCCAGCACCGTGCTGACCGGATACAGCGGTCCGGGCGCCACAGTCTTTCCGAGTTGCTCGGCGACCATCGCCAGATCCGCGACACCATCGCCCGAGACGCTGCCACCACCGAGTTCCTCGGGAACCAGCAAAGCCGTCCAACCCAGCTCAGCCGCCCGCTGCCACCAGGCCTGGTCGAAAGAGACACCCGCCGCGTGCAGCTCGCGCACCCGGCTCAGCGGAACCTCTTTTTGGAGAAAAGCTTGGGTGGTGGAAGCGAAGAGTATCTTTTCGGGGGAATCGACGGCAGTCATGATGTTGGCTGGACCTTCCCGTCCGATTCGATCCCAGTCGGGGTTCACTGGTGCCTTCGATGGTAGCAATGAGCAATACAGTAAGAGATACCGGAGTTCAGTCGATAATGACGTCGAGAAGCTGTAGTCACTGTGTCTGACGTGGGCGAGCGGCCGCAAGATTCCGCCAAGGCGAAGGCCGACGCGATCGCATTGGCCGAGCAGGCCGAGGCGGAGGCCGCCGAGGCAGAAGCGCTGGCCGCGGCGGCGCGCGCACGCGCCCGGGCCATCAAATTGCGGCGTGAGGCGCAGGCGCGGGCCGACGAGGATGCCGAAGATACCGCCGCCGTCGAAGCCGCCGTCGAAGCCGCCGATGCCACCACTGAGACGCCGGCGACGCCCGAAACTCTCGAGGAACCCGAGACACCGCAGCCTTCCGAGGCGCCGGAGTCAGCCGAGACGTCGACCGAGTCAACCGGGCGTCGGTTGCCGGTGCTGGGGATGTCGACGCTTCTCACCAGTGCAGCCGCCGTCGCCATCTGCGGCCTGCTCGGAGCGAGCGGATGGATGCTGTGGCATCACCACTCCGTGCAAGCGGAACGGCAGCGATCCGCGGCCTACAGCGCTGCCGCCCGGCAAGGCGTAATCAATCTGACGTCATTGGACTTCAATAAGGCGAAGGAAGGTGTTCAGCGGGTACTCGACAGCGCCACCGGCGAATTCAGGGACGACTTTCAGCGTCGCGCTGACGATTTCGCCTCGGTGGTAAAAGATTCCAAAGCGGTCACCGAAGGGTCGGTCACCGCCACCGCGGTTGAGTCGATGGGTAGAGATTCCGCGGTGGTTCTGGTCATGGCCAACGAACGGGTCACCAATTCGGCTGGAGCCAAAGATGATCCACGGGCTTTTCGGTTCCGGGTGTCAGTGGTTCGAGACGGTGATCAGCTGAAGATTTCGAAAGTTGAGTTCGTGCTATGAGCGCGAACGAAAAGACCGAGGAGCAGAACGCCGAGGGCTCGCCCGACCTGGAGCCCAGCGACGGGGTGGAGATCGACAAGAGCGCAACCGACGACGAAGCGCAGCGCGACGACGACACGACCGAGCGCGACCCGACGTCAAGGATTGGCGGCAAAGTTGGGCGCCGCCGACAGGTCAAAGTCGTCCCGCTGGTTCTCGTCCTGCTTTTCTTGGCGTCCGGTGCGCTGGCGGCGTGGCTGTACATCAAGCAGTACCGGCCTGATGAGCAAACCGACGCCGCTGCCGCTCAAAGCGCCGTCGACGCCGCGCGCGACGGCACGGTCGCAATACTCTCCTACAAACCAGACACCCTCAACCAGGACTTCGCCGCCGCGAAATCCCATCTCACCGGGGATTTCCTGAACTACTACGACCAGTTCACCCGGGAGATCGTGACCCCGGCCGCAAAGGAAAAGGCACTGACAACGACAGCCCAGGTCGTGGGCGCGGCGGCCGCCGAACTGCACCCGGATTCGGCGGTCGTGTTGCTCTTCGTCAACCAGGCCACCGTCAGCAAAGAGCGGCCCGATCCGGCGATGGCGTCAAGCACCGTGCTGGTGTCGTTGACGAAGGTGCACGGGAAGTGGCTGATCACCAAGTTTCAGCCGATCTGAGTCGACCAGCTAAATAGCGAATGAGCGGCGAAGCACCTGAGCGTGCAGCGCGGCGCTTTCCCGCGAGACCACCCACTCCGGCACCGCCGAATCGAACCCGTGAAATGTGGCTGCGACGACGTGCAATTCCGTGTGAACGAAAGCGTGGAGCAGGCGGTTCGCGTAGTCGATGGCTTCATCGCGACACGGGTCGATCTCCGCGCAACTGATGAACGCCGGCGGTAACCCTTCCAAGTTCGCCCGACGGGCCGGTACCTCTTGGGCGGTCGCGGCACTGTGACCGAGGTAGTGGCCCCACGCGCGGCTCACGGCGGGGCCGTTGAGCCCCGGCGTGCGCTGGAATTCCCGGCGCGACGGCGTCGCATCGGAGTCGAGCATCGGCTGGTGCAACACCTGGGCCAGGATCGGCGGGCCCTCTTGGTCGAACATGCGCTGGGCCAATGCCGCGGCCAGAGCCGCGCCCGCGTCCCGACCCATCAGCACGACGCGGGTGCCGTCGGCGCCAAGGCGGCCGCTGTTCTCGACGGCGTAGCGAAACGCTGCTTCGACGTCATCGAGCGCTGCCGGACATGGGTGCTCAGGTGACAGCCGGTAGTCGACCGACACGACGAGGCAGCCGGCCGCGCGGGCCAGGTCCACACAGTGCGCATGGTCGGTATCGAGGTTTCCGGTCACGAAGCCGCCGCCGTGGGCATACACCGCCAGGGGCGCCGGCGACTTGGTCAGGCCGCGATAGAGGCGCAGGCCGAGCCGCCGGTCCTCCGGTCCGGTGATGGCACGGTCTTCGATCTCGACGCTGCCGGTGTCGACGGCCGCCGCGCGCTCGGCCGCCAACCGGTCGGCACGCTCCCGCTCGGCGGGCAGTGTCTCCGCCCGGAATTCGACGATGTCCAGGTTGGCTGCGGCGTCGCGCAGCGCCGGGTCGATGCGGCCGATCCCTCTAGGGCGTGTGGGCCGGGCGCGATCGGTCTCGGTCGTCATGCTCTCTCATCTTTCAGCCGTCTCGGACGATGTTCATCTAAGCCATCGTCAAGGTAGACCTGCGACTCCATGTGATGAAAGATGCGGTACTCCTCGCCGCGCGCCACGAGCATCCAGGTGATCCAGCTGCTGCCGCTGTGCTCGACGTCGGATTCGCGCCCGGTGAAGCTCCATCGGCTCAACACGACGCAGCGCGCGAAGCCGTCGGCAAACAGATCGGCGAACCGCAGCTGTGACGACACCGACGCGCGCTTGAGGCGCCCGGCGACTCGTGCCCAGTGCCGTTCGAGTTCATCGGTGCCAATCAGCGGCATCGCGTACTCGTCGCCGATATACACCGGCTGCGGGGTGTCTTCTTCCCAGAGGCCCGCAACCCCCGCGAGATCAAGGGCCGACCATTTTGCGTCGTATTCGCCGACCAGAGCACCCAGCCTGGCAACCCACCCGGTCAATGCCTCACTCGAAACTCGCACCGGATGCGCGAAGAACACGTTGTCCGTCAACGGGCGGCTAAGACGTATGACCGCTGGCGGCGGTACGCAACAGTTTCAGCACCTCGTGATCGAGGTCCAGTGCCACCGCCGACGCTGCACTGCTCTGGTAGGGCGCGACCGCGCTGGCGACTCGGTCGTAGGCAATGTGCACACCATCGGGTCGCTCGGCCACCAGGATCGTTACGGGAGCATAGGAACCGGCGTCAGCAATTGTGGTCGTCATCGACGCCATCGTGACTGGGTTGCCGGCGATAATGCGCAATAGCCGATAGTGCTGAAAACCGGGATGCTTGGCCAGCGCTTGCCCTAAGTCAAGGCTCAAGAACTCGATGAGGCCCGCGCTGCCCGCGGCCTCAGCGACAGCGGCGTCGAACGCCTCGGCGTCTTCCGCTGTGGCCCAACGCTGAACCAGCGCGGCGAAATTGTCGGGCCGACCTAATCCGGAGTAGACGGCAGCCACTACGTCATCGAACCCACGCGTGCTCACGAAGGTCACCCGCTCCACCGGAACTACCCGCGCCAGCTCCGACACCTCGTACTTTTCGTCCATTGCAACTCCTGCAGCTTCACAGCGTCGACGCCGCGCAACTGTTTTCTGAGGGGCCGACCGTCTGATGGCGGACGGGAACTGTGACTGTCCGTCGTGCCCGCATTATCCGCTATTGCGATCTTTCTTGGCTGGAATCAGTCCAGCCTGCCATTGGCGCTGAGACGGCGGTTGTCAGACAGTGCATCGGAGATGGCGCCGACCTGTAGTCGTTCAAACGGCGCCGAGACCGACCGGGGGCTGTTCCCCGGGCAGCGCCTTGACGGTCGCCGGCAACCCGTACAGGTCAGTCGCGTTGCCGCGCATGATCCGCTCCCGTTGCGCCGCGGGGAATCGGTTGATCGCGTAGGCCGGCGAGTCGTAACTCCAATGCGGGTAGTCCGTCGAGAACATCAGGTTGTCGCCGAGGTCCATCATCTCCAGATACTCGCGGAACGGTTTGACGTCGGCGTCTTCCAGCGGCTGGGTGGTGAACCGGACGTGTTCGCGGACATACTCCGACGGACGGCGACGGACATGCGGCAGGTCTGCGCGACGGGCTTCCCAAATCCGGTCCATCCGCCACATGACCGGCATCGCCCAGGTGAAGCCGCCCTCGATGAACACCACCCGCAGATCGGGGTGCCGGTCGAACGCTCCGTCGAACACCAGGCTCATCAAGTGCGAGACGTACAGCAGCGGCCACGAGGCGAAGAAATCGTGCCAGTGCGCGGGATTGCCGACCGGGTAGAGCGGAATCAGCTCGAACGGCGTCTGCCCCATCAGGTGGGTGGCCACCGGCAAACCGTTGCGAGACGCGGCCTCGTACAGCGGATCGAAATGCGGGTTGCCGAAAGGGATTCCACGCGTCTGCGGCGTCATCAGCACCTGCGCCATGTAGGGATGGCCCGCCCACCGCTCGACTTCGCGCGCCGCCTGCTCAGGTACCTGCGCGCTGACGCTGATCGAGCCACGCCAGCGACCGTGCGCATTGTTCTGGTCCAGCCAGACGTCGGCGAGCCAGTCGTTGTAGGTGGACTTCAGCACATGCTCGGCCTGCGGTAGCTGCGCGTCGCACATCGGCTCCAGTGACGCGATGCTGACGCCGGCGTCGATCAACAGTTGTTTCGCCGCGTAGTCGGGATCGCTACCGGCAACACCGCCGCCGGGCGGGGCGGCGTCGACACGCAGTGACATGGTCTTGTACGAGTCCGGGGTGTCGTAGAAATGCGGCATCGGGCTGACCGCGTTTCCGGTCGGCCAGATCTTGTCGACCCATTCGGCGGGCGCATACGACTTGAGCACGTCGGCTGAGACGGGCAGCGGGTGCACGTCGGTGTCGACGATGGCGACCGCGATCTCGGTCTGCGGCTCGACCCGTTCGATCGTGGTCATCGTGCTGTCTCCTTTCTCAAGCCCCTTGCTCCAAGCCCCTTTGCCCCTTCGAGCCCGTAGAGCTCGCTGGCGTTCTGCCACAACACCTTGTCGCATTGTGCAGCGTCGAGACCTGCGGCCGCCACGTCCGGCGGCGACGTCGACCAGTGCGGGTAGCCCGACCCATACATCAGCAGGTCGGCCTTGCCGGTGAAGTCCATCCAGCGCTGCATCTGATCGGTGTCGGTTGGCCCGTCGAACGCCGACGAACAGAACCGCACATGGGCGGGCAGGTACTCGCTGGGATAGCGGTCCACCCACGGCGTCTGGTCGCGCATCGACAACCAGAAGGTGTCCAGCCGCCACATCAGCGGGGTGAGGATGTCGTATCCGCCGTCGGCGAAAACAAATTTCAGATCCGGATGCCGGCCGAAGACACCTTCGACGATCAACGTCGCGAGGTGCACGAAATAGTTCAGCGGCATGAAGGCCGCATAGCCGGGATAGGTGTGCGCATGGCCGGCGAACGTGGGTGGATAGTCGACGCCGTTGCCGCCGTTGATGTGCACCGCAACCGGCAACCCGTGGGCGGCCGCGGCCTCCCAGATCGGCTCGAACATCGGCTTGCCGTAGGGCTCGCGGGACTGCATCGGAACGCCGACCTGAACCAGCTTCGGGTGTGCGGCAAGGCGTTCGATCTCGGCGACCGCACCTTTGGGGTCCTCGGCGTTGACCCGGATGGTGCCGCGGAAACGGTCGGTGCTGTCTGGCTCCAACCATCGATCCAGCAGCCAGTCGTTGACCGCGGCGCAGATTCGGCTGTTGAGCAGATAGTCGGCAATGTTCCCGCGGGTCAACGGGTTCAAGATGGCGTACTGCACCCTGGCGTCGTCAAAAAGGTGTCGGGCAACGGTTTCCGGATCAGACCCCGGGTAGTGCTCGCCGTAGAGGTCTTCGCGATAGTCGCCGCCCGGGGCCTGATACCACTGTTGTTCGACGTCGGGGATCGCCCGTAGTTGGTGCGCCGCGGGGAGGTAACGTCGGATTTCGGCGTTATTGCGGAAATGGGGTTGAACGTTGGCGTCGACGATCATGCGGTGAGGTACACCTCGCCATCGCTGACGTCGACCTCGTACGTGCGAATGCGCCGTCGCGGATCGGCGATATTGCAGCCCGTGGTGATGTCGAATTCCCAGTTGTGCCAAGGACACCGAACAATCTGCCCGTCGCGGGCGCGCCGCAGCCCGTCCGGAGCCCCGGGGTCGGCTTCGTTGGTTCCGCCGATGAAGCCCAGGCACAACGGCGCACCCTCGTGCGAGCAGTAGTTGACAATCGCGTGCAGAAACCCCCGCACGTTGTAGACGCCCACGCCGAACTTACCGACGTCGACCAGCCTCATCGTGCCGGGCGGCAACTCGTCGAGGGAGCAGACCAATCGGCGTTTCAGCACGGCCGGATCACCGCCTCCCTGACGATCATGCGGGTCAATACTGTCCCCGTTACGGTAGCCACCACAACCCATTGGGCGTCGTTGCTATTTATATTATGATAGCGAGATTCAACCCGGACAATTCTGCTGACGGTGCAGCCGGCATCCGGCGAGCTGTCTCTACCGGATGCTCAGGAGGGATGCTGGTGACGATCAGCGCCGAGCCGCACGGCCAACCCATCACGCTCGACACGACCGGTGAAACCAGTCCTTACCCGTTCTTCGAACACAAGAGACGCACCGAGCCGGTATGCCACGGCTCGCTCATGGACACCGACCTGTTGCCACCCGAACTGAAACCGGACGACGAATGGGTCTTGTTCGGCTATGACGGCGTCTTCCAGGCCTTCCGGGACGACAAAATCTTCACCTCGGCTACCTACGACAAGACGATCGGCTTGGTGATGGGCCACATGATCTTGGCGATGGGCGGTAAAGAGCATCACGACCATCGCAGCTTGGTGGCCAAGGCCTTCCGCGCCAGCGCGCTGCAACGCTGGGAACCATCGGTGATCGGGCCGGTATGCGATCAGCTCGTCGACGAAATCAAAAATGACGGGCAGGCCGACTTGGTGAAGGCCCTGACATTCGAATTTCCCACCCGGATCATTTCCACCTTGCTCGGCCTTCCGCCTGAGGATCTCGACATGTTCCGGCGGCTCTCACTGGATCTGATCTCGATCCCCACCGACATCATGGCGGGGTTGAACGCCGCGACGGAGTTGTACACCTATTTCCTCGACCAGGTCGAGCAGCGGCGACGAAAGTCGACCGACGACATCATCGGTGACCTCGTTGCCGCCGAAATCGACGGCGAAAAGCTCACCGACGAGGCCATCATCGCTTTCTTGCGCCTGCTGTTGCCCGCCGGATTGGAGACGACGTATCGCTCGTCGGGCAATCTGCTCTACCTGTTGCTGACTCACCCCGAGCAGTTGGCGCTGATCGATCGGGATCGGTCACTGATTCCCGCCGCGATCGAAGAGGGACTGCGTTACGAGACACCGCTGACCATGGTCATGCGCACCACCACCGAGGAAGTGGAGGTCAGCGGTCACACCCTCCCCGCCAACGCGCAGGTCGACTTGTGCATGGGGTCGGCCAACCGCGACGAGAGCCGCTGGAAAGACGCCAACGCATTCGACATTCGTCGCCCGCGACAAGCACACATCTCGTTCGCCGGCGGCATCCACATGTGTCTCGGGATGCACTTGGCCCGAATGGAGACCCGGGTGATGCTGAACAGCCTGTTGGACCGGACCGCCAACCTGGCTCTCATGACCGACGACGGAACCGGCGAGGAGTCGAAAATTGTTGGCCTCACCTTCCGCTCGCCCAACAAGCTTCCGGTCACCTTTACCCCGGCGTCATGAAAAGCCGGGCGGCGATCCTGCATGATGTCGGCGGCCCCTGGTCTGTCGAGGAATTCGAGCTAGACGCGCCTCGCGCCGGTGAGGTTCTGGTCCAGATGGCCGCCGCCGGGTTGTGCCACTCCGACGACCACATTCTCAAGGGCGATATGGCGGCGCCCAACGAAGTCCTGCGGGCGATGGGGCTGCCCACGATGTTTCCCACCATCGGCGGCCATGAGGGTTCGGGCATCGTGCGCGAGGTCGGCGAGGGCGTCACCGATGTCGAGCCCGGCGACCACGTGGTGATGTCGTTCGTCGCTGTCTGCGGCCACTGCCGTTGGTGCGCAACCGGTATGGAGTACCTGTGCGATGCCGGTATCGGCACGCTGACGCCGGGAATGCCCACCGACGGCACATTTCGCCACCACCTCGCCGACGGCAAACCGTTGGGTCACATCTCCAAGGTCGGCGCGTTCGCCGAACACACTGTGGTAGCGATGAATTCACTGGTGAAGATCGAGCCGGATCTTCCGCTGCTGCAGAGCGCGCTGCTGTCGTGCGCGGTCCCCACCGGATACGGCTCGGCCGCCAATCGCGCCAACGTGCGCGGCGGCGACACCGTCGTTGTCATCGGCGCCGGCGGTATCGGCACCGCCGCGATCCAGGGTGCCCGCATCAACGGCGCCGCGCAGATCGTGGCCGTCGACCCGGTCGAATTCAAGCAGAAATCGGCTCTGCGGTTCGGCGCCACCCACAGCTGCGCAAACGTCGACGAGGCGCTGGATCTGGTCACCGGTCTGACCTACGGCGTGATGGCCGACGGCGTCGTGGTTTCGCCTTCGCTGATCGGCGCCGACGACGTCCGCAGTGCGTTGCGGCTGACCCGCAAGGGCGGGACGTGCGTGCTCACCGGGATGACCGCGCAGACAACCCGCGGGATCAAGTTCGACCTGCAGGACTTCATCCTGATGAACAAGAACCTGGCCGGTACCGTGTTCGGCTCCTGCAATCCCAAGGCGGACATCTACAAGCTCGCCAGGCTCTATCAGAGCGGCCAGCTGCTGCTCGACGAGATGATCACCAAGCGCTATCGCCTCGACGACATCAACGAAGCTTACGCAGACCTGCTCAACGGTGAAATCGTCCGTGGCGTCATCGATTTCGGGATTGCTTGAGATTCCTACGCAATCGCTGCGTCTGCCCGAAGGCATCGATCGGGCTGTGCAGGCCAAGCCCGCCGTCGGCGTGCACGACCTGGCCTGTCACCCAAGGTAATTCGAGGACGCCGACGATGACACCGGCTACGTCGGCGGCTTCCCCGAGACGTCCTAGGGCGGTGCGGTCAGACAAGCCCTCCACCCAGCCGGGCAGTTGCTCAGGTTCGCCCAGCATCGGTGTGCGGGTAACGCCGGGACCGACGGCGTTCACCCGGATGCCGTAACCGCCCCACTCCACGGCCGCAACCTTGACCAGCATGTTCACCCCCGCTTTGGACACGCAGTAGGCGCCCATGTCCCGGTCGGCGACGGTTCCGCTGATGCTGGAGACGGCAACGATCGATCCGCCGGTTTCCGCGTCGATCATCGCCTGAGCGGCCGCGCGGATGGTCAGCCAGCTGCCGGTGAGATTCACCGCCAGCACCCGCTGCCACTGCTCAACCGACTCCGCCAGCAACGTGCCGGACGCGCCGATGCCCGCGCAGGCCACCACCCGGGTGGGTACACCGTGCTCGCGCACGGTTTGGCTCATCGCCGCCGTCACCGCCTCCGGATCGCTGATGTCACAATCGATGTCGCCGCCGACTTGGTCCCACACCACGACGTCGTGGCCGGCGTCGCGCAGACGGCCGGCGGTCTCCCACCCGATACCCGACGCACCGCCGGTCACCAGAGCAGTCATGCGGGCGTTCATTTAGCGCCGCTCCTCCGCATCGCTTCGCTCTGCATCGTCGCTGGCGCGCCGATCAACTCGACGAGTACCCCGTCGGGTGCGGTGATGACCGCCATCGCGACCGTCGCGCCGCCCGGTGCCGGCACGCTGATACGACGGACGCCGTCGGTGAAACCCAAAGCGGCCAAGCCGGACAGCGTCGCATCGACGTCACGCTGCAGCGACAGCAGGAAGAATCCGTGCCGGGGGCGCGCCGTCGGGGCCGACGCGTCGTCGGCTCCCTCGAAGACCACGAGTTCGACGATCCCGGTGTCCGGGTTTTGCGGATCGCCCAGGAATATCGACCGCAGCTGATCGGAGTCGGCCCCGAACAGTTCCGGCCAGTTACCGCTGAAGGTGCGGTCGAACAGCTCGGTGAATCCCAGCCCGTCTCGCCAGAACTTCAACGATCGCTCGACATCGGCGGTGCAGATCGCCGCATGATGAACACCCAACACCAGCCTGCTCCCGCATCCTCAGCACGCAAAAGTCACAATGGTGTGAGTTTAGGAGCTGAGCCGAGCCGGGGCCGCGGATTCGGCCCCGGAGAGTCAGGGCGCCAGCTGGAATTGGAAGTCCACAGTCTTTGACATCCCGGATGGATTGCCGCAGACGGGCTGAATACCGGTTTCTTGGATCGTGCCCGTGAGGGTGTTCGGGTCCAACGTGCGGTGGGCAGCAATGGCGTTGGGAACCCTGGTACCGTCCGGGCATTCTGCCTCATCGGTGGTGTCCATCACCCATTGGCCATTCACCAAATTATACTGCCCCAACGGCGGTCCACCGGGGGAGTGAGCTGCTGAGATGCATCCGTCACCGCAGGGAGTGAAGTACCAGTCGTTGGTGACCGGATGACCCTCGATCATGAGCGGCTGACCGGTTTTTGGGTTTATCTGAGTCCCTATGTAGTGGCCGTTCGTCTCGAAGTCAGCGGGAAACGGTGCAGGGCCGGGCGGTCCCCATGCGCCGGCGGGAGCGGCTAGTCCGAGAGCAAGACCGGCGAGAAAACCGGTTGCGGTGATGCACCGTGCGACAGCCATGACCTTAGTTCCTCCTACGAAGCCGTAAAGGATATCCCTACCGGTGGGTCTATCACGGGAGATCCTCAGATTGGTAGTTATTTGGCATTTCTGCCTGACGGTGTTCCTGATCAAGGGCCTGTGTTTGCCTACTGTTAACCATATTCAGTGGAATTGATAGCGAACCGGGAGGTGTTTGAGTCCACCGACGAAGGTGGTTGCGGTGTGTTGCGGAGCCCCGGTCAACTCAATGGATTTCACCCGCGGCAACAGCTCGGTGAAAAAGCTGTTGACCTCCATGCGGGCGAGCGCTGCGCCCAGGCAGAAGTGCACACCGTAACCGAATGCCAAGTGCTTGTTGGGATCGCGGCCGACGTCGAAGCGGAACGGATCGTCGAAGATGTCTTCGTCGCGATTACCCGACACGTACGACAGCAACACCGACTCCCCCGCCGCGATCGGCACTCCGCGCACCGTGGTGTCTTCGGCGGCGGTGCGCATGAATTCCTTGACCGGGGTGACCCATCGGATCATCTCCTCGGTGGCCAGCGGCATCAGGTCGAGATTGTCGCGCAACCGCTGAAGTTGGTCCGGATTCTCGATGAGAGCGTGCAGGCCGCCCGGAGATGGTCGCGCTGGTGGTGTCGTGGCCGGCGGTTGCGACGATCAGGTAATAGGACACCGTGTCGATGTCGGACAGCGGCTCGCCGTCGATGCGGGCGTTGGCGATGGCGGACGCGAGGTCCTCGGTCGGGTGCTCACGACGCGCGGCGGTCACGCCGTTGAAGTACTGGAACATGTCGAACAGCGCGGGAATCTGATCCTCGTTGCTGCTGCCGCGCTTGAACTCGCTGTCGTCGCTGCCGAACAGCTCCTGGGTCAGCTTGAGCATCCGCGGGAAGTCCGACTCGGGGATGCCCAACAGCGACATGATCACGTAGAGCGGGTAATTGACCGCGACCTCCTGAACGAAATCGCATTCAGGGCCCACCGCCAGCATCTTGTGGACGTAGTTGCGGGCCAGCTCGTCGACGCGAACCTTCAACGCCCGCATCGCCTTTGGACGAAACCAGTCCGCGCCGATCGCCCGGACCACGCGATGTTGCGGATCGTCCAGATGGATCAGCGTGCGCACACCGGCGGCGGCCTGAAGCTCGTCGCCCTCTGCCGTCGTCAGGACCGGGCGCGGCCAGTTGGTGAATAGCATGTTTTCGCGTTCGATGTCCATGATGTCGGCGTGCTTGGTAATCGCCCAGAACGGGCGGTAGTTCGACACTTCGACCCACGACACCGGCGCGTTGGCACGCAGATGGGTAAGTGCCGCATGCAACTTCGGCTCGTCGGCATATGCCAGCGGATCGGCGAGGACCTTGGCGGCGTCATCCATCGTCGGCGCACTCATGGGCGGCTCCTCATTGACGCAACTCTTGCAGTACGGCGGTGATCGTGGCCGCGGAAATGGTGCGGGGAAACGACGGCATTACCCGGTCGATGACGCCGTCGCAGCGGTTTTGCAGCGCAGCCGCGAGTTTGTCGTGCGTCGCGACCACAGCGAACGCGTCCAGGATCTCGTCGTCGATCAGCGAGCCCATGGCATCCCATTCCCCCTGCAGTGAAAGTCGATGCAACTCCGTGGCTACATCGCCCCAACCGTGTAGCTCAAGCACCTTGCGGTAGGCCGGTGTTGATCCGTAGAAGGCAATCTGTTTGCGAACACCGGCCGCACCGAGCGTCATTTCGCTGTCGTCGTTGCCGGTGACCACGAACACCGGGCACGCCACCTGGAATGCGCGCCGATCACGACCAGACCGCTGCAGGCCGCGTTGTACGGCGGGCATCGTCACCTCGTGCAAATAACGCCGCGTGGTAAACGCATGCGCCAGCAGGCCCTCGGCGACCTCGCCACACATCTCTGTCATCGCTTCACCGACGGCGGCGATGAACACCTTGGGTGCCGAAAACGGTTGCGGCTCAGGCGTGAACATCGGCGTCATGAGCTTGTGCGTGTAGAACTCACCTTCGAACCGCAGCCTGGTGCCGTCGTTCCAGGCCGACCAGATCGCGTGCAGCGCCTGCACGAATTCGCGCATCCGGGCCACCGGATGACTCCAGGGCATGCTGAATCGCTTTTCGATGTGCGGCTTGATCTGGGTACCCAGACCGAGGATGAAGCGGCCCTGCGAGTAGGTCTGCAGATCCCAACCGAGGTTGGCGACGATCATCGGGTTGCGCGCGAACGCCACCGCGATACTGGTGCCCAGTTCGAGTCGCGTGGTGTGTTCGGCGGCCAGCAGCAGCGGCAGAAACGGGTCGTGATTGATTTCGCCGGTCCAGCAGGCGTCGTAACCCTGTTGCTCGAGGGCGCCGGCCAGCTCCGGTACCCGGGCCAGGTCGGTGAAAATGCCCCCGTCGACCTTGAGGCCAGACGCAACCGTGGCGGTCATCCGCGCGCGCCCCGCCGCAGCTGGGAGCGCTCAGACCTCATACTTGAGAAGCTACAGTAAGCTATTCGGTAGGGTCAATGTCGTCACCGGTACGGCGGCAAAAGCCATGCCACAGCAGCTACTTCATCACAAGGCGGCCGTTGTCCCATGTCAGGATTCGGTCATTCGGCACGAAGCGGAGAAAGACCTGGTGCGCGTAGTAGGCCTGTGCCGCCGCGGGCAAGCTGGCAGCAGGCGGTCGAAACGCCGCGTACTTGGCGTTGACGGCGGCCTCGATCCGCGAAATCGCCGCGGCGTCCTCGACGAGCTCGACATGTCCGGTCAGATGGACGCCGCGCAGTTCGGTGTATTGCTCCCCCGACTCGACCAGAAACGACGCCCGGGGATCATGGCGGATGCGCGCGATTTTCTTGGTGCCGGCGGGGGTCATCAGCGCGATGCTGCGATCGTCGACCACAAACCACACCGGCAACGCAATCGGCATCCCATCGTGGCGAAGAGTCGTCAGAATTCCGGTATGCGCCGCACCGACTGCTTCCCATGCCTCGTCAGACGTCAATCGGATCGTCATCGCGCCACTCCGTTTCCGCCTCGTCCTGCGGCCACTGGCCGTCGCCCTCTCGCAGACGCTACAGTAAGCGCTTCAGTACGTGACGCGCGACGAGTGAGGGCATGCCGATGACGAAGTCCCCAGACTGGCAGGAGACTCTCGACGACCTCGACCGTCGCCGTCAGCACACGCGCGCGATGGGCGGCGCGGAGCGGCTTGCGAAACACCGCGACAAGGGCAAGCTCGACGCCCGCGCGCGGATCGACTACCTGCTCGATCCGGGGACGTTCCGTGAACTCGGCACGCTTGTGGGCGGTGAGATCGCCGCCGACGGGATCGTGGTCGGCTCCGGCTTGATCAACGGCTCAGCGGTGATGCTGGGCGCGGAGGACTTCACCACGCTGGCCGGCAGCATCGGGCCCGGCGGCAACTCCAAGCGCTACCGCATCGCGGAATTGGCGCTACGCGACAAAGTTCCGCTGGTGATGCTGCTGGAGGGCGCCGGCTTTCGTCCCGGCGGCGGGCACTATGGGCGCAGCCCGACCGACCTACTCGCCCAGGCGCAGTGCTCGGGGCGCGTCCCGACCGTCGCTGCCGTGCTCGGCCCGTCGGCCGGGCACGGCGCACTGGTGGCTCCGGTGTGTGACTTCCGAATCATGAGCAGGCAAGGCGCCATCTTTACTGCGGGGCCTCCCGTCGTCAAAGAGTCCACCGGAGAAGATATTTCGAAGGAGGATCTCGGCGGGCCGGACGTCGCCTTGCCCAGCGGGGTGATACACAACGTCGCCGAAGACGACGAGACCGTGCTCGACGACATCCGTCGCTACCTTTCGTATTTCCCAGCAAGCGCCTGGTCCTACCCGCCATCGCCACCGGCCTCTGAAGGGGAGGCGGCCAGCGAACCGCGGCAGACGCCGGAGCTGCTCGACATCGTCTCCCGCGACAACCGCCGCGTTTACGACATGCGCGCGGTGCTCGACGTGGTCTTCGACCAGCCCGACTGGTTCGAGGTCCAGCCGCAGTTCGGCAAAGCGATCATCTGTGCACTGGCCCATCTGGGCGGCCACCCGGTCGCGGTGGTGGCCAACCAGCCCAAGGTGCTGGCCGGCTCCATCGACGCGGACGCCGCGGATAAGGCGGCGCACTTCATCATGGTGGCCGACTCGTTCCACCTGCCGATCGTCTTCCTCGCGGACAACCCCGGCATGCTGCCCGGTAGCCGGTCCGAGCGCACGGGAGTACTGCGGGCCGGCGCGCGGATGTTCGCCGCCCAGACGGCGGCCACCACGTTGAAGCTGCACCTCACCCTGCGCAAGGCCTATGGGTTCGGCTCAATGGTGATGTCGCTGCTGAGTTTCGACGCCCAGGCAGCAACCTTCGCTTATCCCGGTGCGACGATGGGCGCCATGAGCGCCGCGGCGCTAAGCCGTGCGTCGCACGCCGGCGAGGACCTCACCGCGAAGCTGCGCGAAGCCGAGCTGCAAGCGTCGTATCGGTCGGCCGAGCACATGGGGTTCGACGAGCTGATTGATCCCCGCGAGACCCGTGACGCGCTGCTGGCTTCCCTGCACCGTGGGCTGTCCAGCCGGCAAGCGGCCGCCGAACCGGTGAGCCGGACCGTCATCATGCCCTGAGGGTCAGCAGACGTAATTCTCGCCGCTCGCCCGTACCGTCACGTCGCTGATGTTGATTCCCCAGGGTTGATCGATGACATGCACCACTGCGTTTGCTAAGTCATCGGGAGTGATCAGCCAGTACTCCACCGAGTCCACATCCGTCTGCTCGGGTCGAAGAGCTCCGGTCAGCATGTTGCCTGCATTCTCGAAGAATTGGGCGCCCTTCTGCCCGGTGATGCCGATGATCGCCGCTTCGTTGACGACCCCGCTGGCGAGATTGGTTCCGAGGACGCCGGTCGGCTTCACCGTGGTCACCTTGATCCTGCCTTGCGCCTCGACCCGCAACGAATCCGAGAGCACATCGACCGCCGCCTTGGTCGCGCTGTAGACCCCGGAGCCTTCGGTCCCGGCGTTGCCGTAGATGGATGAAATGTTGACGACCTGGCCGCGGCCCTGCTTGATCATCGTGTCGTAGACGGCCGAGATGCCGTTCACGACGCCTTTGATGTTGATGTCGATCGCCTTGTGCCATTTCTCCCACGCGCGTTCGTGGTCGGCGAAAAACGCCAGCGGCATCACGCCGGCGTTGTTCACGATCACGTCGATGCGACCGTAAGTGTCGACGGCGTGTTGGCCCGCCGCCTGGACCTGGGCCATGTCGGTGACGTCCGCAACATGGGCGGTGCCTTCGAAGCCGGCGGCCCGGATGCCCTCGAAGACCTCGTTCAAGCCGTCGATGTTGACGTCCACGCCGACGACCTTCGCGCCACCGGCGGCACACTTTTCCGAAATCAGCCTGCCGAAGCCGCTGGCCGCGCCGGTCACGATGATGACCTTTTCCTTTACGTACTTCAGGTACTCCGCCATAGCCGTCCTTTCTGGTCCTACCCGCCCGCTCGATACGCCGCGACGACCGGCTCGAGCTCGTCGGGAGTCGCGCCGTGCATGATCACCGCGTCGGCCCCGTAGTCGAATTCCTTGCGGATGCGAGCCACGCACTGCTCGGCCGACCCGGTCGCCGACGGCTCCAGCCACTCGTCGGGAATCAAGGTGGCGATGTGTTCGATCTGCTCGGGCGTGGCCTTGTGGTCGATCCCGCCGGCGACCGACGTCACCACGGAGTCTTCCCGAAACCGTTGCAGCACAGCTGGATCCCATTTGTTGGTCTGCACCATCAGATCGCCATACCCCTGCAGATAGGTGGCCAGACGCGCGACGGTTTTCTTCAGCCGCAGCTGTTCGGGCAGGTGATCGCCGACCGTCGCGAAGCACGACCACACCCGCACGCTGTCCGGGTCGCGGCCCGCTTTTTCCGCGGCCGACTTGACGGTTGTGACGCAGCGCTGCAACGTGTCCGGGGTGAAGTAGGTGTGCAGGATGACGTCGTCGAAGACACGGCCGCCGAGCGCAAGCGTGTTGGGCCCGAAAGCCACCAGGGCCAGCCGGATGTCTTCGTTGAAGTCCGGGTCGAGAAAAAGTATCGGGTACTTGCCCATCGGCCCGTCGTGGTTGAAGATCACCTCGCCGTGCCACAGTCGGCGCATGACCTGGGCCCAGTCCTCCATCTGCGCCGTCGTCACTGCCGGTATGCCGAATGCCCCGTAGATCGCGGCGATACCACGGCCGACGCCCAGGGTGAATCGGCCGCCGGAAAGCCGATGCATGGTGGTCGCCCACGATCCGGTGATCAGCGGGTGACGGGTGTTGTGATTGGTTGCGGCGGTGGCGATCTGCATCCGGCTGGTCACCGCGCAGGCGGCACCGACCAGAGACGACGCTTCCTTGACGTTCCAGCGCTCGGAGATAAACGCGGTGCCGAAGCCCAGCTCCTCGCCGCGGCGCGCCTCATCCATCAAAGTTGCCGGGCCCTGACCACCGGCCCCGGCCAGCAGGTAGTACCCCAGTTCGTCAAGCGTGCGATCGCTCAATTGACAACTCCTTGCAGGAATCGCTCGGTAACGCGCTGTACGCGCCGGGAGAAGACATGACCGACATGGCCGCCGTCATACCAGTAGAGCTGGCCGCGCCAGCGCTCTTGCAACGCGGTGGCCGGCTCGCGCATCGCCATGCGGTCATGCCACGCCCCGACGATGAGCCGCCGCTGCGGCGGCGGTGCCGGTTCGACGGCCAGCGGATCGATCACCGACGTCAGCCTCGACACCACCGGGGACTGCAGCAACTCCCGGTAGCCGTCGCGCGAGGAGCCCCAGCGCCCGAGGTGTCGCGCGATCATCGCGTTCAGCCCCAGAATCGGGGTGTACAGCGCAACCGCATCAATCTGTCTCTCCAGGTGCGAGACCAGCGCGGCAACCGGGCTGCCCATCGAAATCCCTGACACCACAACCGCGTTGGCCTGTGGTCGTGCCCATCGCACCACGGCGCGCACCTCCGACACCGCGCGCATCATGCCGGCGACATTGCCCAGTGGATCCATGTCCGGATAAGCCGGCCAGTCGCCGCGTCGAGGACCGTGGCCGGGCTGCACCGGCATCGCGACGTTAAACCCCAGCCCGCGATGTATTCGGTCGATCCGCGACAGCAGCATGTCGGCGGCGCCGCCCCTGCCCGGCGCCGTGTACCCATATCAGCCACGGCCTCGGGCCGTCGCGGTGCCGGAGCAGGTGCACCGCCGCCCGCGCCGGGCCACCCAGGTCGTCGGCTTCCAGGGTCTTCGGCAGCGCCGGATCATGGTCGAACGTCATCCGCTCGTACGACAGCCCGCCGATGCGCTGTCGTCGTATCTCCTGCACCTGCAACGGTTGTGGGTCGGCATGCGCCCGGTCGATGCCCAGTGCCGACAATTCCTCGGCCGCCGCTTCGCAGGCACTCAACGGCCGCACCGCGACCGGACCTCGGTCCATCAGCGAAAACCCCGACAGCACAAGTTCGTCCAGCATGACTTCGCCGAACTGACGCACACCGCGCGGCGACACCGGGGCCCACCCGGTCGATTCATTGAGGCCGGCCACCGTGCGTGGCAATACCATGCCCAGCTCGCGAGCCAGGTCGCGGGTGAGGCCCAAACCGCGCGTTGCCAACGACATGCCGCTCACCTAAGCCAGTTTGAAGCCGGTGTATCCGCCGGCCGCGATTTCGTCGCAGCGGCGGCGGTATTCGGGGATTCCGCCGGTATAGCCCATATACATCCGTTTCTTGCCGGGCACATTGCCACCGTTGTACCAGGAGTTGCACGACGGATGGACCAGCACCGTCGAGGCCACCAGCGAGGTGGCATGGTCGATCCATTCCTGCTGCGCGGCGGGCAGCGCCTCGATGGTGCGAATTGCGTTGGCGCGCAGGTATGTGATGCAGTCGCTGATCCACTCCACATGTTGTTCAAGTGCGGCGACGAAGTTGGTGGCCGCGCTCGGGCTGCCCGGGCCCTGGATGGTGAACAGGTTGGGAAAGCCCGCGACCGCCAGCCCCAGATAGGACAGCGGCCCTTCGGTGGCCCAGAATTCGCCGAGCGAGAGCTCGTCGCGCCCACGGATGTCGATACGACTCAGCGCGCCGGTCATGGCGTCGAACCCGGTGGCGTAGACGATCACGTCGAGATCGTAGGAACCTAGCTCGGTGCGGATGCCGGTCGGCGTCACCTCGCGGATAGGCCCCCTGCGCAGGTCGACGAGCGTCACGTTGTCCCGATTGAAGGTCTGGTAGTAGCCCTGGTCGATGATCGGGCGCTTACACGCGAACGGGTGGTCGGGCACCAGGGAGGCTGCCGTTTCGGGGTCCTTGACGATCCGCGCTACCGCCTCCCCATACAGCTTGGCCGCCATCCGATTGGCCTCGATGTCGAAGAAGATGTCGCCCCAATTCAGCGCACCCATCACTCCGTCGGTTTCGATGGCCCGCAGTTGGTCTTCGCGCGACGCCGATTTCAACGACGGCTTGCCGAGCATCCCGAGCAGCACCGAGAAAGCGCTCAGCCGCGCCGCGCCGACCGGGTGCGCTCGCTGGGCCGCACGGATGTCGTCGTAGCGCGCTTTCATCTCGTCCAGCTCGCCGGGCTCGAACCGCCGCACCTCCCACGGCAACGTATACGCCGGTGAACGCTGAAACACATAGAGCTGCTTGGCTTCCCGGGCGACCACCGGAATGAACTGAATACCGGTCGACCCGGTGCCGATAATGCCGACCCGATTACCGGCAAGGTCGAAGCCCGCTTTGGGCCAGCGGCCGGTGAACAACGAGGTTCCGCCGAAGGTGTCCATCCCAGGAATGTCGGGCTCCAGCGGCGCCGACAGGATGCCGGTGGCGGCGACCACGAACGGGGCCCGGAAAGTCTCGCCGGCTTCGGTTGACACCACCCACACCGCGTCCTGCTCGTCGAAGGCCATCGCGACGACCTTGGTGTCGAACCGGATGTCGCGGCGAAGATCAAGCCGGTCGGCAACGAAGTTGAGGTAGGCCTCCACCTCGGGCTGGGCCGGCATCGTCTCCGTCCACACCCACTCCTGCTGGATCTCGTCGGAGAAGCTGTACGAGTATTCAATGCTTTCGATGTCACAGCGCGCGCCCGGATAGCGGTTGTACAGCCATGTGCCGCCGACGTTTTCGGCCATTTCCAGCACGCGGGTCCGCATTCCGAGCTGCCGCAGCCGATGCAGCGTGTACAGGCCGGAAAACCCCGCGCCGATGACCAGCACGTCGAACGACGTGTCGGCTTCAGTCGCCATCGTTACCGGTGATCTTGAGGATGGTTCGAGTCAGGTGCAGCGTTTTGATCCGCCAGGTGCCGTCCTGTTTCTCGTAGGTCTCGCGGTAGTGACCGGCGCCGTGTAATTCCTGCCCGCCGCCGAAGATGATCCAGTCCTCCATCGCCCAGATGCCCGTGGCGGTCGTCGGCGAGGTCAGGGTGATCTCCGGGGTGTGGCAATGGTGCATGGTGGCCGCGTGCTCCAGGCTGGCCATCACCGACGGCACGAAATTGTCGACGCCCTCGACCGGTGGCGCCGTCATCGGGTCGACCCCGCCGGTGGACACCGCCATATCCAGCCTGACCACCACATCGGCGGTGAACACGCTGCGCCAACCCTCGACGTCCTTGGCATCGAGAAAGCGGCAGTAACGCGCCTTCAACTGCCGAATCGCTTCGAGATCGTCAGCCACCCTGTTACGCCTCCTCGACCTGAAAACTATACTGTAACGAATTTAGTATCACTGGATTGCAGGAGGCGCCGACGTGTTGGTCCCGTTCACCTGGAAAGTCACTGGATGGTTCATGGTCGGCTGGTCTCCCGAGTTTCCCGTCGGCGAGGTCCGCCCGCTGCACTACTTCGGCGAGGATCTGGTGGCCTACCGCGACGAGTCCGGTGAGCTGCATGTGCTGGAGGCGCACTGTAAACACCTTGGCGCTCACATCGGCCACGGCGGCAAGGTGGTCGGCGACTGTGTGCAGTGCCCGTTTCATGGGTGGCGTTGGGGCCCGGACGGCACCAATCGCTATATCCCCTATCAGCCGGACCGCCCGAACCGCGCGCTGCGGCTGCGGGTGTTTCCGGTCCGCGAGCAGTACGACTGTGTGTTCATCTGGCATCAGCCCGACGGCAAGGAGCCGCAGTGGGAGATGCCGGACATCTTTCGCAAGTTCCCGCAATTCGAGACCGATCCGGCGGCCTACTACCGCGCCTATCCGGAGTTCTCCCGGCGCGCGGAGCGCGAACCGGTGCACCCGCAGATCGTGGCCGAGAACGCCCCCGACAGTGCGCATTTCGAGTACGTGCACCACGCGACGGTGACGCCGCGGGTGCTGGACTGGAAGATCGTCGAGCACGAATGGCAATTCGTTGCGGGCTGGCCCGACGCCGGCAGCGACGACCCCGACGACCTCGCGTTGCGGTTCCACAGCCACTTGTTCGGTCTCGGTGGGGCGATCAGCGTCTTCGAAGGCGCGCAGAACCATCGGCTGATTTTCACCTGCACGCCGGTCGATGATGAGTGCTCCGACCTTTTCTATTCAATCTGGTGGCCACGAATCCCCGGCGACACCTGCGACGTACCGCAGGGCAAGCTACGCGACGTCATCGAAAAGCAGTTCCTTTCCACGGTGTTCGATGATCTGCAAATCTGGCGCTACCAGAAGTACGTGGAGCATCCGCCACTGTCCAAGGTCGACGCGAAAGGCTATATGGCACTGCGAAAGTGGGCGACCCAGTTCTACGAAGTGCCCGCATGACCGCGCCGGCGACGATGCGGAGCGAAGCGATGGGGAGGAGCGGCGCCATATGACTAAGCTGGCGGAACTCGCCGCGCCCGAGCACACCGCGATCGTCGCGCAGGAATGCCAGGGCGCGGTCATCGGCCCGAATGCAGGGTTGGCGGTGCTCGCCAAAGAAGCACGTCGCGTTGCGCTACCCAACATCACCCGGCTGCTGCCGGCGGCTCGGGCAGCAGGCGTGCGCGTCGTGCACTGCTTGGTGCAGCGACGACCCGACGGGCTCGGCTCCAACCACAATGCCAAGATTTTCGCCGTTGGGCGTGGCGACGTCGACATCACTCCGGGCACGCCCGGAGCCGCCGTGTTGCCCGAGTTAGGTCCTGAACCAACCGATTTGGTCTTGAGCAGGTGGCACGGCGTCGGCCCGATGGGCGGCACCGACCTTGACGCGGTGCTGCGGAACCTCGACGTCTCCACCATCGTCGTGGTCGGTGTGTCGCTGAACATCGCGATCCCCAACCTGGTCATGGACGCCGTCAACGCCGCCTATCGCGTCATCGTGCCGCGCGACGCCGTCGCCGGCATCCCCACCGAATACGGCGAGGCCATCATCGACAACACGCTGTCTCTGCTCGCGACCATCACCACGACCGAGGAGTTGCTCGAAGTATGGACTCGGCAATGACCGACACAGCGCCCGAAGTCCGGGGTGGATTTCCAGAGCTCAGACCGGTCAACGCGCCTCCTGAGCTGGGTCGGTTCGTCGCGGCACTGCGCCGCCTGCAAGATCTCACGGTTTCGACCAAGCCGGAGAGCGCTACCTGGACCACCGCGGCCGAGCAGGTGGAAAACGTGTGCGCGTTGCTGGAAGGCCATCACGTGCCGGAAGGCCTGGCGCCGGCCGGCAGAGACCTCGAACTGCCCGGCTTGGGCCATCCGTTACTGCCACCGTGGACGATCGTTGACTCCGGACCGAACGGCGTCAGCATGGAAGGGCTGTTCACTCGCTCACACGTGGGCGGTAACAATGCCGTGCACGGCGGGATGATCCCGCTGCTGTATGACTGGCACTTCGGAATGATCGTTTCGACTGCCGGCCTCTCCCCCAGCCGCACGGCCTACCTGCACGTCGACTACCGCACCATCACACCGATCGACGAGCCGTTGACCGCGCGCGGTCGTATCAGCGAGATCGACGGGAGGAAGGTCTTCGTCACCGCTACCATGACAGCGGCCGACGGCACCCTGCTCAGCGAAGCCAACGGCCTGATGGTCCGTTTACTTCCGCACCAGCCGTGAGAGGCCTGATGTCTGTCAGCGCAACACAATTCACCGTGCCCGCGGTCGCTGCGGCCGTCGCCGCCAGGATCGGCGACCGCGAGCTGATCATCCAAGGCGAACGGCGCTACAGCTACGCAGAGATCATCGAGCGATCCAACCGTCTCGCTGCATACCTGCACTCGCGGGGGCTGGGCTGCCACACCGAGCGATCGGCACTCGCCGGCCATGAGGTCGGGCAGGACTTGGTCGGCTTGTATGCGTACAACGGAAACGAATTCGTCCAGGCGTTGCTGGGTTCCTTCGCGGCGCGCGTCGCCCCGTTCAACGTCAACTTCCGCTACGTCAAGAGCGAGTTGCACTATCTGCTCGCGGATTCGGGTGCGACAGCGCTGATCTACCATGCCGCGTTCGCGCCGCGTGTCGCCGAGGTGTTGCCTGAGCTTCCACAGTTGCGAGTGCTTATTCAGATCGCCGACGACTCGGGCAACGCCTTGATCGACGGCGCCGTGGACTACGAGAGTGCCATCGAATCCGCCCCGCCGTCAGCGTCGATAGAGCACTCGCCCGACGATCTGTACGTCCTCTACACCGGTGGCACCACCGGAATGCCCAAAGGTGTGCTGTGGCGTCAGCATGACATCTTCATGACGTCGTTCGGCGGACGAAATATCATGACCGGCCAGCCCTTTGGCTCCGTCGACGAAATCGTGGCGGCCGTGGCTGCGGCCGCCGCGGCTCCCGCCAACAAGTTGATGATTCTGCCACCACTGATCCACGGCGCAGCCCAGTGGAGTGTGATGACGGCAATCACGACCGGTCAGACCGTCGTGTTCCCTTCGGTCGTAGATCATTTGGATGCTGACGACGTTGTCCGCACGATCGAGCGGGAGAAAGTGATGACCGTGACGGTGGTCGGCGACGCAATGGCGCGGCCGTTGGTCGCGGCCATCGAGAAGGGCATCGCGGATGTGTCGTCGTTGGTCGTGGTCGCCAATGGCGGGGCGCTGCTGACGCCGTTCGTCAAGCAGCGCTTGATCGAGGTTCTGCCCAACGCCGTCGTGGTCGATGGCGTCGGATCCTCGGAGACCGGCGCGCAGATGCACCACCTGTCGATGTCAGGAGCGGTGTCGACGGGCACCTTCAACGCCGGACCGGATACTTTCGTGGCCGCCGAAGACCACGGCTCGATCCTTCATCCGGGCCACGACGGCATGGGCTGGCTCGCCCAGCGGGGCTACGTGCCGCTCGGCTACAAGGGTGACGCGGCGAAGACCGCGGCCACCTTCCCGGTCATTGGCGGCGTGCGTTACGCGGTTCCCGGTGACCGGGCGCGCCATCGCGCCGACGGCGTTGTCGAGTTGCTGGGCCGTGACTCGGTGACGATCAACTCCGGCGGCGAAAAGATCTTCGTCGAAGAAGTCGAAACCGCGATCGCGTCACATCCCGCAGTGGCCGACGTGGTCGTCACCGGACGGCCCAGCGAGCGGTGGGGCCAGGAGGTAGTTGCCGTCGTCGCGCTGGCCGATGACACGCGCGCCGATGCCGCCGAGCTGACCGAACATGCCGCGAAAACCCTGGCCCGCTATAAGCTTCCAAAGGCGGTCGTCTTCCGGGCGGCCATCGAGCGCAGCCCGTCCGGCAAGGCCGACTACCGGTGGGCGCGCGAGCAGGCCGTGGGAGGAGATAGCCATGAGTGACGACGACGTGCGGGTCGCCTTACGGCGCCACTGGGAAGCCTCCGACGCCAACGACTTTGCGACCGAGCACCAGATCTACCGAGCTGATGCAGTTCTCGACTATCCACAATCGGGCGAGCGCATCCGAGGCCGAGCCAACATCCAGGCGTCGCGCACCGCCCAGCCGAACTTGAAACGCTTCACCGTGCGACGCATGCTCGGCGGCGGCGACCTGTGGATCAGCGAACTCGTCATGACCTACGACGGGCAGCCGTCTTATGTGGTCAGCATCATGGAATTCGACGGTGGGCAAGTGGTCCACGAGACGCAGTACTTCGGTGACCCGTTCGAGCCGGGGCCGTCTCGCGCTCAATGGGTTGAACGGGGTAACCGGTGATAGGACCCGAGACGTTAGTCGAGCTGAGGAGAATCAGATGAGCGACGGTAGTGATTTCAACGCCCGTAATATCGCGGAGTTCCGCGCCAATCACGGTCGCGTCGGAGGCCCGTTCGAGGGGGCGCCGCTTGTCCTGTTGCACACCGTGGGTGCACGGAGCGGAGAGCCGCGGACCAACATCATGATGTATCTGGCCGACGGTGAACGGTATCTTGTGTTCGCCTCGGCCAACGGTGCCGACGCTAACCCCGCCTGGTACTGGAACCTGAAGGCTAACCCCGATACCCACATCGAAGTCGGCGACGACATCGTCGACGTGCATGCCACCGAGCTGCACGGCGCCGAACGCGACGACAAGTACGCGGTGCAGGCCGAGCGGTATCCGGGATTCGCTGAGTATGAGCGCAAGACGTCGCGGACCATCCCGGTGGTCGCACTCACACCGACCGGTGCGGCGAAGCCGCGCGAATGAAGCTCCTGCGGTTCCCGCGCCTCCGATAGAAGTACGCCATGCCGACCGCCTGGGTCTACGCTCGAGGAGGCACGAGGAAAGGTACGCGATGTTCGCAGCGTTCGGATTCGAGACCCTCGGTGTAGTCGTCGGCGATATGTACTTCATCGACCCGACCCCGCTCGCCGGTCAGGAAACCCCGGAACGGGGAGTGAGATTGGAACTCCGCCTGGTCGAACGGGCCGAACCCCAGGGGTCCATCTACGCCGGCGTCCCGATCACCTTCACCCGCCCGGTGTGGCGGGTGGACCTTTTCGGATCAACAGAGAGTCCACCCGGGACGCTGGACCGGGCCCACCACCACCCCCGTTTCAACGGTTGGGAACCCGGCCGCCGACACTTCGTCGAGGAGTTATCAGCCGACCCGTTGTCCTGGCTGGCCAATCAGCTGGCCGACCCGGACACCGTGCTGGCCCGGGCAGGTGTCGACCCGGATGAGATCACCACAGCCGATAAGACCGGACTCGCCGCGGCAGGCCCGGAGATTGTCGCCGCGGTGAAACGGATGCTCGATGGCGTCCGGGACGGCGAATTGGCGCCGTCCCCCGCCGAGCCGGTTGCTGCCGCTCGAACCGGCTGGCTCTAGATATCAATACCTACCGGAGTCCGGGCCATGGCCAGCAGATCCAGCTGCCAGAAATTCTCAAATACATTGCGTGCGAGGGTCTCTAAGTCGGCGATGCTGGTTTGAGACGAGCCTTCCGGGGCCACACATTCGGCAATCTGTCGAATTGTGCGGCGTCCGTCAACAAGCTGGACGAAAGGCAACTGATCGGCCCTCAGCGCCATCCGTCCGTGTGGCATGACGACAGCCGTACCAGATACACCGCATCCCACTCGCATGACCGGGATGTAGTCGAGGGCTTCGGTGCTGGAGAAGTCGACGGCGTAGTTCTCTTTCGGTCGGTCGCCTCGGCATGCCACGAAGAAGTGGCATTTAGTCGAGGACTGAAGACGCTCCATCAGCGACCATGCCTCGGTTTGCGGCAGCGCATTGAGAGCTGACAACAACTTATCGGGCAACGCGAAACCTTCGTGCGGGTAGTACCCCGACTTGAAGAACCATTCCTGAAAAACGAGTCCCGACGACGTGACTAAGTCGAGGCACTCCTCGACTGAATAACTGCGCTGCCGCCCATGCAGAAATGTGTCTACCACGCCGGCATCAGACCTCAAGTCCGACGCAAACTTCAGATAACTTGCGACTGGGTGGTCTGGCGGCAGCACGGCGATGGTGTCCCTGACCATCTTGACGGACGAGTCGTCTTGGCCCAGCCCGAGTTGACTGAACACGGACGCCAACAGATCGACACCGATCCGGCCGTATTTTCCATAGATCATGGCGCTTACGACGCCGTCTCGCCGCAGGCAGCCGGCAAGCGCCGCCATTCCTTCCCCCGGGTCGGCCAAGTGATGCAGGACGCCGGTCGACACAACGAGGTCGAAGTCGAGGCCCAGTACGGCTAGATCCTCGATCGGAAGTAGGTGCAACTCAAGGTTTTCCAGTCCGTGCTTATCTTTCAGATATTGCTGGTGATCCAACGACGGTTGGCTGACGTCGGTGGCCACGACTTTCGCTGACGGGTTGGTGAAGGCGAAGCATGCCGCCTGGTTGGTGCCGCAACCGGCGACGAGAATATCCATGTCAGCGTTGTATTCGCGGTCGGGCCAGTAGATCCGATGGGCGTGGACTGGGTCGATCCAGTCAAAATTGCCTGCGCTCCACTCTACGAGGTCGCCGATCGGCTCCGGATACAGCCACTGCTGATACTGACGCGCAACCACATCGTTACGTGGGTCGGTTCCCAACTTGCCGCTCCCTCGCGCTTTGTGGAATCCATTCAGCGCGGACCCACACGGTCGCGCCTACACACACGGGCCGTTCCGGTTCTGGCCCCGAGGTCAGCAACATAAGCCGTAGTGGCGCGTTGGGTCCAGCGACCCCTGCTGCCGGCGTTGTTACGATCGTTCCGTTTAGAATTGGAGCCGTCGTGATAAACACGCCGTACACGTTGCGGTTCGCCGTGCTGCTCACCGTTGCCAACAGTTTCCTGGATGCCCACACCTACCTGGCACGCGGCGGCGTTTCGCCAATGTGCAGACAGGCAATGTAATCTTTTTCGCGATTCACTTGTCTGAAAGGCATTGGGGCGATTCGCTGTCACGATTGTGGCCGATGTTCGCCTTCATCGCCGGCGTCGCGCTGTCGTCACATATCAGGTCCGGTCGAGTCGAAAAAGTAGTGGCGCAGCCGCTCCGATGGACGATGGCGAGCCAAGCGGCCGTTCTGGCTGGGTTGGGATTCCTGCCCGCAACGCTGCCGCCCCGCTTGGTCGTGGTGCCGATCTCCTTTTTGGGCGGTATCCAGATTGGCCTGTTTCGCAGCGTCGGCGACGACCTCGCATACATGCCGCTCGCCACCACCGGCAATCTGCGGCGGTTGGTTGAAGCCGGATACGACTTATTCGTGGAGAAGAACAGCAGTTCCCGAACAGCTTTCACGGTTTACGCCGGCCTGATCGGAGCGTTTGCCGCCGGCGCGATCGCCGGCGCGTTCACCACCCGCGCGTGGGGGTTGCATGCGATCTGGGTGCCCGCCGGCCTGCTGGCCGTCACCCTCATTCTCTTGGTCATCGACGTCCGCGAAGGCACGGAGCCTTAAGCGGCACCAGTCTTGGACAAATATGGCCCCAGCGAGCAGACGAGGAGATCGCGGAGCGCAGGCATAGCGTCCCGCGCGCACTACCAAAGGAATGCTGCCCAGCCTTTTGGGAGCCGGAGTGTCCCAACATCGTCTCAGAACTAACGTTCTCAGGTTCTCAAAGATCGCAGCAAAACGGTTCAGCCGCGCGGGCTGGTATTCACCGCCGTGCAGGGTGTGATCAGTCGCGATACCTGCCAGCTAGCGGGGTCACGAAGGCCTGCAGCGGACGGTACGTAGCCATGAGGTGCGACGTACCGTTGTGATCTGCGGTTCGGCTAGAAGGGGCTGCTGTTCGACTGCCATTTGGCAGATTCGGGGCGCTCTCCGTAACGGCGGATGTAGTCGGCGTGCATTCTTGCCTGCTTCTTGCGCTTAATCACGTCGACTAGATCTTGGTCCAAGCCGTGCTGCGCCAATCGGTATCGGCGCCAAACCTTATTGAGTGCAAGCGATATCAATAAGGCCCAAATATAGATCGGCGCCGTCATCTCCAGATGCACATACGGCGACGCGGGTAGTAGCCACAACGGAGCGAGGACCAAGAGCGGGGGTAGCGCCCACCTCACCATGTGCCGGGCCACGGCTCTTTCGTCCGCCAAATCTTCGGCGACCCAACTGCGCATTGAGTCAGGCAGGCATCGTCCGTAAGAGTAGGCAATGTATTGCCAGAGGTTCGGTTTGGTCGCGGCCATGGGGACTCCTGTAGTTGGGTGATATCACGATTGCAGTGCACCGGCGGCCAAGGCGGCCGAATTGATTCGGGTCAGTACCTCGCGCAGGTGCTCGAGTTGTGCCAGGTCGACGCCCAAACGTGCAACGACTGCGGGCGGTATCTCGAGTGCGCGGTTGCGCAAGGCGGTTCCGTTGTCGGTGAGCTCCACATCGGTGGAACGCTCGTCGGCGGCGTTTCGAGTGCGAGTAATCAGGCCAAGTGCCTCCAAACGTTTGAGCATCGGCGACAGCGTGGCCGAATCCATCTGAAGAGCCGCAGCGATCTGCTTGACCGAAAGCGGTGAGCCCTCACCGGAGGATGCCTTTTGGTGATCCCAAAGTGTCAGCATCACTAGATATTGCGGATGCGTGAGGCCCAGCGGCTCCAGCAGCGGCCGATAGACGGCCAACACAGCCCGGTTAGTAATTGCCAGCGCGAAACACACCTGCTGCTCGAGAGCAAGTGGGTCGATATCGGCTGCAGTCGGTGCTCCCATACCATAGATAGTACGCTAATAATTAGGGTACTAGCCAGATAGTCCCGGCCCATCGGCTCCTTACTAAACGAGCAAGCTGCCCAAGGCTGCTTCGGTTCCTTGGCGGGATCGGGTCCATCCTGCGCCGTAGCTGCGTCGCCAGCGGTACAGCGTCGCAAGGCCAGCGGCAATGTGGGTGTAGTGATGCCTCACTCGGCTGTCGGGCTGGGAAGCCTGTTTACGGCCGGACTCGTTCGCCGGATCACTAGACTCGCCGGATCACTAGAACTGTTGCCGGACAGCGCAGATGACCGACCGCAGCCAGTCGACCGCCGGTCGATGCGCTAACGGATGCGGGCGTCGATCCGGTCCGCGTCTACTCGGACAAGCTCTGAGGCACCTCTACCCGCGAGCAACGCCCCCGGCCTTGCTGCCCTGTTGGACTACGCCCGCGGAGGGGACGCCATCGTTGTCGTCGGCATTGACCGCTTGGGCCGCAACGCCGCCGAGGTGATGACGACTATCCGCGAACTAGGCGAGCGCGGAATCGTCCTGCGCTCCCTGCGTGAGGGCATCGATACCTCAAATGCGACGGGCCGGATGGTGGCGGGCGTCCTGGCCAGTCTCGCTGAGCTTGAGTTGGAACTGGGGTGTGAGCGCCGGTCGGCAGCGCGTGAGGCGAGGAGGGCACGCGGTCAGTCGATCGGCAGGCCGAAGGCCCTGGACGCATCGAAAGCTGCACTGGCGCAGCGGATGCACGCCTGCGGCGAATCGGCCAGCACTATAGCGACCACCCTTGGCGTCAGCCGGGCAACCGTCTATCGGGTACTTGAGCGGCTCACCTAACGCCTGAAAGCACGTCAGCTTGCGGTGCCAGTCGTGATAATTAGGGAGGTTCGGGCATGAATCAGCAGATGGCCGCAGACTGCTTACCTGAAATCGCCACGGCGCCACCCAACTGGGAGGGCACCGCAGCCTAGGTCGAGGCCGCGGGCACCAATGCGCTAATGTCCTCGCCTTGCAGAAGCTTGACCGTCAGAGACACGTCGAAATAGTCAGTCCAGCGAGTGATCTTCCCGCTCTCATCGAGCACAAAGGTCCCCATGACGGGAATGGCGGGCTTCGTGCCGTCAGGGGCTTGGATGTAGTCAAGCCGTTCGGTCAGAACGACAGAGCCTTCACTGGCGATGTTCAAGATCTCAAACGCGTAGGCATCCGGAAACATCGAAAACTGCGCCCCCATGTTCTCCAAGATCGCGTCAACACCTGTAACCGCCGGCATCCCGACGTTCTGGTAGACCGCGCCGCTAGCGAGGAACAGACGCAACGCCTCGGGATCGCGCTTCTCCATCAGTGCGCAGAACTGGCGAACAACTTCGACAGGGTCCGGCATCAAGGAACCTCCGTTAGTCCATCGGATGTGAATGAAATTGGTTACCAGTTGCTCGGACTCCATTCCAGGTGCTGCTCGGAGGCCCGAAAATTTGGATGTCGGTTCGTACCCGCGGCTCACCCATTGTTGCCCGGCGCGCAACGTTGGCTCACGGATCCGAGTTGCACAGTCGGACGCCCGTTGGGCTGGCCGCTCATCCAGGTGGACATGATTCCGACGGAATACGGGCCCTTTTGGCCGTTCTTCTCGTAAAAGCCCTGAGGATCAAAGACCTTGGCGTCCGGATACGGCCAGGGGCAAGCAACTGACGTTGCTGCCTTCGACCACTTGATGGCCGTGAACGCGGCGCCGTACATCAAGTACGCCACGTTAATGATGGCGAGCATGACGAGAAACGAGCCCAGTGCCGGCCGGCTGCGGAAGATGCGGGCGCGCTGGGCCAATTTCTCAGAAACCGTGCGGCCTGTGTCGTCGCGATAGACCAGAATCCCCGCCGGAATCATCACCACCGTGACCAATACGGATTCCCACAGCAACGGAAACTGGTGCGGTGTGCCGACGAAGATTGAACCGAACGGGATCACCTGCGCGTAGATGTACATACCAGTGCGCACCAGCGTGACCTCAAGAATCATGTCGATGATGAATCCGAAGGCCAATATCAGTACGCCAAGACTGCTCAGGGGATGACGCCACACGAACGCATCAACGGGCCGACGGGCCTGGATTTTTCGCAGGACCCAGGCTGCCGGAAAGTACGGGCCGAACTGGAACATCGCATAGCCGATGACGACAAACGGTTCGATCGTGGGCGAGAGCGACACCAGCGGCCAGGACTCCGGCCAGTGCCACAGCCGGGGGTTGTACACCGCGTATGGTGCCCAATTCATGATCGGGTCCTGCCAGACGATGATGGTGGTCACCAGACCCATGAGCAGGTAAGGGTGCGGGCCATAACGACGCCAACCCCACACGAAAGCCGCGATGAGGCCGATGACCGCGATGATCGTAAAGACTTGCAGCGCCCCGAGCCAATGGGTGTAACCGAAAAGTGGCTCCACCGGACGCGGCGCCCCGGTCACGTTCGGATTTCCGATCCGCGCGTCGGGGTAGTCGCGTGCATTCCATGCGATAGCCACGACGGCGCTGACACCGAGGACAGCGAAAAGCCAAGCCCATATCGTGCCTGCCGATGAGCGGTTCGGCGCCGTGTCCGTGCGTCTGGTCGCCGCTGTGGTTTGTTCAGTGGTCACTGATCACTCCTCACAAATGATTCGTTCCTCGTCGGCGGCCTGGAGGTAGTAGGGACGGGTGCGGTCGGTCATGATCACGCATCGGCCTCAGCACACGTTTGAGTGGCACCAGGCGCGAACGATGTCAGTCCACTTCCTTTGTAGTGGGCGACGATTCGCTCGTACTCGCACCCATTGCGCGCCAACGGCGTGTCGGTGAGTCGATGGGGTAACCAACGGTAAGCAACACGAAGCAGTCTGGTCAGCACGGCGAACTCCAAGGCATGTCGGCGCGTCCAGCGCATCGGGACCAACGACCGCACACGAGGGTGCATGATGCCGAAACCCAAGATGGCCACAATGTGTCCGCCGATCGGTACCAGCAGCCTCCACAGCGGCGCCGTGACAACAGGCATGTACTCAGGCCGCCGCGGCCGGAGCGTGGCGTCCATGACGATGTCAAGGCTCGCGGTGTGTTTGAGTTTCTCGACCGCCATCTTCTCGTAGTACGCGCACAGCTCCTCGTAGCCATCCGGGAGTTGTCGTGCGCGGCCGGGCATCTGCAAGTCTTTAGTCAGCGCACGAAAGCGGTCCCAGATCGCCTGGTTGCCCGCGACGCTGAGGTCTTCGCCGCTGAGAGCGATGAAAGCACCACGATGCATGAAGAAGATACTGATCAAGTTCCAGTTCCAAGGCTCGGGGGTTAGCGCGCTATAGCGAACCCCGTCAGGTCCAACGCCTTTGATGTCGCGATGCAGCCGCACTAGCCGCTGCATCTCCTCGCGGCGGTCCTCGTGCTTGGCCATAAACGTGAGTTGATCGGATGCAGCCGTGCGTCGCGCGCGCCCGAGGGGGTCGTTCTTTATCCGGCCCGTATCAACGAGTGCCGCCGACACCGCTGGCAGCATCATCTCGTCGAAGAGGGCAGGCGCGAACAGAACGAGGAACCGCGATCCCATCACGCGCTCGAATCGGTCTGCGACAGATTCGACTGAAGTGCACATGGATTCGGTCGGCGTGTGCGGAGGGTCGATCGACCTGTCCAGGGATTGGACCGACATGGTGACCCTTCTGTCGGATAATTCTGGTGCATGGCTGCACCAGAAGCTATTGTGGTGTCAGACTGCACCAGAAACCTCGAATGGTCAAGGGGGTGTCAGGCACAATGCCGTTGATGGCAATCGCGACGCGCTCCTACGGTGGCTTGACGGCCGCCGAACGTCGCGCCACCCGCCGAGCCGCGCTGATCGAGGCAGCTCTCGATCTATTCGCAGAGGACGGCGCACGAGCAGTGTCGAAACGCGCGGTGTGCGCGCGGGCCCGGCTCAATGACCGCTACTTTTACGAGCATTTCACCGATTCGGATGCGTTGATCGAAGCGATCGTGCGTGACCTTACCGCCGAGGGGTTGCAGGCGGTTAAGGCTGCGACGAGTAGCGCGGCGCCCCACATACGCGCGCAAGTCCGCGCCACCGCCGATGCGGCACTTGATTTCCTCACCGCTGACCCGCGTCGTGGCCAGTTGCTCCTGCGTTCCCACACCTCCGAGGTTTTGCAGCACGCCCGCGTGGACAGCACACGCGCGATATCCAACGCGATGGCCGCGATGATCAGGGATCCACTCGGTCCTGCCGCAGCCAGCCAGCTCGACACCGACCTCGCTGCGTTTGCCCTGGTCAGCGGTGCTATGGAGGTTATCGCTGGCTGGCTGCGTGGCGACTTCGACACTACCCGCGAGCACCTCGCCGACATTGTCGCCGGGCTGCTGTTCGCCGTTGCCGACATTTCCACCGCACTCCCCGGACAGGCGGGGCAGTCTTAGCAGCGTGGATCGGCTGTCCGAAACCTCGCCGCGCTGGGACCCATGGCCTCCCAATCGGCTTCGAGTCCCGTCCGCAGTCAGTCCGCGGTAGTTTCGATGACGGGCTTGACCACCCAACTGCTTCAACGCTGTGACCCGTGTTTTTCTCGACGCTGCCAACGCGGTCCACCGGCCCAAACGCCCATGTTGTCTCGTTCGCATCGAGTAGGTCATTGCACTTGGCGTAAGTGGCCGGCCCCAGGTTTGCGGCCATCCGACCCTCCGCGGCTTCCGGCCCCGCTGGCGGTGGGCGGTGAAGCCGCCCAGCGCAAACGCTCGATGATGGTGGCGTTGGCTATCCCGCCGCCCTCGCCCATCATCTGCAGCCCATAGCGCTTACCGCGTCTAAGGAATTGAGACACTCGAAGGCCGGCCAGGATTCGAGCCAGGTCGTGACCTAAGCCAGGTCACACAACGGCCGGGCTGCAAGCCGCCGCCATTGAATTGTTCGAACCTGGGAAATGCAAGTAATTAGCCTGGGAATTACCTGGGAATATGAGTAATAGACCTCATGATTATAGGTGACTGCTGCCAGCGGATAGCCATCAAGAAAGCGTTATGATTTTGTCTGGCTGCATTAAGAACATGTAATGCGTTAAGAATACATAATGAAATGTGGTGACGACGGTCACGACGTGTTGCGGCGCGTTCGGCCAATCGCTATACAGGATGCAACGCAACACCTACGCGACCGGTGATCTCAGACAGCCCAAATCGCTTAGTTACGTGATGGATTGCGTACCTGCACGCATGCACGGCTGTGAATTTTGATCCCAGATAGGAACATAACAATTAAAGATGTGCAGCAAGTCGCGCGGGAATGTCCGGAGTGTCTTGCAGGCGATTTTTCGCCGATAGCCTCTGCGCTAGTGATCTCAATCGGTTGTTAGGGAGAATCGATGCCACTCGGTAACGCGCTGCAAGCACTAATCATGCTGGCCGTAGTCTTGATCGGCTCAGTGTTTGTCGGACACCTCTTCCGTCGGATTAAGCAGCCCGCGGTCGTCGGAGTAATCTTTTTCGGCATTTTGATGGGTACAATTCTGGCCCTCAGTCCTCATTCCATAAAGTCCGTGTTACTTTCAGGGACCTCGAAGACTCTCATCGACGCCGTGGGCCAAGCGGGCCTCTTGTTACTGATGTTCCTGGTCGGAATTGAGCTGCGTACCTACAGCAAATCAAGCGAGCGGTCACCACTCTGGCAACTGGTGCCCTGCGTGGCGACTCCGATCGTCGTCTGCGCAGCTGCAGCCTGGCCCTTCGCGCACCAACTCGTTGGCCCACAAGGCAACTCGCTACATGCGTGGTTATTCGTCGGTGTGGCGCTGAGCGTCACCGCCGTTCCGGTTCTCGTGCTCCTCATCCAAGATCTAGGGGTCCCAGCGCCCATCCCAGGGGTCGGGCTACGAATTGCCGTCACGGCTGATGCGACGGCATGGGCACTGGTGACCGCGTTGATCTTGTTGACCACAGACTTGGACTCGGTCTCGGTGACTGCCGTATGTGCGGGCGTCGCGTTGCTCTTCACAGTGATGCTCGTGCTGCCGCGGATCCTCCAGCGGTGGTTCCAGGGGAACCAGCAGAGTGCTCCGTTTGTAGTAGCGATGTTCGCCTACGCGCTTACCGGAGCGGCAGCAACGCAGATATGCGGCTTCCACCCAGCCATCGGTGCCGTGATTGCCGGTCTGTTCTTCCCCGCAGGGCTGGCCAACAAGGCATCGCAGCGGGCCTTAGCCACGGTTGCTGACGTGCTCATTCCTGCGTTCTTCGTTTCGAGCGCGCTGTCTGTGCCGCTGGAAACTCTAGCGGATCTGTTTCGATGGAGCGGTCTCCTGTGCCTGGTGACCCTCACCATCGCCGCCTTCGGTTCAAAGGTCGCGGTCGGACTCCTGGCCGGCAGGATGCAACGCTGGCCGCTTACCACCTCAGCTCAACTCGGCATCTCGCTGAACTGCCGCGGCATCACCGAACTGGCCGTTGCGTCGGTCGGTCTCCAAGCCCGCTTGATCGGTCCCTATGCGTTTGCGATGTTGGGTGCGCTTGCCATCGTGACCACCGCGGTGACGGCTCCGCTGTACCGCGCGGTCAACAACCGCGCGCACACTCATACGTCACCCGCGGACGTCGGGCGTGTGGCGCGTGTGGCGTGACCCGGAATGGTTGATCCTGGGTTTATGAGAGTCTTGCGGCCCACGTTGTGGGTAGGGAGGCTCGACAAAGATTATGGCAACCAGGACGCGACATCGCGCCCGCAGTCAACGATTCGGCGTCGCCGGGGGCGGCCGCGCATGAGACTCGGCGTCGTCGCGCTGGTAGGGCTCGTTGCCTGCGCAATGGTCATGTCGGTGGTGCTGTACATCAATGGCTCTGCGTCCCAACGTATTCCAGCTCATGGCGCGGCCACCAGCGACGGCACGACTGTGACGCTGGATGCGATGAGCATTTCAAAGAGCTACAGCGAGTTCGTCGGCGACCTCATCATTAAGCCCGCACCTGCGTTGCTGGATCCGGCGACCGACGGTCTCAAGCAAGACCTCACTGTGGCAGTCACATCCGCGACGACGCCGGTGAGGCGCACATACTCCAGGGGTATGTTGCCCGGTGTTTTCCCTATTCCGCTGACCTTGGCGCGCGACGTCGAAGGCTGGCCGTTCGATAGCTATGACACCGGGCCGATCACGGTTGAATTGTTCACGGGCCCTGCGCAAGTGCCGGAACGCGCCAACGTGACATTCGTCGATCGGCTGACCGGCTGGAAAGTCCACGTGGCTCGCGTGAACAACGCCAATGCGTCGTCACCCTATGAAGTCCAATTGCAGCGATCAGCGAGCACGATGGTCTTCGCGATCGTCATCCTTTGCATCTTCGTCGCGATCGCGGCAGTTGGCTTGTTTGTTGCGATTCAGACGATTCGCGACCCACGCAGGTTTCAGTCGCCGATGACAACCTGGTACGCGGCGATGCTCTTTGCGGTGGTACCGCTGAGAAACGCGCTTCCGGGCTCGCCAGTGTTCGGAAGCTGGATCGATCTCACGATCGTATTGTGGGTACTGGTGGCTTTGGTGGTCTCGATGCTGCTCTACATCGCGGCTTGGGGGCGATCGACATCGAAGACCTGAACGCACAGCGCGCGGCCACCGAAGCATGGTGGACGGCAGAACCCCCGCGCTTTAATCCAAGGCACCGGGGGTCTGTGGTCGTGGCTTAGCTCAGGCGCTCAATGACGGTGGCGTTGGCCATCCCGCCGCCCTCACACATCGTCTGCAACCCGTACCGACCGCCGCGCTGCTCCAGCGCATTCACGAATGTTGTCATGATGCGCGCGCCGCTGGCGCCCAACGGGCGTCCGATCGCGATGGCACCGCCATTGACGTTCGTCTTGGCGAGGTCGGCCCCGGTGTCAGGCGCCCAGGCCAGCTTTGACTCGCCGATGCGTGGATACGACGGCCAAAGGCCGCAATCCCGCGGTCCGCAGCCAATGCTCACTAGCGCAGTATTTTTGCGATAAGCAGGATTGTCGGCGGGCCTCAGAATGGAGTTGCGCATGACCTCGAAGATTGAACTCGACACACGTCTTGATCCGCGGATCAAGGCGTACTTCGCCGGCATTGACCTGGGGGCCGCCAAACCCAACGTGTCGAGCCGGGAGGAACTGCTGGCGCAGGAGAACACCCCGGAAGCCCTGGCCGCCCAGGACCGTGCCAACGCCCTGTTCAACCTCATGGACAGCGAGGACGTCGCCCCGTCGACCGGGCTGACCGTCCGTAGCGAGAGCTTCACCTCTTCCCCGGATGGCAACACCATCAAGATCCAGTTCATCCGGCCAGATGGTGCCGAGACCGTACCGTGCGTCTTCTACATTCACGGCGGCCGCATGCAGTTCAGTTCTTGCTACCTCGGCAACTACAAAGCGTGGGGCCGCATGATTGCCGCCCGTGGCGTCGCGGTGGCAATGGTTGATTTCCGCAACTCGGTGCACCCCTCCTCCACGCCGGAAGTGGCTCCCTTTCCCGCCGGCTTGAACGACTGCGTCTCGGGCCTCAAGTGGGTCCACGCCAACGCGGACTCGCTCGGCATCGATCCGGGGGGCATCGTCGTCGCCGGCGAAAGTGGCGGCGGCAACCTGACTCTCGCTGTCGGGATGAAGCTGAAGCAGGACGGCGATCTGGACTTGATCCAAGGCCTCTATGCGATGTGCCCCTTCATCGCCGGGGAGTGGCCGCTACCGCAGAATCCCTCCTCGGTCGAGAACGAGGGGATCTTGCTCTTCTTCCAAGACAACCGCAGCACCATGGCCTACGGTATCGACGCCTTCAAGGCCCGCAACCCGCTCGCCTGGCCCGGTATGGCCACGCGCGAGGATGTCCAGGGCCTGCTTCCGGTAGTGATCAGTGTCAACGAATGTGATCCCTTGCGCGACGAGGGCATCGGCTTCTATCGACTGCTGCTTTCGAGCGGTGTCTCCGCACGTTGCCGCCAGGTCATGGGCACCGTCCACGGCACCGAGATTCTTCCCGTTATCTGTCCCGACATCAGCCGCGACACCGCCAGCGACATCGCCAACTTCGCGAGGTCTACATCATGACAACAGCTTCTTTGCCGATGGCTTCTCCGGAGTCAGTCGGCTTCTCTCCCGAGCGCCTGGACCGTCTCGACGACGCGATGCAGGTGGCGGTCGATGCTGGTCATTATGCCGGGATCAGCCTGATGGTCGCCCGCCATGGCAAGCTCGTGAAGTTCCGGCGCTTTGGCTATCAGACGCTCGAAAGTCGTGAACCACTAAGGGAAGACGCCATTTTCCGCATCGCCTCGATGACGAAACCGATCATCGGCGCCGCGATGATGACCCTCTACGAAGAGGGCAAGTGGCAGCTCGACGACCCCGTCACCAACTTCATTCCCGAGTTCGCCGATCTGCAGGTGTTGAAAGATGACGAGCTGGTCCCCCTCGATCGTCCGATGACCATGCGTCACCTGATGGCTTCCTCCGCCGGCTTCGCCTTCGGCGCGCCAGTGGGCAGCACCAATCCGAAGCTGGATGAGATGTACGCCGCGGCTGGCCTATTCAGCGGCACCAACGATGACATGATCGCCAAGATGGCGAAACTGCCGCTGGAAGCACAGCCCGGCACCCTGTTCCGGTACGGCCTCCAACAGGAGTTTCAGGGCGTGATCATCCAGCGAATATCCGGTGAGACGCTGGACACCTTCCTCGAACGGCGCATCTTCGGGCCACTGGGCATGAAAGACAGCGGCTTTGGCGTCGCGCCGGAAGACCGCGACCGCATCGCACCCCGTTACACCCTGGACCAGAACCTCACGTTGCGCCTGGCGCCGGATCAATCGCCATTTCCGGTCCTGGCTGGCGTCCCCGCGGGGGAGAAGCCGCGATACCTGCTCTCGATCGCCGGGCTGTATGCGACGGCGCAGGACTACGTGCGTTTCACGCAGATGCTGGCCAATGGTGGGATGCTCGACGACGTCCGGATTTTGGCGCCGACGTCGGTCACGCTGATGACGAGCAACCTGCTGCCGGAGGGTGTTCCGATGCGTTTTGATCAGCCGTTCGCGGGCGTCGGCTATGGCATGGGGGTGGGCATCGTGCTCGATCCTGCACGGGCCGATTTCAACGGCGGCGCCATCGGTCCGGGTAGCTATTACTGGGGCGGCGTGCACGGCACCTGGTTCTGGGTCGATCCAGCCTACGACGTCATCGTCATCGGCATGATCCAGCAGGTAGACGCCGGTAACCCGATGACCGGGCGGCCCTACCCGGTGCCCGATATCCGTGCGATATCGCGGTCCATCACCTACGGGGCGCTGGTCAACCCTGCACGCTAGTGCGGAATTCCTCTTCGCCTGCCCGATAGCGCCGAATTCGACAAGAAGACCCCGGACCCATCAGGGGCCGGAGGCTTCTCTATTCTTCTCATCCGGAGCCGCCTAGCTCAGCCGCTCAATGATGGTGGCGTTGGCCATGCCGCCGCCCTCGCACATCGTCTGCAGCCCGTACCGTCCACCACGCTGTTCCAAGGCGTTGACCATAGTGGTCATGATGCGCGCACCGCTCGCACCGAGCGGGTGGCCGATGGCGATGGCCCCGCCGTTGACGTTGGTCTTGGCCAGATCGGCTCCAGTGTCATGCGCCCAGGCCAGCACCACAGGCGCGAACGCCTCGTTGACTTCGAACAGGTCGATGTCGGCCAGTGTCAGGCCGGCGCGTCGTAGCACCTTCTCGGTGGCGGGGATGACGCCGGTCAGCATGTAGAGCGGATCCGAGCCCACCACCGTCGCGGTGTGAATCCTGGCCAATGGGCGCAGGCCCAGCTGCATGGCGGCCTTGCTGCTGGTGATCAAGACCGCGGCGCTGCCGTCGGACAGCGGCGACGAGTTGCCGGGCGTGATTTCCCAATTGATCTGCGGGAAGCGGGCCTGGACCGCCGGGTCGTAGAAGGCCGGCTTGAGTCCGGCGAGGGTGTCGACGGTCGTTCCGGGCCGAATGATTTCGTCGGTGCTCAGCCCGGCGACCGGGGCCAACTCGTTGTCGAAGAGTCCTTCTTTGGTGGCCAGCGCCGCCTTTTCGTGGCTGGCAGCGGAGAATTCGTCGAGTTCGGTGCGGGAGAAACCCCACTTCGCGGCGATCAGTTCGGCACTGATGCCTTGCGGCACCAGGCCTTCGGGGTAGCGGCGGGTCATGTCCTCGCCAAATGGGTTGCTGCCCGGCAGCACCGAGCTGCCCATCGGGACGCGGCTCATCGACTCCACCCCGGCCGCGATAACCACGTCGTAAGCGCCGGAGACGACGCCCTGGGCGGCGAAGCTGATGGCCTGCTGGCTGCTGCCGCACTGGCGGTCAACCGTGGTGCCGGGAACCGACTCCGGGAACCCCGCGCCCAGCAGAGCGTTACGCGCGATGTTGACCGCCTGGTCGCCCACCTGTGTCACGGCGCCGGCAATGACATCGTCGATCTGGCCGGGGTCGACGCCGGTGCGTGCCACCAGCTCTCGCAAGCTGTGGGCCAGCAGGTCTGCCGGTAGCACGCCGTGCAGCGCGCCGCTCGCTTTGCCCTTGCCGACGGGCGTGCGTACCGCGCCCACGATGACGGCGTCTCGACCTTGATATGCCATGACTCCTCCTTGAGCCGATGCTAAGTCTGTATAGCTATACCCAGCTAAACATCTAGGTATAGTGAGAGCAACCCAGATCGGAGGTGATTTGTATGACACTTCTTCAGGGAGCGCTCGCCGATCGTGACGCCTGGTCGGCCGTCGGGCAGTGCTCGATCGAGAAGACCATGGAGGTCGTTGGCACTAAATCCGCGATGCTGATCATGCGCGAGGCGTACTACGGCACGACCCGCTTCGACGACTTCGCCCACCGGGTGGGCATCACCAAGGCCGCCACCTCGGCGCGGCTGGGCGAACTGGTCGAACTCGGGCTACTGACGCGGCGGCCATACCGTGAGCCTGGCCAGCGCACCCGCGACGAATACGTGCTCACCGAGGCCGGCATCGATTTCATGCCGGTGGTGTGGGCGATGTTCGAGTGGGGGCGGCGTCACCTGCCTGGCCACAACCGACTGCGCCTCACCCATGTGGGTTGCGGCGCCGAAGCTACGGTAGAAATCCGTTGCGCTGCAGGCCATCCGGTACCGCCTGACGAGCTCGGCGTGCAGTTGGCCACGCGGAGTTCACGCCGCGACGCCTGAGCCGAGGTGGCCTTACCGCCCAGAGGCCTCATAACTTACGGCAACTCGCCCCGCCGATGTAGGCTACTGTAATATTTACAGTACGATCGTGTGGCGGAGACGGAGAAGCTGTGGAAAGTCAAGTTCAGGACGCTGCCGTCAACGCCGCCTTGCCTGCCGACTTCACCCGTGACCCGTACCCATACTTTGCCCAGAAGCGCAACGAGGCCGGCGTGTTCCACGGAACGGTCGTCGACTACTCCAAAACCCCCGAATCGCTGCGCCCCAAGAATTCCTTTGCCGCCATGTCGTTCGACGCGGTGAACAAAGCGTTCCGCGACGGCGAGGTATTCGGCTCCACGTACTATGACAACACGATCGGGCTGTTCATCGGTCCCAGCATCTTGGCGATGGAGGGCAAGAAACACCGCGAACACCGCAACCTGGTGTCGGCGGCGTTCAAGTCCAAGGCGCTTGCGCGCTGGGAACCAGCGATTGTCCGACCTATCTGCAATGCGCTGATCGACGAGTTCATCGACGCCGGCGAAGCCGATCTGGTCCGGAACTTCACATTCGAGTTCCCCACGCGGGTCATCGCCAAGCTGTTGGGCCTGCCGGCCGAGGACCTGCCCGAGTTTCGTCGGCGCGCAGTGCAATTGATCAACTACACCATCAAGTACGAGCGCGCCTTCGAAGCCTCAGCGGCGCTGAAAGACTATTTCCTCGACCAGATCGAGCAACGCAAGGCCAACCCGACCGACGACATCATCGGTGATCTGGTCACCGCGGAGATCGATGGCGAAAAGCTCAGCGACGAAGCCATTTACTCTTTCCTGCGGCTCCTGCTGCCGGCCGGGCTGGAAACCACCTACCGGTCATCGGGCAACCTGCTGTTTTTGTTGCTCACCCACCTGGACCAGTTCGATGCGGTGCAAGCCGATCACCAGTTGATCCCGTCGGCGATCGAAGAGGGACTGCGGTTCGAGACACCACTGACCACTGTGCAGCGGTTCGCCACCGAAGACACCGAGCTCGAAGGGGTGAAGATTCCCGCCCGGTCGGCAGTTGATCTCTGCATCGGCTCGGCCAATCGCGACGAGCAACGGTGGGAAAGCGCGGGGGAATTCGACATCTTCCGCAAGCACATGCCGCACATCTCCTTCGCGGCCGGTGAACACACGTGCTTAGGTCTTCACCTCGCCCGGATGGAGACCCGGGTCGCGCTGGAATGCCTGCTGAGTCGGGTGACCAACGTCAAGCTCGTCACCGACGAGGACCCGCATATCTACGGTCAGCCCTTCCGGTCGCCGAACGCGCTTCCGGTGACGTTCGACGCCAAGTAGGTTCCAAAAATGGTCAAGGTGATGGAGGGCTTTCGGGTCCTGGAGGTCGCGCAGTTCACGTTCGTCCCGGCGGCAGGCGCCATCCTCGCCGACTGGGGCGCGGACGTCCTCAAAGTCGAGCATCCGGTGCGCGGCGATACCCAGCGCGGCTTTCTCAACATGGGTGGCATCCAAGTCAACCCGGACCGCCATCCGCTGATGGAGCATCCGAACCGGGGCAAGCGCAGTGTCGGGATCGATGTCTCCACCCCGGGCGGCCAGGAAGTGCTCTACGAACTGGCCAAGACCTCCGACGTCTTTCTGACCAACTACAAGCCCGCGCAGCGCCAGAAGCACAAGTTCGACGTCGAACACATCCGCGCCGCGAACCCGAAGATCATCTACGCCCGCGGCTCCGCCTACGGCGACAAGGGGGCCGAGCGCGACATCGGCGGCTACGACGGGACGGCGTTCTGGACGCGCAGCGGCGTCGGGTATGCACTGACGCCGGAAGAGTTGGGCGGCGCACTGGGACAGGGCATTCCCGCCTTCGGAGATTCCATCGGCGGCATGTTCATCGCCGGCGGTATCTCGGCCGCGTTGCTGCATCGCGAGCGTACCGGCGAAGCCCTCGAGCTCGACGTGTCACTGCTGAGCACGGCCTGGTGGGCGGCGGGGGCGAGCATGACGCAGGGCATGGAGACGGGTGAGGTCATGCGCACGCCCATGCCCGGGTCGGCCACCGCGATGTCGGTGAACCCCTTCATGGGCAACTACCTGACGTCCGACGGCGGCACGATCAACCTGTGCATCATCAGCCCGACGGGGCTGATCCGCGACACCTTCGAGCACCTAGGCATCCCCGAGGCCGCCGACGATCCCCGCTTCTCCGAGGTGCTCCCGCTGATCGAAAATGCCGACGCGGCAGCCGAATTGATCACGAAGGCGGTCGCCGCAAAGCCTTTTGAGTATTGGCGTCAGCACCTGAAGACGATGAAGGGGCAATGGGCGCCGTTCCAGAGCCTGCTCGACCTCGCCAATGACGAACAGGCCATCGCCAACGACATGATCGCCGAGGTCGAGCTCGCCAGCGGCGGAGAACCGTTCAAGGTCGTGCGCGGGCCGGTGCAGTTCAATCACGAGCCGCTCGTGACCACCCGCGCCCCGCAGGCGTCGGAGCACACCGAAATCGTGCTGATGGAGATCGGCATGGACTGGGACCGCATCGAAGAACTCAAGCAAGCGGGAGCCATCGCGTGAATGACGTGGCGATTATCGGGGTGGGCCTGCACCCGTTCGGTCGGTTCGAGGGCAAGTCCGCGATGGAGATGGCGGCAGACGCCATCGGGCTCGCGCTCGCCGACGCAGGTGTCGAGTGGAAAGACATCCAGTTCGCGGTCGGCGGCAGCTGGACGGTGGCCAACCCGGACGCGATCGTCGGCATGGTGGGCCTCACCGGCATCCCGTTCACCGATGTCTTCAACGCCTGCGCGACCGCGGCCAGCGCTACCAAGGCGTGTGCCGACGGTATCCGATTGGGCGACTACGACATCGGCATCGCGGTCGGGATGGACAAGCACCCGCGCGGCGCCTTCACCGAAGATCCCGCGCTGGTCGGGATGCCGAGTTGGTACGCGCAGAACGGGCAATACCTGACCACCAAGTTCTTCGGGATGAAGGCCAACCGCTACCTGCACGACCACGGCATCTCCACCGATACGCTGGCCAAAGTGGCCGCAAAGAACTTTCGCAACGGCGCGTTGAACCCCAATGCTTTTCGCCGCAAAGCGATCTCCGAAGAAGCAATCCTGGCGTCGCCGGTGCTGAATTACCCGCTGACCCAGTACATGTTCTGCGCTCCCGACGAAGGCGCCGCGGCTGTGGTGATGTGTCGTGCCGATATCGCGCACCGATTCACCACCAAACCGGTGTATGTCCGCGCGGTCGAAGTCCGCACCCGGCGCTACGGCGCCTACGAGGTGAACACGACGTACGCACCCGTCGAGGAGGACGTCTCGCCGACCGTCTACGCCGCGAAAGCCGCCTTCGAGAAAGCGGGTGTGGCGCCGCAGGACGTCGACGTTATCCAGCTGCAGGACACCGACGCGGGCGCGGAAGTGATCCACATGGCCGAAGCGGGTTTCTGCGCCGACGGCGAGCAGGAGAAGCTGCTGGCCGACGGCGCCACCGAGATCAGCGGCGCAATGCCGGTCAACACCGACGGCGGACTGATCGCCAACGGCGAACCGATCGGGGCATCAGGGCTGCGGCAGATGCACGAGTTGGTGCGGCAACTGCGCGGCGAGGCCGGCGACCGTCAGGTCCCCGGAACTCCGCGGGTTGGCTTCGCGCAGGTGTATGGTGCGCCCGGCACAGCAGCGGCAACCGTTCTGACGACCTGATATTCCGGGCGAGCAGACGCAAAAGCCCCTGACACGCCGAGTGTTTGGGGGCTTTTGCGTCTGCTCGTCCTACGAAATCTTCTTCGGCGCTGAGTAATTCGGCTTGCCCAGGCCGAGCACGTACTGCGCGATCATGTTGCGGAACACCTCGAGGGTGCCGCCGTAGATCCCGACCAGCGGTGCGAAGCGGTACACGTACTCGGCGGCGCCGTCGTCGGCCGCGCCGTCCGTGCCGTTCGGCAGCGTCGACGCCGTGCCGAGGATGTCCATCAGGTCCGGCGAGATATCGCGCATCGTCTGTGCCAGCGCTACCCGGCCGAAGATGCTCGGCGCGCTGAACGCCGCCTCCATCCGCGCGGCGCTGCGACCCAGCCGGTATGCCACCGCATCGTCGTCAATGAGCCTGCGCCCGCCTGCGTCCGGCTCGGCGACTTTGCCGGCGGCCTTGTCGACGGCATCGGCCATGAAACCGGCCTGGTGCATCATGATCGATACGTCTTGCAAGCCATCGGGCGCGGCGGCAACGGCGCCGTGCTCGGTGTTGAGCGGCTCGCGCAGCACCGTCCAGCCGCCGTTTACCTCACCGAGCCGGTACTTGTCGTCGACGCGCACGTCGCTGTAGTAGACGATGTTGGTGCGGTCACCGTCGATAGTGCGGATGCCCTGGATATTGATGCCCGGGGAATCGAGCGGGACCAGAAACATGGTCAGGCTCTTGTGCTTTGGCGCCTCAGGATCGGTGTTGGTGATGAGAAAGACGTACTGGCATTTGTGCGCGCCGGTGGTGAACATCTTGGAGCCGTTGATGATCCAGCCATCACCGTCGCGGACCGCGCGGGTCTTGCAGGTCGCGATATCGGACCCTCCTTCCGGTTCGGTGTAGCCCAGGCAGAGCCTGACATGCCCGCTGAAAACCTTCGGCATCACCTCATCCCGCAGTTCCGGCGACCCGAACTTCGCCACCGAACGCGCCACCATGGCGGTGGTCCCCCAGGTCACCCAGGGCACATGCGCCCGCCGCTTCTCCAGTTCCCAGATCCGGCGGCGCACCCGGGTGAAGCCGCCTTCGGCATGCGGCTTCCACTCGCGTTCGAGGTAGCCAGCCGCACCCAGCGCCAGATGCACACCTTCGTCGAAGTTGTCGCCGGTTTCTCGGTCCCGGCGCCTGACGTCGTCGGTCACATGTGTCTTCAGGAAATCGCGCGCCTCGTCCAGAAACGCCTGATCGCCGTCGGCAAGCGTGACTCGGGAGAAATCCACTTATGCGTCCTTTCCTGAACGGCTTTCGCGTTCGGCAACGATCTCGGCAATGTATTTCGCGCTGGCGCCGGGGTCCCCGCCGGCCAACGCCCACCCACGGGCACGGACCAGATACGCCGTCGCGGCCGCCTCGGCCGAAACGCCCAGACCACCTTGCACATGCACCGCCATGGTCGCGGCCTTCGCCGCTTCTTCGGCCATGAACACGAACGCCGACGGCGCCAACTCCCGGCGCCCGTCGGGCTCGTTGTCCAAGAACCAGGCAGCGCGGCGCGCCAGATTGCGGCCGCCCTGCACGGTGATCGCAATATTGGCTAGTGGATGGGAGATGCCCTGGAGCGTCGAGATCGGCACACCCAGCGTGTAACGGGTCTTGGCGAACTCCGCCGCGATCGTCATGGCCTCCTCGACCAGGCCGGTTAAGGCGGCGGCGGTGAGCACCCGCCATTCGTCCAGTGCCCGTTGGTATTGCGCCAAGGCGTCGGATCCGCTTGCCAGCACGACCCTGGTGTCGGCGGCCGCCGGATCAACCCACGCCATCGGCAGCCGGCCGATGTTGTCCACTTTGGTCGGCCGGGTGTCGAATTTGAGGAGCACCACGGCCCCGTCTCCACTACCGTCGCGGACGATGATCTGATCGGCAATCGATCCGGTTGGGATCAGTCGAACCCCGCTGACACTGTCGTGTTGCGGGTCGAACGCCGCAAGCTGCTTGCCGTTCACGACATCGGATTCCGCCGAACCGAGTCGGGCCAGCAACCGTGCCGCGCACACGTGGTCGATCCACGGCACCGGCGCCAGCGAGCGCCCGATCTCTTCTGCCACCAACGTCAGGTCGACCAGCGTCGCACCGTCGCCCCCGACGGTGTCGGGCAACGCCATGGTCGTCGCGCCCATCCCGCACAACCGCTCCCATAGGCTCTTGTCGAACCCGGATTCCTCGGCGGCACGAACGGTCTCGATCGGACAGTGCGTCTTGAAGAAATCACGGTACGCGGCCTGCAACGCCTGGTGGTCCTCGGTCAGGCTGTAGTCGAGTCTGCGCAATTCGTAGCGGTCCATCAGTGCTCCTCTTGGCCCTGGAAGAAGAATTTGTGCGCGTTGTTGTAGAGATAGTTTTCAAGGACGTCGGCGGGCAGGTCCAGAGAGTGAGCCTCGGGGACGACGCGGCGCATTTTCAGCACCGGCCAGTCGGAGGCGAAGATCACCTTGTTGGTTCCGCGGGTCCGCATGTAGTGCAGCAGGCTTTCCGGCAGCCGCTTCGGCGACCAAGCGGACGTCATCAGGCGCAGGTTGGCGTATTTGATGAGCAATCGGATTGCGATGTCCCACCAGGGATCCGCGCCGTGAATCATGCACAGCTTGAGTTCGGGGAATCGCACGCAAACCCGGTCGAGGTGAATGGGATTCTGCACCTCCCCCGGTATGGGAGGTCCGGGAATGCCGGTGTTGATGCACAACGGCAACCCAAGCTCGGCGCATTTGGTGTAGAGCGGGTAGTAGACCGCGTCGCTTGGGGGGTACTGGCCGTCACCCCAGAAGCTCGGTCCCACAACGGCATACGCGACCGGAAGATCGCTGACGACAGCGCTGAGCTCCCGCAGAGACGGCATCGGCCGCAGCAGGTTGACACCGCCCATCGCCAGCGCGAACCGATCCGGCTTGGCTTCGACGAATTTACGCGCGGTTACCGACGGCTTGGCGAGGTTATCCATCAGCACGGCCTTACGCACACCTTGCTCGTCCATCTCGTCGAGCAACTCCGCCAAGTCGACCGGCGCGAACATCGCCTCCGGTCCCTTGAAGTAGTCGTCGCGCACCTTCAGCATCCAGGTGGGCTGCTTCTCGGTCTCGCCGAAGTGCACATTCACCAGGCAATCAATTACTGGGCTAGCGTTCATGTCGACATCGGCGCCTTTTCTGTCGCTTGCGTTTTCGCCCACCGGTAATCGGCTTTGCCATTGCCCAGGCGATGGACATGCTCGACGAAGATAATCTCCTTGGGCGCCTTGAACCGGGCCAGCTTCGATGTGCAATGAGTGTGCAGCAACTCATGCGCCGCGTCGGCTCCATCGCGCCGTTCGACCAGCGCGACGAGTTCTTCGCCCCAACGAACACTGGGGCGGCCCACCACCAACGCATCGGCGACCGCCGGATGCGCGCGCAATACTTCTTCGACCTCTTCGACAAAGACCTTTTCGCCGCCGGTGTTGACCACCAGCGAATCGCGACCATACAGCCGCAACGTGCCATCCTCCTCGAGGCTGGCCCGGTCGCCGGATATCACCACCCGTTTACCGTCGACTTCGGGAAAGGTTTTACGGGTGGCGTCGGGATCATCGAAGTATCCGAGCGGGATACGCCCTTCTCTGGCAGCCCAACCGATCTCCGGGTCCCCGGGCCGAACAAAGTGGCTGTAGTCCTCGGACAAGACCAGACCACCCTCGCGCAGCGTGAAGGTGTCGGTCCGGGTGTCACCCCGGCTGTGCCCGAACCCCATGTTTCCGGTTTCCGACGAGCCGTATCCGTTGATGAGCGTCATGTGCGGTAACAATTCCAGCAGCGCCCGTTGATATTTTGGATTCGTTGCGGCGCCGCCGGTTCCGATCGCGTTGAGTGACGACAGGTCGTACTGTCCACGCCGCAACTCGTCAACCAGCGGTGCGGCGTAGGCGTCCCCGACCATCGTCATCATGCCGACCTTTTCGCGCTCGGCCGTCTCCCACACGGATCGCGGATCGAGCTTGCGGCCGGTGTCGTAAAGCACCGCAGTCGTGCCGGCCATGATCGCCGAGAAGGCTGTCCACATGCCGGCAGCGTGCATTAAGGGTGAGACGGCAAACCACGGTGGCCCGGCCGCTCCACGCACCTTGTTGTGGATCTCCTGGGCAGACGCGTGATCGGCGCCCACCATCGACGACACGTAGATGTCCGACTGGCGCCAGAGCACGCCCTTGGGTCGACCCGTGGTGCCACCCGTGCAGATCATGAGCAGGTCATCGGGCAACCCGGCGACGTCGCGGTCGTTATTTCCTTGGGCCAGCGCGTCGTCCAACGACACCGCACCGGGTAGTTCCGGTGCCGTACTTCCGTCGTCGACCGACAGCAACAGGTCGGCGCTGTCAGGTGGAAACACGTCGGCGAATTTCGCGCCAAGAGACTTGTGGTAGATGACAGCGCGCGGCCGCACGTAGTCGAGGAGTTCCTGGACCTCACGCGGCGTGTAGTTGTAGTTGACGTTCACCGGGACGGTGCGGGCCTTCAGGCAACCGATCACCATGTCGGGATAGAGGTCGTTGTGCATGACCAGCGCGACACGGTCCTGCCCGCACTCCCAGTTCTGCAGACTGGGCCGTTCCCGGTGCGCACCAAAACCCCTACCCGCGAGGAAGTTCGCCAGCCGACGGGTGAGGTCCGCGGTTTCGGCGAAGGTGCTGCGGCGATCACCGCACACGGTGATCAGCCGGTCCGGGATGACCTCAGCGATCGCGTCCAGGACCGCCCCTATGGTCCACTCGCTCATCGGTGTGCGCGGCCTGGGGAGTTCAAGCGGCCGACCCGACCTTGACGTCCAGCAAATCTAATGCGTTGTCGCGCATCACCTTTCGGATATCGGCAGCACTGAAGCCGACCAGCTCTTCGGTGAACGACACGGGGTTCTCCAGGCCTTCGCCATGCGGCCAGTCCGATCCGAACAGGATCTTGTCGACACCGATGACCGAAGCCAACTCCCGCAAGTCGTCCTCGTAGTAGGGCGCGATCCAGACGTTGTTGCGCAGCTGCTCCACCGGATCCTCGGGGAACAGGCTCGGGTGATTGTTGGCGGCCTTCTTCAGGCGCTTGACCAGCCGGTGCACGAAGTACGAACCGTTCTCGATGCTGACCGCCTTGAGTTTCGGATGGCGGGTGAACACGCCGTGCACGATCATCGAGGCCATTGTGTCGTGGATAGCCCGATCGTCGGTGAGTATCTGCTCCAACGGCTCCGACCCGCCGAACCCCTCGAAAGTCGATCTGCCGCCCCACATAGCGGCTATCTGCAGGTAGCCGCTGTCACTCAAGTGGAAGCCCACCGGAATGCCCGCCTCGGCCAGCGCGGCCCACACCGGATCGTGCAGGGGGTCGCCCAACGACCGCGGCTTGACCACACCGGGCACCGGGGCCGGTCGCACCAGGATCAGCTTCGCGCCGCGCCCTAATACGAATTCCACCTCTTCGAGCGCCTTGGCGGGATCGGCCAGCGAAATGATTGGCGCTGCGATGATGCGGTGGTCGGGTCGGTCGAAGCCCCAGTCCTCATCGAGCCACAGGTTGAACGCGTGAAGCGATGCCATCGTCGCGTCGACATCGTGTTTGAGCGCTTCTTCGACGCCACACGCGAATGTCGGCAACATGAACACGGTTTCGATGCCCTGGGTGTCCATTACCGTGATGCGGGCGTCGCGGTTCTGGTACTCGGGGTGCGCCTCGAGTCGCTCGACCTTCATCAGCGACGCCGGGTCGACGCCTTCCGGAATCTCGCCGCGGAACAGCAGATCCAGGCAGCCCGGCACGATGATCGGGTCGAACGTGGGGTTGGGGATGAAACGGTTGACCCGGTCGCCGATGATCGCCTGGGTGTGTTTGCCGTCGCTGAATATCTGCACGCCACGTCGGCGGAACTTCTTGTCCAGATGCCGGGTGAAGGCGTCCAGCGGTTCGTAGTAGTGATTGTCGACGTCGATCGCCTTATAGCCCAAGGTCCCCATCATCATCCTTTCCGGCGTTCGTGCGTGATTGTCGAAGCGCTCAGCCCGGGAAAGCTCGGCGCCCGCTTGTCCAGGAAGCTGGTGATCCCCTCGATCACATCGGGTCGTCGCAGCGACTCGTGCAGCAAGGCTTCGGCCCGCGAACTCGCTTCCACCACCTCGCGCATGGCATCACCGTAGGTCTGTCGCTTGATGATGGCCATGGATGCCGGCGAGCAGTTTTGCGCGATGTCTTCGGCGTAGTCCATGACGCGTTTCATCAGCTGTTCGGGCGGGACCACTTCTTTGACCAGCCCCAGGTCTGCCGCCTCGTCGGCGAGGAAGGTCCGGCCGCTCAACAACAGATCGAGTGCGACACCCCATCCCGTCAAGCGCGGAAGTATCCAGGAGGCGCCGTATTCCGCGATCAGGCCACGACGCGCGAATGACGCGGCGAACTTGGCTCCTGCAGCGGCGAACCGTATGTCGCACATCAGCGCCTGCGTCAGGCCGATACCCACACATGATCCGTTGATGGCCGCGATGACCGGTTTGGCCAACGTCGTCAAATGATAGGGCTGCCGGTCCCCGACGAGACTGGCCAGCTTGCCCTCGTCGGTCTTTTCAATCGACTGAGCGACCTCTTATTCCCCATCGAGCCCCAGCTGAGCGCCGGCGCAGAATGCCTTGCCGCGACCGGTTAGACACGATCACCCGAACGGCCGGATCCTCTTCGGCCCGATCCAATCCCGCGTAAAACGCGGTGGCGATGTCACCGCCCCAGGTGTTGAGTCGATCCGGCCGGTTCAACGTCAGTACCGCGACCCCGCTCGCGGTCACCTCATAGATGACTGCCTCGTCCTGGGTGGGATCGGCGACGACATCGTCGGCGCGGCTCATCTGCGCCACTCCTCCCTGAACTCAGCGGCAACTTCAGCGAAGTTTGTATCCATACTGTATACCTATCGGTACAGCATTCCGCAACTGCCGTCGCTCGCCTCGTAATGCGCCGCGAACAGCCGAAATTCACTGCCCGACAGCGCGATGTCAACGCCATCGGCGAGGCGTCGACAAGCCCAATGCGCCGATAGGCGTCTTCGATCTGAGTCTTGGCCTCCGGCGGCAACTCTGCTTGCGGCGGTCGGGAATGCGGATAGGCACCGATCGGCAGGCCGAGTACCGACGCGGCGTACTTGAACGCACCACCCCAATGGGTGAAGTAATCGGCCCGACCCGGATAGCAGGTGAACCACGACCCGAGGTCGATCTCCAGCTGGTCGAGACCCGATTCACGGCCGTAATCCATCGCCTCGACGAGCTTGTCGTTGCAGACCAGGTCCCAATATTCGGAGAGCAGCCGCCGCTGCGGGGTCTCGAACAAGTAGCCGGCGGTGCCCAGCTGGGCCGGGCAGACGATCCCGTCGCGCAGCCACCCGGCGCGGTACACGGTTTTCTCGCACTCCCAGATCACCAGGTCGGGCGCCAACTCATGCAGCAGACGGCTGTTGGCCGGACGGAAGGCGCCCTCCTTGGTCGCGCAGACCGCGGGGACCTCGTCGCAGATGCGCGCGCCTTCGGCGGCCGTCAGCACGTATCCCGAAGAGGGCGAATTGAACATGCCCAGTGCGATATCGGTGCGCTGACCGATGTATTTGAAGAACCGCAGCACGCCTTCGCCGCCGTGTGCCTCCATCATCGGGGTCTGGATGTAGGCGATGTCGGCGCCGGCGTGCTGGGCATGCAGGGTCAGCTCCAGGCAGTCCTTGGCCGACATCGCGGCCGTGCAGGCCTGCACCACGACGTTGGGGTTGACAGCTCTGGCTTCCTCGATCGCGACCTCCAGCAAGCGCTTTCGCTCGTCGAGCGTCAGCGACCAGAACTCGGCGAGGCCGCTGGTGCACCACAACATCGGGTGCTCGAGATCGCCGACGCAGTAACGAACCAGCGTCCGATAGGCGTCCCAGTCGATGTCGTCACCGTCGGTGCCGCAGAACGGGGTGTACAGCGAATCGCCGATTCCCCGCAAAGCGCTACGCGCCCAAGCGCGTGCCTCGCGTGCCGTGGCCATCATCGACTCCTTCCCAGTCGGCGACCGTCAGGTGAAGTCCGAACCGCCGTCGACATTGATGTTCGCTCCGGTCATATACGAGTTGCGGCGCGACGCCAAAAACGCGACCACTGAACCCATTTCGTCGGGCAGCCCGGCCCGTGGCAGGTGGGCCGGATGCCCGAAGTGCTTGGCGATGGCGTCCATCAGCGCGTAGGGATCGTTACCGTCGACCCCGACCGACTTGGCCCAGCCGACCAGCGACTCGGACGCGATGCTGCCCGGGGAGACCACGTTGACCAGGATCTCGTCCTTGGCCAGCAACAGCGACAAGTTTTTGGAAATACTCGTCAGCGCCGCTTTGGCCGCGGTGTAGGCCGGCAGCATGACACTTTGGCGCTGGGTGGAGTGCGCCGAGAAGTTGACGATCCGCGCCCACGCCGCCTTCCGAAGCAGCGGAAGGGCCGAACGCACGCAGCGCACCATGCCCATCACGCCGTCGTCGAAAGCCTGGCCCCATTGCTCGTCGGTGAGGTCTTCGAAACTACCGACCGCGCCCGGGCCGACCGCGTTGATCAGCACATTGAGTTCGCCGTTCCACCGGTCACCGAGCTCGGTCGAACACGCCGTTGACTTGATCGTCGTCGCGGATGTCGGCTACCAGGCCGACCGCATCGGGGCTGCCACGATTGGTCAGAGTCTTCGGTCGCGCGGTCGAGGTCAGCCCGGGACCGGGCGACGATCGCGACCCGGGCGCCGTCGTCTGCCAGGCAGCGCGCGGCGGCCAGACCCATGCCGCGGCCACCGCCGACGACGACCGCGGTGGCGTTTGTCAGCCCTAAATCCATGGCAAATGCCCGGTCACCCTTCGCTTGCCGCCGTGCGTATCAAAAAGCCTACGATAGGTATTACAGTAGCAGACAGGGATGGCGACACGGCTGCGTAACCGCAGATCACCGGGCAACTGCCGGTAGATTCGACGCAGGCGGCCGCGAACCCGGAACGGCATGCGCAGCGTTGATCTTGATGGAGGTGCCGGCAGTGGCCAAGCAAGCAACCGCCGAGAAGCGTCAGCGACGCGAACGCGGGTCCATCAATCCCGACGACATCATCAGCGGCGCATTCGAACTCGCCGAGCAAGTGTCGATCGACAACCTGAGCATGCCGCTGCTCGGTAAGCATCTCGGCGTGGGGGTCACCAGCATCTACTGGTACTTCCGCAAGAAGGACGATCTGCTCAACGCGATGACAGACCGCGCCTTGCGCAAGTACGTGTTCGCCACCCCGTACGTCGAAGCCAGCGACTGGCGCGAGACGCTGCGCAATCACGCTCGCTCGATGCGGAAAACCTTCATGGGCAACCCGATACTGTGCGATCTGATTTTAATCAGATCGGCGCTGAGCCCCAGAGCGGCTCGACTCGGAGTCCAGGAGATCGAGAAGGCGATCGCCGGTCTGGTCGAGGCGGGACTGTCGCCGGAAGAAGCATTCGACACCTACTCCGCGGTGTCGGTTCACGTGCGCGGTTCGGTGGTGCTGCATCGACTCCAGGAGAAGAACGAGGCGACGGAGAACGGGGCACGCACGATCGAGGACGCGATGGTCATCGATCCCGAAACCACGCCCCTGCTCGCCCAAATGACCACGAAGGGCCACCACATCGGCGCCCCCGATGACAACAACTTCGAATACGGCCTGGACTGCATCCTCGACAACGCCAGTCGGCTGATCGAGCAGGGATCGAAGTCGACTGGCCGGCAACGCAAGTCGACGTCCCCACGGCAACGCAAGTCGGCTACGTCCCCGGGACGGGCTAAGTCTCGCGTTAGCGAACGCCTTACGGAGCTACTTCGGGCTCCGGTACGTCGAAATGCTCGTCGCGCAGCCGAAACGCCTCTTTGGTGCCGTGTTGCGCTCGGGTTTTGACGAAGTTGAACTCCCCCGGCGCGAATTGCAGGTTGGTGCCATACGCGTGGAATAGGTAGCTGGCCACTTCCTCACCCTGGTAAGCCTGGCTCTGCTCGACGAGCCGAAAAGCCTCTTTGGCGATCACGACGCCGTCGGCCGGCATCTTCGCGGCCTTCTCCGCCCAGTACCGGGCCCGGGCCGGCACCAGACCGGGATCGCAAGTGTCCGTGAAGATTCCCAGGTGCTCGATGGCGCCGGCCTCGATGATGTCGCCGGTCAACAAGCAGACGCCGCGCCAGCACCGGCCCCAACCGATGGAAGAACATGTGCAGGCTGCCCAGGGCCGGCCCGAGGAACCGGGTGGCCGGCATGCCGATCTTCGTGTCACGCGCGATTACCGAAATGTCCGTCATCAAGGCGATTTCGAACCCACCGCCGAGCGCGTAGCCGCTGATCTCCCCCACGGTGACCTTAGGAAAGCCCATCAGATTGTGGTAGAAGCCGAACGACTTACGGTCCACCGTGAGTCGGCGGCGCTGACTGGGACGGCTTTTCGCCTCTGGGGCGCCCCGCTCGCCGTACCAGCCGTAGGCGTTGTTCATGTCCGCCCCGGTGCTGAATACCCCATCCGCTCCACGCAGTAGCACCACGGTGAGGTCGTCGTCTTCGGCCACCCGGTCGAGACACCGGGCGACGGCCTCACGCATGGCCGCGTCGTAGGAGTTTCGCTGTTTGGGGTTGTTCAACGTGATGGTGGCGATTCGCTTTTCGGGATCGACGTCGAACAGAACGCGATCATCTGCAGAATCCGAGACGGTCATGCGCCGGACTCCTTTCCGTTCTGGGACCGGCCGTTAGATCGAAAGCGCGAGTCCAGTCGCAGACCGATATCCGACATCAGTTTCGCCTCAATGGTTTTGTCGGTGCCGAAGGCAAGCGTGTTGCGGCGAGCCGCGGCCAGGTGATCCTGCGCCAGCCGCACCGCCCGCGCCGGATTGCCATCGCTGATGGCGTCGAGCAGGCGCTGATGGTCGCGCAGTGCGGCTCGCCTGGTCTTGTCCACCATCGGTGCCGGTTCGCCGTCGTCATCCCACACCGAAGACTCGTGCGCGGACCAGATCAGCTCCAGCGAGCCGATCAGCAGGATCATCGACTCGTTGCCGCATCGCGAGACCAGCGTTTCGTGAAATCGTCGGGCATTCGGCACGTACTGCGAGATGTCATCGAATTGCGCTGTCTGAACATCGATTTCATGCTGCAGATAGGGCACCACTTCGGTCATCCGGTCGTCACGTGCAGCGCACATCCCTGCGCAGACCGGTTCGAGATGCATCAGCGCCGCGCTGACGTCCACCGGTGTCGCGGACCTCGCCTGCAGAACCATGCTGATCATCTGCGCGGTCCGCTCGGCGTCGGTCGGTGCACGACCGATCCACCGACATTGCCGCGACGCACCGAGATCAGCCCGTCGGTCTCCAGGATGTGGATCGCCTCCCGCAAAGCGGGTGGGCTCACGCCGAATTCACCGAACAGGCTTTCCTGCGACGGCAGAACATCGCCCTCTTTCAGGCGGCCGGACAAGATGTCGTCGCGCAACTTCGAGGCGACGATCTCCGCGACGCGTGGTTGACGAAAGCGCTGCGAAACCACGTCAGGTCTTCTCGGCTCGCCGCTTGCCGAATCGAAACCCGGTCAACTTGTCCGGTGTCTGCGCCAGCGTATTGACCTCACCAATGCACAGCACCTCGTCGTCGAGCAGCAACCGAGCCGTCGACGTGATGCCCCGCTCTACCTCGGACCGGGCGATATCGAAACGCAGGTCGGTAAGTACGGGTGTTGGCCGGCGGAAGGTGACGTTGAGTGAGCGCGTCTTGCCGGAGAGTCCCACCAGGCAGTTGTGGTGCTGGATGACGCAGTCGAAGAACACCGCGAGGAAACCTCCGTGCACCAATCCCGGCGGGCCCTCATAGACCAGCGGGAAGGTGACTTGGCCCGACGCGGTCTCGGCGTCGAAGTGATCGAAGCGGTATTCCGGAAAGCAGGGGTTGAACGCGCCGATATCGGTCGCGTGATCGAGATAGACGCGCCGGCTGCCGGCGTCGTCGGAGTCGTCGAAAATGATCCGCGGTGCGCTGTCCGGCGGAACCGCCGCGCTCAGGTCGTGTTCCCAATCGCCGATCTGCGCGACGATCGCGTCCACCGTCGGGTGGGCATGTTCCAACGACAGCAGCAGCGAGCTGAGTCGGCGAATCGCGCCGGCGGCGGCGACGGTCTGCGGCAGTGGCGCTTCGCCGAATCGCGATCCGGGGCGCGCGGGAACAGCCCCGGTGTGTTGTTCGCCCATAAGCCCTCTTCCCGATGCCGCTGTTCCGTCGCCGGGCTTTCCTTGCTAAGTTATACAGTGCAGCAATCGTATAGCCTACTGTAGCGGTAACCGTATCGGCGGGGAAGGGCGGATTCGACGGTGAGTCAAGACGTGGACTCCTCCGCGGCCGATGGCTCGCTCACCACGAGCCGCGACGGTGCCGTGCTGCGGCTCACGCTCGATCGGCCGTCGCAGCGTAACTCGTTGAGCCAGAGCATGATCGAAACGTTTGTCACCGCACTGACCGATGCCGCCACCGACGACACGCTGCGGGCTGTCCACATCCGCGGCACGGGCGACGACTTCTGCGCGGGCGCCGACTGGGTAGCCACCAACAGCGGCGACGCCCCACGCCCGCGCACTGGCGACCTCGTCCGTCGCATTCCGCACACCGCTCATCGCGTGATAGAACTGGTGCACACCATCCAGTTGCCGGTCGTCTGCAGCGTGCGCGGATTCGCCGTCGGTCTCGGGTGCAACCTGGCACTGGCTGCCGACTTCACCGTGGCTGCCAGCGACGCGGTGTTCTGGGAGCCGTTTGCGGCACGCGGATTCAGTCCGGATTCGGGTGCAACCTGGCTACTCCCCCGGCTGGTAGGGCTGACGCGCGCAAAGCAGATGCTGCTGCTCGGCGACAAAGTCAGCGCAACAGACGCCGCGGACTGGGGTTTGATCTACCGAGCCGTCAGCCCCGCAGAGCTCGACGACAGTTGCGAGGAACTGCTGACACGACTGACCGCCGGGCCCACGGTGGCGCTCGGCCTGGCCAAGCAAGCTATCCACTACGGCCAGCATGCGACGCTCAGCCAGTCGATGACGCAGGAGCTCTTCGACCTCGAACTGTCTTGCCGAACGAAGGATTTCAAAGAGGGGCTGGCAGCGTTCCGTGAACGACGCCCGCCGCAGTTCGATGGCCGCTGACCCCCGAGCCACTGAAACAACGAGGACCGCTGATGTCTGATAGCTCTGCACGGTCATACGACACCATCAAGTACGAAATCGACGGGCACAAGGCCACGATCACCCTGAACCGCCCCGATGCCCTCAACGCGCTCAGCCCACACATGATCACCGAGCTGCGCAGCGCTTACAACGAGGCCGAAAACGACGACGCAGTATGGCTTCTCATCGTCACCGGCACCGGTCGGGCATTCTGCACCGGCGCGGACGTCAAAGCGATCCCGGGCGACGGCAAGGTGATCAACGAGGCGCCGTATCTATCCACCTATGAGCAGTGGGAGTCGCCCCAGGAAGGCACCCCGCCGTTCCGGACGATGGCCAAGCCGGTGCTCGCCGCGATCAACGGAATCTGTTGCGGGGCCGGCCTGGATTGGGTGACCACCGGAGACATCGTCATCGCGTCCGACAAAGCAACGTTCTTCGACCCGCATGTCAGCATCGGTCTGGTGGCCGCGCGTGAGGTGGTCCGGGTGGCGCGGGTACTACCGCGCTCGATTGCGCTGCGCATGGCATTGATGGGCAAGCATGAGCGGATGAGCGCGCAACGCGCATATGAGCTCGGCTTGATCAGCGAGATCGTCGAACATGACCAACTGCTGGAACGCGCCCACGAGATCGCCAACATCGTCAACTCCAATGCGCCGCTTGCCGTCCGGGGCACCCGGCTGGCCATTCTCAAGGGCCTCGACCTGCCGCTGCACGAAGCCGAGATGCTGGCCGAAGCGTTCCGCGAACGCAACCTGCACACCGAGGATTCCCTCGAGGGGCCCAAGGCGTTCGTCGAAAAGCGACCACCGGAGTGGCAGTGCCGATGAGTTTCGAAACCATCCAGCTCGATGTGGATAGCGCCGACCGGGTCGCCACCATCACCTTGAACCGGCCCGACCAGCTCAATGCGTTCAACCGGACGATGTGCGACGAGATGGCCCGGGCCTGGCGGATCGTCAAGTCGGACGACGCGGTCAATGCCGTGGTGCTGCGCGCGTCCGGTAGCCGCGCGTTCAGCGCCGGCCTCGACATCAAGACGCCTTATGGTCAGCCCGAAAACATCTGGAATCACGAGGATCCCGGCGAAGCGCTCAGCCCGAAGTGGCAGAAGATGTGGAAACCGGTGGTATGCGCCGTGCAAGGTATGTGCACCGCCGGCGCGTTCTACTTCATCAACGAGTCCGATGTTGTCATCTGCTCGACCGATGCGACGTTTTTCGATTCCCACGTGTCGGCGGGGCTGGTCTGCGCGCTGGAGCCGATCGGGCTGATGCGCAAGATCGGCCTGGGTGAAGCGTTGCGGATCGCGCTGATGGGTAACGACGAACGGGTCAGCGCCGACACCGCTCTTCGGATCGGGCTGGTATCCGAAGTGGTTGCCCCCGACAAGTTGTGGACCCGGGCGCATGAGATCGCGAAGACGATTGCGGCCAAGCCGCCGTCGGCGACGCAGGGCACCGTCAAGGCGATCTGGGAATCACTGGACAAGCCCTACCGGGCGGCGCTGGATCAGGGGCTGATCTACACGCGGCTGGGAAACCCGATCGGCACTGCCGAGCTGGCGGCACGCGGTGACGGTCCCACGTCGGATCCGAGAATGCGGTGACGGCGCATCCGCTCAGTCGGCGCATCGCCGATGTTCTGGGCTTGCAACCCGAGGCGGCTGCGCTGGAGTATGAGGGCCGATGGGTGTCGTGGGGCGAGCTCGGCAGAATGGCCGACCGGATCGGTGCGCTCGTGGCTGGTGGCGACCAACACCCGCAGATCGGAATCCTGCTGCGTAATCGCCCGGCCCAGGTGGCCGCTCTGCTCGGCGTGCTGCAGTGCGGAGCGACGGTGGTGGTGATCAATCCGGCACGCGGCGATGAGCGCACCAAGGCAGACGTCGACCAACTGAACCTGCCGTTGATCGTCGGCGAGCCTGACGACCTGGCGATGCTGGGCGAGCCGTCGGCCACCACCGTGGTATCGATTTCGGACCTTGCCGCCGAGCCGACAGTGGTTGCAGCCGTGCAGGATCGCACCGATCATGCTGTGCGGCCCGGCGTCGCGGTGCGGATGTTGACCAGCGGAACGACCGGACCGCCCAAACGAGTGGACCTCACCTACGACATGCTGGCGCACAGCGTGATGGGTCCGGAGGATGACCGGCCACCGGCGCCGAAGGAACTGCGGCGCGGTGTCGCGATCGTCAATTCGCCGCTCGTGCATATCGGCGGGGTGTTCCGGATACTGCAATGTGTCGCCGAGGCGCGGCCCTTCGTGTTGCTGGAGCGATTCGAGCTCAACCGCTGGGCCGAAGCCGTGCGCGCGCATCGGCCGCGCGCGGTATCGCTGGTACCGGCCGCACTGCGGATGGTGCTGCATTCCGATCTGCGTCGCGAGGACTTGGCAAGTATCCGTGCCGTCACATCCGGCACGGCACCGCTGTCGGCTGAGGACGCCGACGCGTTCACCGAAAAGTATGGAATCCCGGTCCTGACTTCCTATGCGGCAACCGAATTCGGCGGCGGCGTTGCGGGCTGGACGTTGCCCGACCACGAGAAGTATTGGCGGGTAAAGCGCGGCAGCGTGGGGCGCGCCAACCCCGGGGCCCAACTGCGGGTGGTCGGTGACGACGGCACCCCGCTCGACGCCGGCCAAATCGGACTGCTCGAGGTCAAGCCGGGTCAACTCGGACCCGCCACGAACTGGATGCGCACCACCGACATGGCGCGCATCGATACCGACGGCTTCCTGTGGATCATCGGGCGAGCCGATCAGGCGATCATCCGCGGCGGCTTCAAAGTGATGCCCGACGACGTCCGCACCGCGCTGGAGAGCCATCCGTCGGTCGCAGGTGCCGCGGTGGTCGGGTGGCACGACGAACGCCTCGGAGAGACGCCGGTCGCGATGGTGGAGCTACGCGAGCCGTCGTCGGTCGATGCCGGTGAACTCGCCGACTTTCTGCGGACGCGGTTGGCGCGCTACGAGATTCCCACCGACATCACCGTCGTCGACCAACTCCCGAGAACACCGTCGGGCAAGCCGGATCTCAGCGCTGTCCGGCGCTTCTTCAGCGACGCTGTCTCCGCGGCACAGAGCGACCATGCCGAGTGAATCGCCAACGGTCGGCGAAATCCTGCGAGAGCAGGCGCATAGCAGAGGTGATCATCCGCTGCTGGTGTGCGACGGCGAACGCATCAGTTATGCCGAAGCCGACCGTCGCTCCGCGGAATTGGCGCGCGGGCTCATCGCCCTGGGCGCCGGTAAAGGCAGCCATGTCGGATTGCTTTACCCCAATGGCGTGGCGTTTGTCGTCGGCATGCTGGCAGCGGCACGAATCGGCGCCGTCGTCGTCCCGTTTTCCACGTTCGCGACCGCACGAGAGCTAGGCGCGCAACTCGTCGACAGCGACACTCAGATTCTGCTTGCCGCCGCGTCCTACCGCTCCCACGACTACGTGCAGCGGCTGAGCGACGTGCTATCCAGCTCGGACCTCGGCGGCGATGATCGGCTATTCAACCCCGCCGCACCGCAATTGCGACACGTGATCTTCGACGCCATACGTCTTCATCGGCTGGCCGAGACGGTCGATGCGCGGCTTCTGACGGCGTTGGAAGACGATGTTGACGGCTCGGATCCCCTGACGATCGTTTACACGTCGGGCACGACGAGCACCCCCAAGGGGGTCGTGCACACTCACGCCGCGCTGCTGAACCACCAGAGAAATCTCAACGCGATCCGGGGCCTGACCGCCGCCGACAAGCTGTTCTGCAACTCCCCGTTCTTCTGGATCGGAGGATTCGGGTTTGCGTTGCTCGCCACGTTGCTCGCCGGATCGACGCTGGTGTGCTCCAACGCCGAAGACGCCGGCCAGACATTGGATCTGCTCGAGGCCGAAAGGCCTACTATCACCAACGGTTTCGCTGCCGGGATCGCGCATCTGGCGCGGCACCCGAGTTTTGACAGACGCGACCTGTCGTCACTGCGACGCGGCAACCTGTATCCGATCATGGCGGCGGAGGCGCGGCCGGCCGATCCGGAGTTGCGGCACAACATGCTCGGATTGACCGAAGCCGCCAGCGTGGTCCTGATCAGCGACGACGACAGCGACCAACCGGAGCATCGACGTGGGTCGTTCGGCAAGCCCGCACCGGGCTTGGAAACCAAGATCGTCGACCCCGACACCGGGGCGCTGGTCGAGGACGGCGCGCTCGGAGAGTTGTGCATCCGCGGGCCCTGCCTGATGCAGAGGTACTACAAACGCAGTCGGGAAGAATGTTTCGACGCCGACGGCTGGTTTCACACCGGCGACCTGGTTGCCACCGACCGCGACGGATTCGTCTACTACATCCGCCGCCGGGGTTCGATGATCAAGACCTCAGGTGCGAACGTGTCTCCCGCCGAGGTGGAGCAGGCGATCGCGAAGGTCACCGGCGGCGTCGTGGCATATGTGCTCGGCATTCCCGACGCCGAGCGCGGGCAGATCGTCGCTGCCGTCGTCGCGCTGGAAAACGGCGCGCGCTTCGACGAAACCGCGCTTCGACGCAAGCTCGCGGCGGAACTCTCGGTGTACAAGATCCCCAAGCGGTTCGCGGCGATACCGGTCACGGAGGTACCGCTGTTGGCCAGCGGCAAAGTCGACTTGCAGCAATTGAAGCGGGTGTTCGATGCCTGAGACCATCGATCAGCTGGTGAGGCTTCGCGCCGCCGAGCACGATGCTAAACCGATGGTGATCGACCCAGTGTCCCGGCTTAGCTACAACGAACTTGACGACACCACACATGATTTGGCGGCCGCGTTCATCGAAGCCGGGATCGGCAAAGGCACCCGGGTGGGACTGATCATGCCCAACGGTGTCCGCTGGGTGCAGATCGCGATCGCGGTCACTCGGATCGGCGCCGTGCTGGTGCCGTTGAGCACGCTGTTACAGGCGCGGGAATTGGCGGCGCAATTGCGGACCGCCTCGGTGCAGTTCCTGATCAGCGTGGAAGAATTCCGCCGCCACCGATACCTCGACGAGCTGCTACGCGAGCAGCTTCCGGCGTTGCGCGAAGTTTGGACTGCCGACCGATCATTGCCGGCAGCCGGAGGCGACGCGCCCAGCCGTATCGTCGACGCGCTGGCAGCGACGGTAACACCCAGCGACCCGATGGTCGTCATGTTCACGTCCGGCAGCAGCGGCACGCCCAAGGGTGTGGTGCACTCGCACGGCAATGCGCTTGGCGCCGTGGCGTCCGGTTTGGCCAGTCGTTGCATCGATGCCGGCACCCGCCTGTATCTGCCGATGCCGTTTTTCTGGGTGGGTGGCTTCGGCAGCGGTGTGCTGTCCGCGCTGGTGGCCGGTGCCACCCTGGTGACCGAAGCCATTCCTGCACCTGAAACCACGCTGCGCCTGCTGGAGCGTGAGCGGGTGACGCTGTTTCGCGGCTGGCCCGATCAGGCCGAGGCCCTCGCGCGCCATCCCTACCGCGCCGAGGCGGATTTGTCGGCGCTGCGGCCGGGCAGTCTGGAGGCGCTGCTACCGCCCGAGCAACGTGGGAAGCCCGGTGCCCGCGCAACATTGTTCGGCATGACCGAAGCTTTCGGCCCCTACTGCGGCTACCCCGCCGATACCGATATGCCGGAATCCGCTTGGGGCAGCTGTGGCAAGCCGTTCCCTGGCATGGAGGTCCGGATCACCGATCCCGACAGTGGCGAGCCGGTAGCGGCGGGAACCATTGGGATGATTGAGCTTCGGGGACCGCACACCCTACGCGGGATATGTCGGCGCAGCCGCGAAGACCTGTTCACCGACGACGGGTTCTACCCCACCGGTGACCTTGGCCGGCTCGACGACGACGGGTTTCTGTTCTACCACGGCCGATCCGACGACATGTTCAAAGTCAGCGGCGCCACCGTCTATCCCACCGAGGTCGAGCAGGCGCTGCGGGAAATTGATGGCGTCGACAACGCCTTCGTCACGAATGTGTCTGGCGCGCAGGGGGACCAGGTGGGCGCGGTGGTGGTGTGCGACACCGCCGCGAACACCGCAGAGCTGCTGCGCGGATCTGCTCGCGCGCTGCTCAGCTCGTTCAAGGTGCCGACGATGTGGCTGCTGGTCGATTCCGATGACGCGATTCCGCGCGGTCCGACCGGCAAGGTCGATGCTCGGCGGCTGCGGGAGCTACTAAGTGACAGCAGCCACAGCGGCGCCGGCAGCTGACCACGACATACTGCTGCGGAGTGATATCGCATACGCCATCCGTCGAGAATCGTTGCGTCAGGCACCCAGCGCTTTGGTCAGTAGCGCGGTGAGACGCTTCTGCTCGCTGACATTCAACTGGCCGATCAACGGCTTGATCCGGTCACCGATCGCTGCGGTCACCTGAGGCACCAGAGCGCGGGCCTGCTTGGTCAGGCTGACCCGCACCGAGCGGCCGTCGCGAGGGTCGGCGGTCCTGACGACCAGCCCACGCTGGGCGGCGCGGTCGATGAGTCCACTGATTGTGGAGCGCTCCAACCCGGTGAAGGTCGCCAGGTCGGCCATCGTCGGCTCACGATCTCGCAGGATGCCTAGCATCCGCAGTTGCGTCAGCGAGAGGTCATGTTCTGCCGCGACCTCCGTAAGCGCCGCCATCAGGGTAAAGGAAGTCTGCACCAACGCATCTCGTAGGTCACCGAGGTGGTCCTGGCCGGGCCCGCGGTCGGAAGCCATAGCCGAAACGATACCTCAAATACTTCGTATTGCCAACTGTAATAGTTCGTACTACGATCTATCCTCGAGGACAGAGAGAGGACGGTCGTGATGAAAGCTGCAGTCGTGAGCGCGTTCGACCAGCCACCGCACTACGACGACTTCCCCGACCCGGTCGCCGCACACGGGGATGAATTGGTCGTCGACGTAGTCGCCGCGGCATTACATCCGCGTGTGCGTTCGCAGGCGAACGGGTCGCACTACAGCAGCACCGGCGAGCTTCCGCTGGTGCCCGGCATCGACGCGGTGGTCCGCGACGCGAAAGGCAAGCTCTACTACGCCCTTCTGGACGACACCACGCTGGGCACCATGGCGCAGCGCACGATCATTGAAAAGGACCGCAGCGTCGCGTTGCCCAACGACGCCGATCCGGTGACGGTGGCAGCCGCGATCAACCCGGTGATGTCCTCGTGGGTCGCGCTGCGGCACCGCATTCACTTCAACCGCGGATCGAGTGTGCTGATCCTGGGCGCAACGGGCAGCGCAGGACGCATGGCAATACAGGTCGCCAAACGGTTTGGCGCCAAAGAGGTCATCGGCGCCGGCCGCAATCCCCAACGGCTCGAGGAACTCACGGCGCTCGGCGCCGACCGTGCGCTTACCCTCGACCATCTCGACCAAGCCGGCGACGTCGACGTCGTCATCGACTACGTGTGGGGTGAGCCCACCGCCAAAGGCATGGTCGACCTCATCACGCATCGACGTGACCGCGGCAAGGAGCTAGCCTGGATCCAAATCGGCTCGATGGCCGGACCCGGCGCCGAGATCGTTTCCGCTGCACTACGATCCAGCCGCACCCAGATAGTCGGCAGCGGCATCGGCTCGGTAGACGGACGCGACTTTCGCAAAGAAATCCCCAAGATCGCCAAAGCCGTCGCCGAGGGAGGGTTCGACGTCCGCACTCAGACGGTCCCCTTAAGCGATGTCGCCGCCGCATGGACACAACCACTCGACGCCGATAAACGCATCGTTTTTGTTCCGTGACGGCTAACCGTCGACCACCTCGACCACCCCATGCTCGACGAGGTGGTCGATCAACGGAGCCGCACCGGCGGCCAGGTGCTCCGACATGGCTTTGCGGGCAAGCTCGCCGTCATGTTTGGCCAACGCCGCCAACACCCGGCGATGGTCTCGTATCGACTGGTGTGGCCAGCCAGCGATGGTGGGGAACACGGATTCCGGTGCGTAGCGGGTGATCTGCGACATCAACTGAGCCAGCTTCGGGCGAATCGGCGGCGACGTTGATGGCCCGGTGAAACTCATGGTTGAGCCGAACCGTTCGCTCGTCGTCACCACCGGCATAGGCTTCCTCCAGCTGAGCCTGAATCTGCTTGAGCTCGCGCAGCTGCTCGTCGTCGATGTTGATCGCGGCCCGTGCGGCGAGTTCGCCGCCGACGTGCGCCTGCACGTTGGCGACGTCGGTGAGGTCCCGTCCGGTCACCGGCAGCACCACGAAGCCACGACGCGGCTGCTGAGCAAGCAAGCCCTCGGCGCGGAGTTCGAACAGCGCCTCTCGCACCGGCGTGACGCTGATTCCTAACTCCGCGGCCAACTGGTCCAATCGAACGTACTCACCCGCCGAGTACGTGCCATCGAAAATCCGCTTACGGACAAACCTCGCGACGTCTTCCGAGAGTTGTGGCCGCGCGGCGAAATCCGGGATGCTCACGGTCAAATCCGATACTCGGCAAGCAACCGCTTGCTGATGATGGACTTCTGTATCTCGCTCGTTCCCTCGCCGATGAGCAGAAACGGGGCGTCGCGCATCAGCCGCTCGATTTCATACTCCTTGGAATATCCGTAGCCGCCATGGATGCGGAAGCTCTGCTGGGTGACCTCCGAGCAGAATTCGCTGGCGAGGTACTTCGCCATGCCCGCGGCGACGTCGTTACGCTCGCCGGAATCCTTCAGCCGGGCGGCGTTGACCATCATCAGGTGCGCAGCCTCGACTTTCGTTGCCATTTCGGCAATTTGAAATGCGATGGCCTGATGTTCGGCGATCGGCCTGCCGAAGGTGTGCCGCTGCTGGGCGTAGCGCACGGCCAGCTCGAACGCGCGGACGGCCACGCCGACAGCCCTGGCCGACACGTTGACCCGTCCGACCTCGATGCCGTCCATCATTTGGTAGAAACCCTGCCCGGGGGTACCACCGAGGATGTCGTCGGCGCTCGGCCAGGTATCCGTCGAAGATGAGCTCCGTGGTGTCGATGCCCTTGTAGCCCAACTTGTCGATCTTGCCCGGTATCAGCAGACCGGGTGCAACCTCGCCGAATCCGGTCGGCTTCTCGATGAGGAAGGCGGTCAGATTGCGGTGCGGGTGATTCCGCGCCCTCGTCGGTGCGAACCAACGCCGCCACCAATGTCGAGCTGCCGCCATTGGTCAGCCACATCTTCTGGCCGTTGATGGTGTAACTGCCGTCGCTGTTGAGTGTGGCGCGGGTGCGGATCGCGGCGACGTCGGAGCCCAACTCCGGCTCGGACATCGAGAACGCGCCGCGAACCTCGCCGATTGCCATGCGCGGCAACAGCCGTTGCTTCTGTGCGTCGGTACCGTGCTGACGCAGCATGTAGGCGACGATGAAGTGGGTGTTGAGCACCCCCGAGATGCTCATCCAGCCGCGGGCCAATTCCTCGACGCACAACGCGTAGGTCAGCAGCGACTCACCCAGGCCGCCGTACTCCTGCGGGATCATCAGGCCGAACAGACCCATCTCGCGCATCTGGTCGACGATCGCTTGCGGATACGTGTCGGTGCGTTCGAGCTCCGGCGCGTTGGGAATGACTTCCTTCTCGACGAACTGTCGTACGGTGGCGATGATTTCGGTTTGGAAGTCGGTGAGGCCGAACGTCTCGGCGAGTTTGGTCATCTGGCGCCCATCTCCTTGGTCAGCAGGCGATCGTTTTTGCATTGGTCAGTCGCGTGACGTCTGCTGTGCTCAGTCCCAAACGCGCGGTGAGCAGGTCGACGGTGTCGCCGCCGAGTCTTGGCGCCGGTTCGCTCGCGAGATAGCCATCGTCGAAGACGGCCGGCATCGCCGGCGCGAGGTAGTCGCCGAGACCGTCTTGATGCAGCCGGGAAAACAGCGGATTCTCGGTCACTCGCTCGTCTTCGGCGACCTGCGCGAAAGTCCGGTAGCGCTCGAACAACACGCTGGTGGCCGACAGCGCCGCGGTGATCTCGTCGGCGGTGTGGTCGGCGAACCAGGTCGCGAATAGACCGCTGAGCACGTCGCGGTAGCGATAGCGTTCGCCCTCGTCGGTGAAGTCGGCGCCGAGCGACTCGGCGAGCGCGGAGACGGCCGCGCCGGTCCCCGATACCTCGACGAGGTCGTGAAAGTGGCGTTTCGTCAACGTCACGACCATGAACGCGACGCCGTCACGACTGGTGAAATCCTGACCGTACTGGCCATAGATCGCGTTGCCCAGGCGTTGGCGTTCGGTGCCGTTCACCTGCGGCTCGGTCAACCACCCGAGGTTGCCCGCGGTAGCCAGCGCAACATCTTCGAGCGCGATGCTGACTTTGGCACCCACTCCAGACTGGTCGCGGCGACGCACCGCGGCGACGACCGCGAGCGCGGCGTAAAGACCGCAGCAGACATCCCACGCCGGCAGCACATGGTTGATCGGGCCGGCCTGATTGGCCGGCCCGGTGACCAACGGAAATCCGGTCGCCGCGTTGACCGTGTAGTCCACGCCGGTCGAACCATCACGGCGACCGAGCAGCTGAACGTGGATCACGTCGGCGCGCATCGCGGCGAGCCGTTCAAACGACAACCAGGACAAGCCCGCGGCGTTGGTCACCACGACACCGTCGCCCTCGACGATCAGCCGCTGCACCAGCCGCTGTCCTTCAGGTGAACGCAAATCGATTGTGGCCGAACGCTTTCCCTTGTTCAGGCCCGGTCCAGTAAATCGACGTCCCGCTTGCGGCCAGTGGCCAGCGACGAACATCGGATGCGCCGCCGATCGGGTCGACCCGTATCACCTCTGCACCCAGTTGGCTCAGCGTCAGGCCGCACAGCGGTGCCGCGACGAAGCTGGAGACTTCGACGACGGTGAGGTCGGCCAACGGCAAGGTCACTGCGGCCCGACCCGTTCGAAGACCGCGGCAAGGCCTTGTCCCCCGCCGATGCACATGGTTTCCAGCCCGTAGCGCGCGTCCCGGCGATTGAGCTCGCGGGCCAGCGTGGCCAGCATCCGGCCGCCGGTCGCACCAACCGGATGACCCAGCGATATTCCCGAGCCGTGCACGTTCGTCCGCTCCCGGTCGGCGGCGCCAAAGCCCCACTCCCGCATCACCGCAAGAGCCTGCGCGGCGAACGCCTCGTTGAGTTCGATCAGGTCGATGTCGCTCAGTTGCAACCCCGCCTTGGCCAGCGCGACCTCGGTAGCCGGTACCGGGCCGATGCCCATCACGTTGGGCGCCACGGCCGCGACGCCCCACGACACCAGCCGGACCAGCGGGGTCAGACCGAGTTCGTCGGCCTTCTCCGGCGTCGTCACCAGACACATCGACGCCGCATCGTTTTGTCCGCTGGCATTTCCTGCGGTCACGGTTGACTCTGGATCATGCTCCAGCAGAACGGGTTTGAGTTTGCTCAGCGATTCGACCGTGGTGTCGGCGCGCGGATGCTCGTCGGTGTCGATCAGCTCCTCGCCCACGGCGGCTGCGCACCGTTACCGGAATGATCTCCTCGGCCAGGATGCCGTCCTTCTGCGCGGCCACCGCGCGCTGGTGCGACGCCACCGCGAGTTCGTCCTGCTCCTGCCGCGAGATGTCGTACTGCCGGCGCAGGTTCTCCGCGGTCTCCAACATCCCGCCGGGCACCGGGTAGTGGCGGCCGCCGGCGGTGCTGCGTCCGCGGGCCAGCCCGTCGTGCACCCGCACACCACCGCGGGCGCCGCCCCAGCGCATATCGGTGGAGTAGAAGGCGACGTTGCTCATGCTTTCCGCACCGCCGGCGACGACGACATCGTTGTCGCCGGCGCTGACCTGCAGACACGCCTGGATGACCGCCTGCAGACCCGATCCGCAACGACGGTCGACCTGCATGCCGGGCACCGTCACCGGCAGCCCGGCGTCGAGTGCGACGACGCGCCCGATCGCCGGCGCCTCGCTGCTGGGGTAGCAGTGCCCGAGGATGACGTCCTGCACCGATTCGGGCGGGATGCCGGTTCGGTCGAGCAGCCCGGTGAGTGCGGCGACGCCGAGGTCGACAGCGGTCTGCGACTTGAACATTCCGCCGTAGCGGCCGATCGGCGTCCGAACCGGCTCGCAGATCACGGCTTCGCGCGTGCTCACAGGTGCCTTCCGCCGGTCACCTCGAGGACGGTTCCGGTCATGTATGACGACAGATCGCTCGCGAGGAACAATGCGACCTTAGCGACCTCTTCGGGCTCGCCGGCTCGTCCCATCGGTATCTCGGCCAGCTTCTCGTCCCAGATCCGTTGCGGCATGGCCTCGGTCATCGCCGACCTGATCAGCCCGGGCTGGATCGCGTTGACCCGAACACCGAGGTGGGCGAGTTCCTTGGCGGCGGCCTTGGTCATGCCGACGATGCCGGCCTTGGCCGCCGAATAGTTGGTCTGGCCGACCATGCCGACCTTCCCGGAGATCGACGACATGTTCACGATCGCCCCGCGCTTGTTCTCCCGCATGATCGCCGCGGCCGTGCGAAGCCCGTTCCAGGTCCCCTTCAGATGCACGGCGATGACCTGATCGAACTGCTCCTCGGTCATCTTGCGCATCGTCGCGTCGCGGGTGATGCCGGCGTTGTTGACCATGATGTCCAGCCCGCCGAACCGGTCGACGGCGGCCGCGACCAGCGCGTCGACGTCGGCCGCGGACGTCACATCGCAGCGCACCGCCGCGGCGACGTCATCGCCGCCGAGCTGCGTCGCCGCGGACTCGGTTGCCTCCAGATTCACGTCACCGAGCACTACCCGTGCCCCTTCGGCAACGAACCGCTGCGCTATGGCGAAACCCAGGCCTTGAGCACCGCCGGTGATAACTGCGGTCTGACCCTTCAGCAACGACACCTGATCACCGTCCTTCTGTCTCGACCCCGAACCCGGGACATCATCGCACATCATATTTCATATATGATCGTGCGAGTTAGCCGCCATCCCCTTGCCCGGAAGGAGCGTTGATTCATGTCTCCTGCGGTCGTCGACGACGACGACTTTCAGCAGATCCTCGCGCAGACCCGGCAGTTCGTCCGCACCGTCGTCGTCCCACGCGAGCAGGAAATCCTGGCCACCGACCGAGTGCCGGATGATCTACGGGACCAGGCCAAGGACATGGGCTTGTTCGGGTATGCCATTCCCCAGGAGTGGGGCGGACTCGGGCTCGACATCACCCAAGACGTCGAGTTGGCGATGGAGTTGGGCTACACCTCGCTGGCGCTTCGTTCGATGTTCGGCACCAACAACGGCATCGCCGGTCAAGTCCTGGTCGGATTCGGCACCGACGAGCAGAAGGCCACCTGGCTGGAGGCGTTGGCGTCCGGAAAGGTCGCCTCGTTCGCGTTGACCGAGCCCGGGGCGGGATCGAACCCGGCCGGGTTGCGCACCAAGGCTATTCGTGACGGAGCGACGGATTGGGTGATTTCCGGCGAGAAGCGGTTCATCACCAACGCACCGGTCGCGGATCTGTTCGTGGTCTTCGCCCGGACCCGTCCCGCCGACGACGCCGGACCGGGCATCGCCGTTTTCCTGGTTCCCGCCGACGCACCCGGCGTCGAGGTCGGGACCAAGGACGCCAAGATGGGACAGGAAGGCGCCTGGACCGCCGACGTGCGCTTCACCGACGTGCGCGTCCCGGCCGGGGCGCTGGTCGGCGGCAGTGAGGACATCGGCTATCGGGCCGCGATGACCTCGTTGGCACGCGGCCGGATCCACATCGCCGCACTAGCCGTCGGAACCGCTCAGCGAGCACTGGACGAATCCGTGGCGTACGCGGCGACCGCCACGCAGGGCGGCACGCCGATCGGGAACTTCCAGCTCGTGCAGGCGATGCTCGCCGACCAGCAGACCGGGGTGATGGCCGGCCGCGCCCTCGTCCGTGATGCCGCGCGGCTGTGGCTCACCGACCAGGACCGGCGAATCGCGCCGTCGGCGGCGAAGGTGTTCTGCACCGAAATGGCCGGCAAGGTCGCCGATCTCGCCGTCCAAATTCACGGCGGCAGCGGATACATGCGCGAAGTGCCGGTGGAACGCATCTACCGCGACGTCCGGCTGTTGCGGCTCTACGAGGGCACCAGCGAGATTCAGCGGCTGATCATCGGGTCGAACCTGGTCAAGGCGGCGCAGCGCAAGCAGTGACGCTAGTTATCGTTCGCGTTACAGTGACGTTTACGATATGGAGCGCACATGGGCGGCCGGCTGACGGGCAAGGTGGCATTCATCACCGGAGCGGCACGGGGCCAGGGCCGCGCGCACGCCGTCCGGATGGCCCGCGAGGGCGCCGACATCATCGCCGTCGACATCGCGGGCAAGCTTCCGTCCTGTGTGCCCTACGACTCGGCAACCCCGGAGGACCTGGCCGAAACCGCTCGGCTCGTCGAAGCCGCCGACCGTCGAATTGTTGCTGTCAGCGATCGATATTCGCGACTTCGACGGGCTGCGTGAGGCGGTGGACGACGGCGTGGCCGCGCTGGGGCGGCTGGACATCATCGTCGCCAACGCCGGCATCTCGGCTCCGCAGGTCGTGGAACGAGATCACTCCCGAATCGTTCCGGGACGTGATGGACGTCAACGTGACGGGAACGTGGAACACGGTGATGGCCGGGGCGCAGAAGATCATCGACGGCGGTCGCGGCGGGTCCATCATTTTGATCAGCTCCGCAGCCGGCATCAAGATGCAGCCGTTCATGGTGCACTACACCGCCAGCAAGCACGCCGTGACCGGGATGGCTCGCGCGTTCGCCGCCGAGCTGGGCAGGCATTCGATCCGGGTCAACAGCGTGCACCCCGGTCCGGTCAACACTGCGATGGGAAGCGGCGACATGGTCGACGCGGTGGCCAGGGCGAACGAAACCTATCCGCAAATGGCGAATGTGCTCACACCGTTTCTGCCGAATTGGGTGGCCCAGCCCGAAGACATCGCCGACGCGGTGTGCTGGTTGGCCAGCGACGAATCGCGAAACGTCACCGCCGCGGCGATCTCCGTCGATCAGGGCTCCACGCAATACTGATTCGCGTCACGACGATGAGGTCGAGCGTGCCGAGGTCACGGATGGCCTGGCAGCCGCGGGCCAACATGGTGAGCACCATGTCGTCACCGCGGTCGGTGGCGGTGGCGAACGCGAATCCCAAAGCCGAGATCAGCAGCGCCTGCGGCATGCCGAGTCGGTAATCGCGCCAACAGGTTTCGCGGTCGTAACCGGTCACACCGTAGCCGGAGAGAGCTCGGTGGTACTCGTCGACAAGGTCTTGCTCGATCGCCGAGCGCAGTTCCGGCTTGAGGCTGGTGGCGGTGAAGTAGGCGAGATCCCGCGCGGGCAGCCCTACACCGAGCGTCTGCCAATCCACCACCGTGACCCTGCTGGCGTCCGGATAGAACAGCATGTTGTCGAGGCGGTAGTCGCCGTGCAGCAAGGCAAACCGATCCCGCTCGGCAAGCAGCCATGGTGTCACCAAACCCATTGCGGCGGTGAAGGTCTCTCGGTCGGCTGCGCTCATGCGATCGCCGAGCTTGTCCAGTGTGATGTCGGCGCTCATCCGTGCAACCTCGCCGAGACCTTTGGCCGACGCTTCGTCGGGTCGGGCGAAGGCGATCCCCGGGAAATCCAGCCAGACCGGATCACACCAGCTGGGCCCGTGCAGGCCGGCCAACGCCGTGACGGCCAGCCGCGCCTCCTGCTCGCCGCAGCCCGCGATCTGGTCACCCTGCACCGCGGGCGCCTGATCGGCGAGCAGCAGGGCATAGTCAAGAGCGTCGTCGCTGATCTCGCAGTAGAAGCACTGCGGCGTCGGCACCCGCACCCGGTCGGCGACCGCGTCGTAGAAGGCGCACTCACTGCGATAGCCGATGGTCACTCGGTCGCGCACCGTGTCGTCCTGAGCGGGCAGTTTGATCACGAAGGTGTCCGGCAACCCGACCCGCATCGCCCGCGTAGCTCGACCGACACCCGATACGTCGCCCCGGTCTGTCCGGTCCCGATGGCGGCCACGTCCACGTCGGAGACCTGCACGGGGGTGTCGTCGCTGCTCAGTACCGCCGAAAGCCACTCGCGGGTGATGTCGCCCGGGTATCGGGGAATGGACATGCGATGCATGCCTCCGGGTGACGCCAACACTCGGGCGTTCACGCCCGACCGACCCGACAACTGTAAGCCATACGGCATGAGCTGCCGCCGAGTTGTCCGGAACGGATGAGCAGGACGAGTCTCAGCTGTCAGCCGCGGGCGTCCAGATGTGGGTGGGTTCGGAGCGGCCGCGTAGCACGGTCTCGCCGCATGCGACCCAATGCCGGCGCTCACCCGCGTCGGCGCGATCTATCGCAGCGGCCGAACAAACGATCCGTCGGTCCAACGTTTTGGCGAAATCGGCCAGCCGTGCGGCCTCATTGACAGCGTCACCAACGACGGTGTATTCGTAGCGGTTTTCGGCGCCGATGTTTCCGGCGAAGACGGGTCCGGCCGAAACGCCTATCCCGAAATCGACCATGGGTAGCCGGCGCAGTTGGCTGCGCAGACTGCGTGCGGTCGCCAGCGCCGCTGACGCCGCTTCGTCCGAAGGTAGTGGCACCCCGAAAACAGCCAGCGCGGCGTCTCCCTGGAATTTGTTGATAGAGCCGTGTCCGCTCGTCGACGGTGCTGACAACGATGCGGAAGAAGTCATTGAGCACCTCGGCGACCTCTCGCGGCGGGCGACTCGCCGCCAGTTTCGTCGAATCCACCAGGTCGATGAAAAGGATCGCCGCCTCCCGCACGTCTCCCGACAGCGACGTGCCTTCTTCGATGGCGCGGCGGGCCACGTCTACGCCGACGTGGCGACCGAATAGATCGTGTAGCCGATCGCGCTCGGCGATCCCGGCAACCATCCGGTTGAATCCGCTTTGCAGACGCCCGATTTCAGAACGCTCGTAGACTCCGACGAAGGTGTCGATACGGCCCTGCTGGACCTGTGCCATCGCGTCCACGACCTCTCGGACCGGGTCCGAAATCGAGCGGGATGTCAGGATCATTATTGGAAGCCCCAGCAACACCGCGGCCAGCGTTACCACCAGAATCGGCATCTCCACCGATGCCGTCTTGTGAATAATCCAACCGTTCGAACGAATGACGATCAGAGTGACGATCGCCGCGCAGGGCAGCCCACAGCCCAATAACCACATGCCGACAAGTCGAGTGAGCACGCGTGGTGCTATCACAACACCTTCAGAGCCTTGGGTCGCGGCGACGAATATTGGCCGAAGAGTGCGCTGAGTGAGCAGAAGGCTTAGCCCCGCTGCCGCACTGCCGCCGAGCACGACCGCCAGCAGGGATGCGACCGCGAGCGTCACACCGCCGTCAAGGTTTAGTGCAAGGAAAATCACGCCACTTGCGGCCCATGTTGCCGCCAGGATCAGCGATTGTCGCTTGACGAGCCCCGTCGCTGTGCGTCGTTCAGCCGGATTGGGTTGCCGGCCCTGAACAAACCACCGCAGCACCGGAGCGAGGCTCATGGCACCACCCACGGCGACGGCGAGAGCTCCCACAACAACGAGCACTACCGCAATTACCATGTTCTTTGCGGCGAAGTATGTATACGCCGCACTGACTGTTCGGTCATGCAGCGGTATCACGATCGTGGCGGCATCGGCGACAGCCAGCAGGTGAGCGAATGCGAGCCCGGCCGCATACTGAATCGATAACCTGCGGGCCTTGCTCACGGGAACAAGGTAGCCCAGCGCCGGCACGACGGGCTGCGGGCAACCGGTGCGCTGCGTCGAATCTTTCTAGCCGGCGGGATACCCGACCGATTTGATCTCGGTGTACTGGTCGAAACCGGCCACACCGTTCTGCCGGCCCACACCGCTCTCCTTGTATCCACCGAACGGCGTGTCGGCGCCGTACGGCGCGCCGCCGTTGACGCCCATGAAGCCGGCCTTGATCCGGCGGGCCACCGCCAGCGAGTGCTCCAGGGAGCCGGACATGACGTTGCCGGCCAAGCCGTACACGCTGTCGTTGGCGATCCGGATCGCGTCTTCCTCGTCGTCGAACGGGATGACGGCCAGCACCGGACCGAAGATCTCCTCCTGGGCGATGGTCATCTTGTTGTCGACATCGGTGAAAAGCGTTGGCCGCACGTAATAACCCTTGTCGAAACCGGTGGCCGCATCGGGACCGCCGACCAGCGCGGTGGCGCCCTCTTCCACACCCTTCTTGATGTAGCCCGTCACCCGCTCGAACTGCCGCTGCGAAATCAGCGGGCCGCACAGCGTTCCGGGATCCTGCGGGTCGCCGCACGTGACGTTCTCGTAGATGCTCTTGAGGATCGCCACGCCCTCGTCGTAGCGGGACCGCGGCAGCAGCATCCGGGTCGGGTTCGCGCAACCCTGCCCGGCGTGCATGCACGGCGCGATGCCGATCGCACAGGCCAGCCCGAAGTCGGCGTCCTCGAGCACGATGGTGGCGGACTTGCCGCCGAGCTCCAGGAACAGCCGCTTCATGGTGGCCGCACCTTTTTCCATGATCCGCTTGCCGACCACCGTCGAGCCGGTGAACGAGATCAGGTCGACCTTGGGTGACAGCGTGAGCTCCTCACCCACGAAGTGATCCGATGCGGTCACGACGTTGACGACACCGGCTGGGATGTCGGTCTTTTCGGCGATGAGTCGGCCCAGCCGGGTCGCGTTGAACGGGGTGTTGGGCGCCGGCTTGAGCACGACGGTGTTGCCGGTGCCCAGGGCCTGGCCGAGCTTGTTGATCGTCACCTCGAACGGGAAGTTCCACGGCACGATCGCACCGACCACGCCGACCGGCTCCCGCCAGACCTTGCGGGTGGTGAGCGTGCCGGTCAGGCTGATCACCTTGTCGCCCAGGTCCGTCTCCCACGGGTACGTGTCGATCAGCCTGGCGGGGTACTTCAGCCCGTCTTCCAACGGGGCGTCCAGCTGGGGGCCGAAGGTGATGGCTCGCGGTGAGCCGACCTCGAGGATGAGTTCCTCGCGCAGCTCCTCTTTCTCCGATTCGATCGCCTCGTGCAACTGCAGGAGGCAGCGCTGACGCAACTTGTGGTTGGTCGACCAGTCGGTTTCGTCGAAGGCGCGGCGGGCGGCGTCGATGGCCCGGTGCATGTCTTCTTTCGACGCATCGGCGACTTCTCCGATCGACTCCTCGGTCGCCGGGTTGATGTTGGTGAAGGTGCCGGCCTGACCGTCGACGAGCTTGCCGTCGATCATCATCTTGGGCTCGAAGCGGACCTTTACAGCCTCAGTCATGTTTGTCGCTCTCTGTAGATGTGGCGCTGAACAGCGCACCGGGATCAGGGATGCCCATCGCAAGAATAGATCACCCTATGGGAAGGCTTTCCGGATAGTAGCCGATTGGCAACCATGGCCTTGCGCTACTGGGCATCGAACAGCACCGGCAGCGACGTCGGCGACCGGAAGACCTGCCCACGGATGTGCGGGTCATCCCCGTCGGGGTCCAGCCGAAGATTCGGCAGCCGGTCCAGCAAAAGATTGATGGCGGTGCGCATTTCGAGCCGTGCCAAATGCATGCCGAGACAGACGTGCACGCCGTGGCCCCAGCCCAGATTCGCCTTGGCTTGTCGGTGAATATTGAACGTGTCGGGGTCGGGGTAGCGATCTTCTTGTCGGTTCGCCGAGCCCAGCATCGGCATCACCGTCGCCCCGGCCGGGATCGGCACCCCACCGAGTTCGGTGTCGCGGGTCGCCACCCGGGTGATGGTCAGCAGCGGTGGTTCCCACCGCACGCCCTCTTCGATCGCCTGCGGAAGCAGCGACCGGTCGGCGCGGATCGCGTCCAATTGCGTCGGATCCGACAACAGGCCGAAGAGCAGGCTGCCCAGCGACCGGTAGGTCGTCTCCACGCCGGCGGGCAACAGCAGCCGCAGGAACGAGAAGATCTCTTCGTCCGCGAGCTTTTCCCCGTCGATCTCGGCCGCACCCAGCGCGCTGATCAGGTCATCCTTCGGCTCGGCCCGGCGGGCCTCGAGTATCGGGGCGAAGTAGTCGCACAGGGCAGCCGAGGCCGCAAGCCCGCGTTCCGGGTTCATCAGCCAACTCAGCAGCGAAATCGACCACCGCTGGAACTGCGGGTAGTCCTTTTCCGGCAAGCCCAACAGGCCGGCGATGATCTGGCTCGGATAGTCGAAGGTGAACTCCTTCACCAGATCTGCCTTGCCATTGGGTGCGAAGTTGTCGATCAGGCTATTTGCCACCCGGCCGACCAACTCGTCTTGCCAGCGCGCCAATGACTTCTGCGAGAACGCCTTCGAGACCAACGAACGCAGCCGGCCGTGGATGGGCTCGTCCATGCCGAGCATCACGCCTTCGCCCAGCACGGGCCCGAACGCGGCGATGACGGCCGCCGACGAAAACGTCTCGTTGTCGCGCAGCATCTGCTGCACATCCTCGTGGCGATACACGATGAACATCGGCAGCGATTCCTCGTGCGGAAGCGCTCCCGACGTCTCGAGTCGCTGCACCGGTTCCTCGTGGCGCAGTCGCGCCAGTTCGGTGTACGGGTCACGCACGTCACCGGATATCGCGTCGTCGAACGAGCCGAAATCCTCGAGGTCGTCAAAAAGCTGTTCCATAATTACCCCTCAGTCCCCTTCAGTCTCTTTGTCCCTGGCGGCGCTTAGCCGCCAACGACGCCAAGCGCTGCAGCACCGGCTGCGGAAGAACTTCGCGCGGCAAACACCATCGCCCGTTGGGCCGTCGTCAACGGATACGCCCCACCCCGCATCGAGCCTTGTCTGGGTATGCCCAGCACGATCCGCGACATGTGGTGCATGCCCGAAGACGGGAGAATCCTGTTGAAAGCCAACAGCATCGAGGCGTCCGGGCCCACGCCGCGGCGGCGGAACGACTTCTGGTCAGCCAGCGCCTTGAGTAGTCCGTCGGTGAACCGCTCGGCGGGCCTGGCGAAACTGACCGCGAAACGCCCGCGGGTGTTCATGGTGTTGTGCAGCCGGGCGTAGGGGCCGTCGAAATCGCGGTCATCGGTGGTGCCGGCGTCGGTGATGATCTCGGTGTCGTACGTGCCGGCGACCAAAACGGTGACACCGAGGCCGAAGGGCGCGATCTCGCACGCCATCGACTCACCCCAGCGCTCCAACGCTCCCTTGGCCGCCGAGTACGGCGCGGTGCCCGGCTGACCGCGCACCCCGGCCGCGCTGGACACCAACACGATCCGCCCCTCGCCCGCCGCCCGCATGGACGGCAGCAGCGCCTGGGTGAGCGCGACGGGGCCTAGGACGCTGGTGGCGAACATCTTCTGCCACAGCGCCATATCGGTCTCCTCCACCATGCCGGCGGCGGAGATCCCGGCGTTGTGCACGAGCGCATAGGGTGCGCCTACGGCTTCTTCAATTGCCTTGGCCGCCACGGCGATCGACGCGGGGTCCAGCAGGTCCAACTGCACACCGATCAGCCGGTCGTCGTCTTCACCTGCGCCCTGTCGCCTGCCGTAGCAGCGGAAGCCCGCGATCGGGTGTCCGCATAGCCGCGACCACGCGCCACCCCTCGCTGTACAGGCGCACGGTCGATGCGAAACCCAGTCCGCGGGACGCACCGGTGACGACGACGGTGCGCGGCTCAACCATTCGTTCTCGCGGGCTCGCAGGCGCCTTGGCCCGCCGGCGGCGGATCGACGTGCGGCCGTCCGTTCGGCTCGCCGCTCGCCCAAGTCGACCAGATGCCAACGGAGTACGGGCCTTGTGCGCCTGCCTTCTCGTAAAAGCCTTGTGGGTCATAAACTTTGGCTTCCGGATAAGGCCACGGGCAGGCGACGGAGGTGGCCGCCTTGCTGATCTTGATGGCGGCGAACCAAGCCCCGTAGGCAAAGTAGGACACGTTGATGATGGCGAACATCACCAGGAACGTGCCGAGCACCGGGCGACTCGGGAAGATCTTGGCTTTCGCGGCGAGCTTCTCGGCCACCGACTTCCCGGTGTCGTCGCGGTAGCAGAGTATTGCCGCCGGCACCATCACGAAGGTCACCGAGAACGACTCCCAGATCAGCGGGAATTGGAATGTCGTGCCGGTGAACACCGAGCCCCACGGAATCACCTGCGAGTAGATGTACATGCCGGCGTGGACGAGTTGGATCTCCAGCCACGCATCGAAGACGAAACCGATCGCGCAAGTCAGCACGCCCAGGCTGACCAACGGATGTCGCGACACGAAACTCGTGGGTCCGTATTTCGCCTGCAGTTTGCGCAGGATCCAGACCGCCGGGAAGTACGGGCCGAAATAGAACGTCACGTAACCGAATACGACGAACGGTTCGACGGTCGGTGACAACGACACCAAGGGCCACGACTCCGGCCAGTGGATGAGATCGGGGTTGTAGACCGCGAACGGCGCCCAGTTCATGATCGGGTCCTGCCACACGATCAGCGTGGTGCACAGGAACATCAGCATCACCGGACTGCCCGGATTGCGCCGCCATCCCCTGATGAACACCACCAGCAGCACGAGCAGCATGATCACGGTGGAGATGTGCAGGAAGGTGATGTAGTCCAGCCCGAAGAGGAACTTCACCGGGCGCGGCCGGCCCTGCACGTTCGGGTTGGCGACGCGCGGGTCGAGGGCAACGCGGGCGTTCGCGATGAAGAACAGCACGAACGCCGCCAGGGCAGCACCGGCGACCCAGCCGCCCCAGCCGCGCTTTTCGCCTCCGTGCCGCGCGGCGGACGTCTCGTCTGCTTCTAGCGGTGCGGACTGTTGTTCTGTAGGCCTTTCCGTTTTCAAGAGTCAGCCTTCCTCTCCGAAGCGATCGACCAGATGTGAGTTGACGCCGTCGGCGTCGAGGGTCCGTGCCACCAGATAGCCGGCGCCCATCCAGGCCCGCCGCGTCCACTTACCGAACGACACCCGGGTGCCGGGCGCACCCGAGGCGGCGGGCATCATCTTGACCCGCTCTAATGCCTCTTTGACCCCACGCGGACTGAGCGGGTGGGAGTCGGCGAACGCCCGCACCAACGTCGCGGCGACGTCACGGTTGACCGGCGGTACGCAATACTCGGGACGTCGCCCGTCGTACTTTTTCGCGTAGCGGTCGAGGAAGTCCTGGCCGATCAGATTCGCCTCGTCGTACTGGTCGACCCCGATCCAGCCCATGAAGGCGTTCCACATGATCGGGTTCACCCACGCGTTCTGGAAGGCCGTGGTGGTGAATCTCGGCGGGTCCCAATCGACCGCTTCTAGGGCGGGATTGATGAACACGATCCCGAAGCCGAAGCCCAGGTGCACGATCGCTTCCGCCTTCGCATCGTGCAGGGTGCGCACGGCTTCGTTGATGTCCTGCGCGGTTTGCGCGACCGCGACTTCGGCGACGATCCGAATACCCTTGCGCTGGCATGCGGTTCGCAGATTCTTCAGGTAACTCTGTCCGATCAGGCTCTGCTCCATCAGAACGCCGATCTCGGTGATCCCACGCTTTCCGAGCAGGTCGGCGATGAAGATCGGCTCGTCGGTCATCGAGCCTTGCGGGAAGGAGAACGTCCACTCGCCCAACCAGTCGTCGGTGCCGGTGACGCTGATGGCCGGAACCTTGAACCGCTCCTCGATCGCTTCGCGGGTGGGCACGCAGTTGTCGGTGATGTGCGGCCCGAACACCACCAGACAGCCTTCGTCGACGAGCTCGCCGAACGCATCGATCACCGCCTTGACCGATCCCTTGGGCAACCCCTCCACCTCGCGGTAGATCATCTGCACGGGCCGGTCCATCAGCCCGTGTTCGACGGCCTCCTCGAATACGAGGTCAAAGCACCGCGTGAAGTCCGCCTTCATCTCCTCGGGGAACATCGGCGGCAGCGTGAAATCCATCAGGTAGCCGACCTTGATCGGTTCTGCGGTGCTTTCGTAGGACATCTGACCTCCTGATCACAACCTCACGCACGCCGAACCGTGGCAGAACCTAATATTTGTTCAGACCCTAGCCGCGCGGGTATGCAGCGTCAATCATCGGGCCTCCGCCCCGCCCAGATAGATCTCGATCATCTCGCCGAGAGCCTTGCCCACCGCCACGTCGTCAGTGAGCGGCCCGGCGATCGCAGCCCGCGCCGCCTCCGACATGGTCAGGCCCTCTGCGAAAAGCCTGCCCGCCGCGATCAGCACGCGGGTCGAGGCGACCTCACGCAACCCGCCGGTTTCCAGCCGCCGGATGGCCTGCCCCAAACGCACCAACTCGGCTGCGGTGGCACTATCCACGCCGGCCTCGTGTGCGACGATGCCCTCTTCGACATCGGCTGCGGGGAAACCGAATTCGACGGCAACCATCCGCTGGCGTGTCGAATCCTTGAGGTCCTTGAGCACGCTTTGATAGCCGGGGTTGTAGGACACCACAAGGCCGAATCCGGGCGCCGCGTCCAGCGTGACACCCAGACGCTCGATGGGCAGTTGCCGCCGGTGATCGGCAAGCGGATGCAGCACAACGGTGGTGTCCTGTCGGGCTTCCACCACTTCGTCGAGATAGCAGATCGCTCCCTCGCGCACCGCCCGCGTCAGCGGACCGTCCATCCACACCGTCTCGTCGCCCTGCAGCAGATACCGGCCGACGAGATCCGCGGTGGTGAGGTCGTCATGGCAGGCCACCGTAATCAGCGGCCGGCCGAGGTCGTAGGCCATCGCCTCGACGAAGCGGGTCTTGCCGCAACCCGTCGGCCCCTTCAGGACAAGTGCCAGACCCTGGCGGTATGCCGCCTTGAAGATGGCCTCTTCGCTGCCGATCGTCCTGTAGTAGGGCCGCATGCTCTCCGCCTCGGTGGTCGCGCCGTTTCGACTGGCGAGCCCGGACTCGTTGGCCATAGCTTCCCTTCTGCCCCGCCGCACTGCGGTGCCTGGAGCCTATCCGGAACAGATGTTTGTTTCAAGTGCCCTGACGAGCGGGTCCTGAGCAATGGTGCGCCAACTGTGTTCTGGGACTTGGCATCAGGGTGTATCACGACACCTTCCGGCGAACCTCTGCCGAGCGCAGCGCTGACCGGAACAGTGGCCCGATCACACCCGCGAGTTGATCCGGGCGCGCGATCGTCGCGTGCGCGGTGTCGCCGAAGACCCTGCGCAACGACTGCATGTCGGTCCCCGCGCCGATCGTCAGGCACACGCAGCCAATGCCCCGGCGGCGGGCCTCGGTCAACGCGCGCCGCGCGTCGGCGGCACCGTAGGGGCGCTCGTACCCGTGGTCGTATGCGAGTCCGTCCGAAAGCACCACCAATAGCCGGCGCGACGTTCCGCCGCGTGCCTCCAAAACCGCCGAGCCGTGTCGGATGGCCGCGCCGAGACGCGAATAAGCGCCGGGTTCAAGACTGTTCAGTCGCCTCATGACCTGGGAGTCCAGCTGGTCGTCAAATCGTTTGACCGGCACCATGGTCACTGCGCGCCGGCCCTGCGAGTAATAGGCGTAGAGCGCGACGCGGTCGCCCAGGTCGTGCAGTGCAACCGCGAGGTTGGCGATTGCCGCGCGCTGTTGCTCGTGCACCGTCCGTCCCACCGTTCCGGGCTCCGCGGCCGACCCCGATACGTCGAGGAGCAGCAGCACCGACAGATCACGCCGGCGCCGCAGGCTGTCGAGGTACACCCCCTCGTCGGGCACCGACCTGGCCCGCACCTCGACGCGTGCTTCGACGGCCGCGTCGATGTCGATGTCGTCGCCTTGCGGTTGGCGGTGGCGGCGGTGCAGTCCCATTCCAAGTCGCGATAACGGGCGCCGCACACTGATGGCATCTTCGATCGCGTGGGTCGCCGATGCCTTGATCTTCGGCTCGACTTCGCGCACAGTGCACCAGTCCGGCCGGTAGCTCTTGCGGGTGACATCCCATTCCGGATACCGCACGCCGTCCGTTTTGGCCTCGTCGTCGTTGATGTCCTCGCTCGACGTCGAGGCCAGTGATGACACGGCATGCAGACCGCGATTGGCGGAGTTCGTCCGGTGCGTCGGGGTATCCGCGCCGGGCGGTCCGCCGCCGCTGCCTATCTTGCGCGCCGACGACAACATCTTCTTCAGCCACTTGCCGATAAAGCCGCCTCCGCCAACCGGGCTGGTGAACAAGTCCGGATCGTCGGTTTCGTCGACTTCACCGTCGTCGAGTTCCTCAAGTTCCTTCGCGCCGTGGCTCCGCGGGACGTGTGCGGGTTGCGCCTCATCCCGTTGTGTGGCCGTTCTGGAGGACGCAGCCAGTACCTTCGCGGCGCGGATCACGCCGAATTCCGGGGCCGGGTCGTCGATCGACGGTCCGGCCGGCGGCGATGCTCAGCGAGGCGGCCGGCGAGTCGCTGCGGCCGGCGATATCGCGGTCGGCCACTGATGCTAAAACGCCTGGTAGCAGCTCGCTATTGGCGACCAGTGCGCGGTGGCCCTCGATCGCCAGAAAGCGCCTGGCCAGTCGTGGATGGCGGACCAGGGGACGCACGACATCGGGGTCCAGGCTGCCGGCCGCGAGCATCGACGCCTGCACCGCAATCGCTTCGAGTTTCGCGCGGGTGCCAGCGGAAGGGTCGACGTAAATCGTCTGGCCGTCCGTCCACGACGGTTCACCCGGCTGCAATTCGGCCACCGCCAGGGGTCGGCCCGCAAGTGCCGATGCGAGCATGCCGAGGGCTTGCAACCGATCGCCAGAAGCGTCGCTTGCCACTTCCGACCTCCGAACCGTGGGACCTCGTTGACCAAATATCTGTTCCAACGTAAAGTCCGGCTTGGCCACAGTCAATCGAACGCGAGGTAACCAAGGAAACCAGGAAACGTGGATTTCTCGTACCCACCAGAGGTGGAACAGGTCCGCAAGGAGTTACGCGCGTGGCTGGCCGCGAACCTGACCGACGACGTTGTGGCGGCCGGCCGCCAGCGAGGCAAGGACGACGCCGCGTTCGAAAAACTTCGAGCCTGGAACGCGACGATGGCCGACGCCGGCTGGGCCGCTGTCTCCTGGCCGCAGGAGTACGGCGGCCGCGGTGCAACGGTGCTCGAGCAACTGGTGTACGCCGAGGAGACCACTCGCGCTCGGGTGCCGATGCCACTCAACGTGATCGGGATGAACAACATCGCGCCCGCGATCATGCAGTACGGCACCGAGGCTCAGAAGCGCACACTGCTCCCCCGGATGATGCGAGCCGACGACATCTGGTGCCAGGGAATGTCGGAGCCCGAAGCGGGCTCGGATCTGGCGTCGCTGCGCACCCGCGCCGTGCGGGACGGCGATCATTTCGTCGTCAACGGCCAGAAAATCTGGACCTCGCTGGGCTACCGCGCCGATTGGTGTCAGCTGTACGTGCGCACCGACCCGGACGCACCAAAACACAAGGGTATTTCCTGCCTGATTGTCGACATGTCGTTGCCGGGCATCGAGGTCCGCCCGCTCGTCACGCTCAGCGGCGAAGCCGATTTCGCGGAAGTGTTTTTCAATGACGTGCGGGTGCCCGCGGAGGCGCTGCTCGGCCCGGTGAACGGAGGGTGGGGGATCGCCACAACGACGCTGAGCCACGAACGTGCCGGCGCGGCGCGCCTCTACACCGAGATGCAGATGCGGCTGGCAGAACTGGTGGCCGACCTCGCCGGCGTCGACATCGATGGTCGGCCGGTGCTCGACGATGCCACGACGTTGCGGCGCCTCGGCGAAATCGCTTTGCGTATCAAATATCTCGAGGTGCTGTGCCAGCGCTCGATCTCGGCGATTCTGCACGGCGGCGACGCATTCGGGTCGGCCAGCCTTGCCAAGACCATCTGGGGCGAGGTCGGGCAGGAGATTGCGGCGCTCGCGTTCGACCTACTCGGCTCGCACGCCGACGGCCGCCGTTGGGCCGACTATCGCTTGACATCGCGCTCGCTCACCATCGCGGGCGGTACGACGCAGATCAACAAGAACATCACCGCGCAGCGGGTCCTCGGGTTGCCGCGCTCATGAACCTGGAACTGAGCGACGAGCAGATCGCGCTGCGCGACACCGTGCGAAGCTTCCTTGCCGAAAAGGCTTCGATTGCCGGGCATGTCCGCCCGATGCTCGAGGATCCGACCGGCACCACCGACGCGGTCTGGCGGGGGCTCGCCGACCTGGGGACCACCGGGCTGCTGGTGCCACCGGAATACGACGGCGCCGGCATGACGATGGTCGAGGCCGGCATCGTCCTCGAGGAGCTCGGGGCCGGATTACACCCCGGACCGTGGCTGTCCACCGCCGTCGCCGCGACTCGCGCACTGACCCGGTTCGGCGTGGATAGCGCCGCGGCGGCACCGCTTTTCAGCGGCATTGCAGACGGCTCCAACACCGCCACGGTGAGCCCGCTCGACGGCGCTCGCCCAACTGCCGTCAAACAGGACGACGGCACTGTGCTGCGTGGCGCGATCGACAACGTCTGGGACGCCGCCGCCGCCGACGTTCTGCTCGTGCTGGCTGACGAACAGGACAGCACAGGGCTTTTCGCCGTCCAAACGTCGACGCCAGGCATCGACGTCGCGCCGCAAGCCGGAATCGACCAGACCCGCAAGCGCTTTCGGGTGACCTTCGACGGCACACCTGCGCAACGTCTGGCCACTGCGCCGCCGGATGCCGTCGAGGCGCTCGTCGATGACGTGGTCATCGCCTGGGCCGCCGACGCGCTCGGTGCCGCGCGCGCAGTCTTGCACCTGGCCGTCGAATACGCCAAGGTGCGCCGCCAATTCGGCCAGCCGATCGGCGCTTTCCAGGCGGTCCAGCACCTCTGCGTCGACATGTTCGAAACGGTTGAACTCGCCCGCAGCGGCGTGATCCACGCCCTGTGGGCTGCCGACGCCGGTGATCGTGGCGAGCGGCATATGGCTGCGATGCGCGCCAAAGCGTTCGCCGGGCGGCTGGCCAGCGTTGCCGACAACGCCATTCAGGTATTCGGCGGCATTGGCTACACCTGGGAGCACGACGCCCATCTGTATCTCAAGCGGCTGCTGAGCTGGAACGGGTTTCTGGGCGGACCCGACCGCTACCTCGTAGACGTGGGCACGCAATTCGTCGAATCCGTCATGCACTGACCTCTGGGGAGGAGTAGCAATGATCGACTTCACCGGACAGGTGGCGATCGTGACCGGTGCCGGCCGGGGCCTCGGACGACTGTATGCGATCGAATTGGCGCGCCGCGGCGCCGCGGTGGTGGTCAACGACCTCGGCGGATCCATGCATGGCGATGGTGCGGACACCGGCGTCGCCGATGCGGTCGTCGACGAGATCGAGCGCGCCGGTGGGGTCGCTGCGGCGTCACATGATTCGGTGGACAGCCCGGAGGGTGGAGAAGCGATCGTGCGCACCGCTATCGACCGGTTCGGTCGCCTCGACGCGGTGGTGAGCAACGCCGGCATCTTCAACAGCGTGCCCTTCGAGGACCTGTCGCAGGACGACTGGCGGCGGATGCTGAGCGTGCACCTGGACGGCGGGTTCTATTTGAGCCAACCGGCATACCGGGAAATGAAGGCGGCCGGCTACGGGCGGTTCGTGTTCATCTCGTCGTCTGGCGGCATGTTCGGACAGCCGCTGGAAGCCCACTACGCGGCGGCCAAGGCGGGCCTGGTGGGGCTGGCCAACGTCATCGCCATCGAAGGAGCCCAGCACGGGATCCTCGCCAATACCGTTCTCCCGTTTGGCTTTTCGCGAATGGTCACCGAAACGGTCGGAGATCCCAAAGCGCTGGAAGAGACCGGATTTCTCAAGGTGATCCAGCCTGAGCTGGTCGTGCCCATCGTTGCATTCCTGGCCAGTCGGGCCTGCGAGTTCACCCATCACAACTATTCGGCCTGTGCCGGGCGCTTTTCGCGAGTGTTCGTGGGCCTCGGCGAGGGTTGGCTCGCAGAGCCGGGCAGCAGCCCGACCGCAGACGATGTCGCTGCACATCTCGCCGAAGTCTCAGCCACCGAGCCATTCACCGTTCCCGGGTCGATCTTCGAAGAGGTCTTCGCGGTATGCGAAAGGCTCGGCGTGGACGTGTTTTCACAATGACCATGGACACTGAGCGCCTCCTCACCACAACCCGGTCGGCCCGGAAGTCGCTCGACCTAGCTGCGCACGTGGATATCGATGACATCCGGGACTGCCTTCGGGTCGGACTGCAGGCAGCGAACGGGTCGAACCAGCAGCCGTGGCGGTGGTTGGTCATCGCCGATCCCGCACTGCGACGAAAACTTGCGGAGCTGTATCGCAACGCCTATCTGCTCCGCGTGGGTGGCCAGATGCTCGGCGATCTGGTGCCGGCGGGCAGCCCGGAGGGCCGGCTGATGTCGTCCACCGAGTGGCTCGTCGAGAACTTGGCGAGCGTGCCGTTGTTGGTAATCCCTTGCTACCAGCCGTATCTGCCGCGCATCGACGGTGACGAATCGTTCTACCGGGCGACGCTGTACGGCTCGATCTTCCCGGCGGTATGGAACTTTCAGCTAGCGCTGCATGCCCGCGGCTACGGCACCTGCGTCACGACGCTGCACCTGCATCACGAGGACGCCGTCGCAGAGCTGTTGCAGATCCCGGAAGGTTACGTGCAAGGCTGCCTGCTCCCGGTCGCCCGCCTTCGCGCCGGCCATAGGTTCCGGCCCGCCCGCAGGCGCACGCTGGATGAGGTTGTCGCTGTCGACCGGTGGGGCGGCCCGCCACTGTAGATCCGATTTGCGCAGCAAGCTGGTAGCGTTAAACCAAATATTCGGTCGCTTGTCTCCCATAACGGGCCTGGATAGCAAGAACAGATCACGCGACCCGGGGTCGGGGGCGGGAGCCATGGAGGTGTCGTGGGGCTTCAGCAACCATCCGAGGCTGCAGCCGCTGGCGACTCCGCGCGCCTAGACTTGCCCGATGCCGATTCGCCTGCGCGGGCTGGCCGACCCGGACGTTCCCGCATGACGCCGGCCGACGGCCGCGGCGGCGCGTACGACGACGGCACCCGCCGGACCGAAATCCTGCAAACCGCGGCATCATTGATTGCCTCCTCGGGATTACGGACGTCGCTGCAGGAGATTGCGGACGCCGCCGGCATTTTGCCGGGAAGCTTGTATCACCACTTCGAATCGAAAGAAGCGATCCTCGTCGAACTGGTCCGTCGGTATTACGCCGACTTGGACCGCATCGGCGAGATCGCCCACGAAAGACTGGACAAGCCCGACGCGCGTCCCGCCGCTGACGAGATCGTCGAGCTGGGGTCGGCGATCGCGCGTTGCGCGGTACAACATCGCGCTGCTCTGCAGATGTCGTTCTATGACGCGCCGAGTGCAAACCCGGAGCTCGTCGAGCTGCTCCAAAAGCCGCCCACCGCGGTCCAGGACGCGATGCTTCAGACCCTGCGCGCCGGTAAGTGGAGCGGCTACATCAGATCCGACATCGACCTTCCGACACTGGCCGACCGTATCTGTCAGACCATGATGCACGTCGGACTCGACATCATTCGGCACACCGCCCCTGTCGATCAGACCGCACTCGTGTTGTGCCGCATCATGTTGCACGGTCTGGCCGCTCGACCACCCAGCGACCGGGAATTGGATGGCTCCCCTGCTTTCGCGGTCGCCGAGGCGGCAATCAAGACGTGGAGCGACGAGAATGAGTCCGACGCCAACGACAAAGCCGCGCACGTTCGTGCGGTCGCACGAGCCGAATTCGGCAGAAAAGGTTACGAGGTCACCACGATCCGGGACATCGCTTCCGCGGCGGGACTGGGTACCGGGACCGTCTATCGGCTGATCGGGTCGAAAGACGAGCTCCTCGCCTCGATCATGGAGTCGTTCGGCAAGAAAGCCGGCGGCGGATTCGCCGCAGTGTCTGCGCTCCGATGCCACGCCGGTCGAAAAGCTGGATGCGCTCAGCTGGGTCAACATCAACGCGCTGGACCAATTTCCCGACGAGTGGAAGATCCAACTGGCCTGGATGCGCCAGTCGCCGCCAGACACGCCTAATCCGGGTGTGGCGTTCATCATGCGACTGCGACAGCTCAGGACGCTGTTGTCGGAAGGAATCCAGTCCGGCGACATCCGAATCGAGGACCCCCCGTCGCTGGCGATGCTGTCGCGCTGCGTGATGGACGTCCTGTGGATGCCGGAGAACATCGTGCGGGCTCAGGGCAAGCATGCCGCGCTGATCAACGCACGTGACACAGTCGTGCGCGGCGTCGTCGACCGCGGTGGACGCAAGTGACGACCACACAGAACAAGCCGCACGTCAAACAGCTACCGGGACCACCTTCTTGTACCAAACATCTGTTCCCGTACAGTACTCGTGAGCCTTACTGTTGGCGTCCCCAGAGAGGATTGAAATGACTGGTATCGAGCAGTTCCGCTACGACGGCAAGCGGGCGCTGATAGTGGGAGGCGCCACCGGTATGGGCGCCGCGGCGGCCAAGATCGTTGGCGCTCTCGGAGCCGAGGTCATCAACATGGACTACGCGCCGGTCGCCGCCGAACTCGGCCGCGGGATCCAGGTCGACCTTCGGGACCCGGCATCGATCGATAGCGCACTCGAGCAGGTCGGCGGACCCGTCGACGCCCTGTTCTCCGCCGCCGGCATTGCCGACGGTCCAGACCTGATGAAGATCAACTTCATCGGTCATCGGCACGTGATCGACCGACTGCTGAACAACGGCCAACTGAACCGCGGTTCGGCAATCTGCTTTATCTCCTCGGTGGCCGGCATCGGATGGGAGAGCGATCTGCCGCGGCTCCAGGAGTTCTTGGCCACGCCTGATTTCGAGTCCGCAGACGCGTGGGTCAAGGCCCACGAGGCGGACAACTTCGGCCATTACGGCACCAGCAAGCAGGCCATCAACGCCTATGTCGCAACACACGCATTCCCATTCCTGGCGAAGGGCGTGCGCATCAACGCCATCTGCCCCGGCCCCACGGACACTCCCCTGGCCCGGGCCAACGCCGATCTGTGGCTGACTTTCGCGCAGGACTACCGAGAGGCCACCGGCGCCGAGGTCCACACCCCAGAGCAGATGGGCAACGTGATGGCCTTTCTCAACAGCGACGCCGCCGCGGGTGTCAACGGCGTGACGCTCCTTGTCGACTATGGGCACGTCAATTCATCGAATACCGGAACCTTCGCGGCCGGGAAACCCATCATCGACTTGCTCATGGGCCGGATCTCACTCAACTAGCCGACCACACACATTTACTCCCGAAGACGGCCTCGCGGCTGGTAGAAAAAGCGTGCGACGAAAGCAGGCCTTTACGCGGCTATCGGAACGGAGGTGCGCGGTGGGAGCTCGGTTCGTCACGTCGGCGGTGGTGGTTCTCGTGGTGGCATCCTGCACTGGGTGCTTTGCGCGCTCGGAAAAACCCACACAGCAAACCGCACGAATCACCGTCGACAACAACACCCGCACCTCGCACGCCGTCACCTGTAATCAGGTTCAGTGGTTGTTGACCGCGAACATCGCCGCGGCGCCCGCAAACGTCAGAGTATTGCTCAAGCTGGATTCCGAAAAGCCGAAGCTCGAATCGGTCAACATCGAGAACTTCGCGGGCTTCACCGGCGTCGCCGACGCAGGAGCCGGTGATGCGAAAGTCGTTTTCGCCAACGGCAACTACACCATTACGGGCACGGCCGAAGGATCTCAGCTCAACGATCCACGCGTCTCACTTACCGCGCCATTCAAGATCGAGGTGGGCTGCTAAGCGAGGCTCAGCGTCAGATCGATGTCAACGCGTCCGCAACGGTCGCGCTGACGTCGGCCGGCAGTATCCCCGCCAACCGTCGCTCGTCGCGGCTACTCCGGACCGTCGCTGGGCGGCGGGTTGACGTCTTGACCCGGGGGCGGGTTATTAAGCCACTTCCTAAGCCTCAGAAGGCTCTCGACCACTGTGCCGATGGCCAACAATATTATTAGCACCCAAATCGCCGCGCTCACACCCGCAATGGTGACAGCTCCAAGGTCGATCTAACCGCGTTGTCGGGCTTTCAAGATGTTCGCGATATTTGCGCCATCACACCGGCGGCCTGATCCGGGCAGTGCTGGCGGATGGTGGTGCCGGTTAGGGTGCCGGCGTTCGTTGCGCTGTAGCCGCGGGCCTCAAGGGTGCTTTCGATGGTGGCCAGGCTCGTGCCATTGCGCAGTGCCGCGCAAATGTCAAAACGCGAGTCAACCGACGCGGCCTGCGCGGGCGCGGCCACCGTCAACACCGCGGCCAGCGCAGCCGCGGCGATGATGAATGGCCCGACCACGACCATTGCGTGACCCTTGCTGCCCACGCGATGCCCTACTCGCCGATGGATCCACCAAGCCGCGGCCATGGCCGCAATCGCGAACGCGACAACCAACAGGACCAAACCGTCCCCGAAGGCGAGCAACAAGATGATGCCAGCGAGAACCCAAAGCGCCTCGGCAATTGGGTAGTGAGTTTCGTGGTGTCCGGCGATCGTGGTCTGCTGCATGTCAGCCTCGTTAGCTGTAGAGGCCACCTTCCGATTTAGTGACCGCTACCGTCGACCAACGCCGGAGCCATGGAAATGCTGCCCGGTCGGGGGTGATAGTTACCCATTTCACAGCCCGTTCTCCCATCGCGCCGCAATCGCCGACAAGCAGGCGGCGTGGACGGCCACTCCCGACCACGCAGGCTGCGTTGCCGCGCTCCACCACCTAGCGCCTGCAACGAAGACCTAATAAATGCAATGCGCGAACTGCGGTGCCTGCTTTGCGAATTGGTCGCAAGTGATCCCAATACAAGTGGTGCCAATGTTAAAGAAGTTGTTTTAACCGCGCTTCAGCGCAAAATGAAATCGCGCCATTTACGCAGGTAGTCAAGCTGTAGATGGCATTTCGCGATGCACTCACGTTTGAAATCGCCGTCTCTTGGCTACGCCAATCCAGTTCGGTTTCACCCAAACACCGGGTAACCGCGAAACGATCAGGAGCAAAGAAGGAGCCCATCGTGAAGTTCACAACGAGCACTGTTAAGACGGCCATCGGCGTCGCCGGAATAACTGCAGCGAGCGTTGTCGCCGCCGCAGCCGCCTCAGCTGCGCCGCCAAACATCCAGGGATTCGGTACTAGTGAGCCGCTGATCGACGGGCCGTTGGTGACCAACTACACGGTCAGCAACCTGCAACCCAGCAGCGTGGCGATTCCCGGCTACACCCCTAAAGGAACGCTCTACCAGGCTGACATCACCGTCAGGTCGGACGGCGGGCTTGTTACCCCAATGGTTAACGACTTCATCGCCCGCGGGCCCAACGGTCAGAACTACCGGGTGATCGACAAGGTTCAGGCCCCGGGCAGCCTCAACCCGGCGCCGATCCCGCAGGGCAGCGAGTCGACCGGCACGCTGTACTTCGACGCGACCGGCGCACCGCCGAATGGCGTCGTCTACAACGACGGAATGCAAGACATTCTGATGTGGACGTCGAATGTGCCGGGGACCTCGGCACCTGGTGGACAGCCGAACTCGCCCGGCGCACCGCAGAACTCAGCTCCGGCGCCGGGTACGCTGCCTGGCCCGGCCACGACCTAATCCGGTCGCAAATATCTCCTCGCGCCACTACCGGTGGCGCGGGGAGGTTTGCGTATAAGCGGTTCGGGCGGGCCGCACCGACGACGGTAGCTAGCGACTGCTCGTTTGATCGCGTCGTCGCGCTAGGCTGATGTCGGAGCCGTCTAGCGTTCGGCGGTGCATCGGTGGAAGGTCTCTTAAAATGGTCAGGCTGTCCTTGACCAGATTGGCTGCCGCAGTTGGCGCTCTGGCATTGTCGTTGACCCCTGGGGCCGGCGTCGCCTCCGCAGATCCCGATTTGGGTCCGGTCATCAACACCACGTGCAATTACTCGCAGGTGGTGTCGGCGTTGAATGCGCAATCGCCGCCAGCCGCGGCGGCACTGTCCGCATCGCCGACGGCACAGGCCGTGCTGCGTGGATTCCTCGGATCCTCGCCGGATCAGCGCCAGCAGATAGTCGAGGAGCTGGAGAGCAAGCCACAATCTCAGCCGTACTTTCAGCAGTACGTCGGAGCTGTCCTGCAAGTTGCCAACAGCTGCAACAACTTCTGAGCGGACTAAGCGCGGAGTGTCGGATCCGAAACGGGTTGAGGCGATTGACCGACTCAACCCGTTCTAGCCTCTGAGTGCTCGTAGGCCATGCAGGGTCCTTCTTATCAGTTCACGTCGTTCGTCTATTGTCATCGAGTCACCGAGGGGGGCGTGCACCCGCAAATAACCCTGTGTCACCAGGTCGTCGACCAGGAACCGCGTCGCACCGAGCGGCAAGGACAGACGAGAGGCGATCTCTGCGACCGAGGGGCTGTGCACGCACGACGTCAGGATCTGGCCCCGCACATCATTTCTCCGCCAGCGCGGCGGCTTCGCTGTGGTGTTGAGCGCTTCGACCGGCGCCTCCAGTGCCAGTTCGACACCAGAGTCGGTACGGCCTGCCGTCATCGTGTATGGCCGGACCAAGCTCGGCTCGTCTGCGGTTTCCGCTTCTATGAACCAGTCGCCGATCGGTTCGCCCTTGCCCTCCGACTGCTGATCCGCGTCGGTGTGCTTCTCCCGGACATGTGGCGAACTATGCGGCACGTTGTGGTTCTCCAAGAACCACAAGGCCTGGTCGGCGTGCACCGATGCGCGCACCTCGCTGGAGACGACCTTGAGTATGGTGCGGTCGATGTCGATGACAAATGTGGTCCGTCTGACCGGCAGCAGCCGGGCCAGCAGGCCACGGCGCCGAGTGTGCCGACCACGCCGGGCCGCGTCACGCGCCACGACGGATCTACGCAGCTTGGCGAGCCTGCCTCGGCGCACCCCGAACAGCTCGGACACCACGCCGTCCGCGTCGGAGAGCAGCGGATAGTCGAACGAGCGCTGTTGGGCGAAGTGGGCCTGCTTGTCGACGGTGTCGGTGCTGATGCCCACCCGCTGGGCGCCCACCCTGGCGAACTCGTCGCTCAGGTCCCGAAAATGACAAGCCTGGGCGGTACAGATCGGTGAGGACGCTATTGGGAAGAAGAACAGCACAACCGGCCCTCCGGCAAGGAGCGCGGACAGTGTCCGAGCCCGACCGGTGTGGTCCCAAAGAGTGAAGTCAGGCGCCTTCTCGCCCGCGATCATCGGCAAAGAGTAACGCGGGGAAGCTGTGCGCGACGCACGACTCGGATAATTCGGTCATCGCCGAACAGCTCCGACGATTTGGCGCGGTCGCGGTCACTCTGCATGCCCGGTATTCAGCGGAAAGTGTGCCCAAAATGTGCCCACCGCAGGTAAGGGCGATAGTTAACGTGAAACCGGCATTCACCTGCGTGAACACTTCCGCGGCAATAGTGCGGGCGGAGGGATTCGAACCCTCAAGCTCTTTCGAGCACGGGCACCTAAAACCCGCGCGGTTGCCAATTTCGCCACGCCCGCATGCCCAGCGCATCGTACCGTTCCGACCCAGCGGCGAATGAGCCCGCACAGACGGCCGCGGAGTACCGTCTAAGCGTGTCCACTACACGTCGTCGGAGACCCGCGCTGATTGCGCTGGTGATCCTCGCGGCCGGCGGTTGCCTGGCCTTGGGCTGGTGGCAGTGGACAAGGTTTCAGTCGGTGTCGGGCACCTTTCAGAATCTCGGCTATGCGATGCAATGGCCGCTGTTCGCCGGATTCTGCGTCTACGCCTACCGCAAGTTCGTCCGCTACGAGGAGGCCCCGCCGGAGTCGCAGAAGGACCGTGCGATCACCGAACTACCCGACGGACTTCTGCCCGAGCGACCAAAACCCGTAGCACACAAGCCCGACGATCCCGCGCTACGGGAGTACAACGCTTACCTGGCCGAACTTGCCAAGGCAGACAACGAAATACATCAGAGACAGAACAGGACCACCGCATGACCTCACCCGGGACGCCCCAAGCGCGGCCGGTTACGCCCGTCGAAAAGATCCGGACCGCGCTGCTGGGCTACCGCGTGATGGCGTGGACGACGGGTATCTGGCTCATCGCGCTGTGCTACGAGATCGTGGTCCACTACATCGTCAAGGTGCCGAATCCACCGACCTGGATCGGCGTGGTACACGGCTGGGTGTATTTCACTTACGTATTGGCAGCCTTCAACCTTGCCGTCAAGGTCCGCTGGCCGGTCGTGAAGACGATCGGCGTGCTGTTGGCCGGAACCATCCCGCTGGTCGGTGTCATCGTCGAGCATTTCCAGACAAGAGACATCAAGGCCCGTTTCGCTCTGTAGCGCAACGCAATTCGTGCGGTCAGCGTGCCCATTCGGCTAGCGCCTGCAGCGCCGGCAGCAATAACGCAAGCGCGCGACCGCGATGCGACGCCGCGTCTTTGTCGGCCGGACTCAGCTGTGCCGCGGTGCGGTCGGAACCGTCCGGAATGAACACCGGGTCGTAGCCGAAGCCCCCGTCGCCGCGCGACTCCCGCGCGATGGCGCCGGGCCACTCGCCACGGACGACGACTTCACCTGCCTCCGACACCAGCGCGCACGCCGACACGAACGCCGCACCACGTCGCTCGTCGGGCACATCGCGCAGCTGCGCCAACAGCAGCGCGGAATTGGCGGCGTCGTCGCCATGCGCACCCGACCATCGCGCCGACAGCACGCCGGGCATGCCGTTCAGCGCGGCGACCTCCAACCCGGAGTCGTCGGCGACGGTCGGCAGGCCGGTCGCGGCGAACCCGTCGCGGGCCTTCGCCAACGCGTTGTCCTCAAAAGTCGCACCGGTTTCCGGCGCTTCGTCGAACGGCGGCACGTCGTCGAGTGACACCAACGTCAGGCCCGTCAGCGCAGCCGCATCCAACACGCGGCGCAGCTCGGCCAATTTCTTGCGGTTGCGGCTGGCGACCAGCAGGGGGGTCAGCTTCCGAACGCCTTCTGCGGAGCCGGCCCTTCCGGCAGCACACCCGGATACGGCAAGGCCAACGCCTCCTGTTGCGCCACAAAGAGCTTCTCGCAGGCCCCCTGCGCGGCGTCGAGCAACTTGTCGAGCGTCGACCGCGGGAACGTCGCACCCTCACCGGTCCCCTGGACTTCGACCAGCGTCCCGGTGTCGGTCGCGACGACGTTCATGTCGACCTCGGCGCGAGCGTCTTCCTCGTAGGGGAGGTCAACCCGCACCCGACCGTCGACCACGCCGACGCTCACCGCGGCGATCGCGCACGACAGCGGCCGCGGATCGGACAACTTGCCGGCCGCCGACAGGTAGGTCACCGCATCGGCGAGCGCAACGTAAGCACCCGTGACAGCCGCGGTGCGAGTACCGCCGTCGGCCTGCAGCACATCGCAGTCGATCGCAATGGTGTTCTCCCCCAACGCCGCAAGGTCGATGCACGCACGCAGCGACCTGCCCACCAGCCGGCTGATCTCCTGAGTGCGGCCAGACAGGCGGCCCTTCACCGACTCGCGGTCTCCGCGAGTGTGGGTGGCCGATGGCAGCATCGCGTATTCGGCGGTGAGCCAGCCCAAGCCTGATCCCTTGCGCCAACGGGGCACGCCCTCGGTGACGCTGGCCGTGCACATGACTTTGGTCTGGCCGAACTCGATCACCACCGAACCCGCGGGGTGCGAGGTGAATCCGCGAGTGATGACAACGGGTCGAAGCTCGTCGTCGAGGCGGCCGTCTTCTCGTTTGGACACGCCGCCAACCCTAGCGCGCGGCTAGCCGGTCAGGAGCGGCCGACGTTGAACGTCTCGCCGCAGACCACCGCATGCACCGGGCCGCCGAATTCGGCTTTCGCCTCGCTGATCACGTCCTCGCGGGAAGTCCAGGGCGGGATGTGGGTCAGCAACAGCTCCCCTACCCCGGCGGCGGTCGCGATCCGCCCGGCCTCGATGCCCGACAGATGCAGGTTGGGCGGACGGTCGGGCGAGTGCGTCCAGGACGCCTCACACAGGAAGACGTCGGCATCGCGGGCCAAGTCGATGATGGTGTCGCAGTAGCCGGTGTCACCGCTGTACACGAACGACGCCCCGTCGCGGTTGGTGATGCGCAGACCGTACGACTCGGTCGGATGACACACCACCCGCGGCAAGACGGTCACCGCGCCCACTTCCACGGACTGACCGTCGGCCCAATGGCGGATATCGAAAATGTCGGAGAAATCGTCGATCTCGCCGCCGTACGGTGACGACGCAGCGCCGAGCCGCGACCAGGTGTCGCTCGGGCCGTACATCAACGCCTTACCGGTCGGCAGGGACGGGTGATAGCGGCGCCAAACGAACAATCCCGGTAGGTCCAGGCAGTGGTCGGCGTGCAGGTGCGACAACAACACGTGGACCGAACCCGGATCGGCGTGGCGTTGCAGCGCGCCGAGGACGCCTCCACCGAAGTCGATCACCAGGGGCGGGGTGTCCGGCGCCCTGAGCAGATAACCCGATGCCGGCGAATCCGGGCCAACAACGCTCCCGGAGCAGCCCAGCACGGTAATTCGCACGGTCACTACTGTGCCATGCCCAGTACCACGATGGAGAAAACATGGCCGCATTGGGTGATCAGAATCATCCGCATACCTAGGAAACGTGGGTGCGACGAACGGGTTCAACGCCGGTGACCGCTGGGCCTAGAAATCGAGCCGCAAGTTCGGTGAATGCCTCGGGGTCGCCCGTGGCTTCGAACACCCGGGTGGCGGGCGGGGCGTCATGCGGTCGCAGCAGTTCAAGCTCAGTGAGCACCCGGAGCAGCTCCTTTGCGGTCTCCTCGGCGCTGGAGACCAGCGTGACGGTCTCGCCCATTGCCAGCTGGATCAGTCCGGAAAGCAGGGGGTAGTGAGTGCAGCCCAGCACCAGGGTGTCGACGTCGGCGCGCTGCAACGGCTCGAGGTAACCCTCGGCCAATCCGAGCACTTGGCGGCCGCTGGTGATGCCTCGCTCGACGAAATCGACGAACCGCGGGCAGGCCACCGCGGTGATCTGGGTGTCGCGGGCAGCAGCGAACGCGTCCTGGTAGGCACCGGAGGCGACAGTGGCCTGGGTGCCGATCACGCCGATGCGGCCGTTGCGGGTTGCGGCGACAGCCCGGCGCACCGCTGGCAGGATCACTTCGACGACCGGCACGTCGTAGCGCTCCCGCGCATCATGCAGGCAGGCCGACGATGCCGAGTTGCAGGCGATCACCAACGCCTTGACACCGCGGTCGACGAGGTCGTCGCCGATGGTTAGCGCATGCCCGCGAATCTCGGGAATCGTGAGTGGGCCGTAGGGACCGTTGCCGGTGTCGCCCACGTAGATGATGTCCTCGTCGGGCAGTTGGTCGATGATGGCCCGCGCCACCGTCAACCCCCCGACGCCGGAGTCGAACACCCCGATGGGGGCGAGTGCGTTACCCACGCCGGCTCACGTCGTGAGGGGGCGTTGGGAGCCGCGGCGGCGATGCTGGCGAGCTTTGCGTTCCGGGCTGGACAACAGGTACGCGGCGAGCACACCGGCGATGCCCCCGCAGAGATGTCCTTGCCAGGACACACCGCCGCAGACGTTGAGCACCGGCACGGCTCCCCACAGGACCCCGCCGTAGCCGAGCAATACCAGGATCCCGACGACGATCTGCCAGCCCGAGCGGGTGAAGAATCCGAACACCAGCAAGAAGGTCAGCCAGCCGAAGATCAGCCCCGATGCGCCGATGTGATCGGTCTCGCCGCAGGGGGATCCCATGTTGCCGATCAGCCAGGTGCCGAATCCGCCGACGATCCACACGATCGCCGTCGCCCACAGAAACCGCGACAGCCCGGCCAGCGCGACCAGAAAGCCGAGCACCAGCGCGGGTCCGGTGTTGGCCGCCAGATGCCCCCAGTTCGCGTGCAGCAGCGGGGCGAACAGAATCCCCCACAGGCCGTCAGCCTCCAGCGGCCGGATGCCGTTGTAATCAAGCTGGTGGCCGTCGAGCTGGTCGAACAGTTCGACGACGTAGAGCAGCGCCACAAAGCTGATGATCGTGGCTCCGCCGACCACCCACGCGGAGCGTTTCTTCGGCTGCTGCACCACGTCACTCATCTGCGCCGCTCCTCAGCATCGCTTCGCTCTGCATCGTCGTCGACGCGGGTCATGCCCATAGCTTGCCATCCAAAGCGTCCTCGGCTTCGTCCAAGCTACCGGCGTAGGCGCCCGTCGACGGATACTTCCATCCGGCGTCTGCGACCACGAAGGCAATGTCGGCGCGCTCGCCGGCCTTGGCGGATTCCGCCGAGCCCTCCGGCCCGGCCAGCACGCCGCAGGCTTCATCCGGGTGGTCGGAGCGGGCATGCGCGACCATCGCGTCAACCAGATCAGCACGAATCAGCAGCACGTCACCAATTACCTTCTGGTCCATCAGCGCCGCTCCTCAGCATCGCTTCGCTCTGCATCGTCGCCGGCGCGTCGCAGGAATGCTCCGGGCAACAGGTCCCGGTAGGTCGGTATTCCGGCCACCGACTCGGCGGCGACCACACCGACCAGCACCGCGCGGGCCAGGCAGTCAGCCGCCGCGACACCCACGGCTGTGGTCAGCGCCGTCTCCGGCGAAAAGGCGTCGGGCGTATCGGCCTGCGGTGCAACCTCGACAGCGCCGGTGGCCAGGGCGAACACCATGTCGCCGTCCACCGGCGTATGCGCCGGCCGGATGCTGCGGGCGAGTCCGTCGTGAGCGGTGCGCGCGACCAGCTGGCAGGCGGCCGGGCTCAGCGCGGCATCGGTCGCGACCACCGCGATCGCGGTATTGAGCGAGCTCAACGGGGATTCGAGCTTTGCCAGCGCCGCGATCTGCTCATCGGGCGGCGGCGTCAGACCGAGCTCGTCGACCAGGTAGGTCAGCCACGGCAGGCCGGTGGCCTGGTCGATGACATTGCCCGCAGAGTTCACCGCAACCAGCACACCGACGGTCACCCCCGACGGCAGCGTCGTCGACGCAGTGCCCACACCGCCCTTGAGCACACCGGCGCACGCCCCCACCCCGGCGCCGACCGTGCCCACCGCGACCTCGGCGCCCGCCGCCTGACAGGCGGCGTACCCGAACTCGGCCGTCGGACGGTGCTTCCAGTCGCCGACGTCCAGATCGAAAATCACCGCACCCGGCACGATCGGCACCACCCCGCCGGTCATCGCCACGCCGCGGTCGTGCTCCTCCAGCCAGCGCATGATTCCGTCTGCGGCCGCTAACCCGTAGGCACTGCCGCCGGCGATGAACACCGCGTCCACGTAGCGCACGCTGTTGGCCGGGTCCAGCAGATCGGTCTCCCGGCTGCCGGGCGCACCGCCGCGGCAATCGACGGCGCCCACCGTGCCGGGCGGCGTCAGGACGACGGTGACGCCGCGCGCCCAACCGGCGCCCATGGTCGCGTCGGGGTCCAACCGGTGATGGTGGCCGACCAGAATGCCCCCGACGTCGGTGATCGAGCTCATCGGGAGCCCATCAGCGCCAGGACCAGATACTCCTGCAGGAAGGTCAGCCACTGATAGACGTCGAGGTGCGAAGCCATCGGGTGGTCGTCGGGCAGTCGATCGGGGCCGCCTGGGCGGATGTCGAGCATGGTGCCCAGCGCCAGACGGATGTCGTTGACGGCCGCGACCCAGGCGTTCGCGGCGTCCTCGGTCAGCTCGAATCGGCCGCCGTCATCCGGGACCGTGGCCAACAGCTGTTGTGCAGCAAAGCGTTTGGCCTCGATGATCTCCGGCTCGTGCAGGCTGCGCAGTGCGGCATTCAGGCTGTCCGTAGTTTCCTCACCCGCGGGGTCACTGTCGTCCGGCTTCGAGAAGTCCGGCAGCAGCCGCTGCAGCGTCACATTGTCGGGAGGTTTGGAGTTACCGGTCTTCATCCCGGTGATTTGCTCAAGTTCGTCTGGTGGCGAAGACGATTCCCGTTCGTCGAGTAATCCGATCATCGAGCCCACCAGATTCTTGAGCAGGGCCGCCTCATGCGAGTCCAGAGCGGACCGGAAACGGGGACCGTCGCCGGTCTCAACCCGCTTCCATTTGCGCACGTGCGAACCCGGCTGCCCTTTATCTCAGCGGTCCTGCTGCATGGTGGCCCACAACCCGGCCGCATGCAGCTTGGACACGTCGGTCTCCATGGATTCGCGGCTGCCCGACGACACCACTGCTTTGCCTTCGTTGTGCACCTGCAGCATCAACTTGGTGGCGTGCGGTTCGCTATAGCCAAACAGCTTCTGGAAGACATACGTCACGTAGTTCATCAGGTTGACCGGATCGTCCCACACGATGGTCACCCAGGGAGCGGTCGTGGCCTCGACGATGTCGGCTTCGCGTTGCCCGGTGGTCCCCGGTTTGGTCGGGGCTGACGCAGCCATGGGTTCTAGGATAGCGAGCCGCGGCAACTCACCCGATACCGTTTGCGGTGTGAATGACGCGGTGTGCGCGGGCATGCTGACCGACAGGTACGAGTTGACCATGCTGGCAGCCGCGCTGCGCGACGGCACCGCTGATCGCCGGACCACGTTCGAGCTGTTCGCGCGCCGGCTGCCCGACGGACGTCGGTACGGGGTGGTCGCCGGGACGGGCCGATTTCTGGAGGCGTTGCCCGAGTTCCGGTTCGACGACGCGGCGTGCGAGTCACTGGCGGAATTTCTCGACCGGGACACGTTGGCCTACCTGCGTGACTTTCGCTTCGGCGGCGACGTCGACGGCTATGCCGAGGGCGAGCTGTACTTCCCCGGGTCGCCGGTGCTTTCGGTGCACGGCAGCTTCGCCGAATGCGTCGTGCTCGAGACGCTGGCGTTGTCGATTTTCAACCACGACAGCGCCGTTGCGTCGGCAGCCGCGCGGATGGTCAGCGCGGCCGAGGGGCGGCCGTTGATGGACATGGGCTCACGGCGCACCCACGAACGGGCCGCAGTCGCCGCGGCCCGCGCTGCCTACATCGCCGGTTTCGCCGCGTCGTCCAACCTGGAGGCCCGCCGTCGCTACGGCGTGCCGACCGAAGGCACCAGCGCGCATGCCTTCACCCTGCTGCACACCTTCGACAAGCCCGACGAGCCGGCCGCGTTCGCGGCACAGGTCGACGCACTCGGTCCCGGCACCACGCTGCTGGTCGACACCTACGACGTGACGACCGGTGTGGACAACGCGGTGGCGGCCGCCGGCACCGGGCTCGGCGCGGTGCGCATCGACTCCGGAGACTTGGGCGTGCTGGCTCGTCAGGTCCGCGCGCAGCTCGACCGGCTCGGCGCGACGCAGACCCGCATCGTCGTCTCCGGTGACCTGGACGAATTCGCCATCGCCGGGTTGCGGGCCGAACCCGTCGACAGCTACGGCGTCGGCACCTCGCTGGTCACCGGCTCGGGTGCGCCCACGGCGAGCATGGTCTACAAGCTGGTCGAAGTCGACGGCACACCCGTCGAGAAGCGCAGCGTCCGCAAAGAGTCGCACGGCGGCCGTAAGGAGGCGCTGCGGCTGTGCCGTCCGACCGGCACGATAACCGAGGAGATCGTGCATCCCGCGGGACATCCGCCGCAGACCGGTGATCCGTCGCCGGGTGGTGACGATTCCGCTGGTGCGGGGCGGCCAGCCCGTGATCGACGTAGATCTGGGCGTGGCGCGCGACTTGGTGGCGTCCGGCTTGCGAAGCTTGCCGTGGGAGGGTCTGATGTTGTCGCACGGCGATCCGGCGATTCCCACGACGCAGATCCCGGCCCGCCGCCGACCCATCGACCATCAGGAGTAGCCACGCCCGACGAGTTGCCGGTGTCCGTGCCTCAGCTGCTGGCCAACGCCGTTGCAGCGCTGGGCGGCAGTGAACGCAGCGGCCAGCTGGAGATGGCCACCGCGGTCGCCCATGCGTTCGAAACCGGAGAGCACCTGGCGGTGCAGGCGGGAACCGGCACCGGAAAGTCGTTGGCCTACCTCGTTCCGGCGATCGTCCGCGCGGTGTCCGACGAAACGCCGGTCGTCGTGTCCACCGCGACGATCGCCCTGCAACGCCAACTGGTCAACCGCGACTTACCGCAGCTGGTCGACGCGCTCACCGATGCGCTGCCCCGCGCGCCGCGATTCGCCCTGCTGAAGGGCCGTCAGAATTACCTGTGCCTGAACAAGATTCACAATGGCGCGGCTTCGAGTTCGGACGACGAACCGCCGGACGAGCTTTTCGAGCCGCGGGCGCTCACCGCATTGGGTCGCGACGTGCAGCGGCTCACCGAGTGGGCGTCGACGACGCAGTCCGGCGACCGCGACGACCTCAAGCCGGGCGTAGCCGACCGGTCCTGGTCACAGGTCAGCGTGTCCGCGCGGGAATGTCTCGGCATGGCGCGCTGCCCGTTCGGCACCGAATGCTTCGCCGAACGCGCAAGAGGAAGTGCCGGCCGGGCTGACGTTGTCGTCACCAACCACGCGCTGCTGGCGATCGACGCCGTAGCCGACTCGGCCGTGCTGCCCGAACATCAGCTACTGGTCGTCGACGAGGCCCACGATCTGGTGGACCGGGTGACCGCGGTGGCCAGCGGCGAATTGACCTCGACCGCACTCGGAGTCGCCTCGCGGCGGATCACCAGGCTGGTCGAACCGGAACACATGCAGCGGTGGGAACGGGCCTCGGCCAACTTCACCGGCGCAATCCAAAACGCCCAGCTAATAAAGCCGGGCCGTATCGACCACCTCGACGACGAGCTGGCGACCCACCTCACGGCGCTGCGCGACGCGGCCAGTGCGGCGCGTTCGGTGATCGACATGTCGCCGGCCGATCCCAAGGCCGCGTCGGCGCGCGCCGAGGCCGTCGCCAGTCTCACCGAAATCGGCGACACCGCATCGCGAATGCTGACGTCGTTCGCGCCGCCGATCCCCGACCGCAATGATGTGGTCTGGTTGGACCATGAAGACAACCGCGGTTCGACGCGCGCCGTGCTGAGGGTGGCACCGCTGTCGGTGGCCGGACTGTTGCGCAACCGATTGTTTGCCGGCGCCACAACGGTGTTGACGTCGGCGACGCTGACTGTCGGCGGCTCCTTCGACGCGATGGCCGCCGCCTGGGGCCTCGCCGACGCGCAGAATGAAGCCGAAAAGCGTTGGCGTGGAATCGATGTCGGGTCACCGTTTCAGCACGCCAAGGCCGGGATCCTCTACGTCGCCGCCCATCTGCCCCCGCCCGGCCGCGACGGCACCGGCTCGGCCGAGCAGTTGAGTGAGATCGCCGACCTGGTCACCGCGGCGGGCGGCCGAACGCTCGGGCTGTTCTCGTCGATGCGGGCGGCACGCGCCGCCGCCGAGGCGATGGCCGAACGACTTTCGACGCCGGTGTTGTGTCAGGGCGACGACAGCACCGCCGCGCTCGTCGAGCAGTTCTCCGCCGACGCGGCGACGTCGCTGTTCGGCACGCTGTCGCTGTGGCAGGGCGTCGACGTGCCCGGGCCGTCGTTGTCGTTGGTCATCATCGACCGAATTCCGTTCCCACGGCCCGACGATCCACTGCTGTCGGCCCGGCAGCGGGCCGTGGCCGCACGGGGCGGCAACGGATTCATGGCCGTCGCTGCCAGCCACGCCGCGCTGCTCCTGGCGCAGGGCGCCGGGCGGCTACTGCGTGGCGTCGACGACCGAGGGGTGGTCGCGGTACTGGACTCCCGGATGGCCACCGCCCGCTACGGCGGCTACCTGCGCGCCTCGCTGCCACCGTTCTGGCCGACGACTGATGCCGCCGCCGTGCGGGCTGCTCTTGCCCGGCTGCGAACCGCGGCCGAGGCTCAGCAGGCTGAAGCCAAATCGCCCGCTTCCTCCTCGGGCCGTCCCGGCCCGCATCGTCAGCCGGCTGAAGCCAAATCGCCCGCTTCCTCCTCGGGCCGTCCCGGCCCGCATCGTCAGCAGGCTGAAGCCAAATCGCCCGCTTCCTCCTCGGGCCGTCCCGGCCCGCATCGTCAGCCGGCTGAGGCGAGCGTGACCAGACCGAGCTCGGCTTCGGAGGCCAGCATCGGATGATGCGGCAGCACCCGCACGGTGTAGCCGACTGAGCCGGCAACCGGCAACGGCGTCGTCGTGGCGAAAATGTGGTCGCCGCCGGCTGCGGTGCCGGTGTATGGCATCTCGACGGTCACCGGGTCCAGCAGCGCGTCGCGGGTGTCAACCCTGCCGACCACTGCCTGCACGGTTACCTCGTCGGGCCGCAGCCCGGCCAGCTGGACGGTCGCGGTCAGGGTCAGCTTCGATCCGAGCACCGGAGTGTCGGGCAGGCCAGTGCTGTCGACGTCGGCGACCTCGATGTGCGGCCACGCCTCGTACGCCCGCCGGCGGTACTCGGCCAGTTCGCGGGCCGGGTCGAACGTCGCCTGCCCGTCGCCGTCAAACGTCACGGTCTTCCGTAGCGACTGCGCCGCCGGCACGTAGTAGCGCTCGACATAGTCGCGAACCATCCGGGAGGCCAGGACTTTCGGGCCAAGCGTCTGCACCGTGTGGCGGACCATCTCGATCCACCGGCGCGGCACTCCGTTCTCGTCGCGCTCATAGAACGTCGGCCCCACCGACTTCTGCAGTAGGTCGTAGAGCCCCGCCGCCTCCAGGTCGTCACGACGGCCGTCGTCTGCCACCCCGGAGGCCGACGGTATCGCCCAGCCGTTCTCGCCGTCGTACCACTCGTCCCACCACCCGTCGAGGATGGACAGGTTCAGCCCGCCGTTGAGCGCGCTCTTCATGCCCGAGGTGCCACACGCCTCCAGCGGGCGCAGCGGGTTGTTCAACCAGACGTCGCAGCCCCAATACAGCACCCGGGCCATCGACATGTCGTAGTCAGGAAGGAACGCGATGCGGTGGCGCACCTCGGGCCGGTCGGCAAATTGCACCACCTCCTGGATCAGCGCCTTGCCTCCGTCGTCGGCGGGGTGCGACTTCCCGGCAACGATCAGCTGGATCGGCCGGTGCTCGTCGAGCAGCAGCTGTTCCAGCCGATCCGGATCGCGCAGCATCAGCGTCAGACGTTTGTAGGTCGGGACCCGTCGAGCGAACCCGATGGTCAGCACGTTCGGGTCGAATGCCGTTTCGATCCAACCCAATTCGGCGTCGGGTGCACCACGTTCACGCCACGATCGACGCAGCCGCGCCCGGACATCCTCGACCAGCAGCGCCCGCAGTTGCGACCGGATCCACCACAGATGACCGGGATCGACGTCCTTGAGTCGCAGCCAGACGCCCGGATCACTGAACGACGAGTCCGCACCCGCCAGTTCGCGGCCCAGCTCCAACCATTGCGACGCCGCCCAGGTGCGCGCATGAACACCGTTGGTGATCGAGCCGATCGGCACCTCGTCGGGGTCGAATCCGGGCCACAGCTCGTTGAACATGGCTCGACTGACCCGGCCGTGCAGCAGCGAAACGCCATTGGCACGCTGGGCCAGCCGCAGGCCCATGTGGGCCATGTTGAACTTCTCCGGATCGTCCTCGGCGCCCAGCGCCTGGATCCGGGCCAGCGGCACACCGGGCAGCAGCGCCTGGCCGTCGGGGCCGTCAGGATCCGCGTGATTGTCCGCGAAGTACCGCCGCACCATCTCCATCGGAAAACGGTCGATACCGGCGGGGACCGGGGTGTGGGTGGTGAACACCGTGCTGGAGCGGACAATGGTCAGCGCGGTATCGAAATCCAGCCCGGCATCGACCAATTCGCGGATGCGCTCGGCGCCGAGGAATCCGGCATGCCCTTCGTTCATGTGGAACACCTCGGGCGCCGGCAGCCCTTGGATGGCCGTGAAGGCTCGGATGGCCCGGATCCCGCCGATGCCGGCCAGGATCTCCTGCTGCATGCGATGTTCCTGATCGCCGCCGTAGAGGCGGTCGGTGACCCCGCGCAGGTCGTGCTCGTTCTCCGAAACGTCGGAATCCAGCAGCAGCAGCGGAACGCGACCGACCTGGGCGACCCAGACCTGCGCATGCAACCGGCTGCAGTCCGGCAGTGCCAGCTCAACCAGCGCTGGCGCGCCGGTACCGTCGGTGAGCAGCCGCAACGGCAGGCCCTGCGGGTCCAGCGCCGGGTAGGTTTCGTGCTGCCAACCGTCGGCAGTCAGCGACTGCCGGAAGTAGCCGGAGCGGTAGTACAAGCCCACCGCCATCAGCGGCAATCCGAGATCCGACGCGGACTTCAGGTGATCGCCGGCCAGGATTCCCAAACCACCCGAGTAGTTCGGCAACACCTCGGCGACACCGAACTCCATCGAGAAGTAGGCGATGCCGTTGGGCATGGCAGCGCCGTTGTCTTGTTGCTGCTGATACCACAGCGGACGGGTCAGGTAACCGTCTAGATCTGCGGCCAGATGATCGAGCCAGTCCAGGAATCCACCGTCGCTCGCCAGCTCGTCGAGCCGTGCCGGGCTGACAGCTCCCAGTAGGGCAACCGGATCCTGACCACACTGCGTCCACAGCGCCGGGTCGATCGCGGCGAAGAGATCCTGCGTTGGTTTGTCCCACGACCATCGCAGGTTCGTCGACAGCTGTTCGAGCGCCCCCAGACGTTCCGGAAGGTGAGCACGGACCGTGAACCTACGGAGGGCTTTCACGCATCCTTACCTTACTGACCGCAGACCGAGTTTCGCCTCCCGAGCGGCGAGCACATCCCACCCCGAGGTGTGGTCCGACACTACGGTGGGTATGGGGCGCACAGGGCTGTTCTGGAGAACTCTGCGCAGCACCCAGGACGACCCAGCACGACGATGGACAAGCGAACCGGAAGGAAGTGGCGGTGCCCGGTCGAGTCGAAATCGATGACGTCGAGCCCGTCGTGTCCCGCGGCGCTGTATCCGGCAAAAGCTGTGGTCGGCGAGGTGGTTCCGGTCCGCGCGGCGGTATGGCGTGAGGGTCATGACGCGGTCGCGGCGACACTGGTGGTGCGCTACCTCGGGCCCCGGTACCCGCAAGTTGGCGAAACCCGGCGGCTCAAGGCCGTGCAGGCCCCTGCAATAGCAGAAATCGCCGAGCCGCTCCCTCGAATCAAGCCGCTGCTGCTGCGGATGAGCATGGGCGAGGAACCCTATGTCTTCCACGGTCAGTTCATCCCGGACAACGTCGGGTTGTGGACGTTTCGGGTGGACGGTTGGGGTGACCCGTTTCACACCTGGCGGCACGCCGTGGAGGCGAAGCTGGAAGCCGGGCAGGGCGAGACCGAATTGTCCAACGACCTGCTGATGGGAGCGCAGCTACTCGAGCGCGCCGCGACGGGTGTTCCCCGTAGTCAGCGCGATCCGTTGCGGGCCGCCGCCGTCGCCCTAGCGGCTCCGGGCGATCCGGTTTCCCGGGCCGCGCTGGCGCTGTCGCCCGAGGTCGACGAACTCCTGACGCAGTACCCGCTGCGTGAACTGGTCACCCGCGGCGAGCAATACGGGGTGTGGGTGGATCGGCCGCTGGCCCGGTTCGGCTCGTGGTACGAGATGTTCCCGCGTTCGACCGGCGGCTGGGACGCCAAAGGAAACCCGGTGCACGGTACCTTCGGCACCGCAGCGGCGGCGTTGCCGCGAATCGCGGAGATGGGGTTCGACGTGGTGTACCTGCCGCCGATCCACCCGATCGGCAAGGTGCACCGCAAGGGTCGCAACAACACCGCGACCGCCGTGCCCGGTGACGTCGGATCGCCGTGGGCGATCGGAAGCGACGAGGGCGGCCACGACGCGGTGCATCCGCAGCTCGGCACGATCGCCGACTTCGACAAATTTGTCGAAGCGGCGCACGACCTGGGCATGGAGGTCGCTTTGGATCTGGCGTTGCAATGCGCGCCCGATCACCCGTGGGCCAGAGCAGCACCGGAAGTGGTTCACCGAATTGCCCGACGGCACCATCGCCTACGCGGAGAACCCGCCGAAGAAGTATCAGGACATCTACCCGATCAACTTCGACAACGACCCCGCCGGACTCTACGACGAGGTGCTGCGCGTCGTGCGGCACTGGATGGACCACGGGGTCAAGGTTTTCCGGGTCGACAATCCGCACACCAAGCCGCCCGACTTCTGGGCGTGGCTGATCGGTCAGGTCAAAGCAATCGATCCGGATGTGCTGTTTTTGTCCGAGGCCTTCACACCGCCGGCCCGCCAGTTCGGGCTCGCGAAGCTGGGCTTCACCCAGTCCTACACCTACTTCACCTGGCGCACGTCGAAGTGGGAGCTCACCCAGTTCGGCCAGGAGATCCCCTATGTCGCCGACTTCCGTCGTCCCAATCTGTTCGTCAACACCCCGGACATCCTGCACGCCGTTCTGCAGCACAATGGCCCGGGGATGTTCGCGATCCGCGCGGTGCTGGCGTCGACCCTGAGCCCGGCCTGGGGGGTGTACTCCGGTTACGAACTGTTCGAGCACGTCGCGGTGTTGGAGGGCAGCGAGGAGTATCTCGACTCCGAGAAGTACCAACTCCGGCCGCGCGACTTCGCGGGCGCACTGGCGGAGGGACGGTCGCTGGAGCCATTTATCGCGCGGCTGAACAACATTCGTCGACTCCATCCCGCTCTTCAGCAACTGCGGAACATCACGTTCCACAGTATCGACAACGACGCATTGCTGGCCTACAGCAAGTTCGACCCGATCACCGGCGACTGCGTGCTGGTGGTGGTCACGCTCAACGCGTTCGGGCCAGAAGAGGCGACGTTGTGGTTGGACATGGCCGCATTGGGTATGGAGCACTATGAGCGGTTCTGGGTCCGCGACGAGATAACCGGCGAGGAATACCAATGGGGAGCAGCCAACTACATACGCATCAATCCTGGCCACGCCGTCGCTCACGTCATCAACATGCCGCTCATACCGTCCGAATCCCGAATGACGCTGCTGCGCCGGAGGTGACGCCGCGATGAAGCCCACCGACCAACTCGCCAGGACCCACCTGGCGCCCGACCCCCGCGACTTGGCCCGCCTGCTGGCCGGTGAGCACCACAATCCGCACAGCGTCCTGGGCGCCCACGAATACGGCGACCACACGGTCATCCGGGCCTTCCGACCGCACGCCACCGAAGTGGTCGCACTGGTCGGCGAAGACCGGTTTCCACTGCAGCACATCGACTCCGGATTGTTCGCGGTGGCGTTGCCGTTCGTCGACCTCATCGACTACCGCCTCGAAGTGAGTTACCACGGCTCAGACCGGCACACGGCCGCCGATGCCTACCGCTTCCTGCCGACGTTGGGCGAAGTCGATCTGCATCTGTTCGCCGAGGGGCGTCACGAACGACTGTGGGAAGTGCTGGGCGCTCATCCACGCTCGTTTACGACCGCCGACGGCGTAGTCGAGGGTGTGTCGTTCGCCGTCTGGGCGCCCAACGCCAAGGGCGTCAGCCTGATCGCGGAGTTCAACGGCTGGAACGGCAACGACGCGCCGCTGCGGGTACTGGGCTCCTCGGGCGTGTGGGAGTTGTTCTGGCCAGATTTCCCGGTCGATGGCCTGTACAAGTTCCGGGTGCACGGCGCTGACGGCTCCGTCACGGATCGGGCCGACCCTCTTGCATTCGCCACCGAGGTACCACCGCATACGGCGTCGCGGGTGAACGTGAGCGACTACCGCTGGGGCGATGGCGAGTGGATGACAGCGCGCGCCCAGCGCAATCCGGTGTTCCAGCCGATGAGCACCTACGAAGTCCACCTGGGATCGTGGCGCCTGGGCCTGTCGTATCGTGATCTTGCTCGCGAGCTGACGGACTATGTAGTAGCGCACGGATTTACCCACGTCGAGATGCTGCCCGTCGCCGAGCACCCGTTCGGTGGATCCTGGGGATATCAGGTCACGTCCTACTACGCGCCGACCTCCCGATTCGGCACACCGGACGAATTCCGGGCACTGGTCGACGCGCTGCACCAGGCCGGAATCGGTGTCATCGTCGACTGGGTCCCGGCCCACTTCCCCAAGGACGCCTGGGCGCTGGGCCGTTTCGACGGCACAGCGCTCTACGAGCATTCCGATCCCAACCGCGGCGAGCAACTCGACTGGGGCACTTACGTATTCGACTTCGGCCGCGCCGAGGTGCGCAACTTCCTGGTGGCCAATGCGCTCTACTGGCTAGAGGAATTCCACATCGACGGCCTGCGCGTCGACGCAGTCGCCTCGATGCTGTATCTCGACTATTCGCGCCCCGCCGGCGGCTGGACACCGAACGCTTACGGTGGCCGGGAGAACCTGGAAGCCGTGCAGTTCTTGCAGGAGATGAACGCCACCGCGCACAAAGCGGCGCCTGGAATCGTCACCATCGCCGAGGAGTCGACGTCGTGGCCGGGCGTGTCGAGGCCGACTAGCGTTGGCGGCCTAGGCTTTTCGATGAAGTGGAACATGGGCTGGATGCACGACACCCTCGATTACATGAGCCATGATCCGGTGCACCGCAGTTACCACCACCACCAGGTCACCTTCTCCATGCTCTACGCGTTCAGCGAGAACTTCGTGCTACCGATCAGCCACGACGAGGTGGTGCACGGCAAGGGCACGCTGTGGTCGCGGATGCCGGGCAACGACCACGTGAAGGCCGCGGGGTTACGCAGCCTGCTGGCCTACCAGTGGGCGCACCCGGGTAAGCAGCTGCTGTTCATGGGTCAGGAATTCGGGCAGCGCGCCGAGTGGTCCGAGGAACGTGGCCTGGACTGGTTCCAGCTCGACGAGAACAGCTTCTCCGGCGGGATCTCACGCCTGGTCAACGACCTCAACACGATCTACCGCGGCCACTCCGCGTTATGGAGCCAGGACACTACGCCGGAAGGCTATTCCTGGATCGACGCCAACGACTCCGCCAACAACGTGCTGAGCTTCCTGCGCTACGGCAGCGACGGCTCGGTGATGGCCTGCGTGTTCAATTTCTCCGGTGCAGAGCACAGCGGCTATCGGCTCGGCCTGCCCAGTGCAGGCCGATGGCGTGAAGTGCTCAACACCGATGCGACCGTCTACAACGGCACCGGGATCGGCAACCTCGGCGGTGTCGACGCAACCGACGACCCATGGCATGGTCGTCCGGCATCCGCGGTGCTGGTGCTGCCGCCCACATCGGCACTGTGGCTGGCGCCCGAACAGCCGAGCGGTAACACCTAGTACAGCGCGTTGGCGAGGTTGCGCCGCCCCGTAATAACGTCGGGGTCGGCAGGGTCGAAGAGCTCGAACAACTCGATCAGCCGCGTGCGCACCGCGGTCCGCTCATCACCAGACGTCCGCCGTACCAATGCGACGAGCCGGTCGAAGGCGCCCTGCACATCCTGGTTGAAGATCTGCACGTCGGCGGCGGCGAAGGCGGCCTCGATGTCATCGGGAGCGGCATCGGCAGCCGCCACCGCTTCAGGATGCTGCGCGGTGGCGCGCATCAAGAATGCGAGCTGACGTACTGCACCCTTCGCCTCGGCGTGGTTCGGATCGTCGTCCAGGATGGCCTGATACGAGTCAGACGCGGCGGCGAAGTCACCGTCCTGGAGCTGTTTGCGCGCCTGCGCGAGCGCCGGGTCAACCTCTTCGGGCTCCTCGGAATCCGTTGCGCCGCTGAGCTTTCCCGAAGTTGCCGACAGCAGCGAGTCCACCCAGCGCCGCAGCTGCTCGGCCGGCTGCAGGCCCTGAAAGCTCGAAAGCGGCTGCCCCGCAGCCAAAGCCACGACGGTCGGAACTACTTCGACGCCGAATATCTGGGCCACCCGGGGAGCCGCGTCGACGTTGACGCTCGCCAGCGACCACTTGCCGTTGTCGGCGGCGGCCAGACCGGAAAGAATATCGGCCAACTCGAGGCAAACATCGCTGCGCGGCGACCACAACAGCACGACCACCGGCACCTGGTTGGACCGCAGCAGTACCTGTTCTTCGAAGTTGGCTTCGTTGATCTCGGTGCCGATGGGATTGGCCGATCCCCCCGCGGGCGCATCGCTGGACGGCGCGCTCTGCTTGAGGGCGGACAAGTCGACCGCTCCGGCCATCGCAGGGCCGATCGGAGGTCGAGGACGGGTCACGTCGTTAAGTTTGGCACGTCGCTGCGCGGTCCGATCCACCCGGTTGCGGCGTTGAGGTCCTCCTATGCGACGGCCATATGACCAAAATCACATCAGGCGTCAATCTTGCCCGGGCTCACGATGCCAGCAACCATCTTCGTCGCGGCACCCGAACACATTTGCGAGCTCAATCCCACGTCGTTGCTGCTCGGCGCGCTAGCCGGCCCGCAGAATCAGCGCGTCGCCTTGACCGCCCGCTCCGCACAGCGCGGCGACGCCGTATCCGGATCCCCGGCGCGACAGCTCGAGCGCCGCATGCAGCGCGATCCTGGCGCCGGACATACCGATTGGATGCCCGATGGCGATCGCACCGCCGTTGACGTTGACGATGTCGGGATCAACGCCCAGTTCCCGCGTCGAGGCCAACGCCACCGCAGAAAACGCCTCGTTGATCTCGACCACGTCGAGTTGGTCGACGGAGATACCTTCGCGGCCGAGGGCTTTTTTGATCGCGTTGGCGGGCTGCGATTGCAGCGTCGAATCCGGGCCGGCCACCACGCCGTGCGCGCCGATCTCGACCAGCCACGACAACCCGAGCTCGGTGGCCTTTTCCTTGTTCATCACGACCACCGCGGCCGCACCGTCGGAAATCTGCGATGCCGATCCGGCAGTAATGGTGCCGTCACGACGGAACGCCGGCTTCAGGCCGCCCAGCGATTCGGCGGTGGTGTTCGCGCGAATGCCCTCATCCTCGTTGAACTGCAACGGATCGCCTTTGCGCTGAGGGATGCTCACCGGCACGACTTCATCGGCGAAGATGCCGTCCTTCCATGCCGCGGCGGCCTTCTGGTGCGACCGCGCAGCGAATTCGTCCTGCTCCAGGCGGGTGAACTTGTCGACGTCGTTGCGCTGCTCGGTCAGCGCGCCCATCGGCTGGTCGGTGAACACGTCGTGCAGGCCGTCGTACGCCATGTGATCCAAAACCGTCACATCGCCGTACTTGTAGCCGGCGCGGCTGTCCATCAGCAGGTGCGGCGCCTTGGTCATCGACTCCTGGCCGCCGGCCACCACCACGTCGAACTCACCGGCACGAATGAGCTGGTCAGCGAGTGCGATGGCGTCGATTCCGGACAGACACATCTTGTTGATGGTCATGGCCGGGACATCCCAGCCGATACCGGCTGCCACCGCCGCCTGGCGTGCGGGCAACTGACCCGCCCCGGCCGTCAGCACCTGGCCCATGATCACGTACTCGACGGCCGACGCAGGCACATTGGCCTTCTCCAGCGCGCCGGCGATCGCGATCGCGCCCAGATCGCTGGCCGAGAAATCCTTCAGCGAACCCATCAACTTGCCAACGGGGGTACGTGCTCCAGCAACGATCACCGATGTCGTCATGACTACCTCCAGAGCGGGGCTTCAACTGCCGATCTTGCGGATCGGCGAAGCAGGATCTTTCCCGTCAGGTTACCGTTACGTTATGACCACCGATCAAGTTGACGGCCGTCTACTTCTCGCCACCGCGTTGGTGACGGCGGTCGATCATGTCGGTATTGCTGTCCCCGACCTTGACGCCGCGATCGCGTGGTACCACGACCACCTGGGCATGATCGTGCTGCACGAGGAAATCAACGACGATCAGGGCATTCGCGAGGCGATGTTGTCGGTACGCGGCGCTCCGGTCGGCAGCGCGCAGGTGCAGCTGATGGCTCCGATGTCCGAGTCTTCGGCGATCGCGAAATTCCTCGACAAGCGTGGGCCCGGCATCCAGCAGCTGGCCTACCGGGTCAGTGACCTTCAAACCCTCACCGAGCGGCTGCGCGAGCAGGGCGTCCGCCTGCTTTACGACGCGCCGCGACGCGGCACAGCGAACTCCCGGATCAACTTCGTCCACCCCAAGGACGCCGGTGGCGTTCTGATCGAGTTGGTTGAACCGGCCGCCGACTCAGACGCCGACCACTAAACCTCGTCACGACCACTTTCGAGTGGGCCCGCGGTTTGCCCGATTGGCCCAGCACGGCGTATGCCAGTGCCGTCGGTCGTCGACGGCGACCTCACCGGCATCGGCTAACCACACCACAACATGCGCTGTGCCAGAATGGATTTCGTGGTCGCAGCCGGGGCAGCGATATGTCTTGGCCGCCCGCGCGGCGGCGACCGGTCGCACTTCGTAGTCGTGGCCGTCGGGCCCAGTTTCCACCCGGCGTTGCGCAGGCAACGGCCGCGGCGGCTGCTGCCTGCGCGGTGGGGTGCGGCGCCGAGGCACCGCACCAGTCTAATGAGGCCTCAGAACAGCCGATACTCGTCGGAATCCATCCCGCGCATCTTATCGTAATCAAGTGTAAGACAACGGATTCCGCGATCGGTGGCTAAGGTTTTTGCCTGGGGCTTGATCTGCTGCGCGGCGAATACCCCACGCACCGGGGCGAGCACGCTGTCGCGGTTGAGCAACTCGAGGTAGCGGGTGAGCTGCTCGACGCCGTCGATCTCGCCGCGGCGTTTGATCTCCACCGCGACCGAGCGGCCCTCTTCGTCGCGGCAGAGCAGGTCGACCGGCCCGATCGCCGTCATGTACTCGCGGCGCACCAATGTATACCCGGCGCCGAGCAGCTCCACGTGCTCGGCGAGTAACGCTTGCAGGTGGGCCTCGACGCCGTCCTTGACCAGCCCGGGGTCGACCCCTAGGTCGTGGCTGGAGTCGTGCTCGACGTCCTCGATCGTGATGCGCAGCTGCTCGCCGGCCTTGTTCTCGACCACCCAGACCGGCAGTGCGCCGTCGGCCTCTTCGGTGAGCCAACACGGAGGGCTCATCCAGTTCAGCGGCTTGTAGGCACGGTCGTCGGCGTGCACGCTGACCGAGCCGTCCGCCTTGACCAGCAGTAGTCGGCGCGCCGACGGCAGATGAGCGGTGAGCCGGCCGAGGTAGTCGACCGTGCACTGGGCGATGACGAGACGCACGCGACTCACCTTAAGCGCGAGCCACCAGACGAATTAGGCTGACGCCACGATGATGGCCACACGAACGGTCGCGCAACGGCTGGGCCGGCTTCTGGAGATCGTCACCCGACAGAGCGGTCGGCTGCCGGAGACCCCGGCATACGGGTCTTGGCTGCTCGGGAGGGTCTCCGAAAGCCAGGCCCGTCGCCGGGTGCGCATTCAGATCATCATCACGGTCTTTATCCTCGCGACCAATCTCATTGGCATCGGCGTCGCGACCCTGCTGCTGACCATCGCCTTCCCGTCGCCCAGCATCTTCAGCGACGCACCGCTGTGGATCACGTTCGCCGTCGCACCGGCGTACATCGCGATCGCGCTCGCGTTGGGAACCTACCTGATCACCCGTCGGCTGATAACGGCGCTGCGGTGGGCAATCGAGGAACGGCAACCCACACCCGCCGACGAACGCAGCACGTTTATGGCTCCATTCTGGGTAGCGCTCGGCGTCCTCATCTTGTGGGGGTTCGGCGCGGCGTTGTTGACCACTCTCTACGGGTTGGCCGACAGCACATTCATCCCGATCGTGGGCTTCTCGGTGAGCTTCTGCGGCATTCTGGTGTCTACCGCGTGCTACCTGTTCACCGAGTTCGCGCTGCGCCCGGTGGCCGCACAAGCCCTCGAGGCCGGACGAGCGCCACGCCAATTGGCACCGGGGATCATGGGCCGGACGCTGACGGTTTGGCTGCTGGGTTCGGGCGTGCCGGTTCTCGGCATCGCGCTGACCGCATTTTTCGCCCTGGTGCTTGGCAATCTGAGCGAAACCCAGTTGGCGGTGGCGGTACTCGTTATCTCGTCCGCGGCGCTGGTCTTCGGATTCGTGTTGATGTGGATTTTGTCCTGGCTGACCGCGACGCCGGTGCGGATGGTACGCGCGGCGCTCAAGCGTGTCGAACAAGGCGATCTGCGAGGCGATCTGGTGGTCTTCGACGGCACAGAGCTCGGCGAGCTGCAGCGTGGTTTCAACTCGATGGTCGACGGCCTGCGCGAGCGCGAGCGGGTGCGCGATCTGTTCGGCCGTCACGTCGGACGCGAAGTCGCCGCCGCCGCGGAGCGGGAGAAACCGCAACTCGGGGGCGAAGAGCGCCATGTCGCAGTGGTTTTCGTCGATATCGTCGGTTCGACGCAGTTGGTGACGAGCCGCCCCGCCACGGAAGTCGTGCAGCTGCTGAACCGCTTCTTCGCGGTGGTCGTCGAAGAGGTGGACCGCAATCACGGACTGGTCAACAAATTCGAGGGCGATGCGGTGTTGGCGGTATTCGGCGCACCCAATCACCTCGACCGGCCGGAGGACCACGCGCTGGCCGCCGCCCGCGCCATCGCCACTCGACTCGACAGCGAGGTACCCGACTGCCCAGCCGGTATCGGGGTCACGGCCGGTAAAGCCGTCGCCGGGAATATTGGTGCTAAGGAGCGGTTCGAATACACGGTGATCGGCGAGCCAGTCAACGAAGCCGCCCGGCTGTGCGAGCTGGCAAAGGACGAACCCGGCCGACTATTGGCATCCTCGGACGCCGTCGACGCCGCCAGTGAAAACGAGCGGGCCCGTTGGTCTTTGGGCGAGACGGTGACGCTGCGCGGCCACGGCCAGCCGACGCGGCTAGCAGCACCCGTTTAGCCGATTGCGCCGCTCAGCCACGACGATGTCGGTTTTCCGCCAGTAATGTCAGTGGCCGGGTGTAATTGTCGAACTGTGCATGAAGACTTCGACCGCTGCTACCGGGCGGTGCAATCCAAGGACGCTCGGTTCGACGGCTGGTTCGTCACCGCGGTGCTGACGACCAGGATATATTGCCGCCCCAGCTGTCCGGTCCGGCCTCCATTCGCCCGCAATGTCCGGTTTTATCCGACGGCGGCGGCCGCACAGCGCGCCGGTTTTCGCGCGTGTAAGCGCTGTCGTCCGGACGCGTCGCCGGGTTCGCCCGAGTGGAACATCCGCGGCGACCTCGTCGCCCGGACCATGCGGCTGATCGCCGACGGCACCGTGGACCGCGAAGGTGTCACCGGTCTTGCCGCCCGCGTCGGCTACACCACACGTCAGCTCGAGCGGCTACTGCAGGCCGAGACCGGTGCCGGCCCGCTTGCCCTGGCCCGTGCCCAGCGCACGCAAACCGCGCGGGTGCTGATCGAGACAACAGATCTGCCTTTTGGCGAAGTCGCTTTTGCCGCAGGCTTTTCCAGCATCCGCCAGTTCAACGACACGCTGCGCTTGGTGTGCGACAGCACTCCGACGCAGTTGCGCAAACGCGCGGCCGCACGGTTCGGGCGCGACGCCGCGTCACCCGGGACAGTCTCGCTGCGCCTGCCGGTACGGGCGCCGTTCGCCTACGAGGGCGTCTTCGGTCATCTGGCCGCCGGCGTGGTGCCCGGATGCGAAGAGGTGCGCGATGGCACGTATCGCCGCACCCTCCGGCTGCCGTCCGGAAACGGCATTGTCAGCCTGACACCGGCGCCCGATCACGTTCGATGCCTGCTGGTCCTGGATGACTTCCGCGACCTGACCACCGCGATTTCGCGTTGCAGGCGGCTACTGGACCTCGACGCCGATCCCGAGGCGGTGATCGAGGTGTTGCAATCCGATCCGGCGTTGGCCCCTGTGATCGCCAAGGCACCTGGACAGCGCATACCCCGGACCGTCGACGAAGCCGAACTCGCGGTGCGCGCGGTGTTGGGTCAGCAAGTATCGACCAAGGCGGCGCGGACGCACGCGAGCAGACTGGTCATCGCCTATGGGCAGTCGGTCCACGACGCCGACGGCGCACTGACGCATACCTTTCCGTCGGTCGAGCAGCTCGCCGACATCGATCCAGCCCACCTTGCCGTCCCGGCGGCACGCCGGCGGAGCCTGACCGCCCTGATCGCCGGGCTGGCCGATGGCCGTGTGGTCCTGGACACCGGCTGCGACTGGGACGCGGCCCGGCAGCAGTTGCTGGCACTGCCCGGCATCGGACCGTGGACCGCAGAGGTGATCGCCATGCGCGGTCTGGGCGACCCGGATGCTTTCCCCGTCAGCGACCTCGGATTGCGCTTGGCTGCTGAACAATTGGGCTTGCCGACCGGTCAGCGGGCATTGGATGCACGAAGCCGCCCGTGGCGCCCGTGGCGTTCCTATGCCACGCAGCATCTCTGGACCACGCTGGAGCATCCGGTGAACCACTGGCCATCCAAGGAGATCGCATGATCCACTACCGCACCATTGACAGCCCGATCGGTCCGTTGGCGCTGGCCGGGCGTGGCCGAGTGCTGACGAACCTGCGCATGTTGAATCAAACTTACGAACCGGACCGTGCGGATTGGGTGCGCGACGACCGGTCCTTTCCGGATGCGGTCGACCAGCTTGACGCGTACTTCGCCGGCAAACGCACCGATTTCGAACTCGTGCTCAGCATGGCGGGTAGCGAGTTTCAACGGCGGGTTTGGCAGGCGCTGCTGACGATTCCGTACGGGGAAACCCGATCGTACGGCGAGATCGCAGAACAGATCGGCGCATCGGGCGCCGCTCGCGCTGTCGGATTGGCAAATGGCCACAATCCGATCGCGATTATCGTCCCGTGCCACCGAGTAATCGGTGCAAACGGAAGCCTTACCGGGTACGGCGGCGGACTCGATCGGAAACGGTCGCTGCTCGAAATGGAGACAGGGGTGAGATTGGGGAACCTGACGCTTTTCGATTAATACCTGTTGACGCAAAAAAGGGCACCGTGTGGGTGCCCTTTTTTGGGTGTGTGTTCGGCGGTGTCCTACTTTTCCACCCGGGTTGGGTAGTATCATCGGCGCTGGCAGGCTTAGCTTCCGGGTTCGGGATGGGTCCGGGCGTTTCCCTGTCGCTGTGGCCGCCGTAACTTTATTTAATTTGTTGTGTCGGTGTTCGGGTGTGTTTTGGTGGTGGGGGTGGTGTTTGGTGGGATGGTGTGGTTGCGGTGTGTGTGTAAGTTTTCGGCCGGTTAGTGCCAGTTCCCTGCGCCCCTTGCGGGGTTTGTAGGTCTGGTCTATTGATCCCGTGGTCTGCGGGGGGCCTTATCCCACTTGATGGGTGAGAAGCCTGGTCTTGGAGGGGGTTTCCCGCTTAGATGCTTTCAGCGGTTATCCTGTCCGAACGTGGCTATCCAGCGGTGCCCCTGGTGGGACAACTGGTGGACCAGAGGTTCGTCCGTCCCGGTCCTCTCGTACTAGGGACAGGTTTCCTCAAGCTTCTGACGCGCGCGGCGGATAGAGACCGAACTGTCTCACGACGTTCTAAACCCAGCTCGCGTGCCGCTTTAATGGGCGAACAGCCCAACCCTTGGGACCTGCTCCAGCCCCAGGATGCGACGAGCCGACATCGAGGTGCCAAACCATCCCGTCGATATGGACTCTTGGGGAAGATCAGCCTGTTATCCCCGGGGTACCTTTTATCCGTTGAGCGACACCCCTTCCACTCGGGGGTGCCGGATCACTAGTCCCGACTTTCGTCCCTGCTTGACGTGTAGGTCTTGCAGTCAAGCTCCCTTGTGCACTTGCACTCGACACCTGATTGCCGTCCAGGTTGAGGGAACCTTTGGGCGCCTCCGTTACATTTTAGGAGGCAACCGCCCCAGTTAAACTACCCGCCAGGCACTGTTCCTGAACCGGTTAGACGGTTCGAGGTTAGAGGTCCAATACGATCAGAGTGGTATTTCAACAACGACTCCGCAATTACTGGCGTAATTGTTTCACAGTCTCCCACCTATCCTACACAAACCGTACCGAACATCAATACCAAGTTGTAGTGAAGGTCCCGGGGTCTTTTCGTCCTGCCGCGCGTAACGAGCATCTTTACTCGTAGTGCAATTTCGCCGAGTCTATGGTTGAGACAGTTGAGAAGTCGTTACGCCATTCGTGCAGGTCGGAACTTACCCGACAAGGAATTTCGCTACCTTAGGATGGTTATAGTTACCACCGCCGTTTACTGGGGCTTAAATTCTCCGCTTCACCCGAGGGTTAACGGGTCCTCTTAACCTTCCAGCACCGGGCAGGCGTCAGTCCGTATACCTCGTCTTGCGACTTCGCACGGACCTGTGTTTTTAGTAAACAGTCGCTTCTCACTGGTTTCTGCGACCCCCTCCCGCTGCCCACCGCGAAGGTGTTGACGGTGTGGGGGCCCCCCTTCTCCCGAAGTTACGGGGGCATTTTGCCGAGTTCCTTAACCATAGTTCTCTCGTACGCCTCGGTATTCTCTACCTGACCACCTGTGTCGGTTTGGGGTACGGGCCGTGTGTGTGCTCGCTAGAGGCTTTTCTTGGCAGCATAGGATCACCGAATTCACCTCATCCGGCTATGCATCACCTCTTAGACATATGAGACCCGGATTTACCTAGATCTCGTCCTACGGGCTTGCCCCAGTGTTACCACTGACTGGTACGGCTACCTTCCTGCGTCACCCCATCGCTTGACTACTACCAATGCGGGTCCCACGCAGCCGGTGGCCCTCGCACCCCCGAAGGGGATTGATCGGCCACCTTTTGGGTGGTTAGCAGCATTGATTCATCACGGGCGCGCACACACGGGTACGGGAATATCAACCCGTTGTCCATCGACTACGCCTGTCGGCCTCGCCTTAGGTCCCGACTCACCCTGGGCGGACTGGCCTGGCCCAGGAACCCTTGGTCTTTCGGCGGGCAAGGTTCTCACTTGCCTTATCGCTACTCATGCCTGCATTCTCACTCCCCACACCTCCACCACTAGATCACTCTGTGGCTTCACCGGTGAGGGGACGCTCCCCTACCCAACACTGACGTGTTGCCGCGGCTTCGGCGGTGTGCTTGAGCCCCGCTACATTATCGGCGCACAATCACTTGACCAGTGAGCTATTACGCACTCTTTCAAGGGTGGCTGCTTCTAAGCCAACCTCCTGGTTGTCTAGGCGACTGCACATCCTTTCCCACTTAGCACACGCTTAGGGGCCTTAGCCGGCGATCTGGGCTGTTTCCCTTTCGACGCACGGAGCTTATCCCCCGCCGTCTCACTGCCACGCTTTGCCCCACCGGCATTCGGAGTTTGGCTGACGTCAGTAACCTAGTAGGGCCCATCGGCCATCCAGTAGCTCTACCTCCGTAAGAACCACGCAACGCTGCACCTAAATGCATTTCGGGGAGAACCAGCTATCACGGAGTTTGATTGGCCTTTCACCCCTACCCACAACTCATCCCCTCAGTCTTCAACCTAAGTGGGTTCGGGCCTCCACGCGGTCTTACCCGCGCTTCACCCTGGCCATGGGTAGATCACTCCGCTTCGGGTCCAGAACACGCCACTGCAACGCCCTATTCAGACTCGCTTTCGCTGCGGCTACCCCACCCGGGTTAACCTCGCGACATGTCCCTGACTCGCAGGCTCATTCTTCAAAAGGCACGCCATCACCCCACCCCAAAGGAAGGGCTCTGACGGCTTGTAGGCACACGGTTTCAGGTACTCTTTCACTCCCCTCCCGGGGTACTTTTCACCATTCCCTCACGGTACTAATCCGCTATCGGTCATCGAGAAGTATTCAGGCTTACCGGGTGGTCCCGGCAGATTCACAGCAGATTCCACGGGCCCGCTGCTACTCGGGACACTGCGCACAACAGACAGCATGTTTTCACCTACCGGGCTCTCACCGTCTACGGCAGACCATCCCAGGCCACTTCGACTAACCACACCGTTTTCTCACTGCTGCCCCTTACGGCGGTAAGAGGAACACAGACCCCACAACCCCGCACACACAACCCCCGCCGGGTATCACATGCATGCGGTTTAGCCATCCTCCGCGTTCGCTCGCCACTACTAGCGGAATCACTTTTGTTTTCTTCTCCTACGGGTACTGAGATGTTTCACTTCCCCGCGTTCCCTCCTGCACCCTATATATTCACCGATACAGGTGACACGACATCACTCGTGCCGGGTTACCCCATTCGGACATCCTCGGATCCACGCTCGGTTGACAGCTCCCCGAGGCATATCGCAGCCTCCCACGTCCTTCATCGGCTCTCGATGCCAAGGCATCCACCATGCGCCCTAAAACACTTACAAACACAAAAACCAAAGTGTATTTGATTCAAAATTGCACAAAAGAACACACCACCCACCACAGGGCAGCGCATCCCTTTGATGCTCGCAACCACTATCCAATTACCAAACACCACACCCCACCACCAAGATGGAGCGACAACACCACCCCCAAACAGGGAGCCCCGGTGTTGCCTCAGGACCCAATAGTGTGCCGGCGATCCCGCTGTCTTGAACAAGACGATTTGTTGTTGTGCACCCGGTGCGGGCCACTACAGCCCAACACCCCTACACGGCTCGGCTCCCGCCTGATGCGAGGGCCTTTTCGTGGTGCTCCTTAGAAAGGAGGTGATCCAGCCGCACCTTCCGGTACGGCTACCTTGTTACGACTTCGTCCCAATCGCCGATCCCACCTTCGACAGCTCCCCCCACAAGGGTTAGGCCACTGGCTTCGGGTGTTACCGACTTTCATGACGTGACGGGCGGTGTGTACAAGGCCCGGGAACGTATTCACCGCAGCGTTGCTGATCTGCGATTACTAGCGACTCCGACTTCACGGGGTCGAGTTGCAGACCCCGATCCGAACTGAGACCGGCTTTAAAGGATTCGCTTCACCTCACGGCATCGCAGCCCTTTGTACCGGCCATTGTAGCATGTGTGAAGCCCTGGACATAAGGGGCATGATGACTTGACGTCATCCCCACCTTCCTCCGAGTTGACCCCGGCAGTCTCTCACGAGTCCCCGGCATTACCCGCTGGCAACATGAGACAAGGGTTGCGCTCGTTGCGGGACTTAACCCAACATCTCACGACACGAGCTGACGACAGCCATGCACCACCTGCACACAGACCACAAGGGAACCGATATCTCTACCGGCGTCCTGTGCATGTCAAACCCAGGTAAGGTTCTTCGCGTTGCATCGAATTAATCCACATGCTCCGCCGCTTGTGCGGGCCCCCGTCAATTCCTTTGAGTTTTAGCCTTGCGGCCGTACTCCCCAGGCGGGGTACTTAATGCGTTAGCTACGGCACGGATCCCAAGGAAGGAAACCCACACCTAGTACCCACCGTTTACGGCGTGGACTACCAGGGTATCTAATCCTGTTCGCTCCCCACGCTTTCGCTCCTCAGCGTCAGTTACTGCCCAGAGACCCGCCTTCGCCACCGGTGTTCCTCCTGATATCTGCGCATTCCACCGCTACACCAGGAATTCCAGTCTCCCCTGCAGTACTCCAGTCTGCCCGTATCGCCCGCACGCCCCCAGTTAAGCCAGGGAATTTCACGAACAACGCGACAAACCACCTACGAGCTCTTTACGCCCAGTAATTCCGGACAACGCTCGCACCCTACGTATTACCGCGGCTGCTGGCACGTAGTTGGCCGGTGCTTCTTCTCCACCTACCGTCAACCCACCCAAAAGCGGGCCTTCGTCGATGGTGAAAGAGGTTTACAACCCGAAGGCCGTCATCCCCCACGCGGCGTCGCTGCATCAGGCTTGCGCCCATTGTGCAATATTCCCCACTGCTGCCTCCCGTAGGAGTCTGGGCCGTATCTCAGTCCCAGTGTGGCCGGACACCCTCTCAGGCCGGCTACCCGTCGTCGCCTTGGTAGGCCATCACCCCACCAACAAGCTGATAGGCCGCGGGCCCATCCCACACCGTTAAAAACTTTCCACCACAGCACATGCATGCCATGGTCCTATCCGGTATTAGACCCAGTTTCCCAAGCTTATCCCGAAGTGCAGGGCAGATCACCCACGTGTTACTCACCCGTTCGCCACTCGAGCACCCCCGAAGGGGCCTTTCCGTTCGACTTGCATGTGTTAAGCACGCCGCCAGCGTTCGTCCTGAGCCAGGATCAAACTCTCCAAACAAAAACCCCCCACCACAACCGGCAGGGCAGCATTCAAATCAGAGAAAATCCGACCAACAGCAAGACACCAAAAACTGGCATCCAAAAAAACGACCACACCCCAACACGGGGCGCCAGAGCATGGCCAAAAAAACAACAACAAAAACAAAACCACCAAACACACTATTGAGTTCTCAAACAACACCCATTAACAGGCAACCCTGCCACTATACTCTGCGGCACAGGCACGGTCAACTCGCTGCCGCTCCGCCTAGGACCGGCGAGAGTCGTTATATCTCAACTACTCTACGCGCTCAATCTCCGCTCCGAGACTGGCCAGATTCTCCACGAACAGCGGATAGCCGCGGTCGATGTGAAAGACATCGTGCACCTCGGTGTCACCGTCGGCGACCAATCCGGCCAGCACCAGACCGGCGCCGGCCCGGATGTCCGATGACCACACGGGTGCACTCGATAACTGTGGGAGGCCTCGCACGACGGCATGGTGCCCGTCGGTGCGGGCGTCGGCGCCAAGGCGGATCATCTCCTCGACAAAACGGAACCGTGCCTCGAACACATTCTCGGTAATCATTGATGTGCCATCGGCGATCGACGCCAGGCCAATCGCCATCGGCTGCAGATCCGTCGGGAACCCCGGGAACGGCAACGTCGCGACATTGACGGCCTTGGGGCGCTCGTACTGCGTCACCCGAAAACTGTCGTCAGTCTGGGTAACGGTGGCGCCCACGTCGTGCAGTTTGTGCAGCACAACCTGAAGATGCGCCGGATCAACCCCGGTGACCGTGATGTCACCGCGGGTCATCGCTGCGGCGATGCCCCAGGTGGCGGCCACGATCCGGTCGCCGATCACGCGATGCTCCGTCGGGTACAGCCGGGGTACACCGGTAATGGACATCGTCGGCGAACCGGCGCCTTCGACCTGCGCACCCATCTGGTTCAACATCGTGCACAGGTCGACCACGTCGGGTTCGCGCGCTGCATTGTGAATAGTGGTGACGCCCTCCGCCAACACCGCAGCCATCAAGATGTTTTCGGTGGCCCCCACTGACGGGAACTCCAACTGAATTTCCGCGCCCCGCAAGGTATCTGCGTGGGCAACGACACAGCCGTGCTCGATATTGCAGACGGCTCCCAACTGCCGCAGACCGGCCTGGTGCATGTCCAGCGGCCGTGACCCGATGGCGTCACCGCCCGGCAGAGCGACTTTGGCCCGCTTGCACCGCCCGACGAGCGGGCCGAGCACGCAGACCGAGGCTCGGAACTGACGGACCGCGGCGAAGTCGGCGTCGTATTTCGGCTCATCCGGGGAGGTGATGCGCACGGTTGCACCGGCCAGTTCGACCGTGGCGCCCAGGCCCCTCAGCACCTCCGCCATCAGCGGGACGTCGAGGATGTCGGGGCAGTTGGTGATCGTGCTGGTGCCTTCAGCGAGAAGGGTTGCAGCCATCAACTTGAGAACGCTATTCTTTGCGCCACCAACAGCGACTTTGCCCGACAACCGACTGCCACCGGTCACCACGAATCGCTCGGCCACCCGGGTTAGTTTAGTGAAGCGGTATCGACCTGTCAGTCGGCATGGCGGTCAGAGCGGTACGGTTTTTAGTCATGGCAGTACACCTGACCCGCATCTATACCCGGACCGGCGACAACGGAACCACGGGATTGAGCGATTTCTCGCGGGTCTCCAAGAACGACGCGCGGCTGGTGGCATACGCCGACTGCGACGAAGCCAACTCGGCGATCGGCGTTGCGCTCGCGCTGGGAAACCCGAAACAAGACCTAACGGACGTCTTGCGACAGGTCCAGAACGACCTGTTCGACGCCGGTGCAGATCTGTCAACGCCGGTTGTGGAGAATCCGAAGTATCCTCCGTTGCGCATCACGGAGTCATACATCGATCGACTCGAGAAGTGGTGCGACGAGTTCAACGAAGGCCTGCCGGCACTCAACTCCTTTGTGCTCCCTGGCGGTTCGCCACTTTCGGCGCTGCTGCATGTCGCCCGCACGACAGTGCGCCGCGCCGAGCGCTCGGCGTGGTCCGCGATCGAAATGCACCCGTCGGATGTCAGTCCGCTGCCGGCCAAGTATCTGAATCGGTTGTCCGACTTGTTGTTTATCTTGTGCCGGCTGGCCAACCCCGACGGCGACGTGCTGTGGCAACCGGGCGGCGGACAGCACGGGCGAGCCCGAGCAAGTAAACCCGTAGATCAGGTGCCACGGCGTCGCGCGCGTGGCGAGGGACGTGATTCCAACCACGACTGGAAAGCGGTCAATGCGCCTCGGTCCAGCGCGATTTCATAACCCGCCCTGCGGTCCTGCGTTGTGTCGCGCAGTTCCAACACAATGATCTCTTCAGTCATGATGTCGAACTCGTCACCGCGCGGTGAACGCCGCGAAATGATCTCCACACCACGCCTGTTGAGCTGACGATCCGGCCACAAGCGAACACTGGACAATCGGTAGAAGGCGGCATCACCACCCCGGTAGCGGATGACGCCGTGGCGCCATCCATGGCCCCCGACCGCCGGGATATCCCGCATGATCGCCGCGGTCCCACCCTGGCGCAGCTTCCACAAGCGATAACTCAAGGCGACGACGGCAATTCCCAACACGGCGACGAGCACGATCATGGCAATCATGAGCGCGCTCATCGCCGCGGCCCGCTAGTCGAGCGCGCCGACAGCGCGCAGTCTGGCCCGCCCTCGGGCGGCGATGCGGGGATCGTCTGACTCCGAATCCTCTTTGGCCGCAGCCTCGTCGATCTCCGATTCGAATTCCGCGGATTCGGCGAGGATGCTGACCCCCTCCTCGGTCACCGACAGAAAGCCGCCGTCCACCGCGATGCGCAGGTCGTTCTCGCCTTCACGTTCGACGCGAACCATGGCATCGTCGACCAGCTGCGCCACCAGCGGGATATGCCTTGGCAGGATACCGATCTCGCCAACGGTGGTGCGGGTGAAGATGAACGTCGCCTGGCCCGACCAGATCTTCCGGTCGACGGCAACGATCTCCACATTCAGGTCCGCCATGTCAAGCCACCTTTCGCCGCTGGCAAGAACGCATCACAGCTTGGCGCCGAAGCTTTCAGCCTTCTTGGCCAGGTCGTCAAGGCCGCCGATCAAGAAGAACGCCTGCTCCGGCACATGGTCGAAATCGCCCTTTGCGAGCTTGTCGAACGCCTCGATGGTTTCCTTCACCGGCACGGTGGAACCGGGCTGACCGGTGAACTGTTCGGCGGCCATCATGTTCTGCGAGAGGAACCGCTCGATGCGTCGCGCCCGGTTGACCTGTTGCTTGTCCTCTTCGGACAGCTCGTCCATACCAAGAATCGCGATGATGTCTTGTAGGTCCTTGTAGCGCTGCAGAATCCGGATGACTTCCTGCGCCACCCGGTAGTGCTCGTCGCCGACCACTGCGGGGTCCAAAATGGTGGAGCTGGACGCCAATGGGTCCACGGCGGGGAAGATGCCCTTGGAGAACACATTTCGGGACAGCTCGGTGGTCGCGTCAAGGTGTGCGAACGTCGTCGCCGGCGCCGGGTCAGTGTAGTCGTCCGCGGGCACGTACACGGCTTGCATCGAGGTGATGGACTTACCACGTGTCGAGGTGATCCGCTCCTGGAGCTCACCCATTTCGTCGGCCAGCGTGGGCTGATACCCCACCGCCGAGGGCATCCGACCGAGCAGCGTGGAGACCTCGGATCCGGCCTGGGTGAACCGGAAGATGTTGTCGATGAACAACAGCACGTCCTGGCCCTGCTCGTCGCGGAAGTACTCGGCCATCGTCAAAGCCGACAACGCCACTCGCATACGGGTGCCGGGCGGCTCGTCCATCTGACCGAACACCAGCGCGGTGTCCTTGAGCACGTCAGCTTCGCCAAGCTCGACCCACAGGTCATTGCCCTCGCGGGTGCGTTCGCCCACACCGGCGAACACCGAGGTGCCGCCGAAGTTTCGGGCGATGCGGTTGATCATCTCCTGAATAAGAACTGTTTTGCCCACGCCCGCACCACCGAACAGCGCGATCTTGCCGCCGCGCACGTACGGCGTCAGCAAGTCGACGACCTTCAGACCGGTCTCGAGCATCTCGGTGCGCGGTTCCAGCTCGTCGAACGGCGGCGGCTTGCGGTGAATGGCCCAGTGATCGAAATCTTCTCCGTAGCCTGGCTCGTCCAGGCAGTGGCCCAGTGTGTTGAACACGTGGCCCTTGACACCGTCGCCGACCGGCACCGAAATCGAGGCTCCGGTGTCGATCACCTCGACGCCGCGCACCAGCCCGTCGGTCGGCTGCATCGAGATGGTGCGGACCAGGTTGTCGCCGAGGTGGTGCGCTACTTCCAGTGTCAACGTCTTCGCGAGCTCCTCGTACGTGACGTCGGCGTGCAGAGCGTTGAACAACTCCGGCACCGAGCCACGCGGAAACTCGACGTCGACAACGGGTCCGGTAATCCGCACGACGCGGCCGTGCGTGTCGGTGTCCTTGGAGTTCTTCGACCGTCTGAGTGCTAGCAGCCATATCTTCTTCGCTTTCTGATGGGGCCTATTTAGACGCATCGGCGAGCGCGTTTGCGCCACCGACGATTTCGCTGATTTCCTGGGTGATTTGGGCTTGGCGTTCACGGTTGGCCTCGAGAGTCAGGGCCTTGATGAGATCGTCGGCGTTGTCGCTCGCCGACTTCATTGCCCGTTGACGCGATGCCAGCTCTGATGCCGCGGACTCGAGCAGCGCCGCATACACGCGGGTCGTCAGGTAGCGCGGCAATAGCGACTCGAACAACGTCGTTGCATCCGGCTCGAATGAGTACAACGTGTACGGGCCGGCGTCTTCGACGTACTCCACAACCATCGGCGCGATGCGGTGCGCCTCCGCCGACTGCGACATCATCGACTTGAACTCGGTGTAGACGATGTGCAGCTCGTCGACCCCCGCGGGCCCGTCCTGGTCCGAACGCTCGCCGTCGACCTCGGCGCCGGCCATGAACGCCTTCACCAATGTCTCAGCCACCGTCGCGGCATCCTGGTAGCTGGGTCGCTCGGAGAAGCCTGTCCACGACTCAGTGATGTCCCAGTTTCGGAATCTGTAGTAGCCCAGCGCTTTACGGCCGACGGTGTAGAGCACCGGCGTTTTGCCGCTTTCCCGTAGCAGCGAGAAAAGTTCCTCGGCTCGGCGGAAGGCGCCGGCGTTGTAGGCGCCGCAAAGGCCACGGTCAGACGAGACCACTAGCACACCGGCTCGTTTCGGTTCGGCGTGCTCGACCAACAACGGGTGGTCCAAAGCGGCTTCGGCGGCCAGAGTGGTGAGCATGCGGGTGATCTCGGTGGCGTAGGGCCGAGCCTCCTTCAGCCGCGCCTGCGCCTTGCCGATACGCGACGTCGCGATCATTTCCTGCGCCTTGGTGATCTTTTTGATCGACCCAGCGGAGCGGATCCGACCCCGCAGTTCGCGAAGTGTGGCAGCCATACTCGATTACTTCTTCTGCTCCGGCGGTGCGGGCTTGTGGACCTCAACCACTTCTTTCGCCACCTTTTCCTCGTCGAGGGCTTCCACGTGCTCGTCGGGCACCACCGAGCCGCCGCCGGTGGCCGCGAAGCCCTTCTTGAACTCCTTGATCGCCTCGATCAACTTGTTTTCCGTCTCTTCGGTGAGCTTTTGGGATTCCCGAATCTCGGACAGAATGCCCGCTTCCGACGCCCGAATATGGTCGAGGAACTCAACTTCGAACCGCCGCACGTCCTCGACCGGAACTGAATCCAGGTGACCACCGGTACCGAGGAAGATCGCAACCACCTGCTCCTCAACCGGCACCGGTTGGTTCTGCGGTTGCTTGAGCAGTTCGACGAGTCGAGCACCCCGCTCCAACTGTGCTTTTGACGTGGCGTCCAAGTCCGAGGCAAAGGCCGCGAACGACTCCAGTTCGCGGTACTGCGACAGGTCCAGCCGCAGCGATCCGGCCACTTCCTTCATGGCCTTGATCTGCGCCGCACCACCTACGCGGGACACCGACACGCCGACGTTGATCGCGGGCCGGACGCCCTGGTTGAACAGGTCGGACTCCAGGAAGCACTGCCCGTCGGTGATCGAGATGACGTTGGTCGGAATGTAGGCCGAGATGTCGTTCGCCTTGGTCTCGATAATCGGCAGGCCGGTCAGCGATCCGCCACCGAGTTCGTCGGAAAGCTTGGCGCAGCGCTCCAGCAAGCGCGAGTGCAAATAGAAGACATCGCCCGGGTAGGCCTCGCGGCCCGGCGGGCGGCGCAGCAGCAGCGAGATCGCGCGGTAGGCCTCGGCCTGCTTGCTCAGGTCGTCGAACACGATCAGCACATGCTTGCCCTCATACATCCAGTGCTGAGCGATCGCCGAACCGGTATATGGCGCAAGCCATTTGAAGCCGGCAGCGTCAGATGCGGGCGCGGCGACGATCGTCGTGTAGTCCATCGCGCCGCCCTCTTCTAGCGTGTGGTGGACGGAGGCGATCGTGGTGCCCTTCTGCCCGATAGCTACGTAGACACACCGCACCTGCTTTTTCTCATCGCCGGATTCCCAGTTCTGCCGCTGGTTGAGGATGGTGTCCACACATACCGAGGTCTTGCCCGTCTTGCGGTCGCCGATGATCAGCTGACGCTGTCCACGTCCGATCGGTGTCATGGCGTCGATGGCCTTGATACCGGTCTGCAGTGGCTCTTTGACGCCCTGGCGCTGCACCACCGACGGGGCCTGGATCTCCAACGCCCTGCGGTCGGCGGCTTCGATGTCACCGCGACCGTCGATCGGGTGGCCAAGCGGGTTGACGACCCGGCCAAGGAACCCATCGCCGACCGGTACCGATAGCACCTCGCCGGTTCGCTTGACCTGCTGGCTCTGTTCGATCTTCTCGAAGTCACCCAGGATCACCGCGCCGACGCTGTGCTCGTCGAGGTTGAGCGCCACGCCCAAAACCCCGCCGGGAAATTCCAGGAGCTCTTGGGTCATCACCGACGGCAAGCCCTCAACGTGCGCAATACCGTCGCCGGCGTCGACGACCGTGCCGACCTCCTCCCGGGCGGTGTCGGAGGTAAAGGAGCCAACGTATTCTTCGATCGCGCCCTGAATGTCGTCAGCGGAGATTGTCAACTCTGCCATGGCTTTTCGTTCTTCCTGCTTGTTGATGTGTTGACTAGCTGGTGTTTCAGTCTGGCAACTGGGTCTGGGCCGCGGCGAGACGAGACGAAAGCGTACCGTCGATGACCTCGTCGCCGACCGAAATTGCGAGCCCGCCGAGCAGCTCGGGGTCGATTTGCATCTGCACTGTCACCGGGTGGCCGTATATCCGGCTCAGCACCTCGGTGAGTCGGGTGTGCTGGGCATCGCTCAGTTCAGTGGCCACGCTAACGTGTGCGACCACTTCGCGACGGCGAGCGACCGCCACTTCGGCGAGAGTAAGCACCGCCTTCTCGGCCGGTTCGCCCCGCAACAACTCGACCGTCTTGGAAAGCAAGTCAACCGCGATGGGATTGACGTTGGTGCTTGCACTTTCCAGCACGTTGCGCAGCAACCGAACCCGGCTATCGGCCGGTGTTTCGTAGTCACCAAGCAAGATGGAGAGGCGCGGCTGAACATCTACGATGCGGCTGAACCAAAACAACTGATCTTCTACCTCGTCAACGGTGCCGGCATGTTCGGCGCGGGTCAGCAATGCTTGCCGCAACACGAGCTCGACAGCGTCGACCAGATCGGTGTCGGCCGACCAGCGTTGCGAGACGGCCGTCTTGAGGATGTCGAGCGTGGGCTCTCCGACTTTGTCGGACACCAGCCGCTCGAGCAGCCGGACTCTGGGCGCGGCGTCCTCAGCCGGCATAGTTAGATACCGGGTGACGACGGTCTCGCGATCCAACAATGCGGCGAACGATGTCAGTTCGTCGGCCAGGGTGGAAAGCCCGCTGTCGTCAAGGTCTTTGGCTATCTCACCGAACCGCTTCATCAAGCTGTCCAACGCCAGTCGGCTAGCCGAACGCATCTTCTCTGCTATGGGGTGCTGGACGTCCGCCTCGGAGGGTGCCATGGCGTCAAGGTCATCGAGAAAGCGGTCGACCGTCGCCGACTGCTGGGCCGAATCGGAGACATAGCTGCGCACCAATTCGCCTGCCCGCCGCACGGATTCGGCACCGAAATCCTGGCGCAGCTGGCGAACCAACTGCGCTCGTAGTAGCTCGACCTGCTTAGCGCCCTGAACTTTGACGCGCTCGACCTCTGCATCGGCTTGAGTCCGCAGTTGTTCGGCAATGCGTTCGGCGTCGGCGTGGGCCTCTTCGGTAATCCGCTCCGCTTCTGCCTTGGCGTCTTTGCGCGCTTTCTCGTGAGCTTGGCTCGCTTCCGCGAGCCGAGCGGCGGCAGCGGCGGCGTCGTCCAACTGCTGACGCACCACGTTCTGCCGATCGACCATCATTTTGCGTACCGGCGGCACGACGTAACGCCATACCAGCCACACGATGACGCCGAATCCGAACAGCTGCCCGAGGAATGTCGACATCTTCGCTACCGACCTGACCCGGTGGCTGTGACTGCCGTCGCGACCTCGACGCCGAGGATGCGGCTGGCCAACGTCGTGGACATGCTATCCACCCGGGAGAGCAGATCCGCCGCCACCGCGTCCCCGTCCTGCTTGAGTTGCTCGGAGGCGTCCTGCAGCGTCGAGGAAACCTGTTCTTCAGCGCGCGAACGCATTTCGTCGAGAACCTTACGACCCTCTGCCCGGGCATCGTCGCGCGCCGCCGATGCCTTCACCCGAGCTTCAGACAACGCCTTCTCGTAGTCCTCACGCGCGGCGGCAAATTGCTCGGCCGATTCTTTGTTGTCGGCCAGCGTCTTGGTGACCATGTTCTCGCGCTCGTTCAGCACCTTCATGATCGGCGGCACCACGAAGGTACCGATCACGCCGAGCACGACCAAGAAGATGAGCAGCACAACGAAGAAGGTGCCGTTGGGGAGGAGGAAGTTGTTACCGCCTCCCTCAGCCTGGCTGGCGGCAGCCAGGACGACAGCGCTCATGTCACCCATCTCGACTATCTACTTGACCGGGGTGGCGAAGACGAACAACGCCATGAAGGCCAGGTTGATGAAGTAGGCGGCCTCGACCAAACCCACGGTGATGAAGAATGGAACGAACAGCCGACCCTGCGCCTCGGGCTGCCGGGCGATACCGGCGATCAGCGCGTTACCGGCGATACCGTCACCGACACCGGCGCCGATGGCACCACCGGCCATGATCAGTCCACCGCCGATGAGGGCGCCGGCCGCGATTGTGGGGTTCATTGCTTATCCTCCTTGATATTTGGTAAGGGTCTGCGGGTAGTGCGGAAGCCGGGGTTTGTGGCCGTCCTAATGCTCCTCCCCTTCCAGCTCCATCGATTGACTGAAGTACAAGACGGTCAGCAGCGCGAAGATGAACGCCTGGATCGCACCGACGAACAGGTCGAATGCCTTCCAGATCGCGTTGGGCGCCCACATGATGTACGGCGGGAAAAGCGCGATCAGCGCGATCAGGATGCCGCCGGCGAACATGTTGCCGAAAAGTCGGAGCGACAACGAGATCGGCTTGGCGACTTCTTCAACCACGTTGATCGGCGAGAAGATCACCCCAACGGCTTTCGGCAGGGTGTTCCACACGTGCCCCTTGAGAATCTTGGCGGGGTACCCAACGAGCCCGCTGCGCCAGATGCCGGCCAGGTGGTAGCAGAGGAACACAAACAGCGCCAATGCCAACACATAGTTGATGTCCGACGCCGGCGGGGCGAACAACTCTTTCGGAGCCCCGCCCGACGGGTCGGTGTACTGCACAGGCAGCACCGACAGCCAGTTTGAGATCAGGATGTACACGAACAGCGTGACGGCCAGCGGCAACACAAATGGCGCGATTTTCATCCCGATCGCGGATTCGATCTGGTTGCGCATCTGGATGGTGATCGCCTCGAAGAACAACTGGACGCCGCCAGGCACGCCGGTGGAGGTGACCTTGGACCGCAAGAAGAATGCCAGCGCGATGACGATGACTGCGGCGAGGGCAGCGGACGCCACGGTGTCGACGTTGACGGTCAGACCGAGCCACTGCGCGGTCTCGTGATGACCGACCTCGATGGCGCCCTCAGCCAGGAGCATCTCACTCATCGCTGTTGCCATTCCCTTCTACTCCCTTACCTCCCTTGGCGCCGCCACCGTCCCAGCCACCGTCGGCGGCCCCGGTGCGCAGCTTCTTCCAGACCGGCAGCGCGGTTGACATCACCAGCAGAACCTGGAACAGCGCAAGACCGAATAGCACACCCAGGCCGGCGGGTCGGAAAACGAATGCGACGGCCAGGCCGACCACGGTGATGATCAGCAGCCTGCTGGCCGAGTTCATCGCCATCTTCTTCTTCAGTGGATGCGCTTCGGCGGTGATCGCCGCGACCGAACGCTGCACACCGATGGCGTTGAGCAAACCCAGCAGCAGCCCCACACCGAAGAAAGCGCCGACCATTGGATGGTGGAGCGCACCCGCCGCGGCGACCGCGACGACGGTCAGTCCAAGCGAGATGGCGAGAAGACGAATCGGCCGGAAAGCAACCGAGGGAAACACCAACGGCGCGTCTTGCGCTGGCGTTGTCACTTCTGCACCTCAGTCCTCGCTAGGGGGGAGTTGTCTGGTTGATCGTGGCGTGGCCCGTTGAGCGTATCGGAGGGCAATCACCGCACTCGCATCACCCAAGGGACAGCTCCCCTTTGTCGGTCGTACGTCCGTCCAATCGGAGGCAAATCCGATGGCCGGTGGCCGGCAACCCGCGAGGTTTATTCGGGTTCTACCAGCACCGTACCACATCGGAGACGACCCTACTACTCCTCGTCGTAGGCGTCGTCGCTGCGGCGAAGCAACGGGATCAACGTGGCGATAACCGCGATCGCGATGGCGCCCAGCATCACCGCCGCGGTATCGCGCGGATTGAAGAAAATTGTGCTCGCGGTGCCGAATGCAACTATGCCCACCCATAAATAGATGATCAGCACGACGCGGCGATGTGAATGACCGATCTGCAGCAAGCGGTGATGCAGATGCATTTTGTCGGGGCTGAACGCGCTACGACCCGCTCGGGTCCGTCGCACGATCGCCAACAGTAGGTCGAGCATCGGCACGAACATGACCGCCACGACCAACAAGAACGGCGACAGCAGAGCAAACACATCGCGGGCGCCGTAAGCGTTCTGCGAAATCGGTCCCGCAGCCGTCGTCGACGCGGCGGCCAACATCAGGCCGATCAGCATCGAACCCGAGTCCCCCATGAAGATCTTGGCCGGGTGGAAGTTGTGCGGCAAGAAGCCCAGGCACGCCCCGGCCAGTACCACCGAAATGACCGCCGGCGGGTAAAACAGCACGTCACCCCCGTGATCACGCAGCAGGCCGACCGAGAACATGCAGATGGCCAATGCAGTAATGAGGCCCAGACCGGCGGCCAGCCCGTCAAGGCCGTCGACGAAGTTCATCGCGTTGACGATCGACACGGTCAACGCCAACGTGAGCAGGATCGAGGAGGCTTGGTCTAACACGATGGTGCCGACGCCGCCCAGCGGGATGTAGAGGACGCTCCAGGCGACACCCATGGTGACCAGCACACTGGCCGCGGTGATCTGACCGGCGAATTTCGTCAGCGCATCCAGACCCCACCGATCATCGATCAGGCCGATGCCCATGATCACCGCGCCCGACACCAGCACCGCTGGCATGCCCGAGGAGTAGACGAAACCTCGTGTGAGAGCGGGTAGCTGAGAGGCGAGGAAGACCGCGGCGATGACGCCGAGATACATCGCCAAACCGCCCATTCGTGGCGTCGGCGTTACGTGCACATCGCGTTCGCGTGGATAGGCCACCGCGCCGAGCCGCGTCGCCAGCAGGCGTACCGGTCCCGTCGCAAAGTAGGTGATGATCGCGGCCGTGAGCCCGACGAGCGCCAATTCACGCAACGGGACACCAGCGCCACGGTCAGACAAAGCGAGCAGACCGCCGGCCAGGTCGTGGAAACCCCTAACCACCCCGAGACCGTACTGCACCACCCTGAGACCGGATTTAATCGCCCGCGGCGATCAGCCGGTCAAACTCGCGGCGTCCAAACCGAGCACCGCGGCGATACCCTCGGCGCTGACCGGTCCGGATCGGACGAATGCGGGGTTCGGGCCCGGTCAGGTCCAGGATGGTCGAGGCGGCCTGCTGCGCCGAAGGACCGGCGTCGAGATAGACGTCGACGAGGTCGCCGAGCTGGCTGCGGGCGTCGTCGGCGTCGACGGCCGGCGGCGAGCCGGAGACGTTGGCGCTGGATACCGCCATCGGCCCGACCTCACGCAACAGTTCAATGGCTACCGGGTGCAGCGGCATCCGCAGCATCACCGTGCCACGGGCATCGCCGAGGTCCCACTGCAGGGACGGCGCCTGCCGGACCACCAGGCTCAGCGCGCCCGGCCAGAATGCGCGGATCAGATCACGCATTGCCTGCGACACCATCAAGGCAAGACCGTCGATGGTGTGCCAGGAGCCGACCAGCACCGGCACGGGCATGTCGCGCCCGCGGCGCTTGGCCGACAGCAGTGCGGACACCGCCGAGCTGTCGAAAGCGTCGGCACCGATGCCGTAAACCGTGTCGGTCGGAAGAACCACCAGCCGACCATTTTTGACGGCCGCCAGCTGCCGATGCGATTCCGCGGGAACGCTGTTCGGGATCGGCGCAGTCGAACACGTCAGTCACGAGCGCCGCTCCTCCTCATCGCTTCGCTCTGCATCGTCACGGCGCGAGTCACGAGTCGGCCCTCCTGCGGGCCGTGACGAACCTCGGCCGTCCGGTCAAATCTGATCGGGCGACGACGTCATCGAAAAGACCTGTGCTGCTGATTAGTTCGGAAGTCGGCGACGACGTGGTGTCGTCGTGCTCGACGGCGAAGCAGCCGCCCGGACGCAACCAACGGCCGGCGAGCCGGACGACGGCGCTGATGACCGTCATCCCGTCCGGCCCCCCGAACACCGCATGCGGCGGATCATGTTGCAGCGACTTCGGGTTCGAGCTCGACGCCGTCGGGCACGTAGGGCGGGTTGGCCACCACGAGGTCGACCTGCCCGTCGAGCTCGGTTAGCAGGCCGGGCTCGGTGACGTCAGCGCGCAATAACTCGACCGTGGTGCCTGCCGAGTTTCTGCGCGCGTACTCGAGTGCCGCATCGGAGTCGTCGATGCCGAGCACCCGCGCTGCGGGCCAGTGTTGCGCCAGTGCGAGCGCCAGTGCACCCGAACCGGTGCAGAGGTCGACGATGACCGGAGCCTTCGGAAGAGATTGCGCGATAGCCCATTCCAACATGACTTCAGTTTCCGGGCGCGGAATGAAAACGCCGGGCCCGACGAACAGCGTCAGCGGCCCGAATGCGGCCGTGCCGGTGATGTGCTGCAGCGGCACTCGGCGTGATCGCGCCGCGATCGCGGCGTGGTAGCGATCGAAGAAGGTGTCGTCGGGCGAATCGATCAGCGGCAGCCGTCCACGCTCGGTGCCGGTCAGCTGCGCGGCCAACTCCTCGGCGTCGTAGCGTGCGGAGTCGATTCCGGCGTCTGCGAGCAGCGTCGTGGCCGAGTCGATCGCGCCCCGCAGTCGAGTCGTCATGCCTGCTGCAGCCGTGATTGCCTGTCGGCGACGCTCAGAGCGTCGAATAATGCGTCCAGGTCGCCGTCGAGAATCTGATCGAGATTGTGTGCCTTGTAACCGATGCGGTGGTCGGTGATCCGGTTCTCCGGGAAGTTGTAGGTGCGGATGCGTTCGCTGCGGTCCACGGTGCGGATCTGGCTGGCGCGGTCGGCCGACGCGTCGGCCAGCGCCTGCTCCTCGGCCATTGCCTGCAAGCGAGCGGCAAGCACCTGCAAGGCGCGGGTCTTGTTCTGCAGCTGCGACCGCTCGTTCTGACAGGTGACGACAATCCCGGTGGGCAGGTGGGTGATTCGCACCGCCGAGTCGGTGGTGTTGACGCCCTGGCCGCCCTTGCCGGATGACCGGTAGACGTCGATGCGCAGGTCGGACTCGTCGATCTGCACCTCGCCGACTTCTTCAGGTTCGGGGTAGACCAGCACGCCGGCGGCCGAAGTATGCACGCGGCCTTGGGATTCGGTGACCGGCACCCGCTGTACCCGGTGTACTCCGCCTTCGAACTTCATCCGCGACCAGACGCCGTCGGCCGTGTCGCCCTTGCTGGCGATCGCGAGCGTCGCGTCCTTGTAACCGCCCAAGTCCGAGTTTGTTTCGTCCAATACCGTCACGGTCCAGCCGTGTCGCTCGGCGTAGCGGATGTACATCCTGGCCAGGTCCGCGGCAAAGAGGGCCGATTCTTCGCCTCCCTCACCGGATTTGACCTCGAGCACGATGTCGTCGGCATCGTGGGGGTCGCGGGGTGCCAGCATGTCGGTGAGCTGAGTGTCGAGCTCGGCGGCGCGTGATTCCAGTTCGGTGACTTCGTCGACGAACGATGCGTCGTCGGCGGCCAGCTCACGTGCGGTCTCGAGGTCTCCTCGCACCGACTCCAGCTTGCGGTGGGTGGCGACGATCGGCGCCAGCTGCGCGAACCGACGGCCGACTTTGCGCGCATTGGCTGCATTGCTGTGCAGTTCGGGATCGGACAGCTGACGCTCGAGCTCGGCGTGTTCGGCCAGCAGCGCGTCAATCGCCTGCACGCCCTGCGTCATGCTGAGCTCCTCCAATCCAGCGTCAAGTTATCCGAACGCAAAACGACGCCCGGCCTGTGCGGTTTCCGCAACAGTTCGGGCGTCGCTGCAACTACTTGTCGGCCGAGGCCTCTTTCTCGGCGCCGGCCTTGCGCTTGCCGTAGCGCTTCTCGAAACGCGCGACCCGACCGCCGCTGTCGAGAATCTTCTGCTTGCCGGTGTAGAACGGGTGGCACTGCGAGCACACCTCGACCACGATGTGGCCGCTTTCCTTGGTGCTGCGGGTCGTGAAGGTGTTGCCACACCCGCAGAGCACGGTGGTCTCGCCGTAGGCGGGATGAATATCAGATTTCATGATGTCCTCTTCGGTCGTGGTCGCCGGGTCGCCCTGCTGAAGCTTGTAATCGGACGTGAACCGGAACCTGAACTTCGGCTGTCGATTATGCCAGGTCAGCCGCTCTCCCCCTAAACGCGCGCCGGCAGCTGCGCATTCCCCGCCCTAACCGGGGCTGACCTCGTACTTCGCCGGCCCCCTCGGTCGACCACCGTGTAAGTGGTTTCACGCCCGATGCGGGTCCACAGCAGGCCACCCTCGGGAGTGGAGCCCCGGGAGCTCAGCTCGCGCTTGAGGATTTTGTTGGTGGCGGTGGACGGCAGGCTCTCGGTGATCCACACGTGGCGCGGCCAGCCCTTGGGCGACAGGTCGGACTGGCCGACCAGGAACTCGCCGAACTCCCCGGGCGTCAGCTCCGCGTCGTCCGCCAACACCAACGCCGCCATCACCTGGTCACCCACCTGCTCGTCGGGTACCGCGTACACCGCCACCTGGCTGATCGCCGGCAACCGTTGCAGGATGCGCTCGATGGGCGCCGTCGTCATGTTTTCGCCGTCGACCCGCAGCCAGTCGCCGCTGCGCCCGGCGAAGTAGATCCAGCCGTCGGCGTCGCGGTAGGCCAGGTCGCCCGACCAGAACATCCCGTGGCGGAGTCGCGCGTCGGTGGCGTCCTGGTCGTTGTAGTAGCCGGCGAACAGGCCGGCGCCGGACGTGTTGACCAGTTCGCCGATCGCTTCGTCGGGGTTGATCAGCGCGCCGTCCTCGTCGAATTGGGCCACCGCGCATTCGGTGAGCGTGTCCGGGTTGTAAATGCCCACGCCGGGAAAGCCCTGGCCCAGTGAGCCCGGCGGGCAGCCGTCTTCGCGGGTGATGATGATCGCGCCCTCGGTGGAGCCGAAGCCGTCCCACACCGTGCAATCGAAACGCCGACTGAACTCCGCGATGTCGCGGTCGCTTGCCTCGTTGCCGAACGCGACCAGCAGCGGGTTGTCCGCGTCGTCGGGCTGTTCGGGGGTGGCCAGCACGTAGGCCAGCGGCTTGCCGACGTAGTTCATGTAGGTCGCGCCGTAGCGGCGTAGATCGGGCAGCAAACCCGATGCCGAGAACATGGCGGGCACCATCGCCGCACCGGAGCCGACCGCCACGCTCCAGCCGGCCAGCAGCGCGTTGGAGTGAAACAGCGGCATCGACAAGTAGCAGACGCCGGATGAATCGACCTCGAACCGCTCGATCAGGTTGGCGCCGGCGAAAATCACGGTCAGGTGGGTGACCCGGACCGCCTTCGGCTCGCCGCTGGTGCCCGAGGTGAAGATCATCATGAAGGTGTCGGTGGGCTCGACCTCGCGATGCGGCACCAGCGGCCCGGCGGCTGCCAGCAAACCAGACCACTCGTCGACCGAGATGTCGATGACGCGGACGCCGGGCAGATCGAGCCCGTCGAGCAGTGCGCGGTGCGCAGGGTCGGTGAGCAGTATCTGACAGTCGGCCCGCAGGATGTCTTTGGCCAGTGCCGCGCCGCGACGGGTGTCGTTGATGCCGCACAACACGTATCCGCCGAGTGCGGCCGCCGCCATCGCGGTCAGCATCTCGGGCGTGTTGCCCAGCAGCGCACCGACGTGCAAGGGCCGTTTGGGGTCGGCGATACCGATCAATGCGGCGGCCTCAGCCGAGGCGTCACCCAGATGCTCGCGCCAACTCCACACCCGGTCGCCGTATTTCATCGCCGGAGCGGAGTCGGCCATCGCGGGTGCGTAGCAGTTGCTGAACAGTGTCCGCCACGGCTCACCACTTTCCCGTCGGTCCCGACAGGCTGGCACGTTACCGGCGCAGCGTCAGCTACCTCAGGCGGGAAGGGCGATGTTGGTCGACCGCGGTGATGTGCTAACTGGTCAGTCGTTGTCGTTACCCGGTGTCGTCTTGGACACCTGGACCAGGAATTCGTAATTGGTCTTGGTCTTGCGCAGCTGCGACATCAGCAAGTCGATGGCCTGGTGAGAATCCAGCCCCGACAGCACTCGGCGCAACTTGTGCACGATGCCGAATTCGTCTGGCGACAACAGCAATTCGTCCTTGCGGGTACCCGACGGGTTCACGTCGACGGCGGGGAACACCCGGCGTTCGGAGATCTTGCGGTCGAGCTTGAGCTCGGCGTTACCGGTGCCCTTGAACTCCTCGAAGATCACTGTGTCACCGGTGGATCCGGTTTCGACCATCGCCGTGGCGATGATGGTCAGCGATCCGCCTTCTTCGATATTGCGGGCCGCGCCGAGGAAGCGCTTCGGCGGGTACAGGGCCGTGGAGTCGACACCACCGGACAGGATGCGGCCCGACGCCGGCGACGCGTTGTTGTAGGCGCGTCCGAGGCGGGTGATCGAGTCGAGCAGCACGACGACGTCCTTGCCCTGCTCGACCAGGCGCTTGGCGCGCTCGATCGCCAGCTCCGCCACCGACGTGTGGTCTGACGGCGGCCGGTCGAACGTCGAGGCGATGACCTCGCCCTTGACCGAGCGCGTCATGTCGGTGACCTCTTCAGGCCGCTCGTCGACGAGCACGACCATCAGATGGCATTCCGGGTTGTTCCTAGTGATCGCGTTGGCGATGTCCTGCAGGATCGTCGTCTTACCGGCCTTGGGCGGCGACACGATCAGTGCGCGCTGACCCTTACCGATCGGCATGATCAGGTCGATGACCCGCGTGGTCAGCCGGTCGGGGGTGGTCTCCAGGCGTAGCCGCTGGTTGGGGTACAACGGTGTCAGCTTGGAGAAATCGGGACGCTTCCTGGCGTCTTCGACCGGCCCCCGTTGACGGTGTCCAAGCGCACCAACGGGTTGAACTTCTGCCGCTGGTTGGGCTGTTCGCCGTCCTTGGGCACCCGCACCGCGCCGGTCACCGCGTCGCCGCGGCGTAAGCCGTTCTTGCGCACCATGTTCATCGAGACGTAGACGTCGTGCGGTCCGGCGAGATAACCGGAAGTGCGCACAAACGCGTAATTGTCGAGAACGTCGAGGATGCCGGCGACCGGCTGAACGACGTCGTCTTCGCGAAGTTCGGTGTCACCACCACCGCTGTCGCCCGGGCGATCACCACGACGCCGGCGCTCCCGGAATCGGCGCCCTCGTCGGCCGCCGCGCCCGTCACCGTCGTCGTCTTGCTGGTTTGAGCCGCCGCGGTTCTGTTGTCCGCCCGAGCCCTGTTGGTCGCCGCCCTTGTCGGGCTCTTTTTCAGAGTCCTTGGCGTCACCGTCGGACTCGCGCTCCTCGGACTTGGTCGTCCTCGCGCGCCGGCTTGTCAGTGGTCTGATCGGTCTTTTCGGCCCGGCTGTGCCGTTCGGCGTGGTTGGCCGATGATCCCCCTTCGTGGGAGTCAGCGCGGGTCGCGTCGTCGGCGGTCGCTTCGGTGTGGTTGGCCGGAGCCTCGGCCGCGTGATTGTGTGACTCGCTGCCGGCGCCGCCGTTGGCAGGTGCACCGTTCGCGTGCCCTTGGCGGCTTTCCCGAATCGCAGCGATCAGTTCGTTCTTACGCATCCCAGACGTGCCCTTGACGCCGGCTCGATTGGCCAATGCGCGCAGTTCGGGCAACACCATGGTGGACAGCGAACCGTCCGACCCACTGGTGTTGGCCTCCGTCGCCGACCCGGATGCGTCGTGGTCGGCGGAAGTGTCGGTGGTCACGGAGTTGGACAGCTTGTGGTTTTCGGTGCTGTCGTCAGCCGTAACGAGGTCCGTTTCAGTCACGGATTTCCTTTCTTCCCTCGCTGATCGAATCAAGCAAGGGGTTCGTTGCATTCAGCCAAATCGCCGAGTGCTACCAACAATCGACTCTGCAACGGTGATCGCCACGAATTGGCGGTTTAAATGGCGAACCATCGTCCACGAGAAGAATTTGGTGTTCGTCCTAGTGTCTACGCAGACTCAGAGGCTGCAATTGCTGGACGCCGTCGAGGATAACCTGCTTCGATGCCGGAAGCAAGAAGCCCCTCCAGCGTGCCGGTGGACGTTAGCTGCGGACGGCCACTCCGGAACTCCAGCGGACCCCGTCGCCGGCCGTCATCTCGCTGACCGCAAACCCGTTTGCGGCGGCGTACTCCAGGGCCTCGGCCGGTAACTCGGATGCCGTGCTCAGCGCGATCACCGCCGGACCAGCGCCGGATAGCACAGCTGCCACGTTGTAACGCCGCAACAGTCGAAGGTATTCCGCCGACACCGGCATCGCGGGCGCGCGCTGCGGTTGATGCAGCACGTCCTCGGTGGCGGCCATCAGCAGGTCGGGCCGCTCGGTGAGCGCCACTACCAGCAGCGCTGCGCGGCTGAGGTTGAAGCGGGCGTCGTGGTGGCTGACCTGCGCAGGCAGCAGCACCCGCGCCTCCGCGGTCGACGAGCGCTGCTCGGGAATGGCAGGAAACAGACGGATGTCGGGATGTAGCCGCAGCGACACGGCCGCGTAGCCGGGCGGATCGGAGCCGCGGTCGGTCCACGACACCACCGCGCCGCCAAGCACCGACGCGGCGGCGTTGTCGGGATGTCCTTCGAATTCCGACGACAACTGAATAAGCTGGGTCTGGCTCAAGGGAGTCGAACCCGCTTGTGCGACAAGTCCATTGACCGCGGCAAGGCCGCCGACCACGGCCGCGGCCGACGAGCCGAGACCCCGCGAGTGCGGGATGGCGTTACGACACCGCACTTTCAGGCCGGGCGCGTTGACGCCGGCCGCCTGCAGCCCGCGCTCGACGGCCCGAACCACCAAATGGCCGGGGCCGAGCGCCAACTCCCCGGCGCCCTCGCCGTCAACTTCGACGACCAGGCCGGAATCCGTTGTTTCGACGATGATTTCGTCGTAAAGGCTCAACGCCAGCCCGATGCTGTCGAAGCCCGGACCGAGGTTGGCGCTGGACGCCGCGACCACCGAACTGGCCAGCAGCCCGGCAGGCAGCATCTGGACCACTAGACCAATCCCAATTTCGCGACGACGGCGACGGGGTCGACGGGCACCGGCGACACGCTCGGCATGTCCCTCAGAGCGGTGTCGGGATCTTTGAGGCCGTTGCCGGTCACGGTGCAGACCACGGTCGATCCCGGTGCCACCCAGCCGTCGTCGACGGCTTTGAGAAGACCGGCGATGCTTGCCGCCGACGCCGGTTCCACGAAGACGCCTTCGGTACCGGCCACCAGGTGATATGCGGCCAGGATCTCGTCGTCGGTGGCGGCCAGGAAGCGCCCCTTGGACTGCTGCTGTGCCTCGACGGCCGGCGCCCACGACGCCGGCGAGCCGATGCGGATCGCGGTGGCGATGGTCTCGGGCTGGCTCACCGGTTGCGCCGAGCACCAACGGCGCCGCGCCGGCCGCCTGGGTGCCCAGCATGCGCGGCAGCTTGTCGATCACTCCGTCGGCGTGATACTCGGTGTAGCCCTTCCAATAGGCCGTGATGTTGCCGGCGTTGCCGACCGGCAGGGCGTGCACGTCCGGTGCGATCGCCCAGCGCGTCGACGATCTCGAACGCCGCCGTCTTCTGGCCTTCGATGCGCACCGGGTTGACCGAGTTGACCAACGAGATCGTCGGGAAGTCGGCGACGATCTTGCGGGCGAGTTCCAGGCAGTCGTCGAAGTTGCCGTCGATCTGGATGACCTTGGCGCCATGCATCACGGCCTGCGCCAGCTTGCCCATCGCGATCTTGCCCTGCGGGATCAGCACCGCGCAGGTGATGCCGGCGCGGGCCGCGTAGGCCGCCGCCGACGCCGAGGTGTTCCCCGTCGACGCGCACAGCACCGCCTGCTGACCGCGGGCCACCGCGTCAGTGACGGCCATCGTCATGCCGCGGTCCTTGAAGGAGCCGGTGGGATTGAGGCCCTCGACCTTGAGATGAACCGTGCAGCCGGTCTTCGCGGACAGCCTGGGCGCCGGCTATCAACGGGGTGCCGCCCTCGAGCAAGGTGACCGGAACCCAGTCGTCGCCGACCGGCAGCCGGTCCCGGTAGGCCGCGATCACACCCGGCCACGGTTGATGGATGCTGGTCTTGGCGGCGCTCGCCGAACTCATTCGCTGGTTCCTTCCAGCCGCAGGACGCTGGCCACACCCTGTACCACGTCGAGGTCGGTCAGCGCATCGACGGTCTCGGACAGTGCGGCGTCGGTGGCGCTGTGGGTGACCACCACGATGCGCGCTCCTACCCGCTGCCCGCCCTCGCCGACAACGCCTTCTTGGCGAACTTCGGCGATGCTGACTTCGCGCTTGGCGAATTCTGCTGCAACCGAGGACAATACGCCCGGCTTGTCAGCGACGTTCATGCTGACGTAGTAGCGGGTGGAGATGACACCCATTGGCGCGATGGGCAGTTGAGCGTACTTGGACTCCTTTGGCCCGCGGCTGCCCAGCACCCGGTTACGGGCCGCCATCACCAGATCGCCGGTCACCGCGGATGCGGTCGGCGCGCCGCCGGCGCCCTGACCGTAGAACATCAGTCGGCCCGCGGCCTCGGCCTCGACCACCACGGCGTTGAATGCGCCGCTGACCGTGGCGAGCGGATGCGACAACGGCACCAGCGCAGGGTAAACCCGAGCCGAAACCCGCTGCTGCCCATCGTCGGTCGTGATTCGCTCGCAGATCGACAGCAGTTTGATCGTGCAGCCCAGGGACCGCGCGGACACGAAGTCTTCCGGGGTGATCTCCGTGATGCCCTCGCGGTAGACGTCGTCAGCGGTCACCCTGGTGTGGAACGCGATAGACGCCAGGATGGCGGCTTTGGCGGCCGCGTCGTAGCCTTCCACGTCCGCGGTGGGGTCGGCCTCGGCGTAGCCGAGCGCGCTCGCGTCGGCCAGCGCACGCTCGTAGTCGGCACCGGTGCTGTCCATCTCGGAGAGGATGTAGTTAGTGGTGCCGTTGACGATCCCGGCCACCCGCTGCACGGTGTCGCCGGCCAGCGACTGGGTCAGCGGCCGGATCACCGGAATAGCACCCGCCACGGCCGCCTCGAAATACAGGTCCACACTGGCGCTTTCGGCCGCTTGCGCGAGCTCTCCGGTGGAGACCGACAGCAGGGCCTTATTCGCCGTCACGACAGACTTGCCATGCTCCAGCGCGGACAGGATCGCTTTGCGGGACGGTTCGACCGGACCCATCACCTCGATGACGATGTCGACGTCCCCGCGGGAGACCAGTTCTTCGATGTTGTCGGTCAGCAGATCGATCGGCACACCCCGGTCCGCGGCCACGCGCCGGACGCCGACACCGCGCAGCACCAACGGCGCGCCGATCCGGGCGGCCAGATCGTCGGCACTGTCTCTGATGATGCGAACAACTTCACTGCCCACATTGCCCAGTCCCAATACCGCTACACCGACCGGCTTTTCATCACCGCTCACGCGTCACCCCACCTCCAGACTCAGAAGATCATCGACGGTCTCCCTGCGCAGAATCAGACGGGCCTGCCCGTCGCGCACAGCCACCACCGCCGGGCGGCCGATCAGGTTGTATCGGCTCGACAGCGAGTAGCAGTAAGCGCCGGTGGCCGCGACCGCAACCAGGTCACCCGGCGCTATATCGTCCGGCACCCAGGTATCCCGGACGACGATATCCCCGCTCTCGCAATGTTTTCCGACCACACGGGCCAGCGTCGACGGCGCGTCGGTGGCCCTGGAGGCCAGTCGAACATCGTATTCCGCGCCGTACAGCGCAGTGCGGATGTTGTCGCTCATCCCGCCGTCAACGCTGACGTAACGGCGATGCGCCGTCGTGCTCACACCGACATCTTTGACGGTGCCGACCTCATACAGCGTGATGGTCCCCGGCCCGGCGATGGCGCGGCCGGGCTCAACGACCAGCCTGGGGACCGGCAAGCCCACCGCCGCGGATTCATTGCGCACGATGGAGCCGAGCTTGTCGGCGAGTTCGCGCACCGGCGGTGGATCGTCGTTAGGCAGATACGAGATGCCCAGGCCGCCACCGAGATCGACGGCGGAGATCTGTGCGGTCTTGTCGACCCCGAACTCGGCGACGACGTCGCGCAGCAGGCCGATCACCCGGTGCGCGGCGAGTTCGAAGCCGCCGACGTCAAAGATCTGCGACCCGATGTGACTGTGCAGGCCGACCAGGCGGAGGTGATCGGTGGCGAATACCCGTCGAACCGCTGCCATCGCCGCGCCGTTGGCCAGCGACAACCCGAACTTCTGGTCTTCATGGGCGGTGGAGATGAATTCGTGGGTGTGGGCTTCGACGCCGACCGTGACGCGGATCAGCACATCCTGGACGACACCGGCCTCACCGGCGATGGCGTCGAGGCGCTCGATCTCGATCATCGAGTCGACCACGACGTGACCGACGCCGGCCTTCACCGCGGCGGTCAGCTCGGCGACGGATTTGTTGTTGCCGTGCAGCGCGATCCGCTCGGGCGGGAAGTTCGCGTGCAACGCGACCGCCAATTCGCCGCCGGTGCAGACGTCCAGCGAGAGGCCTTCCTCGTCGATCCATCGCGCAATCTCGCTGCACAGGAAGGCTTTGCCGGCGTAGTGCACGTTGGATCCGCCGCCGAATGCCGCGGCGATCTCCCGGCACCGCGCCCGGAAGTCGCACTCGTCGATGACGAAAAGTGGGGTCCCGTACTCATGGGCGAGCGACGTCAGCGAAACGCCGGCAACGCTGACCACCCCGTCGTCACCGCGGACCACGTTGCGCGGCCAGACATTCGGCGCCAGTTCCAGCAGTTCCTGCCTCGTCGCGGGCCGCGGCGGAACGCCGGAGTGATGGAACCCTTCGGCGTGCCGCGGACCAGCGGGGTGGGCGCTCACATCCGCTCCGGAGCGCGGACACCGAGGATCGCCAACCCATTGGCGATGACCTGGCGGGTCGCCTGGCACAGGGCCAGACGCGCGGCGTGCAGCTGGTTGGGCTCTTCGTCGCCCTGCGGCAACACCCGGCACGAGTCGTAGAACCGGTGGTAGTCGCCGGCGAGGTCTTCCAGGTAGCGGCATACCCGGTGCGGTTCACGCAGGGACGCAGCCGTTTTCAGCACCCGCGGGAACTCGCCGAGACTCCGAACGAGCGTGCCCTCCTTGTCATGGGTGAGCAGCTCGAGGTGGCCGGTGTCGGGGATCAGGCCGAGCTCGGCGGCGTTGCGGGCCAATGCAGAGAGCCGCGCATGCGCATATTGCACGTAATAGACAGGGTTTTCGTTGGACGCCGACGACCACAGCGCCAGGTCGATGTCGATCGGGGTGTCCACCGACGAGCGGATCAGACTGTAGCGCGCGGCATCGACGCCGATCGCTTCGACCAGGTCGTCGAGCGTGATCACGGTGCCCGCCCGCTTGCTCATCTTCACCGGCTGGCCGTCGCGGACCAGGTTGACCATTTGGCCGATGAGCACCTCGACGGTGGCCGGGTCGTCGCCGAACGCGGCGGCGGCGGCCTTCAGCCTGGAAATGTAGCCGTGGTGGTCGGCGCCGAGCATGTAGATGCACAGGTCGAACCCGCGTTGCCGCTTGTCCAGGTAATAGGCGAGGTCACCGGCGATGTATGCCGGTTTGCCGTCGCTCTTGATCACGACGCGATCCTTGTCGTCACTAAAAGCACTGGTGCGCAACCAAATTGCGCCGTCCTTCTCGTAGATGTTGCCGTTCTCGCGAAGCCGGGCGATCGCCTGCTCGACACGACCGCTGCTGTGCATCGACTCTTCGTGGGTATAGACGTCGAAGTCGGTACCGAACTCGTGCAGCGACGACTTGATGTGCGCGAACATCAAGTCGACGCCGATCCTCCGGAACGTCTCGTGCTGCTCGGCGTCGGGCTGGCTCAGCGCATCGGGCGCTTCCTTTAGGACTTGCGCCGCGATGTCGGCGATGTAGCTGCCCGCGTAGCCGTCGTCCGGAGTGGGCTCGCCCTTCGCCGCGGCGATCAGCGAGTTGGCGAACCGGTCGATTTGGGCGCCGTGGTCGTTGAAGTAGTACTCGCGTACCACGTCGGCGCCCTGTGTGGTCAGCAGCCGGCCCAACGCGTCGCCGACCGCGGCCCAGCGGGTGCCACCGATGTGGATCGGCCCGGTCGGGTTGGCCGAGACGAACTCCAGATTGATCTTGTGTCCGGCCTGGGTGTCGGAGTTGCCGTAGGTGTGGCCGCCGTCGATGACGTTGTTGATGATGACGCCCTGCGCCGACGCGTCCAGGCGCAGGTTGATGAATCCGGGTCCGGCTACCTCCGCCGAGGCGATGCCGTCGGCCTGGGTCAACGCCTCGGCCAGCCATCCGGCCAGCTCGCGCGGGTTGACGCCGACCTTCTTGCCGAGCTGCAGCGCCAGGTTGCTGGCGTAATCGCCGTGCTCGGGGTTGCGCGGCCGCTCGACGGTGACCGCCGCCGGCAGCGCGGCAGTGTCGAGCGCATGCTCGGCCAGCACCGCGGTCGCGGTGGCCTTGAGCAGCTCGGCCAGGTCGGCGGGGTTCACGCAGGCCATCCTATTGGCTGAGGTGCTTAGGCCTCGAATCCATTCCGATGCTCAGCCGGCCGCCGTGATGAGTTAGTCTGTCGTGGCCCGTTGGCGCAACATCTCTCGCGTGCGCCCCCGTAGCTCAGGGGATAGAGCGTCTGCCTCCGGAGCAGAAGGCCGCAGGTTCGAATCCTGCCGGGGGCACTATCTGACCAGCGCAAACAGATCGTTGCACAAGATTTGCACAACTTCATGGCGTGGCTCCCAAGTGAGGAGCACACCATGCCAATCGCCAATCCACTTCGCCAGATCCCGATGCCCGCCGGCGCCACGTTCGTCGATGACTGGACCGACCTCGAAACCGACACACCGTTCCGCTACTTCGAGGGCGCACGGCGCACCATCGACCGCCCGCATCACGACACCGACATCGAGATCTACATCAGCGGCATGCAGCACCGGGATGGCAGCGTCACTCGCGACATCGTGGTCCACGAGCTGCACCACGACCACTCGATCACCGTCGAGTAGGCGCGCCAGGTCGCCGCGGCGCTCAGCGAGCTTGTCGCCGAGGCCGAACAGATGGCCGGATGCGACCGAATCACGGTCTCATGACCTAGAAACACCGGGCGCCGACGTCGGCCCGTCATCCTTCGGTATGAACGGTCCGCTCGTCGGCTCCGCGCGGCCTGAGACCAATCACTACGGTTGGGCGGGTTTGAACATTTGCCGTCAACCGCAGGCGAAGCCCAGCCCCTTCCAACCTATTTTGCTGTGACTACAGTAGCGGCGGCTTGAGCAGCAGCGGCGGCGCCCAAGTCTGGTAGTGCGGGCAGTAGACGTCAATGGCGGCCATGGCGAACTTCCGAGACGTTTCGATATTCGCCTGGCTGGGATTAACCCAAGCCCGGGCTTGGATGTCCGCGACCACCTGGTCGAACGGCTCGCGATGGCCGAGTGCCTCACAGACCTGGTGGCCGTCCCCGATCAGTACGGCGGCGTCCGCTTCAGGTTTAATGCCGATTTGGCCCAGCGACGTAAGAAACTGCTGGTCAGGCGTGGGAGGCAGCGGCGGCTCGGTGCTCGGTGACGGTGGTTCGGCGGTGGCGGCAGGTATACCCCGCTCCCCGTACAGCGTCACCCCGAACCAAGCGACGGCACCGGCCGTCCCCAGCGCCAGGACGATGGCGACACACCACAGGAGGGCGCTGCGTGATCGGGATGGCCGGAAGGGCGCGACGTCGGGCGCGTCGTCCTCGAGCGACCAGGCGCTGATGGCCTCGGTCTCCTCCGAGGGCGCTGCGGGCGCCGTCTTCTCGGGGGGGACGCCAACTGCGTCCATGAACTGAGAGTTTAGTTCGATGAATGCTCGCCGTCACTCATCGAACCTTTCCTTTCTGACTTGGGACCTTTGAAGTGGCGGTAGCGACGGCACTCATGCATGAAGCGCCTCATCGCCGCGGCGTTCGCGGCCGTAGCTATCGCCAGCGCGGGACCGGCCCCGTGCAGTGCGATCCGTTCACGCTTGACTGCCGGGGTGTCGTGCCCGCCGGGCGACGCTCACCGAATCGTCCCGACGTGCGGGCACAATCCTCTGCCTCTACCCTCGACGCGTGTCACAGTCACAGCGGCTTGCCCTGGTGCTCGGGCTGAACCTTGCACTCGTCGTCGCGCTAGTGATCGTTGGCGTGACCGCGCACTCGCTCGGGGTGCTTGCCGCCGGCGTCGACTACCTCGCTGACGCCGCCGCCATCGCGGTTTCACTGTTCGCAATCCAGCTAGCCCGCCGACCGGAACGCTCGGTAGCGCACGCGAATGCCACCAACATCGCCGCGTTGGTCAACGCAGGCTGGCTGCTCGCGCTCAACGTCTGGATCGCGGTGGCTGCGACCAGACGCCTGGTTTCGGGCGTCCCAGAAGTGCACGGGCTGCCGGTGCTGACTGTCAGCGCCATCGCCGCAGGGGTGATGCTGGCCGGTGCACTCATCATCGGCACAGACGTCGAGGACGCAGACGGTAACGAAGACTTGAACATCAAAGCGGTGCTGCTAGACACGGCCGCCGATGCCGGCGCCGCCGCGGGAGTCGCGGTAACCGGCGCGATCATTTTCGTCACCGGCCGCTGGAACTGGCTCGACCCCACCGTCGCGCTAGCCATTGCTGTCGTAATCGGGTACCACGCCGGAGGATTGATCTGGCGTGTCCTCGGCGCGCTCGGAATCCGCACCCGGGACGACACCAACACCTAGCGCGCGACTCGCCGCGGTGTCGCGCGTCTAGCGTTGACGTACGCCAGCGGTCGGCGAGTTGGTGCGCGGCAGCGTAATCACGCGGCGTCGCCCAGCGCGGACAATCGTAGGCTCAATTCCCTGCCGGTCGTTGGTACAAAGACAATTACTGGACGTCTCGCTGTGAGTTCGCCGTGAGGCGTTGCCACGAGCCAAACGCGACGTGCAACATGCTGACGTGAAGAGGACGCGGTCACGCCGACATGCTCCGTCAGGTTCCAATCCTGCCGGGGGCACCGTCCTGACCAGCAGTTTCGCCGGATAATCCTGCCCGGCCAGAGCCGAAAACCCGCTCAGTGACACGACGATCACACAACTGCGCCCAAACTCTTCCCAGCGGCGCGCAGCGCCTTGGAAACCCCCAGTCATGCATGCGGGTGCAAGCCCACGAATCGGCCGATCGCGACGAAGGCCGCGAGCAGCAGGAGAATCACGTTGATTGGCAAAGGTTGTCGCTCGTTACGAGTCAGGTGCACCCGCATTGCGCCGATCTGCACGATGACCAGGCCGACCGCAGCGATCGGGGTCAGCATGCGGGCGATGCCGGTCGCCTCGGGCAGGATCAGGCCGAGCGCACCGAGGATCTCGACCGCGCCGACGGCCTTGACGGCCGCGTCCGAGGTGTCCTTCATCCAGTCGAGTCGGCCCGATGCCACGAGTTGTTCGCGCGGCCGAATGACCTTGAGCCCGCCCGCCGCGAGATAGACGAATGCGAGCAGGCCCTGCACGGCCCACAGTGCGATGTTCACGGTATTCCCCAATCCTTACCATTTGTGCGTAGCCACATCGTGTGTCAGCGCTGGGGCAGCGACAAAAGGCACATCGATGTATGTATCGAGGAAGGAAGCTTCCGTATGACACACATCACACCGAAGACGATGCGGATACCCGAGGGCGGTGCGGTCCGCGAGGTCCTCGATCGCATCGGCGACAAGTGGAGTCTGCTGGTAATCGGCACGCTGCGTGACGGGCCGATGCGGTTCGGCGGGCTGGCGGAGACCGTGGCAGGTATCTCGCAGCGAATGCTCACCCTGACGCTCAAGCACCTGGTCGAGGACGGCCTGGTCGACCGCACGGCCTATGCGGAGGTGCCGCCGCGGGTTGAGTACGAGTTGACCGATCTGGGGCGGACGCTGCTACCGCTGGTGATCTCCCTCGCCGAGTGGGCCATGGCGCACCACGAGGAGATCAATGCCAACCGCACCTCACGGTAATGCCGCATGTCGGTTGTTCAGCGCGACAATCCCAGTCGTCATGACGACACCGGGCATGCCGCTTGCAATGTCTCTGCGGCCTTCTGACGCTGCGGCGCGTAGTTCGTGTAGGCACGCTGAAAATCTTGGCTGGCTGAAATGCCGCCCGGCCCATCGTAGGTCGGCGACTGACCCGGAATCGTCTTGCGCCACACGTCGAGCATGCGATCATCGAGATTCACTACAGCGTCTGCCTTTTCACGCAAACCGGCGTCATGGATCTGGTCTGCGTACTGACGCATGCGAGCTTCGCGCTCTTGATACGCACCGATCATCTTCTGTGGGTCATCGCTGCTGCTCGCAATGAGGTTGCGCATACGGTCGTTCTCAGACTTCGAGTAACTGAGCATGTCATGCACGATCGCGCAATCCGACTTGTGCGGCCGGAGGACTAGCCACACTGAAACCCCAACGGCAACCAGCACCAAAGCAGCCGCCGCCGTGAGGATTACGACCCTGCGCCTAGTCGCCACGGGTCATCACGGGAGGTGTTGGGATACCCGTCGACGGAAGGCCGCCGACCCACCACCCGTTTTGGATCCTGATGCTGCCGCCATTGAGGTCGGGTAGGTAGAAGGTGGCTTCGGGGTAATTACTCGACGCTTGCATGAGCTGCCCAAGGCTGACCGGCTGCCATGTGTGGGCATAGCTCATGTCCGGAAGCGTGATACCGCCGAAGTCATTTGTTCCCTGCCAGACGGGAATGGTGTTGAGTTGATACTGGTATTCCTGCCACTGCGCCTGATACCAGTGGCCGTCGATCTGAACCATCTGAGTAATGCCGTTGAACTCAGAGCCGACGACCCGTACGCGCGATGTGCCCTGCAAATCCAGACCCTCCGCCTTATAGCCCTGCGGATTGTCCGATCCACCGGCGATCGGGGTCACACCGGTCGATGGGCCAGTCAACAAATCCGGGCGCACGCACTGGGGATCCGACTGATAGAGCGAGGGCCCCGGCAACGGGTTCGGACTATTCGACGGATGATCTGTATCCAAAGCCCAGTAACCAGTGCCGGCGTGCCAGCCAGGTGGCGGGGGCCCGTCCCACTTGGCCGACGGCGGATCGTGGCGGGGCAGTTCCGGATTCCCGCCGACTATGTTGTCGACCTGCTGAATATGCCCGTCGTGCTTGCCATCGGCCGTCCGCACGCGCCCATGATGTCCGTCATCCGGGTCGTCGCCGAAGCCCATCGCATGTGTATCGCCGCTCTTTTCGCCTTTGGGCTGATGAGCGAAGGTCGGGTTGCCAATGCCGGCGGAGGCTGTGGTGAGGTTGCTCGCGGCCTCGGTGTCGGCGCCAACCAGCGCGCCCGCGCGGCTGCGAATGTCTGCAGCAAAAGCTTGGGCCTGCGCCTGGCGAGAGGCCAACTCCGCACTCGTGCGGCTCGTTCGGGTGTCGGTGACCGACAAGTCTTCCCCGACAGTAAAACCCGCGTTGTGAGCGTCCTCAACCGCGTAGAGAACCCGGTTGCGCAGGCGCTCCAACTCGCCGGCCTGCTGGCGGGCAATGCGTGAGGTTCCCCGCAGTTGGTCGGCATGGTCGCTGGCAACGGTGTAATCCGACGCTGTGCGCGCCCGCAGGGCATCCCCGGCGTCACCCTGCCAGTCCAGATCATGGGCTTGGTTCCGGACCTGCCAGTGGGCATCCTCCCAGGAGTCGGCCAGGCCATCCCAGTGATCGGCGGCGTCGACCAGATGGTCGGTGGTGTACGCCTCGATTTGGCTGCGCGTTGGGATCATACGTCCACGACTTCGGTCCCAGATCCTTTGGGCGGCTGGTCAATCGGTCCCGGTGGCGTTGGACTATGCGTCGGTCCCGATAACGGTGCGGCGCCAAGCGGACCAGATTGCGGTGCGGCGTCAGTGTGCTCCAACGTCGGCGGAGCATAAGTTGGGCTGCCCGCGTGACTAAGTGTCCCGGTCAGGTTGTTGACGAGGCTCGTTGAGGTCGAGACCGCCGTCGAGGTGAGCTGTCCGAGCATGCTGGTCGCAGCGTTGACGCTTCCCGCCGAGCCGGAGAACATGCCGATCATGCTCGACACCGAGCTGAGCACGTCCTTGAACGCGTCTCCTCCCACCTTCGTGTCCTGGGTCTGAAACGTGCTGGTGGCACTCTGCGACGCTGCGGCCGTCTCACCAATACGCGTCTGGAACGCCTGCGTGGCGGCGGCCGTTTGGCCATGGATGCCGGCCGTCGCGGCCGCGCTGGGCCAGGCCGTCGAGATGCCAACCGGCGGAGCAGCGCCCGCGCCCAGATCGGCGCCGATCGTCTGCCACCGACTGGCTGCGGCGGCTACCTCATTCGGGTCAACTCGTGTGACTGCTGCCACTGATCCTCGCCTTCGAATCGCCACGACGTCGCGCTACTGACGAAGCGTAGCGGCCAGGCGAAGGCGCGCAAGTCACCCAACTTTGCCGCTTCGTGATCTCCGTTAGGGGCGTGCGGTCACTCGAGTACCAAGCGAGAGTTCCTTTCGAACAAGGTCTATCGGCGCGATGACTGCGGGATCCTCGGGGTCGAGTCCCTCAGCCTGTAGGGCTTAGCGTTCGTCATCATCCACACCTGTGTTGGACGTGCGGCCTGTGATCAGGGTTTCACGTTCGTGTATGCCTGCGCTGCTTATGAGGTGCTAACCCTTTGCCCGCGGTGTGGTCGGCTGAGCGCCACCCCAAGGCGGCGAGATCAACTGATGAATAGGATGATGCCGACTATGAAGCACGTGATGACCGTGGCGCTGATCGCCACCGCCATGCTGGCCGCGCCAGCAGCCCACGCGGACCCTGATCCCCACAAGCCCGACTACGGTGCCAATTACTGCCCGGGTGGCGTGACGGTGGACCCGTCGTCCCCCGGGCCCTTTTGCAACGGCGTGCCCTATCCGGATGGCTCGTACTGGCGGGCCACACAGCGCGGCACGTCGAGCTCCTTCGTCGTGGTGCAGTGCGTTGTGCCCGCTCCCCCGCCGGGTCCCTTCGGCCTTGTGCCGCAAGTGCCCGGGCCGTTACCGGCACCGCCAGGCAGCTGCGGTCAGTAACGGCATGACCTTCTGAAAGCAACGTTCGTAACCGTAGACAGATCGCGAACTTTGCGCAAAAAGCGAATTAGGACCCGGTTCCCAGCTCTAGCATTTGGTACGTGGCTCACCTGACGCCGAGAAGAATGGAAGGGAATCGAATGTCCTCACCTCGCTGGCTGGCCAGACTTGCCATCCCCATGATGGCTGGCTCCGCACTGCTTAGTAGCTCTGCGATTGCGACTGCCACCACTGCCCAAGATGACGCATACCTCGCACAACTGCACGCCGTCGGCCTCACGTGGCCGCCCAGCACGGAAGAGGCGCTCATCGGGGAGGCGCACCTCATCTGCTACGACCTCCAGTGGGCTTGGCAGCCACAACAGATCGCCGACGACATTCACGACCACCTGAACAAAAGGGGCGTCACGTTGTTAGACGTCGGAACCATGGTCGACGCCGCACACAAAATCTATTGCCCCGGCAATCAGTGCATCGAGCAATACCAATGCACGTGACGGCGGATGTAACCGGAGCCATCCAATTGTCTTGGGCGGCTTCGGTTACATCACACGAGCATCAACAGCGTGCCGGAGCTGGCTCGCCGCCCTGAAACGCTCAGCAGTGGGCGGCCCAGCACAGCTGGTTGGGGCAGTAGGTCGAACGCGCGATGTTCACCAGGGATCCAACGTCGTGCACATGGATGTTGTCCGGGTCCAAGTTGGCGTGGACGCTGTTGGCAATTTGTTGTGGCGTCCAACCCCACCCGAGATCGTCACAGATAAGGAGAGCCGTCCCGATGAGTGCCTGCTCGTGGCCCGGCGGCCAAGTAAGGCCGGCGCCACGCAGTTGATCGAGGTACGCGTCACTGGTGGGATCGGCAGTCGCAGTCGCAGCGCTAGTAACCAGGGCAGCGCCAACCATCGTGGGGATGGTCAGTGCCGCCAGCCAACGGGGTGGGTAGCGCCCCGTGGAGTGGTGTAAGTCGAGCAGGCGTTTCGCCTGAGGCTCTGTGGTTGTCCACTATGCCGTGAGAGCGGCTGTGGCTGCAACGGTTTCGGTCGCGTTGTCATTGGGCTTGAGCAGGGCCAGGGTGGTTTCGGAGAGCGTTTGTCGGCGACTTGCCATTCGTCGTGGGCTTCGACGAGCACAGAGCCGGCCAGCCGCAGCAGCGCGGCAGGGTTGGGGAACACGCCGACCACATCGGTACGCCGTTTAATCTCTTTGTTGAGCCGCTCGAGCGGGTTGGTGCTCCAGATCTTCTTCCAGTGCGGCACAGGGAAATCAGCGAACGCGGTTATGTCCTCGGCCGCCTCGCGCAGCATGGTCTCCACCTTGGGCAGTTGGCGGCCCAGCATGTGCGCGATGGTGTCAAGCTGCTCGCGCACGTGCTCGGCGTCGGGTTGGGCGAAGATGGTGCGGATCGCACTCCCGGATCCGCGCCCAAGCCGAACGGCTGGCTCAGGTTCAGCATGCCGAGAATGTCCGGGCAGAGACTCTGCGCGCTCAGCACCAACTTGCCCCGCTGCCTGGAGCGACCCAGCACGTCGCGTTGGGGCAATAGGTCGAGTGTGCGAGGTGCACCATGGCTTCGACTTGTCCGTAGTGAATGCCCCTGCCGTCCAAGTTCGAGTGGATGTCCTGGGCAACTCGGTCGCGCGTAAAACCCGAATTGAGATCGTCACAGATAAGGAGAGCCATCCCGATGAGAGCCTCCTCGTGGCCCGGCGGCCAAGTGAAGCCGAGGCCACGCAGTTGATCGAGGTACGCATCACTGGTGGGATCGGCAGTCGCAATCGCAGAGCCAGTAACCAGGGCAGCGCCAGCCATAATGGGAACGGTGAGTCTGGCCAGCCAGCGAGGTGAGAGCATTTGATGCGCCTTCTTTCTTCTTGGCGTTAACGGTGCCGTCATTGTGGCTCTTCGAGTTTAGCCGGGCAACCGGCATGAAATCTGGGTTACGGCCCGCTGTTTGCGGGTGCAGTGGAATCGTATCCGCCGGGTCGAATGCTCACGGTTCCGGAACCCACAGCCGACGCGTTTAACCTGTTTGAGCAGCCGGTTGTAGCCCTCAGTGCGCGCGTTGGTGATGCCGGTGACCAAGAAGGTGTTGACCTCGGGCCACCAGCTGTCGATGGTGGTGGCCAGGGTCAGCAGTTCGGGGATCTGCGAGTCGATGCACCAGGCCAGGAAGCGGTGCAGACGGTGGCGGGCCAGGTGGGGATCCCCGCCGACGCGCACGGTCGACAGCAGGGTTCGTAGCTCCTCTTTGGCGATCCAGGCTGACAGGATCTGCGCGCTGGGATCCTCAGCGTTAATCCGATTCCACATTTTGGCGAAGCTTTTGTCTGACAAGCGTTCCCGTGCTGTGAGCAAGCGGCGCCGGTTGGCCCACTGCGGGTCGATCTTGCGGCCGCGCCGCTCATGGAGCTCCCAGGTCACCCGGCGGCGCACCTTGGTCAGCGCGTCGTTGGCCAGCTTGGTCACATGGAAGTGGTCGACCACGAGCTTGGCGTTGGGCAGCAGCCCGGGCGTGCGGATCGCCGAGGCGTAGGCAGCGGCGGGATCGATGGCAACTACTTGATGCCCTCTCGGAACTGCGGAGTGCGCGCTTTGAGCCAGGCCACCACCGCCGCGCCGCTGCGGCCTTCGTGCTGCCCCAAAAGGCCCTGATCACCAGCCAGGTCCACGAACCCGGTGTCCCATGGGTCGACCCGCAACCACCGACCGGTCTCGGCGCAGCACTCCCAGCTGGGCTTTCCCCGGCGGGTCTCGTCGATGCCCAACACCGGGGTAGGCGCCGGCTCGGGCAATACTGTCTCGGCTTGAGCGACAAACGCCCGATGCGCCGTCGGCCAGGACACGCCATGGGCCTGGGCGACCTCGGCCACCGAACGCGCCGCGTCACCGACCGCTTCGGCCATCTGCACACGCAGCCGCAAGGTGCTGCGGGCGCGGGCGGGCACCTGGGTGATGGCCTCGGTGAATGACTTCCGCTTGCAGTAGTCTTCTCGGCATCGCCAACGAACTTTGTTCCAGCGCACCACGATACGGCCTTCGCCGTAAGGGATATCTTTCGGCGAGGTAACCGCGTATTGCTTCACCGACGTCGAGACCACCCCGCACGACGGGCACGCCGCCGCCGTCGGCTCATCGGTGACCACGTCGACCACCCGGGTCCCGTCGGCCCGGCGCTCAACACGCTCAACCCGCACTCCTGGCAGCCCGAACAACACTGTCGTAGCGTCAGGCACAGCCCTTGGCTCCTTCCTCGGTCTGGATGCTTCGCGACACTCAGACTTCAGAAGGCCAAGGGCCCTCAGCCGTTAGACACGCCGAACAAGATCAACGGGCCGACCTGCCCGGTAAAGGTTGAAGAGCCGTCATTGTGCGGACACGAATATGAAAAACAGCGAAAGCTGGGGGATACCGAGCGGCGGATTCTCGGCTGTCGGATGCGGAAAGACGCGCCGGTCAATCGTTTTTCAAAATCACGGAAGGGAAACGAGCATGCGTGATGGCGAGCAGGAACTTCCGGCGGAGCAGTTGCAGCAGATCAAAGCTGCTGCTCAGCGCAAGGCGCAGGAGTTTGGGCCTGTGTCAGTTGAGACGATGCGTAGGGTGCTCAGATCACGGCGCCAGCGTTGAACAAGCTTTACGGTCACGATCAGCAGTAAACCACGTCTAAATGTCTTAACTGAGAATCGTCTTGATGAGATGATGACACCGACTGGCTGAAGAACGCTCTAGAGGCCAACGGGGTGCGGGCATTTGTCGCGTTTCCTTTCGTCTTGGGGTTGACGATGCCCGTCAGTGTGCGCGTCTAACGCGGCGCAAAATTGAAAAATAGTAAATGGCTGGGAAAGAGCCCATAAAAAGCTGGATCACCGCGCTATCGGACCGGCGGGCGAGCGTCGTCGTCGACGTCATCGAGCTGCAGCCGAGCGCCGAGCTGCCCTGGAGCAAGGCGACCCGGCCTTTAATCCACCGAGCTGATGGTCGCACTGCAAATGGGCAGCGCGACTGGCAACTCGTGCGATACGGAGTCGCCAGGAGGCGTGACAACCAACGTGCCTTCGCGCGGGCACGAGTTTCCGGTACCGGTGTCGATCGCGTAGGACTCAACGTCCGCATTGGCGATGTCGCCCGGGGCGAGCGTGAGGACATGTGCCGCCAGGGCAGTCCGGTTCTCAACGTGAACCAACACGCCGCCGGCGGCGGTGACCAGGTTTGCGTCGGGGTATCCGACGAGCATGCACGGATTTGACGACGTGTTCTTGAAGGACACGACCACGCGACGCATGGTGCTGGCCGACTCGATCGGACCGTTGGTGACCGTCAGGTCAGCGTCGGAGCAATGGCCTGGCGCACCGGCGGGCGCACCGCCGCCTCCGCCGCCACCGTTGGGCGGACCCCCCGGCGTGTGCGGTCGCGGCCCCGCCAAGCGCTGCGGCCGCAATTGCTATCCCAGCTGCCAATGTGGCTAACGGCTTCATGATTTCTCCATTTGCTGCTGTTGTCTCGATGCCGTGGCCCCTGTTTAATTCGCGGCGTTTGCGGCACATGTTAGGCGGCATTCCGCGCGCCCATCGACAATTGGCATAAAACCTCGCCTACTTGCCAGCGGGCGTCGCTGTCACCACGTCTTTGCCGCTTGCGTCCTTGCCGATGCTGACCTCGTATTTCGTGCCGCCCGGGCCGTTGAGGAAGAGGTGCTCTTTGACGTAGAGCGTGTCCTCCTCCGGGAGATTTCCGCCGCACGCGGCGAGTAACGACACCGCCAGCACGAACCCGGTCGCGACGCCGAGCGCAAAGCGCCTTGCAGCCAACGTCATTCGCGGCCCGTGCCGGAGGCATGACGAATTTTGTGATTTAGCAGTCGGTTTCATGGTTCGTCCCATCCAGAGTTGGAGATTACGGCTCGTCGCCGGGTCAGTTCACGGCGCCGCGCGTCACTTGCGGCCCGGGTGTCGCACGATGACGCGACAACAGACGCGCCGCTTGACCCGGCGCACCGAGTTGGAGCATCGCGGCCAACGCAGTTTCCAGCACCACTTCTTGTTGCACACGACTACCGCCGATCAACGGAAGCCCGGCAAGCGATTCGAGGAGGTAGTCCAGCGCGGCGCGCGGCTCACCAGCCGTCAATGCAATAAGACCTTCGCCAATGAGACGCAACGTCGTTGCCTGCGCATCGGTCGCGCCCGGAACATCGATCGCACGGATCGCGGCCGGATCATTCGCTGCGGCCAACACAAGCAGCGCATGGAATGCGATAAACGGTGTTTGCGGCGAATATGCAAGCGAGCCGACCTCGGCGAGCAGCGGCATCGGATCAGGTGGAGTAACCCAGTCCGGATGCAGGCGCGCACGCCACGCGAGTGAACCGGCATCGACGAGACAGCGGACGTCCTTCGAGTGGGGCGGCGCGAGAAAGGCGTTATAGCGGCGCGCCGCGGCAGCCGCGTCGCCCATCGCGAGCTCATGGAGCGCGGCGTGCCATTGAAAGTGCGGGAGGTAGCGCTGCGTGCTGCCGTCGCTCGAGATCCAGTCCGTCAGCCATTTCAGCCCGGCTCCGTGCGCGTCGGTCTCGTAGTACACGTGCGTCCGCGCATGCGCGGCGTTGCCGTTGCCCGGATCGAGTTCGAGCGCTGCGTCAGCCAGGTCACCTGCGTCGTACCACAGGCCCTGCTCCGTTCGGCCGTACGCGCGCAGGCCCAGATACCATGGCGCCTCGCCATACACGCCGGTGAACCGCTCGACGTACTGCCACGCGTCCGGCAACGCGTCGCCCGCGCCTGCGAACGCAATCGATGGCGCCAGCACCAGCAACGCGACCGGGTCGTCCGGGATACGGTCGAGATGGTCGATCAATGCGTCGGTGCCCGCCACGTTTCCCTTCTCGCACCACGTCGCGATGGCCTCGACGTGGCTGCGGTCTTCGTCGCTGCCATGTGCCAGCGCCGCGCGCGCTCGACCGAGATGGCCGGCGACCGCGTCAGGGCCGCCCGCACGGTCGGGCCGTTCGGTGGCAATCATCGCGAGCGCGACATGCGCACGCGCGTGACGCGGATCTTCGGAGACCGCGGCAGCGAAGGCGAGCGATGCGCCGTCTTGGACAGCGAGCAGGCGACGCACACCCTCCGCGTACGAAGCAGGCGCACCAGTCAATTCCGGCGCAGTGGTGATGAGACTGGGCGCCCGCACCGGACGCTCGCGCGTGTCGTCGGCGAGCAGCTTCGCGATGGCAGCCGCTTGGGCGCGGATTTCGGGAATCGCGGTGGTTTCCCACAGCTCACCCTGGCGGATCGAGCCAAGACACACGATGTCCGGGACCGTTCCTCCGGCCCCGTCGATGAGGTAGCCGTCCGCATCGAGTCGCACGCCGACGCCGCACGGATGCAGCGACGCGACTCCTGTGGCCAGCAGGTTCGCCCACAGCGGAGAGCTGTGCAGCGACCGCCGATCCCACGCCGCGCCAGTAGCGACGACAACCGCGTCGCCGCGCCGGCGCACCGAACCGTCGCTCGTTGTCACAACGAGTTCGACGCCGCTGCCGTGCAGCAACACATCGGCCGCCTCGCCCGCCTCGATAACGAGTTCGCCACTATCGATCGCGGCATAAATCGCATCGGCAATCGTGGGCGGCATGCGGTGGCGGAGGACGTCCCACTGCCGCAAGTCCTCGCGGAGGAACCGGCGCTGGTCCTCCCATCCCAACGAGCGCCACAGCCGGGCGGTCCGCGGCCGCAGAGCGTCGATCACTTGTCGCCAGTCCGAACCGGTTTGGCGCGCGTGCGCGAGATCCGCGGCGAGCGCGGTGCGCAATTGCTCAAGCGAAACCTCGGCAGGGAGCGCATCGACGTTAGGCAATTCTGTCGGCGCGCCGGTCACGCGGAATCGTCGCGGGAGCGCGCCGTGACGCGACAGCAGCGTAACCGTGGCGCCGCGCGCAATGAGATGCAGCGCGACATCGACGCCCGTGAGTCCCGAACCGATCACCAAGACGCTCGCGGGCCGACGCGCACCCAGGGCCGCAAGGGCGCCGGGTGCCCATGGATCGATCACAACCTTGCCGTCGGTGCCCGCGGCCAACGCCGGAGCGAAGGCGCGTTCCAACGATTCGGGCATGCCACCCTCGGGGCGCCCAGACGCGAGCACAACGGCGTCGGCCGCTAACGAACGCCCGTCGTTCAGGGCCAGGCGCACGGGCAGGCCCGGCTCCAAACCGACAACCTCGGCAGTCTGGATCCGGACGTCGGCGACAGCGAGTTGTTCTCGCAGGTAGCGGCCGTACGCAAGACGCGGCGCGAAGCTGTCCTGTGCGGTGACGGCTCGCTCCTCAAGCCAACGGCAGAAGTGATCGGGATCGTCTGGCCATGCGGACATGCGCTGCGCGGGAACGTTCAACAAGTGGGTCGGGTCGTTGGTGCCATATGCCGCGCCGGTGCCGGGACGACCGGACGCGTCGATCAGCGTGATCTGCGCTTCTGGTTTGCGCCGGCGCAGGTGAACCGCGGCGAGCACGCCAGCAGCACCACCCCCCACGATCGCGACGCGCATCATGGCGGAAGGCTATCTCTTGGGATGGTTTGAGATGCTTTATCGCGCTGACGATGTTTGCACTCGCGAAGCGGCTGTAAAATCGCGCCCTTCAGTGCCATTCATCCGCGGCCAGCTTGATTAGCCGTCCGCGGCCTTCTTGTCCTGGGTCCCGCGGTACGTCGGTGACGTAGAGCGCGCCCGTCGCGTCGATGCTGATGCCGCAGGGGCTCTGTAATCCGGGGAGGTAGCCGACCTCGCCTTGTGAGGTCAGCTTGAGGATCCGGCCATCCTCGACGCTGTCGGTGACGTAGACGTTGCCGGCGGCGTCCACCTCTACGCCGTGAGGATTGCTAAGGCCGGTGAAAGGCAACGAGACCGCACGTTCTGCTCCTGGCGCGAGTTTGAGAACCCGAGCGTCGCTGCGGTCGGTGGCATACACCGCGCCATCGGCGTCGACAGACACGTCAGCTAGCCACCCGATCGCACCGAAGGGCAGTTCGATCGGGGGTTCTGCTGCTGCGGGCGCGAATTTGAGCACGCGGTCGTTGCCGCGGTCGGCAATATAGAGGGCGCCATCGGTATCGAGGGCCAGACCGCCGGGGTCACGTAGCTGGTCCAGCGGCAACTCGACCGGTGCTACGGCGCCGACAGCCATCTTGAGCACCCGGTTGTGCATTGAATCGCTGATATACAGGGCGCCATCAGGTGCGACGGCTACACCGTCGGGCTGATCCAAGTCGCCCAGAGACAGCTCAATCGGCGCTGAGGCGTCTGCAGCCAGCTTCAGGATTCGGTTATTGCCGGAGTCGCAGACGTAGAGAGCACCGGTGGCGTCCAGCGCTAGATCGCCGGGCCAGCGCAGGCCTGCGACAGGCAAGGTGACCCCCGCAGTGCGTCGCGGACGTGAGGGCGTCAACGTCCCGCCGTCCATGTAAAGAGCTTGCGGCGCAGGCTCGATCGCGACGCCTTCGGCGTCACGGAACGTCGTCGACGCCGCCCACCCTTGGTCAGACGGGCTCACAACAACGTCGGCCGCTTGAGAGTTTGAAGCACCGCTACCGCCGGGAGGCGTCTCCGGATCCCGGGCCGGGGCACTCTCCGTTTGGTAGAGCTTTCGGTAGGCTTCGCGCGCGCGCGCACGCAATTCTTCATCGTCTAACCCGCCTGCCCTATTACGCAATTCAGGGTCGGCGACGTATTCATCGACATAAAAGAACAACCCGTCAAGAATATCGAACGCAGAGCCAGGAACTTGATCTTTATCATTCTTAAACAATGAGAGATAGGCAGTTTCGAATTCGTGGGCCGATATCCGCCCATTGACAAAGTTAGAAATCAGCGCTGCGTATTTCGCGCGCATCCTCTCGACCGCCGCTTTGTCAGGCATCACCAGTCACCACCACCTAAGGCACCTCTGTTCACGACATTCCAAGCTTGTGCGTCACTTAACTTGAACCCTGTCCAGAATTTTCCGTCCGGAGTCTGAACTACGCACAATCCTGATGTCGGATTAAGGTTCAGGATAGCAGGCTCGCCGTGATAAGTACCCTGGATATGCATCGTTCCGGGTTCGGCTACCACCTCTTTTAGAGCCGTGTCGAAGTTACTGAATCCGACGCGTCCGCGCGGATCTGTTACACCGAAGTCCTTTGCATGTTGATCATATTTTTTCTCGATTTGACCGCGGTCGGTCTGTAGGGGAACTTCGCTGACCCGCGGTGGTAGAGGTTGTGCCCAATCCGGTACCAGCCGTTGCTTTCCGGCTGGCACGACTTCCTCTACACCGAGCCTGGCCTCGAGCGCGGCTTTCCTGGCATTGAGCACGTCGGCTCGTGCGTTGTAGGCGTCCACGGCCGGCTTATTGGACGGATCCGGCGGAGACGCGTTATGCGCTCCTATCGCGTCCTTCAATTGGTTGTAAGCCGCCCGCGCCTCCTCGGGTGTCATGTTCGCCGGATCCGGATTCTGCGGAGGGTCTTGTTTCCAGCCATGGCCGACGGCTTGAACCTTGCCTTTGCGATCAGGCGTGGTTTTGGTGTCGTCATCGCGCTCCGCGGGCGGACTAGATCCCACGGTGGGCTTCCGCCAATGCGCGGGCGTCATCGCGGTCATCTCGGCGGCGCCGGCATTGAGCTGAGCGGCGACGCTAGTATTTGCCGTTTGCAAGCGGCCCGCCCAGTGCGCGATGAAGTTGCGATGCGCGACCGCGGCCTGCTGGCGGGCTACCCGGTCGGCGGGTGACCCCCAGACATAATTGTCCGTGACCGACAGATCGTCGCCGACGGTAAATTCGTCCGCTTCGGCCCGCTTAATGGCCTCCAACGTGGACTCGCGAGCCCCGCGCAGATAATCCCCGCCGCGCTCGGCTGTATCAGCCATGGCATTCGCGTGCTCGACGGCGCGATTCACCGACTCCTGATCGGGCTGGGCTTCCTGCAGGAACCGGGCCGCCGTGTGGCCATGCCACTCGGTCGCGTTGGGCGCCCGCATCTGCTCCACATACGTGTCGCCCGCCTGCTGCACCACCTGCCCGCCGGCTCGCAGCCGCTGCGCCAGCCCCGACAACACATCAGCCGTCTGGTCGAACGCCTCGATCCGCGAACGCGTCAGCGCAACATCCGCAGCAGCCACCGGCTACACCTCGCTGACCGTGGCGTCTCCTCCAGATGCGATGCAGGCCAGCATCTGGCGATTGGCGTCGTCCCCGGCGGCAAACGCGCTGGCCTTTTCCACCAGCGCGGCCGACACCGTGGACAGTCGCTGTGAAAACGCCTGGCAATAACCGTCAAACGCCCCATGCATAGCACCCGCCGCAACGCCGGACAGCTCCGCCGACCCGCTTAGGAACCCTGGCGCCGAAAGTACTTGCGCACCATGGCCCGCGACGATTCCCGATGCGCCTCGTAACCCCGCTGGAGTTACCTCAAGCAGCTCACCGCTTGCCATGGATGACATCCCCGAAAACCCCTTGTGGGCCAATCACGTTAGCCGTGACCCGCTCTTGATTCCGTCCGCATCCCGCATGGTGCCAAAGCCTAACGATGGCCTCGTGGCGCGCAAGTCACTCAAAGCGTGCGCTCACGACTCCAGACTCCCCAGGTCGTCGGGAACGTCGACGGCGTGCGCCCGCAGCGCCTCAAGGGGCACCACGTCGAGCGTGCGCTCGTGAGTGGATGCCAACACCACCGGAGCGGCGCTACCGTCGCGGTAGGCCAGCAGCCAGTTTCCGGCGGTGACGCACCAGCGATCCCCGGGGACCAGGCCGGGAAACCGGAGTTGCGGCCGCGCGGTTGAAAGGTCGTTTCCGATCGCACGCTGGTGCTCCAGGAATTCGGCGGTCACCACGGCGCAAATCGTGTGCAAGCCAAGATCTTCCGGCCCCGTAGCACAGCAACCATCGCGGTAGAAGCCGGTCAGCGGGTCGCTGCCGCATGGCTCCAACGGGCCGCCCAACACATTGAGCTCAGACATCGGCCACCTCTCTAAATCGCGCCTACCATGTCGGCCACCCGCCGAAGCTGGTTGAGGTCGGAACTGGTTGGGATGAGCTGGATTTCGTCGGTGCCGACCGCTTGGAACTTGCGCAGCACCGCGACCAACTCCTCCTCGCTACCGGCGAACCCGGTGGTCGGCGCCATCGCGTCAATGTACTCGGGCGGAATCCAATTCATATAACGCCGCAAATGCCGGTGCACCTGTGATCGGGCTTCCTCGACCGGACCGAGCGCGAACCAGAACGATGTGATCAGGTGTGGCTTGGCCTTGCCGGCGTCGGCCCACGCCACGCGCGCCACGTCGAACAGCTCATTCTGCTTGGCGACGTCGAGGTCCAGCGTGGTCCCGGCCAGCCCGTCGGCCCAGGCCGCAGCGCTACGGAGGGTCTTCGGCCCGATCGTGCCGATCAGCAGCGGCGGCCCGCCCGCCTGGACCGGCGCCGGCCCGACCGGCAGCACCGACTCGGTGATCTTCTCCCCCGCCCACACTCGTTTCATGACCGCCACGCGCTCGGCCATGCCGCGCATGGTCTGCGTCGCCGGATCCGCGCCGACCGCCTGATAGTCCTCAACCCGACCGCCCACGCCGATGCCCACGGTCAACCGCCCGCCGCACAGCATATCCCCCGTCGCCAGCGCCTTGGCCAGCATGACCGGGTCGTGCAGCTGAGGCACGATCACCGTCGTCACCAGCCGCACCCGATCGGTCCACGCTGCCAGCGCGCCCATCAGCGTCAGGGTCTCCGGATTGTCGAAGGCGATGCGTTCGCCCCAACACAACGACGCGAACGGGCCATCGTCGATCGCGCGGGCCCAGTCCCGCAGCAAGGCCGCATCCAAGTCCGGCTCCATGACCGGCATGGTCATCGATATGTGCACGACGGCGATTCTGACATGCAGACCGGTGGATGCTCGCACGCTATGGAGTGGCACCATGTCTGGGATGGGCATCACGGCCAATTCCATCGCGCATGTACGGCTCACCGTCAGCGACATCGAGCGTTCCCGACAGTTCTACGAGAGCGTCTTCGGGTGGCCCGTTCTGATCGAAATCCCGCACAACGCCGACGAAGCGACCCGCAACCAGCTCGCGTTCTTGTTCGGCGGTGTCATCTACGACATGGGCGGCGCGCTGATCGCGCTACGGCCGGTCGCCACCGACCGCTTCCATGAGGACCGCTGCGGGCTGGACCACATCGCGTTCAGGTCGGCCGATAAGGCCGAATTAGACGCCGCAGCACTGCATCTCGACGATCTGGGCATCGAGCATGAGCCGGTCAAGGACATCGGGCCGTCGTACATCCTGGAGTTTCGCGACCCGGACAACATTGCCCTGGAGCTGACCGCGCCAAAGTAGACTGGCAGCACAATGCCTATCGCTTTCAACCACACCATTGTCGCCGCCCGCGATAAGCGGGAGTCCGCGGAGTTTCTGACCGAGCTATTCGGATTGCCGAGCCCGTTGCCGTTCGGCCACTTCCTGACCGTCACACTCGAGCACGGCGCGACGCTGGACTATGCCGACGCCGCCGACGGTGAAGAGATTCGGCCGCAGCACTACGCGTTCCTGGTTTCCGAGGACGACTTCGACGCGATCTACGGCAAGATCCAATCGCGAGGGCTGGAGCACTGGGCCGACCCGGGCGGTCGCCGGCCCGGCGAGATCAACACCAACGACGGCGGCCGCGGGGTCTATTTCCGCGACCCCGGAGGCCATTTCCTGGAGATTCTCACCCGGCCCTACGGCTCGGGCGGCTAGTGGGCGCCGAGCAGACGTAAAAGCCCCTCACGCCTCGGCGTGTCGGGGGCTTTTACGTCTGCTCGCGCAACTAGGGCAACCAGCTAGCCCGCGTTGCGGGGGCCGTGGCGCCTGCTTTCCTGGTCGCGATAGTCGTCGGCCATCCGACCGACGTGGTCCGGCAAGGCACCGGCCGCGACGTCGGCCAGCGTCGTCTCCTCCAGCACCGAGCGCATGCTGGCGCGCAGCGCGCGCCAGACGTCGGTCAGCGCCGCGGTCGGACCGGAATACGGCAGATCGCCCAGACCGACATCGCGGACGCTGGCCAGCGGTCCGTCAATCGAACGCAACACATCGGCGATGCTGATTTCGGAACCAGGACGAGCCAATTCATATCCACCGTCGCGACCCCGGTGGCTGCGCACCAGGCGATCGTTGCGTAGGTCGGACAAGATGTCGACGAGGAACTGCGGCGGGATGCCCTGGGCGTTCGCCAGGTCCTCCGTCTTGACCCGCGCGCCCCCATCGACGGTGGCGAGCTGGACCATTGCCCGCACCGCATACTCCGCCTTGGCCGACATGCGCATGGCCATGATCCTCCCACCGACAGGTTAAGGGCCGGAGCTGCTCAACCGGTCACCGACAGCACCGCGTCGGTGTATTCGGGTCGGCACACCACCAGGTCGGGCAGCAGCGGATCGGGCCGGTTGTACTGCAGCGGCGAACCGTCGATACGCGACGTGTGCAAACCGGCCGCGCGGGCGACCGCGACCGGGGCGGCCGAGTCCCATTCGTACTGCCCGCCGGCGTGCACGTACACGTCGGCCAGACCCTGAACCACCGCGGCGACCTTCGCGCCGGCCGATCCCATCTCGACCAGCGTGCCGTTCAGCCGGTCGCGGACCTGCAGCGCAATCGCGGGTGGTCGGGTGCGCGAGACCACGATCCGCGGCGATCCCGCGTATGCCGGCGGCGGCGCGGGATCGGGCGTGGCCAACGTGACGCCCTGTGCCGGCAGCGCAACCGCGCCGGCGACCAGATCGCCGGATTGCCACAGCGCGACGTGGACGGCCCAGTCCTGACGGCCGAGTTCGGAGAACTCCCGGGTGCCGTCCAGCGGGTCGACGATCCATACCCGCTCGGAGCGCAACCGCACCGGGTTATCGGCGCCTTCTTCGGAGAGCACCGCATCGGCCGGGCGTTCGCGTTCCAGTGCCTCCATCAGGTAGTCGTGGGATCGCTTGTCCCCCGCTGCTTTTCGCTCCGCCTGGGTGGCATCGGCCAGCTCGTCGCGCACCGCGAGCAGTAACCGGCCCGCTTCGGTGGCGAGCCGCGCTGCTACCTCGTGGTCGCTGTGGTCGCTCAACGTCGCGACTCGATCAGCTCGACGACTTGATCGCGCGAGCTCGTCGCAGCTGCGGTCCGGCGTCAGCCGCAGGTCGGGATTCTTCGGCCGCTGGTACGGGCTGTCGATGCCGGTGAAATGGGTGATCTCACCCGCGCGGGCCTTGGCGTAGAGCCCCTTGGGGTCTCGGCGCTCGCAATCCTCGAGCGGGGTGTCGCAGAACACCTCGAGAAAGTCGAGGCCGGCCTCGGCATGCACCCGACGGGCCAGTTCGCGATGTTCGGCCAGTGGGCTGATTGCGGGCACCAGCACGGTGTGCCCCGAATCGGCGATCAGCGCAGCCACGTGCGCCAGTCGACGTAGGTTCTCCGCGCGGTCGGCCATGGAAAAGCCCAGGTCGGCATTTAAGCCGTGCCGCAAGTTGTCGCCGTCGAGAACATAAGCGGGAATGCCCTTTTCGAGCAGTTTCTTCTCGACCAGCACGGCCACCGATGACTTGCCGGAACCCGACAGTCCGGTGAACCACAGCGTGCGGCCACGCGTCATCCGATCCTCGGCGGTCACCAGTGACTTGTGCACCACTGTGTTGGGGCTCGCTGTGCGCGCCGACACCTCACGCAGGATCATGCCCGCGGCGACCGTGCCGTTGGTTTCGGGATCGATCAGGATGAACGATCCGGTGCTCGGGTTGCGGGTGTATTCGTCGAGCAGTAACGGCACCTGGGTGCGCAGCGTGATGCGGCCAAGTTCGTTGAGCTGCAACGCCTCCGCAGACGTGTCGCGGCGCAGCGTGTTGACGTCGAGCCGGTAGTCGAGCGCGGTGACCCGTACCCGCGTGGTTCGGGTGGTGTGTTTGATGATGTAGTCACGCCCGGGTTTCAGCGCCGCGGCGTCGGCCATCCAGCACACGGTCGCATCGAATTCCTGGGCGACCCTAGGCTGATTGGTAGGCCGCGCGATCATGTCGCCGCGCGAGATGTCGATGTCGTCGGCGAGGCTGACCGACACGGCCATCGGCGGAAACGCTTCTGCCACAGGTCCGGTGGGCCCGTCGATCGCGGTGATCCGGCTGGGCTTGCCGGTCGGCAGCAGGACCACTTCGTCGCCCGGACGCATCACACCGCTGGCCACGGTGCCGGCGTAGCTGCGGTGGTCGGCGTGCTCGCGGGTCTGCGGCCGGATGACGTACTGGACCGGGAACCGGACGTCGACCAGGTTGCGGTCACCGGCGATGAAGACCTCTTCGAGGTGCGACAACAGCGCCGGCCCCTCATACCAAGGGGTGTGGTCCGACTTGGTGACCACGTTGTCGCCGTGCAGCGCCGACATCGGGATGGCCAGCACGTCGTGCACATCGAGGCGGGTGGCGAAGGCATGGAAGTCGTCGCGGATGGCCTCGAAAGTTTCTTTGTCCCAGTCGATCAGGTCCATCTTGTTGACCGCGAGCACGATGTGCTCGATGCCCAGCAGCGACGCCAGGAAGGTGTGTCGACGGGACTGCTCCAGCAGACCGTGGCGGGCGTCGACGAGCACGATCGCCAGTTGCGCGGTCGATGCCCCGGTCACCATGTTGCGGGTGTACTGGATGTGGCCGGGGGTGTCGGCGATGATGAATTTGCGCTTGGGAGTGGCGAAGTAGCGATAGGCGACGTCGATCGTGATGCCCTGCTCACGCTCGGCGCGCAGGCCGTCGGTGACCAGTGCCAGGTCGGTGTAGTCGTGGCCGCGTTCCTTCGAGGTCGCTTCTACCGAGGCCCACTGGTCTTCCATGACGGCCTTGGAGTCATACAGCAGCCGACCGATCAGCGTGGACTTGCCGTCGTCGACGGAGCCGGCCGTTGCGATGCGCAGCAATGTTCGTCCATCAGAAGTACCCCTGCCTCTTGCGGTCTTCCATCCCTGCCTCGGAAATGCGGTCGTCTGCTCGGGTGGCGCCGCGTTCGGTCAGCCGTGACACGGCCGTCTCGGCGATGACATCCGCGACGGTGGCCGCGTTCGATTCCACGCAGCCGGTGCAAGTCACGTCGCCGACGGTGCGGAATCGCACGGTCTTCTCGAACACCTTCTCGTCGGCGCGCGGCTGCATGTGACGGTGCACGGCCAACAGCATCCCGTCGCGCTCGAACACCTTGCGCTGGTGCGCGTAGTAGATCGAGCGGCAACGTGATCTTCTCGGCGCCGATGTAGGCCCAGATGTCGAATTCGGTCCAGTTCGACAGCGGGAACACCCGGATGTGCTCGCCCTTGTGGTGTCGCCCGTTGTAGAGGTTCCACAGCTCCGGCCGCTGCGCCTTGGGGTCCCATTGACCGAACTCGTCGCGGAAGCTGAACACCCGCTCCTTGGCGCGCGCCTTCTCCTCGTCGCGCCGGGCACCGCCGAACGCCGCGTCGAACTTGTTTTCCCGGATCGCGCGCAGCAGCGTCACCGTCTGGATCGGGTTGCGCGACGGGATGGTCTCGACGACGCGGCCCGCATCGATGTCTTCCTGCACCGACGCGACGACCAACCGCACCCCGGCCTCCGCGACCAGCTCGTCGCGGGCCTGGATGACCTCGTCGAAGTTGTGACCGGTGTCGACGTGCATCACCGGGAACGGCAGCCGACCGGGGCGGAAGGCCTTGATCGCCAGATGCAGCATCACGATCGAGTCCTTGCCGCCGGAGAACAGCAGGACCGGACGCTCGAACTCTGCGGCCACCTCACGAATGATGTGAATGGCCTCGGCCTCCAGCGAGCGCAGATGGCTTAACTCGTACTGCCCCGCCGCTGGGCTAGTCGCGGTCGCTTGTGTCATGACCCTCCCTATTCCGGGTAATGCTGGTTGGATTTACCAGGTTTATGAGCATTACCATGTATAAAACCAGCCTCGGCTGGCGCTGTCAATAATGGATTCGCTCGGTCCGGCTTCGTCATCAATAGCCACACCAGCACCGTCAGATGGGCGGGGCACTCTTCTCAGAAGTGATACCGCCCGCGATGTCGAAGTGAGAGAGGCAGTCATCCCTCACGCAGCGACTGAAGAGACTATTGAGTCTCGTGAGGTTCAGGAGGGGGCGCTAAAGCGCTAGAGGGTGACCTCGGTGAGCTTGCCCGTTGCGACGTCGAAGATGAAGCCCCGCGCCGACTCGTGCTTGGTGACGAACGGACTGTTTTCGATGCGGCGCAGCGATTGCCGAACATCCTCGGCAAGATCCGGGAAGGCCTCGGCCGACCACGGCGGCTTGACGCCGGTCTCTTCCTGGATGGCGTGCTTGAAGTCGTCGTCGCTGAAGGTGAGCATCCCGCAGTCGGTGTGGTGGATCAGGATGATCTCTTTGGTTCCCAGCAACCGCTGGCTGATGGCGAGCGAGCGGATCGCATCGTCGGTGACCACGCCGCCGGCGTTTCGGATGACGTGCGCCTCGCCCTCGTTGATTCCCAGCAGCCGGTAGACGTCCAGCCGGGCGTCCATGCACGCGACGACCGCGACATGTTTGCTCGGCGGCAGTGGCAGCGGCCCCTCGAAGGAACGTGCGTATTCGGCGTTGTGGGCCAAGTAGTCATCGGTAACCGTCACGCCAATCTCCTTGTGTCACAGTGTCGTTTGCTGCACGGCCCCAACCCAAGTGGCTGATTTTAACCGTCGACGCGCGGATTTTCACCGGTCCGGATCAGGCCGATCAGAAGCGCTCGGCCGTACCCGACTGGGGCCGCGGTCGGCCGCCGCGCCGCCTAGCTGCGCCTTTGGCCCGTGCCGCGACGTGTCGGAGCACATCTTTTACCCTGGCCCCATGCGAGACAGGCAGGGCCGGCAGGCATGATCCGATTCCTGCTGCGCCGCCTGCTCAATTACCTGGTGCTGCTGGTGCTGGCCTCGTTCATGGCCTTCTGCCTGGCCTCGCTGACGTTTCATCCGCTGGACAGCTTCATCGAGCGTCACCCGCAGCCGCCGGCCGAGGCGATCCACGCCAAGGCCGTTGAGCTGGGCTTGGACAAACCCATACCGATCCGGTACGCGGAGTGGGCTGCCGGCGTGGTCCAAGGCGACTTCGGCACCACCGTGACCGGTCACCCCGTCTCCCAGGAGTTGTGGTCCCGCGTCGGGGTCAGCCTTCGGCTGGTGGTGATCGGTTCGCTGGTCGGCACGGTGACCGGCGTGGTGCTGGGCGCGTGGGGAGCGGTCCGTCAGTATCGGCTCAGCGACCGCGTGATCACCGTGCTGTCGCTGATCATTCTGAGCATCCCGTCCTTCGTGCTGGCCGGCCTGCTCATCCTGGCCGCGCTGCGCGTGAACAACCTGTTCGGGGTGCGATCTTCGCCTACACCGGGGAAACCTCGCCGATTCCGCCCGGCGGAATCTGGGACCAACTCGTCGACCGCGCTCGGCACATCGTGTTGCCGACTCTCACCCTGGCGCTGGGCGCGGCCGCGAGCTTCAGCCGTTACCAGCGCAACGCGATGCTGGACGTGCTCGGCGAGGACTTCATCCGGACCGCGCGGGCCAAGGGCCTGACCCGCCGGCGGGCGCTGTTCAAGCACGGCCTGCGCACCGCGCTCATTCCGCTGGCCACGTTGTTCGCCTACGGCGTCAGCGGCCTGGTCGTCGGCGCGGTGTTCGTCGAAAAGATCTTCGGCTGGCACGGCATGGGCGAGTGGGTGGTCCAGGGCATCCAGAGTCAGGACACCCACATCGTCACGACGATCACGTTGTTCACCGGTGCTGCGCTGCTATTCGCCGGGCTGCTGTCCGACGTCATCTATGCGGCGTTGGACCCGAGAGTGCGGGTGTCATGACGCACCCCGGGGACGACGCGCTGATGACGCAAGAGAACACCACCGACACCACCCCGCTTCGGGTGGGCATCAAGCCGGCCACCTTCACGTCGCGACGAAGCCTGGTGATACGTCGCTTCATGCGCAACAGGCCTGCCGTGGTGGCGTTGATTCTGCTGGTGGTGTTGTTCGTGGGCTGCTACGGGCTGCCGCCGCTACTCCCCTACGACTACAACGCTCTCGACTACCACGGGCTGCTGCAGCCACCGTCAGTCAAGCACTGGTTCGGCACCAACGCGCTCGGCCAGGACCTGTTGGCCCGGACCCTGCGCGGCATGCAGAAGTCGATGCTGATCGGTTTCTGTGTGGCATTCATATCGACCAGCATCGCCGCCACCGTCGGATCGGTTGCCGGTTACTTCGGCGGCTGGCGCGACCGGGCGCTGATGTGGCTGGTCGACCTGCTGATGGTGGTGCCGGGCTTCCTGATCATCGCCATCATCACTCCGCGCATCAAAAGTTCGAGCAGCATGCTGTGGCTCATCGTGCTGCTCGCCATCTTCGGTTGGATGGTCAGCTCACGGATGGTGCGCGGCTTGACGATGAGCCTGCGAGAACGCGAATTCGTCCGTGCGGCAAGGTTTATGGGCGTGCCGAACCGGCGCATCATCATGCGCCACATCCTGCCGAACGTCGCCTCGATCCTCATCATCGACGCGACCCTCAACGTCGGCTTCGCGGTCCTGGCCGAAACCGGGCTGAGCTTTTTGGGATTCGGCATTCAGCCACCCGACGTGTCGCTGGGCACGCTGATCGCCGACGGCACGCCGTCGACCACCACGTTTCCCTGGGTCTTCCTGTTTCCGGCCGGCGCATTGGTGCTGATCGTGTTGTGCGCCAACCTGACCGGTGACGGTCTGCGGGACGCGCTGGATCCGGGCAGCCGACCACCACGCCGTAAAAGGCGGCCCCGAAAGTGACAGCCCTGCTCGAGGTGGCGGATCTCAACGTCACCTTCGATACCGGAGACGTGCGCGTGTCCGCGGTGCGCGGCACGAGTTACCGCATCGACCCCGGCGAAGTGGTCGCCATCGTCGGCGAATCCGGTTCGGGCAAAACCACTGCCGCGATGGCCGTCGTCGGCTTGCTGCCCGAACACACTGACGTGTCGGGATCGGTTCGGCTACACGGCGAAGAGTTACTCGGGCTGTCCGACCAGGCGATGTCACGGATTCGCGGCAAGTCGATCGGCACCGTGTTTCAAGACCCGATGTCGGCGCTGACGCCGGTCTACACCATCGGCGATCAGATCGCCGAAGCCATCAAGGTCCACAACCGCGAGGTCAGTCGAGCGGGTGCTCGCAAGCGCGCCGTCGAACTGCTCGAGCTGGTCGGGATCGTGCAGCCGGAAAGCCGGGCGAGGGCTTTCCCGCACGAGCTGTCCGGCGGCGAGCGTCAGCGGGTGGTGATCGCGATCGCGATCGCCAACGATCCGGACCTGCTGATCTGCGACGAGCCGACCACCGCGCTGGATGTCACCGTGCAGGCGCAAATCCTCGACGTGCTGCGAACCGCGCGCGACGTCACCGGCGCCGGTGTGCTGATCATTACCCACGACCTGGGTGTGGTGTCGGAGTTCGCCGACCGGGCGCTGGTCATGTACGCCGGGCGTCCGGTCGAGATCGCCGCTGTCGACGAGCTTTACCGTGATCGCCGGATGCCCTACACGGTCGGGTTGCTGGGTTCGGTGCCGCGACTGGACTCCCCGCAGGGCACCCGGCTGGTTCCGATCCCGGGCGCGCCGCCGACGATGACGTCGCTGCCCGACGCCTGCCAGTTCGCCCCCCGCTGTCCGCTGGTGATCAGCGAATGTCGTTCGGCAGAACCCGATCTCGTCGCCATCCGGGACGGTCACTCGGCGGCGTGCATCCGCACCGGCGACGTCGCGGGGCGAAGCGCGGCCGACATCTATCACGTGTCAACGCAGCCGGTTTCGGTCGACAACGCGGTCGCGGACCCGTCGGTGGTGCTGCGAGTCACCGACCTCGCCAAGACCTACCCACTGACCAAGGGTGTGGTTTTTCGCCGGCGGGTGGGTGAGGTCCGCGCGGTCGACGGGGTCAGCTTCACCTTGGAGCAGGGCCGCACGCTGGGCATCGTCGGCGAATCGGGTTCGGGCAAATCGACGACGTTGAGCCAGATTCTCGAGCTCGCCACACCCCAGGCCGGTGCCATCGAGATTCTCGGCGAAGACGTCGCAGCCCTCGACACCGCCGGCCCGTCGCAAGCTGCGAACCGAGTTGCAGGTGGTGTTTCAGGACCCGGTGGCGTCGCTGGACCCCCGGCTCCCGGTGTTCGACGTCATCGCTGAACCGTTGGTCACCAACGGGTTTGACAGGCGTCGAAGCGAGGAACGGGTCGCCGAGCTACTGGGAATCGTCGGGCTGAACCACGCCGACGCCAGCCGCTATCCCGCCGAGTTCTCCGGCGGGCAGAAACAGCGGATCGGTATCGCGCGGGCGCTGGCACTGCAGCCGAAGATCCTTGCGCTCGACGAGCCGGTGTCGGCGCTCGACGTATCGATTCAGGCGGGCATCATCAACCTGCTGCTGGACCTGCAGCGACGGTTCGGGCTGTCCTATCTCTTCGTGTCGCACGACCTTTCGGTGGTCAAACACCTGGCCCACCGAGTCGCGGTGATGTATCGGGGAAAGATTGTCGAGCAGGGTGACGGCGAGCAGGTGTTCACCAACCCGCAGCACGAGTACACCCAGCGCCTATTGGCCGCGGTCCCGCGAGCCCACCCGGATGTCGCCGGTGGTTAGCATCGTCGCGATGATTCGCAGGGTTGCGCTGCTGGCGACCGTGATGATTTGTGTGATCGTCACGGGCTGCTCGGACGGCTACAAGGACGTCGTCGGCCGGCGGGCCGTGCGAGTCGGCACCACCAGCGACATCAACCCCCAGGACCCGGCGACTCTGCGCGACGGCGGCAACCTGCGGCTCGCGATCAGCTCGTTTCCGCCGAACTTCAATGTCTTGAACATCGACGGCAACACCGCCGACGTCGGTTCGGTCGTCACGCCGACGCTGCCGGGGGCGTTCATCACCCAGGCCGACGGGTCGCTGAAGCTCAACACCGACTACTTCACCGCCGCCGAGCTGACCAGCGCCAGCCCGCAAGTCGTCACTCTCACGATCAACCCGAAAGCGGTGTGGAGCGACGGCACGCCGATCACCTGGGAAGACCTCAAAGCCGAGGTCGACGCGTGCAGCGGCCGCGACAAGCGCTACTTGATCGCCAGCAGGGCCGGGTTCGAACGAGTCGAAGTCGGTGACCAGGGGCGTCGACGATCGCCAGGCGGTGATCACCTTCGCCCAGCCCTATGCGGAGTGGCGCGGGATGTTCGCCGGTGGCATGCAACCCCGCAGCATGACGAGCAACCCGGACGCCTTCAACAAGGGCCAACTCGACGCTCCCGGGCCGTCGGCCGGACCGTTCATCGTGTCGCGGATCAACCGCAGCGCGCAGCGGATCGTGCTGACCCGCAATCCCCGCTGGTGGGGCCGCAAGCCGCGGCTGAACTCCATCACCTTCCTGGTGCTCGACTCCTCCGCCGTCATCCCCGCCCTGCAGAACAACGCGATCGATGCCGCCGGTGTGAGCACGCTCGACGATATGGTCACCGCCGAGCGCACCCCGGGCGTCGTGATCCGCAGCGCGCCGGCACCGACCTGGTATCACATCACCTTCAACGGCGCACCCGGATCGATCCTGGCCGACGACAAGCTGCGGCTGGCGATTTGCCGCGGCATCGACCGGCAGGCGATCGTCAACGTCGTTCAGCACGGCCTGACCGATCATCCGACGCCGCTGGACAACCACATCTACGTCGTCGGCCAGCTGGGCTACCAAAACAACAGTGCGCCAGCCGCTTACAACCCCGACCAGGCCCGCAGAGACTTGGACGCGCTGGGCTGGAAGCTCAACGGGGCGGTGCGGGAAAAGGACGGCAAACAGCTCGTCGTCCGCGACGTGCTGTACGACTCGCCGGCCGCCCGGCAGATCGCCCTGGTTGCACAACAGAACATGGCGCAGATCGGCGTCAAGCTGGTGCTCGACGTCAAGGCGGGCAACGGATTCTTCAATCAGTACGTGAGCGTCGGCGACTTCGACATCGTGCAATTCGGTTGGGTGGGTAACGCTTTCCCGCTCTCTGCGCTGCCGCAGATTTACACCTCGGACGGTGAGGGCAACTTCGGCAAGATCGGCAATGCCAGCATCGACGCCAAGATCGATCAGACGCTGTCCGAGCTGGACGAGAACGCGGCACGCGCGCTGGCTAACCAGGTCGACGCGATGATCTGGCGGGAAGGATTCAATCTGCCGCTGTTCCAGTCGCCCGGCGACATCGCGGTGCGCACGGATCTGGCCAACTTCGGCGCACCCGGGCTGGCCGATATCGATTACACCGCGATCGGATTCATGCGCTAAGACCGCGACCACCGGATTCGCGGTCCTTGGATCCTGACAGTCCCCGTTATTGCCTGTTTCTCATTGTGCGACAACCGGATTGACGATCTCGAACCCCCGGTAGGAACCGGGCAATTCCGGTCGGTTCCCGGTCATTGGCGGTGAATAAACGGTAACCGCCAGCCCGCCTGTAACGCTCCGCCCACGTCGCGGCCCCATCCCGGCTGGCCTGAAGGCAGCAGCTCGGCGCTGTTTGCCTTGCCGTTAGGTGCGGCAGACCGCGGGTGTGTTGGGGGCCTTCATTTCTGCCGGTGTGCAGAACGTTCTTGATTGTCCGGCACTGATCGGGTGCATGTACAGGAGTTGAAAGCCAGACGGGTCCGGTTGGATGGTGGCGATGTACTGGTCGCCGACGTTACCCATCCCGGGGCCGCTGCGGGCGATCAGGGTGGCCAGGGTGATCGTGATGCTATCGCTGGGGTTTTTCTGCCACGTGACTGACCATTGATCGGTGTTCAGCGCGCCGTCACCAATTGTCAGGGTTCCGGTGCCGCTCTGGGACAGCTGCAGCTGGCTATCGTGGGCTATCCATTGGTCGAAAAACGACACCGGGCCCACGCCGTTGGCGCCTTCCTGACCGCCAGCGCCTCCCGGACCGCCAGCGCCTCCCGGAGGACCGCCAGCGTGGACGGTTGCCGAACCACCGACCAGCACCACAGCCGCGGCGAGCAGTGCAACGACCAGTCGTACGGCGGTTTGGGTCCACAACCGTGAAGCGACCCCGTGGCGGCGGATGCGCCCCTCGAAGCCTCCAAACACATGTGCGTCCATAATCGCCTCCCGTGATAGTGGCGCGGCCCAATAGGCCAGTTATCGATGGAGCCTATCTCGGCTCATTCGGCCCTGTCCGGGAAACCCGGTGGAGCCTGACGCCGCGTTGAACTGAATTGTTTTGCCGCCCGTGGGAGATCAAAAAGCACGATGCCCCTCCTGCTCGACGGATTTAAAGTCCGTCTTTCTGGGCGTATGCCAGTGTTGGTGTACGTTGGCACGATTGCCAAAATGGCTGTCTAACTGCGGATACGCGCCACCTTGCGTTGTTAGTGTTGGAGGCGTTTCGGAGACATGTGCTTACAGTTCGTTTACAACCTGCCTGGCAGGCGGTGGCCAGGCGGCGCGTTGCACGCCGGAGCGCTTTGCGTTTGTACGCCGTATTGAATCGGCGATTGGTGGAAACACATCAGCTATCGCTGGCCGAAGGATTGCTAAGCGCACAGCTCGATTCGCTGTGCGCCCTTGACGCCGTCGTACCGAGCGGGCGTGCAGGTCAATACGATGACCTGTCCGCGCTCGCCCAAGCTGTCGAACATCTCGGCCATCTTGGCCAACCGCCCGGGATCGGAGAATCCGAGCGCGTCGTCGATCAGGATCGGCACGGCGTCCTCTTTGGCGACCAGCGCTGCCCCGGCCAGCCGCGCCAGGATGCCGAGTTGCTCCTTCGCCCCGCCCGACAGTGATTCATACGGCACGGTGCAACCGTCGAGAGTCCGGTTGAGGATGCACAGGTCGGTGTCGATATCGACTTCGAAACTCGGGCCGAAAACCGGACGCCCGAGTCGCTGCAATTCGGTGCGGAACGGCTCGACGTAGCGCAGCCTGGTGGTGTCGCGGTGGCGGATCATCACCGACCGCAACAACTCGACAGCGCGGGCTCGGCTACCAACCCGAGCGTGCTCACTTCGGGCGTGCTCGCAGGCGATCTCGGCGGCGTCGAGCTTGCCCTTGCGGCCCTCGGTGCCGAAAACCGTTAGCTCGACAGCGATCTCGCGCAGCGTGCTGGCGATCTCGTTGTGGCGGGTCTGCAACGCCTGAGCCGCCGTAGTGGCATCGGCCAGTTCGGCGGCCACCGCGTCAGGTGCCTCGGCAGCCAGTTGACCTTTTAGTTCGGCGACCCGGGCTTCCGCTGTTTGTGCCTTCAGCAGGTCTACGTCAGCTTTGGCTTGGAGGCTTTCGTCAGGGACGCTTGCGCGCTGCTGGGCCAGCCGGTCAGCGACCGTTGCCAGCTCCGCACGTTGGGTAGCCGACTTGTCATTCGAAAGTGTTGCCTTGGTCGATATTTCGGTGAGCTTCGCTTTCGCGGCGGCTGAGACCTTCCGGTGCGTCTCGAGGTCTGCGCCCGCTTTGATGCGGCCCGCGTCGGCCTCTTCGAGCTCGGCGCGGGCGGCGGTGACGTCCATCGCGATGTCGTCGCCGTCCGCCTCGGCACGCAACTCGGCCAGCCTTGAACGCAACTGCTCGGCCTCGTCGTCACCGCACAACCCGTCCAGGGTCGCGGTCAAGCGGTCGCGGCCGCTCAGCAGCTCGCGGCGACGCTGATCGGTAAGCCGCGCCGCTGCCACGTCGGCGACCTGCGCTGCCCCCAACGCGGCGGCCAAGTCCTGTTGCGCTGCAGTGTATTCGGATTGAACGCCGAGTGCCGTCCCCCCCGGAGTGAACCGCGCGGTCAGCACGCCGGGAACTTCGACCTCGGTGGCGCCACCCGCCGTGGTCGACCAGCTCTGGCCCGCGGGCAGCGACACCCGCTGGTCACCAATGACAAGTTCGATGTTGGCGGCCGCAACGAATTCCACCGTCGCCGACACCAACGCGAGCTGGCTCTCGACCCGTTCGACGGTTGCGGCGGCGCGTTCGATCTGCTGAAAAAGATTGTCGGTCAGCGCGATTACCGACAGCTCGGTGCGGATCAGGTCACGGTCCCGCTGGGCGGCATCGATCTTGGCAAGCCGGGCCGCTAATCGGTCGGCCTCCTCGCGGCGGGCCAGCTCGTCGACCCTGCGCCGCGCGGTCTCGGCTCGCTGTTGGGCGGCGGCAAGGAGCTGCTCGGCCTCGGTGACCACGGCATCGGCCGCCACGGTGACTTCTTGTGCGGTCGCCTGTGCTTCGGCGGCCTGCTGGGCTTCGGCTTCCAGCGCCGCGACCGTGGCTGCGCGCGTGTCGGTTTCGGCCCGCAGCCGCAGCCGCTCGGTGTGCGCGCCTCGCGATGACGTGCTGGTCGCGGTCGCGGCGGCAGCGATCAGCTCGGCTTCTTTCACCTGTTCGGTGAGCTGGGCGATTTTGTCGGCCGCGGCTTGAGCGGCGCTCTGCCGGACGTCGGCGGTCTGCTGAAGCGGCGACAATTCGGCCATCTCGGTGCTCAACGCGGCGTGCCGATGCACGCGCTCGTCGACCTCGGCGACGGCCGCGGCGCATCGCTCGACTTCCTGCTCGGCGGCGCGCAGCGCGGCGATGGCCGCAGACCATTCGCCGGTGGCCCGGCCGGTCGGGGTGAAGTAGCGGCTGTACTCGGCGTCGATCCGTTCGATGAGCAGCGGCTCGGTGCCTGACAGCGCGGCGGTGTCCCCCGCCGCGACGTCGAGCGCCCGAGTCAGCGCGTCGCAACCCGACAGATTGACCGCCGCCGTCGACGCTGACTGCAATACCCGTTGGGCATGCCAGAGTTCGGTGTCGACGGTCTCGGCCAGCATGGCCTGCACTCGGTCGTGCGCCTCGTCGCCGCTGTGCTGTTCACGACGTGGCTCCAGGACCGTCAGCTGCGTCTCACACTTCTTGTGGAAGCGCTTGCGATAGACGAAACGATAAGGGCCAGTGCCGATCTCGGCGGTGACCTCGGACCCGACGTCCGCGTTGGTCGGCTTGACCTGCTTGACTTCTTTCTTCGTCGAGCGGTCCCTGGATTCCAGCAGCAGGTCCAGCGCCTCGATCATCGACGACTTGCCGATTTCGTTGGCGCCGGACACCACGACCACTCCGTGGTCGGGGAAGTCGACCTCGCGGTGTTCGATGCCGCGGTAGTTCTTCAGGACCAGCCGGTGCAACTTCATGCCGCACCCCGACCCTGGTGGCTTCTGTCGGTCAGCCGCAGCAGCAGCGCCAGCGCTGCCTGTGCGTCGCCGGCGGTCTCGGCATCGCCGGTGCGCGCCGTCTCGACCAGTTCCTCGACCGCCGCCGCCGCGAAGCCGCCGATGCCAAGGTCGGTGAACTCGCCGTCGGCCGGTATGACCGCCAGATCGCTGTGGCTGTCCCACACTCGCAACGACGCGAACAGTCGCGAGTACTTGTCCAGGCAGGCGTCCAGCGCGGCGCGGTCGGTGACCGTCAGCGAACCAATCAGGGCCAGTCGCAACACTGTTCGGTCCTTGTCGGGCATCAGATCCAGGTTCAGATCCAAGTCGGCGATATCGCGACTGTCGTCCACCTGGCGGCGCAGGGTGACAAATCGCCAGCGGCCGACTTTCCGGGCGTCGACGGTGACCGGGCGCTGCGGATCCGTCTCGTCGAGGTCGACGACCAGCACATGGCCGGGATCAGGTTCGACGTCGTCGTAGTTGGTGACCTCGGGCGAGCCGGAGTACCACACCCGTCCGCTGCTGCCGACCTCGGTGACCGAATGCTTGTCGCCAAGCGCCACATAGTGCACCGCGCCGCGGGCCACACGCGTCCTCCAGGCCGGCCAGGCCGGATCAGCGAGGGCTTGGTGGGATCGGGGTCGAGAACGTCGACGCCGCCGTGGGCGACGAGCACCCGAGTGACCCCGTCGGCCGGCAGGCTCTCGAGTACCTCGGCGACCAGGTCGGTGGTCGGTGCTTTGGATCGCCATGGCGCGGCGACGATCTGCAGGCCGGGCCGGACCTGGTGAACGCCGGGCCGATCGAGCACCGTCACGTTGGCCGGGCACTCGGCGGTGAACAGCGCGCTGGTGTACACCGATGACGCGTCCAGCGGGTCGTGGTTGCCGGGCAGCAGGTAGACCGGAATCCCTATGGCGCGCATGGCTTCCAGCGACTGACTGATCACCTGCGGCGCCAGCTGATTGTGTTCGAAGACGTCACCGGCCACCACGACGAACTCGGCGCCCACCTCGGCCGCCAGTGAACCCAGACCGGCCACAGCGTCGCGACGGGCCGCCGAATACCGCGGCTGCGCTTCGCCCGCGAGGAAGTGACGGGTCATGCCGAGTTGCCAGTCGGCGGTGTGCACGAATCGCATTGCGGTCCCGTCCCTTCTACTTCACGTTCGGCCGGTCTGCGACCGGGCACCGCGAGTGTAGGACTCGGCGCCGACAAGTCCGGGGACGTCGATCGGCAGGTCCGACGTGCGTCGGGAAGTTGGTCTGCGCGGGTCGCCTCATCGAGTTGCACGGGTCACTTCTGCCACAGCAGTCCCTGGGAGAGGCGGGACCCGTTGTGCCCGCCTCTGAGCGAAAGTGCTGCCGGTAACCTCGGTCGAGTGAGCGAGCACAACCGCACTCTGGTGCTGCTGCGGCATGCGAAGTCGGCGTATCCCGACGGGGTGGCCGACCACGACCGGCCGCTTGCGCCCCGCGGGCAGCGAGAAGCCGGGTTGGCCGGCGACTGGCTGCGGGCCAACCTGCCGGCGATCGACGCGGTGCTCTGCTCGACGGCGACCCGTGCCCGCGAAACCTTGGCGCACACCGGCATCGACGCGCCGGTCCGTTACGTGGATCGGCTCTACGACGCCGTCCCGGGAACTGTCATCGACGAGATCACTCACGTCGACGACGACGTCGCCGTCCTTCTCGTCGTCGCACATGAGCCGACGATGAGCCAGGTGGCGCTGGGCTTGGCCCGAGCCCGACAGCTCCAACACCGCTGCCGCCGAACGCATCTCGACAAAGTTCCCGACTTCGGCGATGGCGGTGTTTCGACTCACGCGCAGCTGGAAGGACCTCGAGCTCGGTTCCGCCGAGCTAGTCGATTTTCACGTGCCGCGCTAAGTGGGGCCGCCTACTTCTTGCAGATCTCAACCGTAGCTTTGATCTTGTCGTCGAGGGCCTGCCGCAACTCATCCTGAGTAAACTCCGCCGCGCCGGCGAGATACCCGATGGCGAGCTCCTCAAGGTTGCCGGCCATGGCGTTGACCGATTTCGCTAGGTCGGGTGGAGTCGCAGGCTCTTGAGCGACGCGGTCTTGCAGATACGCGCCACCGCTGAAGAACGCCTGCCGCGCGGCAGTCGCCACCGAGAGCGCGCCGATCGGTCCGCCGTTGTCCGGGTTCTTCAGGCGAGAGTTTCTGACCACCGCTCGGTCGACCACCATGAACGTCTCGCAGATGTGCTTTTTCGCGTCTTTGGTTTGTTGGTCGGTGTAAGTGGGCGCGGCTGACGCGCTCTTGTGCGGGTAGAACCACCCCAGGACGGCCAAGCTCGTGGCGATGACGGCAAGCACCAGGGCCGCCACTGGGAGCCACCGCGACAGCCTCGACGCAGCCGGCGAAGAGTCCGGCGTGTGACACCGGCGCAGGCTCGGCCGACGACTGTACGGTGTCGGACTCGGACGAATGGTCAGCGGCGGATTCAGTGGGCTCCGCCGAATGGGTTGGCTCTGTGGAAGGCGTTTCAGACATTGGACGATGGTAACGTCCGCACCTGGTAGCCGGTAGCTGTTTCGGTGTCAAAAAAACGCCATATCAATCGTTTTGCTGAACGCCCCGTGTCGCGGAGGAAAAGTCCGGCGCGCCGGTGGGTTTGGGCATCGCTTTTGTCCTTTGCTAGCTAATGAGATCTCAGTGCCGACAGTTGGGCCAGTGCAGGTGGGCTCGTTCGAGAGACGTCGAAAGATCTCCGGATAATCCTTTAAATAAACAACTTTGGGCATTTGCACCGAATCTGCATTCACGCAACTTGGCCCGCTACACCTTGCTGGCCGTCGGCGCCAGAGTTCGCGGCCCGGCGATCGAAAGTCACTCAATGAGAGACCCCCGCACCTGGAAGTGCGGGGGGTTTAAGGTTGCGTCGCGGGCTTAACCCGCCTGGCCTGCAGAGCCGGCTGCGCCGGTCGCACCCAGCGCGCCTGCCGCACCGACTCCGCCGACATCACCCGGCACGCCAGGCAGCCAGTCGTCGTTGGGCGGCACGAAAGCTGGCCCGCCCAGGCCACCCGCACCGCCAGCGCCACCGACGCCACCGGCACCGCCTGCACCGGCCGCGCCGCCTGCACCAGGATCGCCTGCGCTGCCAAGGCCGCTGGCAGTGCCGCCCAAGCCGCTATTGCCGCCGGTACCACCGTCACCACCATTGGCGCTGGGCAAATTGATGACTTCGGAGCCGCCACCGACGCCGCCGGTGCCGCCCTGCCCGCCTGGGCCGCCTGCAGCGCCGGTACCGCCGGTCCCACCAGCGCCGCCCGCGCCCCCTTCGCCGCCGTTGCGACAGCTTCTAGTGGTTTGTCTCGCGCTCCTTCGACAGCTGATCGGCATGCCCAAGAGTTGCCCCTGAACGCGATTGCGCGGGTCGGAAAAAGCCGGATCCCGGCAAAGCCGTCCGGGATGCCTGACAGTTGGTCCGAGCTTTGTAACCCGCAAAACGGCGTGGCACTTGACCCGAATGGCCACCCGACTGACGTGGTGATAATTAGCGGCGCCCGACGGCACGCATCGTCGCATCGAACCATCAGCACAGCCCTGGCGGCATAACCGATAGACGGCGATCGGCGAAGCAGTTACGCGAGGGTCAAAACCCAAACACCCACATCCGGGCCGCGCCGGCCGGACTTAGAGCACCGCGAGGCATGGCACCCCAGCCTCGTGGAGAGCCTCCAGTGGAATGCTGATACGGCGGTGGCTGTCGGCCAGCGCAGTCATTTGCTGGCGGGACATCCGATCTAGATAGTGCGTGCGGACTTCCTGGGCATAGGTCCTCATCGCGAGCTCCATTAGGAGTTCGTGGAGAGCGTCAGCTCCATGAGCTTGATGGCCTGCGCGCAGGCGTCAATACCGGGCGCCTGCGGGTTGACCCACCACCCGACCACGCCCGCTGCGTCGCTGGCGACACCGCACGCGCCGTTGGGGTCGTTCGGCCGCATCACGATCGACGTCACACCGGAGATCACTCGGTTCTCGATCTGATACTTCAGGAACTCGGCAACCTTGCGCTCGTTGTCGAGGCTGCCCTGCTCGAACCAGAACCGAGTGATGTCGATCAGGCCGCCCGGGTTGGCCGCCTGCCAGCGGCATATCGCGCCGACGAAGGTGCTCTGAATGTCTTGAGGATCGGCGCCCACCGTCTTGGCCAGGACGTCGGTGGTGAGAACCTCACATTCCTTCTGCAGGTTGGGGTACTGCTGCTCGGAGTTGTTGTTGCGCGGTTCGTCGCCCATGCCCGCTTTTTGCGCGGTACCGGCCACCGACTTGGTGCAGCCGGTCAGTACGGACGCCGCGGTGGCCACGACGGCCACACCGACGAGGACCCGGTGACGCACGGTGGCACTCATTTCGAGTTCGCAATCGATTGGCGCGCAAGCTCTTTGGCGACGTTGCACGCATCCGGGAAGGGCTTCTGACTGAAGTTGACCGACCATTCGATGAAGTCGTCGCCGAACTGGATCCCGACCTCGCAGAGCGAGTCACCCAACGTCGGGTCGTTACCGACGGCGACGAAGCCGCTATGGCCGTTGATGTTGATGTCCTCCACGCTCGACCGCGACAACTCCTCGGTCTTGCGTTCGCGGCCGATCGGGCTCCCGCGATACCAGGAGAAGGAGAAGTGTGGGCCGAGGATTCCGCCGCCCGCGAGCCACTGGCAGCCCACGGAATTCTTGGCGGTGTTGACCAGCCCGGTCACCTGCGATTGGCTCGTTATCGTCTCGTCGCTGACACCGCCGCACTGCGGGAACATCGGACCGTGATGCCCCTGGCCAGACGCCGGCGCAGACGACTCGGTCGACTTGGATTGGTCAGAGCCGGAATGGGAGCACGCGGCCACCACCGGAATCAAAGTCGCTGCCGCCAGGGCCAGCGCCGCCACGTCACGCCGCACGGCTACGCAAACCTTCTTCTGGTCACACGATGCACTGTAGCGGCAGCGCCTTGGACCAACCATTGCACACGCGGTGACCTGTACTTTCTTATCCACCAGCGGGCCTCGTCGCCACGCGATGTGCAACAGTTACCGAATGCTCCTGGCACTGCTGCGCCAGTACGTCCGGCCGTATCGACGGCTGGTCGCGGCGGTGATGACGCTGCAGTTGATCAGCACCCTGGCTTCGCTGTACCTGCCGACGGTCAACGCCACGATCATCGACGACGGCATCGCCAAGGGCGACACCGCCACGATCGTCCGGCTCGGCGGGGTGATGTTCGCGGTCACCGCGCTGCAAGTGGTGTGTTCGGTCGCCGCCGTCTACTTCGGCTCGCGGATCGGGATGGGGTTCGGCCGGGATCTCCGCTCGGCGATGTTCCATCAAGTCACCACGTTCTCCGAGCACGAGACCGCCCGGTTCGGCGCGCCGTCGTTGTTGATCCGCACCACCAACGACGTCCGTCAGATCCAATTCCTGGTCCAGATGACCTGCACGGTGCTGGTCACCGCTCCGATCATGTGCGTCGGCGGAATCTTCATGGCCATCCACCAGGACGCCGGGCTGTCGTGGCTGCTGCTGGTCAGCGTTCCGGTGTTGGTCGTGAGCAACTACTGGATCGTCGGGCATACGCTGCCGCTCTACCGCAGCATGCAGAGGCTGATCGACAACATCAACCGGGTCATGCGCGAGCAGCTGTCCGGTGTGCGGGTGATCCGGGCATTCGCCCGCGAACCCTTCGAACGTCAACGGTTCGCCGAGGCCAACCTGGCACTGGCGAATACCGCGCTGGCCGCGGGCAATTGGCAGGCGTTGATGCTGCCGGTAACCACCTTGACCATCAACTGCTCCAGCGTCGCGCTGATCTGGTTCGGCGGTCTGCGCATCGACAGCGGTCGGATGCAAGTCGGCTCGCTGATCGCGTTTCTCGTTTACTTCGCGCAGATCCTGATGGCGGTGATGATGGCGACGATGACCTTGATGGTGTTGCCGCGGGCCTCGGTGTGCGCGGAGCGGATCAACGAGGTGTTGTCGCTCACGCCGGCGGTCAGCAGTCCGGACGATCCGGTGCGGCCGGCCGCAGGTATGCGAGGCACCGTTCGACTCGACGGCGCGACATTTCGCTATCCCGGCGCGGATCGCGCTGTGCTGCAGGATATTTCGCTGACCGCGCTACCCGGCACCACCACCGCTATCGTCGGCAGCACCGGTTCGGGGAAGTCGACGTTGGTGTCGCTGATCTGCCGGCTCTACGACGTGACATCCGGCGCCGTCCTCGTCGACGGCGTCGACGTGCGCGACCACGACATCGAAGAACTCTGGTCGGGCATCGGGCTGGTGCCGCAGCGCGGCTACCTGTTCTCCGGGACCGTCGCCGACAACCTGCGTATCGGCGCGCCTGACGCAACGGACGACGAGATGTGGGACGCGCTGCGGGTGGCGGCTGCCGACGAGTTCGTGCGCGCACACGACGACGGACTGCAGATGCGGGTCGCCCAGGGCGGTGTCAATTTCTCCGGCGGGCAGCGGCAGCGGCTGGCGATCGCGCGGGCGGTGATCCGCCGCCCGGCGATCTACCTGTTCGACGACGCGTTTTCCGCACTCGACGTGCACACCGATGTGCGGGTCCGCGCCGCGCTGGCGGAGATTTCCGCTGATGCGACGATGATCGTTGTCGCGCAACGGATCTCGACCGTCATCCACGCCGATCAGGTGATCGTCGTCGATGACGGACGCGTGGTCGGTGCCGGCACGCACGAATCGCTGCTGGCGGACTGCCCCACCTACCGGGAATTTGCCGAATCGCAGTCGCTGGACGCCGAAGTGGGAGGGCAGCGGTGACCAGCACGACACAGCGCACGCCTCAGTACCCGAATCAGCGGTCCCGCGACTTCAGCGGGTCTGCCGTCCGCCTGGTGAAGCGCCTGGCGCCGCAACGGCGGACGGCAATCGCGGTGACGGTGCTAGGCATCGCCGGAACGGTGATCGGCGTCGCGGTTCCGCGCATCCTCGGCCATGCCACCGACCTGCTGTTCAGCGGCGTGATGGGCCGGCAGCTGCCCGCCGGCATCACCAAGGCCCAGGCCGTCGCGGCCGCGCGGGCCCGCGGCAACAACACCTTCGCCGACCTGCTGTCCGGGATGAATGTGGTGCCGGGCCGCGGTGTTGACTTCGGCGCGGTCGCCCGCACCCTGATTCTGGCTCTGGTCATGTATCTGGTTGCAGCGCTGCTAATTTGGGCGCAGGCCCGGCTACTCAACGTCACGGTGCGCCGGACGCTGCAGGCGCTGCGCGCCGACGTCGAGGAGAAGCTGCACCGGCTGCCGCTGGCCTACTTCGATTCCCGGCAGCGCGGCGAGGTGCTCAGCCGGATGACCAACGACATCGACAACCTTCAGACGTCGCTGTCGATGACGATCACTCAACTGCTGTCCGCGGTCCTGACGGTGGTGACGGTGTTGGCGATGATGCTGAGCATCTCGCCGCTGCTGACCGGCATCACCTTGCTGACCGTGCCGCTGGCGCTGGTGGCGACGCGGGCGATTGCCCAACGCTCACAACGACTATTCGTTGCGCAGTGGACCAACACCGGTCGGCTCAACGCCCACATCGAAGAGACCTACAGCGGTTTCACCGTGGTCAGGACGTTCGGCCAGCGCGCTGCGGTCGAGGACGAGTTCCGTCGGCTCAACGACGATGTGTACCAAGCCAGTTTCGGCGCGCAGTTCATCTCCGGTCTGGTGGCGCCGGCGACGGGGTTCATCGGCAACCTCAGCTACGTCGCGGTGGCGGTGGTGGGCGGAGTGCAGGTGGCGACCGGACAGATCACGGTCGGCAGCATCCAGGCGTTCATCCAGTACGTTCGCCAGTTCAACGCGCCGATGAACCAGGTGGCCTCGATGTACAACACCCTGCAGTCCGGGGTGGCCAGTGCCGAGCGGGTTTTCGACCTGCTCGACGAACCCGAGGAATCACCGGACCGCGAAGCACTCCTGCCCTCGCCCAACGGCGACGGGCCAACCGGGCGGGTGGAATTCGACCACGTGAGCTTCGGCTATCGCCCCGGCACCCCGGTGATCGACGATCTCTCCTTCACCGCCGAACCGGGCAGCACGGTGGCGATCGTCGGACCGACCGGGGTGGGCAAGACCACGCTGGTGAACCTGCTGATGCGCTTCTACGACGTCGACTCCGGCCGGATCCTGGTCGACGGCGTCGACATCACGACGATCAGCCGACAGTCGCTGCGATCCCGCATCGGCATGGTGCTGCAAGACACGTGGCTCTTCGGCGGAACCATCGCGGAGAACATCGCCTACGGCCGACCCGACGCCAGCGACGACGACGTGATCGACGCGGCCAAGGCAGCCTACGTCGACCGGTTCGTGCACACGCTGCCCGACGGATACCAGACCCGGGTGAACGACGCCGGCAGCAACATCAGCGCCGGCGAGCGCCAGTTGATCACCATCGCGCGGGCATTCCTGGCCCGGCCGCAGCTGTTGATCCTCGACGAGGCGACCAGTTCGGTGGACACCCGCACCGAGCTGCTGATCGCGAAGGCCACCCACGAGCTTCGGCGTGATCGGACGAGTTTCCTTATCGCGCATCGCCTTTCGACGATCCGAGACGCCGACGTGATCCTGGTGATGGAGTCGGGCACGATCGTCGAGCAGGGCAACCACAGCGAGCTGCTGGCCCGGCGGGGTGCGTATTACGCGATGACGCAGGCTTAAACCACTGGCCACACCAGCACCGGCAACCGACCATGACCTGGCGTTGAGAAACGACGACGCATGCGATATCACCTCAGGCGGTGATATCACCCGCGCCCTCAAACCGCAGAAGACAGCAATCCTCCAGCCAGCGACTGATGTGGCTGTTGAGGTCCACCGAACCGCTTAGAGCTCGGGGCCCTCCGCACGCAGGTCGTCGACCGCGGACATGGCGTCGCGCAGTTTGGCCAGCCACTCTTCGGTGTGCTCGCCGACCAGTTTCACCGACCAGGCCAGCGCATCGGAGCGAGACCGGGCCACGCCGGCGTCGACCAGGGTGTCAAGCACCTGCCGCTCCGGCTGCTTCAACCGTGTCATGACCGGAACCGCGATGTGGGTGAACAAGATCCGCTCGCCACCGACCTCGACGCCCCAGGAAACCTTGCGGCCGTAGCGGTCCTGCGCCTCGTCGGCGATGTTCATCCGCTCCGACCGGGTCTCCTCGCGAAAGCGCGAGACGCGGCCCGACGCGCGAGCTTCGCTTTCTTCCTTTGCTGTTTCGTCCGCGCTCTCAGGATCGCTGAGCTTGCCGATGACCGTGATCTCCTCGCGGTCGACGACGACGGTCGGATCACCGTCGAACCAGGCGTCGGGCAAGCGTCCGGCGAACCAGTCCGCGGCGTCGCTGGCATCGGGTTGGCCGGCTTGCTGCCAGCCGCCGGGGCGGCCGTAGCGCCGCCCATGTCCATGATGGTGTCTCATGCTTACATAATTACACCATTTCAAGCGTTGCAGAAATGGGTTTCGCCGCCGGCGAACGTCGCGGGGCCGCCGAGTGCGGGCTCGCGGCATGTTTTTCGACGCAAACCGTGACAGGAGCCCACATTCGGCGCTGCAAGAAAACCGTTGATACGGCCGGTGCAGAGTTGTAGCTTTAGGAGCGAAGCAGGCCCGGCAAGGACGAATTCCAAAGAGACCGGTCATCGGAGTGAAAACCGGCCGCGCAGGATGTAGAAGACGCCTCCCAGCGTCCGCCGGGCCTGCCTCTATGTGCTTGAGCCCGTCGCCTCGCCGGGCGCGGTACAGCTTCACGTCTCCCTTGATGCCTTTGAGGTGACGCGAGCCGGCGTACGACCAACTGAAGCCCGCGTCATCGCCGAGCTCGTCTCGCGTCGACTCGGCGGCCAGCACTGTCCCGGGCCGGGCCACCCCCGTTACCCGGCTGGCCGTGTTCACCGGGCTGCCGAACCAGTCGCCGGCCCGGCTTACCGCGGGCCCCGACGCGATGCCCGCCCGCAGCCGGGGGAAGTCGTTGTCGCCGTCGGTGATTTCGACCAGCTTGAGCACCACGTCCAGCAGCGGCGCCGGGTCGGTGCAGACGAACATCACCGCGTCGCCGATCGTCTTGATGAAGCGCACCGGCGGGACCGCAACGTCGCGGGCGAGGTCGGCCAGCCGGTTGGCCAGTTGCCCCAGCTCCTCGGCCGGCACCTCCTCGCCCAGCCGGGTGAAGCCGACCAGATCGGCGAAGGCGACACTGACCTGCCGCGCACCCGCCAACGGCTTACCGGCCGCTCGCTCGCTGGCATTGACGGCCTCGGTCTCCATCATGTGCCGCAACTGCATGAACAGCATGTCGTCGATCATCGGCCCGAGCAACGGCACAATGCGGGTCACCAATGCCTGGGACGCCTGGGCAATCTGCAGCTCGGTCGCACCGGGGCGCAGGATGCTCGACAGCGCCGTGTAGCGCATCACCTCGGCGGCGCGCGAAAGCCCTTCGGCGAGAACGCGAACGACCTGCACGACGTCGTCGGGAGCTATGCCAAGCTCGATGAACTCCTTGGCATGTGCGGCGGCCGCCCCATCGGCGCGCAGATGCACAGGCGCGTCCGGATCGTCGACGCGCACCAACCCGATGGCGCGTTGCACGCGCTGCAGCAGTTCCATGTCGACACCGGCCGCCTCGCTGATCTCACGCGTCGAGACGTAGTCTCCGTCGTCACCCATCAGTCGGCGCGTCGCCACCAGCATGGGAACCGGCGAGTCCTGGATCTCCTCGGCGGTGATGCCCTGCTCGAACAGCCACTCGATCAGCTCGGCACGCTCGGCGCGCGCGCTGCCCTCCAGATCTCCCAACAGCTCATTGATCTCCGGGTCGACGTGAGCGTCCACGTCGCCAACGTATAACGCGGCGGGGCATCATGGTGAGTCGATGGCCACACCGCTTCTGGAGGGGTTTGCCCCCGTCGTCGACGACGCCGCCCGGCTGCTGATCCTGGGATCGTTCCCCAGCGTGCAGTCGCTGGCCGCCGGCCAGTACTACGGCAACCCGCGAAATGCGTTCTGGCCGATCGCCGGTGCACTATTCGGCTTCGACGCGCAGGCGCCCTACGAAAACCGGCTGGCCGCACTGCAATCCCACGGCGTGGCGCTGTGGGATGTGCTGCACAAGTGCCGCCGCGCCGGCAGCTCAGACGCCAAGATCGACCTAAAGAGCATGGTGGCCAACGACTTTGGTCAACTCTTCGCCACTTACCATCGCATCACGCGGGTGTACTTCAACGGTCAGACTGCGGACAAGCTGTTCCGCCGACTGGTCGACGTCGACGCGCCGGTCAGCTATCAGCTGTTGCCGTCCACCAGCCCGGCGCGTGCGATGCCGCCGAGTCAGAAGCTGGACGCCTGGCGGCTGATCGCACCGTCATGACACCGGCGGCCGCCGGTGCGCCCACGGCCTTGCCGCCTCGATCTGCGTGCTCAGCGCCAGCAACGTCGCCTCGTCGCTCGGGCGGCCGACCAGCTGAATCGACACCGGAACGCCGTCGCGGTCCAGCCCCCACGGCACGGCCGCCGCCGGTTGTCCGGTGAGATTCCAGATCTCGAAGAACGGCACCCGCTGCGACACCAACAGCAAGGTCGAAATGCCGCCACGGCGTTGGTAAGCGCCGATCCGCGACGGCCCGGTGGCGTTGCCGGGAGTGATGACCACGTCGACATCGTCGAAGATCGACTGGATCCGCTCGGCCACCGCCGACTCCCCCGCGCGCACCGTTGCCATCCGCCGGTCAGACAGCAGCGACCCGATGCGGGCCATGTTGCGGGTTCGCTTCTCCAGCCGGTCCTGGTGCGGCAGCTTGCGGACGTCGTCGTAGATACCCCGGAAATAGCGCGGCAGGAAATTGGCGTAGACGGCCGCCGGCGGATAGTCCGGGTCGCGCACGACGACGTCGTGGCCGAGCTCGCGCAGCAATGCGCCGGCCTCGTCGACCGCCGCCCGTTGCTCCTTACCGACCTTGGCGATCAGCGGCGGTGGGACCTTGGTGCTCAACGCAATTCGCAGCCGACCGGGCTCGCGAGCGGCGGCGCCGACGTATCCGCCGTCCGGGCCGGGCATCGTCGTCGTCACATCCAGAAACAACGCCGCGTCCTTCACCGACCGCGCGATCGGACCGTTGACGCTCAGCCCGCACCACGCGTCCTCGTGCGGCGCCAGCGACACCCGATCGCGTTGCGGCTTGATCCCGAACAGACCGCACCAGCCCGACGGGATGCGGATCGAGCCGCCGCCATCGGAGCCCAACGCCAGTGGCGCCAGGCCGGCGGCCACCGCGGCACCGCTGCCGCCGCTGCTGCCGCCCGGCGTGAGCGCGGTGTTCCACGGGTTGCGGGTCGCGCCGAACGTCAGCGATTCGGTGAACGGGAAGATCATCAGTTCCGGCACCGCGGTTTTGCCGATGATCACCGCGCCCGCGGCCCGCAGCCGGGCGACCACCTCCGCGTCGCGGCTTGCCGGCGTCGAAACGGCGCTGCTGCCGTACGGCGTCAACTCGCCGGCGACATCGTTGTCGTCCTTGATCGCGACCGGGATGCCCAGCAGCGGCAGCCGCTCGCCGGCATCGAGGCGGCGCTGCGCGGCCTCGGCCTCCTGGCGCGCGCTGTCGGCCAGGACCACGCGATAGCTCCGCAGCTGCGGATCCAGCCGCGCGATCCGTTCCAGGTAGACCTCGAGCAACGCCGGCGCGGTGACCGTGCCTTCGGCCAACATCCGCACCTGTTCGACTGCTCCCGCAAAGGCCAGATCTCTCATCGTCCACGTCGAGGCACACTACTGGTATGGGCGACATCGCGTTCGATCAATTGACCGAGGAGCAACTCCGCCGACGCAAGACGATCAAGTGGAACCTGTTCGGGCCGGACGTGCTGCCGCTGTGGATCGCCGAGATGGACTTCCCCACCGCGCCGGCGGTACTCGACGGCATCCGGGCATGCGTCGCCAACGAGGAGTTCGGCTACCCGCCAGTGGGCGAGGATGACTTGCCGCGGGCGACCGCCGACTGGTGCCGACGCCGCTACGGCTGGCGCGTTTCGCCCGAGCGGGTCCGCGTGGTGCCCGATGTCCTCAAAGGACTGGAAGTCGTCATCAACTTCCTCACCAGACCCGAGAGTCCGGTCGTGCTGCCGGTTCCCGCATACATGCCGTTCTTCGACGTCCTGCAGGTCACCGGGCGCCAGCGGGTGGAAATCCCGATGCTGCAACAGAATTCCGGTCGATACGTGATGGATCTGGAAGCGCTCGACGCCGCATTCGCCGGCGGGGCCGGATCGCTGATCCTCTGCAACCCGAACAACCCGCTGGGCACCGCGTTACGCGAGGACGAGCTGCGCGCGATCGTGGACATCGCGGCACGCCACGACGCACGAGTCATCGCCGACGAGATCCATGGACCGCTGGTCTACGGACGCCCGCACGTCGCCGCCGCCTCGGTATCCGACACCGCCGCCGACACCGTCGTCACGGTGATGTCGGCCTCCAAGGGGTGGAACCTGCCCGGCCTGATCTGCGCGCAGGTGATCCTGTCCAACGAGCGCGACGTCCGCGACTGGGCCCGGATCAACAAGCTGCACCACCAGATGGGTGTCTCCACCGTCGGCATCCGTGCCAACATCGCCGCCTACAACCACGGCGCCGACTGGCTCGACGAGCTGCTCGATCTACCTGCAGGCAAACCGCGATCACCTAGCGGCAACCCTGCCCGAACTGTGCCCGGGCCTGAAGATCAATACCCCGGAGGCCACCTACATGTCGTGGGTCGATTTTCGGGCGCTGAACCTGCCGACCGAACCCGCCGAACACCTGCTGTCGAAGGCCAGAGTGGCGCTCAATCCCGGACATCCCGTTCGGCGCGACCGTTGGCTCGGGTTTCGCGCGGCTGAACTTCGCCACCACCCGCGCGATCCTCGACCGTGCCATCAACGCGATCGCCGCCGCGTTACCGGGCAACGCCGCCGGCTGAACCGACCCGCTACCGTGGCGGCATGTCGTGTGTGTTCTGTGCGATCGTCGCCGGTGAGGCGCCGGCCATCCGCGTCTACGAAGATGACGGCTACCTGGCCATCCTCGACATCCGCCCGTTCACCCGCGGCCACACGCTGGTGATACCGAAAAAACACACGGTCGACCTCACCGACACCGCGCCGGAGACCCTGGCCGACATGGTGGCGATCGGACAGCGGATCGCCAAGGCCGCCCGCGCGACGGAGTTGGCCGACGCCACCAACGTCGGCATCAACGACGGGTCGGCCGCCTTCCAGTCGGTGTTCCACGTTCACCTGCACGTGCTGCCGCGGCGCAACGGCGACAAGCTGTCCGTGGCCAAGGGGATGCTGCTGCGCCGCGACCCCGACCGCGAGGCGACCGGCAAGCTCCTGCGGGACGCGTTGGCGGAGATCGACGCCGAGCGGTAATACTGGGCGCATGCCCCTTCCGTCCTGGCTTGAGCAAGGTGTGCTGCCGCGAGTGTTGCGGATTCACGACGCCGTCTACCAGAAAACGAACGGCTGGATCGGACATCGGACGCTGGGGTTTCCCAGCCTGCTGCTGCACACCGTCGGCGCCAAGACCGGCGTAGCCCGCACCGCGTCGCTGATCTATGCCCGCGACGGCGATGACTACTTGGTCGTCGCGTCCAAAGGCTGGCGACCCGAAGTCGCCGGGCTGGTATCACAACCTGAAAGCCAATCCGAACGTCGAAATCAACGTCGGACCAAAGCGTTTCGGCGTCACCGCCAAACCAGTGCTACCCGATGACCCGGACTACGCCCGGTTGTGGCAGATCGTCAACAAGAACAACAGCGATCGGTACGAGGCTTACCAGAAAAAGACGACGCGTCCGATCCCCGTCGTGGTTCTAACGCCTCGCTGATTGCCCACCTAACGGGCCGGCGCCGAGTGTGAAACCGTTGCGAGATTTCGCGAGTTTTTTCGCAACAGTTTCACATTCGGCGAGGGGCGACCGCTAAAACAGCTCCTTGGCCAGGAGCTCCACCGTGGTCTCGCGAGCCGGAGCGGTGGCGGGATCGGTGCCGCGATGCGCCGACGCGACCGGATGCACCATCACCTCGTCGACGTCGAACCGTTTCGCCAGCGCATGTAGTTGGTCGGCGGCCTCAGACGGTGTCCCGAGCACCGCGCGGTCGAGTCCGCCGCTGACGATGCGCTGCTGCTCGGGGGTCAGTTCGGCCCCGCGCGCGTCCTCGACGAGTTCCAGCGGCCCCAGCGGTTGGCCGGTCCGCAACCGGGCCATCATGTGCAGGTTCGGCAGCATCAATGCCGTTGCCTCTTCCCGGGTTTCGGCCACTGCGGCGTTGACGGTCAGGAAGGTCACCGGCTCGGCGGCCAGCTCGCTCGGCACGAACTGCGACCGGTAGAGCGCGAGCGCCTCCTCGGTGCCCTTGCCGGAGAAATGGTGAGCGAACACGTAGGGCAGCCCCTTGGCCGCTGCCAGCCGCGCCGAATACATCGACGAGCCGAGCAGCCACAGCCGCGGCTCGCTGGCGGCGGCCGGCGTGGCCTTGAGAATGTAGTCCCCGTCGCGCAATTGCACGGGCACCCCGCGGGCGCTCATCATCGCCCGCACGTGGTCCAGATACTCCGGAAACTGATCGATGTCACGGTCGTCTCGTCCGGCGGCGCCGCGCAGCATGAACGACGTCACCGGGTCCGAGCCGGGCGCCCGGCCGATACCGAGGTCGATGCGGCCCGGGGCGGCCGCTTCCAGCAGCGCGAACTGCTCGGCCACCGCGAGCGGCGCGTGGTTGGGCAGCATCACACCGCCCGAACCCAGCCGCAGCTGCGACGTCTGTGCCGCCAGATAGGCGATCACGACCGGCGGGCTGGTCGCGCCCACCGACGGCATGTTGTGGTGCTCGGCGACCCAGTAGCGGGTGAAGCCCAGCCGGTCGGCGGTCTGCGCCAGCCGCACAGTCGCCGCCAGCGCATCCGACGTGGTCTGGTCGGTGCGCACCGGGACGAGATCAAGTACAGAAAGCCGCATGACAGCGCTTAACGCCAGTGGTCACCCGGATAGTCCTGCGATCGCCGCGGCCCGGCCGAACACGTCGTCGAGCATCTGCGTGGTCAGCTTGCCGGTGAAGGTGTTCTGCTGACTGGGGTGGTAGCAGCCCAGCAGCACCAACTCCCCGTGGCCGGCGCGCAAGGTCGCCTCGGCGAGTGACCGAACTTCGGCTGCGGCCGCGGGATCTGACCACCGCCGGAACGGACCATGTCCAACGACGAGCGCCAGCCGAATCCGCCCAGCGCCACGATGACCCGGACGTCGCCGCCGGTCAGCCGCCACTCGGCGGTCAGCCACGGCGCGCACGTTGCCCGCTCGGCGGGCGTCGGCGCGTTGTCCGGCGGCGCGCAGCGCACCGCCGCCACCACCCGGGTGCCATTCAGCGTCAGGCCGTCGGCGGCGTCCACGCTGATCGGCGAATTCGCCAGGCCGGCCCGGTGCATGGCCGCGTACAGCACATCCCCGGATCGGTCGCCGGTGAAGACCCGACCGGTCCGGTTGGCGCCGTTCGCGGCTGGGGCCAGCCCGACGATCATCAGCCGTGGATGCTCGGCCCCCCAGCCCGGCACCGGCCGGCCCCAGTACGGCTCCTCGGCAAACGACCGCCGTTTGGTCAGCGCGACGTCCTCCCGCCACTCGACCAATCGCGGGCAGGCTCGGCACACCGACACCTCGGCGTCGAGTTGGGCCGGCGATTCGACGGCGAGAGCCATCGCGGCCACCTGCGCTTGCGCCGAGGCGACCGCGGTGCGGGCAGTCGCCGGATCACCCGGCCAGCCGGTGCCGGGCAGCACCGGAGAATCGAAGAGCGCCCCGGTGCGCGGGTGGGCGAGTTTCACCGCTCCACTGTGCACGAGCGGTGGCAATCGTTCGCCCACCGGGCATGCGCACTGCTAGATTGCCTGCGCGAATCGCCATGTCCGCTGCGTCCCCTGCACCCCGCGCCACCCGCCGGCCCATCTATCTCATCCTGTTCGCCGCCCTGGCCGCTGCGGCCGGCAACGGTATCTCGCTGATCGCGTTTCCCTGGCTGGTGTTGCAGCACAACGGCAGCGCATTCGATGCCTCGATCGTCGCGGGAGCGGCCTCGTTGCCGCTGCTGTTCTCCACCCTGATCGCCGGAACAGCGGTGGATTACCTTGGCAGACGCCGTGTTTCGCTGATCTCCGATGCACTGTCGGGGGCCACCGTCGCGGCGGTTCCGGTGGTGGCGATCGCTTTCGGGCACGGCAGCATCACCGTCGGCGTGCTCGCCGTGCTGGCCGCATTGGGCGCGCTGTTCGATCCCGCCGGTATCACGGCGCGGCAGTCGATGTTGCCCGAGGCCGCCACCAGTGCCGGGTGGACCCTGGACCGGACCAACGGCTTCTACGAGGCCATTTTCAACGTCGCCTACATCGTCGGCCCAGGGCTCGGCGGTCTGCTGATAGCCACCATCGGCGGCATCAACACGATGTGGGTCACCGCCGGCGCGTTCGGTGTCTCCATGCTCGCGATCAGCGCGCTGCGGTTGCCCGGCGCCGGAGCGCCACCCGACGCGGCCCGCCCCGAGGGGCCGTGGTCCGGGATGGTCGACGGGCTGCGGTTCGTGTGGAACCTGAGGGTGCTGCGCACGCTGGCACTGATCGACTTGGCAATGACGGCGCTGTATCTGCCGATGGAAAGCGTGCTGTTCCCCAAGTACTTCACCGACCGCCACGAGCCCGCGCATCTGGGGTGGGTGCTGGTGGCGTTGAGCATCGGCGGATTGGCCGGCGCGCTGGCATACCCGCTGCTGGTGCGCCGTGTGAGTAGACGGTGGACGCTGCTGACGGCCACCCTGACGCTGGGTGTGTGCACCGCGTTGATATCGACGCTTCCATCGTTGCCGATGATCCTGCTGCTGTGCGCGCTCATCGGACTGGTCTACGGACCGATCGCCCCGATCTACAACTACGTGATGCAGTCCAAGTCACCGCCGCAGCTGCGCGGTCGGGTGGTCGGCGTCATGACGTCGCTGGCCTACGCCGCCGGCCCGCTGGGCTTCATGCTGGCCGGCCCGCTGACCGACGCCACCGGTCTTCGGATGACGTTTCTGGTGTTGGCCATTCCGATGATCGCCATCGGCCTGGTGTCGCTTGGACTTTCCTCGCTTCGGGAGTTGGACGAGTCGCCCGTCATCGAGTAAGCGCCGCGTCCGTAGGATCGCTCTCATGGGCGCCGATGTGCTGGCCGGCCTCATCGCCGAGCTGCCCGAGGGGATGGTCGTCACCGACCCCGCGGTGACCGAGTCCTACCGGCAAGACCGCGCCTTCGACCCATCCGCCGGAAAGCCGATGGCCGTGGTGCGCCCGCGGCGCACCGAAGAAGTGCAGACCATCCTGCGATGGGCCAGTGCTCATCAGGTCCCGGTGGTCACCCGAGGCGCGGGTACCGGCCTGTCTGGGGGCGCCACCGCCGTGGACGGCGGGATCGTGCTGTCCACCGAAAAGATGCGCGACATCGACGTCGACCCGGTCACCCGCACCGCGGTGTGCCAACCCGGACTGCTCAATGCCGAGGTGAAAAAGACGGTCGCCGAGTATGGGCTGTGGTATCCGCCCGACCCGTCGTCGTACGAGATCTGCAGCATCGGCGGCAACATCGCGACCAACGCCGGCGGGCTGTGCTGCGTGAAATACGGCGTCACCACCGACTACGTGCTGGGTGTGCAGGTGGTGCTGGCCGACGGCACCGCGGTCCGGCTCGGCGGCCCGCGGCTCAAAGACGTCGCCGGCCTGAGCCTGACCAAGCTCTTCGTCGGCAGCGAAGGCGCGCTGGGCGTGATCACCGAGGTCACGCTGCGCCTGGTGCCGCCGCAACAGCCGTTGAGCACGGTGGTCGCCAACTTCGCGTCGGTGGAAGCCGCCGCCGAGGCGGTGCTCGCGGTCACCGCACGGCTGCGCCCGGCGATGTTGGAGTTCATGGACTCGGTCGCGATCAACGCGGTCGAAGACAAACTGCGGATGGGCCTGGACCGCGGCGCCGCCGGGCTGCTGCTGGGCGCCTCCGATGAACGCGGCAACGGCGGGGCCGAAGACGCCGAGTTCATGGCCGGAGTGTTCAGCAAATGCGGTGCGACCGAAGTGTTTTCGACCGACGACCCGGAGGAGGGCGAGGCGTTCGTGGCCGCCCGCCGGTTCGCGATCCCGGCGGTGGAAGCCAAGGGTCCGCTGCTGCTCGAAGACGTCGGGGTGCCGCTGCCCGCGCTGGCCGACCTGGTCGGCGGGATCGCGCGTATCGCCGCCGAACGGGAGCTGATGATCTCGGTGATCGCTCACGCCGGCGACGGCAACACCCATCCGCTGATCGTGTACGACCCCGCCGACGCTGCGATGAAGGAGCGAGCCGAGCTGGCATACGGGGAGATCATGGATCTCGCCTTGCACCTCGGCGGCACGATCACCGGCGAACACGGTGTCGGGCGGTTGAAGCGTCCATGGCTCGCCGGCTATCTCGGACCCGAGGCCATGGCGCTGAATCAGCGCATCAAAGACGCGCTGGACCCGCTGGGCATCCTGAACCCCGGCGCGGTCGTCTGAGTCACACTCGCCACAGCAGTCTCCGTTCAGATGCGGGCACACTTTCTGCCCGTCTCTGAGCGAAAACTTGGCTGGCTGCCAGCGGATCAATGCGCGGCCGGTGTTGACACATGCGCCTAGTTGTCGTACGAATAAGACATGACGACGACTCTGTCTCACGAGCCTCGCTTCCAGTTGGCGACCGCCGAAACCTGGCCCAATCCGTGGCCGATGTACCGCGCGCTGCGCGATCACGATCCGGTGCACCACGTCGTCCCGCCGAAACACCCCGAGGACGACTACTACGTCCTGTCCCGGCACGCCGACGTCTGGTCTGCGGCCCGCGACCACGAGACGTTCTCTTCCGCCAACGGGTTGACGGTCAACTACAACGACCTGGAAATGATTGGGCTGAAAGACAATCCACCGTTTGTGATGCAAGATCCTCCGGTGCACACCGAGTTTCGCAAGCTGGTGTCGCGCGGATTCACCCCGCGTCAGGTCGAGGCGGTAGAGCCCAAGGTGCGAGAGTTCGTCGTCGAGCGCCTCGAGCAGCTGCGCGCCAACGGCGGCGGCGACATCGTCACCGAACTGTTCAAGCCACTGCCGTCGATGGTCGTCGCACATTATCTCGGCGTGCCCGAGGAGGATTGGACACAGTTCGACGGCTGGACCCAGGCGATTGTTGCGGCCAATACGGCCGAAGGCGGCGTTGCGAGCGCGCTGGAAACCGTCGGCGACGCGGTCGGGTCGATGATGGCCTACTTCACCCAGCTGATCGAGCGGCGACGGACCGATCCCGAGGACGACACCATCTCGCACCTGGTCGCCGCCGGAGTCGGCGCCGACGGCGACATCGCCGGCACGCTGTCGATTCTGGCGTTCACGTTCACGATGGTCACCGGCGGCAACGACACCGTCACCGGCATGCTGGGCGGCTCGATGCCGCTGCTCCACCAGCGACCCGACCAGCGAGAGTTGTTGGTGGAGAGCCCCGAACGCATCCCGGACGCCGTGGAGGAATTGTTGCGACTGACCACCCCGGCGCAGGGGCTGGCGCGCACCGTCACCCACGACGTGACGATCGGTGACACCACGATCCCGGCCGGGCGCAGGGTGTTGCTGCTGTACGGGTCGGCCAACCGCGACCAACGCGTGTACGGACCGGACGCCGACGAGCTCGACGTCACCCGTTGCCCGCGCAACATCCTGACGTTCAGCCACGGCGCACACCATTGTCTGGGCGCGGCCGCGGCCCGAATGCAGTCACGGATTGCGCTGTCCGAATTACTCTCCCGCTGCCCACATTTCGAGGTCGACGAGGACGGCATCGTATGGGCCGGCGGAAGCTACGTGCGACGTCCGCTGTCGGTCCCGATTCGGATCGCGTCCTGATGGCGGCCAATGACTGGCTCTCGGAGCGTCGCACCGAGGTAGCCGCCGATCGCATTCTGGACGCCGCCGAGGAGCTCTTCACCCGCCACGATCCCGGTTCGGTGGGGATGAACGAGATCGCCAAGGCCGCAGGCTGTTCCCGCGCGACCCTGTACCGCTACTACGAAAACCGCGAAGCGTTGCGAACCGCGTATGTCAACCGCGAGACCTACCGGCTCTTCGACGCGATCAAAGAAAAAATCAGTGGCATTACCGACCCACGCGAACGACTCAGCGCAGGCATCGTCACCACCCTTCGCCTGGTCCGGGAAAGCCCCGCGCTGTCGTCGTGGTTTGCCACCACGCAGCCGCCGATCGGTGGTGAATTGGCCGAGCAATCCGACGTGATCACCGCGCTGGCAGCGGCGTTCGTCAACTCGCTCGGCGCCGACGACCCGGCGGTCGTCGAAAACCGGGGTCGCTGGCTGGTCCGGGTGATCACGTCGCTGCTGATCTTCCCGGGCCGCGACGTGGCCGACGAGCAGGCGATGGTCGAGGAGTTCGTCGTCCCGATCGTGGTGCCGGTCGAGCAGCCGGCAGGCCATAGGGCCGATTGACGTTGAACCTCAGCTGCGCACGCGGGTGAAGCGATGCAGCAGCCAGGCCAGCGGGATGGTGATCACCATCGTCGCCGCAAACAGCCCAATCATCGAACCGGTGTAGACGTGATCCTGCATCACGTAGACCATCGCGAATTCCATTGTCACCAAATGGATCAAGAAGATCTCGTAAGAGATCTCCCCGAGCCACACCATCGGCCGGCTCGCGAGAAACCGGCGAGTACCAGCCCTCGTTGCCGAGCGCCAGCGGCGCCACCGCCAGCGCGGCGATCGCCGCGTAGAACACCGCTTTGTACAGCGCTTGCGACAGGCCAAGCGGCGATGTCGTCGGATCCCCCGCGATCGGCGTCGAGGCGATGAAGTAGCAGATGACGGCGAGCGGCAACGCGATGAACGCGTAACAGCGCACCCCCATCGCCTGCAGCACCGTCAGGCTCATGCCGGCGAGAAACCAGATCAGGTAGGTGGGCAGCCACAGCCGAGCACCGTTGGGCACCGAGGTGGTCAGGTGCACCAGCGATCAGCCATGCCGGAGTGATCAGCGCCAGCGCGCCGAGGCCCAACAACAGCAGCCTCGGCCGCCACTGCCGCCGGCACAGGACCACCAACAGCAGGTAGGCCAGCAGCGGCAGCACCACGTAGAAGGCGGCTTCCACGGCCAGGCTCCACATCTGGGTCAGACCCTGATGCAAATACCCCCTCATGTAGTTGAAGGTGTAGATCTGCGTCAACGTCAGATTGCGCAACAACCCGATCCAGGTGTGGCCGAAATTGGGCCCGGCCGTTCGGAAGTGGTAGATGACGTACGCGATCAGCACGGTGATGATGTAGGCCGGCATGATGCGTCGCACCCGGTGCCAGGCGTAGCGGCGGATCGACGGCTCCGGGCCGCCCGTCGCGGCCGATTTCACCCACGGCCGAAACAACAGGAAACCGGACAACACAAAGAAAATCGGGACGCCTATCTCCATCCGCGAACACACCAGGCCGAAATAGCCCTCGATGTACTTGCCGGTGGTGTACGCCGCGTGGGTCGCGACAACGAGAAGGGCGGCGACGGCGCGGATACCCGTCAGCGACGCGACCCGGTCCGGGCCGGAGACCTGTTCGAGTCCTCCCTGGGCCGTAGCGTCGGCTCGGGTCATCCGGCGTGTTCCCGCCGCTTCGGGCCGCGGTCACCACGCTTGGAGCTGTCCCGCCCCCGATCCGGTTGCAGGTTGATCAACACGCCGGAAATACGAGTCCTTTCAAGAGCTTTGAGCGTTTCGCGGGATAATTTGGCGGGCAACTCCACCAGTGAGAAGTCGGGCCCGATGGTGATGTGGCCGAAATCGCTACGGTGCAAGCCCCCTTCGTTGGCGATGGCGCCCACGATCGCGCCCGGGCCGATCTTGTGTCGCTTCCCGACGGCGATGCGGTAGGTGGCGAACCCCTTCTTGGGACCGTCGCCCGCTTTGCGGGTGGACTTGGCCGGGCCGGTCCTGACGCTGTTTGGGACGGCGTTCGGGCGGTGGCTCCGGTGACATCAGGAAGGCTTCGCCGTCGCGCGATTGCAGCGCCAGCGCCGCCGCGATGTCGGCCATCGGGACGTCGTGGTCGCGCTCGTAGTCCTCGACCAGGCGGCGGAACAACTCGATGCCGGGCGAGCCGAGGCTGTCGGTGATGGAATCGGCGAATTTCGCCACCCGCTGCGCGTTGACGTCCTCGACGCTGGGCAGTTCGGCCTCGGTGAGCTTCTGCCGCGTTGCCTTCTCTATCGCCTTGAGCAGGTGGCGCTCTCGCGGCGAGACGAACAGCAGCGCGGCACCCGACCGCCCGGCCCTGCCGGTGCGCCCGATCCGGTGCACATACGACTCGGTGTCGTGCGGGATGTCGTAGTTGAGCACATGCGATATCCGCTCGACGTCCAATCCCCGGGCGGCCACATCGGTGGCAACCAGGATGTCGAGTCCTTTTGCGCCGCCCTCCTTCAGCGCAGCGATGGTCCGCTCGCGCTGGCTCTGCGGAATATCGCCGTTGATGGCTGCCGCGGAAAACCCTCGGGCGCGAAGCCTTTCGGCTACCTCTTCGGTCGCCTGCTTGGTGCGGACGAAGACGATCATCGCCTCGAACGGCTCGACCTCCAGCACGCGGGTCAGCGCGTCCATCTTGCGCGGACCGGCGACCTGGATGTAGCGCTGCGAAATGTTGTCGGCGGTAGCGGTTTTCGCCTCGACCTTGACTTCGGTCGGGTCGTGCAGATACTTGGCGGTGAGTTTGCGGATCGCCGGCGGCATGGTCGCGGAGAACAACGCGACTTGTTTGTACTCGGGCGTCTCGGACAGGATCCGTTCGACGTCCTCGGCGAAGCCCATGGTGAGCATCTCGTCGGCCTCGTCGAGCACCAGGTAGTCGACTCGGGAGAGATCCAACGTTCCGCGTTCGAGGTGGTCGATGACTCGGCCGGGGGTTCCGACCACCACCTGCGCACCACGTTTGAGGCCGGACAGTTGCACCGCGTACGAGGACCCGCCGTAGATCGGCAGCACGTTGATCCGGGGCAGGTGGGCGCCGTAGCGGCTGAACGCCTCGGCCACCTGCAGCGCCAGCTCGCGGGTCGGCGCCAGCACCAGCGCTTGCGTCGCCTTGCTGTTGGTGTCGATCTTGGACAGGATCGGGATCGCGAAAGCGGCTGTCTTGCCCGTCCCGGTCTGGGCCAGCCCCACCACGTCCGACCCGGCCATCAACGCCGGAATCGTCGCCGCCTGAATCGCCGACGGTGACTCGTAACCGACGTCGGCGACGGCCTGCAAGACCGAGGGGTGGATTTGCAGGTCGGCAAAGGTCGCGGGGGCGCTGTCCGGTGAGGCCATTTCAAGAGGAAGTTTAGTGGTGCAGCGCTGCTCGGCCACGCCTGCCACGTCGAAAGGACCGGTCGGGGTACGGTGCGACCTTGTGTGGAGACGACACTGCGGTGTCCTGCGGTTGACTGGGCTTGCCGCTGCCGCACTGATCGCCGCGACCGTGAGCGGCTGCGGGTCGGGCGACTCGACCGTCGCCAAGACGCCGCAGGCGACGACGGCGGGTCCGACCGCCGCGGCCCGCGCACCGGGCCCGCCGGCCGCGGCGCCAACCAGCACCACCTCAGCGGCCCCCGACCCCTGCGCGGTCAACCTCGGCGCGCCCGCGATCGCCAGGGCGGTGTCGGAGCTCCCCCGCGACCCCCGTAGCCAGCAGCCGTGGAACCCCGAGCCGTTGGCCGGCAACTACAACGAATGCGCCCAGTTGTCGGCGGTGATCGTCAAGGCCAACACCAACGCCGAGAGCCCGAACACCCGAGCGGTGATGTTTCATCTCGGCAAGTTGATACCTCCGCAGGGAGCGCCCGAGACCTTTGGATTCAACGGGATCGACACCTCGCAGTGCACCGGCGACACGGTGGCGTTGGTGTACTCCGGCGGCATCGGCTTGCCCAGCGTGGTGAAGTTCCGCTGGAACGGCAACGGGGTGGAGCTGATCGCCAACGCCGGACACTGACGAAGCCTGCGCGCAGCAGACGTAAAGGCCCCCGACCCGCCGGGGCGTGGGGGGTCTTTTCGTCTGCTCGCGCCATCCTGTCGGTCCGTCGGCCTACAGTGGCTGCTGTGTTCATGGCAGGCGACAGCATCATCTACAGCGCGTCGGATCTCGCGGCCGCCGCTCGCTGTGAATACGCCCTGCTGCGGAATTTCGACGCACAGCTTGGCCGCGGTCCCGGCGTCGTCGTCGAGGACGAATTACTAGCGCGCACCGCCGCTCTCGGTGACGAGCACGAGCGACGCCGGCTCGAACAGCTGCGGGAGCGAATTCGGCGACGGCGTGGTCGTGATCGGCCGCCCGGCCTACACCGTCGCCGGTTTCACTGCCGCCGCCGCGGCAACCGCAACGGGCCATCGACGACGGCGCGGCGGTGGTGTACCAGGCCACGATGTTCGACGGCCGCTTCGTCGGGTTCGCCGACTTCCTGGTGCGCGATGGAGACCAGTACCGGGTTTCCGACACCAAGCTGGCCCGCTCGGCGAAGGTCACCGCGCTGCTTCAGATCGCGGCCTATGCGGATACCTTGAGCCGCTCGGGTATCCCGGTATCTCCGGAAGCCGAGTTGGTGCTCGGCAACGGTAAGGCGGTGCGCTACCGCATCGACGAGCTGATCCCGGTGTACTCCGAGCAGCGCGCGAGATTGCAGCGGCTGCTCGATGAGCACTACGCCGAGGGCACACCGGTGCGCTGGGAAGACGAGCGGGTACACGCGTGTTTCCGATGCCCGGTCTGCGAGGAGCAGGTGCGCGCAACCGACGATTTGCTGCTGGTCGCGGGCATGCGGGTAAGCTCAGCGCGCCAAGCTGCTCGACGCGGGCATCAGCACGCTCGCCGAACTGGCCGACCACACCGGACCGGTTGCCGATCTGTCGGCACGCACGCTGGACAAGCTGGTGGCGCAGGCCAAACTTCAAGTCCGCCAGCGCGATACCGGCACACCGCAGTTCGAGGTGGCCGACCCGCAGCCGTTGGCACTGCTGCCCAATCCCGACGACGGGGATCTGTTCTTCGACTTCGAGGGCGACCCGCTGTGGACGGCCGACGGCACCGACTGGGGCCTGGAGTATCTGTTCGGCGTCTTGGAAGGCGGCCGGTCGGGCGCTTTCCATCCGCTGTGGGCACACGACCGCCGCGACGAGCGCACGGCATTGGTCGACTTCCTCGCGCTGGTGGCCAAGCGGCGCAGGCGCTACCCGAACATGCACATCTACCACTACGCCTCGTACGAGAAGACGGCGCTGCTGCGCCTCGCCGGACGCCACGGCGTCGGGGAAGACGAGGTGGACGAGCTGCTCCGCAGCGGGACCCTGGTCGACCTGTATCCGATTGTGCGCAAAAGCATTCGCGTCGGTAGCGAATCGCTCGGCCTGAAGGCGCTGGAGCCGCTGTACATGGGGTCGCAACTGCGCTCCGGCGATGTCACCACGGCCACCGACTCGATCACCCAGTACGCGCGATACTGCCAGCTCCGCAGCAACGGCCAGTCCGACGAGGCCGCGACAGTGCTGAAGGAGATCGAGGACTACAACCTCTACGACTGCCGATCCACCCGTGCCCTGCGGGACTGGCTGCTGATGCGAGCATTCGAATCCGGCATCACACCGATTGGTGCCCAACCTGTTTCGGACGACGAAAGCATCGAGGAACATGACCCGCTAGCGTCCGCCCTGGCGGAGTTCACCGGAGACGCCGACGTCGGCGCGCGCACTGCCGAGCAGACGGCGGTTGCGCTGGTGGCCGCGGCACGGGGCTATCACCGCCGCGAGGACAAACCATTCTGGTGGGCGCATTTCGACCGGCTGAACTACCCGGCCGATGAATGGGCCGATGACACCGACGTCTTCATGGTCAGCGACGCGACAATCGCCGTCGATTGGGACAGACCGCCGCGTGCGCAGAAGCTGCAGCGACGGGTACAACTGACCGGCGAATTGGCGCGCGGCGCGCTCAACCGCGACGTCTTCGCGCTCTACGAGCCGCCGGCCCCGTCCGGCCTGACCGATAACCCTGATCGACGGGCGGCCGGGCGCGCCACTGTCGTCGAAGCCGACGATTGGACGGCACCGACCGAGGTGATCGTCCTCGAACGAGTACCCAGAGACGGCAATACCTTTCATCAGTTTCCGTTCGCCCTGACTCCGGGCCAGCCGATTTCGACGGCCCCACTGAAAGAATCGATCGAATCGACAGCCGCCGAGCGTCGCCGCCGGACTGCCGCAACTCCCCCGCACCGCACTGCTCGATATTCTGTTGCGCCGCGCGCCCCGAACCCGCAGCGGCGCGGCCCTGCCGAGGAGCTGGCGAAGTCGTCGACGACATCACCGGCCGCTGCTGCTCGACTTGGATTCGTCGTACGTGGCGGTGCACGGTCCGCCCGGAACCGGCAAGACGTACACCGGCGCACGGGTCATCACGCAGCTGGTAGCCGAGCACGGCTGGCGCATCGGTGTTGTCGCGCAATCGCATGCCGTGGTGGAGAATCTGCTCGACTGTGCGATCGATGCCGGCATCGATCCGCAATGCGTCGCGAAGAAGCAGTCCGACCGCCGAAGACGTCCGCTGGCAACAGATCAGCGAGCAGGAATACGCCGGGTTCATCACCGGCACCGCCGGGTGCGTGATCGGCGGCACCGCATGGGACTTCGCCAACCCAACCCGCGTACCGCGCGGCAGCCTGGATCTGCTGGTGATCGACGAGGCCGGCCAGTTCTGCTTGGCCAACACCATCGCGGTGGCATCGGCTGCGGCGAACCTGCTGTTGCTGGGCGACCCGCAACAGTTGCCTCAGGTCAGCCAAGGCACTCACCCCGAGCCGGTTGACGGATCCGCGCTGGGCTGGCTGGTCGAAGATCACCGCACGTTGCCCGCCGAGCGTGGGTACTTCCTGGACCGCACGCACCGCATGCATCCGGCGGTTTGCGCACCGGTGTCGGCGTTGGCCTATGAAGGCCGATTGCAGTCGCACGCCGAACTCACCGCCGCGCGTCACCTCGACGGATATCCGCCCGGGGTCCAGGTCCTTCGGGTCCGCCACGAGGGCAACTCAACCGAGAGCGCCGAGGAAGCCGAGGCCATCGTGGCACAGATCAGGCTGCTGGTCGGCTCGGCGTGGACCGATGAACACGGCACCCGACCCTTGACGCCCGCCGATGTGCTTGCGTTGGCGCCCTACAACGCGCAGGTGGTCCTGCTGCGGCAGCGGCTGGCAGCCGCTGGGCTCGGCGACGTCCGCGTGGGGACCGTCGACAAGTTCCAGGGCGCGCAAGCGCCGGTGGTGATCATTTCGATGACGGCCTCCTCCGTGGAGGATATTCCACGGGGAATTCCGTTCCTGCTCAACCGAAACCGGTTGAACGTGGCGATCAGCCGCGCACAGTATGCGGCCGTGATCGTGCGTGCCGAGGCGTTGACCGACTACCTGCCCAATGCACCCGCGGGTTTGGTGGAGCTGGGTGCGTTCCTGGCGTTGACGGCCTCGGCGAGCTCCGGCCGGCGTCGCTGCGCCAACCGGCTACTGATCCCGGAACGAATGTCGTCCGTAGTCGGCGGTGTCGTCCGGATCCGCGCGGTAGTGCCGGTTGCGTGGCCGCGGCGACTCGGATCGATTCTCGCGCCGCTCATGCCGCGACGGCTTGGCCGGCGGCGGGGAGACTTCCTCGATCGACCGGAAACGCTGCTCGTCGTCGACATGAAAACCATTGTGGGCGAATCCGATTGGCTCGACCTCCGGCGCCGGCGCGGGATCATCGAGAAGGCTTTGCCACGATTCGACAGGTGCGCCATGCCACGTCTCGGCGGGCGCCGGTCGCGGGTGCTCGGCGTGCACGGGCAACGGTTCGGTCTCGTCATCCTCGACGCGGGCCTGGGTCGGCCGGACGTCGCGCAGCCGCTCGGGCGAGGCAGTGCGCGCGGGCGACAACGTGTATTCGACGTAGTCGTCGTCATCGTCGAAGCCATCCCGGAAGCCGGATCGTCGTGGCCGACGTCATTTCCGATGTCTGTGTGAAGCGCTGGGCCGCACCCGAATTCGCCGAGTCCGCGCCTCGGAACCACCCTGGTGGCCGGCTCTGCCATCGCCCGCACCGGTCCGCGGCCGCTGGTCGTCGGCGAGCGCCGAGCCGGTGAAACCGATCATGAACAGCGCCGCGGCGACGCCGAACAGCGCGATGAACGCCGGCAGCAGCATCGACTGGGACATCGCCGCCGAGAACGGTTCGCGCAGGAATTCCGGCAACTGCAGCGCGATGCCCTTGGCGCCCTGCGGACCGAACGCCTCGCCGTCGGGCATCGGCGGCATCTCGGACTTGATCCTCGACGTCATGAAGGAGGCCATGCCCGCACTGCCCAGCACGGCACCGACCTGACGGGTCGCGTTGTACACGCCGGAACCGGCGCCGGCCAATCGCGGCGGCAGGTTGCGAGTCGCCGTGGCGGCCAGCGGCGACCAGATGAACGCCATCCCGACACCCAAGCGCAATGAACGGCAAAACCAACTGCCAGATCGGCGCGGTCGGCGTCATCGCGATCGAGAGCCAGGTCAGTCCGATCGCCAAAACCGAGAAGCCGAAACCGACCACCGGCCGCGGGTGGGAACGGTCGACGATCTTGCCGACAATCGGCGCAAGCAGACCACTGGTAATCGCCATCGGCGCGGTCAGCAGAGCCGAACGGGTTGGCGACAATCCGCACACCGCCTGCGCGTAGAACATCAGCGGCAGCATCATCGCCACGGCCGCGAATCCGATGACGACCCCGGCGAGATTGGCGAGGCTGAAGTCGCGGTCACGGAAGATGTCCAGCGGTATCAGCGGCTCGTCGGTGCTGACCGACTGCCAATAGACGAACGCGGTCATGAACCCGACGCCGGCGACGAACACCGCCCAAATCCACGGCGCCCAGCCACCGGACTGCCCCTCCTGCAGGGCGAAGACGATGAGGAACATCGCCAGTCCGGACAACCCCACGCCAATCAGGTCGAATCGATGTTTGTGCGTGGGCAAGACCGGCATCAGCCAGAACGCCAGCCCCAGACCGATGATGCCGATCGGGACGTTGACGAAGAAAATCCATGCCCAGCCAAGCGCGTCGACCAGCACACCGCCGGCCAACGGTCCAACCAGTGTGGCGACGCCGGCGGTCGCACCCCACACGCTCATCGCCATCCCGCGGCGTTCCGGCGGGAAG
>CAWBSW010000023.1:0-46106 GCA_963791535.1 uncultured Actinomycetota bacterium | reverse complement strand
GCTGGGCTGGTGAACTGCCCGCCGGCGCGTGGATCGCAGTCCAGATGCCCGGCAACTTCGAAACCCCATCCCATGCCGCGGTGCGCGCGGTTGCCCGTCGCGAGCCATACGCAAAGACACTGCGCGACACACCGTTTCGGGTGGGGGCCATGGCCGACACGTCGGCGCACTACGCCGAACTGCTGCTCGACGCCGGGTGCACCGTCGACGCCTGGGAAACCACCTACATCCACCAGCTGACCGGCGAGCATCCGGTCTTGGATTGGATCAGCGGCACCGCGCTGCTGCCGGTGAGCGAGCGACTCAATGAGCAGGAATACCAACAGTTTCGCGAAGAACTCATCCCGCTGCTCGCCGAGGCTTATCCACCCCGGCCCGACGGCACGACGTTCTTCCCGTTCCGGCGAGTGTTCGTCGTCGCTCAAGTCCAAGGGTGACGCACGGCTATTGCGGCAGTCCCAATCGCTCGGCGTCGTCCCGGTAGCGATCGACCCACTCGTCGGAGCGCTGATTGGATTGGCGTTCCAGCACCGGTGCGGGAGCTAATCGGGGATCTTGGCCGACCGCCTCCAATACCGAGGCGACGATCGAAGTCAGGTTGCGCCACAGCACCGGGTAGGCCACATCGATCGGGTCAATGTTCTCTTCGGCGAACCAGTTACGCCAGCCCTCTTCCTGATTACGCAAACCCCTGACGATATGGGCGATGGCGCCCGGCGTGATATGCGGCCTGTGAGTCGCGCTCGGGGTCCGGACGGCCGCGCCACACCCGGGTCTGGACCGCCCGCCAGAACGACACCGCCTGCGAAACCACATCCGGCCGGTAGACGTGCACGTAAACCGGCTCGCTTCCGATCACGTCCCGGATGGCTGCCCGCAACGTGTCACCGGAGCGATTGGGCAATCCGGCCGCCCGCTGCTGCAGCAGCGGCGTCTGGTTCCACATCAATTTGCCGCCCCAGATGCCGTTGGGTGTCCGGCCGGAGCTGCGGATGTGCTCGCGCCACGCGGTCGACGAGGCGGTGTCCGGTGTGCCCGGCTCCAGCGGGTCGAGCAGCTGCAGAATCGTCTCGTCCTCGACTCCGGCGAACCACTCCCGCGGCTGGGGCGCCCTGCCGGTCGTTGGCAGGTACTGGAAGAACTCCTGCGGCTCGCCGGCGCTGCCCGTGGCGCGTAACGACTCGACCAGCAGCGTGCTGCCGCAGCGTTGCGACGCAAGCACGAGGTACGACGTCGGATGCGCGGGCACCAGGTGAGCCTAGCCGGACGCCATGGTGGTCGTTTCCATACGGAATACGTTCAGGCTGAACACAACTATTGCTCGGCGCGGTGAACCCCGTCCTCGATGCCGCGGTCGACGGCGATCGCCGACCGGCTGGTCGGCGTCATCTCGTGGATCTGCAAATACGTCTCGGTGTACCGTGCCGCAATCCGGCTGCCGGCGAAATCGGAGGGTATGACGTCCCCGGTCTGCTGGCGCCAATCATGCAGCCGGACAGCGAGATCGGCGGCGATCGCGTCGGACCCGTCGAGGCCGTCCCCGATCAGCAAGTTGTTGGTCTCGGTGGGATCTGCGCGCAGATCGTAGAGTTCGCGTTCCGGTCGTGGCGCCGTCACCAGCGGCGCGACAGCGTGGCCGGACGGGCTCTCCTCGATATCCCAGGGCAGATCCAATAGTGGCCGGTGTCGCGTAATTCTCGATATAGCTGAAGTCTTTCGTCCGGATCGCGCGGATCGGATCGAACGAGTCGTGGTAGGTCTTGGTGGTGTACACATGATCGCGCACCGGCAGGGTGCTGTCCTGCGCGAGCAGCGCCGCGGCGTGCGAGATGCCCTCGATGTCGTCCGGTTCCGGGATACCAAGCAGGCCCAGCAGCGTCGGGAGCAAATCCACGCCGCTGAACAGCTCGTCGTAAACCCTTGGAGCCATTGATATCCCGGTGGGCGGGCGGATGATCATCGCGATACCCGTGCCGGCCTCGTAGAGCGTGGACTTCTCCCGCGGGAAGGGTGCGCCATGGTCGGTGAAGAAGACCACCCACGTGCTGGCGTCGAGTCCGGTAGCGGCAAGCGTGTCCAATATCCGGCCGACCGCCGCGTCGGCGGTCGCGATTGAGCCGTAGAAGTCAGCCAGATCTTGGCGTACCTCGACGGTATCGGGCAGATAGTCCGGCGTGTCAACCGTCGCGGCGTCGGCCGGTTGGTAGCGATCCCGGGGATAGGGCCGGTGTGTCTCGAAGAAGCCGGCCGTCAAGAGGAACGGTCGGCTGTTGTCGTGTCCTCGCAGCCATAGCTCGGTTTGTTCCACCACGTATTCGCAGTAGGAGTTCGACACGTCGAACTCGTCGAAACCCAGCCTTGACGGGTACGAGGTCTCGTGCTGCATACCGAAAAGAGCTGAGTACCAACCATATTCGGACAGAATTTGGGGCAACGTACGAACGTCGGAACGGTACTCCCAACCATGGTGGGCCAGGCCGACCAGTCCGTTGCTCTGCGGGTAGCGGCCGGTGAACAGTGATCCGCGCGACGGTGAGCACAGCGGGGCCGTGGCATGCGCCCGGGTGAACAAGATGCCCTCATCGGCAAATTGGTCGAGCCGTGGGCTCGAAACGTCGGTATGACCGTAGACACCGAGATACCGGCCCAGATCATGCCAATGCACGAGCAGCACATTGTCGCGGCGCTGTTGAGTTGCCTCCTGATCGCCGATTACCGTCACCTCCTCAGCTTGCCGAGTTCCATCGACGTTATCGGCAGCGGTGTTTTGGCAGTTACGGCGCCCGCGACCGGCGACATGCTTGCCGCTAGCGTCTCACCAGTGCGGCGGCGGATACCCACCCGGGCCGGGCGGGCCTTGTTGAGGCGGCTGCGGCTGGCCGTACGGCGGCCATTGCCCGCCGCCCTGGAATCCGCCGGGCGGCGGCCCGCCGGTCAGGTTTGGCGACAGGCCCATGGTCATCCGGAATGCCGGGATCAACATCAGGCCAGCGGCGGCGGCGATGACAAATCCCGCGACCAGGTCGTAGGTGAGTCGGCCGGTGGCGCCGTAGCGGGCTTCGCAGCCGATCGACAGCGCCAGCATCACGATGCCGCCGCCGAGGATGAGGAATTGCCCCATCTGTTTCTTGAGGAAGAGCATTACCGCGCCGGCGGCGGCGGCGAGACCCGCCGCGATGATCAGAAAAAGGCAGGTCACCAGGGCCGCCGGCACACCGGGGACCACATTGTCGGATCTGCTGCCGGCACAGCGTGGAGTACTCGCCGCCGAACCGTTTACACATGTCCGAAGCACGGTTGGCCGCGCTGCTCGCGTTGATCCATAGCGTCAGGGTGAGAATGGCGCCGAGCAGCCCGAGTAACCCGATGGCGGCATAGGTGATCCAGCTGATGGTCTGCTGGGCGGTTGGGGCGGTTGGCTGCGCGCCCTGGCCGCCCCACGCGGGCGGGCCATAACCGGGCTGCTGGCCATAACCGGCCGGCGGATAGCCGGGTGCAGGTGGCGGTGGCGCGCCGTAGTCGAGGTAGGGCGGCTGCTGGCTCTGGTTGGCCGCGGTCGGCTGGTCATAGCCGCCGGGGCCGGGCTGACCGTAGCTGCCGGGGGCCGGCTGGCCGCCGGGGCCGGGCTCGCTGTGCTCCAGAGGATCGTTCGGCGAACTGCCCCACTGCGGGGGAAAGCCTGGTGGAGGAGTTTGCACCCCGGCATCGTAACCGCCGGGGCCACCTGCGATCACGAAGGCGACTGTTGGTTTATGCGCTAGGCAGAACGACTCGACGCCGCGCACGGTAGCCCGGGCGAACTGGATAACCGCCGTGTGCGGCTAGGGAGCGCAACTGGCGGAGTGCGAAGTCGCGACCGCGGCCCGCCTCGGGGATCACTACCCCCGCCCACAGGCCTTCGGCGCCGGGTGTTTCCCATGCCTCGCGGGCGCACAACCAGCGCGCCGGGCATGCACGGCACAGCGCCTTCGCCTCGTCGTCCGGGTTGGTGGTCCAACGCGCTGGGTCAGTTGTGCAGACCGGGACGAATTCCTCGGACGGCACCGTCAGCGGTGCGACAGTTGCAGTCATAGCTCTACCCTTTCGTTGCGATGCACCGGCATCGCTATTGCTACGACTGTATTCAAGCACTGCGCGCCCTGCAACACTTTTACCGAAGAGATGCTACGACTTCAGGGGATAAGTCCCAACGGAATCACAGGTATATGGCAATGACATGCGTAAACGTCCCACATATAGTGCTATGGTTAGCGCGCCAAATCATCGTGAAAGCGGCGAACAGGGCCACACTGGGCGGTCAGCACAAGCCTGATTTCGCCCAAAATCGAAGCGGAACCCGCCCGCATTCACCCTAGGCGTCGTAGGAAAGATGTAGCATCTGCCGGGGCTGGCGGTTGGAGCCGTAGCGCCGGATGTCGAGCTGGAGGGAGCGTGCCGTGACGACTGGCCAGGCCTCGTCAGCACCAGGGCCGACCTTGGCGGTACGAATCGGACCTGATTCGCAGACTCTGGATCCGGTGGCCGGCGCCGCCGTCATCGGCAGAGATCCCGGGGCGAGGGTGCGCATCAACGACGACCGGATCTCACGCTCGCACGTTCGGTTGGAGCCGCGCCGCGACGGCTGGCAGGTCTTCGACACCAGCACCAACGGGATGTTCGTCGACGGCGTGCGCCGAAGGTCCGCGCTGATCACCGGTCCCACGACGATTCATTTGGGAGCCGCGGACGGCATTCCGGTGAGCCTGGTGCCCAGCGATCCGGCCGACGCGACTGCGGCGATGGCTGGCGTCGAGGCTGAACCCGACGACGAGGACAACTGGGAGGAGCTGGACGAGACCGATCCCGACGTGGCACGCGCCGGCCGCGCGGTAGCCGCCCGTCGACGCGAACTCGACATCACCCAACGCAGTCTGGCCAGAGACAAAGTCATTAACGCCGGCACCCTCATCGCGTTCGAGAAGGGACGTAGCTGGCCTCGCCGCGGGACACTGGCCAAGCTGGAAGAAGTGCTGGGCTGGCCGCCGGGAACCATCAACCGTATCCGCAACGGCGCCGCGGTCGCCCCGGGCGGCGAGGCCACCGAGGTGCTGACGGACGCCGCCCACGCGCCGCTGATGGCCGAGGCCGTCGAGGTGGCCATGCACACCATCGCCACGGCGATGGACGCGCTACCCAAACCCGCCGAGCCCGAGTTCAGCCTGAAAGCCGGCCGGATCCTCGCCGATCTGCGCAAGCTTGAGGCGGTGGCTGCTAACGCCGCCCGCAATGCCAAGGGCGCTCCGTCGGTGGTGCTCGCCCTGAGCTCGGTGCGACGGGCCTACAACGACTTGATGCTGCGCGCCGCGCGGTCGCCGTCGGCCACGTTGGGCCAGCGGCTCTACGGGACGCGGCATATGGCCGAGCTGAGCATCGACGAGGCTGCCAACGCGGCCGCCATCCCGACCGCTGTCCTGCAAGACGCCGAGTCCGAGCGTCCCGTTCCTCCGGACGCCGCGGCGGCAATCGAGACGCTCATCGCGCAACTGGCGATGAGCTGACGCCCGGCTCGTTGCCCCAGCCGTTCTCGGAGACGAATTCGGCGAGCGGCCTGCCCAACGCCCAGCCATCCAATTCCAGCGACGGTCGATCCGGAAACTCGGGTACCGGGCCAAGGCACAGGATCGCGACCGGCTCGGCATCGGTGGGCACGGACAACAACGCCCCCAGTCTCGCCGGATCGAACAGCGAGACCCATCCCATGCCCAGGCCTTCGGATCGTGCCGCCAGCCAAAGGTTTTGGATCGAGCATGACACCGATGCGAGATCCATCTGCGGCAGGGTGCGACGGCCGAAGACGTAACTGTCCCTGCCCTCGCACAGCGCCACCACCAGCAGTTCGGCGCAGTCGAGGATGCCTTCGACCTTCAGCGCCAGGAACTCCTGCGCCCGCTGGCCCAGCGCGTGAGCAGTCAGTAGCCGCTCCTCGTCGACCAGAGCGTGGATGCGTCGTCGTAGCGAATCGTCGGTGATCCTGATGAACCGCCACGGCTGCATCAGACCCACATTGGGTGCGGCATGCGCGGCCTGCAGCACGCGTGCCATGACGTCTTCGGGCACGGTACTGCCCGCCACGAATCGGCGCATGTCTCGTCGTTCCGAGATCACGCGATACACCGCTTGCCGCTCCTGCGGACTGAACGCGTGATCGCCCACATAGCCATCGTAGGAACCACAGGAACCGCTGTGTGCGAAGCGGCGAACCGACGCCCAACGTGTCTGCCAGACTGGCTTCAAACGCTTCGGTTTGCCAGAACCGGCGAAAAGGATCGGTCCAATGAAGATTCCGGATTCACTCGACGAATTGCCCACCAATGGCACTCGGGGACGCGTCTACGGCGAGCCCTATCGAATGGCGGACGGCGGCACGGTGATCACCGTCGCCAAGGTCCGCGCCGGCAATGCGACGCCGGTCGGTGTGTTCGTCGTCCACGACGGCACGGCGCGCTGGGTGCCGGCAATCGACGCCAATCGGGTCGCGCTGATCGGGGTGATCACCGGCCTGATAGCGGCGGTGATCGCCAGCTTGGCCCTGCTGCGTCGCCCGCCCTGGCCGGACTTGTCGGCGAATTCGGCGGCCTGGAAGACGCTGACGCGCTACGGGCGGTAGGTGACGCCGACCGCGCGGAAAACGTATTCCGGCGGCATGTCGAAGCTCAGCGACCGGCGCGGTAACCCGGCGAGCACGTCGCCGGGAACGGCGATCTTGTAGTGCAGCGACAGCTGGCCGCTGAACGACTCGTCCACCCTGTTGACGTCGACGTCAACCTGAAGGCCGGTCGAGGCGATTTCTGCGGTCGCCGCTCCGGACTGCGGCGCGTCCCAACGTACGTCGACGGTGGGCCCGGCCAGTTTGGGCAGCGACGACAGGGTTGCCAGGACTCGTTGTGAGGTGAGCGCCACCGACCCGACGTAGCTGGCGACGCTGTGCGCCGAACGCAGACCCGGGATGGCGCCGCTGAACCGCCGGGTGACCGCGACGTAATCGGCGCAGTGGATGAGCCCTTCCGCCTCGACCTCGGCGCGTACCTCGGCCGGCAGCTTGCCGATGCCGAAAAGCCTGCGGACGATGACGGTCATCAGCCCAGTATGACCACGACCCCGAAAGCGGCTGCTAGAAGCGGCGGCCGCCCTCGTTGCCGTCGTCTTCGTCGTCGTCGGGCTTCTGATCGGGCGCGAGGATGCGCCGCGACGCGACGGGCTTGCCCGCAACTCGCTTCACCACTTCCGGTGCCGTCGGCGGAGCGACGATCCGTCCCTGCACCGGGGCGCCGTTCTTCACCGACGGCGGCACAATGCGTTTGGTGTCGGCCTTGCCGTCGCCACCCGCTCCGCCAGCGCCGCCCATCGCGCCCGGAGGCATCATCGGCATGCCGCCGATTCCACCCCTTGGCGCCCCTGTCGAGTCCGATGGAGCCGCTGGCATCGGCGGCGCGGTTTGCGACGATGCTGGGACAGTACCGACCGAAGGAGTCGGTGGCGGCCCGAGCTGTGAGGCTGGAACGGTGCTGGCCAAGCCGGCACCCGCGCCGCCTCCAGCGCCGGCCAACCCGGCGGCCCCGCCACCAGCTCCGCCAGCCAATCCGGCGGCCTCGCCGGGTATCGCCCCGGCGGCCGCCGCGCTGCCTTCTGCGCCCTTCCCGGCGGCGCCCATTACCGCCTGCATGGCCTGCATCCCTTGTTGCGGGATCTGTTGTGCGAGTTGGGTAAACGGTTGTGTGAGACCGGACAAGGAGCCGGTGAGACCCTGGCCGATCCCCGTTGCTGCCTGCATAAACTGGCTGAATTCGGACATCGGGTCCTTGCCGCCCCCGTCGACGCCGGCGAGCTGTCCGGTCGCATCCTGTTCGCCGTTGGCGGGGAATTGTGTCGTGGCGGCATTGAGTCCGGTGTCACGCTGGGCATGCCCTTGCTGGGCTTGAAGATTGTCCGAGGGATCACCGGAATTGACGCTTCACGCCCAGCATGGCCAGCAGTGCCTCGACGCCCGACGGGCCGGAGGCGACCATGTCGGAAACGATCGGGTGCGGCGGCAGATTCAATCCGAGTGTCTGCGCGTAATTGTTCGATTATCGCTACCAGCTTGGGGTCCATGGTGTTCCTTGCGATGTCGTCTAGTACTGCGGGACCGTGGTGTCGAGTGTACGGGCGGATAGAAACTCGTAGACCGAATCGCCGGGGCGATACTCGTCGATGAGGCGCTGGGTCAGCGCATTGATTTCGTCAACTGTCGCGGCCATCCGCTCGAGAATCTCGGTTCTAGTTGTGCCGGCTTGGCGTGGGCCGATGAGCTCAAAGATGCGCTCATAGCCGGCTTGCGCGATGGTGTGCAGTTCTGCGCAATAGCGGGAGTTGAGTGTGGCCCGTACCCATTCAGCGTTCATTTTGTCGATAACTGCGGGATCGGCAGTGCCGCCTTCGATTTGGAGTCGTTCGATCTCGGCGGCGTAGATGCGTTGACGGCGACGCCAATCGGCATCGCAGTCCAGCTCGGCGGCTTGGGTGACCAGGTTGACGGCCATGGCGTAGCCGGCGACGGCTTGGTCGGCCGGCGAAGTCCCCGTTGGGATTTCGTTGGGGACGGAGGCTTTTGGCCGCGGATCGGCGGCCGCCGCGGCCTGCAAGCCGGCCAGGTCGAAATCGGTCATTGCACAACACTTTCCGCGGCAGCGGTGTTGCAGGCGAGAAACCAGGCGAGGTGGTAGTTCGCGGCGATCTTGTCGTCGTTAACCAGGGCCTCGATGGCGGCGAGCAGCTGCCAGTTGCCCACGGCGGCGGCGTCGACATGGTCGGGATAGCTGTCCAGCACGCGGTCGGCCAACGCCGTCAGCTGGCTGTGCAGTTCCTCGGCTTCGGATTCGAGCACCCCGGTGTTCTTGGAGGCAGCCGTGGCCAGGGTGTGCGCCAGCCTGGTCAGCCCATCGCGGTAGAGCGTGGCCTGGTTGAGCTCCCAGCCCAGGTCTTCGACTTCGGGTGCGCGCCGCCGCCGCGGCGACATCGGCACCGGCTCGTCGGTGTCGGACTCGGGCCGGTAGTGGCCGGCTTCAGTCGCGGCGGCCAGCTTCACCTCGCCCAGCAGCGCCTCGATATCACCGCGTCGGCGCGCTGGCTCGAGAAGTGTTACGGCAGCCGGGATTTCGATCCCAGGCGGTATCCAGCCGCTGGCCAAATCGGTCACCAGCACCGTGGTGTCGTCGGCCCGGTCCCCGATCGCCCAAGCCAGTCGGGGCTGTTGGCTGGCCACCGCCGCAACCAGGCGTTGCAATCGGGTGCGCGCCGTCGCATCGGCAGACATCGCCCCGGCCAGCGCCCCACCGGCGGAGGCTATGGCGCTTTCGGTTCCGACACCGGGTGGCGACTGCGCCGGAGTCGGCAGCCCGGGTTGACGCACCACCGTGGTGGGCTGACCGACACCGGATCCACCTCCCGCCGAAGGATGTACCGGCGCCGAACCCGGCACGGCTGACGGCGGTGCCTGGCCTATCGGCGCCGACGGGACCGACGGCGCCGAAGGAACGATCGGCGGACTGGGCGGTGCCGCCACGGTCGGACGCACCAGGTCGGCGCCGTAGGCGGGCAACGGACCCGCGGGCGTCGGTGGCGAGGCTGCGACCGCGGCGGGTCCGGCCATCATCGGTGCGGCCGACTCCGAGGTGTAAGTCGCTGCGCGATGGCGGTTGGCGCGGCCGGGGCCTGCGGTGCTGGGGCGGGCGTGTCTCCCACGGTGACCGGCGTGCCCGCCGCGGCCGTCGGGAAGGTCGGCGCGGTCGGCGGCACCTGCGGCTGTATCGCTTGCACCGGCCCCCCGGGCAGACCGGGCGCCCCCGCCCGTCGCGGGGGCACTCATCGGCGCCCCGGGGTTCAAGCCCGGCGGCGCCCCGGTTGGCAGACCCCCTGGCGGCCCCATCCCACCCATCGGACTCATCGGCATGTTGCCCATCGCCGGCGGCGCTCCCATCGCCGGCGGCGCACCAAATCCAAACCGCTGCCGCCGCCACCCGTGTTCGCAGTCCTGCAGGCACGCTGCCGGGCTGGGTTGCCGCCGTTGGGACGGCCGTCTGCTAACGCGCCGCCCGGAGTCCGAGGCGTGCCTGGGCCGCCGGCGCTGGGGCCGCCGCCGCCTGGAGCCGCCGGTCCGAGACCGTCTGCGACCGCCGCCCGGAGCCTCGGGTGCCTGCTGGGCCGGCGCTGGCCGGTCCGCCGGCCCGGCGCCTGCGGCCGTCTGCTGGCGGCTACCGGCCGGGCACTTGCTGGTCGCTGCTGGGGTCCGCCGGCTCCGGCTCCTCGGCCGCGCTGCCCGCCACCGGCGCCGCCCTGCTGGCTGTTGCCCAGCGGCGGCGGTCGGGTCCAGCTTGCCTCGGACCTGGTCCTCGATGGCCTTCATGTCGGGCTGCTGATTTCCGTCGAGGCCGGCGGCGTGCGCCATTGACCGAAACGATGGGCCGTCGCCGCCTTGTGCGGTGACAACACCCTCGCCCGCATTCATTATGTCGTCGGAACAGGCGGCCGCCGATTGGTTGGCTTCACGCTGATATTTGCCGATCGCATCAGTAATCTGTGCGACTTTGGTTCCCACATCCGCTTTGGAGTTCTGGATATCGTTGATTTCTTTATTGCCTCTCGCGGCAATGTCGGTCAGAGCCGAGCGAAGTGTCACCACAGCGTTAACAGCCTTTTGATAGGCGTCCGCGTAGGCCTGGTTCTTGCGGACGACCTCGAGAGCCTGGTCCGAGCCCTGACGAAAGGCATCCCGGATGGCGTCGGCGGTGCGACCCTCCTGCTGAGCGAGAGTGGTACTAATGGCTTCCTGCAGAGTCCTATAAAGATCGGCGTAGTGACTTACGGTCATGTTCCGGTTAACGACAGCATTGTCAAGAATCCCGACTGTCGTTCCGTCTACCCACTGGAGACCAACCAGAAGCCACGACCATTCACCGGGCGGGAGGTCAATCATTTGCACAACCGCCGGATCTTGTCGGTTGTCTCCTCAGAGGCGCTCGACCGCCGGCTGCAGTTCTGGGTCAGACCGTAATGAGACCATCTAGATAACCAATGACCATTGCTTCTGATACGCACTCGACTGCTTCCGAACTGCGGTTCGCGAGGTCAGTTGGGGTCGCCGGTTCTTGGTCGAGATGTGTCGACAAGTAACGGCCGCCGAATACATCGAGTACTTGCCGAGTGCTCGTAGCCACGGCGAGTACCGCGGTTCGTCGCCGCCACTTCGGTCTCGCGTTCAGCACTCCTACCGCGCGGTCTAACTTCCCGAAGGCGGCACACACTTTTGCTTTGGCGTCGGCGATCTGCTGATCGGTGTAGGTGGGCTTGGGCGGCGGTTGATTGTTGTGCGGCACTGGGCGAAACCATCCGCCGAGGCCGACGGCTAGGGCGATGAGCGCAATCGCCAGAGCAGCGAACGTCGGCCAACGTGACGGCCGACCGGACGCCATCGACGGTACGGCGGCGTTTGAGCCGAACGGGTCGATAGCGGGCGGCAGGGGGCGGACCCCAGTGCTGGCCTGGACCGGGGGGAACTGCTCCGGGCGGGATATCCGACGACATGCAGCGATGGTATCGCTGATCGCCGATCCTGGTATTCACCAATGTTGCGTGGCGGCAACGCTGCTATCGCTGGGAGAGCCGTCAATTCACACTCTTTGTCTCGCGCGGGCTTGCTAGTCGTGCCCATCGGGAGCCAGCTCAAAGCGCCGACTGTTCGCCAGACGGATGATCGATCATTTGCATATACCGTAAACTGCCGCATTCGCTTTCTCCACGGCGTCGCGCGATGTTTGTTGTTCTGGATCAGGCGCGTTGGCGAGGTAATCGATGGCCATCTGCTGATATACGCTGACTAGCGACCGAACCGCGTTAGTTAAGTCGGTTGGAGCAGCAGGGTTTTCATTCAGTGTCTTTGACAGATAGTCGCCACCGTCATACAGCGCAATTCGCGCATTCGCGGCTACAGCGATAATTGCGGTCGGGTCATCGCCGCCACTTCGGCCCGTATTCACACTCACCGCCTGGCGAACCTTCTCGTAGGCGGCGCATACCGTTCGCTTGCCATCGGCGGTCTGTTGGTCGGTGTAGCTGGGTGTGGGCGGCGCTGCGGCTTTGGTGCTAGGTACCGGTCGAATCCAGGCACCGATAGCAATGCCGATCGCCGCCAGCGCGATCACTAGAAAAGCGAACATCAGCCATCGCTGTGTCCGGGGCGGCGCTACCGGCGGCCAAGTTGGTGGGTTGGAGGCGGGAGGCAGGGTCATTTGCATAACCCGCGAATCGTCAATGTCGTCTCATCACCGGTGTGCAGCGACGGTTCGTAGCTCCGCATCGGACACGGTGAGTCCATCGAGGTAACCAACGACAAGCTCCTGCGACGAATCGGCGAACTCGCGAACCTGTTTCGCGAGCTCGGTCGGGGTGGCCGGCTGTTCGGTCGAGCTTGGTCGAATAGGTATCGGCTGCTGACCTCGAGGACTTGCCGCGTGCTGGTAGCGGCGGCGAGGATCGAGGTCGGATCGCCCTGGGCTTGCCTTGGGCGTTAGGAACATCGAGCGCACGGTCGACTTTCTCGAAGGCGGCGCACACTTTGGCTTTGGCCTCGGCTGCCTGCTGATCGCTGTATGTGGGCTTGGGCGGGGGCTGATCGTGATGCGCCACTGGGCGGAACCAGCCAACGAAACCGATGGCGACACCGGTGAGCGCAATCGCCAGCGTTATCAGCGTGGGCCAGCGTGCGGGCCGACCGGATGCTATCGGCGGGGGAGGACCCCACTGTTGGCTTGGATTGGGTATGGGCGGTAGATCGGACATTCGGCGATGGTATCGCCCATATTTCTCAAGGCAATTCGCTCCGAAAGCCGCAACGGCCTAACTGCGCGCCCGCAGCCGTAGCCGGAAGCGGACGACGCCCACGAACACGACGGCCAACGCGATAAGCATGCCCATGTCGAGCAGCCACGCGCTCGGCACGTGGCGCCACAACCGGTCGACGGGCAGCGCCGCCTCGATGTTGTTCAGGTCCACGGTCGACGCTGCGGCGGCGAAACCCCAGCGGGCCGGCACCAGCCATGACGTCTGGTCCAGCAGCAGTCGCCCGGTCACCGGTATCAGCCCGCCGGCCATCACCATCGAGATCATGATGACCACCACGAGCATCGGCAGCACCTGTTCGGTGGAGCGCGCCAGCGACGACAGCGCCAGCCCCAGCATCGCCGACGTGATAGCCGTCAATGCCAGGGTCAGCCACAGCTCGACGACCCCGGCCGCAACACCGTGGCCCAACAGCACCCCGCCGTGCGTCGGCGCGCCTTTCCCGATCGTCATGATGACCACCATCACCGCGGTCTCGATCAGCGCCGCGGCACTGAAGACGAGGACTTTGGCCATCAGGTAGGCCGACGCAGATAGACCCACGGCCCGCTCGCGCTGGAAAATCATCCGCTCGCCGACCAAATCGCGCACGGTCAGCGCGGTCCCCATGAACACCGCGCCGACGTTGAGCAGGATCAGGATGTCGATGGGTTCTTCGGGCGCAGTCGAATTGGCGTTCCCCAGCCCGGTGTTGCCGGGCACCGCCAGCGACAGCACACCAAGCACGAACGGCAGCAGCGCCAGAAACGCGAAGTAGCCGCGGTCGGCGGTGATCAGCCGGGCCTGACGACGGGCGAGCGTGCCGACCTGACGCCATCGGCTGGTCCGCGGCGGTTTTCCCAGCGGCGCCGCGCCGGCGGTCGGCGAGGGCCGTCGCGGCGCAGCGGGGTGGCGCGCCCGAAACGCCCGGTGCACACCGTCGGGGTCGGTGCTGACCCGGGCGAAGATGTCGGCCCAGTCGGTGCTGCCCATCGCCGCCTCGATCTGCGACGGCGGGTCGGCGAAGGCGGTCTTGCCGCCGGGCGCCAGCAGCAGCAGCTGGTCGCACATGCTCACGTAGGTCAGCGAATGCGTGACGACGATGACGACGCGCCCGGCATCGGCCAGCCGGCGCAGCATCGTCATCACCTGCCGGTCCAACGCCGGGTCGAGCCCCGACGTCGGCTCGTCGAGGATCAGCAGCGACGGGCCGGTCAGCAGCTCCATCGCCACCGACGCGCGTTTGCGTTGCCCACCGGACAGCTTGTCGACGCGAGTCTTCTTGTGCGGAGCCAACTCCAGCTCGTCGAGCACCCGCTCGACCACCTGCCGGCGATCCTCGATCGAGGTGTCCGGCGGCAGCCGCAATTCGGCGGCGTAACTGAGCGCCTGCTCGACGGTGAGCTGGCGATGCACGACGTCGTCCTGAGGCACCACCCCGATCCGCGAACGCATCGAGGCGTACTCGGCGTGCACGTCGTGACCGTCGAACGCGACCACACCGGCGCTGCGCGGCAGCGCACCGCCAATCAGCTTGACCAGCGTGGATTTTCCCGCGCCGGACGGCCCGATCACCGCGGTCAGCGTCCCGGGCTTGGCGGTGAACGACACATCCCGCAACAGCCGGCGCCCGTCAATGGTCAGCGCCAACCCGTGAACGGTAAGCCCGCTGGTGCGCGCTGCCGCGGGCTGCGGCACCAGGGTGTTGCCGGTCGCGAGCAGGTCGGTATTGCCGATCGTGACGACGTCGCCGTCGCGCAACATCGCCCGGTTGATCAGGGTGCCGTTGACGAATGTGCCGTTGCTGCTGTTGTTGTCGCGGATTTCCAGACCGGCCGGACTGGTGACCAGCACCGCGTGCACGCGGGAGGCCAGCGCGTCGTCGACGACGACGCTATTGGTCTTGGCACGCCCGACCGTCGCCGAACCCCCTGAACCCGCTGTCCGCGGCGGGACCGTCACCCGCCTGGTGTCGCTAGCCGGTCGCGGCAAAGGTCGGCTCGGATGGGATTGCGGTCCGGTCGGACGAAGCAGCGGCCGCGTCTGCGTTCGCGTCGGGGGCGGCGGCCCCGCGGGCCGGAACATGGCCGTCTTCGGGCTGGAGCCGACGGCCTTATCGGGTCGCGATGGCGTCGCCGACGGGGCGACCCGGAATGTCAGCTGTGGCCCGCGCGGGCTGCCCAGCGTGATCGCCAGGCGGTCGTGGATGGGCACCAAGGTGGCGCGCGCACCGCCGACGTAAATGCCGTTTTGGCTTTTGTCGACGACGACCCACTTCGAATTGTCGAACCGCAGGATCGCATGCACCCGCGAGATCAGCGTGAGGTCGTCAGGGTTGATGTCGTGGAAGCAGATGTCGCAGCCGCGGTCGCGGCCGACGATCACGTCCCGGTCGACCGGAAACGTATACATCGCCGATCCGAGCCAGACCGTCAACGGCGGCACGCCGACACCGCTCGCCGCGGCGAGCTTGGTCGTGTTGCCGCCGTCCGACGGCGTGCGGCTGCGATCTGTCGGTGCCATCCACTGCTTTCTATACCCCGGGATCCTGAGTGCGACGCATATGAACATATAGCCGCAGCCAGCGACGACAAGTGACCAGCGTTGACTCGCGGCCGCGCGGTGATCTGATCGAAGCTAAACCTTTACTTGACGTCGGTAACGCTCGGCGTCGACCATGAAAAGGTGCGCCGACTGCTGGGTTCGCTGTGCGCTACGGTGTGCACTGCTTTCGTCACCCTGGCGACAGCTCCAACGGGTGGTGCAGTCGGCGCACCCTGGTTTGCCCGCTCGGTCGGCAATGCGACCCAGGTGGTTTCCGTTGTCGGAGTTGGCGGTTCGAATGCCAAGTTGGATGTCTACCAACGTGGCGCCGCCGGGCTGGCAGCCGGTCGCGGCCGGCATACCTGCGCATGTCGGATCGGCAGGTCTTGCGCCGCAGGCCAAAAGCGGGTATCCGGCTACCCCGATGGGGGTCTACTCCTTGCCGTTCGCATTCGGCACCGCACCCAATCCCGGTGGGGGACTGCAGTACGTGCAGGTCGATTCCAATCACTGGTGGAACGGCGACGACAACAGCCCGACCTTCAACACGATGCAGGTCTGCCAAAAAGCTCAGTGCCCGTTCGACACCGGAGCGAGTGAGAACCTCGAGATTCCGCAGTACAAACACGCGGTGGTGATGGGCGTCAACCCAAACCGTCAGCCGGGCAAAGGCGCTGCGTTCTTCTTCCACACCACCGACGGTGGCCCGACCGAGGGTTGCGTCGCGATCGACGACGCCATCGCTGGTGCAGATCATCCAGTGGCTGAAGCCCGGCGCCGTCATCGCGATCACCCAGTAACTCAGCGCCGCAGACCAATTCAGGCCAGAGCGCTACCGGGCCTCACCTTGAAGTCGAGGTTCGCCAACGACATCGTCGCATCGTAGGTCCGGTCATATCCCGTCGCGCTGATCCGCCAGCCGTCGGCGGTGCGGCGATAGCGGTCGCGGTAGAACCCGGCGCCGATCAGCATGAAGTTGAATTCGGCCACGATCACGCGGTCCTGCAGATACCAGATGCCGGTCGCCTCATCACCGGTCACGGTGATCTCCGGATGAGTCACCCGGTGCTCGGTGATGACGCCCGGCCCCAGCGACGAGCGCATGAACTCGACCAGGTCGGCACGGTTGGTGAAGTGATGCTCCTCGCCCAACGACGACCCGTAGTCGCCCTGGACGTCGTCGGTGAGTGTGTCGGCGAAGTCGTCCCAATGCTTGGTGTCCAGCGCACGCATATAGCGGTACTTGACCTGTTCGATCGCAGCGACGTCGGCGAGATATGCGGCGTGATCGTAAGCGCTCATCACGTCATCTCAGCACACGCCGGCGGCGGACCCGTCGTGCAGGTAATGGGTGACCATATCGATCAGTGCGCGTCGCTCCCGTTGCCAGTCGACGGTGGTGCCCACGATCATCTGCGCCAGCACCACACCCCGAAGCGTCGCCCAAATCACCTCGGCTACACCATCATTCGATGGATCGTCGGTTATCAATCTGCCGAGCTCGGCGATCGCCGAATTCATTTCCAGCAGGTGCTTCCGTGAGGACCCGCCCGGGCCGCCGCGGTTGGCCCGCAGGATTTCGAACGCCGCCATCGATGTCGGACTGCTGTAGCAACTCCACGCGGTGTCGACGACGACCTCGATGCGCTCGCGCAGCGGCAATTGACTGACCTCGGCCGAGGACAAGCTCTCCAGCAGCTTGGCCACGCCGTCGTCGACGACGGCCATCAGTAAGCCGTTGCGGTCGCCGAAGTGATACTGGATCACTCCCCAGGTAACGCCCGCGCGTTCGGCGACGTGCTTGGCGGTCGCGGCGGCGAACCCCTCTTCGACGATGCAGCGGACCGTCTCATCGATGATCTTCGCTCGGGTGTCATCACCCCGTTTGCGCGGCGCGTTGGTCCGTCGAGTGGGGCTGACGGGCCGGCGTGGCTTCGGGCCTGCGGCAGATAGACATTGTTGACTTTATAACATAGTCGAGACTATTTTTGGGCCGTGACCCAGTCCCGCTACGCGCAGCTGTCCCGCCAGGAATTGGCCGTTTTGGTTCCCGAGCTGCTGCTGATCGGGCACATGATCGATCGCTCCGGCATGGCGTGGTGCATTCAGGAGTTCGGCCGCGAAGAGATGGTGCAGATCGCCATCGAGGAGTGGGCCGGCGCCAGCCCGATCTACACCAAGCGGATGCAGCGGGCGCTGAACTACGTGGGCGACGACGTGCCCACGATCTTCAAGGGCCTACAACTCGACATCGGCGCGCCGCCGCAATTCATGGACTTCCGCTACACCATCCACGACCGCTGGCACGGCGAATTCCACCTCGACCACTGCGGCGCGCTGCTCGACGTGGAGCCGATGGGCGACGAGTACGTCTTCGGGATGTGCCACACCATCGAAGACCCGACGTTTGACGCGACCGCGGTGGCGACCAACCCCCACGCGCAGATGCGTCCCATCCATCGGCCACCCCGGGTTCCGTCCGACCGGCATCCGCACTGCGCGTGGACCGTCATCATCGACGAGTCCTATCCGGCCGCCCAGAGCATCCCGGCGCTGGACATTGTTCGCGCAAACAAATGCTGCGACATGGGAACTCGACGCGATCGATCGGTCCGATGAAGGGTTGGCCGACTATTCGGGCCCGCTGGTGTCCGACCTCGACTTCGGCGCCTTCTCGCATTCGGCGCTGGTACGCGATGGCCGACGAGGTCTGCCTGCAGATGCATTTGCTCTATCTGTCCTTTGCGATCGCGGTGCGAGCGCGCGCGGGGTCTGAACGCCGAACTGGCCGCCTCGGTGGGCACCCGCCAGCTGATCGGCTTGGCCGGGCTCGGCGCGGAGCGCATCCACCGAGCGCTGTCGCTACCCGGTGGGATCGACGGTGTGCTGCGGGTTTTCGAGTTGCATCCGCTGTTCAATCCGCTTGGCTACGTCAACGCCGAGACATCTGGTCGGCTGCATGTCCATCCATCACCGGCCCATGACGATGCAGCGTGGATCTCGTTGTGCTCGCCGGAGTCGGTGCAGCCGTTGCAGGCGATCGCCACCGCGGTAGACCCGCATATCGACGTCCAAATCACGGGCAGTCATACCGACTGGACGGCCGAGTTGTCCGAAACCGACACTGCCGCAACCGAGCTGCCGGAGGTGCAGATCGCCAAAGTCAGCGGCGGGTCGACGTTCCAATTCCAGCCGAGGCGATCGCTGCCGCTGACGGTGGTGTGAGGCCGCCTCAAATCTGTCAAGACATTGGGTGTATCACTTCGGTGACACAACCGCATCGAGCCCATACCGATCAGATTGCGCCCGACCCTCATAGCGCGCTCGCGGTTATGGTTAACGCTGGCTACCGACCGCTATCGACGAAAGTATTCGCTCTATGTATGACCCGTTGGGGTTATCGATCGGGACCACCAATCTAGTCGCGGTCCGCAGCGGGAACTCGCCCGTCTCGCGCCGCGCGGTGTTGACTCTTTTTCCCGATCGCGCCCCGGAACTCGGTGTGCCCGTGGAGGACCCGGACGGGGCCGACACCGGCACGTTGATGACCGGCTTCGTCGAGCGGGTCGGTGGGTCAAGCACGTTGATGTTAGCGGACGGATCGACCCATGATCCTGCACTGTTGCTGGTGGAGGCCCTCGACGCGTTGATCACCGCGACCGGTGGCGACGCGTCGACGTCGAACATCACGATTGCCGTTCCCGCGCACTGGGAATCGCAAGCCCTGCGGGGACTACAGGACGCGTTGTGCACGCATGCCGGCTTCGTCCGCGGCGGCATGTCACCGCGGCTGGTTTCGGATTCCATTACCGCGTTGACGGCCTTGAACTCCGATGACCGCCTGCCCGCCAACGGCGTGGTGGCGCTCCTTGATTTCGGCGGCGCCGGCACCAGCATCACGCTGGCCGACGCCGCAGCGGGCTTTACCCCCATTGCCGACACGGTGCGCTACCCGGAATTCTCCGGCGACCTCATCGATCAAGCCCTGATGGTTCACGTGCTGGAAAACGTCGGTCGCGCCAAAGGAATCGATCCCGATAGCACCGGCGTTGTCGGGCAATTCGGCAATCTGCGAGAGGAATGCCGGCTGGCCAAAGAGCGGCTTTCCGACGAGACGGAGACCGAGCTGGTCGTCGAACTGTCCGGACAGCGTGCCAGCGTCCAGGTGAGTCGAGCCGAGCTGGAGGGCCTGATCGAAGATCGGCTCAGCGGCGTGCTCTCGGCATTCGATGACATGTTGCGGCGCAGTCGAGTTCACCGAAGGGGTCTCGCCGCGGTAGCGATGTCCGGCGGCTGTGCCAAGATTCCGGTTGTCGCCCAGCGCCTTTCGGCACATGCCAAGGCTTCGGTGGTGACCGCCGTTCAGCCCGGGCTGGCCATGGCAGTCGGCGCGGTGATGCTCTCAGCGCGGCAGCCGGTCGAGCAGCAGCAGGAAGACGAGCTCGAATCGACGACGATGGCCGCGATGGTGGGCGCATCCACCGGCAGCTTCGCGGCGACGACGGGCACTTTCATCGCGTCCACCGATACGCTCGGTGCGTCGACGGGCTCGTTCGGCGTGCCGACCGGCACGTTTGAGGACCCGTCCGAGACGCTTCACCAATTGGCCTGGTCGGAGGCCGATGATTCCTCCAAGGAGCCGGTGGCCTACACCGGTGAGCCTTACGACGACGACGCCCGCGTGACACCGTCTCAGCTGCTGCAGTTGCCGAAGTATGAGCCGCCGGAGGAGCCGCTCCGCGGAAGTCGTTTGCCGCAACTGTTTTTGGGACTCGCCGCTTTGGTGTCGATGGTCGCCATCGGTGGGGTGGCATTTTCGCTGACAAGCTCGACGAGCCACCCGGTGCCCCCAGCGCCCACCAGCACGTCGGTCGTGCCGCCGCTGCCCAGCTCCAACCCTCCGTCGCCAAGCCTCCTCTCGCCGAGCCTGCCGTCGCCGAGCCCGTTGCCGCCCCCGCCGCCGAGCCCCGAGCCGTCGGCCACTGTCGCGCCGCCGGTCACCAGCGAGGCTCCGCCGCCGCCACCACCGTGACGACGACGTATCAGCCGCCGCCCCCGCCGAGGACCACCCAGCGGGCGACGAGCACCCCTTCGACGACACCGCCGCCGCCTAGCACCACCACCCGAGTCCTACGCCCACCACGACACCGCCGCCGCCGACCGCCGCTACGACGACCCCGACAACCACGGGGGTGCCGATGACGACGGAGTATTTGAGGCTGCCGTTCTTGCCGATGCCGATACCGGTTCAGGTGCCGGACGGCCAAGGTGGCACGAACCAGCAGCCGCAGAGCCCGTACCAGCCGCAGAGTCCCTACCAGCCGCAAAGTCCCTATCAGCCGCAGAGCCCGTACCAGCCGCAGTATCCGTACGGAAGTCCGGGGTACGGCTACTGAACCCACGCGCTGCTGCGCGTGGCGGCTGTCCAATCCGCAATCCTCTGCGCACCTGCCGAGTAGGGTGGAAGCGCCGGATCGGCGGTGCTTGGTGTGGTCGCCTGTCCAGCGAATCGGGGAGGTAACGGGGCACCCCACTGTGGCGACGACATCTATGGATGGCGGCCCGCATGGTGCAGTCCTCCGCCCAGACCGTGGCTAGCGAGGGACTTCGGAGCAGTGGACATCGTACTTGGGGTGTCGATGGCACCCACGATGGTCCGGATGTTGCTGGTCGAAGGTGAAAACGCCGACGGCGTCACCGTCGAAGAAGACAACTTCGAAGTCACAGCCGCGTGCGGCTCGGCAAATGCCGGCGCGCCCGAACAGGTGATCGCTGCGATCCTGGGCACCCAGGAAGGCGCCGCCGAAGCTGACTACAGGTTGATGTCGACGGGGGTGACGTGGACCGAACCCACCGAGGTCGGTGCGCTGCGAGACGCACTCGCCATCCGGCAGATCCGAGGCGTCATGCTGGTCTCACCGCTGCTCGCGGCCGCCACGCTGACCCAGACGGTCGGCCATGCAATGGACTACCGGTACACCGCGCTGCTGTTCGTCGAGCCGGAAAGCGCGACGTTGGCGGTGGTTGAGACCACCGACGGTTCGATCGTCGATCTGCACCGACAGCACGTGAGCTGCGCTCGGCGAGGCGCCAACGCGGTCAGCGAGTTGGCCGCGATGGTTGCTGCCCTCGACGGGCTGGAGTCGCGACCGGACGGTGTGTTCGTCGTCGGTTGCGGTGTCGACATCGTTCCGATTAAGCGGCAATTGGACGCGGTGGTCGCCGTTCCGCTGAGCGCACCTGAAGAGCCGGACATGGCGCTTGCCCGCGGAGCGGCGCTGGCGTCGGCAAATGCGCCGTTGTTCGCATCGTCGACCGCTGCGTTGGCGTACGCACTGGATCCCGGTACCGGTGAGGTGAACCCCCACGCGCTCGCTCCCGCGTACTTGGACGTTTCCGCGAATGCCCGGTTGGGCGAGGACGCCCTCGCCTACAGTGCGTTGGCAGACGAGGACGACAAGGGCTCCCGCGCTCATCCGGGGCTCTTGGTGGCGGGTAGCGGGCTGGCTGCGGTCTCCCTCATCGGCTTTGTGGCTCTGCTCATTTCGCTGGGGGCCGATGTCGGGCCGCCGGTCGGCCAGCGAACCAGCCCGCATGGAAACGTTGTTCCCACGAACCAACTGCCGGCACCGCCGAACGTGCACGTACCTGTAGCGGCCGGGCCGGGGCCATCGGCACCGCCCCCAGCACCCCCGCCGTCGGCTGCTCCGCCGCCACCGCCGCCGCAGACGATAACGGCACCGACACCGGTCGTGCACTCACTGCCGCAAAGGGCTGTGACCCCGGCCCCGGTCCGTCGTGCGCCGACACGCCAAGAGCCCGCCTACGTGCCGCCTCCCGCACCAGAGCAAGCGCCACCGCCAGCCGAAGCGCCTCCGCCGCCAGCCGCGCCCGCACCGCCACCTCCGGCGGCACCGCCGCCCGCTGCTCCGGCGCCGCAGATGCCGCCGATGGTGATGTACCTGCGCCTGCCGTTTGTCACGGTCCCGATTCCGATCAACCCGCCACCGCCACCACCGCCCCCAGGGCCGTAGCAGGCGGTTGACGGTTGGTGGCGCGCAACTAGGCGTGGCGCAAGTCGCCCGTTATGCGCACACTGGGTGTTATTCGGTGTGAGCTGCCAGGAGGCCGCAATGGACGACAACGGTCGGTTCGGATTCGATCCCGACGACTTCGATCGAGTGTTCCGCGACGCCAGCGAGGGACTACGCGAGGCATTCGACGGGATCAGCCGGTTTTTCACCATGCCCGGTGACCGGGCCGGGTGGTCCGGTCTTCTCGAGGATCTGGCCCGCCGCATGCGGACCAGGCCGGAAACGGCCGGCGAGGCCGGTGACGGTGTCTGGGTGATTTACACCGTGAGCGACGACGGCGGCGCCCGGGTCGAAGAGGTGTACGCCACCGAACTCGATGCGCTGCGCGCGAACCAGAGCAACACCGACGCGACCCGCAGAGTCCGATTCCTGCCGTACGGCATCGCCGTCAGCGTCTTGGACGGTTCACAAGGTTCAGACGAAACGCCGTAACCGCACCGGTGCGGCTGCCGTACTGTCAGTTCGGCGACCGGAATAACAGGACACATCTGGGGGTACAGGGCAACAATGTTGACCATGTGCCTTCGTCAGATCGCTCGTTTCGTCGCTGTCGTGCTGCTAACCACCTGCGGGTTGCTGAGCGCGCCCATCACTATCGCGGCCGCCGCAGCCATGCCCCGACGTCGAGGCGGTATTCGCCCGCGGCACCGGTGAGCCGCCCGGTGTCGGCGGGATCGGAGAGCCATTCGTCGACTCGCTGCGCTCAGCAATCGGTGCCAGAGTCGCTCGACGTGTATCCGGTGAACTACGAAGCCAGCAGCGATTTCTCCGACCGCATCCAATTCGCCCAGAGCGTGGTCGACGGGATCAAAGACGCTGGTAGTCATATTGAGGCAACCGCGGCGAACTGCCCCAAGACCCGGATCGTGCTCGGCGGATACTCCCAGGGCGCGGCCGTGGCCGGTTTCGTCACGTCGGCTTCCATCCCGGCGGGCGATACCGGCCGAGTATGTGCAGTATTCTGCCCAAGCCGATGCCGCCGGAGGTAGCCAACCACGTCGCCGCGGTGACCCTGTTCGGAAAGCCGTCGGCTGAGTGGCTGCAAAAATACGGCGCACCGGCAATCGTCATCGGCCCGCTGTATGTGCCCAAGACCGACGACTTGTGCGCTCCCGGGGACACGATCTGCAATGGCGATCCCGGCGGGGCGCCGAGCTTCGCGCACGCCGACTACCCGGCGAATGGCATGACGGCCCAAGCCGCGGATTTCGCCGCCAGCCATCTGTAGCGTCAGTCGGACTGGTTCATCAGACTCACCAGGTGACGGGCAGCTGTTTCATCCCGTAAATGTCGGAGTCTTTGAATTGCAATGCATTCGGCGACACTGCCAATCTCAGTCCGGGTAGGCGCCGCGCCAGTGTCGTGAACGCGACCTGCATTTCGACGCGGGCCAGGTTGGCTCCGATGCATTGGTGCACACCGTAGCCGAAGCCCAAGTGCCCGCGGGCATTCCGGTCGATATCGAAAGTCTCGGGCTCCTCGACGAATTCGCTGTCCCAGTTTCCGGCGGGCAGGTTCATCAAGACCCGGTCGCCGGCGCGGATCAACTGACCGCCGATCGTGAGGTCTTCGGTCGCGATCCGATCCACTTGGGCATGCACGATGGTGAGATAGCGCATGAGCTCTTCGATGGCCTTGGCGATCACGGCGGGATCGTCGGTTTGGCCGAGTCGTTCGAACACGTCCGCGATGCTCCAGCAGCGCAACGGTTCCCAACGAAATCATGTTGGCGGTGGTCTCGTGTCCGGCTTGCATCATGATCACGCGTTCATGGCCGCGGTCTCGCGGTTGAGTTGCGCCGGTCGCGACGTAGTCGGTGACCAGGCGGCTGATCAAGTCGTCGCCGGGTTCGCGCTCTTTGCGTTTCACCAATTCCTCGATGTAGGCGTACATCGCCGCGAAGCCCTGCGCCTTTTGTTCCTCGGACGAGCTTGGTGTCCAGTCCAAGGGAGGTGTTGTGCTGGAAGAGCCCGAGATCCTCGGGCGGCACACCCAACAGCAGCGCGATCACCAAAGACGGCACTGGCAAGGCGAAGTCGCGCACGATGTCGGCCGGCGGCCCGTTGTCGATCATCGTGCCGAGGTAGTGGTCGACCAGTTCCTGAATCTGCGGCCGCATCGCTTCGCAGCGTCGGAAGGTGAATTGGCTGGTCATCATTCGCCGCAACCGATGATGCTCGGGATCGTCGATCCGGGCGAAGATCACCGGAGTGCCATCGTCGCTCGACGGTTTGATGGCGGACGAGATGGTGTCCGCGGACAGCCGTGGGTCGACCAGCGCGGCCCTGATGTCCTGGTAGCGGCTCACTGACCAGACCGGTTGGCCGCCCCACAGTGCCCGTCGCAGTCCGGGCTCTTCTCGCCACTGCGCGAATTCGGGCGGGGGATGCAGCGGACAGTGCGCGGCCCGCCGGGCCGGTATGACCGGAAGCTCCGTCTCGGAGCAGGAATCGGAAGTTGTTGCCGTCACAAATGTTTCCCCGTAAGTGTCAGTTAGCTGCCAATTACCCGAGCGTAGAACCTGGCTGATTGGCAGTCAACTGTCAGTTACGCTGTTGCTATGACCGCAGTTTCCGACCGTCCGTTGCGAGCGGACGCGGCGCGCAACGCCGAGCGGATCCTGCGGGCGGCGCGGGAGGTCTACGACGAGCTGGGGCCGGAGGCACCCATCGAGGCGATCGCCCGCCGCGCAGGAGTCGGTGAGCGAACGCTTTATCGCAGGTTTCCGACCAAGGCCGAGCTGATCATGGCTGCGCTGGATCAATGCATCGCCGAGGACCTGACGCCGACGATCGAGGCCGTACGGCACGCCGATGACCCGTTGCGCGGTCTTGCCCAACTGATCGATGCGGCGATATCGCTGGGTGCCCGCGAACACAACCTGCTGACCGCGGCGCGCAGAGCGGGATCGCTGACCCCCGACATCTCGACCGCGCTGAATGAGGCGCTCGGCGAGCTTGCGCGCCGGGGCCAGCAAGCCGGTGTCGTCCGCGCCGACCTGGTCGACGACGATCTGCCGCGTCTGATCGCGATGCTGCACAGCGTGCTGTGGACGATGGATTCCGACAGTGACGGCTGGCGTCGCTACGTCGCGCTGATGCTCGACGCGATATCGGTCAACGAACGACAGCCGCTGCCCCCGGCGGCCGCTCTTCGTTTTGCGCCGATGTCCAGTAGCTGGCCCATGTGAAGTTCGGCTCGTTATCCGATCGTGACTATTTCTTGCTTTGCCCGTAAGCTGCTGCCGTGGGTCGCCACCGATTAGCCAAGAGTCGGCGAAAAGCGCCGGTCACCGTGGCTGTGATGGCGGCTCCGGTCGCCGCTTTATTTGCCCTCGGTGGAAGTGCTTATCAATCCACCCCCCGCAGTGACGCCGATTCGGTTGCTGGTGCCGCCGCGCCGTGCTGCGTGCAGGTCATGGCGGCCGCACCAGCCTCATCGTCGTGGGCTCAGTCAAGTGTGAGTGTCGGCCCTGGTGAGGCGCTGCCGGCATCGAGGGCATCGCGATGGCGAGGTGGTGCCGAAATACGTCCCGCAGCTGTTGCCCGTGGGGGTCGCTCCGGAGCGCGGCCTGCAGGTCAAGACGATTTTGGCCGCTCGCACTATCAGCGCGGTGTTCCCCGAGATCAAGAGCATGGGCGGCGTTCGACCGGACGCACTGCCATGGCATCCGCGGGGCTTGGCGATCGACGTCATGATTCCCAACCCCAGTAGCGCCGCGGGAATCGCGCTCGGCAACCAGATCGTCGCGTTCGCGCTGAAGAATGCGGACAAATTCGCGTTGCAAGATTGCATCTGGCGCGGCACTTACTACACCCCGAGTGGGCCATCGGGATCCGGCTACGGTCACTACGACCACGTCCACATCACCACCCATGGCGGCGGATACCCCAAGGGCGGGGAAGTCTACATCCGCTAAGCGCGCTTTAGTTTCATGGCGCTGCCGGCCCGGTGAGCAGCTGGCGAATCACCGGCGCGGCCCAGCGGCACAGTTCCTCGCGGCTGAGGTTGGCCACCGGCGGATTCACCAGCACGTAGCGGGTCATTGCCAGCCCGATGACGAACGCGCCGGTCAGTCCGGCCCGCTGTACGGGATGGTCCGGAGTGGCGGTGACCAGCTTGGGTGCGATCTGCTGTGCGAACACCTGCCGCAAGGTCTCGGCCGCGAGTTGGCTCGTCATCGCCGCCCGCAACAGTGCCACGAACGTCTCGTCTTCTTCCCACACCGCGAAGAATCGCTCCAACAAAATATTCGCGACGTCGTCGGGATCAAGGCCGGACAGATCGGGCAGTTCGATCGCGAAATCGGCCGCCGCCGCGAATAAGTTCTGCTTGCTGCCGAAGTAGCGGATCACCAGCGCCGCATCGACGCCGACGTCTGCCGCGACGGCGCGCAAGGTCGTGCGTTCATACCCTTCCGCACCGAAGCGCCGACGTGCTGCGGCCAAGATGTCGGCGCGGGTTCGGCTCGCGTTGCGAGGTCGCGCTGAGGTCATGCCGGCGCCGGCCCGACCAAGAGCAGCCGGAAGACCGGGGCGGCCCACCGGCTGAGCTCTTCACGGGTGAGGCTGGCCACCGGTGGATTGGCGAGAACGGATCTGGTTGCGGCAAGCCCGATCACGAATGCGTCCGTCACCGCGATGCGCTTCATGTGGTTGTCCGGGGTGGCGCCCATCAGCGTGGGCGCGACATGGGTGGCCAGCGTCTGGTTCAACGTGTCGGCCGCGACCCGGCTCGTCATTGCCGCGCGCAGCAGCGCCAGGAAGGCCTCGTCGTCCTCCCACACCGCGAAATACCGGGGCAGCAGCATGTCGGCGATGTCGTCCGGGTCGGCACCCGACAGGTCCGGCAGGTCGATCCTGAATTCGGTGGCCGTCGCGAACAAGTCTTGCTTGCTGCCGAAGTAGCGGATGACCAATGCCGCATCCACTCCGACATCGGCGGCGATCGCGCGCAACGTGGTGCGCTCGAATCCCTCGGCCGCAAATCGGCGGCGCGCGGCGGCGAGGATGTCGGCCCGCGTCTGAGCAGCATCGCGAGTGCGGGTCTCTGCCATCCTGAAACTGTATATGTCACCTGATGTTGACACGGCCTGAGGGCGGGCGTATCTTCCAAGTCATCGACTGTTGACAAAAGTCATCGGACGTTGAAATTAGCTTCAAGCTGGGCAGGTGGTCCCTATGGCTGGCGGCGTCAGACCAAACACCTGCCCGTCGGCGTCCCAAGCGAACCAAGTAGCGGCCTCGTTCGTGATAGATGCGAGGGCGTTTTCGGGCCCGGGTTCGGAAAACCTGTGGCCACCGCTGGTGGATGCCCAAGCTGCTGGCCCGACGTGGATCGGGAACAGCGAAAGACGAGCCGTCCACGTGCCGAGGGGTCACGTGGGCGACCCGCCATGTCAAAGGCGGCAACGACGCCGGCAAGGAACACGCTCGGAGAAGGGTAAGTAACGTGACAAAGTCATTAAGCCGCAACGATTTTGGTGCTCACGCCGCCGGCAGCGTCATCGCCGGCGTGCAGGGAGCACTGCCGGAGCATCGGTATACCCAGCAGGAGATCACCGAGTCGCTCGCCGCGCTACCGGCTTTCGACGGATTGGGAGACGTGCTGCGCAAGCTGCACGCGAGCTCCAAGGTCGACAGCCGCTACCTGGTGCAGCCCCTCGAGAACTACGCGTCGCTGACCGACTTCGGCGACGCGAACAACATCTTCATCGAGAACGCGGTGGAGCTCGGTTGTGCCGCGCTGACCGCGGCGCTCGACGAAGCGGGACTGCAACCGCAGGACGTCGACGTCATCTTCTCGACAACCGTCACCGGTATCGCCGTTCCGTCCATCGACGCTCGCATCGCCACGCGGTTGGGCCTGCGACCCGGATGTACGCCGGGTGCCGTTGTTCGGGCTGGGCTGCGTCGCAGGTGCTGCCGGGGTGGCCCGCCTCAACGACTACCTGCGCGGTGCGCCCGACGACGTCGCGGTCTTGGTGGCCGTCGAAATGTGCTCGCTAACCTACCCCGCGGCCGGACGTTCGATCGCCAGCCTCGTCGGCACCGCGCTCTTCGGCGACGGCGCGGCGGCGGTGGTCTCCGTCGGACAGCGGCGCGCTGAGAAGATCGGTGCCGCGGGCCCGGACGTTCTGGGATCCCGGAGCCACCTCTACCCCGACTCGCAGGGCACGATGGGCTGGAATGTCGGGTCCACCGGATTCGGACTCATCCTTTCTCCGGACGTCGCGATCCGTCGTCGAGCAGTATCTGCCCGACGACGTCACGAATTTCCTTGCCGCACACGGTTTGAACATCGCCGATGTTCCTACCTGGGTGAGCCACCCCGGCGGCCCGAAAGTCATCGAGTCGATCGTCGGCTCACTCGGATTGCCCGATGAAGCACTGGAATTGACGTGGCGCTCGCTCAGCGAGGTCGGCAATCTCTCGTCGGCATCGGTGCTGCACGTGTTGCGCGACACCATCGCCAAGCGCCCAGTCGCGGGCAGCCCGGGACTCATGCTGGCCATGGGTCCTGGCTTCTGCTCCGAACTCGTGATGCTGCGGTGGCGCTGATTCCCATGAACTGGTATCAGCTGTTGATCGGCGCGGTCGCCGTCGAGCGCCTGGCCGAACTCGTGGTGACCAAACGCAACCGCGCCTGGAGTCGGGCGCACGGCGGCGTCGAGTTCGGCGCCGGACACTATCCGGTGATGGTGGCACTGCACACCGGGTTACTGGTGGGATGCCTGGCCGAGCCGATCGTATTCCACCGCCCCTTTGTTGCAGCACTCGGCGTGCCGATGCTCGCGATTGTGATTGCCGCACAGGCGTTGCGCTGGTGGTGCATTAGCACCCTGAAGCATCAGTGGAATGCCCGGGTGATCGTGATACCGGGCGCGGCACGGGTGACCGGCGGCCCGTATCGCCTACTGCCTCACCCGAATTACGTCGCGGTGATCGCCGAAGGCTTTGCGCTGCCGCTGGTGCACAGCGCATGGATAACCGCGCTGGTGTTCACGGTTCTCAACGCGATGTTGCTGCGAACCCGAATTCACGTCGAAAACGCTGCACTAGCGGGTCTGGGATGATCGATCTCCTCGTCGTCGGCGGTGGCCCGGCCGGACTGGCCACTGCGATCAATGGCGCCAAGGCCGGATTGGAAGTAGTCGTCGTCGAAAAGCGCAGCGGAGCGATCGACAAGGCCTGCGGTGAAGGGCTGATGCCACACACGCTGCGGCACTTGGAGCGTCTCGGCGTGCGCCCCTACGGCAAGCCGATCCGAGGGATCAGCTACCGCGAGGGCCACCGACACGTCGACGCGCCATTCACGCACGGCGCGGGACGCGGCGTACGTCGAACCGTCTTGCACAGCGCGCTTCTCGACGCTGCCGCCACCGCCGGCGTGCGGATCTGCCACGACGAAGTCGGGGAGATCAGCCAAGACGCGACGGCTGTCCGCGCCGGGCAATGGCGGGCACGCTACCTCGCCGCCGCCGACGGGCTGCATTCGCCGATCCGCCGGTCTCTGGGCCTGGAGCGACCGAGCCCGGGTGCCCGTCGTTGGGGCATCCGGCGACACGTGCGGACCGCCCCGTGGTCGGACTTCGTGGAGGTGCATTGGGCGCCTGATGCCGAGGCGTACGTGACGCCGATAGCCGACGACTGCGTGGGCGTAGCGGTGCTGAAGTCTCGTCGCGGTGGATTCGATTCCCATCTCGCGGAGTTTCCCGCTTTGCGGGATCGGATCGAGGGTCTTCCGCATGAGCCGGATCGGGCGGCCGGGCCGCTGCGCCAACGGGTTTCGAGCCGAGCAGCAGGTCGGGTTCTGCTGGTCGGTGATGCTGCGGGCTACGTCGATGCCCTTACCGGCGAGGGTCTGGGCTTGGCCTTCGGCGCCGCGGAGCTGTTGGTGAAAGCCATTGTCGAGGAACGGCCGGACAGCTACGACCGCCAATGGCGCCATATGACGCGGCGTTATCGAATGCTGACCGCGGCCTTACTTCAGGCAAGCGGCTCTCCGCCGATACGGTCGCACATCGTGCCGGCCGCGGCGGCAATGCCGACCATCTTCGCCGGAGTCGTCAACCTGCTTGCCCAATGAGAGGCTGGTCAGATCTCAGCCGTGGTCGAGGCTACCGGCGGATGACGGGAACGGAGACTCCTCGTCGTCCGAAGGTCACCATTCGAAAACAGTTGTGCAACACGACTGGCTTTCAAGATCAACTCTGTTGACAATTGACTCGCTGTCTAATACGACTCAGGTACGACTTTGCGGTCCCGCTGAGCGCGGATAAAGGAGCTGACGTTGATGGCGATCTTTGATCGGTTCGGCATCAAAGTCGTTGCCGCCGTTGGGTTGTGCGGGGCCGCCATGGCGTTCAGCCCGGACGTGGCTGCAACCCCCCTGAGAACGGGCGGCTATTCGTGCGTCCAGGGAGTAGCGGGCGAAACCGCACCGGCGGCGGTCGCCGGCGGACCGGTGGTCGCCGCGGTATGCGTTCCGCCTGCGCCGGCTGGCGCCGCACTATCCGGTGCGGGCGGTCCTGCCGCTGCCGCGCCTGTTCCAGCGGGTGCTCCGGTGCCTGCGGGTGCTCCGGTGCCAGCGGGTGCGGGTGCCCCAGTGCCGGCCGGTGCTCCGGTTCCGGCGGGTGGGGGTGGTCCTGTGTCGGTTGGTGCTCCGGCCGGTTTGCCAGTCGGTGCTCCCGTGATCGCTGGTGCTCCGGCACCAGGCGGCGCTTTACTCACCGGCGTGGGTGGTCTTGCGGGCAAGGAGGCGCTGACTGGTACGCCGCCGAGTGGTGGGCCTTCGGCCGGTCAGCCAATTCCGCCGGGCCCTCTGGAGTAGGCGGCGGCGTGGGGAGCGACAGCACCGCCGCGGCCGGCGCCGACGCCGGTACTGTCGGTTCTGCCGTCGGCGATTTCGACCTCGCCGCCGACTTCGGCAACTCGCTCGACGCGACGGCCGCCGGCGCCAACTACTTGGTCGACATCCTGCCATCGCTTTAGTGTTTTCCTTTGCGCTGCAACGTAATTTGCGGCCGCCGTTGCTGCTATTCCTTCACGATCACCGGGTCGCCAACGTTGACGTTGTTGAAGTACCACTCGGCGTCCGCGGGGCTCAGGCTGATGCAGCCGTGGCTGACATTCTCGAGCCCAAGCGAATTCACCGCCCACGGGCTGAGTGCACGAAGATGCCACGGCGGGTGATACGGACGGCGTAATCCACCGGGACCCGGTAACCCGCGGGATCGGTGAGCGGGACGCCGACGCTGCTCGAATCCATAAGCACCGACCGGTCTTTGGACAAGACCGAGAAGACACCGACAGGCGTCGGGAACTCCGGCCTACCCATCGTGGCCAGCATCACGCCGTCTTCTCCCCAGTGTGGGCGGTGGTGTGGAGCCGGTCGTGGCGGCGGCGGTGCCGCCCCGACTCCGTCGACGCTCACGGTGAACGTGTGATCTGAGATATCGGCGACACCGAGGACGGCGGGACCGGTCTTGATCTTTGTGGACTCGCCGCCCACCAAGAGCGTGACGCTACTGTGCGCCGGCCAGAATCGGTCCGGAACCCATTGCACGACATCGTTGTCGAGCCATTCGAACTTGCCGGTCATCGCGGGCGTCGATCTGACGTCAATGGCACGCTCGGCCGCACGCCGGTTGGTGACCGGCGCGCTGAACGTCACCACCACGGGGTGCGCCACACCCACCACCTGGCCCGGCTTTGGTAGAACCGACGCGATGGCGAACCTCGACGACTGGTTCGTCGTTGCCCGGCCTATGCCGGCCGGCCTCGCAACGACGATCGCAGCGATCACCGTCACCGCAACAAGACAGCGCACAACCGCCCGCATGATCCGACCCCTTTAATCGACACGGTTCCAATTGGGATCGTAGGGCGCCGGTAAGAGTGGAAGTGTAAGGGCGCGTGAGCAATCCGATTACGCCTTGGTCACGTTTTGACCACAGAGCGAGACCTGTCGAGCGTGGCGCCCGCTGGCGTCAATGGATGCGGGCGCTGCCGCCGAAGCCAATTTCTAGGACACTGCCGGTGATGACCCCGGGGTCGGTCACCAGGTACAGCACTCCGCGGCTGACGTCTTCGGGCTGCAGCCATGGCTGAGGTATCGGATTGGCTCTCATCATCCGGCGCACCAGATCGTCTGGGATGTCGTCGCCGCCAGCGGGTTGCACCATCGGTGTTTGAGTTGTGGTCGGGCAGATGACGTTGACCGTGATGCCCTCTTTGGCGACCTCCAGGGCAACGGACTTTGCGAGGCCGATGACACCCCACTTCGTCGCGTTGTATGCGGCCAGTTCCGGGATGCCCATGCGGCCGCCCATCGACGAGGTCACGACGATCCGTCCGAACCGCTGCTGTCGCATCACCGGTATCGCCGCCCGCAAGGTGTGAAATGCGCCGGTCAGATTCGTGTCGACGAGTTGCTGCCAAACCGTGTCGCTGACCTCTTCCAGCGGCCCGGTGCTGACGATCCCCGCGTTAGCCACCACGATGTCGAGGCTGCCCATGTCGGCGACCGTCTGCTTGATCGCGGCGCCGACCGCGACCGAATCGCGCACGTCCAGCGTTAGCGGCAAGCAGCGCCGATCCAGCGCTTCAACCAGCTTTGCCGTCTCGCGTAAGTCGTCCTCGGTGCCGAGCGGGTAGGTCAGGTCCGCCATCGCATCGGGGGCGTCGGCGACGACGATCTCGGCTCCCTCGGCTGCCAATGCCAACGCATGTGCGCGCCCTTGCCCTCGAGCCCCGCCCGTGATCAAGGCCACGCGGCCATCCAAAGCACCCATAGCCGATTAAGCTACCAGGCGGATAATCGCTTGTGGGGTGGCGGATGTCTCGCGAAATCGGTTGCAGGGGGGCTGATGTCGATACTCATCTTTGGGGTGCGCGCCCCAATGCCCGCTCAGAACGAAGCCACCGCCTAGTTGAATGGCTGTCATCTCCTTAGTCGTGGGCGTCAATACGCAGGCGCCGACCATAAATGCGATCGATTAATGCATCCAGAACGGGACTTGGACGCGATGGCCGATTGTTGTGCATGTTGGATGTGTCGGCTCGATCCCCCGTGCGGCTCGTTTGGGTAGGAGCCGGCGAGAGATTCGGCAGTGGCGGCCACAACGGAGCTTTGTGACCCCACCACATCTAGACCGTAGTGCATGCCGGTTGGGCGGTGAACCATCAAAAGCATCAACCGCGGAGGCTGCGGAGAGGAGTGACCAAAATGATTTGGTGGACGTTGGCTTCTATCTTCGTCATCGCTCCCCTCGGGGCTCTTGCCGTTGACAGGCCGATCTTCGGCAACTGGATCTGGCGCATCGACCCTGACGCACCGCGGGAGCCTGAATGAGCATTCCGGCGTCGCCCCAAGACCCACGATCGGCCGGCTGTAGACGGCGAGGGCCCGGGCGTGCCGTTGCTCGACAACGGATTCGTCTTGGCCCGGTGCGCCTGGGTCGACAGATCGCCGGTGCCGCCGTGATCCTAGGGTTGCTCCTGCTGGTAGTCATCGCGTCCGTCATCCGTCACCGGCGGCGTCGCTAACGAGGCCGCTGTTTCAGTGGCTTCCGAGTTGGACGGCTTTGACGACCAGCAGCACCGCGCCGATCACAAGGTAGCCGCGCAGGGCCAGCATGCCCAGTTTGGTACCTGCCGACCATGTCACCGGTTCTAGTAGGGCCAACTGCGGCATCCGCCACTGTGTTCTATCCATGTCGTCGGGCAGGGGCGGCGGGGCCGGTTGCGGGCCATGACGGCGTTCGAGCCATTTCAATGCGCCGACAGCAACAATGACGCCGATCACGATAGCGACCACCAGATACTCGGTGACCGCGACGACGTTGACGTCCGGGAACAGGGTCGTGGCCATCAAGATGCCCGACAATAGGAGCAACGTCGACACGATGAGACGCGGCGACGATGTTGAGCCAGCGGCGGTTCACCCACGGGCCGAGCACTTCTCGGTCGTTGCACAACAGCAGCAGAAACACGCTGGCGCTGGGCAACAGCAGACCGGCCAGTGCCTGCACGGCGGTGGTGATCAACCCCAGCGGTGCGCCTGGGATCAGCACGATGGCCGCTGCGGCGGCGACCATACCGGTGTAGGAGAAATAAAACTCTTTGGCGTCGGAAAACCCCCGGTGCAACGAGTGTTTGAGACCGAAGACGTCACCGAAGGCGTAGCTGGTGGACAGCGTGACTGCGGCCGCGCCAATGATGGACGCGTCGAGGAGCACGATCGCGAACATCCATCCCAAGCACATTGCTGTGCTGAGCCAGCAGTCGCGCAATAGCGCCGGCATCGACGAAGTCCGTCGAGTGTCCGGTGGAGCGTGATGCCCAGTCCGCGGTCATCACCAATGCTGCTGCGCCAACGACGACGACAAACGCGCCGATGGTGGTGTCTGCGCGTTCGTAGCCGATGAAACGCGGTGTGATGCGTTTGTCGACGATGTTGGACTGCTGGAAGAAAAGCTGCCAAGGGGCGACCGTAGTTCCGACGATCGCGATTATCAGCAGCACCGCATCCGAGCTGAGGCCACCTTTGATGCCGGGCACCACGAAATAACGGGCAGCGGCGCCCCATTGCGGATGCGACAACAACAGCATTGGAATCTGCAACAACGTAACCGCGATGAACGCGAACATGGCCCGCTCCCAACGCCGAAAACTCCCCGAGGCCATGATCGCGACGAGGGCGACGGCCGAGATGGGAACGACGATGTACTTCGAAACACCGAAATAGCTTGCAGCCAAGGATATTCCGATGAATTCGGTCACGATCGTCAAGAAATTCAGCAAGAACAGGTCGCCGACCGAAAACCAGCCCCAGCCGCGGCCAAAACGCTCGTTGATCAACCGCGCATGTCCTACTCCGGTGACCGCGCCGAGTCGAACCACCATCTCCTGGTTGACGATCAGAACCGGAATAAGCAGCAACAACACCCACAAGAGGCTGTAGCTGTAGTTTTGCCCCGCCTGGCTGTAGGTCGCCACACCACCGGCGTCGTTATCGCCGACCATTACGATCAGGCCCGGACCGACGATCGCCAGCAACGTGATCAATCGCGTCTTGAGCGTGCGTCCGTGGTCGGTCTCGTCCATCCGGATCCGGCCGAAAGCACCCTCAATGTCGCCGAGGTGCGCACTGTCCAGCACCGCCGACGTACCGAGCACCGTGGCGGACAGAGAACTCTGGTTGACCGGAGCGGCTGGTGACGCCTCGACCTCTGGTTGGATATCGGGCTCAGCCATGGGTCGATCCGCCTTGGTTGTCCAAATCCTAGTTCCTCCGGGGAGGTTTCGCGGATCGGGTGCGGTGCAGGTTCGCGTCGTCGCCAATCTTCCGGCACTGTGGCCTCCAAGAGATCGTCAAAGGTCACCACACCCAGGACGTGATCGTGTGCGTCGACGACAGGGATACTGACGAGGTTGTAATCGGCCATCAGCAAGGCGATATCGGTCACGTCAGCTGCCGGGGTAACCCGGACCGGGTCCAAGTCGGCCACTTGCAGCACGGGCGTATCAGGGGCCGACTGCAGCAGCCCGATCACCGAGACCACACCGACCAGCTCATCGGCCTCATTGAGAACATGGATGTTCAGCAGCGCCTCGGGCTGCAACGTGCGGGCCCCGGCCAGAATCGAAATCGCCTGCGCGGCAGTGGCATCCGTGGAGCACGAAGCCACATCAACGCCCATCAAACCACCGGCGGTGGCAGGGTTGAAACCCATCAGGGTGATCACCTTGGTGCGCTGACCCGCAGGCAGCAGATCAAGCACACGGCGACGACGAGATTGACGCAGCTCGAAGATGGCGTCGGCAGCATCGTCAGCCCGCATTCGGGCCAACACCCCGGCGACATCGTCGTCGCTCATATTGTCGAGCAGCTTGTTGGCCTTATCAGGGTCGAGTTCTTCGAAAACGTCGGCCTCGAGCTCGGGGTCACCGTGAATGCGGTCGAGAATCTCGCCGCCCTCGCGCTTGTTGGCGTCTTCGAGCAAGTCAGCGATCTGCGCCGGTTTGAGTTTGCCAAAACGCCCGGTGCGGCGCTCAAGACTGCTCTGCTGGTGTCCGATCAGCGGTTCAAACGATTTCCAGTCCCGGCTGGCGTGGCCACCACCAGGCTTTATCAGCCCGAACAGCCGCGCCGGACGGCGAGTATCGAGGCGCGCCAGCACCCAGTTCGTCCCGGTGTCTTCCAGCTCGACGTCGTAGGCGTGCACCAACTCCACGGCCGGCACATCGATCAGTCGATGATCGAGCAAATCGGCGCGCAGCAGCACCTCGCCGGGCCGGCGCTCAAACGCGCGCAGGTTGACTTTGTTCTGCGACAACAGGACCTGGCCGTGCGCCCACTCCGCGATCTGCTTCCACGACACATACACCCGGTTGCCGCCGATCCCCGCTACCAGCCCCGTCACCGGCGGGTAGACGTCGGCTCCCCCCAAACGCACCACCACGTCCTCGACCTTGCCGACGGTGTCATCGGACCTGGCGATGACCGGCTGACCCAGCAATTCGGACAAATGGATCACGGGCGGCGACGTTGACGCGGCGACCTCAGACGAAGCGGAATCACTCATGACGACCCTTTCCACGAACAGACCGGCGACCATCGACGGCACTGCAGTCCTATAGCAACAGCCGGAGGTAAACAATGCGCAACGCAAGTCCAGCCGGACACTCCGTCACCAGGCGTCGTTGCGGTTTACACAGGCGCCTGCATAACTCCTGCTGAATGATCCAAAACGGTGGGGTGCCTTGCCGGGGCTTCTTAGCGGGCTGTCGGGCGACTTGAAAGACGATGCGGGCGCGTGTAATTGACACCAGCGGGGTGCTTCGGCGCGTCTAGTCGACGCACCGGGGTCGGCCCCGCTCTAACTGATCAGCTAGCCAGTGCCCGCATGGCTGTGGCCACGATGGCGTCGGCGTCGGCTGGCGTCAATCCCCCGTGCCCGGTCGCCATCCGGTACATCGCCGCCCCGAAGATGAGATCCAGCGCGACCTCGGGGTCGAGGTTCGGATCCAGTTCACCACGGTCGACGCCGCGGTCCCAGATCTTCCGCACGGCTGCCCGGCGCACGTTGATCTGGTGGGTTCGGATCCGCTCGCGTTCAGTGGAGTAGAACTGCGATTCGCCGACGAGTTGGGCGTAGATCGCGCCAAGTGGGCCGGTGTAGAAGCCCATCATGCCGCGCAATGTCAGGCGGAAGTCTTCGGCCGCCGATCCGGTGTCGGGCACGGGCGCATCGGTCATCATTTGGTGCAGGAACGCATCGATCGCCACCGCGGTTCGGTTCGGCCACCATTTGTAGATCGTCGCCTTGCTGACCCCGCTGCGTGCCGAGATCCGGTCGATCGACGCCCTGCGCAGATCGTCCTCCCGCATCAGTTCCATGGCGGCTTTCAGCACAGCGTCGCGGCGTTCCTCGCTGCGCGGCCGGCCAGGTGGTCGATTTGCGGTCATTGCTCCAGTTTCCTACCCGTCATTGGTACAACGGTAATTACTAAACGTCTCGCTGTGAGTACACCCCTGTGATTTGCCACGGGCCAAGCGGGACGTGCAACATCTGACGTGAATTTCTCAGATCCAAATCAGACATCCCTCAGCTGTGTCTCAACCATGGTTTGAACACCTTAGTTCGGGACACTATGAGAACTGTGCGTTAGGGGCCCTTCATGCAGCGCAATCTTCAACCCTGGATCACCACTGGTGTCGTTCTCGCCGGTGCCAGCCTGATCGCCGTCACCCCGGTGGCTACCCCGCTGCGTGACGTGCAGCATCGGCAGGTCCGGCTCGTCGACTACGACGAGTACGACGCGTCCCAACTGGCCAGCGCCACCGAGGCCAACTGGTCAGGGTTGGAAACGGTGCTCAGCAGCAGTAACTGGACAACCGACCCCGATATCTCGCAGGGTCTCAGCACCCTCTTCACCGATCTGTCGACCGGCACCGCGAACCCGGTGACCAACCCGATCGACCTGCTGACCGAGGGCGCGCTGCTGCTCACCAGCAGCGGCGACGCGTCCAACGCGGCCTCCAGCGCGCTAACGGGAGTCACGGACAACGTCGAATCGGCACTGAGCAGCGGCGACTACTCCACGGCCCTGACCGACGTCGAAGACTCGGGCACCACGGTCCTGTACGCCTTACTCAACGGTTACCCGGAAACCGTTGGCTCCGGGCTGATTTCCCCGGAGTTCGGGCTGCTCACCAACACCGCCGACGGTGCGGCCACCGGCCAGATCGACGCCCTTGCGCAGCTGAGCAACACCATTGCCGACGAGGTGTCGGCGCTCGGCGGAGGCGATTTGACGACGACCCCAACCCTGATAGACCCGGGCACCTTGGACCTCTCTGTCAACGTCAGCACAATCCTCAACGACCTCGCCCCCAGCGGCACGCTCACCCTGCCGATCAGCCTGGACAGTCTGCTCAGCGACGCCGCTCCCAGCGGCACGCTGACCCTGCCGATCTCCCTCGACGCACTCCTCGGCGACGCCGCCCCCAACGGCACTCTCGACCTACCGATCACCCTCGACCAACTCCTCAGCGAGGCCACCCCCAACGGCACTCTCGACCTACCGGTCAGCCTCGACTCTCTCCTCGCGGCCGCCGACCCCGACGGCATCTCCACGTCGGTCAGTGTCTTCGGTGCGAGCATTCCGGTCACCATCAGCGACAGCGAGCTCGACTCAATCCTTGGCTCTGCTGGCACGTCGGACGTCAGCGTCTCCACCAGCGAACTTGAGTCGCTCCTCGGCACCACCGGTAGTTCAGACATCAGCGTCTCCGTCAGCGAACTCGAGTCGCTTCTCGGCACCACCGGCAGCTCGGACATCACCCTTTCCGTCAGCAGCCTCGAGTCGCTTCTCGGCAGCGCCGGCAGCTCGGACATCACCATCCCGCTGAGCGAGCTCGAGTCGGCTCTTCCCAGCACCTTGAACCTCGACCTGACCATCCCTGAAGTGACCGGGGGTGCCGTGCCGACCTACGACGTGGACCTGGCCCAGGACCTGTTGGCGGCGCTCGGCAGCATCGCACCGGTGTCGTCGGATATCCCGGGCCTGTTGGGCACCGACCCGACGCTCGACGTGACATCCCTTCTGAGCAGTGCGCTGACTGACCTGGGCCTGCCGGTGTCGATCACCGGCGGCGATCTATCACTCAACCTCACGGGCATCGCGGCCGATCTGCTCGCCGGCCTGGTTCCCTGAGATTGGCCGCGGCGCCGGCGGGCGGGAGGAGACGCCGGCGCCGCCCCGGGGCGGGGTCAGCTCAGATCGCGCGCAGGCAGTCGCGGGCGATGGCCAGCTCTTCGCTGGTCGGGATCACCAGCACGGCGATCGGCGAGGTGTCGGTCGAAATCTGCCGCGCATGGTTGGCGGACTGCGAGTTTCGGTGTTCATCGATCTCTACCTACGGCTCATGGGACTACGTGGTTAGTCGACTAGATCGGTGAACCGTGCACGCCCGGTGTGCTGTCGCGGCACTGGCGAGAGACGGTGAAAGCGGTAGGTATAGAGGCCGCCTGTGACACGTTGAATCGAGTTGTGACACCTTGTGACACCGACACGGGGTTATCGAACAGTTCGAACAGCGTTGGGGCTGGTCGGAAGTGGAGCCGATGACGGGGATCGAACCCGCGTATTCAGCTTGGGAAGCTATTTCCAGCGCCGAACGGCTATTCGAAACTGCCTGGTTGGGGCGCCATCATCAAACGTAAATGCCGACTGCACCTGCGTTTTCGGTTCGTTGGGCACACCCTCGCGGTTCGGTGCCGGTGCGGCTGTGGTTCGGTAGCGTTCGGGGTCCGCACGGGGTACCCCGCGCCAATTCGCCCGGGCCGGGTTCTTGCTAGACATGAATTGTGGGCATCTCGGCGTTACTCTCCGTAACCGTAACCCGCGCGGTAACCCTTATTCGGCAGTGGCGGCGGGTGCACGGCCTCGAGTCATAATCCGTTGGTCGCGGGTTTGAGCCCCGCCCGCCCCACAACCTGAAAAACCGCATGCCAGAAGCAGTTCGGTTACTCAAATCGGCTGGAACGGTCGCTCTTCGATGTTCTCGCCGATAATCAGTGCGGTCCCGGCGGGCACTTCCCGCCACACCCCGGGCAGATGGGTCAACGGCTCAGAAACCACCACCCGGGCATCATCACCGAAGTGCATCAGCCGCTCGTTGTCGGGGTAGAGCATGCGCACTGACTCCGGATCTTCGCTCACAAACAGCGTGTTCACATCCGGTCCGCTGGCATAACGGGCCGCGTACAGGCGCACCCCGTCGCTGACCCCCACCGTCATCTGCAGCGCGGGTTCACCCACGCCTGCCGCGGCGGCGGTCGCCTCGACGAAACCTGCCATCCGGGCGATCCCCCCGATCGGGTCATCCATGAGATCGAAGGTGAGCGCGAGGTGGAACAGCAGCTCCGAATCGGTTGACCCCGCTATGTTTTCGAACAGGTCGGGGCGCACAGCCAACAGCAGATCCCGGCGCAACCGATGATATCCGCCGACATATCCGTTGTGCACAAAAAGCCAGTTGCGGTAGCGAAACGGGTGACAGTTGGTCTGCTGCACCGGTGTCCCAGTCCCCGCGCGCACGTGGGCAAGAAACAGTCGGGTGCGGATCTCTGTGGACAGGTCCAAAAGGTTCTCATCGCCCCACGCCGGGGTGATGCTGCGAAATAGCGCCGGTTCGGCACGGTGCTCGTACCAGCCCAGCCCTGTGCCGTCTCCGTTCGGAATCTCCATGTTCGGCGCATGCCTACGGCTCTGCTCGATAAGTGAGCGCTCCGGGTCATACAGCAGCTCCCTGGGCGCGATCGGGCTGCCCAGGTATGCAACCCACCGACACATCCGACTCTCCTTGCTGCACCTTGTCTCAGCCTGGCATGCCCACGCTCGTCGCTTCCGGGTACTAGTGACCAGCTGCCGCTGTGCGAGCCGTCTCGCGGATCACTTTGTGTACGAACGCCAGCTTGCGGACCACCGCCTGCGGGATGTCGAATGGGTAAAGCGGATTCTTACCCATGGCGGTGTTCACCCGATTGAAGCACAGCGACAACCACTTCCAGTCCTCCAGCAGCCGCTCGATCGGGGCGTCCTCGTAGGACGGGAGCGGAACGACGTCCCGCTGAACCGAGAATCGGACCCTGTCGGCATGCAAGATCAGTCCGGACTCCCGGGCGGTGTCGATGGTGCCAGTGATGTGCAGATAGTGGGCGAAGCACTCGGCAAAATCCTCCCAGGGGTGCATCGTTGCGTACTCGGAAATGTAGAAGTCACCCCAGTTCGCCGGCGCACCGAATTTGTAGTGTCGTGCGATCTCGTCTTGATAATCGGCACGCTCATCGCCGAAGATCTCGCGGCACTCGTCAAGGTAGCGCGCGGCTCCGGGATCGGTTTCCACCAGAATGTTCTGGTAATAGTGGCCGACCTCGTGGCGGAAATGACCCAGCATGGTGCGGTAGGGCTCACCGAGGTGGACCCGAAGCGACTCACGGTAGGCGTCCAGCGACTCGACCAGATCGATCGTGATTACCCCGCCGGCGTGCCCGATCACCACACGTTCACCGCCGCTGTAACTGGACAGCAGATCAAACGCAAGCCCTCCGTCTTTCCGCCAGAACGGGTCGACCGGCAAGCCGATGTCAATGAGCTGACAAATCAACCGCCGCAGGGCGATCCCGGTGGACACCAGCTTTTCCACTGCGACGGTGTCGTCGGTGTCGGGCTCGCGGCGGATCAAGGAATCCGCCAGACATCGTCCCTGCTGACCGCCCAGTTCCTGTTCTTGAGGCACCAACCAGTTGCAGCCGAGGCTGGCCGCCTTTGTGCATGCAATCCAGATCTGGCCGTCGATAACCGCGGTGCCCGACGAGGTCGCGACCATAGTGCGGCTAGGTACATGCAATCCAAATTCTGCCAAGCAATTCGGGCAGCGTCGCGACTCGAATGGGACGAAGCCACGGCAGACGGGGCAGGCGAACGCGCGCACGGATTCCATCGTGGCAGTCCGCGTGGGCCGGCCGCATCGTTTCAGCCGGTATCGCGACGGAAGCGGCGAATCTCGCAACGTCATTGGTCAAACTTCACCCGGCAGACGTACCGCAGGAGCAGTTCCATCCGTCGACCGTCCCGACCGACTCGGCGCGCTGCCCCAGCCGTGGCTAGCTAGCTAACGGGGCGCGCCGCAACTCGCCCCCCGGGCGGAGCCGATGACGGGAATCGAACCCGCGTATTCAGCTTGGGAAGCTTTTTCTGGCCGCGAACGGTGTTCTATACCATCACCAACTACGCCGAGCAGGCCACTAAGTGTGACGCCCTCTAGCCCTGGCCGCTGACATAAGGCGTGATCTCCCCGGATGTCAGGCCCTCGATGCCTCTGTCGACCGGTAGCCTGCTTGATGTGAACATGCAATAGGTCAACGTTCGTGTAGTTGACCACCCCCACGTTGCCACTCGGCGACGTCAATACCTTGTCTGCAACCGTATAAATACGAACTTTGCTTGCCAAAGCCGCGCGCATGCTGTCTACTAAGTGAATCACCTATAGCTTTAAATTACCGAAGGAGTGCCGATGAGCAAACGTGTCGCCGTGGTGGGCGTGGGGATGATTCCCTTCACCAGCCCGAGGAATACCGCGCCGTACGACGTTATGGCCGAGGCGGCTGCCCGGAAAGCCCTCACCGACGCCGGCATCGAATACGCCTCGGTGCAGCAGGGATATGTGGGCTACGTGTATGGCGATTCGACGTCGGGTCAGGCCGCGTTGTACGGGCTGGGGCAGACCGGGATTCCGATCGTCAATGTCAACAACAATTGTTCGACGGGCTCCTCTGCGCTGTTCTTGGCGCGGCAGGCGATCGAGACCGGCGCCGCCGACTGCGTGATCGTGCTCGGGTTCGAGCAGATGATGCGCGGCGCACTCGGGTCAGTGTGGAGCGACCGGCCGAGCCCGTTCACCCGTTTCGATGACCGCACGACAGCGCTGCAGGGGTGGGACGACCACGCGCCAATGGCTGCCCAGTACTTCGGCGGCGCGGGAACGGCGTACGCCGAGAAGTACGGCGTTGATCCCAAGGTTTTCGCTCAGATCGCGGTGAAGGCGCGCAGGCATGCCGCCAACAATCCGTATGCGGTGTTTCGCGACCCGGTCAGCGTCGAGGAGGTGCTGGCGTCTCCGAAGATTTTCGGCCCGCTGACCCGGCTGCAGTGCTGCCCGCCGACCTGCGGGGCGGCGGCCGCGGTGCTGTGCAGCGAGGATTTCGCCGACGCCCACGGTCTCGACGGTTCGGTCGTGATAAGGGCCCAGGCGATGGCCACCGATCTCGCGTCGACGTTCTGCGGTGACATGATGACGGTCGTCGGCTACGACATGGCCAAGGCCGCCGCCGACCAGGTCTATGAGGCGGCCGGTGTCGGTCCCGAGGACATCGGTGTCGTCGAACTGCACGACTGCTTCACCACCAACGAAGTTCTGACCTATGAGTGTCTGGGTTTGACCCCGGAGGGCACCGCCGAAAAGTTCATCGCCGACGGTGACAACAGCTATGGCGGGCGGGTTGTCACCAATCCGTCGGGCGGGCTGCTGTCCAAGGGCCACCCGCTCGGCGCGACCGGTTTGGCGCAGTGCGCGGAATTGGTGTGGCAGTTGCGCGGTCAGGCGCAGGCCCGCCAGGTCGAGGGGGTCACTCTCGCGTTGCAGCACAACATCGGACTCGGCGGTGCCGCCGTCGTGACCCTCTACGAGAAGGTGAGCTGAACCGATGCCGTTCGACCAGAACGTGATCGGCAAGCAACTGCCGCCGGTCACCTTGACCGTCGACGCGGGTCGGCTTCGCTTCTTCGCCAAGGCGATCGGCGAGACCAATCCGGTCTTCACCGACCTGCAGACGGCACATGCTGCGGGGCACCGCGATCTGCCGTGCCGCCGACCTTCCTGTTCGGCATCGAACTGGAAGAGCCCTGACCCGTTCGAGTGGTTGGCCGGTGTAGGTGTCGACCTGCGTCGGGTACTCCACGGCGAGCAGTCCTTCACCTACCACTCGCAGGCCGTGGCCGGCGACGTGCTGACCGCGACTCCACGGATCGCAAATGTGTACAGCAAGAAGGGCGGAGCGTTGGAATTCATTGAGAAGACGTCCATGGTGACCCAGAAGAACGGCGAGTTGGTCGCCGAATTGAAAAGCGTGATCGTGGTGCGGAACCCGGAGCAACCCCAATGACCGCCGTCAGAGCCCGTCGACGTCGGCACCGAACTGCCGCCACTGACGATCGCGCCGATCTCACGAACCACGCTGGCTTTGTTCGCAGGCGCGTTGGGCGATCACAACCCGATGCACATCGACATCGACGTCGCGCGGTCGGCCGGCTTGGACGACGTCTTCGCTCAGGGCATGCTCTCGATGGCCTACCTGGGCCGGCTGTTGACCAATTGGGTTGACCCACGGGCGATTCGCCACTACCGGGTGCGCTTCGCCGCGATCACGCCCTTGCACGGTGAGCCAACCGCCACCGGCAGGATCACCGCGATAGACGACGTCGACGGCGAGCGGCGCGCGACTCTCGAGCTCGCCGTCACCCTCCCGGACGGCACGGCCACCCTCACTGGGGACGCTGTCGTCACGTTGTAACGCCCAACCGCGGGAATCATCATCTTCAAAACAAACGAAAAGGATTGTCAACCATGGGAACTCTTGAGGGCAAGGTCGCTATTGTCTCCGGCTCCGGCCGTGGGATCGGGCGCGAGATCGCGCTGAAGTTGGCGGCCGAAGGGGCGCGAGTGGTGGTCAACGACCTCGACGCCGAACCCGCCAAGGAAACGGTCGCCGCGATCGAGGCCGCAGGCGGGCAGGCTGTGGCCTGCATCGGCAGCGTCACCGACGCTGACTTCGGCGAACGCTTCGTCGCCGCCGCGGTCGACTACTTCGACGGCCTGGACATCATCGTCAATAACGCCGGCTACACGTGGGACTCGGTGATCCAGAAGATGACCGATGAGCAGTGGGACGCGATCCTCGACGTGCACCTCAAAGCGCCGTTTCGGATCCTGCGGGCCGCGCAGCCGGTCATCGCGTCAGCGGTCAAGGCGGCAAGAGCTGCAGGGGAGCCTGTTGCGTGCCGCAAGGTGGTCAACATCTCCTCGCTCGCCGGGACGGGTGGCAATGCAGGACAGGCGAAAGAACTGACCCATCGGCGAAGGCTGGTGTAACGGGTTTGACGAAGGCGCTGGCCAAGGAGTGGGGACGCTACAACGTCACTGTTAACACGGTGGCGTTCGGGCTGATCAAGACCCGGCTCACCGAGACCCCGGCCGGCGGCGACGGCACGATCGACGTGGCCGGCAACGAGATCAAGGTCGGCGTCAATCCGAGCCTGCTCGCCGCCATGGAGCAGATGGTGCCACTGGGCCGCGGGGGCACTCCGGCCGAAGCCGCGGGCGCCGTGTACCTGTTCTGCCTCCCCGAATCCGACTACGTCAGTGCGCAGACCCTCATCTGCGGCGGCGGCTTCAGCTTCTGAGAACCACCATGACCACAGGTGCGTACCGGTCGGCCTGGGCCGA
>CAWBSW010000022.1:0-147199 GCA_963791535.1 uncultured Actinomycetota bacterium | reverse complement strand
GTATTGAACCGGCAGACCTCGTTCGGGACGTTCGGTGGCGGATGTCCCAGTGCGCCGTGCATAAGCTGTGCGCTTGTCGACCTCAACGTCGCTGGTGAACTTCTCGACTTTGATCATGAAGCCGTCGATAAGCCGAGGCCAACGGCGTAACGTGCAGGCAAGCGAGAGGGCCGGGTGGTTGCGATGACGCACACTCGATCACTAAAAATCGCGATAATCGGCGCCGGAATGTCCGGCCTCTGCATGGCGGCCAAACTGCAGGACGCCGGCATCGACTCGTACACGATCTTCGAGCAGGCCTCCGAGGTCGGCGGAACCTGGCGCGACAACACCTATCCCGGATTGGCCTGCGACGTCCCGTCGCGGTACTACCCTACTCATTCCGGCCGAACCCCGAGTGGACGCATCTGCTGCCGCCGGGTCCAGAGGTCCAGGCCTACTTCAGGCAGGTCGCCGACGAACGAGGCATCCGGCCGCACATCCGGTTCGGCACCAAGGTCATCTCAGCACGCCACGAAGATGGCCAATGGTGGATTAGCACCGCCGCCGGCGAGGAGTGCTTCGACGTTCTGATCACCGCGACCGGAGTACTGCGGGTGCCTCGCTATCCAGACATCCCCGGGCGGGACGCTTCGCCGGACCCGCGTTCCATTCCTCGCGCTGGGACCACTCGGTCTCCTTGCCGGACAAGCGGGTCGGGTTGATCGGCACCGGCTCGACCGGTGTGCAGATCACCGCCGAGCTCGGCGGCAAGGTGCGCGCGCTCGAAGGTTTTCAGCGCACCGCCCAGTGGATCTACCCCTTGCCTAACCCGCGTTACTCAACGCTGGCCCGGGCGGCGCTGTCCCGATGGCCGCGCTGAACGGTCTGCCCTATCGCTTCTGGGGGTTGTTCATCAGGATCATCTTCGGCCGTGCGCCCATCCGGCCGGGATGGCAACGCCGACCTGCTGCAGGCCGATGTCGATGGAACCTGCGGCTCTCGGTGCGCGACCCGAAGCTGCGGGCCAAACTCACCCCGAACTACCAGCCGATGTGCAAAACGGCAGGTAATGGCCGGCCACTTCTACCGTTCCGTTCAAGCGCCCGGCGTCGAGGTGATCACCGATCGGATCGACCACATCGAACCCCGCGGCATCGTCACCACCGACGGCAACCTGCACGAACTGGACCTGCTGGTCTATGCCACCGGGTTCGACGCGCGCGCCTACGTGCGCCCGCTGGAGGTGATCGGGAGGGCGGGCTGACCCTGGACGAGGCCTGGGCCGACGGCCCGATGGCGTACCGGTCCGTGGCGGTGCCCGGGTTCCCCAACATGTTCATGCTGATGGGTCCGCATTCCCCGATCGGCAACCAATCGCTGGTGCCGATCGCCGAGGACCAGGCCGACTATGTGATGTGGTGGATCAAGCAGCTCCGCGACGGTGTCGTGCGCGCCGCGGCGCCGACCGAAGCGGCAACCAAGGAATACAACGAGAGCATGAAGGCCGCCGATGCCTCAGACGATCTGGGTCACCGGATGCAGCAGTTGGTATCTCGGTAAGGATGGTCTGCCCGAGCTCTTCCCCTGGACACCGGAGACTCATCGCGAGCTCTTGCGTCAACCCGTGCTTGCCGACTTCGACGCGCGCACCGATTGAGAGTCACGACGTCCCAGTGCGCCGGGCGTAGGCTGTGCGCTTGTCGGCCTCGACGTCGGTGGTGAAGACGCGCCCGTTGCCCAAGGCGCGTGCCGTCGCCTCCGCCGCCCGCTGCGGCATAAAACGCTGGGCGGCCACGACCCGGCCGAACGAACGGGGAACGAACACACGCGGTTTCGGTTTGACGATCACGTTGGCGACCGCCCGGGCCACGTCGTCTGGTTCGACGTTCTTGAAGCCCTTGACGTGCCCAACGCCGGCAATCATGTCGGTATTGACCAGGATCGGCAGAATGGCCGAGAACTGCACACCGCTCCCACGGTTTTCCATTCGCACGGCGTCGGTATAGCCGAGCACGGCATGCTTTGTGGCGCAATAGGTTGCGATGCCTTCGACCGGCAGCAAGCTGCCCACTGATGCGATGTTGACGATGTGACCGTGACCGCGCGGCAACATCCGTTGGGCGGCCAGCTTGGTGCCCAGGATCACGCCGAAAATATTGACGTCGAGCACCCGCTCGGTGACGGCGTCGGCCTCGTCAACCGCGCTACCGACCGCGATGACGCCAGCGTTGTTCACCAACACGTCGACGGGCCCCAATTGGTTCTCGACAGTGTTGAGAAAATCGGTGAAGGATCGTCGATCCGTCACGTCGAGCCGGCGGGCGACCGTCAGGGCCAACCGGCTACCCGCCTCCTTGACCGCGGACCTGTCGATATCGCCGATCGCGACCGTGGCGCCCAAACTTGCAGAATCGTCGCAGTAGCCAGCCCGATTCCGCGCGCCCCGCCGGTAATAGCAATGACCTTGTTTGCGACAGACACGCTTTTCATCGCTTGTGCTCCTTTTGGTCCGGTTAAGCGTAGGCGCTGATCGATTCCGAAGTGGTACTCGAGCCGACCACCACATTCTGTACTGCGGGAAACCGAAGAAGACGTGGAAGGCCGCTACGGCGGTGTCGCTGTGCACGAACGTGGCGTCGATGAAGAATTCGACGTGGCCTAGGCAGATGTTGCGGGCATGTTGGCGGCTGTCCGGCGTGGCGTCCGCGTGCATCCACACGATGCGTGCCTGGATGATCGGAGTCATCTGCGCATAGGCCAGCGTGGCCGCATCGCCGAGGTTCGGGTCGATGTGGCCGGCGGACATCCAATTCCGGATTGTTTCGCTCATCTTGACGATCCCGGTATAAATCGCCGAGGCGACCGCTTCGTCGTGGATAAGACCGTCGAGCCGCGGGTCGAGATGATCCAGTTCGGCGGCCACGGTGAGCGGTCCCAGCTCACCTAGTACCGCCTGGAAGATGACCCGCTTACTCTCGAAGTGCGCATAGAGCACGCTTTCGCTGGCGCCCACTTCCCGGGCGATCGCCCGAATCGACGTTCCCGCATAGCCGTTGCGGGCGAACAGCCCGAGTGCCGCCTGGATCAACGGCGCCGTCATTCCTGCAACTGCGGGGTTGAACAACCCGCTGCCGTTATCCCGGCTACCGGCTGGTCCAAAGCTGACCGGCCCGCTAGTTGAGCGGCGCGAGAACCGTTGGGCGGCGGCGTCGTTAGACTGACGCGGTGGCTCCGAGCTTCGCAGACGTCGCCAAGGCGCAATACGTCCTGCTGACGACTTTCACCAAGGACGGCCGGCCCAAGCCGACGCCGGTCTGGGCCGCCTCCGACGGCGACCGGCTGCTGGTCATCAGCGAGGAGAAGGCGTGGAAGGTCAAGCGGATCCGCAACACCCCGCGGGTCACGCTGGCCGTTTGCGATATTCGCGGCCGCCCGAAAAGCGAGCGCCATCGAGGCGACCGCTGCCATCCTGGACAAATCGCAGACCGGCGCCGTCTACGACGCGATCGGCCGGGAGTACGGACTGATCGGTCGGGTGTTCAACCTCTTCAGCAAGCTGCGCGGCGGCATGCAGAACAACGTCGGCCTGGAACTACGCCCGGCGACGATGCCGGCCGGGTAGTGGCCTGAGGAGAGCGGGCAATCGGATCGCGGGCAGCGTAGGTCACGCCCCGCTACGCAGGTGTTCGCCGAAGAACGCGAAGACCCGCGCCCACGCATCCTCGGTCGCGGCCTGGTTATAGCCGAATCCGGTAACCCGGAGCACGGGCTGCGCGGGAAGCTTGTTGGCGAAGCTGTGCCCGGCGTCCGGATAGACCTTGACGTCGTTGGCGATGCCTTTTTGGTCGAGAACCCGTTTGCAGCTTCTTGGGCGCCCCGACGCCGGTCAGGTCACGGGCGCCGAAGCTGGCCACGACCGGGCACGCCCCGTCCAGTGTTTCGCTGAGCTCGCGCGGCAGCGGAGTGCCGTAGAACGGTGCAGAGGCGCCAAAACCCTTGGGCGACATGACTAATGCGAACTGGCCGCCCATGCAGAAGCCCGCGATGCCGACGCGGCCGGTGCATTCCGGCAGGGCCTGTCAAGTGGTCGCGGGCAGCCAGCACGTCATCGAGCGAGCGTCCCCGCTTGGTGAGCACGTCGCGCATGACCTTGGTGACGCACCGCGCCCAGCCCGCCGCGCGCGAACATGTTCGGGGTCAGCGCGACATATCCCGCCGCGGCGACATGGCTGTTGATCGATTGTTTGTCCGGTCCGTATCCGATCGCGTCGTGGACGACCACCACGCCCGGCCAGGGCCCTTGGCCCTCGGGAATATCGAGCAGCGCGTCGATGGGGCCGGCCGGCGTATCGATCTCGATTGTCGTCACGTCAGCCATCTAACCGTGCGGCAGCGGTCGGCGGAACTCCCGCAGCCAGCCCCCGACGTTGCCATCTCATGGTGTCGCGACTGTTTCTGGTCTACGTCCTCGTCGAGCTCGCGGTGGTGGTGGCGCTGGCGTCGACGATCGGCCTGGGCTGGACGCTGTTGCTGTTGCTGGCCGCCTTTGTCGCCGGATTGGCGTTGGCGGGTTCGCAGCTCAAGCGCCAGCTGACGCGGTTGCGATCCGGGCTGACGTCTCAACAGCGAACGGCTGGCCACCGACGGCGCGCTGGTAGCGCTGGGAACGGTGCTCGTGGTGGTTCCCGGCCTGGTCACCACCGCCGCGGGGGTGCTGCTGCTGTTGCCGCCGACCCGGGCCGCCGCCCGCCCGATGCTGACGGCGATGGCGGTACGCGGCTTCCGGCCGACGTGCGCCGCTGATCACCGTCACCACCGTCGGCGCCGATCGATACGCATCGACGCCGCGACCCGCCGGATTACATCGACGGCGAAGTCATCGACGTCACTGACGTCGCTGACGTCGATCCGCCGGCCTTGCCGGGCGAGCGCGCGTAAATCTATACAGCGTGACGCAGGTCCCCACCGCCCTGTTGGTCAACGGCCGGGTGCACAGCCCGACCCATCCCGATGCGACCGCGATGGCGGTCCGCGACGGTGTCGTGGTGTGGCTGGGCAGCGACGACGTGGGTCGCGGCCAGTTCCCCGATGCCGAGCTGGTCGATCTCGACGGCGGCTTCGTGGCGCCGGGCTTCGTCGACAGTCACATCCATCTCACCGCCACCGGTCTGACGCTGACCGGGCTCGATTTGCGGGCGTCGACCTCGCGTCGGCATTGCCTGCAGATGATCGCCGACTATGCGGCCGCCCATCCCGGTGAGCCGGTGTGGGGTCACGGTTGGGACGAATCCTCCTGGCCGGAGAATGCCCCGCCGAGCACTGCCGAGCTGGACGCCGTGTTGCGGGGCCGGCCCGCCTACCTGGCCCGCGTCGATGTGCACTCGGCGCTTGCCTCGACCGGTCTGCGCGAGCGGGTGCCCGGACTGTCGTCGGCGACCGGATTCGACCCACAGCGTCCCTTGGTCGGCGACGCCCATCACCTGGTTCGAGCCGCCGCGCGCGACCTGTTGACCGATGCCCAGCGCACCGAAGCGCGGATGGCCGCGCTGGACGCCGCGGCCGCCAGCGGGATAGTCGCGGTACACGAATGCGCCGGCCCCGAGATCGGCGGGCTGGACGACTGGCACGAGTTGCGCACCCTCAGCCGGGCCCATGGCGTCCAGGTCACCGGTTACTGGGGTGTGGCGGTGGACAGCCCCGCGCAGGCACGCGCGGTCATCGAGGACACCGGTGCGGCCGGGCTGGCCGGTGACCTGTTCGTCGACGGCGCGCTGGGCTCGCGCACCGCCTGGCTGCACGAGCCCTACGCCGATGCCCGCGACCGGGTCGGAACCTGCTACCTGGATCCTGAGGTCATCACCGCGCATGTGCGAGCGTGTAGCGAAGCCGGCGTGACGGCGGGTTTCCACGTCATCGGCGACGCCGCCGTCTCGGCTGTCGTCGACGCCTTCGAGCGTGTGGTCGACGACCTCGGCGTGGTCGCGGTGGCTCGCTGCCGCCATCGGTTGGAGCACCTGGAGATGGTCACCGCAGATCAGGCGGCCAAGCTAGGCGCGCTGGGGCGTCATGGCCAGCATGCAACCCAATTTCGACGCACTCTGGGGCGGCCATGACGGCATGTACGCCCATCGTCTCGGTGTCGACCGAGCCGGGGTTCTCAACCCGTTTGCGCTGTTAGCATCCCAAGGCGTGGCCCTCGCGTTCGGATCCGACGCCCCGGTGACCGGCCTCGACCCCTGGGCGACCGTCCGAGCAGCTGCCAACCACCGCACGCCGGGCAGCTCGGTCTCCGTGCGAGCGGCATTCGCCGCCGCCACCCGCGGCGGCTGGCGGGCCGGCGGCGTCGGAGACGGGCTGACCGGCACCTTGGTTCCCGGCGCGCCCGCGTCCTACGCCGTTTGGGACGTCGACGACCTCACCGAATTCGACGCCCACGCGCCGAGCGACGCCGTCCGACGGTGGTCTACCGATCCGCGGTCGAGGGTGCCCGCATTGCCGCGGCTGGGCCCGACCGATCCGTTGCCCCGTTGTCGGCAAACCGTGCACAAGGGTGCCGTCATCTATGGCTAAGCGCATCAGGCGGTTCGACCGCTGGATGCGGCCGGGAGAGGACACCGAGGTCATCCCGGCGGTCACGGACGACGTCAAAGAAGACCTCAAAGACGACGAACCCACCGGCGTAATCCCCGTAGTTCACGACGATGACGTCGACGACGGGCCGCCGACGTCGAGGCCGTCTTCGAGCCAGCGGACGACGACGCCGACGTCGAGCCGACAGCCGACGATGATCGGCTGCCGAGCTTCGGCGACCACTTCCGCGAAAGAGCCACGCAGCTAGGGCAGCGGCTGGTCGAGTTGGGCGCTGCGTTGCTGGTATGGCTGGGCAACGAGCTGCGAACGCGGTTGCCCCAGTTCGGCAGAGCCCTGCGACCGCGCCTGACGCGCCTCGGCGCCGCAATCCTGGCTGGTTTGCTTCTTTGCTCGAGCTATCCCAGTTTCAACTGGTGGTGGGCTGCCGTCGTCGCGTTTGCGGTGCTGGCCTGGGTGCTGACCCGCCCGGCCACCGCACCGCTGGGCGGATTCGGTTACGGCTTCTTGTTCGGCCTGGCGTTCTACCTACCGTTAATCCATTGGGTCAGCATCCTTGTCGGGGTCATACCCCTGCTGGCGCTGGTGCTGGTGTGCGCGCTGTTCCCCGGGATCTTCGGTCTGCTGGCCGTCGTGGTGCGGCAGCTTCCCGGCTGGCCGATCTGGTTCGCGGTGTTGTGGGCGGCGCAGGAGTGGTTGAAGTCGACGGTCCCGTTCGGGGGATTCCCGTGGGGCGTGGTGGCCGCCGGTCAGACCGACGGCCCATTTCTGCCATTGGTCCGGCTGGGCAGCGTGCCACTGCTCTCGTTGGCGATCGTCTTAGTGGGTTGCAGCGCCCTCGCGATCGCCCTGGAGATCCTGTCGTGGTTGCGGGCCTCCGGTCAGCCGCACGCAGTCGACAGACCGCCCGCGGTTGTGCTGCCGGCAATCTGCATCTGCCTGGTGTTTTTCGCCACCGCGGCGATCTGGCCGCAGGTCCGTCATTCCGGTACCGGATCGGGGAACGAACCCGTCGTCACCGCGGCGGTGGTCCAGGGCAACGTGCCTCGGCTTGGCCTGGAGTTCAACGCGCAACGCCTTGCGGTGCTGGGCAACGATGTGCGCCAGACCCGCCGGCTGGCCGACGACGTGCGTGCCGGGCGCGCGCCCCGACCCGACTTTGTGGTCTGGCCCGAGGACGCCTCGGAAGTCGATCCGCTGACCAACCCGGACGCGGCCCAGCAGATCTCGGTCGCCGTCGAGGCGATAGGCGCGCCGATCCTGGTCGGTACGGTGCTCGACGTCGCGGGCCGGCCGCCGACCGCCCCGGCGCAGACCAACACGGTGATCGTCTGGAATCCGACGACGGGGCCCGGCGACCGCTACGACAAGCGGATCGTGCAGCCGTTCGGGGAATACCTGCCCTTGCGCGGCTTCTTCCGCCAGCTGTCCGGAATGGCCGACTTGGCAGGTTATATCGTCCCGGGCTCCGGCACCGGAGTGGTACATGCCGCGGGTACTCCGATCGGGGTCGCGACCTGCTGGGAAGTGATATTCGACCGCGCGTTACGCGACTCGGTCCGCAACGGCGCCGAGGTGCTCGCGGTGCCCGCCAACAACGCCAACTTCAACCAGACCATGAGCGAGCAGCAGCTGGCCTTTTCGAAGGTTCGCGCGGTGGAGCTCGACCGTTACGCGATCGTCGCCAGCAACGTGGGCATATCCGCTCTGGTCACGCCGGACGGCCGCGAGTTGGGCCGGACGAAGTTCTTCCAGCCCGAATACCTGGACAACCAGGTGCGCCGCAAAGCAACGCTGACGCCCGCAGCCAGGTGGGGCCCGATCGTGCAGGGAAGTCTGGTCGTGGCAGCTGTCGCCGTGCTTTTGCTTGCGATGCTGCACAATGGATGGTTCGCGGAACTAAACCGTCGTCTGCCGGAGTTAGCGAAGAGGTTCGGCTCAGCAACGGAGAAACCTGACGACGACCCGCTCGGCGACGACGAAGTGGCCGACGGCGACGACGTTGACGACGAGCCAGCCGACCCCGAGTTTGTCGAGGGCGGCGATGACACCGCACTCGACGAGGGCGGCCGATATTGAGCCCGCATGTTTGATCAGCGGCCAGAAAGAGGAGAGATATGACCACCGGCGATCCGGTGTCGCGGATTGCGGGCGATCGCCCCACCCAGCGCACCCTGGTGATCATCCCCACCTATAACGAGCGGGAGAACCTCCCGCTGATCCTGCGGCGTCTGCAGCAGGCCCGCCCCGACGTGCACGTGCTGGTCGTGGACGACAGCAGCCCCGACGGCACCGGACAGCTCGCCGACGAGCTGGCGTCGGCCGACCCCGAACGTATCCATGTCATGCACCGCACCGCCAAGGATGGTCTGGGCGCGGCGTACCTGGCGGGGTTTGCCTGGGGGCTGAGCCGCCAGTACACAACGCTGGTCGAGATGGACGCCGACGGCAGTCACGCGCCCGAACAACTGCACCTACTGCTGGAGGCAGTCGACGCCGGAGCGGACCTGGCCATCGGTTCGCGTTACGTCGATGGCGGGAACGTGCAGAACTGGCCATGGCGGCGCTGGGCGCTGTCCTGGACGGCCAACACGTATGCGCGCTTGGCCCTGGGCGTCGGCATTCATGACATCACCGCTGGTTACCGCGCCTACCGTCGGGACGTTCTGGAGAAGATCGATCTCGATCACGTCGAATCGAAGGGCTATTGCTTCCAGATCGACTTGACGTGGCGCACCATCACCAACGGGTTCACCGTGGCCGAGGTACCGATTACCTTCACCGAGCGCGAACTCGGCGTGTCCAAGATGAGCGGATCCAATATCCGCGAAGCGCTGGTCAAGGTCGCGCAATGGGGGATCGACGGACGGCGCAACCGCAATCGTGCGATCCCGATCGACAGGTGAGCTAGTCGGCGCTGCGGTCAGCTGCCGCGACGGCGCGTCCTGATCAGCTCCAGACGCTCCTTGAGCAGTTCATCGAGCTCCTCCACCGAGCGACGCTCGAGCAGCATGTCCCAGTGCGTGCGGGGCGGCTTGACCTTCTTGGGCTCCGGCAGGTCACCCTCGATCAGGGTGCCTTCCATACCGTTACGGCACAGCCAGGTGCCGGGGATCTCGGCGTCGTCAGCGAACGGTACGTCGAATTCTTCGCCGTTCTCCGTGCGATAACGCGCGATCTGGCGTGGCGCCAGGTCGTGATTGCGGTCGGTCTCGTAACTAACGGCTCCAAGGCGACTGCCTCTTAGGACACGATCAGCCATTGGTACCCACTCCTCTTAACGTCTTCTCAGCAGCTAGCGCATTGATCAACGCCAGGGCGGCCAGCAGAGTTCCCAGGGGTTTGTCCGGGGCCCATGCGACTCGACGTTCCATGATACCGGGATCCCGGTCTAACCCCGACTAAAGTCGGCCCCGTGACACGTCGCGTCCGCCCTCAGCCGTGCCGCTGGTGTGGGCGCGACGTCACCGACAGCGGGATGGGCCGTCGCCGTCAGTACTGCAGGCAATCGTGTCGGCAGCGGGCCTACGAGCAGCGGGCCTCGATCAACGGCGTGAAAGGTACGTCCTTACCTGCTGACGCGGTGGTGCTGTCCGCTGACGAGGCCGCTGACCTCTCTGATCGCGTCTACCAGGTGCGATGCGCGGCAGAAGATGTTGCGACGGCGCTTGACGAAGGAGCCGCGGCCACCGAGTTGCGCGAGCTGTGCGATGCGCTGATGAAGGCCGCCGTGGCCGCCGACGGCTGGCGCTGACCGGGCAAATCACTGAAAGCGTTGTCACCACGCGCTTAACCCCGGCTGACCGGTGACGGGTACAGTCTCGCCATGGATGGCTGGGCAACGCCGCAATTGGCTGCGGACCCAGGCCATGAATCGGGCGAGCAAGTCGGCGCATAGCGGGACTTCTCCGTGTACGAAGCCGGGAGTATCGGAAGTATTGGAAACCCTGTCGAAGTTGGCCACCCAGGCCAACGATCTTCTTGACTGGGCTCCTCGGCTCAGGGCCGCATTCCGAACTCAGCGACGACCGACGTTAGGCGAGGGGTAACGACATGGTTGACCAACTCCAGCATGCGACCGAAGCATTGCGGAAAGCCCTGGTCCAGGTCGAGCGCCTCAAGCGCAAGAACCGTGCCCTGCTGGAGCGGTCGAGCGAGCCGATCGCGATCGTCGGGATGGCCTGCCGTTTCCCAGGTGGGGTGGATTCCCCGGAGGGCCTGTGGGACATGGTGGCCCAGGGCCGCGACGTGATGTCGGAGTTTCCGACCGACCGCGGCTGGGATCTGGCCGGCTTGTTCGACGCCGATCCCGACGCGCCACACAAGTCGTATGCGCGTGCGGGTGGCTTCGTCGACGATGTCGCTGGTTTTGACGCGGGATTTTTCGGCGTCTCACCCAGCGAGGCGCTGGCGACGGATCCCCAGCACCGGATGCTGCTCGAGTTGTCGTGGGAGGCGTTGGAACGGGCGGGGGTTGACCCGACCACGTTGCGCGGCAGCGCGACCGGTGTGTTCGCCGGAATCATCGTTCAGGGCTACGGCATGCTCGCCGAAGAGATCGAGGGCTACCGGCTGACCGGCATGACGTCCAGCGTGGCCACCGGTCGGGTCGCGTATGTGCTAGGGCTGGAAGGCCCTGCGGTATCGGTGGATACCGCGTGCTCGTCGTCGCTGGTGGCCCTGCATTTGGCGGTGCAGTCGCTGCGCTCGGGCGAGTGCGACCTGGCGCTGGCCGGCGGTGCGACCGTCAACGCGACCCCGACCGTGTTCGTCGAATTCAGCCGGCATCGGGGCTTGTCTCCGGACGGCCGCTGCAAGCCCTTCTCGGAAGCCGCCGACGGCGTCGGCTGGTCCGAGGGCGGCGCGATGCTGGTGGTCGAGCGGCTCTCGGATGCGCAGCGGTTGGGGCATCCGGTGTTGGCGGTGGTGCGGGGTTCGGCGGTGAATCAGGATGGTGCGTCGAATGGTTTGACCGCGCCCAACGGGCCGTCGCAGCAGCGGGTGGTCCGGTCGGCGCTGGCCAATGCCGGGCTCAGCGCGGCCGAGGTTGATGTGGTGGAGGGCCACGGCACGGGCACCACGTTGGGTGATCCGATCGAGGCCCAGGCGCTGCTGGCCACCTACGGACAAGATAGGGCGGAGCCCGGAAAACAGCCCCTGTGGTTGGGGTCGATCAAGTCGAACATGGGTCATACCCAGGCTGCCGCGGGGGTGGCCGGTGTGATCAAGATGGTGCAGGCGATGCGCCACGAGGTTTTGCCGGCGACGTTGCACGTGGATGCGCCGAGTCCGCACGTGGATTGGTCGGCGGGGTCGGTGGAGTTGCTGACCGAGGCCCACCCGTGGCCGGTCGATGGCCGGGTGCGTCGCGCGGGGGTGTCGTCGTTCGGCATCAGTGGCACCAACGCGCACGTGATCATCGAGGACGCCCCCGCGGTGGACGCGGTGGCAGGGGTTTCCGCGGTTCGTCCGGTGCCGTCGGTGGTGCCGTGGGTCGTTTCAGCCAAGAGCGCGGCGGCGTTGGCGGCTCAGGCGGCGCGGTTGGGTGAATTCGTCGGTGCGCGTGAGCAGTTGGATGTCGGCGATGTGGGCTGGTCGTTGGCGGGCCGGTCGCGCTTTGAGCATCGGGCGGTGGTGCTCGGTGCTGACCGCGACGAAGTTGCTCAGCGGTTTGGGCGAGTTGGCTGCCGGTGAGCCGGGTGGTTCAGTGGTCTGCGGTCATGGTGCGCCCGGCGGGTAAAACCGTGTTCGTCTTCCCCGGCCAAGGATCCCAATGGCTCGGCATGGGCGTCGAATTGCTCGACACTGCACCTGTTTTCGCCGAGCAGATCAACGCGTGTGCGGAGGCATTCGCCGAATTCGTTGACTGGTCACTGATCGACGTGCTGCGCGGGGCGCCGGGCGCGCCGGGTTTGGACCGCGTCGATGTGGTGCAGCCCGCTTTGTTCGCGATCATGGTGTCGCTTGCCGAATTGTGGAAGTCGGTCGGCGTGCGTCCGGACGCCGTAATCGGGCATTCCCAAGGTGAAATCGCCGCCGCCTACGTCGCGGGTGCCCTGTCGTTGCGCGACGCCGCACGCGTGGTGACACTGCGCAGCAAACTGTTGCTGGCGCTGGCCGGCCGGGGCGGCATGGCTTCCCTGGCCTGCGGAGCCGAGCAAGCCCGAGAGTTGTTGGCGCCCTTCGGGGATCGGATCAGCATCGCCGCGATCAACGGACGATCCGCCGTCGTGGTGTCCGGTGAAGTCGCCGCGCTCGACGAGCTGGTCCAACAATGCACCGACCGTGACCTCCGTGCTCGTCGGATCGACGTTGACTACGCGTCACACTCCGTCGACGTCGAGTCCACCCGGGAGCAGCTCGCCGAGGTCCTTTCCGGCCTCGAACCGCAGTCGTCGCGAATCGCATTCTTTTCCACGCTGACCGGCGGTCTGCTGGACACCGCCGGTTTGGACGCCGACTACTGGTATCGCAACATTCGGCAGACCGTGCAATTCGATCGGCGGTGCGCGATGCATGCCAACACGGCTACCGCACTTTCATCGAATGCAGCCCGCATCCCGCGTTGATCGCCGGCATCGAAGACACGTTCCACGACTGTGTCGACAGCAGCGCCGAACCGATCGTCATCCCCACCCTTGGCCGAGACGACGGCGACATCCGCCGGTTCCTCACCTCGGCCGCGCAGGCCTTCGTGTCGGGTGTGGGCGTGGATTGGCGCGCGGTGTTGCCCGGGGCCGAGTTTGTCGAGTTGCCGACGTATGCCTTTGAGCGGCGACGGTTTTGGCTTTCCGGTGACGGCGCTGCCCTGGACGCCGCGGGTCTGGGGCTGGGCGCCAGTGAGCACGCGTTGCTGGGTGCGGTGGTGGAGCTGCCGGACTCGGGCGGGGTGGTGCTGACCGGTCGGCTTTCGGCCGCATCGCAGGGGTGGTTGGCCGATCACGCCGTCGATGGCGTGGTGGTGTTTCCCGGCGCGGGGTTTGTCGAGTTGGCGATCCGCGCCGGCGACGAGGTCGGGTGCTCGCGCAGTCGACGAACTGACGTTGCAGTCGCCGTTGATGCTGCCGGCCTCGGGTTCGGTTGCGGTGCAGGTGGTCGTGGGACCAGCCGACGAATCCGGCCAGCGCAACGTGTCCGTGTTCTCCCGGGCCGATGCCAACGCCGATTCGGGGTGGATGTGCCATGCCACCGGCCAGTTGAGTTCGGCATCGATTGAGCCGGGCGCCGACTTGTCGGTGTGGCCGCCCGAGGGCGCGACGGCCGTCGAGGTAACCGACGGTTACCAGCGGCTGGCGACCCGCGGGTATGAGTACGGCCCGGCATTCCAGGGGTTGACCGCGCTGTGGCGTCGCGGCGACGAGCTGTTCGCCGAGGTCACATTGCCGGACGCGGCCGGGGGCGTAGGCGGATTCGGTGTGCATCCGGTGTTGTTGGACGCGGCCCTGCATGCGGCGGCGGTAACTCACGACACGGGCGACGTGGCCTTGCCGTTCTCCTGGCAGGGTGTGTCGTTGCATGCGGCGGGCGCGTCGGCGGTGCGGGCGCGGATTGCGCCGTCGGGTCCGTCGTCGGTGTCGGTGGAGTTGGCCGATGGGTTGGGGTTGCCGGTGTTGTCGGTGGCGTCGATGGTGGCTCGCCCGGTGTCGCAGCAGCAGTTGATGGCCGCGATGTCCGGCTCGGGCGGGGACCGGCTCTTCGAGCTGGTGTGGACGCCCGCGTCGCACGGGTCGCACGCCGAGACGCCTTCCTACGAAGTGTTCGAGGCCGCCTTGGCCGCCGAGGATCCCGTTGTCGGCACCTACGAGCGCACGCATCGAGCATTAGCTGTGGTGCAGTCGTGGTTGGCCGAGCATGACTCGGGCGTATTGCTGGTGTCGACCCGGGGCGCAATGGGATTGGCGGGGGAGGACGTCACCGATCTGGCGGGTGCTGCGGTGTGGGGGTTGGTGCGTTCGGCGCAGACCGAGCATCCCGGCCGGATCGTGTTGGTGGATTCCGATGCACCCCTTGACGATACGACCATAGCCGCGGCTCTGGCAGTCGGTGAGCCGCAGGTGCTGGTGCGGGGCGGAACGGTCTTTACGGCGCGGGTGCACGCCAGTCGGGCGGTTGACGGCGTGTTGGTGCCGCCGGGCGACGGACCATGGCGGCTGGGGCTCTCCAGTGCGGGCACCTTCGAGAATCTGCAGTTGGAGCCCGTGCCCAACGCGGACGCGCCGTTGCAGCCCGGCCAGGTTCGCGTCGCCATACGCGCCATCGCTACCAACTTCCGCGACATCATGATCACCCTGGGCATGTTCACCCACGACGCACTGATCGGTGGCGAGGGCGCGGGTGTCGTCGTTGAAGTCGGCCCTGGGGTAACCGAGTTCGCCGTCGGCGATTCGGTGTACGGCTTCTTCCCGGACGGCAGCGGCACCCTGGTCGCCGGCGACGTTCGGCTGCTGCTTCCGATGCCCTCCGACTGGTCGTACGCCGAAGCCGCAGCCATATCCGCAGTTTTCACCACCGCCTACTACGCGTTCGTCCACTTGGCCGATGTGCGGCCGGGGCAGCGGGTGTTGGTGCACGCCGCGACCGGTGGGGTGGGGATGGCGGCGGTGCAGTTGGCCCGGCATTTGGGGTTGGAGGTGTTCGCTACCGCGAGTCAAGGTAAGTGGGACACCTTGCGGGCGATGGGTTTTGACGACGATCACATCTCGGATTCGCGCAGTCTGGAGTTCGAGGACAAGTTCCGCGCGGTCACCGGTGGTCGTGGTGTGGATGTGGTGTTGGACTCGCTGGCCGGTGACTTCGTGGATGCCTCACTGCGTCTGGTGGCTCCGGGCGGGGTGTTCCTTGAGATGGGCAAGACCGACATCCGCGACCCCGGTGTGATCGCCCAGGAATACTCCGGTGTGCGTTACCGCGCCTTCGACCTCTTCGAGCCGGGCCGTGTCCGCATGCACCAGTACATGCTGGAACTCGCCGAACTTTTCGACGCCGGAATCCTTCGCCCGTTGCCGGTGACGGCGTTTGATGTGCGGCGGGCGCCGGCGGCGTTGCGGTATCTGAGTCAGGCGCGTCACGTCGGCAAGGTTGTGTTGACGATGCCGGATGCGTGGGCGGCGGGCACGGTGTTGATCACCGGTGGGACCGGGATGGCCGGTTCGGCGTTGGCTCGTCATGTGGTGGCCAATCATGGTGTGCGTCAGTTGATGTTGTTGAGCCGGCGTGGCCCGGATGCGCCGGGTTCGGCGGAGTTGGCGGCCGAGTTGGGTGCGGCGGGTGCGCAGGTGTCGGTGGTGGCTTGTGATGCCGCTGATCGTGAGGCGTTGGCCAAGGTGGTTGCCGATATTTCGGTGCAGCATCCGTTGTCGGCGGTGATGCATGCCGCGGGTGTGCTTGATGATGCGGTGGTGACGTCGTTGACGCCGGAGCGGGTGGATGCGGTGTTGCGGGCCAAGGTGGATGCGGCGTGGAATTTGCATGAGTTGACTCGCGATTCGAATGTGTCGGCGTTTGTGTTGTTTTCGTCGATGGCGGGGTTGGTGGGGTCGTCGGGTCAGGCTAACTATGCGGCGGCCAACTCGTTCCTGGATGGGTTGGCCGTGCATCGGCGTGCTCGCGGTTTGCCGGCGATCTCGCTGGGCTGGGGTCTGTGGGACCAAGCCAGCGACATGACCGGCGGACTCGACGCCGCGGGCCGGGCTCGGCTGGGCCGCAGCGGCGTGTTGGCGATGTCGTCGGCCGAAGCACTGCAATTGCTCGACACCGCGATGGTGGTCGACGAACCGTTCCTATTACCAGCCCGCATCGACACCGCCGCGCTGCGAGCCAACGCGGCGGTGGTACCGCCGATGTTCGTCGACCTGATCAACACGCCGACCCGCCGACGGGTCGACGACTCGCTAGCCGCCAGCAAGTCGAAGTCCGCGCTCGCTCATCGTATCCATGGGCTGGGCGAGGCCGAGCAGCATGCGGTGTTGCTGGATTTGGTGCGTTCGCATATCGCGACCGTGCTGGGCAACACCACCCCGGAGGCCATCGACCCGGATAAGGCGTTCCAGGAGTTGGGTTTTGACTCGTTGACCGCGGTTGAGATGCGTAACCGCCTCAAAGCCGCTACCGGGCTGGCGCTTTCACCCACCCTGATCTTCGACTACCCGACTCCCAGCGGTCTGGCTACCTATATTCGCAGCGAACTCGCCGGCGTGCCACAAGAGATCAAGCAGGTGGCCGCGGTCCGGGCCAGCACCGACGAGCCGATCGCGATCATCGGGATGGCCTGCCGGTTCCCCGGCGGAGTCGATTCTCCAGAAGACCTGTGGGACATGGTTATCCAGGGCCGCGATGTGCTCACCGAATTCCCGCACGATCGCGGCTGGGATCTGGCCCAACTCTACAACCCCGACCCCGACGTGCCGGGCGCCTGCTACACCCGCACCGGTGGATTCGTAGACGGCGTCGCAGACTTCGACCCCGCATTCTTCGGTGTGGGGCCGTCCGAGGCGCTGGCGATGGACCCCCAGCAGCGGATGTTCCTCGAATTGTCGTGGGAAGCGTTGGAGCGGGCGGGGGTTGACCCGACCACGTTGCGCGGCAGTGCCACCGGCGTATTCGCCGGCGTCATGACGCAGGGTTACGGCATGTTCTCCGCCGAGCCGGTGGAAGGCTTCCGGCTGACCGGCCAGCTGTCCAGCGTCGCATCGGGCCGGGTGGCGTATGTGCTTGGGCTCGAAGGCCCGGCGCTGTCGGTAGATACCGCGTGCTCGTCGTCGCTGGTGACGCTGCACATGGCCGTGCAGTCGTTGCGGTCCGGCGAATGCGACCTGGCGCTGGCCGGCGGCGTCACCATCAACGCCACGCCCGACATCTTCGTCGAGTTCAGCCGCTGGCGCGGCCTGTCCCCGGATGGCCGCTGCAAGGCGTTCGCCGGGGCGGCCGACGGCACCGGATTCTCCGAGGGCGGGGGAATGTTGGTGGTCGAGCGTCTCTCGGATGCGCAGCGGTTGGGGCATCCGGTGCTGGCGGTGGTGCGGGGTTCGGCGGTGAATCAGGATGGCGCGTCGAATGGTTTGACCGCGCCCAACGGCCCGTCGCAGCAGCGGGTGGTCCGGTCGGCGCTGGCCAATGCCGGGCTCAGCGCGGCCGATATCGACGCCGTGGAGGGTCACGGGACGGGCACCACGTTGGGCGATCCGATCGAGGCCCAGGCGCTGCTGGCCACCTACGGGCAGAACCGGTCGCAGCCGCTGTGGTTGGGGTCGATCAAGTCGAACATGGGTCACACCCAGGCCGCAGCCGGTGTGGCCGGCGTGATGAAAATGATTTTGGCAATGCGCCACGAAGTATTGCCCGCGACACTGCATGTCGACGAACCCAGCCCGCATGTGGATTGGTCGGCGGGGTCGATGACCTTGTTGACCGAGGCTCAGCCGTGGCCGGTCAATGGTCGCGTGCGTCGGGCGGGCGTGTCGTCGTTCGGGATCAGTGGCACCAACGCGCATGTGATCATCGAAGCCCCGCCGACGGTGGAGGCGGTGGAACCGGCAGCCGAGCCGCCGATCGTGCCGTGGGTGTTGTCGGCCAAGAGTGAAGCGGCGCTGGGCAAGCAGGCGGCGCGGTTGACTGAATTCATCGGTGCGCGTGAGCAGTTGGCTGCCGGCGATGTGGGCTGCTCGTTGGCGGGCCGGTCGGCATTTGAGCATCGGGCGGTGGTGCTTGGCGCCGATCGCCAGGAGTTGTTGCGCGGATTGAGGGCGTTGGCTGACGGCTGAGCTGGTTGGCTCGGCGGTCACCGGCCGTGCCGCCGCGGGGGGCAAGACCGTGTTCGTCTTCCCCGGCCAAGGCTCGCAATGGCTGGGTATGGGCATGGGATTGCACGCCGCGTATCCGGTCTTCGCCGAAGCCTTCAATACCGTCGTCGGCGAGCTGGACCGGCACCTGCTGCGGCCGCTGCGTGAAGTCATCTGGGGCCACGACGAAAATCTGCTGAATACAACCGAATTCGCCCAGCCCGCGTTGTTTGCGGTCGAAGTCGCGTTGTACCGGCTGCTGGAATCCTGGGGTGTGCGGCCCGATTTCGTGATGGGCCACTCGGTAGGCGAGTTGACCGCGGCGCACGTCGCCGGTGCTCTGTCGCTGGAAAACGCTGCCGTGCTGGTGGTCGCGCGCGGCCGGTTCATGCAGGCCCTGCCCGCCGGCGGCGCGATGATGGCCGTGCAGGCCACCGAAGACGAAGTGCGGCCGCTGCTGACCGACGGCGTCGGACTCGCCGCGGTGAACGGCCCGTCTTCCGTTGTGGTTTCCGGCGACGAGGATGCGGTGACCGCGATCGCCGAACAGCTGCGCGAACAGGGCCGCCGTATACACAAGCTGGCGGTCTCACACGCGTTCCACTCTCCGTTGATGGAGCCGATGATCGACGAGTTCAGGACGGCAGCCAAGGAGCTCACGGTCAACGCGCCCGCCATCCCGATCATCTCGAACGTGACCGGGCAATTGGCAGAGCAAGATTTCGCGTCGGCCGACTACTGGACACAGCACATCCGGGCGGCAGTACGGTTCGCCGACAGCATCCGCTTTGCGAATTCGGCCGGAGCCAGCCGATTCCTCGAAGTCGGGCCGGTTGGCGGCCTCACCTCATCCATCGAGGAATCGCTCGCCGAAGCCGACATTGTGTCACTGCCGATGCTGCGCAAGGACCGGCCTGAACCGACAAGCTTGATGACCGGCCTGGCGCAGGCGTTCGTGTCAGGTGTGGGCGTGGATTGGCGGGCGGTGTTGCCCGGGGCCGGATTTGTGGAGTTGCCGACGTATGCCTTTGAGCGGCGGCGGTTCTGGCTTTCTAGTGATGGCGCTGCCGTTGATGCTGCCGGTCTCGGATTGGCGCCCAGTGAGCACGCGCTGCTGGGTGCGGTGGTAGACCTGCCGAGCTCGGGCGGAGTGGTACTGACCGGTCGGCTTTCGTCGGCGTCACAGTCGTGGCTTGCTGATCACGCGGTTGGCGGCGTGGTGGTCTTCCCGGGTGCGGGATTCGTCGAATTGGCGATCCGCGCCGGCGACGAAGTCGGCTGTTCGGTCATCGACGAGCTGATGCTGGCGGCGCCGTTGGTGATCCCGGCAACCGGCTCGGTAGCCGTGCAAGTCGTCGTCGGCGCGGCCGACGACTCAGGCACCCGTTCGGTGTCGGTGTTTTCCCGCGGCGACGAGCACTCGGGGTGGACTTTGCATGCCGAAGGCGTCGTTCGGCCCGGCGAGGCCGAGTCGGGCACCGACATGTCGACCTGGCCGCCGGTGGGTGCGACGCCGGTCGACATCGACGGGCTATACGACCGACTGGCGATGCGCGGGTACGGATACGGCCCGGCGTTCCAGGGGTTGACCGCGATGTGGCGTCGCGGCGACGAGGTGTTCGCCGACGTGTCCCTGCCGAGCGACGCCGGCGTATCACCGGCGGGATTCGGTGTGCACCCGGCGGTATTGGACGCCGCGCTGCATGCGGTGATCGTGGCGACCGAGGCCGCCGACGACCACGACGGAAACGGTGTGCTGGTGCCGTTCTCGTGGCAGGGTGTGTCGTTGCATGCGGCGGGGGCGTCGGCGGTGCGGGCGCGGATTGCGCCGTCGGGTCCGTCGTCGGTGTCGGTGGAGTTGGCCGATGAGTTGGGGTTGCCGGTGTTGTCGGTGGCGTCGATGGTGGCTCGCCCGGTGTCGCAGCAGCAGTTGATGGCGGCGGTATCCGGGTCGGGGCCGGACCGGATCTTTGAGGTGATCTGGTCTCCCGCGGCGCCTGCGTCGCAGAGCGAAGCGCCGTCGTACGACGTCTTCGAATCCGTGGCCGCTGACGAAGATTCGCTGGCCGCGACGTACCGGCGCACGCACGAAGCGCTGGCGGCGCTGCAGTCCTGGCTCGCCGAGCACGACTCCGGGATGCTCGTGGTGGCCACCCGCGGAGTGGTGGCGCGACCGGGGGAGGACGTCACCGATCTGGCGGGTGCTGCGGTGTGGGGGTTGGTGCGTTCGGCGCAGACCGAGCATCCGGGCCGGATCGTGTTGGTGGATTCCGATGCGCCCCTTGATGATACGGCGATAGCCCAGGTGCTATCGGTCGGTGAGCCGCAGGTGCTGGTGCGGGGCGGGACAGTTCACACCGGGCGGGTGCACGGCAGTCGCGCGGTGGACGCCCTGCTGGTGCCGCCGAGCGAGGAACCGTGGCGGATCGGCATGTCCACTAAGGGCACGTTCGAGAACCTGTTGCTGGAGCCGATCCCGAATGCGGACGCGCCGTTGGAGCCCGGCCAGGTCCGGGTCGCCGTTCGCGCGATGGCGGCCAACTTCCGCGACGTCATGATCGCTCTCGGGCTGTACCCCGACGACGATGCGGTCATGGGTGTGGAGGCCTCCGGCATCGTGGTCGAAACCGCTTCCGGCGAGGGTCGTTTCGCGGTGGGCGACCGGGTCACCGGGCTCTTCCCGGAGGGCACCGGCACGATGGCGATCACCGACGCCCGCCTGCTGATGGAGATCCCGACGGGATGGTCGTATGCCGATGCCGCGACGGCGCCGGTGGTCTTCGCGACCGCGTACTACGCGCTGACGACATTGGCCGATGTGCGGCCGGGGCAGCGGGTGTTGGTGCACGCCGCGACCGGTGGGGTGGGGATGGCGGCGGTGCAGTTGGCCCGGCATTTGGGGTTGGAGGTGTTCGCTACCGCGAGTCGGGGTAAGTGGGACACCTTGCGGGCGATGGGTTTTGACGACGATCACATCTCGGATTCGCGCAGTCTGGAGTTCGAGGACAAGTTCCGCGCGGTCACCGGTGGTCGTGGTGTGGATGTGGTGTTGGACTCGCTGGCCGGTGACTTCGTGGATGCCTCACTGCGTCTGGTGGCCCCGGGCGGGGTGTTCCTGGAGATGGGCAAGACCGACATCCGCGACCCCGGCGTGATCGCGCAAGAACACTCCGGAGTGCGTTACCGCGCCTTCGACCTGTTCGAAGCCGGGGCAGACCACATCCAGCAAATGCTCACCGACCTGGCCGAGCTGTTCGATGACGCCGCGCTTCGGGCGTTGCCGGTGACGGCGTTTGATGTGCGGCGGGCGCCGGCGGCGTTGCGGTATCTGAGTCAGGCGCGTCACGTCGGCAAGGTTGTGTTGACGATGCCGGATGCGTGGGCGGCGGGCACGGTGTTGATCACCGGTGGGACCGGGATGGCCGGTTCGGCGTTGGCTCGTCATGTGGTGGCCAATCATGGTGTGCGTCAGTTGATGTTGTTGAGCCGGCGTGGCCCGGATGCGCCGGGTTCGGCGGAGTTGGCGGCCGAGTTGGGTGCGGCGGGTGCGCAGGTGTCGGTGGTGGCTTGTGATGCCGCTGATCGTGAGGCGTTGGCCAAGGTGGTTGCCGATATTTCGGTGCAGCATCCGTTGTCGGCGGTGATGCATGCCGCGGGTGTGCTTGATGATGCGGTGGTGACGTCGTTGACGCCGGAGCGGGTGGATGCGGTGTTGCGGGCCAAGGTGGATGCGGCGTGGAATTTGCATGAGTTGACTCGCGATTCGAATGTGTCGGCGTTTGTGTTGTTTTCGTCGATGGCGGGGTTGGTGGGGTCGTCGGGTCAGGCTAACTATGCGGCGGCCAACTCGTTCCTGGATGGGTTGGCCGTGCATCGGCGTGCTCGCGGTTTGCCGGCGATCTCGCTGGGCTGGGGTCTGTGGGACCAATCCAGCGACATGACCGGCGGACTGGCGTCCGTCGACTTCGCGCGGTTCGCCCGTGACGGCATCGTGGCCATGTCGTCGGCCGAAGCACTGCAACTGCTCGACACCGCGATGGTGGTCGACGAACCGTTCCTATTACCAGCCCGCATCGACACCACGGCGCTGCGGGCCAAGTACGACGCGGGCACCCTGCCGCCGATGTTCGTCGACCTGATCAACGCGCGGGCCAGGCGTCAGGTCGATGACTCGTTAGCCGCCGCCAAGTCGAAGTCCGCGCTGCTGCAACGCCTGGAGGGGCTGGGCGAGGCCGAGCAGCATGCGGTGTTGCTGGATTTGGTGCGTTCGCATATCGCGACCGTGCTGGGCAACAGCACCCCGGAGGCCATCGACCCGGATAAGGCGTTCCAGGAGTTGGGCTTTGACTCGTTGACCGCGGTCGAGATGCGTAACCGCCTCAAAGCCGCTACCGGGCTGGCGCTTTCACCCACCCTGATCTTCGACTACCCGAACTCCGCGGCGCTGGCCGGTTACTTCCGTCAAGAGCTTGTCGGCGCCTCGACCGAGGCGACGCCGCAAGTTGCGCCCGGTGAGGCGGAAATTCAGCGTGTTGTGGCGTCCATTCCGGTCAAACGCCTCCGTCAGGCCGGAGTATTGGACCTGCTGCTCGGCCTGGCGAACGAGGCCGACGGGGCCGATGGGGCGGAGACCCAAGAAAAAGACTTCGCCGCAATGGATCTCGACGATCTGGTCAATGCTGCCTTCCTCGACGACGACGAGTAGCCAGCTGAGGTTTGAGGTTAGCCAGTGAGAGTCGCCGTTACCGGGGCGAGCGGAGTGATCGGTCGCGGCGTTGTCGCCCGGCTACTCAGCCGAGGCCACGACGTCGTCGGTCTGGCCCGTCATCGACCCGAAAGCTGGCCGAGCGCGGCTGACTTCGTGCAGGGCGATATCCGCGATGCAGCCGGGGTACGGCGTGCGGTCGCAGGCGCGGACGTCGTGGTGCACTGTGCCTGGGCAGCCGATCGCGAGATCAACATTGGCGGGACCGCCAATGTGCTCGACGCCATGGCTCAAACCGGTGCCCGCCGTGTCGTGTTCGCCTCGTCAGCGCACGTCTATGGGGTAGATCACGGCGGCACGCCGCCGCTGTCCGAAGCCGATGACCTGAAACCGGTTTCGGCGGACGGGCGCGACATTGCCCACGCCGAGAAGATGCTGGCCGACTCCGGTGCGGAATGGGTGGCGATCCGCTCGGCGGCCATCCTCGGCAGAGGCGTCGACAACTGGGTGCGCCGAGTGTTGGCTGCTCCGCTGTTTCCCGAAGCGGCCGCCGGACGCAGGGCTCAGGTCGTGCACAGCGACGACGTGCATCGGGTCTTCTTGCAGGCGATCGTCGACACCGGTATCAGCAGCGGACCGGTGAACCTTGCCGCGCCGGGGGAGCCGACGCTGCGCGAGATCGCCGGAGTGCTCGGCCGCCCGGTGGTGCCGGCGGGCAAGCGGCTGCTGAGTTCAGCCGAGTTGGATCGCTTAGTGAGTGCCCCGTCGATGGATACTTCGCTGCTGCGCGACAAATGGAACTTCACCCCGGCCTGGACCGCCCAGGAATGTGTCGAAGACGTCGCGCTGGCGGTGCGCGGCCGAATCAGCGTCGGCAAGCGGGTGATATCGCTGCCCTGGCGGCTGGTTCATGTCCAAGACATCCCTTCGGTTGATGCGCCGGCCGCCGACGGAGTTGCTCCGGTGTTGGCCGGCCCGGACGGCGCCAACGGCGAGTTCGACACGCCGATCGACCCGCGCTTCCCGACCTACCTCGCCACCAATTTGTCGGAGGCGTTGCCCGGACCTTTCTCACCATCGTCGGCGTCGGTGACCGTGCAGGGGCTGCGGGCGGCCGGCGCGGTAACCGCCGCACGGCTACGGCCCGGCGGGTTGATCCAGCACGAGATAGCGGCGCGAATGATCGGTGTCTTCGCGCACCGCCTGTACGGCGCCATCACGACCGCGCACTTCATGGCCGAAGCCGTGCCATTCGTCAAACCTGCCACGGTGATTCGGCAGAGCCAGTTCTTCGGCCAGAGTGTAGCCAGCATGCCGATCTACGGTGAACAACCTTTGTCGGACGAATCCGGCCCCGCCGTGCGGCCATTGCGCACCATCCGCAACCTTGGGGTGTTTGCGGCCAACCTGGCGGGTCTCACCACCGGCGCCGCACACGACACACGTGACTTCGTCGACGACATCGGTCGTTTGGAAGATCTTGCTGCCGGCGATCTTTCACGGCTTGCCGACAACCGATTGCAGAGTCTGATCCTGTCGGCGCGTGATCACGTCGTGCACGGTTGGGTGTTGGCATCGGGGTCATTCATGTCGTTCGCCGCTCTCAGCGTGGTCCTGCGCGGTCTGAGCGGACGAGACATTGTGCTACCGGTCGGTCAGGAGTTGGCCAGCGCACAGCCGCTGAACACCGTGTACCGACTGGCGGACGCCGCGCGACGCGACCCCGCGGTGACCCGGATTCTGGCCGGCCCCGGCGATCATCTCGACGAGTTGGCAGCCCAGGCACCGGAATTCCACGCGGCGGTGCTTGCCGAGCTAAGGGTGATCGGGCACCGCGGCCCCGCCGAGGTTGAGATGCGGTCCGCAAGCTACGCCGACGACCCCGAAATGCTGATCCGCATGGTGGCCAAATCGCTGAACATTCCCGCGCGGCCGGAGACGCATCGTCCGTCAATCCCGCTGCAGGCCCGGCCCGTTGCGCGCCTCGCCGCTCAACAGCTTCGCGACCGCGAAGTCCGTCGCGACCGAATGGTCCGGGGAATCTGGTTGCTGCGCAACCTACTTCGCGAGCTGGGACGCAGACTGGTGAACTGTGGCGTGCTCGAAGCCGTCGACGACGTGTTCTATCTGCTGGTCGACGAACTCGATGCGCTGCCTGCCGACGCTTCCGGACTGGTCGCGCGTCGTCGGGCAGAACAACACCGGCTGGCCGGCTTTGCCCCGCCCGCAGTCTTCAGCGGCGGTTGGCAAGCCGCTAGCTCCCTGGCGACCGTCCTCGCCCCGGGGGAGACGCTGAGCGGCGTCGGGGTCTGCGGCGGCCGAGTTCGCGGCCGGGTGCGGATCGTCAGGCCGGACTCCATCGACGACCTGGAACCGGGCGAGGTCCTGGTCGCCGAGGTCACCGACGTCGGCTACACCGCCGCCTTCTCCTACGCGGCCGCGGTGGTGACGGAGCTCGGCGGACCGATGTCGCATGCGGCCGTGGTGGCGCGGGAATTCGGTATCCCGGGTGTAGTGGATGTTCAGGACGCTACCCGGCGTCTGGCGCCGGGGGCGCTCGTCGAGGTCGACGGCGACAGCGGCGAAATCCGGGTACTCGAACTCGCCGCTAAAGACCACTCGGCGGCGCAGACGACCGATCGGGGCCGAAACGTCTAGCGGGAACGCCGCAACCCGATTCTGTGCACCTGCCCAGCGTGACCCGCTCACGTTCGCTACCGTCAGGTAATGCACGAACATACCGTCCGCGTGACCACGGCCGCCGGAACCGTCGAAGGCTTTACCCGCGACGGCGTGCACCGCTGGCGATCGATCCCGTACGCCCGGCCGCCGGTTGGTGCGCTGCGCTTTCGGCCGCCGCAGCCGGCCCAGCCGTGGCGAGGTGTGCGTTATTGCCACGGCTTCACCAAGTGCGCGCCGCAGGAGCGGCGCTACACGATCGTCGGCGTCGGCAAGTACCAGCCGATGGGCGAGGACTGCCTGACCCTCAACGTCGTCACACCGGAAGCGCCGGAAAGTGAATCACTGCCGGTCATGGTCTTCGTGCACGGTGGCGGATACATCCTGGGCAGCTCAGCCACTCCGATATACGACGGCGTGAGCCTGGCCCGCCGTGGCTGTGTCTATGTATCGGTCAACTACCGGCTCGGCGCGCTGGGCTGCCTGGATTTGTCGTCGCTGTCGACGGCCGACATGCCCCTCGAGAGCAACCTGTTCATGCGCGATCTCGTGTTGGCGTTGCGCTGGGTTCAGCAGAACATCGCCGCGTTCGGCGGTGATCCAGGCAACGTCACGGTGTTCGGCGAAAGCGCAGGCGCGCATGCGGTCGCCACGTTGTTGGCGGTGCCGGAGGCTGAAGGCCTTTTCGCCCAAGTGATTTCGGAAAGCCCCGCGACCGGCATGGTGCGCTCGCGCGAAATCGCGGCGGAGTTCGCGGGACGATTCGCGACGCTGCTGGGCGTCCGCAAGCAGGATGCCGCCCATGCGCTCAGGCAGGTTTCTGCCGCCCGATTTGGTAGCGGCACAAAATCGGCTGATCGACCAGGGTGTCCGAGACATGTTGGGAGCCTTCCCGATCGGCCCGGTTTCCGGTGATGACATTCTGCCCTTGGACCCGGTTGAGGCGATACGGCGCGGCAAGGCGCACCGGGTGCCGCTGATCGTGGGCACCAACGCCGAGGAGGGGCGCTTGTTCACCCGCTTCTTGCCGCTGCTGCCGACCACCGAGCCGATGGTCGAAGCGCTGCTCGCTGAGGTGGAACCGGCAGCGCGGGAGCGCATTACCGCCGCGTACCCCGATTATCCCGAGCGGTCTGCCTGTGTGCGGCTCGGCGGCGACTTCGCCTTCAGCTCCGCTGCTTGGCAGATCGCAGAAGCCCATAGCAGGCACGCGCCCACCTACCTGTATCGATACGACTACGCACCGCGGGTATTGCGCTGGTCGGGGCTGGGCGCCACGCACGCCACCGAACTGCTGGCGGTCTTCGGTATCTACCGCACCAGGTTGGGCGCGATGCTGACCGCGGCCGCCGACCGGCGATCGGCGCGGCGGGTCACCAACGAAGTGCAAAGGCGCTGGCGGACATTCAGCCGTACCGGCGTGCCCGGCGATGAATGGCCGGCCTACACCGACGCCGACCGCGCGGTCATGGTGTTCGACCGCAAGTCGCGGCTCGAATTCGATCCGCACCCCGAGCGGCGGATGGCGTGGGAGGGTTTCACTCTGGCGCGATGACGGCGGATGTGGTTTCGTGGACGAGCCATGAAACCGCACTCCGACAACGTTGTCGAAAGCCCCGGTGACCTCACCGCCGACTGGCTGACCGCAGCCATGGACGACGGAACCGTCGCTGATTTCGGCGTCGAGCGGATCGGCACCGGTCAGATGAGCGAGTGCTACCGGGTGCAGCTGACCTACGCCGACGGCGAGCCCGGCAGCGACAGACCGGACTCCGTGGTGCTCAAGGTCGCGGCCACCGACCCGATGAGCCGCCAGACCGGTAGCAGTCTGGGCCTTTACGAGCGTGAAGTGTGCTTCTACCGGGACATCGCTCCGCGCCTGCACGGGCCGGTTGCGCCGTGCTATCACGCCGCTTTCGACACGTCGGTCGGCATCTTCGATGTACTGCTCGGCGATGCGAACCCGGCCGTCGTCGGCGACGAAATCCGCGGCGCCACAGTGGCGCAGGCCGAACTCGCCGTCACCGAATTGGCCCGGCTGCAGGGTCCGCTGCTCGGTGACACCACTCTCGCGGACGCACCGTGGCTACGACGCGACACGCCGCTCAATCAGGGGCTGATCACGGCGCTGTATGCCGGCTTTGTCGATCGCTACGGCGACCGGATCGCACCGCAGCACCGCATGGTGTGCGAACGGCTGGTCGGCGGCTTCGACGCCTACCTGGCCGACGAAGCTGCCGAGGGTCGCACGCTTCAGGGTCTCGTGCACGGCGACTACCGATTGGACAACATGCTGTTCGGTGCTGCCGGCGCCGATCGCCCGCTCACCGTGGTCGATTGGCAGACGGTCACCTGGGGCCCCGCGATGACCGACCTGGCCTACTTTCTCGGCTGCGCGCTGCCGGTGGCCGAGCGGCGCACGCATTACGACGAGCTGCTGCAGGCCTACCACGCAGCGCTTGGGTCCGGACGCGCCGATCAGTCTCGACGACGTCCGCGACGGAGTGCGCAGACAGACCTTCTTCGGCGTGATGATGGCCATCGTCTCGTCGATGCTGGTGGAGCGCACCGAACGCGGCGACGCGATGTTCATGACGATGCTGCAACGGCATTGCGAGCATGTGCTCGACGTTGACGCGCTCGCGACGCTGGCGGCTCCGACGCCCACCGAGCCGTTGCGTCCGTCAGACGACGACGAGTCGGCCCACCCTCCCACCGACGAGCCGCTGTGGAGCGAGAGCTGGTATGCCGACTTCGCCGATGCGGCGAGCGGATTCGGTGGCTGGGTGCGCATCGGCCTGATCCCCAACCAGAAGACGGCATGGCTGCATGCCCTGCTGTGCGGTCCGAACCTACCCACGGTCGCCGTCGTCGACGTCGAGGTGCCACTGCCCGACGATCCGTGGGCGCTGCACACGGGCGCAGTCGATTTCAGCCACTCCGTCGGCGATCCACTGCATACCTATCGCATTGGCCTGCACGGGCACGGCGAGTCGTACCCGGACCCGGCCGCGCTGTTGCGGGGAGAACGGGGAGCGCCGGTCGACGTCGCACTCGATCTGGTGTGGAGCACCGACGGCACGCCATACAAGTATCGGCTGACCACGCGCTACGAAATACCCTGCACCGTCTCGGGAACCGTCACCGTCGATGGGCATCGCTACAGCCTCGACTCGGTGCCCGGCCAACGCGACCACTCGTGGGGCGTGCGGGATTGGTGGAGCATGGACTGGATCTGGAGCGCGCTGCACCTCGACGATGGAACACACATCCACGCCGTCGACATCCGGATTCCGGGCGTCCCGCCAGTTGGCATCGGCTATGTCCAAGACCGCGGCGGCACGGTCACCGAATTGCAAACCATCGCCGCCCGCCAAACATTCGACACCGACGGATTACCGGAAACCGCAACGCTGGCCGTCGATCCCGGTGGTATCACCGCGACCGTTGACGTGCGCGGCCACGCACCGGTACGCCTCGTCTCCTTCGACGGGCGGACAAGCCAATTTCCACGCGTGTGGGCCACCGTCAGCACCGCCGACGGGCGCAGCGGCGTGGGCTGGCTGGAGTGGAACCGCAATCTGCGCTGAAAACCCTGTCCGCCAAGTACGCCGATCGTGGTCATGGGTGTCTCCGGGTCGGGCAAGTCGACGGTCGGCGCCGCATTAGCGCGGCGCCTCGGGGTGCCTTTTGCCGACGCTGATGCCTTTCACCCGGCAGCCAACATCGCCAAGATGGCCGCGGGTAAGCCGCTCACCGACGATGACCGCTACCCGTGGCTGGACGCGGTCGGGCAGTGGCTGGCCGATCATGAGGGCGGCGGCGTGATGAGCTGCTCGGCGCTCAAGCGCACATACCGCGATCGATTGCGCTCACACTGTGCCGCGGATCGAGTTCTTGCATTTGACCGGTTCACCGGAGCTGATCGCACGCCGACAAGCCGGCAGGCCGGGCCACTTCATGCCGTCGGCGCTGCTGCAATCGCAGTTCGACACCTTGGAACCGCTGGCGCCCGACGAGCATGGGATTGCCCTCGACGTCGGATCGAGCGTCGACAGCATCGTCGAGAGATTTCTGACCTATCTGGATCAGCAGCGCCGCCGGTGACGGAGGTCAGTTCTTGACGACCTGGGTACCGCCGGCCAACTCGTCGTGCTTGCCCTGCTTGGTGGGGCTGCCGCTGATCGTCACCGCGATGATGATGTAGGCGACGAACGCCAGCAGCGGACCGAGATAGGGCACCACCGCGAGCAAGGTGAACGAGTTGCGGATGGCCGACTGGGTCGCATCCGGTTTCGGCGCCCCGCCCGGGCCGTGCACAGCCAAGCCGAGCAGCTTCTTGCCCGGGCTGGCGCCCTGCGTGACTTCGAAGAGCACGAAGTATCCGAACATCAGCACGCCCGAGAAAAGCCCGGTCACCAGCCACCAGTAATCCTGGTCGAACAGGAACATCGACAGTAAAAAGGCCACGATGTTCACCAGGATTCCGTCGATAACCCGAGCGAAAAATCTCCGACCGAGCCCTCCGGGTCTGGGCATGTGACCATTGCGGCGAACCGGCCGGCGGATACCCGTACTGGGGCGAGTTGGGATCGAAGTCAGCTGATGTCATGGGATTCGCTCCTGACCAGGTTGGTGGCTGCCAATGTACCCTTCCTACCGCGTTCGCGGCGCGTACTGCCCGACCGCGCTGACGGCTAGCATGGTGGTCTATGTCGGCACGACAAACCACCTGGCACACGGCTATGAGCGACGCAAAAACCGCGGCAGTCGTATCGCTTTATTGCGGCGGCTGACGATGTATCACATCGTCGTTGCGCTAGCGGTCGTCGCGCACTTCGCTTTCCTTTGCTACCTGATCGTCGGCGGCTTTCTCGCATTGCACTGGCGCCGCACGATCTGGCTGCACGTGCCCGCGTCGGCGTGGGGAATCGCGATCACCGCAGCGCGTCTGGACTGTCCGTTGACCTCGTTGGAGCGCTGGAGTCGCGCGAAGGCCGGGATGGCGCCGCTGCCGCCGGACGGCTTCATCGCGCACTACATCAGCGGGGTGCTTTACCCAGCCAGCTGGGCGGCCTCTGTGCCGGTTGTGGTGTTAGCGCTGGTAGCGGTGTCTTGGGTGCTGTACGCGCGGACACGTTCCGGTGATCGGCCGATTAACGCCAGCGACGAGCTTTGACTCGTCCACGATGGGCTTTGCCCCGCCCGCGGGCGGCCAGTTCGCCACCGCGTTCGCGGGCCGTTTCGGCCAACTCGCTACCGCGTTCGCGGGCGGTCTCGGCCAACTCGCTACCGCGCTCGCGGGCGGTCTCAGCCAACTCGGCGGCCAGTTCGGCGCCGCGTTCTCTGGCCCGCTCGCCGTAATCCACGCCGCGCTCGCGGGCGGTCTCGGCCAGCTCGGCGCCGCGTTCGAGCACCGTTTCCGCCAGCTCGTGGCCGCGCTTACGGGCGCGCTTGCGTGCCGCTTCCACGTACGGGTGCGCTCTTTTCCCCGGCCGTGCTGGCCAGTTCGACGCCCCGCTTGCGGGCGGTCTCGACCAGCGGTCCGCTCTTCTCCACGGCGGTGCTGGCCAGTTCGCGTCCGCGCTCGGCGCCCACTTGCAGGCCATGCGCGATTCTTTCGGCCAACTCGGAGTCGAGCACGGAGCTGTCGGATCCATCCAGTGGGAGTGCAGCTGATACCGCTTCTGAGATCCGGCCGGCCGCTTGCCGACCACGCCATCCCAGCGACGGTTTGCCTGCCGTGTCGGCCGACGCGATGATCAGCCCGCCCAGCAGGCTCAGGTCGGTGAGCAGATCGCGGCGTTTCTGCGCTTTAAGTTCCGGGTCGGTCTCATTCCAAAACAGATGTGCGCCAAGGCTGCCCGGTATCACCGTGAACGCGAGGGCCGCTGACGCGATCCGCGGCAATCTGCCGGTGGCGAGTAACAGGCCGCCGCCGACTTGGACGGCGGCGTTTATCCGCGCGGCCGTCTCGGGATTCGACGGAACCTTGTCGCCGACGGGTTCTGGCAATGTGCGCAACGCCGCGACAGCAGTCTCCGCCGCGTCGACGGTGGTTTTGGGGTTTCGCAATGTCTCGACACCTTGGCCGATGAATACCGCGGACAACAACGGGCGAGCGATTCTGCGGATCAACATGGCAGGGGTGTTCCCGGGTTGATCACTGCGCAAACCGGGCCCGCTGCGGTCGTTATTACGTCAGTGGCGGTGCCTCGTGGCGCGCTCGCAGTGGCAGTAGCACCCAAAAACCTATTTCAGCCAGCAGCGCACATACACCGGCAATGGCGCCCGCCGCGGGACCGGCAACCGTGCCAAAAATCACCACGGCTACGCCGGTCAGGGACAGCCCCATCAGTAATAGCCCGGCGTAAGCGAACCGATGGGCTGCGGCAACCACGGACTCGATTCGATGCCGACGAAACAGCAAGCGGTGCATCGCGACCGGAGCCTCCAACAGCACCGTGGCACCGATCGAGCAGCCAACCGTTACCAGGTAGACCACCCGCATCGTCGTGTGCAGGGTCTCGAAGCGCTGCTGGAACGGCAACGTCAACAAGAAGCCGGTCAGCAATTGGACGCCGGTCTGCACCACCCGCAACTCCTGCAGCAGGCTGATCCAATTACGGTCTAATCGCTGGACTTCGGTCTCAGAGCGCTCCGCGCTATCCCAGCTTTGGTCGCGTTCAGGGTGATCGGCGACGTCCACGACTGCGATCATGCCAGCCGACGGCCGTTGCGATCCGCTAATTGTTAAACCGGCCACGTCGCTAGGGTGCCGAGCCGTCGGGGATCACGTGGTCTTCGGCACTGGCTTGGCACCCGGTTAGCAGCAGTCGCGCCGAGGTCTCCAGCCGTTCGGCGATTTGGGTGTAAGAGGCATATCCCATGCCGGCGCGCACCAACGCTCCCGCGTAGAGGAGTTCCAGCGATTCGACAACGTCGGCGCGGTCCGGGCCCAGAGCCGCGACCAGGCGCTGATGAATCTCGCGGCCGATGCGCAGCCGCAGATGCTTGACCTCAGGATCCTTACCCAGCAGTGCGTTGGTCACGGCACCGGCGAGTTCGGGTTCATCGGCCAGCAGCAGCGCGATGTGCCGCAGCACCGCCATCACGCGGACGGTCGGATCCGGCGACTCGGTCGTCGGAACCGGGGTGGACGCTAACCGCCGCCAGAAAACTTCGGCGACGAGGTGTTCCTTCGAAGAGAAGTACGTGTAGGCTGTCGCTGCGCCGACGCCGGCCTCCGCGGCGACCATGCGAATCGTCAAGCCGGAGAAGCCTTCTCGGCTAAGCACTTCAATCGCGGCATGGCCCAGCCGGTCAACGGTGTCGGCTTGCTTGGCGGTCAGTCGGCGTCTGGTCGATTCCCGAGCTACCGGGTTGGACACGTGTCCGGACACTACTACAACGTCGCAGGTGCGGCAAGCATGGGTGCCATATGCGCGGGCCCTGCCGTTGGCGACGACTGTTACGGTTGGCGATGATGACGTTCTTCTCAGATCTTTCGGCTGCCGACGAGCGAACCACCCGGTTGTTCGAACTGGCCGATCGGGTCACCGGGTTCATGCCCGCCGACGAGGGCCGGGCGCTGTATGACGCCGCGCTCAGCTACCTCGATCACGGTGTCGGCGTAGAGATCGGGACCTACTGCGGCAAGTCGACGGTGCTGCTGGGGGCGGCGGCGTTTGCCCGCGGCAGTGTTCTCTACACTGTCGATCACCACCATGGTTCCGAGGAGCACCAGCCCGGGTGGGAGTACCACGACACATCGCTGGTTGACGAAGCCAGCGGACGTTTCGACACCCTGCCCGCCTTGCGGCACACGCTCGACGACGCCGGCCTCGACGACAACGTCGTAGCGGTGGTGGGCAAATCGACCGTGGTGGCCAGCGGGTGGCGCACGCCGCTGCAGTTGTTGTTCATCGACGGCGGGCACAGCGAGGCTGCGGCGCAGCAAGACTTCGACGGATGGGCGAAATGGGTGAGTCCTGGAGGCGCGCTGATCATTCACGACGTCTTCCCCGACCCGCGTGAGGGAGGCCAGGCGCCCTACCAAATCTATTGCCGCGCAGTGCAAAGCGGCGCATTCGTGGAGCGATCCGCCACCGGGTCAATGCGGGTGCTGCAGCGGATCTCCGGAGAGGCCGGCGCGCAGGTCTAGCGATCCGACGGGCTGATCGCACACTCGCAGTCGTAGTCGCCCTCCAGACCGCGCGGCAGGTCGGTGCCGCGGAAGATGCCGTTGCCGCCGGTGGTGCACGACAGCGCGTCGGCGGCGAGAATCACGGCCGCTCCGGTCCAGGTGGTTCGCTCGACGGGCCAACGTTTTCCGTCGCTGAATACCAGTCCGGTCCAATAGGACCCGTCGTCCTCACGCAGGTGCTGCATGGCGGCGAACTGCCGCAGCGCTGCCCGTTGGCTACCCATCGCATCGAGCGCCAGCACCAATTCGCATGTCTCCGCACCGGTCACCCACGGGCGGTCGTCGACGCACCGGATGCCCAGCCCGTCGACGACGAAATCACCCCACCGCTCGGCGATTCGGGCGGTCGCCGCGGGACCACGCAGCGCGCCACCGAGGATCGGGTAGTACCAGTCCATCGAGTGATGCGGCTTCTCGGTAAAGGCCGAGGGGTGGGCAGCGATAGCGTGGCCCAGCCGGCCGAGCGCCACCTCCCATTCCGGTTGCGGCTCGTCGACATAGTTCGCCAGGGCCAGAGCACAGCGAATGCTGTGGAAAATACTCGCACACCCGGTCAGCAGCGCTTCGGTAATCGGGCCTGAAGAGCCGCGCGCCCAACAGATTTCGCCGCCCTCGAGCTGCAGCTCCAAGACGAAGTCGATGGCGGACCGCACCGTCGGCCACATCGCGACGGCGAAGGTGGCGTCCCCGGTGATCAGCACGTGGTGCCAGACTCCGACCGCGACATAGGCGCAGAAGTTGCTGTCGCTGTTGGCGTCCTCGATGGCGCCGGCGCGAAGCTGAATCGGCCAGGACCCGTCAGCGCGCTGCTGGCGCCGACACCAGTCGAATGCGTTTCGCGCCGGGTCGATCAGGCCGGCCGCGGTGAGTGCCATCGCGCATTCCACATGGTCCCACGGGTCGGTGTGCCCGCCTTCCGACCACGGGATCGCACCAGATGGCTCCTGCGCCGCGACAATCGATTCCGCGGTCTGCCGGCATTGTGCGGGAGAGAGGACGCCGGGGACGCCCGGTGTCTCATACCAGTTCAACGGCGGGTACCGGTTTCTCGAAGTACAGCGCGACACTCTTGCCGATCAGCGGGTTGAGCGTGGATTCGGCCAGCCGGGTGAGCAGGGGCCGCTGCATCATGTCCCAAACCAGCAGCTTGTGATAGGCGACGACGGCCGGATGCTCTGAATTATCAACGCCGACTAAGCATTTCAGCCACCAAAACGGCGCGTGTAAGGCATGCGAGTGATGACCGTGGGTGAAGGCCATTCCGCGGTCGGCGATCTTGGCGCGCAGCCGGTCTGCACGGTAGATGCGGATGTGGCCGCCCTCGTTGCTGTGGTAGTCGTCGGAGAGCAGCCAGCAGAGTCGCTCGGGTAACCACCTGGGCACGGTGACTGCCAGGCTGCCGCCGATCTTGAGCACGCGGATCAGCTCGTCGATCACCCTATTGTCGGCGGGGACGTGCTCCAGGATCTCCGAAGCGATGACGCAGTCGAACGTTCCATCGGGATAGGGCAATGCCAGCGCGTCACCGATGACGGTCTCGGCTCGAGCGGATAGCGGTACCTGACCGGCATCGGCCATGGCGCGAAACATGGTGTCGACGTTGTTCAGCTCGTCGGCGTCCTGATCGAATGCGACCACATCGGCACCTCGGCGATAAGCCTCGAAGCTGTGCCGGCCCGCCCCGCATCCGACGTCGATGACTTTGGTGCCATAACCGATACCGAGGCGGTCGAAATCCACGGTCAGCACGGCTCGCCCACCGTCTGGGCCGGGTCCTGAAGCGGCATCTGCCGTGCGACTGCGCGTTCGTAGACGCGGGCGGTCTGCGCGGCCACCGACTCCCAGCTGTACACCTCGACGGCTCGTCGGCGACCGGCCACGCCGAGTCGGTGCAGTTGGTCGGGGGAGACCAGCAGCTCGGCCAACACCGTGATCAGGTCGGCGGCGTCGCCCGGCCGCACCAGTCTGGCGCACTCGCCGTCCGGTCCGAGCACCTCCGGCAACGCGCCGGCACGGCTGGCCACAATTGGCGTGCCGCTGGCCATCGCTTCCACTGCGGGTAGTGAAAATCCTTCGTAAAGCGAAGGGATACAGGCGATTTCAGCGGAGGCGAATAACCGCGCCAACGCGGCGTCGGAGAGCCCGCTGGAGATGTGGACGATATCGGAGATGCCGAGTTCGGCGATCAGCTTTTCGGTCGGGCCGTTGGGTTCGAGCTTGGCGACAAGCTGCAGCTCCAGGTCGTGTTCGGTGCGCAGCTTGGCCACCGCCTGCAGCAGATGCCCGACGCCCTTGAGCGGTCGGTCGGCGCTGGCGATCGCGATGATGCGACCAGGAATTCGAGGCCGCGTGGACGGGGCGAACAAGTTCGTGTCGACACCCAGCGGTACCACGTGAAGCTGGTCCGGGTGGACGCCGAAGTCCGTGGTGATGTCGGCAGCCGACGACGACGAGACGGTCAGCAAGTCCGGAATGCTGCGGGCGACGCGCTGTTGCATCTCCAAGAAGCCATACCACCTGCGTACCAACGGTTTACGCCACCACTGTGCCGCGGCGAGATCCAGCACCCGGTCACGAGTGATCGGATGATGAACGGTCGCCACCACCGGCAGGCCGGTCGCCGCGATGTCGAGCAGGCCGACGCCCAGGCTCTGATTGTCGTGCACCACGTCGAAGTCGTCCCGCCGCCCCGCGAGCAGGCGGGCGGCACGCACACTGAAGGTCCGTGGCTCGGGGAAGCCCGCGGTCCACACCGTCGCGAGCTCGCGCAGGTCGATGCGGTCCCGGATTTCACGGGGATGCGGGATCCGGAAGGGGTCGGGTTCCCGATACATGTCGAGGCTGGGTACCTCGGTCAGCACCACGCGGGAATCCAGGCCTTCGGGGTAGGGCGGGCCGGAGAACACCTCGATGTGGTGTCCGAGTTCGACCAGTCCGCGGCTGAGGTGACGGACGTAAACCCCCTGGCCGCCGCAGTGCGTCTTGCTGCGGTACGACAGCAACGCAATCCGCATACTCACGCCCATCCCGGACTGCCGTTACCCGTAGATGTCATGGCGAAGGGTTCGGGAACGACGTCAGGGAGCTTTCTGGACACGTGTCTGGACTATAGTTTGACTATCTACGTGATGCAACGCACTGTCAGCGGCGTTGCCTTCTGCCGATCGTACCCAGCCGATGAGCAGCGATGATCTGGGCGCTCGGGTGTGACACACATCAACCAGAAAGTGTGACGCACGTCATTGCATAAACCGGCTAATTTAGGGCAGCCTAACCTCCCACTGAACGTGAAACGTGGGAGTGGCTCATGCCGGACAACTCAACTGGCCTGGAATTCGCATATGACCTGACCCTCGACGAGGTCCGGCGGCGCACCGCCGTGCTGGAGGCCATCGGTGCGGACTGGGATCCGATTCGCGCGCTGGCCGAAGAGGAGAAGGCGTACGCGATGCTCTACTCGAACCTCGACGCCGAGCAGCAGCGCATCTACGACAACCTGGTCAGCGCCGGGGTGCTGCCGGAGCGGGCGGTGGACCATGCTGCCGATTGACCCGGACGCCGACCAGAGCCGCCGCGCCTGGCTGGCCTGCCCGAAGTGTGATCACGGCGCTGCCTGTGGCGATTGCCGCAGCGGCCGCAACTGCCACACCCACTGGCAATACCTGCTCGGCAACAGTGCCGCGGTGCTGCACCTGCAGTGCCCGACCTGTGGGCACCTCTGGTCGCTGGACACCGCGGCATCGCGTCGCGGCCGCCGCCACGCCGCGTAAAATTCGCGGCCCCGGCGATACCGTGGGTGTTATGCGCGCGTTGATCGTTGTCGATGTACAGAACGATTTTTGTGAGGGCGGCGCGGTGCCCGTGTCCGGCGGCGCCGCTGTGGCGGGCGCAATCAGTGATTATCTGACCGCCGGCACCGACTACCGCCACGTCGTGGCCACCCAGGATTTCCACATCGATCCGGGTGATCACTTCTCCGACCGGCCCGATTATTCGTCTTCCTGGCCGCCGCACTGTTTGGCCGGGAGCACCGGCGCGCAATTTCATCCCGATCTCGACTCCGACCGGTTCGACGCGGTCTTTCGCAAGGGCGCCTACGACGCGGGCTACAGCGGTTTCGAAGGAGCCGAGGATTCCGGCATGCCGCTGGCCGATTGGCTGGCCCAACACGACGTGGATCAGGTTGATGTGGTGGGCATCGCCACCGAGCACTGTGTGCGCCGCACCGCCGAGGACGCTGCCGAAGCGGGTTTGGCCACGCGGGTGCTGCTGGATCTCACAGCAGGCGTGGGGGAGGAGTCCACCGCCGCGGCCATTGCAGCCCTGCAGGCCGCGGGTGTCGCGATAGTGCCAACCGCATGACCGGCCAAGCGGGGTCGGCCCTGCTGGCGGCGGTCGAGCGGTCACCCCAGGCGGCGGCGGCGCATGACCGCGCCGGCTGGGTCGGGCTGTTCACGTCAGACGGTCGTATCGAGGACCCGGTGGGATCCCGACCCCACGTGGGCCGCACAGAGATCGGCCGCTTCTACGACACCTTCATCGGACCGCGTGACATTGCCTTCCTTCGTGATCTCGACGTCGTCCGCGGCCCGGCCGTCGTCCGTGATCTCGATCTCGAGGTGGTAATGGGTTCGGCGGTCACCATGACCATTCCGGCGTTTCTTCGCTACGACCTGCGCGAGGTCGACGGCGACTGGAAGATCGCGATGCTACGCGCCTATTGGGAGCTGCCGAGCATGATGCTGCAGTTCCTGCGGAACGGCGTGTCGGCCGTGCCGGCCAGCGTCCAACTGTCGCAAGGCCTCATCCGCAATCAGCGGCTACGCGGCACCGCCGGGTTCGCGGCCGGCTTCCGTCGCGTGGGTTCCCGCCGCAAGGAGTTGGTGAAGACCTTCGTGGACGCGGTTGGCCGAGCAGACAAACTCACCGCGCAGCGGGCGCTGTCACCCGATGCCACAATGACTTTCGGCGACGACAATGCCGCGGACATCGCGGACCTGGTCGCGCGCTGCCCTGGGGCCGGCGCCCCGAAGCTCATCGCCGCGGGCCGCACCGTCGCCGCCTCGATCACGTCGCAGCAAGGGCGCGGCGTGATATTCGCCGATGTTGCCCGGCGGCGCAACGAAATCCGCCGGATCCGCTACTTTCCCGCCAGCAGCACCAGCGACGCCGCGGACAGCCCTAAGTAGGCACCCGGGAACGCGATGTTGTAGAAAACGCGGGCCCGAAGATGTGCGCTCACCGCGCCGATGAAATACAACACCAGGCCGGTGGCAGCGGCGATCCCGATAGCCGGCAGGCCGGCGAGACCGACAATCAGTCCGATGGCTCCGGCGAGTTTCAGGATGCCCAGCATCGGTAGCCACGACCGCGGCACGTGCACCTTGGCCGAGTTCTCCAGCACAAAGCCGGCGGGGATGAAGTCGGGGATCGCGATTGCCGCGGTGACGATGGCGGTGATCACCGTGACGACAACGTATAGGCTCATTACGCAGGTCTCCTCCTCTGCAGGGAGCGTTCGTCGGATGTGGTCATCTCCTTGACGGCTTTCGCCTGGGAAAGGTGACCATGAGAACCATCGAAGATCTCGCGCAACGGTTCGACAGCGATCGGCGGCACCTGAAGTCGGTGGCGTTCCACCTGCTCGGCTCGGCAGCTGACGCCGAAGACGCGGTGCAATCCGCCTGGCTGAAGGCCAGTCGGGCAGACCACTACACGGTCGAGAACTTGACGGGTTGGTTCACCACAATCACCGCTCGCGAGGCACTCGACCAGTTGCGGACTCGCAAACGGCGAGCAGAGCAGCCGCTCACCGATCCAGATCAGCTCGAGCGGAGGGCCGTCGCCACCTCCGCGGGAACGGACGAAGATGCCCTGCTCGCCGATTCGGTCAGCCGGGCCCTGCTGGTGGTTCTCGGCCGGCTCTCGCCCGCACAACGAGTCGCTTTTGTACTGCACGACGTGTTCGCGCTGCCCTTCGACAGCATCGGCGAACTGCTGGGTCGGTCACCGGACGCCGCCAAGAAGCTGGCGAGTCGGGCTCGCGGTCGACTTCACGCCGACGGCTCGGTCGAGTCCGGGGGAACGGCTGAACACCTCAAAATCGTCGAAGCGTTTCTGGACGCGTCGCGTGGCGGTGATATTCGTACCTTGGTGGAGCTACTGGCTCCAGACGTGGTGCGCAGGGTGGATCGCGAGCTGGTGCCCGACGACGTGCCGACCGAGCTCCGGGGCGCCAAGCACGTCGCCGAGGAGACCCGACGGTTCGCGCTGCGCGCACGAGCCGGGGTTGTGGTCCTCGTCAACGGAGTCCCCGGTATCGCCATCGCGCCCGCGGGGCACGTTGAGGCGTTGCTGCAGATCGGCATTGAAGACGGCAGGATAGCCAGCATCGACATCGTCGGCGATGCCGATCGCTTGCACAGCGCGGTGCTCGCGCTGCCACAGTGACGACGGAGATGAACTACGAACACCAGCCTTACTAAGCGGTTCGATCGGCGGACGCTTTTGGTTGGCGCCGGCGCGCTTGGCGCGGCGGCGGTGTCGGCGTGGGCCACCGGGTGTAGTTCCGACGACGATGCACTGACGTTCTTCTTCGCCGCCAATCCGGAAGAGGCGGATGCGCGGCAGCGAGTCGTTGACGCCTTCCAGCGCAGGCACCCCGATATCAAGGTCCGGATGCTGTTGTCCGGGGGCAATCCGTTGCAACACATGTCGATCTATTGCGCCGGCGGCAAGTGTCCGGACGTGCTGATGGCGTGGGACCTCACCTACGCCGGATTGGCCGCCAGGGGAGTGCTGCTGGACCTCAACACCATGTTGGCGCAAGACAAGGCTTTCGCCGTCGACGTGAAGGCGGACGGCATCAGATCGCTGTATGACACGTTCACTTTCGACGGCGGTCAGTACGCCCTTCCCGAGCAATGGTCCGGAAATTTCTTGTACTACAACAAGAAGCTATTCGCCGAGGCCGGTGTGCGCCCGCCGCCCGGGCGTTGGGATCAGCCGTGGAGTTTCGGCGAGTTCCTCGACGCCGCCAAAGCGCTCACCAAGCGCGACCGATCCGGCAGGGTCGGTCAATGGGGATACGTCGACAGCTGGGTCCCGTTCTACGCGGCCGGGCTGTTCGGCATGAACAATGGCGTCCCGTGGTGCACCCCGCGGATGAACCCGACGCACCTCAACTTCGACAACGAGGCGTTCCTCGAAGGTATCCAGTTCTACGCTGATCTGGCCCACAAGCACAGGGTCGCTCCTACCTCGTCGGACACCCAGTCGATGTCCACGATGGATCTCTTCACTTCGGGCCGGGCGGCGATGGCACTTGGCGGACATTGGCGATACCAGACGGTCGAGTTGGCCACAGGCTTGGATTTTGATGTCACCGTGCTGCCGACCGGTCCGAAAGGGCGCGCTGCCCGCTCGAACATCGGGACAACAGGGCTGGCCATCGCGGCGAGCAGTCCCCGTAAACAGCAGGCGTGGGAGTTCGTGAAATTCGCCGCCGGCCCGGTCGGACAGGCAGTGACCGCCGAATCGGGCCTGTTCGTGCCGGTGCTGCGGTCCGCGATCACATCGGCCGGCTTCGCCGAGGCCCACAGCAGGATCGACAATCTCGCGGTGCTGACCGGCGGGCCGGTCCATTCCGAGGGCATGCCGATCACCCCGGAGTGGTCAAAGATCGTTGCGCTGATGGACCGAAACTTCGGCCCCGTTCTGCGCGGCGTGCGGCCGGCGACATCGTTGGCGAACGGGCTGTCACACGCCGTCGACGGGGTACTTCGTAACCCTTGACGTCCTCCACCGGCTTAAGCCGATGGATTCCAACCCGGTCGCACCTGTGTAGTAGGAGAACAGAGTTGAGGTTCACGGTTCACAGACCGGCTAGCGCCGAGGTCTCCCCGTGCTGTCACCGCCCGTCCGGCGGCGATGTTGCGTGCGGCGTTCACGTCAGCATTGCACGGGCCCGCGCCGCAGGCGACGCACTGGAAAACCGCTTGGCTCTTGCGGTTTTCCAGTGCGAGATGCCCGCACTTGGAGCATCGTTGCGACGTGTACGCAGCTGGAACGAATTCGAGCCGCCCCGCAGCTTTGTGCTTCAGCCGGGCAACCAGCAGTCCCCAGCCTTGGCGGTAAATCTCACGGTTGAGGCTCCGTTTCTGCGCGACGTTGGTGCCCGGGCACTCACGAGTACCGCGCGCGGAGCGGGTCAGCGCACGCACATTCAAATCCTCGACGCGGATGGTGTCGAACCGGCGCGCCAAATCGGTGGTGGTCTTTTCCACCCAGTCACGGCGGCGATCCGTTTCGCGGGCGCGCAACCTGGCAATAGCCAGCTTCGTTCGTGCCCGCCGGTGCGATCCGCGTCGCGCCCGCGCCAAACGCCGCTGCAACCGGCGCAGTCGCTTCGTTTCACCAGCACGAAGGCCAGGTACACGCAGCAGCTCCCCACTGGACAGCGCCGCCGACACCGCGACGCCGCGATCAACACCAACCACGCTGTCGTCATTGGGTCCCGGGACAGATTCGGGGATGGCGGCAAAAGCGATGTGCCATCGCCCAGAGCGATCCAGAGTGACGCGGTAAGACTTCACGGCGTCGGGGATGTCGCGGGTCCAGCGGAACCGAACCCATCCGACCTTGGGTATCCATACCTGCCCGTAGCGGCGGCTCAGCCGCTTGAGGTGGCGCGCTTTGAATCCGACCTGTCGAAACCCCTCGTGCCTGCCGGTTTTACGCCATGTCGGACGACGGTGTGTGCGTTTGAAAAAGTTGCGCATCGCCTGCGCGAAGTCCCGCAACGCTTGTTGCTGCACGGTCTGCGACCCGGCCGCCAGCCAAGCGTATTCGGCGCGGGCCGCAGTCAACTGGGCACACTGCTCGTTATAACCAGGCGCTCGGCGCCCCGGCTGCCAGTGCTGCTGCTGCTCTACGGCCAGATTCCACACAAAACGGGCATGGCGACAATGCTCGGCCAATACTGCCGTCTGCTCAATACTAGGAAGCAACCGAAACCTGCACACCCCCGCAACATAGGCGCGAGCACTGACAACACCTCCAAACAGGAACGCGGCGTTTCCTCCCCCGGCTACAGCCAAGGGTCTCCACGCCGCAAATCCGATGACCCAGATCGATGAATCCGCCCCGGTGATCCGGCGACGCCGATTCTCCAAGCGGCGCGCCCGAGCCGGGCGGATGTTCGTCGCGCCGAACCTGACGGCGGTCGCGGTATTCATGCTGTTCCCGCTCGGATTCTCGCTCTACATGAGCGTGCAGAACTGGGACCTGTTCAGGCCCGCGAAGTTTGTCGGTCTGGCCAACTACCGCAGCCTCTTCGCCGACGATCCGCTGTTCGAGATCGCGCTGCGCAACACGGTGGTCTACACCGTCGGCACCGTCGTCCCTACGGTGCTGATCAGCCTCGCCGTGGCCGGTGTCCTCAACCGGAAAATCGTGGGGATCAACATCTTTCGCACAGTTATATTTCTGCCCTTGGCGGTGTCGTCGGTGGTGATGGCCGTCGTGTGGCAGTTCGTCTTCAATACCAACAACGGTCTGCTCAACATCATGCTCGGCTGGATTGGGCTCGGCCCAGTCCCCTGGCTGAACGACCCCAAATGGGCGATGCTCTCGCTGTGCACGGTCAGCGTCTGGCGTAGCGTTCCTTTTGCGACCGTCATCCTGTTGGCCGCCATGCAAGGCGTGCCCGACAACCTTTATGAGGCGGCCAAACTCGACGGCGCAGGGGAAATACGACAGTTCGTCTCGATCACAGTGCCATTGATCCGCGCCGCCGTGTCTTTCGTGGTGGTCATCTCGATCATCCACGCATTCCAGGCATTTGACCTCGTTTATGTTCTCACTGGGGGCAACGGCGGGCCGGAGACCGCAACCTACGTACTCGGGATCATGCTGTTCCAGCACGCGTTCAGCTTCTTGGAGTTCGGTTACGCCTCGGCCTTGGCATGGGTGATCTTCGCCATCCTGCTGGTATTGACCGTGCTGCAGTTACGGCTTGGCCGCCGTCGGGCGGCGCTGGAGCAACGATCGTGGGCTTAGCCGAACGAGTGATCAAACCCAGCATCGTGCGTGGCATCGTGCTGTACACCGCGCTGACCGTCATCGCATTGTGTGCGCTCTTCCCGATCCTGTGGGCGGTGTCGGGATCCTTGAAGGACGAGGGCGAGGTGACCACGCCCACGCTGTTTCCGGCACACCCGTTGTGGTCGAACTACCGTGAGGTGTTCGCCCTGATGCCGTTCTGGCGAATGTTTTTCAACTCGGTGTTCTATGCCGTCTGCGTCAGTGCCGGTCAGGTGTTCTTCTGCTCGCTGGCTGGGTATGCCTTCGCACGGCTACGTTTTCGGGGCCGCGATACGTTGTTCGTCTTGTATCTGGGTACTCTGATGGTTCCGCTGACGGTCACCGTGATCCCGCAGTTCATTTTGATGCGGGTCGCCGGACTGACCGACACGCCGTGGGCGATGATCGTGCCGGGATTATTCGGCAGCGCGTTCGGCACCTACCTCATGCGCCAGTTCTTTCAGACCATCCCGGCCGAATTGGAGGAAGCCGCCATCCTCGACGGATGTACGCCGTGGCAGATCTATTGGCGGATACTGCTTCCGCACGCGCGCCCGGCGGTGATGGTGCTGGCGGTGCTTACCTGGTTCAACGTCTGGAACGATTTTCTCTGGCCGCTGTTGATGATTCAACGCAGTAGCATCGCGACGCTCACGCTCGGATTGGTACGGATGCAGGGCGAGTATGTCGCCAGATGGCCGGTGCTGATGGCCGCATCCATGCTCATCCTGCTGCCGCTGATTCTGGTCTATGCGATCGCGCAACGCGCCTTCATCCGCGGTATCGCCGTCACCGGGCTTGGTGGGTAGCCAGTGGCATCGGTGACTTTCGAGAAGGCCACGCGGCGTTACCCCGATACCACGCGTCCGGCAGTTGACCAGCTGGATCTGAATGTGGGTGACGGCGAGTTCGTCGTATTGGTCGGACCGTCGGGATGCGGCAAAACGACCTCACTGCGGATGATCGCCGGCCTGGAGACAGTGGATTCGGGACGAATCCGAATCGGAAGCCGAGACGTCACCGACGACGACCCCAAAGATCGCGACGTGGCGATGGTCTTCCAAAACTATGCGCTGTATCCGCATATGACGGTGGCGCAGAACATGGGCTTTGCGTTGAAGATCGCCAGAATCACGAAAGCCGAGATCCGCGAACGGATCCTGGACGCGGCGCGGCTACTCGACCTGGAACCGTACCTGGATCGCAAACCCAAGGATCTGTCCGGCGGACAACGCCAACGCGTGGCGATGGGCCGCGCGATAGTGCGGCGACCGCAAGTGTTTTTGATGGATGAACCGCTGTCCAACCTCGACGCGAAACTGCGAGTGCAAACCCGCAACCAGATCGCCGCGTTGCAGCGGCGACTGGGCACCACGACCGTTTACGTCACCCACGACCAGGTTGAGGCGATGACGATGGGCGATCGCGTCGCGGTCATGCGTGACGGTGTGCTGCAACAATGTGCGGCGCCCAGGGAGTTGTACCGGAGTCCCGTCAACATGTTTGTGGCGGAGTTCATCGGCTCGCCGGCGATGAACCTTTTCACCCTTCCCGTCGTCGATCAGTCCGTTTCGCTGGGGGACTGGCCGATCCGACTGCCGCGCGAGATCAATGCTGCCACAGCAGAAATCGTGGTCGGCATCCGGCCCGAACACTTCGAGATCGGCGGCGGCGGCGTGAAAATGCAGATCGACGTCGTTGAAGAACTGGGCGCGGACGCCTATCTACATGGGCGAGTCGCAGAGTCTGACAACACATTCGGTCAAACAATCGTCGCGCGCGCCGACGGGCATAATCCACCGCTGCGCGGCAGCCGTGTGCGCCTACATCCGCAGCCGGGACACCTGCATTTCTTCGCCGCCGATGGTCGCCGGCTGCCGTAGCAGGTGGCAGCCGGAGAGCTTGAGTGCGCTGACTACGATGTCCGGATGACCGTCGAACCCGCGCACTTCATTCTCACCGAAAGCGGCGATTTTGCGCCAACAGAGTTCGCGCAAAGTCACTGGGGCGCCGACCATCTCAACGGGCCGGCTGTCGTCGGTTTGGCTGCTCGGTCACTCGAACTCGAGTGTGGGTCACCCGATTTCATGCCGTCGCGGCTGACGGTGGACCTGTTTCGAGCGGCGCGCGGCGTTCCGACGTCGGTGGCTGTGCGTGTCGTGCGCGACGGTCGACGAATCCGCAGCGCGGAGTGCGACGTGGCCCAAGACGGGCGGTTGGTCGCGCGGGCCACGCTGCTGCAGTATCGCCGCTCGGCGGCGCCGCCGGGTCGCTTGTGGGCCGCGCCGATGACGTTGCCGCCGCTGCCATCCGTAGACGAGACGGCGCTTACACAGGTCGGAAGCGAGGGCAGAGGTTTGAGCCGTTCGCCCGGCGAGCACCAGAATGATTCGCGTAAAACCTTTTACAACCGCGCGATTGAAGTGGTAGCAGGGGAAAAGCTTTCACCGTTTGTGCGCGCGGTAATGGCCGCCGAGGCGACCAGCCTGGTGACGAACTTAGGGACACACGGCGTCGGCTACATCAACGGCGATCTGACAGTGGGATTGGCGCGATTGCCGGTCGGTGAATGGATCGGCGTGCAGGGCGACTCGCATTGGGCAGCAGACGGTGTCGCCGTCGGGACGGCGACACTTTTCGACCAGTCCGGTGCTTTCGGATCCGGAATGACAACCGCGGTCAGTAATCCGGCGGCGCAAATCGATTTCGCCAACGATCCGTTCCCACTGCGGATCGGTTAATCGTTAAGGCGGTGCGGTGCCGCGTGATTCGCCAGGCGTGAACGTGACTGGCAGCTTGGACAGTCCGGTCATGCTCGGGTTGCCAAGGTATTCGTGCACACCGCCGAGATCGACCCGGTAGTCGGGAATTCGGTCGAGAACCGCCCGCACCATCACCGCAGACATCAGGCGCGCGAGATGAGATCCGATGCAACGATGTGGCCCGAGCCCGAATGCGACGTGGCGGTTGGGCGCGCGGTCCAGCACGATTTGGTCGGGTCGCTCGAATTCCTGTTCGTCGTGATTGGCGGCCAACCAGCTGATGATGACGCGGTCGTTGCGTCGCAGGTGCTGCCCGCCAAGGACGACGTCGCGAGTCACCGTGCGGCTCAGTTGCTGGTTGACCGAGAAGTAGCGCAGAAATTCATCGGTTGCGGTGCGGTGGAGCTCTGGGTGCTCGATGAGCCGTTGTCGCAACTCGGGATGGGTGCCCAGGTGTAGCAGGGTCAGCGCGGTCTGTGATGTCGTGGTGTCGACACCGCCGGCGATGAGGTTCCAGAGAATGTTGAGCAGCTGTGCGTCGTCGAGCCGCTTGCCGTCGAATTCGAACTGAATGAGGAAGCTGGTCAGGTCGTCGCGGGCCTCGGCTCGTCTGGTCGCCGCGAACTCGACTACGCCCGCCATCATGGCGGGCACTTGGGCGATGGCTTCGGCGTACTCGGGGCTGTCCTGTGGGACGGCCATGACGGAGTGGAACAGGTTGGCGTATATCTGCCAGTTCTCGTAGGGCAGGCCCATCAACTTCATGGTGAGGATCGCCGGAACCGGACTGGCGTAATCGAGCACGAGGTCCATCTGCCCGTCGCCGATCCGCTGATCGAGGAACCAGTGCGCCGACTGCTCCATGAAGGGCCGCATCTTCTGCACTGCGCCCGGCGAGAAGAACGGAGCCAGGGCGTGCCTTAAGGCTTGGTGGTAAGGACCGTCGATTTCGCCGATGCCCAGCGCCGGTTGCCCTTCGGGACGTGGCACGCCCATCTCGCCCTGATAGTCAACGCCGTCGGCGGCATCCGGCTCGTATTTGTGCGCGAACGTGTCGCCGTCTCGGGCGGTGTGGCTAACCGCGTCGTAGCTGGAGAGGAACCAGAATCCGCCGTAATTCTCATTCCACGCCACCGGACACTTTCGGCGCAGCTGGGCGTTGATTGCCAGCTCGTTGAGATTGAACTCATCGGAATGATGGTCGAAATCCACAACCGCGTCGGCGTCGACGTCGGGACGCATACCCATCGAACCCTCCAACGCGAGTCCGCGAAGTCAGTCTGCGAGGGCGATGCCGTCGCTAAGCTGACAGCTTATTGCGCAATCTTTGTAAGTTTAGGCGTTTCGACAGTTGGTATCCATGTTGGAGGCTGTAATGGTCAGTCACCGAATCGTTTTCAACCACGTTGGTTTGTGCGTTACCGATACCGCGCGGTCGCGCCGCTTTTATGAGGGCCTGCTCGGATTTACGTTTTGGTGGGAACTCGAACCGCCCGACGAGGGCACCGACCAACTTCTGCGGCTGAGCAAGCCGATCGGATTGCACGCGACATACCTCGTCCGCGACGGCTTGGTGCTCGAGCTTCTCGCCTACTCGCACCGGGCCCTGCGCGCCGGGCCGAGTCGTGTCATGGACCAAGCTGGGGCTCACCCATCTGTCGCTATCGGTTTCCGATCTCGGCGACGTCTTGGCGGCCGTGGAGAGCTACGGGGGATCGGTGGTCGAGGGCACTGTCTCCGAGCAATCGGCGATGATTCGCGATCCGGACGGGCAGTTGCTGGAGCTGCTCTCGGACACGTGGCTCGCGGTGTTGCCACCGCGCCTTTAGTCCGAACGATCAGCGCGACAACTGTGGTGATGTGACGATCTACCCATGGCGCCCGCAACTGATCCACTCCACGCCGGCGAGGATCCACATATTGTGCTCGGTCTCGTCGGTGATCCGGGTGCGGCCTTCGCGCTGGCCAGCGAGCTCGCCGAGACCGAGTTGCATTGCGAGCTCGACCAGCGGTTACCCGGAGCCCGCTGGTGCATCGAGATCGTAGAGGGTCGCTTGGTGCAGCCGCCGGCCACCGATGCAGACCTCGTGAAAGCCGCGCGCAGAATGCTGCTGGACAAAGGGTGGGACGTCGTGATCTATCTGACCGACCTTCCGTTGCACGTCGAACAACGACCGGTGGTGGCTCACGCCAATCCGGTGCGCAACGTGGCGATTGTGTCGGTGCCGGCGCTGGGTGCGATGGGGGCACGGAATCGCATTCGCGAGACGATCGTGCGGCTGCTGGTGCGGCTGATCGCCGGATCTGTTGAGCTGCACGGCGGCGACCAGGCTCACGGCGTGGGCGGACCGTCACGAAGGGTGACAATGCAGCGGGTGCGTGAACTGGGCAGCGACCCGGCCGACGAAGCTTTCTTCTACACGGCGCGGGTGCTGACCGGCAATCTGACGTTGATTAGTGGGATGGTGGCGGCCAACCGGCCGTGGCGGTTGTCACTGCGACTCTCTCGCGCGCTGACCGGTGCGGTGGCCGCCGGTGTTTTCGGCTTGGTGACCGCGGATATCTGGCGGCTCTCCGACGCTTATGGATGGCTCCGGCTCGCCGGTACGGCGCTGGTCTCGATCTGCGCGACCGTCGCGACCCTGATTATCGGGGCCGACCTTTGGGAGCCCATGGTCGCGCGTGGAGTGCGCAAGCAGGTGATTCTGTTCAACATCGTTACTACGGTCACCGTCTTGATCGGGGTGAGCGTGCTGTATGCGGCGCTGTACGTATTGGCGTTGGTTGCTTCGTTCTGGTTCGTGATGCCGCAGATCTGGCAAGGCCAGGTCGGTCATTCGGCTTCATTCCGCGATTACTTCGAATTGGCTTGGCTGATCTCATCCTTGGCGATGATCGGCGGCGCGTTGGGCGCGGCGCTGGAATCCGACGACGCGGTGCGAGAAGCGGCGTATACCCAGCACATCGCCGAGGCCGCGGGTATCGAAGAAACGGATTGACGCTCGTTCCTGCGCCGCCTAGGACGTGTTGAGCGCAACGGCTGCACGGATGAGCGCCTTCAGAGCCCTGCCGTCGATCTTGTCGTTCTCGTGGAAATCGATGGCACGCCTTGTGTTGCCGTCCAGGCTGGAATTGAAAAGGCCCGACGGGTCTTCCAATGCGGCACCTTTGGCGAACGTCATCTTGACGACATTCTTGTAAGTCTCGCCCGTGCAGATCATTCCGTCGCGATACCAGACCGGGACGCCTCTCCATTTCCACTCTTCGACGACATCGGGCTCAGCCTCCCTGATCAGCTTCCTGATCTGAGCAAGTGTCTCGCCCCGCCAATCGCCCAACTCTTTGATCCGGGCGTCTATCAGATGCGAGGGGGAGTCCCCAGCTTTGCCGCCCTTAGAGCCGCTCTTCGACTTCGTCATCATTCGAGTATCGCCTGGAGCAAGTCGAGCAGTCGATTACCTAGTGCTTTGCCGCGACGCGGACAGACAATGGGGCTCCGGCTGTGCCCGCCTACGCGAGTCTGGGGGCTAGGACCAAAGGGGCATCGTTGGACTCATTGCAACCGGCCCCGGCCGAGAATAAGCATCCATGCCGTCGTCCACCACGATGTCATCTTCAATCGCGGGCGATGAACCGGATGGAGTAGTCGAGTACTCGCATCGACCCTGGCCCAGGCCGGGGAACGGGTTTCGGGTGGGCAGCAGGGCTCACGCCGAGATGTGCAGCACCAACAGCGGTTCTCCCGTTCGAACTCAGGTAGTGAACTACTCGCGTCTTCCGGATATCCGGAATTTATGGTCGTTCCTGAATCGGTTACTGGCATCGGGAGAAAGTCGTGATGTCCCGCATTTTTCGGATGGTGCTTTCCACGCCCCACAAGTTAGGCCGCCCGCCGAGAGTCGACAGGCGATCGACGTGCCGCGCAAGCACCATGCGGACCGGTCAATACGCCGCCTGCGGCAGACCTACGACCCTGGGCGCAAAAAAGCTACGTGTAATGGCTGATGTTCTACGGCCGAAGCGATCGCATCGTGAAGACCTGTGTGGCACTCACTGAAAGGACAACCAATGTTCGTTAAGGCCAATCGGATTCAATCGGCGATCGCGCTCCCTCGCACGACCCTTGCCCTCGGCGGACTGCTTACCGCCGGCTACTTCGCGACCGCCGTCGCCAACGCCGACGACTACATTTATTACTCGGGTGCCGACGTAGACCCAGTCGTCTCGGAAGAGGGATTTCCACCGTTCTACGAGGAAATCGCGGGACCCCAGCTTTACAACGTCGCTGACGCGACTGATGGGGGAACAACCGTCGGCACCTTCGAAGCCAATACCTACGATGCATACATCTTGGGGCTGACCGATACTCAAATCGTTGTTACAGCAGACCTCACCGGCACGAATGATCCCTCGGTCGGATCGGTGTTTGACTACTTATCCTTCGGTACGTCCTCCGGCGACAGCTCGACCATAACGAATGTGTACTCCGACGTCGTGGGTGCCGGCGGCAACACAATCACCGACACCTTGGACACTCCGTGGGGTGATTTCAACATTCCCACTAGCTTTGACGCTGCTTTCTTCCTGGACGCCGAGAACGGATTCGATGCTCCTGCTGCGGCCGCTGACGTATCTCCGTCGCTCGACCTCCTTTCCGCCTTGTAGCCCGCCTGATGTGAAAGAAGTTCGTTATGTCTTGGTCCTCGTCACCTGGCGTTGATACCGGCGGCATGTCAAAGCAATTGACAACCTTGATGGCGCCCGACGCCGGAGGCGGCCGAAGAGTCCTCGACGGCGCATTCTCCGTCCTGGACGCTCTCGCTCACGCCGATGAGGGTCTCGGGCTGACGGCGCTGGCTCGCGCCAGTGGGCTCGCTAAATCGTCGGCGCATCGACTTGCCGAACAACTCGTGCTGCTGGGCGCGGTGGAGCGTTTCAACCACCGTTACTTTGTCGGTCCGCGGATGATGCGGATCGGGCAGCGTTGGCAACCCGATCCGCTGTTGCGGCGCTGCGCGCAAAGGCCGATCCACACCCTTGCCGTGCAATCGCGCGCCATGGCATCGCTGCGAATTTTGCATGAGAATCGACTCCGCTATATATGCGCCGCTGTGCCTCACGGCCGCGCCTACATGCCCGACCACGTCGACACCGAATCGATCGCCCGCACCGCCACCGGGCGTGTGCTCTACGCCGCAAAGCCCCCCGACGAGGTTGAGCTCCCTGACTGCTGGACCCGGCGTGAATGGCGAAAGCTCCGCGAATCCCTGGCCGATCCGCGGGCGACCGTGATCGACCATCAGGACGCGATTCCCGGCGTCTGCTGCGTCTCAGCGCCAGTACGTTGGCCGGATGGGACCTGCGCCGGGGCAGTCACCGTCTCCGTTCACGCGAACGACCTGCCGGTCGGTCTCCCACTCCTGCTGTCACGCATCGTCTTCCACATTTACGCTGCCCTTCGGCGTCCAAACGCGCAATGACGCCTGGCAGCAGCGCGAGGTGGACCGCTGCATGTGGGGCGCCACGCTCACGCGGTCGCCATCGATCCGGAGTGAATATTCTCCCAGCAACGTTAAGCGGGGTCGGTGAACACGATTCAAGTGCTTTCCGGCAACAGTCATTTTCCTAATCCAGATATTCAGCATTCCTGGCCGTCGACTCATTGCGCGTCAAATCTGTAGCCGTCGCAATGAGGTGGTCCGCTGAGCGGACCGAATCTGAACAGTACAACCAAATACTGAAATGTGCTGCCGGAGAGAGTAGTTAGGTCGCCCGTGGGGGAGAAGCGTCACTGTGACGAAAACGCGTCGTCACGACCCCGCTGACAACACGCACCCCCGGATCAGCCGATCGGGGTCAGACCATTGTCGAGTTGGTGTGAGAGTCTTGCGGCCCATGTTGTGGGCAGGAAGGCTCGAGAAGATCATGGCGACGAGGAAGCGGCACAGTCCTGAGCAGATCGTGCGCAAGTTGATGGCTGCGGACCGGCTGTTGGCTGGGGGCATGGACACTGCGGCGGTGTGCCGGAGCTTGGGTCTCCGAGGCGACGTATCACCGGTGGCGTATCAGTTCGGCGGCCTCAAGGCTCAGGACGCCAAGCGGCTTAAGGATCTCGAACGCTGGCGCGCCACACTCAGGTCGGCGTCGACGTCCGGCGCCGTCTGGGCGGCAGCTACTCGGCCACTGAGAACTTGACGTAGCTGTCGACGTTCGACGCGTGGAAGGTCCAGCGCCTCCACGCCGAGAGCTGCGGTTCGACTGTAGCTGCGTCGATAACCTTCGGCTGGACGACGTGATAGGTGCGCCCTTTGCTCGTGATTGTCGCGTCTCCGGCGGCTAGCACGTTGCGCAACCAGTCGACACCGGAGCCGTACGGCAGCGGCACGACGATGCCCTCGGAGACTTTGACTGCAACTACCGGGGTGGAATAGTTCTTTCCTGATTTGCGTCCGGTATCCGGATTTGCGCCGCATACCAGTGTCGCCGGCCAGCCAGGGGCGCCATGGCCGGGTTGATGACATGCTTGTTAAAGCTGCGGACCGAGTCTCGAACATGGGCGTTCTTATAGGTTGGCATGTATACCGACCGTGCTCAGATGAGGCGGACCCGGCTAGGGCCCTTGGTCCCCGCGTCGCAGGGGCTTCAGCCAACGAAACGAACAATCGTGTTGGTGTCTCCGGCCCTTGCGCCCGGCCACTAATGAGAACCCCAACGGTGGCCGCCCATCGGTCACACAGGCTGGCCAGCTACGCGGGCTCGATGCGGTGTCCTCAGCGTGGACGAGGACGCGGCCACGAATTTGTTGCCAGCCGACTCGTCGCCCCTTGAATAGCTCCGCTACGCTGCATCGCACTACAGCTGAACGACTCTCACCGACCTGGACCAGTTCACGGGGTCCGGTCAGGTTGCCACGCTCGCCTACAGGTCGGTTTGAAGTGGGCTGACGGTTTGCTTTCTCTGGGATTTCGTCGGTTCGGCCCTCTTCGCCCCAGGTGAGCGGCTATCAAGGTCTTTGGAACGAGTCCCTCTTGTGCCATATATAGAGTGCGAAGAGCCCGGCCAAGGCGGTGCCGACAACGATGGCGAGTACCTGCTTGACCGAACTGGTCGGATAGAGACCGGTGACAACCATTGCTAGGCGACCGATGACATCGACTACTAAGCACCCAATCGCCAGCCACGCCGCCCAGCGCCTCATCGTTGAAGTCAGCACGCCGGCGGCAAAGTACAGCAGGCCGAGCGTCACCCCGATGCGGGCAGAAGCCGATCCCTGGGTAGTGGTGACTCCAAAGAAGTTGTGATTGAGTCCTGTCACCACTTCAGCGATGCCAAACACAATCATGAGCACCGCAATGACCGTGATGACCCGAGGGCGGGGTATTCGGTTCGATCTCGTTGTCATCATGCCTTCTTCCGCGTTGGGGTTTTGGCGTGGCGTCCGACGCATCGAAGTGTTGGGCCTGCGGTTGGGGCCGGCGATGCGGTCACGGCGCTCCGTGTTCCACCAGCGGCTCAACCTGCTGGGACGGTCCAACCTGTTCCTTGGCGTGGTGCAGCCACAGGAACTCGTGAATTCCGACAGTCCGCAGATCCAGCTGACCGACGATCAGCGTGTCGACGTCGCCGTCACGCAGCGCTGAGGATACGGCAGCGAGCCCTTCGGCGGCTAACCCCGAGTCACGCCCGATTTCGGCTTCAAACCGATCAGCGATCTCGGTCATCTCAATGCCGCGGCGCCGAGCGAACTCCGCAGCCGTCAGCTGGCAGATCTCGTCGGAATCGATACGTCTTTGCGCGTTTCGGCATGTAATTGCGACACCCGTTGGGTCACGCGCTCCGGTAATTTGGAAATCACATCTGTGCGCGAACGAACCTCGCCGGACAAGAACACCACCTCGGGATCCGCTTCGTCGACCAGCCGCGTTAGCTGGTCGGCGATCGCGCGGCAGTTCATGCGGATCGCTTCCTCGGTCTTGCGCTGGAAGTCGCCGTAGCCGTTCCAGCCGGCAGTGACTGGTTTATGTACTGGGTGCCCGGTGCCGACGATGGTGGTGGAACTGATGGTGCCCCGCTGGTACAGCGTGATATCGGCGCCGGTGTGATCAACCGCGGCGAACACGTAGGTCGGTCGCTGCATCTCGAGTTCGATCAGCGGCACGATGTAGGGGTAATCCGACAGGCGGACCACCGTGGCCGGTGGTGGGCTGATCAGTTGCTCGTTGACCAGCACCTGATCGCTGGTCGCGATGACCGCGCGACCGCGCCGACCCGCGGCGGGTCGATGATTCAGCACGGCTTCCTCGAGTGTGTCGACGAGTTCCGCGTTCGCGCCGCGCTCCTCGAGAAGTCTTTGGATATCGCGCCACCTTGTTTCGAGTTCCTCGGCGGCATCTGCGGTGTCGTGTGAGTCGTCGAAATACACTGAGGCGAAAGGGCCTTCTGCGCTTAACAGCCGCCTGAGGCGTTCTGACCGCATGGCATCCATCTCCAATGATTCGTCTGGTGCTTGCTGTTCACCGACCGTATGGGGGTCCAATATGCCGCCGCGAGAGTCATTAGCCCCCAGATGCGCGTCTTAGGTCCCGCTCAGCAGCACCCTGGCGCTTGATTCGCTGCCTGGCGCCGTGGCCCATGGGTGGCTGGGCTCGCTTTTGGGGGACCAACGCCGTCATCTAGATGACTTTCTTCCCTGCGCCCCTCGCCGCCAACGCACGAAGGATCAGAGACGTGAAACGGCGAACCGAGGGATCTGCCCACCGTCATAGAAGATCCCGCATGGCATCGCCGGCAGTGATCGACCGGCCATATGGCATCGGTAATGGCTTGATCGGCGATGGTGCCGAGCCGGACGAGGCCGGGCCGCCACAGACTTACATCGCGAAGATCCGTCTCGGCGAACAGGTGAGCGACATAGTCACCAGCCCGAACAACTCCGTTGCCTACGCGGCCCTGAGCAACTCGATCGCGGTCATCAGCAGCCTTCATGACGTCTCACGCATTATCCCGGTCAGCGGACATCCACGGAGCCTGAGAATTGACGCCGACGGTGGGCGCCTGTATGCCAACAATTACGGCGGCGCGGTCTCCGTGATCGACATCGCCGACCACCGCGTCCATGTCATCCCAGGTGCGTGCCATGTGCAACAGGTCGACACCGCGGACGGGGCGTTGATCTACGCGGCAGGCAACGTTGCGAATGGCGGCGGCTGCGACGGCTGGATCACGGTGACCGACGCGGAAGGCGCCACGGTCGACGCTGTTGCCGGGCTTGACGGCTATGCCATCACCGATCTTGCGGTGGCCCCCGAAGGCAACCGGGTATACGTCGGGTTGTCCCAACAGAGCGCCTACTACCAATACGACGCCGGTTTGGTAGGCGTAATCGACACTGCGACCAATGCAGTGATCCACGCCATCGATCTGGTTGCCTCGCCTGACACGATCACCGTCAGCCCGGATGGATCGATGATGTACACGACGCACTATGACCACAGATTGGTGTCGGCGATCGATCTTGCCTCTTTCTGCGTCACGCTGATTACCTTGGGCGACGGTCTACTTGGGGTGAGTCTCACCCCGGACGGTTTGCAGGCGTACGTGATCAATCGCTGCTCACTATCGGTTATCGACACGGTTGCCAACGAAGCGGTGGGAATCGCGGTCGGCGATCTGCCGCGGTGCGTGCGGATCAGTCCCGACGGCAAGCACGCCTACGTCAGCAACTTCGGCGACCGAACTGTGTCGGTCATCGACATCATTGCCCAGTGTGTGACCGATACCATCGACGTCGGCGGCCACCCCGAAGCGTTGGCGGTGAGCCCCGATGGCCACCGCCTTTACGTCGGCGACTATTGGTCTGGCACAGTCACCGTGCTCTCGGTCCAGCCCTGATTTGCGGCGGACAGTCAGCTCACCAATTGCTGGGCACGACGCAGCCTTTCAAGTTCCCGTGCGATCTCTGGGCTGACGTCCACAGGGTAGGACCAGCCGGTAGCCTCCAGCGAACGAAGCTGAGGTGGAAGCAGATCGAGTTGCTGGCGCGCCCAGTTTCGCGATGCCTGCAAACCGGGATCGTGTTGCGGAAGTCGCCTACCGTTTTTCATGACAGGGCTCATCGACAGTTAGCCGCCCGCACTCTGAGGCGTCAAGCACATATTTCGCCGAACGGTTTTAAACGCCGAATTCGTTATCACCTTGCACCGGCGGACTTCAGCTACGTGGATCGAGTCGGTATCCAGCGGCAGGCGAACCATCCCGTGTCGCAATTACTTTGGGCCGGTTGTTCTCACGTTAAATTACGTTCGGATGCCACGATAGTCCATGCATAACCGCAGTTATCCATGAGTCGCATTGTGGTGTAGCCCCATGGTGTTTCGAGCGTGTCCGGTTCCTCGAAAAGGTGCGTCGCGCCCCGGGACCACCATGAGTTCACACTGCTGGTCAGCGCATCCTCCATCCGTTGCAACATCCCGCTGGGTCCGGCCCCGGCACCGGCAGGCGTCCTCACCTGCGTGCGCGGGGGGCAACCGGATAGCACTCACCGTTGACGTTGCCCGCACGATGAAGTCATTTCAGCCGAATCAGATCGTGCTCATGCACGCCAACCTGCCCGCCATTACACCTGACGAACCTGGGCTCGCGGTACAGCAGACGAACGACCTCGCGACTCGGGACTTCCGCCCCTACTCCGCGCCTGTCCGGTGATGGTCGCATCTAAAGCGTCGGCAAAACACAACTATCGGCTCGTCCGGGCAAATCAGCTGGCAAGACAAGGAGGCTCAGATGGCGGGCAACGATGACGGCACCAAGACTTGCCAAATCGACGTGCTGATCGAAGGGCATGAAAAGCGCACCCGGGCAAAGGCGCGCCTGTCCTGGGCAGACAAGAAGTTCGTCGGTGTTGGTTTCGCGCGACTCGATCCGGCCGACGAGCCGGTGGCCCAGATCGGCGACGAACTTGCGATCGCCCGGGCGTTGTCCCATTTGGCGAATCAGCTGTTCGCTTTGACATCAACCGATATCCAAGCCAGTACCGACGAGCTGGTCACGCATCTGCACCACTGAACAAGGCCCGCGCAAGGATGTGCGACGGTGTACTGCGTTCACGATGACCTTTGGCCCTACGGCGACGATTTGCGAGAGCGTAGCGACGAATCATGAGACAGGGACCCGATTTACCGGCTGTTCTCGACGTCGAGGTAACGACGCACGGGCAGCTACCTGGTTCCGAGGACTACGCACGGACAAAGATCGGCGAGCTCGGTCGCCTCACCCACCAACCGGTGCTGCACGCTCATGTCAGATTAAGTGAGCACGGCGATCCAGCGGTGGCCCGCCGTCGTAGCGGTGATATAACACGCTCCCCGGTCTCGGGCAGTATCGACGAAGAACAGGAACGGTAGGCCAAGCAACCCGATCCGTTCGATTGCCGGCTCGACGGTGAGCCGCGGAGCTGGCTGCGGACTGATGGTCAGGGGCAGCTCGAACGGCGCCGGCTTGTCTGCAGATTCCGGATTGACCTGTGCGAGGCCGTATTCCGCGGGGCCTTCGCGATACAGCACGCTGTCCTGCTGCGCCCTCCTCTGTGAACAGGTGGCAGTCGTAGTCGAGCAGCTCCATCTCGACCGCGGCCTCGTCGACAGTACTGGTTGGCAGGCTGTACGACTTGTGACGCATGATTCGGCGTTCGCTTTCCGGCCTGGGGAAATATGTCGGCCGGTGGGTGGGCTCGGACTGGCGCCGCCATTCGTGCGGACCAACCCGAGGGATGCCGCCTCGCTTGGCTTCCCAGTGTTCGGCGCTGCGTTCCAGTCGATGACGCAGGCGCGCCTCGAGTCGATCGATTGCTTCGGCCGCGGTGACGCCTTCGACCTGCGCGCGGACTAGCCGGCCGTTGACGTCGAGGTTCGCCTGCGCAATTACCCGGGCATTACGGGCTTATCACACCGGCCAGCTGAGCGCCGCGCCACGCTCAAACTTGATTCCGCCGCTTTCAAGTTCAGCCTTTGACGACCCCCAAAAAAGGAACGAGGCGAGCGACTTTGCATGCAAGGCTGCAAATCCGCCGTGTGCGGCACAGTCCGGTGTGCTGAACCGCTGTCCGCCATGGCTTTTCGACCGGTCTATTGCCCCGGGTGAGCTAGGTGGTCGATGAACCAGTCGCGCGCCAGCACCACCACTTGCTCGAGCGTGCCCGGTTCCTGGAAAAGGTGGGTGGCGGCAGGGACCACGGCGACCTCGCACTCGGCAGGGATCGCCGCCTGTCCTGCCGGTTCAGCTTGAGGACCATCTCGTCGCGTCCACCCACTATCAACAGGGTCGGAGCGCGCACCTCGCGCAGCGACTCACCCGCAAGATCAGGCCGCCCGCCGCGGGATACCACCGCCGCTACCTTGACACCGGGATGCGTGCCGCAGCCAGCGCCGCGCCCGCACCGGTACTGGCACCGAAGTAACCGACCGGCACTGACGCGGTGTCGGGTTGGCCGGCCAGCCAGCCCGTGACGTCGACCAATCGGCGGGCGAGCAATGCGATGTCGAAGACGTTGGCGCGGTCGCGTGCTTGATCGGGCGTCAGCAGGTCGAAGACCACCGTGGCGAGCCCGGCGTTGTTGAGGACCTCGGCGACATATCGATGGCGCGGGCTACGTCGGCGACTATTGGTCCGGCTCCGTCACCGTGTTCTCGGTCCAGCCGTGATCTGCGGGCGAACAGTCAACCCATCGATTGCTGAGCGCGACGTAGCCTTTCCAGCTCGCCCGCGATCCCTGGGCTGATGTCCACCGGGTAGGACCAGCCGATAGCTTCCAGCGAACGAAGCTGAGGCGGAAGCCGATCGATCTGCTGGCGCGCCCAGCTCCGCGACGCCGGTAAGCCGGGATCGTGCTGCAGAAGGCGCCGGCCATTCTTCATGACGGGCATCAGCAGCGGCTCTCCGTCGAGCTGTTCGTCGGGCTGACCGATCGTGTCGCCGGCGAAGACCCCGTGATCAAGCCGCCGGACTACCTGCTTACGCCCCGGATAGATCACCTTGCCGCTGGAGAATTTGGTCCGCCCGATGCCGTCGTACTCCACGAGCTTGTAAGCCATGTCGAGCGCGGGCGCGTCTTGGGCCACAGCGAGTTTGGTTCCCACCGCGAAGGCATCGATGGGGCAGCCATCATCCATCAGCGCCGCGATTCGGTACTCGTCGAGACCGGACGAAGCGACGATTTCGACTTGGTTCAAACCCGCCGCGTCGAGTTTTGCGCGTGCCGCCTTCGATAGCGCGCCGAGGTCCCCGGAATCGAGCCGAATCGCTGCCACATCGAAGTCATTCCGACGTTTGGCGAGTTCGATGACGTGGTCGACACCGTGCAGTGTGTCGTAGGTATCGACGAGCAAGGTTGTGCCCGGGTAGAGCCGGGCGAATGCGTCAAACGCGTCGAGCTCGTTATCGAAGGCTTGAATGAAGCTGTGAGCCATCGTGCCGAACGCGGGGATTCCGTACTCGCGCGCCGCGAGCAGGTTCGATGTGCCCGCAATGCCGGCGAGATAACCGGCTCGCGCGACTTTGAGCGCCGCGTCGGTGCCGTGCGCGCGCCGCGCTCCGAAATCCACCACCATTCGTCCGCGAGCGGCTCCGACCACACGGGCAGCCTTACTCGCGATCACGCTTTGTAGGTGAATCTGGTTTACCACGAATGTCTCGGCGAGCTGGGCTTCCAGAATTGGGGCGATCACCTGCACGATCGGCTGGTTGGGAAACACCACCGTCCCTTCAGGTACTGCCCACACGTCTCCGGTGAAGCGAACCGCGGAGAGGTACTGCAGGAATTCCTCGGTAAACAACCGCAATCCGCGCAAGTAGTCAATATCCTCCGGCTGGAATTGAAACGCTTCGAGAAAATCGAGCACATCTGACAGGCCGGCAGCCATCACGTAGGACCGGCCCTGGGGGAGCCTGCGAAACATGGTCTCGAACACCGCCGTTCCCGACATGTGTTCAGCGATATAGGCCTGCGCCATCGTAACCTCATAAAGGTCGGTGAACAACGCAGGAAAGTGTCGGGGCGTCATGGCGACTGTGACCCGCTGCCTCTCGTATCGGTCTTCCAAGTTCGTACGGTAGCCGCACAGGGGTTGCACTGGATTCTCGCTGAAAGCGTTGTGCCAGCTGGCTTTCGAACTGCGTGCTTCCGCAGAAACTGGACTCATGTTGTAGTGCTTAGCTTTTCGCTGTCGAACTTTCAGCCAGTCGCATTGGTCGTTGTTAGGTCTGCACGCTCCTCATTGTTCGTAGAGAGCCGAGAGGCGCTCGGCGAATTTCTCGATGACTAACTTGCGGCGCAGCTTCAAGCTCGGCGTCAGGTCGCCGGCTTCGATCGAGAGTTCGCGGTCGATGATCGTGAATCTCTTAATCTGCTCCCAGCGATTCAGTTCCAGGTTCAGCTCGTCGATGTAGCCGGCGATCAGTTGCTGTGTTTTCTCATCACGGGCTATCTCGGCGAAGGAATTGCCCACCAGACCTTGCGTGCCGGCCCAGTCGGTGATCGCTTCGTTGTCGAGGCTCACCAGCGCCACGCAGTAGGGCTTAGCCTCCCCGTAGACGAGAAGCTCGCTCACATACGGACAGAGGCCCTTGAATTTCGCATCGATCCCCGATGGCGCCACGTACTTGCCTTGCGAGGTCTTGAACATGTCCTTCTTGCGGTCGGTGATCTGCAGATAGCCGTCGGCGTCGATCTCCCCGACGTCGCCGGTGTGGAACCAACCGTCCTCGTCGAGTGCCTCGGCGGTGGCTTCCGGTAGATCGTGGTAGGCGGTCATCACACCAGGTCCCCGGAGCAAGACCTCGCCGTCGTCGGCGATCTTGGCCTCCGTTCCAGGGAACGGCCAGCCGACCGTTCCGAGCCGGTAAGCGTTGGGGCGGTTGATAAATGATGCGGCCGCAGTCTCGGTCAGGCCGTAGCCCTCGAGCACGACGATGCCGACTGCGTCGAACCATTGCGCGACGTCACGGTCCAGAGCGGCAGCCGCGGAGACGAAGAACCGCAACCGCCCACCAAACCGCTCGCGGATGGTGGAGAACACCAGCCGGTCGGCCACCTTGTAGGCCAGCGATGACGCCAACGAAGGCTTCTTCCCGGCTTGCCGGGCTTGCGACACCCGCGTGCCGATTCCAATTGCCAAGTCGAACATCGTTTTCGTGAGCCTGCCCTGCTCGGCGACCATCCCCTCGATGCGGGCATGTGCCTTCTCGAAGATGCGCGGTGCTGCACCCATGATGGTGGGACGGAGGGCCGCGAGGTTATCGACAATCCTCTCGACGCGGCCGTCGATCGCGGTGGGGAAGCCGATCTGCAGCGGCAGTGCCAGCATCACTTTGCCGAATGCGTGTGCCAGTGGCAGCCACAGGAAGTTCAGGTCGTCGGGGCCGAGGATGTTGAGCGCGTCGATGGCCGCAGCGGTGTACGTCCATGCCCCGTGGGTCAGCCGCACGCCCTTCGGCCGCCCGGTGGTGCCGGAAGTGTAGATGAGGCTGGCGAGCTGGTCCGGACCGACGGTTGCAACCCGCTCGTTGATGGCGTTGGGCGAGTCGGCGAGCAGTTGCTTACCCAACTGCTCCAGCTCGTAGAGGGTGATCACCCAATCGCCGTCGCCCTTGCCGTCGATGATCACGACCTTGCTCACATCAGGCAGTTCGGCGCGGTGCTCGAGCAGCTTGTGGAGCTGGGTCTGATCCTCCGCGACTACCACCCGGCTTCCGGAGTTGGCGACGATGTAGGCGACATCGCTGGCGTTTGTCGTCGGATACACGGTGGTGGTCGCGGCGCCGGCGCACATCACGGCGAAATCGACGAGCACCCACTCGTAGCGCGTCGACGACGCGAGGGCGACCCGATCCTCTGGGGCGATTCCCAGTGAAATCAACCCGCCGGCGATGTTGTAGACGCGTTCGCCGACCTGCTGCCAGGTCACGCTCTCCCAGCCGTCCTCTTGCGGATACCGAAAGGCCTCCGCGTGCGGGGTCGCGGCGACGCGGTCGAAGAACATCCGTGCCACCGATGGCGCGCGATTCTCGATCTTGGTGAAGTCGGGCCCCTCGTGCGAGGCGGGTAGTGCGTTCATGTTGCTAATCCATTGGTGCTGAGCCGAATAGCGGTGGGGCGGTGATCTGGTAGGGCCTTCGATCCTGCCAGGTCCTCCAGGTCGGGGATAGAGGCCAAAGTCATCCGGATGTTTGGCAATCGTTCTTTCCAACGAAGCCGGGTGTTCTGCGCAACGTCAGGCTGACCGGCCGCCCGTCTTCAGGTGTGGTTGGGTAGTCAACTGGCAACAGCTACATCGACGGATAAGTACTCGCCTAAGGCATAGGTTGCCGGCCAATCACCGACACTCACCGCGCGTGCAAGGTCGTCAACCAATGGGCTGTGGGGGCCCACCTCCGCCAACCATGCGGACACTGTGGCCGTGATCTCGTGAGCGGGTACCCGGGCCCTATGCCCGTCGTGCAGACGGTCGGTCAACTGATAGATCGTGCTCGTCGGCCTGCGCTGTGGCCAATGATGCCGCCATGTCGCTGAATTCATCGTCGTCTACCGGCTAGCCTTACCTAGTCCATGCGACCACTTCTGGCTCGCCGAGACGTAGAGGCCAAGAGCACGACTACCGGAATGCTCTGGTCTGGCATTGGATCTGCCGAAGTCCCAGCACGACAGGGTCTTTTGTCACTGCGCTTACCTGCGAATTGCCCGGGCGCTGGCTGCGCCGGTCGCGTACCGTACATCCGGTGATGACGCAGTGTGAAGTTACTTGCGTCGGAAGCGCAGCGACACAGGAATTGGCGAGATGACCGCTGCCTCAACTGATCACGGTCGGCAGGTGCCGCCGAAGCGACGCAAATCCGGCTCGCGCCGGGCTTCTAAGCGGGCCATCGTGAGCGGCGTTAGCACCGAGGAACTGACGGCGCTACATGTGTTCGCCGATATCCCCGAGGAGGACCTTGCAGCGTTGGCTGCCAACCTGGAGCCCCTGCATGTGCGCGCCGGCGAGGTCCTGATGCGACAGGGTGAGCGAGCGGTGTCGTTTGCGATCATCGCGTCGGGTCGACTGGAGATCAGGCACGTCGGCCCGGATGGACAGATTGCGGTGACCGAGCTGTTGCCAGGGACGATTGTCGGTGAAATCGCGTTGCTGCGAAACGCACCCAGAACGGCGACGGTGATCGCGGAAGATGACGTGTGCGGGTATTTCGGATACGACGTCGCTTTCGAGTGCATGCTGGCAATGCCGGTCGTCGCCGATCGGATGGTCCGTACCGCGCGACAGCGGTTGGCCGCATACGTCGCCCCGATCCCGGTATCGGCCAAAGACGGTGCCGGGCTATTGCTGCGCCCAGTCCTGCCCGGCGATGCCGAGCGCTTCAAGGAAAGCGGCGCGTTCTCGCGGCAGACTCTGTACCGGCGGTACCAAGGTGGCGCTCCGACCGAGGCACGGTCGGCCTACCTGTTCGAGGTCGATTACGTTGACCACTTCGTCTGGATCGTCACCGACGGCGTGGACGGGCCGGTTGTCGCCGATGCACGCTTCATTCGGGATGAAGACGACCTCGCGTCGGCAGAGGTTGCGCTCACCGTGGCGGATGCCTACCAGGGCCGCGGGATCGGGACACTGCTGCTCGGTGCGCTGGCGGTCGCGGCACGCGTCGACGGCATCGAGCGGTTTCACGGCCGGGTGCTTTCCGACAACGGGCCCGTGCGTGCGTTGGGCGATAAGGTCAACGCGCGCTGGGAGCAGGAGGAACCCGGGGTGGTCACTGCGACCGGGGAGATCCCGGCCCCCGATGACCTACCGCTCGATGACGACACTCGCCGGCAGATCCAGCAGGTGGCCCGCCAGGTAATCCACGCGTTCGACTGACCGGACCAAAAGTGACTTACGCCCCGGGCCTTCGTGCCATTGCGCCCTTACCCGACGGCGAGGTGCCCACGCAGCATGGACCCGTCCGGGCCATTATTCGAGGAGTTGGGCTATGAAGTCGCTCATCGTCTGCGTTTCGAAATCGCACGGCAATACCCGCCGCATAGCCGATCGGATGGCTGCGGTGCTTGATGCCGAGGTCGTCGAACCCGAGTCAGTCGACCCCGAAACGTTCCGCGAGTACGACCTCGTCGGTTTCGGGTCCGGCATTTATTACATGACGGTGGATGGCAGGCTACGGAGCTTAATACGTCGCCTACCAGCCGTTGACCACATCCGAGCGTTCACTTTCTTCACCAGCGGCGCCCGGCAAATTCCGCTGTTGGATTACAACAAACCGGTCCGGGACCATCTCGAATCGAAGGGCTTTGAAGTGATCGGTTCGTTTTCTTGCCGCGGGTTCGACACGGTTGGGCCATTCGGGTTCATCGGTGGGATCAACAAGGGACGGCCTAATGACCACGACCTCGATCGGGCCGCGGTGTTCGCGGCACGTCTTCGCAAACGGGTCCAGGGCTCCCAGGCTGCTTCATGACCAATGGCAAACCAAGAGTGCGCCCCTCCCATCCTGGCGCTGGTGCGCGGCCTCGTCGCCGAGGTTCACCCACATGCCACGCCGCCCTCGGTGACGCTTGACAGCACGTTTGACAACCTGGGCATCGGCAGCCTTGAGCTGGCGGAACTGTTGCTGCGCGTCCAGGACAAATTCGGGGTGGCACTGCCGCCCCACATCCTGGCCAGTGCGGAGACGCCGCGCGATCTCTTAGCGGCCGTCGCTAGCGGCCAGCCCGCCATGGTGGAGGACCGTGGCATGGTTTCACTTCCGGCCACCGCCCCGGGTGTTCTGGCGCCAGACACAACCTTGACTCTGAACGACGCCCTCAATTGGCATGTCCGCGCGACCCCGGACCGAACGCACATCCGCATCCTCGACGATGCTGGCGCCCCCATAGACGTGACCTATGCCACGCTGCGCCAGGAGGCGGCTGCGGTAGCGGCCGGGTTGATCGCGCACGACGTCATGCCGGGCGACACGGTCGCCATCATGTTGCCCACCTGCCGGGCGTATTTCGCCACCTTTGCCGGTGTGGTCCTCGCCGGCGCCGTACCTGTTCCGGTCTACCCGCCGGCCCGGCCTTCCCAGCTGGCGGATCACCTGCGTCGCACGACCGGCATCCTCGCGAACGCCCGGGCCACACTGCTCGTCACCGTGCCCGAGGCCGTTACCCTCGGCCACCTGCTGCGCTCGAACGTCGAAAGCCTACGTCACGTCGTCGTTCCCGAATCCCTCACGGGCGCAGGCGAAGACGTGCTTCCGCGGCCGCGAGCCGACGACCTCGCGCTGGTCCAATACACTTCGGGCAGCACCGGGCAGCCCAAGGGAGTCGCACTCACGCACCGAAACCTGCTCGCCAACATCCGGGTGATGGGTCAGGCCGCAGCGGCTTCGGGGGCGGACACCTTTGTCAGTTGGCTGCCGCTGTATCACGACATGGGTTTGATCGGTGCGTGGCTCGGGTGCATGTATTTCGGTGTCCCGCTGGTGGTGATGAGCCCCCAGGCGTTCCTGATTCGCCCGTCACGATGGCTCTGGGCGATCCACGCCAACCAAGGAACCATGTCGGCCGGCCCGAACTTCTCCTATGAACTCTGCCTCGCCAAGGTCCGCGACGATGAGATCCAAGGACTCGACCTGAGCTCGTGGCGGTTGGCCTACAACGGCGCTGAGCCGGTAAGCCCCACGACGATCGAGCGGTTCGCCGATCGCTTCGGTCCTTATGGGTTTCGGCGGGATGCGATGACGCCGGTGTACGGGTTGGCCGAGTCCGCGGTGGGCCTGGCTTTCCCGCCGCTCGGACGGGGTCCGGTCATCGACCGAATCCGCCGAGATGCATTCACCCGTTCCGGACGGGCCGAGCCGGCGGAACCGGGTGCACCGGAAGACCTCCGTTTCGTCGCCTGCGGCCATCCGCTGCCAGGCCACGAGATCCGGATCGTCGACGCCGCCGGAAACGAGTTGGGTGATCGCCGTGAAGGTCGCATCGAGTTCCGTGGTCCCTCGGCAACCGCCGGCTATTTCAACAACGCGCCGGCGACACGTGCACTGTTTCATGACGACTGGCTCGACACGGGCGACCTCGGCTACATGGCCGGCGCCGACCTGTTCGTCACCGGTCGGGTAAAGGACGTGATCATCCGGGCCGGACGCAATCTGCACCCGGCGGAGCTCGAAGAGGCGGTCGGCAACATCAAAGGTGTGCGCAAGGGATGTGTGGCAGTGTTCGCTTCTCCCGACCCGTCGGGGGGTGCCGAGCGACTCGTCGTCATGGCAGAGAGCCGAGCGACCGGAGACGACAGCCGCGCCGCATTGCGCTCCGAAATCGCAGCCACTGCAGTGGATCTGCTAGGGGTGCCTCCCGACGACGTGGTCTTGGCGCCACCGCGCACTGTGCTGAAGACCTCGAGCGGAAAGATCCGGCGGGCCGCTAGCCGGCAGATCTACCAGGCAGGAAAGATCGGCGTGCGACCGCGTGCGATGTGGTGGGAGTTGGCCCGGCTTCGCCTCCGCGGCGCCCTGCCGTCGCTGCGCCGCGCTGGTCGCGCGGCGGGCGCTGTGGCGTTCGCCGTCTATACGTGGGTGGTGTACACGGTTCTTGGGTTGTCGGTTGCCGTCTTGCTGCTGTTGCTACCGCGACCGCAATGGCGCTGGCGGGTGGCCCAGGGATCGATGCGGCTGCTGGCTCGCCTTACCGGTACGCCGATTGCGGTGCATGGCCTCGACCAGCTCCCAGCAGGGACCTCCATCGCGGTGGCCAACCACGCCAGCTGGATCGACGGGCCGGTGCTGGCTGCGGTGATGCCACAGTCGTTCCACTTCGTCGCGGGTGAAGTGCTCGAGCGTCAGGCACTCAACGGATTCGTGCTCAGGCGGCTGGGCCACCAGTTCGTCGAACGCCACCAGCGCGCGCACGGCGTGGCCGACGCCGACCGGCTGGCTGCCCTGGTGCGAGCCGGACAGTCGCTCGTCATCTTCCCCGAAGGCCGCCTGGCCCGCGCCCCCGGGTTGCGGCCCTTTCACATGGGCGCATTCGTGGTGGCCGCCGAAACCGGTGTGCCCGCCGTCCCGGTGGCCATCCGCGGGACGCGGACAATCCTGCGGCCAGAGCACCGCTTTCCGCGACGGGGAGCCGTCGACATCGCGGTTGGTGAGCCGATTTGGCCGTCGGGCGCCGACTGGGCTGCGGCAGTGGAACTGCAGCACGCCGCGCGGAACGCCGTCATGCGCCTTTCGGGGGAGCCGGACGTCGAATGACTAATGACCGATGGCCGGGCGGTGCCGCTCGGGCAACCGTTTGACCATCGGCCCTGGATCGTTGAGCCGTTACGAGTGTTTGCCGCCTACCGCCTGGCCCGCGCTTCGCACCACGCCGCGGAAGAACTCGATCCGCCCGGTGACCAGCTCTTCGGTTAAGTCCAGGGCGGCGTCGATGACGTTCTTGCGCCGCGCCTCATCGGGGACCTCTCCACCCACCTGATCGACGAACTTGCGGATGGCGTCGATGGCCTGCTTACGGCTTGCCTCGACCGATTCGAGCACCTCGTCAGACAGTTCGGCCCAGCGTGCCTCGGTCTTTTCGGTGGTCTTCGTCATTGTCAATCTCCTCAAATTTCGTGATATGACGCTGCAAATCCTGTCGCAGCGAACGGCAACTTTCGCCGAAGCAAACGCTATGGTGTCCACGCCACCAACACGAGTGCCTAAAGTCCTTCCTCACCGGATCATTTGACCTCGATCGGCGTCGATGATCGGTGCTTGCCAGTCAAGGACTTTCGCGACTTTCACCGGGACGTAAGTCCCTAACACGTCATCCCGGGTGCTGTTAGTTTGCCACCATGGCAATACCCGCCAGCGACGACGCCCGTCAACGCCCGGGTACTGTGCGCCTGAGCCCACCCGGTGTCGCTGGTTTGGGCAGCGCCATCAGACCGTTCATGCAGACCGGCCGCTACTTCACACAATCATGCCGCGATTACCTCGATCAAGCGCCGGACGAACTTCCGATCGCACGGCCCACTATCGCCCTGGCCGCGCAGGCTTTTCGCGACGAAATAGTCCTGATGGGCCTGAAGGCGCGCCGCCCGGTCAGTCGGCCTGATGTGTTCGAACGCATGACGCGCGAGGTGGTCGCTGGACTGGAGTTCTACGGGATTTGAAGTGCTTGCCGCCAGCAAGAACGCCGCCGCTGGCGAGTTTCTCTTTGACACCCGCGCCGCTACTGCCTGGCTCGCCAACCGCGCGCGCGAGGACTTCATGGGCGCCGTCTCCGCATTGACCGAACAGGAAGGCGAGCTGTTGCGCTTGCTTGTGGCCGGCCATACTGATAGCCAGATCGTCCTCCGAATGCGCCTCGACGAGAAGGCTTTTCGCGCATGTCTATTGGCGCTGATTTCCAAAGCGCGAACACCGCGCGATGATCGACGGCGGTAATCTGCTAGCCGCGATGCAGCCCCAGGAACCGCGCCAACGAGCACAACGAAGACTTTGGGTTCGCGCTTCTCAGCTTGCCGTGGCGATCAGCGTATTGCCGACACCTGAGATTTAGAAGCAGTTCACGGACTGCGGGCCCCATGCCCGACGGCTGAAGTCGAAACCAATGACCTCTGGGCATGGGACTTCGGTCCCTACCCCCACCACGCGACGTGCCGGATCGTCAAAGGCCAGGTTCGATACGAGGAGGAATCATGGCCAGACGCGCTCGTTGGGGCCGGGCGTTGGCGATGCTGTCTGCGGCTGCTCTGGCGGTGTTGGTTGGGTCACCCGGCACCGGATCTGCCGATGGCGGTCGTCCGCAGGTCAACCCGCAGGAAAGGGCGGCGGCCATGATCCGGCCGGCCGTAATGTACCTCGCGGGTCAGACTTACGGCCAGGTCCGGCTGCCCAGCGGCCAGATGCTGTCTCAGTTTGGCGAAGGTTCGAATGTCCCCTTCGTCGCAACCTGGGGCTGCACCGGTTTCGTCGTCAATCCCGACGGTTGGGTGGCGACCGCAGGTCACTGCGTCGATCCGGAGAGCGCAAAAGAGTTAATACTCAAAAATGCCGTGAGTGCGTATACGAATCAGTTTCCCGACTCGCCTCAGGCCCGGGACCCGGTCGCAGCACTGGAGTGGCTTCTGAAGAGCGCACGGGTCGAAGGCGACACTGCCGACCGGGGTCCGGAGATTAGTCTCACGTTGTTGTACGGCACCGGGATAAAGGTTGCCGGGAAGATGCCCGCCAATGTCGTGGATTTCCGGCCCCAAGGCAAAGGCGACGTCGCTCTTCTCAAGGTGGAAAAGCACAACATGCCGTCGTCCGAGTTGGCTACCGACGCCGACGTGAGCATCGGTACATCGATTCTCGCGGTGGGTTTCCCGGAGACCACCCAACGGGTCACCGATCCTTCACTGGACCCAACGAACAAGAGCGGCACGGTCAGCAAAAAGTCGACCATGCAATCCATTCCGGAATATGAAATCGATGCCGCGGTCACGGAAGGCATGAGTGGCGGGCCGACCATCGAGCTCAACGGCAAGGTGATCGGCGTGAACAGCTTCGCCCCCGCCGGCGAACCGCAGGCATTCAACTTCGTCGCACCCGCAGATGGTCTCGCGGCGCTACTGGCGGGCAAGGCTGTCAAGCCGATGCTCGGACCCGCTGATGTGTACTACCGCAAAGGGCTCGGCCATTACTACTCCGGCCGCTACGGCGACGCGATCAAGGATTTCGACCAGACCTTGGCGATGTCACCCGACTATCCCGGGCTGGCCGATCTCAGGACGAGCGCAGCCAATCTGCGCCAGCAGTACGGTGATGTATCGGTGTTGCATAGCTCAAATCTGTTGTGGTACATCGTAAGTGCCGTTTTACTGGTGCTCGCCGTTGGTGGCCGTGCGATCTTCATGGTGCTGAGAAACCGTCGGCAGCGTCTCGCCGAAGCCGCGGCCTCACCCGTTGCGCCGCTCTCGATTCATGGGGCTCATGAAAAAGTCAGCGCCGTCCAACCCCTCGGCGTCGTTCCCGCGCAACAGTTGACGGCGACGGAACCCCACTTCTGTGCGAGCTGCGGAGCAGAGCACCACGCTGCCGAAAGGTTCTGCCCGAACTGCGGTAAGCAAATATCTCGTGGAAAATTAGCGCGGGGAACCCGCCAAATACGTTGACGCCCTTACGCTCGGGCTGAGGGCGTCAACCGTAGCCTGCCAAAGGCGCCGGTCGTCGGCACGGCCGAACACCATCGCCTCCTCGATGCGGTCGAACCGGTAGTCGATGGCGTCGCTACGGCGCGAATGGGCCCGGGCGCATGGTGTCGACGAGGACGACATGGAGTCGGTCGGTGCGCAGCCGTGGGAGGCCTCCGCTATATAGACGGCCGCGGAAGTGGGTGACATCCACACGCGAATTCGACTGACGCGCTATTCACCCTCGGACAGGGCTTTCTCGTACATCGCCCGAATATGGCGACCACTCACTGCGAGGCCCTGCGACAACATGAAGCGCGTTTCACCGTACGAAGTGTTGTCCGCGTTGAGAACTTCCTCGACCTGAATTGGCGCCAGGTGGTAGGCGGCGTTTGCGATAACGACGCCGACGACGCCAAGGGTTTCCTTGCCGAGCAACACATTGACAGCCACTTCGTTAATCATCGCCGGGGCACTACTCGCGCCGCGCAAGGTCGGGAACGACGATTCCATCGCCTCGTCTGTCAACGCAGTCAGTCCGTCGGCCGGCCCGAGGCGCCGCGTCATGTGACCTATCCGTGTGGCGGGATTCAAGGTGATCTCGTTGCCCTTTTGCCGGGTGGTGCCATATTCAAATGCCATCAGCGTCGTGTTTTCGGTGAAGTCGTCGAAGTCGACGACAAGCGGCCGAGGTGGGCGGCATCCGGTGATTCGCAGCAAGGCGAGGTCATGCACTGTGTCGCGCCCGATCAGCGAAACTGGGTACGGGGGGTGCGTGAGGTCCGTCATGACCACGATGCCAAGTGACCGTTGAAGGCGGTGATGACGTGGTTTGCAGTCAGCAGGATTGACCCATCGCCGACTATCGAGCCTGTGCCAAGGAACGGCCCTGTGCGGCCAGATATCAAACCAAAAATCGGAACGACGACGTCTCTGGGATTGAGCGTTTGGTGGACCGCGGAACTCGATGCGACCTTCACGGCGATCACCCAACTCGTTGCCGGCGGCGTCGACGATCCGGATCTCATGGCCTGGCATTGGTTGGCCACAGGCGACGAAACGGAGGTCTTCCGGCGGACCCGGTTCCGCCGGCTCGGCTCGCCCAAAACGCACGAATGCATCTCGGCGGATTCGGACGATGAGCGGACCTCGGCCCAGAGCGCCCTTGGCCCAAGGACAAAACGCGTCTTGACTGATGACTTTCGTCTCTATTGCGGCATGGAGTGCTCGGAAAACGATGAAGACGCCCAAGCGACCGAATAGGGACAGTCATGGCAGCGAACCGCCGAGTCGACTACTTTGCGGGAACCGGCTGGCCACGCACCTAGGACCCTCATGGATATCATCCGCAAATCGCCCCACGGCTACGGAGTCGGGCCCAACCTTACGGACTACGAGAATGCGCGTGCGCGATTCCGCTGGTCCGATGTGCCTGCGTTGTGCGAAGGCATGGGGCCCGGCAGGTGCAACATCGCCTACGCCGCCGTCGACCGGCACGCGGCGGGCCCAGCCGCGAGACGGACAGCGTTACGGTTCGTCACCGACAACGGCTGGGACGGCGCGATCACTACGCGAGATCTCAGCTACGCCGAGCTCAGCCGGCTTGTCAATAGATTCGCCGGCGTGCTGCGCTCGCTCGGCATCAACAAGGGCAACCGTGTGTTCACGATCATGGGCCGCCGCCCCGAGCTCTACATCACGATGCTGGGTGCGCTTCGCAACGGCGGCGTCGTTTCGCCGCTGTTTTCGGCCTTCGGGCCGGAGCCAATCGCTACCAGAGTGAACATCGGGCAAGCCGATGTGTTGGTGACGACTCGAGCGATTTACCAGCGCAAGATCGCCAAGATCCATAGTCGAATGCCGTCGGTGCGGCACATTTTGGTAGTCGACGAAGACAAAGCCGGCGACCAGCTGCCCGGGACGCTCAACTTCTGGCACTGGATGAACGCAGCCGACGAGAACACCCCGATCGAGCCCACGACCGCTGATGATCCGGCGCTACTGCACTTCACCAGCGGTACCACCGGTACACCAAAAGGTGCTATCCACGTACACGGCGCCGTCGCGATGCACTACATCACCGGCTTGTATGCGCTTGACCTGCATCCCGACGACATCTATTGGTGCACAGCCGATCCCGGCTGGGTGACCGGAACGTCCTACGGCATCGTCAGTCCGCTGCTGCACGGGGTTACCTCCATCGTCGACGAGGCGGAGTTCGATGCCCAGCGGTGGTATCGGATTCTGCAGGACCAGAATGTGTCGGTGTGGTATACGGCACCGACCGCAATAAGGATGCTGATCAAAGCAGGCCCCGAACTGCCGGCGCAATACCATTTTCCGCGGCTTCGTTTCATCGCAAGTGTGGGCGAGCCGCTCAACCCTGAAGCGGTCTGGTGGGGAAAGCGCGTGCTGGGCTTAGCGATTCACGATAATTGGTGGCAGACCGAGACGGGCGGCATCATGATTGCGAATACCCCGGCGTTCGACATCAAGCCTGGCTCGATGGGCCGGCCGCTGCCTGGAGTGGACGCATATATAGTGCGCCACAACGACGACGGCACAACGACGGTCATCGACGAACCCGGGATCGAGGGTGAGCTCGCGCTCAAGTCCGGCTGGCCATCGATGTTCCGCGGCTATCTGCACGCCGAGGAGCGATACCGAAAGTGTTTCACCGACGGGCTCTACCTGACCGGAGATCTCGCCAAGAAAGATGCCGACGGTTACTTTTGGTTTGTCGGACGCAAAGACGACGTGATCAAGTCCGCGGGACATCTGATCGGCCCGTTCGAGGTAGAAAGCGCGCTTACCGATCATCCCGCGGTGGCCGAAGCGGCAGTCATCGGCAAGCCCGATCCAACAGTCGGCGAAATCGTCAAAGCCTTTGTCACTCTGAAAGATGGTGTAGTCGGCGACGAAGACCTGCGCCTGGAATTGCTTGGCCACGCGCGCAAGCGGCTCGGGGCCGCGGTGGCGCCCAAAGAGATTGAGTTCGCCGACACGTTGCCGCACACGAGCAGCGGCAAGATTATGCGGCGGCTGCTGAAGGCTCGCGAACTCGGGCTGCCCGAAGGTGATACCTCCACCATCGAGCAACAGCCTGACCACCGCGCCGAGGGGGTGCCGTTATGACCGATAGGGACCTGGCGCGTGGACTGTTGTCGGATATGGTCCGCGTACGCCGCATGGAGGAGAAATGCGCGGAACTCTACGGAGAGGGCAAAATTCGTGGATTCCTGCATCTCTATGTCGGGGAGGAGGCCGTCGCTGCCGGGTCATTGCGCACGTTGACCGGCGGTGACGCCGTGGTCGCGACCTACCGCGAGCATGCGCACGCGCTGTTGCGCGGTATCCCGATGACCTCGATCATGGCCGAGATGTTTGGCAAGCAGGAGGGCTGCTCACGCGGACGCGGCGGGTCGATGCACCTGTTCGATGCGTCCAAGCGGTTCTACGGTGGCAACGCGATCGTCGCCGGCGGCCTGCCACTCGCGGTGGGCATAGCACTCGCTGATGCCATGCTGCAGCGTCACCAGGTCACGGCCTGCTATTTCGGTGACGGCGCCGTGGCCGAGGGCGCATTTCACGAGTCGTTGAACATGGCCGCGTTGTGGCACTTGCCGGTGTTGTTCTGTTGCGAGAACAACCTTTACGCGATGGGAACCGCGTTGGAGCGGGCGCAGTCGCAGACCGATCTCACCGTCAAGGCGGCTTCGTACCGCGTTCCGACGCTGGCTGTCGATGGGATGAATGTCGAGGCTTGCCACACCGCCGCGCAACAGGGTGTCGATCAGGTCCGCAACACCGGTGGCCCTTTCTTCATCGAGTTCCGCACCTACCGGTTCCGGGCGCATTCGATGTTCGACCCGGAACTGTATCGAGACAAGGCCGAGGTCGAACAGTGGCGCGAGCGTGACCCGATCCGGTCATTTACCGAGCAGTGCCTGCTCGACGGCACACTCTCCGATGATGACGTGCGTGAAATCGAAGATTCCGCGGCAGCCGAGATCGAGGCCGCGGTGGCGTTCGCTGAGGCGGGGACATGGGAGGACGCAGCGGATCTCGAGCGTGACGTGCTTACACCCTCCTCGTCCGAGGGATGGGAAGCGATCGAAGAGTCAACCCGGGAGCCGGCACGATGAAGACCACCTACCGAACCGCTGTTCACGATGCGATTCGCGACGCCTTACGCGACGACCCACGCGTTGTGCTGATGGGTGAAGACGTCGGACGCTACGGCGGAAGCTACGCGGCATCCAAAGGCCTACTGGCGGAGTTCGGTCCCGAACGGGTGCGTGACACCCCACTATCGGAGTTGGGTTTCGTTGGTATCGGAATCGGTGCCGCCCTGAACGGACTACGCCCAATAGTCGAAGTCATGACGGTGAACTTCAGCCTGTTGGCGCTGGATCAGCTCGTCAATACCGCCGCGGCCCTTCGCCATATGTCGGGTGGGCAATTTTCTGTCCCGCTCGTTGTCAGAATGGCGACCGGGGCCGGACGCCAGCTCGCCGCCCAGCACTCGCATAGCCTGGAGCCTTGGTACGCACACATTCCGGGCATCAAGGTGGTAGCCCCCGCCACCGTCGAAGATGCCTACGGCATGCTCGGGCCGGCCTTGGCGGACCCGGACCCGGTGGTGATCTTCGAGCACGTTCAGCTTTACAACACCTCGGCCGACGTCGAGGCCCTTACCCCTACTGATATCTCCCGGGCAGCGGTCCGCCGCAGCGGGACCGACGTCACCCTGGTGACCTACGGCGGCTCCCTTTGGAAGACGCTCGACGCCGCGAACGAGTTGTCACTGGCCGGAATCGATTGCGAAGTGGTCGATCTGCGGGTCTTGCGACCACTTGACGATGACACCATCCTCGAATCTGTGCGCAAGACACATCGTGCCGTCGTGATCGACGAGGCGTGGCGTACTGGCAGCCTGGCGGCAGAGGTCATGGCACGAGTGATGGAGGGAGCCTTCTACGACCTCGACGCCCCGGTTGCTCGAGTGTGCAGCGCCGAAGTTCCCATGCCGTACGCAAAGCACCTGGAACAGGCTGCCCTGCCCCAAAGTGCCACAATCGTCGCCGCCGTACAAAGCCTATTCGGCGAGCAACAATGATCGAGTTCAAGATGCCCGCCCTGGGTTCCGATATGGACGAAGGCACCCTAGACGAATGGTTGGTCAAACCCGGTGACAAGGTGACTCGGGGCCAAATCGTGGCGGTCGTCGAGACCACCAAGGCCGCGGTCGAAATCGAATGCTGGCAGGAGGGCACGGTCACCGAGCTAGTCGTCCCTGTCGGTGAAACCGTCCAAGTGGGAACAGTATTGGCCACGATGCTGGCACCGGGTGAGCGTGCAGAACGACGGCCTCGTCGACGGCCTCGGCCGTCGACGAGAGCCGCCACAAAGCCGGCGCCGGCACCGTCGAGCGCGCGGGGCGCCGCCGTCACTTCCCCGACGGTCCCGCAACGACGTCGCTGGGTATCACCGGCCGCACGCCGCCTGGCCCAAAGTCTCGACGTCGATATCGACACGGTGAGCGGCACCGGTCCGCAGGGGTCAATCACCATAAGCGACGTCGAGCACGCCGCCGCCTCCAAGGAACCGGCCACCAAGCCGAAAACCAAGCCGACGTCGGCCGACCGCGCAGCACAGATGCGCAAGTCGATCGCGGCCGCGATGAGCCGGTCCAAGCGGGAGATTCCGCACTATTACCTTGCCGACGAAATCATCTTGGAAAACTCGCTGACCTGGCTGATTACGCGAAACGCACAGCGTTCCATCGACGAACGTGTACTGCCAGCCGTCTTGCTATTGAAGGCTGTCGGCATCGCTGCGCAGCGGTTCGGCGAGTTCAACGGATTTTGGCGAGATGACGGGTTCCAGCCCGCGACTGGGGTTCATGTCGGTGTCGGGATCTCGCTGCGCGGTGGTGGCCTCGTCGCGCCGGCCATACATGACGTGCCGGACAAGAAGCTCGACGAATTGATGGACGATCTAACCGATCTCGTGGCGCGGGCACGCTCCTTCTCACTGCGGAGTTCGGAGATGTCGGACCCGACCATCACGGTCACAAACCTGGGTGACAAAGGCGTCGACGCTGTCTTCGGCGTCATCTACCCACCGCAGGTAGCCCTCGTCGGTTTCGGCAGACCGGCCCAGCGGGTGTGCGTCATTGACGCAGGAATCCGCGTCGTCACCACCGTGCAAGCCACGCTCGCCGCTGACCACCGAGCAAGTGACGGTCATCGCGGCGCCTTGTTCCTCACCGCGATCAACGAGCTGCTCCAGCAACCCGACGTCCTAGAAAAGTGACGTGCCATGACTGAAGAAGACATGCGTGGTGTGGTCCTGTCTGTGCTGATAACCATTGCCCCCGAAATCGAACCCGATGACATTCGCGACGACGTCCTGCTGCGCGATCAAGTCGATCTTGATTCCATGGATTGGCTGAACTTTCTGCGTGGTATCCACCGACGGCTGCACGTCGACATCCCAGAAGCGGACTACGCGTCGCTGCGGACGTTGGCTGATCTGGTCGACTACGTCGAAACCAAGGCGTCCAGGCCCGGCGTCGAATGTCAATGAACGCACGGAATCACGTGGGCTGGCCTGCCGACGGGGACATACGACCCTAGTCAGCGATACCGCTAGCGCCCTGCCGTCAATAGCGAACCGTAAACTCGGCGAGGGGTGACGTCATGCATTCGACGCTGGACATCGAGGTTCTGCGGAAAGCGGTGCTAGTGACGTGCCGGGCTCCATCCGTGCACAACAGCCAGCCATGGCGGTGGGTGGCTGAGGGCGAACGTCTGCGCTTGTTCGTCGATCGTTATCGGACGGTGCCGGGGACAGACCATTCGGGCCGAGAGGCATTCATCAGTTGTGGCGCAGTGCTCGATCACCTTCGCGTCGCCATGCTGGCTGCGGGTTGGCACGCGCGAATCGAAGCAGGAACGGTTGTCGCGCCAGTCATGAAACGACCAGGACCTTAGGGACGGATAACGAGCTTGCGACGAGCCGGCTTACTAGACGAACTCCGGTAGCTCGGCGGCTGCGATGGAAGGGAGGGCCGGATGGTGGCGGATCGAGGACCAAGGGCCCTGTCCTTTCGTCTCGATCGCGACGAATCATGGCCAGGTAACGGTCTGATAGGAGCCACCATGCGCGGTCCGTACTCGTCGTCATCGTCCATTGTCGTCGGAATCGACGGCTCTCGCTCAGCAGCCCAAGCCGCACTCTGGGCGATCGATGAGGCCGTAAGCCGTGACGTCCCCTTGCAGCTGGTGTGCGCAATCGACGCCACCAACGAGGGTGATCGCGACGATGCGACTGAAGTCGCCGCTGCCGAGCATGCCATCAAGAACGTGATCACCGAAATTGAGTCGACGGGCAAACAGGTCAAGATAGAGGCCGACGTCGTGCACTCCCATCCGGCCGCGGCGCTGCTGGAGGCCTCGCGGTCAGTGGCGATGATCTGCGTCGGCTCGACCGGGGTCAAACACGCCATGCAGGGACGCATCGGGTCCACCGCTGCAGCGTTGGCGCTTGCTGCGCATTGTCCGGTCGCCGTTATGCCAACGAGCAGCGTGCCGCTTCAGGACGGTTTGATTCTCGCCGCGGTGGATGAGTCACCTTCCTGCAGCGCTGTTTTGGAGTTGGCTGTCCAGGAAGCCCGGCTGCGCGGGGCGCCGTTGCGTGTTATCACAATGCAGCGCAGGCAAATCGGTTGTGACTACGATGCCGGCCCGGCGGCCGATCGAAGTCATCGTATCGAAAGACAAATCGATCACCGTCTCACCCATTGGCGCAGAAACTATCCGGATCTCGATATCGAGTCGGTGCACGATCACTTCAGCCTGCTCAACTATCTGGAGCAGCTGCAAAGAACGGCCACGCCGATCCAACTGGTTGTGGTGGATCCGATGCGACCGGGGCCGACGGATGTTCTGCTGAGGCCCTCCGGTCGCGCCACGCTGGATGCCGCCGGTTGCGCGCTGCTGATTTGCGATCGCCAATGGTAGTTATGAAGCGCGGCAATCGCGATCTGTCTACCGTGAGTTCGACATAGGTTTAAGCCGGTGCCCTCTGTCGCGGCTAACGCCAAGGGCGAACGTCCCCCGACTGTCGACGTCCATGCTGGGAACTTGTTTCTGCTGGCCCAGCGCGAGCTGGCGATGTGACCTTAGGCGTGATCTTGAGGATGTGTGATCTTGAGGACGTTCGACCCCTCGGCGCGCGGTTAGCTCGGTGCGACCGTGGCAGCGCGCGTATAAGTCGGTGATTGATCATGGACGGCAGTGGTTGGGATGGCCGGTGATTCTGATCTCGTGAAGGTAATGATGGGCGGTGACGTCATGCTCGGGCGTGGCGTCGACCAGATCCTGCCCCATCCAGGCGAACCGGAGCTACGCGAACCGTATGTGCGTGATGCGCGGGGATACGTCCGGTTGGCCGAGCGCGTGAACGGGCTGATCGCACGCCCGGTGGATTGGGCGTGGCCATGGGGCGAGGTGCTGGAGATCCTCAATGAGGCCGCCGTGGATGTCCGTTTGATCAACCTCGAGACCACGATCACCGCTGACGGCCAATTCGCCGACCGCAAGCCGGTGTGTTATCGCATGCACCCGGATAATCTTCCGGCACTGAGGGCGTTTCGGCCCGACGTGTGTGCGTTGGCCAACAACCACATTCTCGATTTCGGCTACCAGGGGCTCACCGACACCGTCCAGGCTCTCACCCAACCGGGGATCCAAGGTCCCGGGGCCGGAGCCGACCTGTATACCGCCCGCCGTCCGGCGGCGGTGACGGTTCACGACGAACACCGGGTGCTAGTCGGCTCGGTGACGATGACCTCGGCCGGCGTTCCCGAATCGTGGGCCGCAGAGAGCGACCGGCCGGGGGTGTGGTTGATACGCGATCTGTCCAGGCATGTCGCCGACGACGTGGCAGCCGGGGTGCTCGAGCACAAGCGCGACGGCGACGTCGCGATCGTCTCGCTGCATTGGGGATCTAATTGGGGCTATGTAATAGCGCCAGACGAAATTGGGTTCGCGCACCGGTTGATCGACGCCGGAGTCGACGTTGTCCACGGACATTCCTCGCATCATCCCAGGCCGATCGAGATCTACCGCGGCAAACCGATCCTGTACGGCTGCGGTGACGTCATCGACGATTACGAAGGCATCCGCGGCCACGAGCAGTTCCGCGCCCAGCTCAGGCTGCTGTATCTGACGTCGACCGATCCGGCCAGCGGGGAACTCGTTTCGCTACAAATGATTCCGCTACGCGTGCGGAGGATGCGACTTGAGCGTGCATCGCGCGCCGACGCCGAATGGCTGCGCACGACCCTTCAGCACACCAGCCGCAAATTCGGGATTCAGGTTGCAGCGCGACCTAACGACCTGCTGGAAGTTGTTTCCGTGCGCAATGATAAACATCCCCGGATGACTTCTGACAACGCGCGGTGATGATTTGGGCAACGAGCCCGCACGTGAACGGTAGCTTGCCTGCCGAAAGAGCTTGTCCCGAACGGTCTTACATATTCGAAGGCGGGCAGTACTGCGAAATCAGTGCCGCTGAGCGAAGTCCGCGGGGTGCGACGTAAGCCGGTAGACGTCGATCAGCCGGCTGAGATCGCTTGCGGTAACGATGCCGGCTAGGTGGCCCCCGTCGACGACAAGAGCCCGGTTACCGGCGTCTGATCCCAGACGTTCGAGTAGCGCGGTGAGCGGCTCACGCGGAGCCGCGGTGGGCACGTGTGGGAGGGGTATCGCGGCTTCACGGACCAAGGTGGCAGCCCGCTGGCTCGGTGGAACGCGGCGCAGTTGCGCCAAAGTAATTAGCCCTATGATCGATCCGTTGCGGTCGGCGACGGGATACGAAGAGTGGCGGTCGCCGAGTAGGTAACGCTGAATGAAGTCCTCGATAGTGATGTCGGCGGGAGCCGTGTGGGGCTCGGCCGTCATGACGTCGGCGACGCGGACACCGGCGATGGCTTGTCGGCTTATTACCTGTGCCTCCTCCTCGCGGGAAGCCGCGAAGATGAACCATCCAATGAACGCCAGCCACACGCCACCGACCATGCCCCCCGCCAGAAACTCCAGTAGTCCGAGGGCGATCAGGATGAACGCGAGGATGCGTCCGGCGCGCGCCGCGCCGACGGCGGCGCGGACGGGATCGCCGTGGCGGCGCCATAGATAGGCTTTCAGGACCCGCCCGCCGTCCAACGGGGCACCTGGTAACAGATTGAAAAGGCCTAGCAGCAGGTTGATCCCTGCGAGCCACCACGCGACGCCGAGCACAATATGTGCGACCCCAAGCACGCCGAGCCCGTAGGCCGCGCCCCCGAAGACCGCTGCGAGCGTCAGGCTCATCAGCGGACCCGACACCGCGATTCGAAATGCCTCCTTAGGTGTCTTTGCTTCGCCCCCGAGGCGGGTGACGCCGCCGAACAGCCACAGCGTCACGTCGAACACCTTGACGCCGGCGCGGCGGGCCAGGATCGCGTGCGTCAGTTCGTGAGCTAGCAACGACCCGAGCAATATGAGTGCGCCGCACGCCCCGGCAAGCCAGTAGGCCCCTTTGGGATAGCCGGGCACAGCGCTTGGCAACGTGGAGGCCAGGCTCCAGGTGAACAACCAGAGGATGACCAGCACGCTCCAGTTGACACTGACCGGAAATCCGGCGATTCGTCCTATCGGGATGCCGCCCATGTCGAATGACCTCCAATGGTGTTGCTGGACAACCGATTACTGTTGGCGGGCGACGATCACCGGAATGCGGGCTGCATGTACTACCGCGGTGCTCACCGAGCCGAGCAGCATCCCGCCGAAACCGCCCCGGCCGTGGCTGCCGACCACGATCAGTTGTGCAGATTCGGATTCGTCGAGCAGATGGTGGGCCGGGTGATCAAACACAACCCGATGGCGGACGGGGACGTCTGGGTAGTGCTCCTGAAAACCGGCTAGGCCCTCGGAGAGGGTCTTCTCGGCGGCGGGCCGTGGCTCCATGAACGGCGCATTAGACACGTCGGCGCCGCTGTAGGCGTGTAGGGCCACCAGTTTTACACCGCGAAAGGATGCCTCGTCGAAGGCGATCGCGGTGGCCAGTTGCGAGGCCGGCGAGCCATCGATGCCCACCAGCACCGGTAACTGTGAGGGTTGCAGCAGGATCGGGGTCTCGTCGTGGATCACCGCAACTGGGCAGTGGGCGTGATGGACCAGGCCGGTACTTACCGACCCGAGCAGGACCCGCTGCACCGGGTCCTTCCCGCGGCAGCCCACGACCATCATGTGCGCCTCTTTGGACAGCTCGATAAGGGCCGGCACGGGCGCCGCAACCAACAGTCGAGTGTCGATTTCGGGTCGGTTGCCGTCGCGTACGCTATCTTCGGCGGCCTTGATCGCGTCGGCGATAATCTTGCGCGCATCTTCTTCGTGCTTTCGGTGAAGCCCGGCGGGGATCGGCACCGGGGGGCTGACGGCTAGCGGGCTTGAGACGTGCACGATGGTCAGCGGAACGTTGCGCATGACTGCCTCACGTGCAGCCCACCGTACGGCCAGCGTCGATGACGGGGAGTCGTCGACGCCCACCACGATCCCCGCATCTGTGCTGCGGCTGGGCATTTGACCGTCCTTCTCGTCTGGATGCGGGGCGCGGCAGGCCCCATTGTCCGACGGTAGATGGCCGCCGACGTTCGGGTCAGGAGGCGTTGGTCCCGGCAGGAGTGGTCCTAAGACCCTTCGGCGCGGCGACCCGGCGCGGGACAGTCGAGGTATGACGCAGTTCGAGGACCGTGACGATGTGCAACGTCGACTGACCCGTCGGCTGGCTTCGCTTCGCGGTGATATGAGGGTGTTCGATGATCGGGTCGATGCCGGGCGTCAGCTGGCTGAGCGCCTGGAATCGTTGCGCAGTCAGGACATTGTTGTGTTGGGCCTGCCGCGTGGCGGGGTGCCGGTGGCGTTCGAGGTCGCCAGGGCGCTGCGGGCGCCGCTGGATGTGCTTGTCGTGCGCAAGCTCGGCGTGCCGTTTCAGCCCGAGCTGGCTTTCGGCGCGATCGGTGAGCGCGGGGTCCGGGTGATCAACGAGTCCGTCGTGCGGCAAGCGGACCTATCCGAGGACGAGATGGCCGCCGTCGAAGCCAAGCAGCGGGCCGAGCTCGTGCGCCGTGTAGAGCGGTTCCGTCGGGGGCGTGGCCACATCTCGTTGGCAAAGCGCACCGCCGTAATCGTCGATGACGGCGTCGCGACCGGCGCGACCGCTAAGGCGGCCTGCCAGGTGGCCCGTGCCCTGGGCGCCAGCCGCGTGGTGTTGGCGGTTCCGATCTGCGCCGACGATACCGTCGCGCGGTTTAGCGGGTACGCCGACGAAGTGATCTGCTTACACATACCTGACTTCTATTTCGGCGTCGGTCAGGGCTACCGCGACTTCGCCCAGACCTCAGATGACGAGGTGGTCGCGTTGCTCGACCGCGCCCGTGACGGCTATCGGGAGCCCGCGGCCGCTGACACGCCCGGTGACCCGCCAGTGCGCGATGAGGAAGTCCGGGTGGCCGCCGGTCCGGCGGTGGTGGCCGGCCACCTTACGGTTCCTGAGCACCCGGTCGGGATCGTCGTTTTCGCGCACGGCAGCGGCACCAGCCGCCACAGCCCACGCAACCGCTATGTCGCCGACCTGTTGAACCAAGCGGGCCTTGCCACGCTACTGTTCGACTTGCTCACCCCCGACGAGGAACGCAACCGCGCCAACGTCTTTGACATCGAGCTGCTGGCCCGGCGGCTCGTTGACGTCTCCGGCTGGCTGGCAGGCCAACCCGATACCGCGGCGCTGCCGGTCGGGTATTTCGGCGCCAGCACCGTGGCCGCCGCGGCCCTGACCGCGGCCGCCGACCCCGGCGTGAAGGTGGCCGCAGTGGTGTCCCGCGGTGGCCGGCCCGACTTGGCTGGCGAGTCGCTGACCAAGGTGCATGCGCCGACGCTGCTGATCGTGGGCGGCCGCGATGACGTGGTGCTGGAACTGAATCGACGCGCCCGGGCGATGATGCCCGGCGAGAGCAAGGTCATCGTGGTCCCGGGCGCCACGCATCTCTTCGAAGAGCCAGGCACGCTTGAGCAAGTTGCGGAGCTGGCCCGCGATTGGTTCATCGATCATCTGAGCACTCCGGGGGCAGCTAGATCCGCGTGAAAGCAATGGCGCACAGCGCATCAGGGTATCGGAGTGTGCCGCATACCGCGGACCTTCGGATCGAGGCCTGGGCGCCCACCCGCAACGGCTGCATTAGGGAGGCGGTGCTCGGCACTGTAGATAGCTTCCTGGATACCTCGTCGGCCCGGCCGAACCACACGCTCGTGCGCCGGTTGACCGCAGAGCATGACGACGATCTGCTGGTTGCGGTGCTCGAGGAGGTCATTTATTTGTTGGACACCGCCGGCGATGCGCCGGTCGATGTCGAGGTGAACGGCACCGACGGCGACCTCGAGGTCACTTTCGCGATGGCCGATGCGAGCAGGCTTCCACAGACCGGTGCTATCCCCAAGGCGGTGTCCCTTAACGAGCTTTGCCTGGCGCGGGGGCCGGCGAGCTGGCGGTGCTCGGTGACCCTGGATGTGTGATCGAGAGGAGCGGTGAAGATCGTCGAGGAAACGCCGTTTCGATTCCGGATCGAACGAGAGGGCGCCATGCGTGTCCCGGGGATCGTGTTCGCATCCAAATCTTTGCTGCCCGACGAACACGGCGATATGGCGCTGCAACAAGTCGCCAATGTGGCCACACTGCCCGGGATTGTGCGGGCGTCGTACGCGATGCCAGACGTGCACTGGGGATACGGATTTCCGATCGGCGGTGTGGCGGCCACCGACGTCGACGCCGATGGGGTGATCTCACCGGGTGGTGTCGGCTTCGACATCTCTTGTGGGGTGCGGTTGTTGGTGAGCAGCGTGGACCGCGAGCGGCTGCGACCAAAGCTCCGAGCGCTGATGGATCGCTTGGACGGTGTGATACCGCGCGGTGTGGGCGGCAACGGCGTGTGGCGACTGCCCAACCGCCGTGCACTGGAAAATGTGTTGACCGGTGGTGCCCGCTTCGCGGTAGAACAAGGACATGGCGTAGCACGGGACCTGGAGCGATGCGAAGACGGTGGCGTGTTAGAGGGAGCCGACGCCGCGGCGGTCAGCGACCGGGCGGTCGAACGGGGACTTGGGCAAGTGGGCAGCCTGGGCTCGGGCAACCACTTCCTGGAAGTGCAGGCCGTGGACCGCGTCTACGACATGGCCACGGCCACGCAAATGGGGCTGTCGGAGGGCCGGGTCTGCGTGATGATCCACACCGGCTCGCGCGGCCTGGGCCACCAGGTCTGCACCGATCACGTTCACCAAATGGGGCAGGCCATGAGCCGCTACGGAATTCAAGTGCCCGATCGCCAGTTAGCGTGCGTACCGGTCGGCTCCCCTGAAGGACGGGCATACTTGGCGGCCATGGCCGCGGCGGCCAATTACGGACGCGCCAATCGGCAACTGCTCACCGAGGCCACGCGTCAGGTGTTCGAGGAGCAGGCGGGAACGTCGTTGGACCTGCTTTACGACGTGTCGCATAACCTCGCCAAGATCGAAGACCATCTTGTCGACGGCCAAACACGCACCGTGTGTGTGCACCGCAAAGGTGCGACCCGTTCACTACCCCCGCACCATCCTGGCGTGCCGGCCGAGTTTGCGGCGGCCGGCCAGCCCCTGCTGATCCCGGGCACGATGGGCACCGCCTCGTATGTGCTTGCCGGTGTGCCCGATAACCCCGCGTTCTTTTCCACCGCTCATGGCGCCGGTCGAGTGCAAAGCCGCCACCAGGCCGCCCGCCACACCGACGCCGACGCACTACGCCGAGACCTCGAACAGCGCGGTGTCCTGGTCCGCGGCAGCTCGCGGCGAGGTCTCGCTGAGGAAAACCCCGAGGCCTACAAGGACATCGACGCAGTTATCGAAACCAGCCACCTTGCCGGGCTGGCCCGTAAGGTCGCCCGCCTCATCCCCCTCGCAGTGGTGAAAGGCTGATGAACTGTGGGTGGCGGTGGTTCGATCCAGCCAGGGGCATGGAGACACCGACGGAAAGGCATGCCCGATGACCGATCTGCGAATCGTCTCCGGTAGTGCCAACCCAGGCCTGGCCAGCGCAGTCGCAAATTTCTTGGGTGTTGAGTCCGATGGCTGCCTATTGGAACGATACCCCGACGGCGAGCTGCGTCCGATCATCGAAAACGTCTGTGGCGCTGATGTTTACGTGATTCAGCCGACGGCACCACCAGTCAACGATCACCTCGTCGAATTGCTGCTGCTGCTAGACGTGTGCCGGCGGGCCCGCGCCGCCAGGGTGACAGCGGTCGTGCCGTATTTCGGCTATGCCCGCCAGGATCGACGCACCGCGCCGGGGCAGGCGCTGGGCGTGGCAGTGGTCGCCGACGCGATTGCTGCCACGGGGGTCGACCGGCTCGTCGTCGTCGACCCCCACACGCCCACGTTGGAAGCCCAGTGTCGAATCCCGGTGGAAACACTGAGCGCCGTTGCCGCCCTGTCGGGTGAGCTCGCCGGCGACCTGCCGCACGGGGCGGCGGTCGTCGCTCCCGATTTGGGCGCGGTCAAACTAGCCGAAAGATATGCGGCGGTGCTGCATGGGCCGGTTGCGGTCGTGCGCAAGCAACGCGAAAGTTGGTTCAGCGGTCAGCGCATTGGACATCGCTGGCGAGGTCGGCGGCCACCCGGTGGTGATCGTCGATGACATGATCACCACCGGGGCCACCATAGCGGCCGCGGCTGGGCTGCTGCGCCTGCGCGGCGCCGCACCGGACATTGTCGTGGCCGCGACCCATGGTCTTTTGGTTCATGCCGCCGTGGGCCACCTGCGTGATCTTGATCTGCGCCGTGTGCTGGTCACCGACACCGTCGCGGTCAAGACCGCAGGCACCTTGATACAAGTGTGCTCAGTTGCGCCGACGCTCGCTGCCGCCATCGCCTGCCTGCACAACGACAAGCCACTGCACCAGCCACTCGCCCATCCATGATGAAATGGCTCACCGGGTCAGCCCTATCCCGTGAACCTGCACGCGGTCTGGTGTCCGCCTACATGCGCGCCGAACTGGGCGACGAGGCACAGGTTACTTTCGAGGTGCGCGCTGGGTCGCGGCATGTTGAAGCTCGACTGCGAGCGCGGCAACGCCATCGGCGCATGCCGGTAACGAAGTCATGCTCGACGTGAGGCGGCCCCGGGGGACGCGTCAACTCCAGGGCCGCCGCGGCGGTTAGCTCGAGGGCTGCACGCTGATGTGTTTCTCGTTGGACACCGCTTCGGCGGCACCGCCACTGAAACCGTCAGGATGCCCTTGTCATAGGTGGCCTTGATGTCATCTTCATTGGCGCCAGCCGGCAGCGACACCGAGCGGGTGAACGAGCCGTAGGAAAACTCAGATCGCCCCTTGGATTCCTTCTTTTCGCTGCGTTCGGCCTTGATGAACAACTCGCCATCCTGCACGGTGATGTCGACATCCTTGGCTGGATCGATACCGGGCAGTTCGGCGCGCAGCAGGTAGTGGTCGTCTTGCATCTCATCCTCGAGCCGGATCAGGTGGGCGCCGACTGGCGGGCGCAAACCTGCCCATGAGGGAAAGTCGGTCCACAGATTCGACCAGTCCGGCAGCCATGAACGAGGTTGTCGGCGCACAGGGAGTTTGGTCATGATCCTCCTTCGGTTTTGGGTTGCCGTGAAATCTCCCCTTCTGATCCTTCAACGATGCTTGGCCGAGCGGTAGGGACCGAAGTCCCATCCGCAGGGTTTTTCGTCGCCATGAGCGGTCAGCCGTGTTGACCGGAATCAAACGGAGATAACCTGATCGGGCTCGTTGCCTTAGTCGAATGCGTGGATGAGTTGGCGCGCCACATGGTTGATCTGCCGATATGCCTGGAGCTCGATGGGCGAGTCCTCGAGGTCGGGGATCGCCATTGTGGTGGTGACAACCGCGGGCTCTTCGGGTTCCCACCGGGCGTTGAATTTATCTCCCAACGCACGGGCGGCTCCATTGTCGGCCAGCAATACGGCGTGAAACTGCCTGATGTCATCGACGCACGCCGCGACCGCGAGCGCACCCAGCAGCAACGTGCCGACGCCGCGGCCCTGATAGGCGTCTGCGACGGTGAGCGCGATCTCGGCTGAGGCAGGGTTATCTGTGTCGCGGATGAAGCGGGCGTCACCGACGATGGGCCCATCGGCACCAGCGGTCATGACCCACACGAAGTGGTCGACGTAGTCGACCTCGAATAGGTAGGCCAGTTGCGCCTTCGTGGGACCGCCGCCGGATAAGAAACGCCGGTACAGGGTTTCCCGCGAGAACGCCGCACTACCCTCGACGAAGTGCTCGGCGTCGCCGGGCAGCACAGGGCGCAGCAACAGTTGGGTGCCATCTTTGGCCGTTACCGGGATCGGGGTGATGAGTGCGGCCAATCGCTGCCGGGCTGTGCGGACCATCCGCTCGGCAAGAATTGGCATGGCGAGCATGCATTCGAAAGCGTCGTGGTAGCCGAGATAGCCGCGCACGTCATCTTTCGCCATCACGGTCGCGGTCCTGAGCCTATGTCGCAGCAAACCGATTTCCCCGACGATCAGCCCTGCTGGCAACTCCGCCACGAGAACTTGGCCATCCCAGCCGACGTGTTTGATCTCAACTCGGCCCGACGCGATGATCGCAAACGACACTGCCTGTTGGCCCTGCCGCATCAACACCTCACCGGGGACCGCGTGCAGCGGCTGTAGCTTGGCCGCAAGTACCGCGAGGTCGCCGGCGGGGATACCGGCAAAGAACTCGAGCGAGGCCAATTCCTTGCCAGCTGCGATCTTTACGCCAGCCATGTCGACGCATTCAGCTGGCCACCGCGCCGTGGCACTGGTATTCGCGGGGCAGGACGCGTGCGCCGACGAGTAGCCATCGACTTTGCAATTCGATGAGCCAGAATCGTTCCATCCAACGACGGTGCCTGCGCAAAGTGCACCGTCGCGCAGATCGTGCACTGCTCGGCGACGAAAGACGCATCTCGAAAGTTGCTGATCATGCTCAAATCCGCTTCACTTCTCCTCGGCCGCATCGGGTGTCATCGCTATGGCCGCGCCACTTTATCCCTGTGTCGACATACCGCTGCGCGCGGCACGTCACGATCGGCGAGTGCAGCGTCCATCGGAACCGATAGCGCCTGCGGGTGCCTCGATCATTGTGACCGCGCCGTTTTCGAGCACGAACGCGTCGACGTGATCGGCGATCTGGAGACGCGGCCCGCAATTGCGCGCGGATACGGCCGGTGACCACGACGAAGACCAGACCATTGCGCCGAGCCTGATCGACGGCCTGCAATTGACGAGGATATGGCTGGATAACTCAGTGGCTGGTGATGGCCGTCTGCGAGCAAATGGCCTTCACGAACTGGGCGATCGCATGTTCGGGAAGATGGCGTGCGATATCGGCTTCGCTGACGATTCCCACCAAGCGGTGGTTGTCGATCACCGGTAACCTGCGAATCTGATGCTCCTCCATGACGTTGAGCATCTCTTCAATACTGGCCCCAGCGTCGACACGATAGGTGTTGCCCTGGGCCAGCTCACCTGCGGTAACGGCATTCGGGTCGCGCCCGGACGCGATGCACTTGATGACGATGTCGCGGTCGGTGATCATTCCGTGCAGACGGTCATCGTCGCCGCAGATCGGCAGGGCGCCGACACCGAGATCGCGCATGTGCTCGGCTGCGGCGGTCAGTGTTTCGTGCTCGCCGACACAGGTGGCTCTGGCATGCATGATTTCACGCGCAGTGGTCATAGCTTTCTCCCTAACTTCTGGATCTATGGGCCGATAGTCGGAACCTAGGGTGATAGGCCGGGAACCTGTAGGGCCATTGGGCCCTTCGTGAGAACAACTTGGGACGCAGCAGTGGTGCATGGCCGCCGGTTGATCTGCACACGGACTGACGCGCACTACTCCGATCCCGATAGCCATCGGCGGATGCAGCATCGACGGTGCCCATCGGCGAATGTTCTCGGTTGTCGTGAAAGCCGCTGTGCGGCAGCAGCATTGAAAGAGGAGGATGCAGACGCCCCGGTGGCCACGGCAACTGGGCGATTGCGCAAGAAGATCCGCTATGATTTCGTCGGTCCTGCGCACGGCCAAACATTGGGCCGGCTGGCGGGTGGCCCAGGGTGCCGTCCGGCTGCTGGCCCGCCTTACTGGGACGGCGGTCAGTGTGCTTGGCCGCCAACGCATCCCGCCAGGAACCTCCATTGTCGTTGCCAACCACTCGAGCTGGCTCGACGCAGTTGTGCTCGCCTCGGTGCTGCCGCGGTCGTTCCGCTTTGTCGCCGGCGAGGTCTTTCAGCATCAGGTACTCAGCGGGTTCGCGCTCAAGCGGTTGGGCACCCTATTCATCGAACGCTACGAGCGCGAACACGGTGTTCTCGATACCGGCCGCCTCGTGGCCCTAGTCCGAACCGGGCAGTCACTCGTGATTTTCCCCGAGGGCCGCTTGGCGCAGGCGCCCGGATTGCGGGCCTTTCATATGGGCGCATTCATCGTGGCTGCCGAGCCCGCTGTGCCGGTCGTCCCGGTTGCCATCCGCGGGACGCGGGCAATACTGCGGCCGGAGCACCACTTTCCACGACGAGGAGCGGTCGACATCGTCATCGGTGAGCCGGTCCAGCCTTCGGGCACAGACTGGGCTGCGGCAATAGAGCTGCAACGCGCTGCCCGAGACGCCGTCCTGCGCCTCTCAGGCGAGCCGGACGCCGAATGACAAGGCGGTCCGCTGTTTTCGCATAGAGATGTTTGTAGCAAGCTGGCCGCGCAGTACAGTCCGTCGGGCAGTCGCAATCACGCCGAACGAGCACACCTCAGCTTCGACAACCAATCCCGGGTGTAGGGCGCGACTGGCATTTCGCCGTCCTCGCTCGTCCGATACCGAGTGCGACGGGCCACTGTGTCAGCTCAGAGGCGTTAGTCCCCGGCGGGAGTGGCCATAGGACCCTTCAGTGCGCCGGCGTGTCGCCACACACTCAATGACATGCAATTGCCCCACGATCGTGCGGATGCCGGACGTCGATTGGCCTGCCGTCTGGAGTCGTTCCGCGGCCAGGATGTCGTCGTATTGGCCCTGCCACGCGGCGGGGTGCCGGTAGCCTTCGAGGTCGCCAAGGCGCTGCAGGCGCCGCTTGACGTGCTGATAGTGCGCAAGCTTGTGGTGCCGTTCCAGTCCGAATTGGCCTTCGGTGCCATCGCTGAGGGTGGGGTGCGGGTGATCAACGATGCCGTGCTGGAACAGACCGGGCTAAGCGATGCAGAGATCGCCAGCGTAGAGGACGTAGAACTTGCCGAGCTGCAGTGGCAGGTCCACCTTTACCGCCGTGAGCGCGAACGTGTTCCGCTTGCCGGGCGGCTGGCGCTGATCGTCGACGATGGGTTCGTCACCGGGGCGACCGCCAAGGCGGCGTGCCAGGCGGTTCGTGCGCAGGGCGTAGACCGGATTGTGATCGCCGCGCCGGTGGGCTCGCCAGATGCCGTTGACATACTGCGCTCATGGGCTGATGAAGTGGTGTGCCTGGAAACACCTACCTTCTATTTTTACGCCGCTGTGGCTCAGGGTTACAACAGGTTTCGCAAGACGTCCGACGACGAGGCGATCGCACTGCTCGGTCAGGCGCGCGATGGTTTCCCGGATGTCGGCACCAGCGACAGCGATGCCAGCCCGACGGTGCACGATAAGGAAGTTGAATTGAGCGCTGGACCGGTATCGGTGGCAGGACATCTCACCACCCCGGAGCATCCGACCGCCAGGCACCGCGCGCAATAGTTAGGAAGCCGCTATGGCCTTCTTCCGGGTGGTAGCGCTTGACCTCGATGGCACGCTCACGTCGCGAGGCGATCTCTCCGCCGAGGCCCTAGATGCCATCGACGAGGTTCGACGAGACGGAGTAGTGGTCATCCTTGTCTCCGGCCGGATCGCGGCGGAATTGCAGGCCGAGTTTCCCCAGATCACTGACCACGTCGATGCGTCGGTGCTCGAAAACGGGGCGGTCGCAGTTGTCGATGGAACGGCTCGTGCACTATCGACGCCCGTGGATGCCGCATTCGACGACGTGCTCACCGATCGGGGCGTGCCGCATCGACGCGGAGAGGTGCTGGTGGCCGTTGACGGTGAGCATGCGGCAACCGTGCTGGAAGTGATCGGCGAGCTGGGACTTGACTGCCAGATGGTGCGCAACCGGGCTTCATTGATGGTGCTGCCGGCAGGAGTGACGAAAGGCACGGGGCTGTGCTCAGTGCTAAGGGAGCTCAACCTCTCGCCGCACAACGCCATCGCGGTCGGCGACGCCGAGAACGACCTGTCGTTGTTCGGGATGGCTGAAATCGGTGCCGCTGTGGCCAACGCTGTGCGTTCCGTCAGAGAACACGCTGATCTCGTCCTTGAGGCAGAAGACGGGGCTGGTGTCGCCAGCCTGCTGACCGGGCCCTATCTGACTGGGGCAGGACGCTTATGCCCGCCACGACGCTGGGTCGAGATCGGTACCTTCGACGACGGCACGCCAGCGCGAATACCCGGCAGTCAGGCCAGGATCCTGGTCTCCGGCCCTGCCGGTTCGGGCAAGAGCTACCTGGTCGGACTGATGGCAGAGCGATGGACCCTGGCCGGCTACTGCATTCTGGTCATCGACCCCGAAGGCGACCACACCGAATTGCAGGATCTGAGCCAGGTGCACGTTGTCGATGCCCGTCATTACCTTCCCGAGCCGACAGAGCTGGTGAATTCGCTGCTACACCCATACAGCAGCATCGTGTTGGATGTATCAGTACTCGCCGAGCGCGAGAAACTTGGCTACCTGCATCGATTGCGCTCGACGGTCGAAGCGTACCGCGAACACCATGGGTTCCCACACTGGCTGATCTACGACGAGGCGCATCTACTCGGCAGCAAGGAGTCAGCCCGATGGCTACGGCGAGCGGGGTACGTATTGTCGTCGTTCGCACCGGCATCGCTACCGGCCCACGAGATCGACGCTAGTGACGTAGTGCTGGAGCTCGCGCACGACGAAACCACTGGGGGAGTCGCCTCAAAGACGCGACCGTGCGTCACGCTGCGTCTTGGTTCCGAGCCTGCTCGTCCGCTCACCCTCGCAGACCGCCGGACAACACACGTACGTCACCGGCACAAATACGCCGACGTCTCGTTGCCCAATGAGCGACAGTTCTACTTTCGGCGGGTCGACGGCCAGTACATCGCTCCGGCCGCGACGATGCAGGACTTTCGTGCCGCGATACGGCATTTGGATCCAGAAGCGCTTCGCTACCACCTCGAACGGGGTGATTTCTCCCGCTGGCTGGACAGCACCATCGCCGATAAGGACTTCGCCGCGCACGTGGCGGCGTGGGAGGACGAGTTGCTGGCGCATCAAGCCTCGGACCTAGAACGAATACGCCACCGGCTAATCCAGGCTGTGGAGGAAAGGTATCTCGATACCCAAGACGAAAATTGAGAAGGTCATAATCACAGCGGCTTTCGCCGATGGTTAGGTGGGTCTTTTTGCCGTGCAGGGTGATTCACCCGAGCGCAGCCCCATGTAGTCGTGGTTTGGCCCCCCGAAATGACCCCACTGAGGTACGTCAGGTTCTCGGTCCTCATTTCGCCTCTTCCTCAGGATGTGGGCGTTCCCGTTCAGGCTCCTTGGCTTCCTCGCGCCAGCGGAAATACGTCTCGGCACTGAGTAGGCGCTTGATGACTTCGAGATAACGGTTGTTAGCCATGAGATTCGAGACGCGCTCTGGGCCAGAGCAAGCGGCCCTGCCAGCGATCGTCGCCGAAGCCGACCTCGACGGACTCCGCCTCTCAGCAGCAAACGACTTCGCCGTCGCGCCGCCCGGTGAAAAGTACCTCGGCGCTGAACGGTTTCGCGTCCATCTCGGTGGGTCCGTTTACCCGGACGGGGCCACACACTTGACACTTAGAACCATCGGAGGTCTTGTCTCGCAGCCCGGGGGCTTAGATGAGCTATTGGGCTTCAACAACCCACTCGCGTGCTTTGTCGGCTTCAGCGGTCGGGAGCACACGCCACTCGGGCAGCAGGAAGCCAAAGAGACCACCAAAGAACTTCATCGCGTGTTGCATCCATTCCAGGTCCGTGACGATGACGGCGCGATCCCAGTCGAAGAGGTGACGGAAGCCCACCTTCGTATCTTCCCAGACCGCGCCGGGAGCGACCCCGACGTAATCAGGCGAGACCTCGCAGTAGAGCCGCACCTTTTTGTGCCGACTCAGTTTGTCTTCGATGCCCGGAATCAGCACCGTTTCGTAATCGGCCTTCGTCACATGCCCGTGGAAAGCCCACGCCATGATGTTGTCGGGAAAGCCCGTCAGCGCCTCGATCACGATGTCCTCCTCAACCGACATAGCGGTCTGCTGTCGGTCGTCATCGTTTCTTCGCCGAGAGCCCTGGTGTAAGAGGCCAAAGTCACCAACGAACACATGTGATGTCATCGAAGGCGCTCGCCGAGTTGGCTCGTGCCCACTACCGCGAGGAGCCCCCGCGCCCATCACCAAGCGTCAGGCGAACCACCCAGCGACGACGACAAGGCGTGCAGCCCACGGGACTGACGGCCGTTCGGAAGTAACTAGACAGCGAGTCATTCATCGGTGAGTGCACACGGCAGCGTAGCGGGCTGGTGGTAGATACCCGAGTGCGGAATGGCGTCGATGGTGGTTGTAGTCGTGCTTCCAATCGCTGATGACGACGCGGGCCTGGGTCAGCGACCAGAAGCTGTTGATGCTGAGGCATTCGTCGCGGATGCGGGCGTTGAACGATTCGACGTAACCGTTGCGCCACGGCTCGCCGGGTGGGATGAAGTGCAGCCCGACGCGCTCGCCCACCCAGTCAGCCATTGCCTCGCAGGCTAGTTCGGGTCCGTTATCACAACGCAGTACAGCCGGATGCGTACCGCGCTCGAAGCCGAGCTGGTTTAGTTCGGTGATCAGATCCTCGCCGGTGATACTGCGATCCACCACGCCGCCCAGGCATTCGCGGGTGTGTTCATCGATGATTGACACAATCTTGATCGATCGCCCGTCGGTGGTGACGTCGAACTGGAAGTCGACGGCCCACAAGGTGTTTGGACCGTCAGCTCTTGGAGCCGCGATGGAGGTCGAGGTGCCGCGGCGTTTGCGCCGCCGCCGCTGCGGCACCCGCAGACCCTCATCGCGCCACAGTCGTTGGATCTTCTTGTGATTGACGATCCAGCCCTCGCCGCGGGCATCGTGATAGGCGGGCCGAAACCCGCGACGCGGATGAGCGCGAGCGTAGGCGCGCAGCCACGCCCGCAGAGCGGCATCAGGATCCTTCGGCGTGACCGAGGTGGGTTTGTGTCGCTGGGTGGCTCGGTGTTGCCCGGCCACGCGGCAGGCGAAGCGTTCGCTGAGCCCAAGCACCCGCTGGAGGTGATGAACGGCCGCCCGCCGGCGTTCCGGGCCTAGAAGTTTCCCCGCGCGATCTCCTTAAGTGCAGCCTTCTCCAGCTCGGCGTCGGCCAGCAACCGTTTGAGCGTGGCGTTCTCGCGTTCGAGATCCTTAAGCCGCTTGGCGTCCTCAGCCTTGAGGCCGCCGAACTGATTACGCCATCGGTGATAAGTCGCCTCAGAGACCCCAAGCTCGCGGCACACCGCTGCAGTGTCCATGCCCCCAGCCATCAGCCGGTCCGCAGCCATCAACTTGCGCACGATCTGCTCAGGACTGTGCCGCTTCCTCGTCGCCATGATCTTCTCGAGCCTTCCTGCCCACAACATGGGCCGCAAGACTCTCACACACCCCGGATCAGCCGATCGGGGTCAGACCAGAAACAGTCCTACACGTCCTATCGACCCTAGATAATCCCCACGTAGCGAGAGGCTATTCATCGTGAATACCATTGCGACTCAACCACGTTCGGTGGGCGGGTGGATGACACTACGAAATATCGGCGAAATATGTTGCGGTAGAGACACATTCGGTTAAATAGCAGATGTTTCGATCCTACTGTCGGCACCTACCTCTTAATCTATCTGCGACTCCTGATCCCGATTGCGCTCACTTGCTTCTATTTTCCCGACAACCTTGATCTCTGCGTGGCCTCGCAGTAACTCAGCACTAGCCGGGCCGGCAGTCACTCCGAGCGACAAACACGGGTACAGCAAGCCGACCCCCCTGCTCACTGGCAGCGCTAGACCCTTAACTCCGCACGCTCACCCTGAATGCACGCGGACAGCGTGATCCGGCCGCTGGTTCCAGAGTGCGTTGCAGCCTACGCGAGTCCGAGGAGGTCGTGAAAGCTGTCGCCCCAAACTGGCACTACCTGCACATCCACAACGACGTGATCCCGGCGCTGAAGCAACGTGGCGTCACCGACGAACAGATCCACACCATGCAGGATCGCCGTACACACCGGGGCGCGCGTGAGCGCACTGGCGGGGCCGAACGACGTGCTCGTGGCGAGCACGCTGCGCGACCTGGTGATCGGGTCAGGACCCGAGTTCGAGGATCGCGGCGCTCATGAGCTCAAGGGCGTGCCCGGCGAGTGGCGCCTCTTCGCCGTCGCTTCTTCATAGGGAAGCTAGCCGAAACACCTTGTCCTACAATATAACTCGGATCATTTAGCTGGTAACGGTGCGTGTTGAAGAGGTGCGAGTTCTGTGTAGGGGAGCGGTGCGGTTTGGGGATCCGTCGCCGGCTGGACTGGCGAGTCCCCGTTACTGAGTCCACCAGGATTTAGAGTCGGGTTGTTTGACTCCGAATTCAGTTTATCTTGCAGGCCACAGGGTGTGCCTGCACGCCGCGTCGTACTCGGCCGGCTTTGGGTAAATCAGGGCCAAGTGGCGGTGACGGTGGTTGTGCTCGTGCTTCAAGTCGCCGACGACCACCCGGCCTCGGACAGGGTGTCCAGTGATCGCAGTTGAGGCACCCCGTCCGTAGCCGGTTGTTGAACGATTCGATGTAGCCGTTGTCCACGGGACGAATACAGGACAGTCCGACCTTGCCATCGCAGAACCTTTGCGGCGCTTGGAAATCAACTCCAACCCGTTGTTCATCCGCAGCACGGTCGGGGGGCCGCTGACTGCCACAGCGCATGACCAGGGCGTGGGGCGTTGGTTGCGTTCGATGTTTGTCCGGGTTCGAATTCGATGGGAAGGGTGGTCGGGCCGCTGATGCCGATGATTGGCTTCCATGATGCGGCGCCGCTGCGGCGAGGGTTGGGCATGCCCCGGGTAATCGCACGCAACCCCTCGATGAGTTCGAGCCGTGCGAGATGCGCGCCGAGGCAGTAGTGCACGCCGCCGCCGAAGGTCAGCATGGCCGGTGGGCCCTCGCGGGTGATGTCGAGACGATCGGGATCGTCGTAGACGGCTGGGTCGCGGTTGGCGGCGGCGGTGTTGGCGATGACGAACGTGCCGGCCGGGATGAGGAGGCCGCCGAGCTCCACATCGTCGATCGCGACACGCAGTGTGGTGAAGACGATCGGCCAATGACGCATCAGCTCCTCAACTGCTTGCGGCGCCAGCTCGGGATGCTGTGCGAGCAGTGCCCACTGGTCCGGATGGTCACACAACACCTGTACCGCCGCGGCCAACTGATTGCGGGTGGTGTCGGTTCCGGCGTTGAGCAGGATGGCGACGAGGTTGACAAGCTCGTCGTGGGTGAGCCGGTCGCTGTCGTCCTCAGTTCGGATAAGCTCAGAGATCAGGTCGTCGGTCAGGGACACCCGCCGGACAGCGATCAACTCCGCGATGTAGGCCTCGAGTTGCTCCCATGCACGCAGGATGGCGGATTGCTCGTTGGCGACGTTGAATCCGAAGGCCTTGCTGATGTCATCGGCCCAGCGGGAGAACAGGTAGGGAGTTCGAATAGCAACTGCGGCACAGCCGAATTCGTCACAGTGACGTATTACTGATGGCGTGGCGAAGGGAAGGGCGTGCAACTCGCAATAGTTTTGTGCCGATAAGCGACATTATGTCAAGTTAAGTACTGCGTTTTCATCTGATGAATCAGGACGTGCTCCTCGGTCGTGCACGGTGATGCCGCGCGAGTTGTCTCAAAGCTGCTCCGCTGCAGTGTGGTTCGTGCCCGACGTGCGATCGGTTCGGCCCCCCAGCTGGGCGGTTGCGCCGATACCGCCTCGCGGAGCGCTTTGACCCGGCCGATCTACCTGTGCCTATGGACGAATGATGCGCCGCGGAGCTGATGGGCTCAGAACCGGCGGCGTAGTCGACGACCAAGCATCGGCCGGCCGAACGCGAACTTGCTGAAGGGGGAAAGCCAGAACGCCAGCCTAATCGGGGGCGCGGAGTCGTTCAGCCGCCAGAAATCAGCGGTCTCGCGCATCACCCCTAGGGCGCGGCCGGCCGGTATCGCAACATCGACCGCACTCCCCCGCCAGCGCCGCTCACGGTTCCACGGCGACCGCATGAGCACGAATACGGCGGAATCGAACATGGCGGGTTACGTATGATGCGGGAACCGCAGTTTAGGTGTTCGTTGTGGGCTGAACTCGGTGTCTGCGGCGACCGCGCCGTTCGGCCGTGGGCTGGACGGATGGCCTTCTTCCCTCGTCGCGCCGCGACCCAGTCCGGAGGTACACGGCGAGATCGAATACGGCGGCGTACTCGTCGACCGCATCCGGGGCTCTGATATCATGCGATATCGGCATGTGGAGGGCACTATGAGTGACGTCCTGATCCGCGACATTCCCGACGAAGTGTTGGCCGCGTTGGACGAGCTGGCCTCACGTCTGGGATTGTCCCGCACCGAATACATTCGCCGGCGCCTTGCACAGGATGCGCGCACAGCGCGAACGACGGTCACCCGCGATGACTGGCGCAGGTTCGCAGACACCTATGGCGACCTTGCCGACCCCGCGGTGATGCACAGGGCCTGGGAATGACTGAGCGAGGGTGGCTGATTGACAAATCTGCCCTCGTACGTGTGGCCAACAGCCCAGACGTCGACGAGTGGAACAACAGGATAGAGCGCGGGCTGGTCCACATCACCCCGGCCGGTATCGCAACATCGACCTCACTCCCCCGTCAGCGCCGCTCACGGTTCCACGGCGACCGCATGAGCAGGAATACGGCGGAATCGAATATGGCGGGTTACCAGTAGTAAATACCGCGTATTCCCTCTTGCGTTGTGCTGCAGTTGATTTCAATACTACGGGAGTACCGATAATTGCGATGAGGTGGATTCGTGTCTCTGGCAACCAGTTTCGCGGTGTCCCTCTCACTATGCGAACGCGGCATTGCTGATTCATCAGATGAATCCGTTCGTGTTGTCGGGCGGAAGCCGATGAGCTGGGCCGAATAGATCCCGGTCTGGTGGATGGTGCCGCTCCCCCGCCGGGGGATTACTGGCACGAGCTTGGCCTCGACAGCGCCTCCGTGACTACAATTTGACTACAAATTTCAACGGAATCCGGCGATGACCCGCCGGGCAGCACGGCGTAGGCGGGGTCGTAGGCCGGTATGGCGGACGGAGTAAAGCAACCCATGAATTGCTGCGACGGGCTTGCCGTCAATCGAGTGCTACCGACAAAACATTGGAGGCCGAACGGGCATGTCGAGAACCAACGGAACATACCGCCCATTCCCCCCCACGGCTAAGCCAGGGGTATCCCGGGCGGCTTTCGATGACTGACGCATGGTGGTTGCCTACCGTCGCTCCAACAGAATGGGATGAAAGCTGGACTGGGGCCGGGCGCGCGCTTCCTAGCGCCGAAGTTAATCTTGGCGGTGGCCACACGATTGAATATGTGAACAAAAATGAGCTACGTAGTCTTATTGCGCAGTCAGACCTGTTCGGTCAGATCGAATCGATCGGTAAACACGTCGCCGCGTACCTGGACGTAATAGCGGCCCCCCCGAAGGCCAAAGCCGACGCTGGTGGCGACGAGGTGGCCGGTGTCCGCGCGGCGAAAGCTGCCAGCAAGGCGCGTCACCCAGCCAAAGGCGCGCCAGCTGAGGCGACGGCTAAGAAGGCGTCAGCCAAGAAGGCTGCAGCTCGGCGCGCACCCCGCACAGGGTAAAGCAATGACTGGTCAATGGCGTGTTTGGGGCGAACGTCGCTAGCTTGTGCTAAGGGGACTCGCCGGGACCCCTAGACCAGCGCATCGCACTCACGGGACAGTCTCGAGCTCCTCGGAATCGCCGAGCGCATCGCGAATTGCATCAGGCGGCGCGAAGCTGAGCGCTTACTTCAGCAATATGGTGACCGCAGCACGGCTCTTCCGTCGCGAGGATGTTGTCTAGAAGGGCCATAGCTGCGCTGACCGCGTAGAAATCCTGCAGGTCCCCCTCGAATAGTTCGACGCCCATATCGTGCAACCGTTTTGACCGGTCGTCGATGGTGTGCACGAAGGCGCGGACATGGTGTCCGGCGTCGCGCAGAAACTCGACCGTGGGCCGGCCGGTGTTTCCGGTCGCGCTAGTGATCAGGAACAGCGGGTCTTTGGTCGCCATTGGTCTTTCCGTCCTTCATGGTTGTTGAAGTTTATACGCGAGCAGGGTGGCGAACGCGGGCCACAACACATCAATCGAACAGGTCGTGGTGGCCGCGGACGAATTGTTCAACGCTTTGCGCCGGGTGACCGGTCAGTGCTTGCACTTGATTAGTGGAGCGGTTGTAGCGGTCCTCGTGGTGCAACTTGGCCATGGTCGAGATATGTTGGCGCACGTGAGGATCAAGTCCACTCTCGGTGAGATCGGTTAGCCAGTCGTCGAAGTCGACACGCTCGGCGGTGATCGGTCGGTTCAGTGCGCGGCTGTATTGCTCGGCGAGCCCGTCTAGATCGAGGATGACAGGCCCGGTCAGCTCGTAGACCGCACCGACATGCTGAGCCGGGTCTTGCAGGACGGCTGTAACCGCGTCGGCCACATCGCTGGCAGCGATCGGTGAGGTCCGTCCGGCGCCGAAGGGCAGTGCGAGGAGCCCTCGGTCACGGATCGATTCGGCAGCCAACACGGTAAACAGTGGGTTTTCGAGAAAAACGGTCGGACGGATCTGCACGGCGGGAATCGGCGACCAGTCGATCACGTGTTCGGCCAGCCAGTGTAGGCGTTGTTGGCCGGACTCTTCGGTGCTCGTGGGTGTCATCTGGGACACCGTCATCTGCGACATGTTGACCAGCACCTCGAGGTCGGCGGTTTCGGCGGCGAGCGCGCAAACCACAGTCGTGGCTTCCAGGTACGAGGCAGACACGCTCATGCTGAAAAACATCCGGTCGGCGCCCTGCAGCGCGGCGGCCACGTCGACGGGGTTGGTGAGATCGCCGACGACGACTTGGGCACCGCTCTCGCGCAACGCCTCGGCGCGACCGTCTTCACGGTGCACCATCGCCCGCACCCTCTGGCCGGCAGCCACTAGCCGGTCCACCACTTGGCGGCCCACACCTCCAACACCTCCACCGGCTCCGGTGACCAGATAGGTCGGTGTCGTCGTCATAGCAGTCTCCTATCGGCGTGTGCTCACACGTGGTTCACCACGCCAGAAAGCCGGAGGCGCGTCGATCGTGTCGATCTGGGCCAGCTGATGTTGATCAAGAGGGTTCACGCGTGCCAGCGACGACAACGTCTGTGCTGCTTGTGGATGCGGCACGGTGTTCGATCGGCCGCCTTGGCTGCGCAGCAGCATCGGGTGGACACTTGTCGAGACTTCGCCGGTGCGGGGCGACACCGAGGGTAAACATCGGTGCGGGCGCGGCAGCGATGACTCAAGAGGTGAACAAACAGATCATAGTGACCCAGACGGGCGGTTCTCACTGAGGTGTACGGCGCGAGCTGTCGCTCGGCGAAGGCAGCGGCGGACAGCTGACCTCATCCCGGACTGGCTGGGTTTTCAACGGTGTTAACGCTACACCCCACCAGAGGGCCGTGGTGAGCCAGCTTTTGGGCACATCCAGCCCACTAGTAGATGTCGAAATCCTGGAGTTTGCCTGTTGCCGGCGGTGCCACCGGTTAGGCCGCCGGCACGACCGATAAACCGCGGTTGTCGGGAGGCCGAAGGTGAACGCCTGCGGAGATGCCTGCTCGTGATCGCCCACGACGACAGGCTGACGGAAGGGTTGACGGCTTAGATTAAATGCTGGCGGTCCCCGCTGACGATCAACCGGTCAGCACTGCCGTGGCGTTAATGCCGCGGTGCTTTGCGGTGCCGGATCTGGACAACAACGTCCAATTGCACGCCCCCGTGAGGAGGCCGCTGTCGGATCTGTCGCCGGAAGCGGAAACCGGTTGCTTGCATCAATACCTCTTGGGCTCAGTACAGCTGGGAGCACCATCGCCGTCTGTCGGCGACGCATGAAAACTGACCCCGTGTCGACGCGCGTCGAAAAGGGGTCAATTTTCAGCCGCCGTTGAGTGCCGTCTGCGATGAGTTTGCGTACCTTGGCGGGGCGCTGACTGGACGAGAGCCGTGCACCGTGGTACAGAAATGCCAAGAATATTGCTACGCGAATTCGGTCAGACGTAGCGAATTATCAGGCATTTCTACAGGTCGTTCAGGCTAAGTCTAATGAGATCGGACATTGGCGACGACAGCCCGGCGCCACGGCGCAGCCGCGCCATCCGACGCTTGCGCGGTTTTGCGCGGCTGATCAACGATATGTAGGTGGGTAAGGTACGGCCGTGAAAAATGTCGTCGTTCTCGGCTCCGGCTTCGCCGGCCTGTGGGCCGCAGTCGGTGCCGCACGTCGACTCGACGAATTGCATATCCCCGCGGGCGATGTCTGTGTGACCGTGATCAGTTCGCAGCCGTTCCACGACATCCGGGTGCGCAACTACGAGCCCGACCTGACCGCATGCCGCATCCCGCTGAGCGACGTGCTCGAGCCGATTGGTGTCGCGCACATTGCCGCCGACGTCACGACGATCGACACCGCCGCGCGCACCGTGACGATCTCGGGCACAGACGGAGTCGGCTCGCAGCGCTACGACCGGCTGGTGTTCGCGCTGGGCAGTTCGGTGGCCAGACCCGACCTACCCGGCCTGCGCGAGTTCGGCTTCGACGTCGACACCTACGACCACGCCATCAGACTGCGTCGGCATCTCGCGGCGCTGGCCGATGGCCCGCCCACGCCGGGCGCGGCGACCGCAGTAGTCGTCGGAGCGGGATTGACTGGAATCGAGGCCGCCTGCGAGCTGCCCGGCAGGCTCGTCGGGCTGTTTTGCGGCCGTGACGGGTGCACGCCTAGGGTGCTGCTGATCGACCACAACTCGTTCGTGGGCTCCGATATGGGCGAGTCCGCGCGTCCGCTGATCGAGGCGGCGCTGTCCGAGAACGGTGTGGAGGCGCTGACCGGCGTTGGTGTCACCGCAGTCGACGCCGACGGTGTGACGCTGTCCACCGGGCAGCGGCTGACAGCCTCCACGGTCGTATGGTGCGCCGGCATGCGGGCTAACGCGTTGACCGCACTGTTCGGGATCGAGCTTGATCGGTTGGGGCGGCTGCCGGTCGACGACTATCTTCAAGTGGTCGGCGTGCCGCCGGGCGTCTTCGCTGCCGGGGATGTCGCGGCGGCGAAGATAGACGATGAGCACCTCTCGGTGATGTCTTGTCAGCACGGACGGCCGATGGGCCGCTATGCGGGCTACAACGTCGTCAGCGACCTAGTGGGTGAGCCGATGCTGGCGCTTCGGATCCCTTGGTACGTCACTGTTCTCGATTTGGGGCCGGCGGGTGCGGTGTATACCGAAGGCTGGGATCGACAGGTGGTGGCGCAAGGCGCCACGGCTAAGGCCACCAAGCGCGTCATCAACACAGAAAGGATTTATCCCCCGCTGGATGGCGACCGCGCGGAGATTCTCGCCGCCGCCGCTCCGGAGCTGCAAGCCCGCCCGGCTCGCGGGCGCTGAGCCGGTCAGAGGAAGTTCAGCCACTGGTCGACCCCCTGCAGGAACTTCGCACGTATGTCGGTGGAGTACGGGACGCCCGGCGACGCGCTTGTTCGTGATTGGTTCAGGCTTGCACTGCTACATCGTAGGTTTCGAGCCGCAGCGAGCTAAGGCCGGTCTCTGATACGCGGTCGTCGTGAATGCCGGCCGCTGTCCCACGAGCGACAGCCTTCATGTCCTCGCGGGTCTGCCATAACGAGATGATGATGACGTTGCCGGTGCTGTTGTCGGTAGGCAGGAAATAGCCCGCGAATCCTGGCCGTTGCCGTGCACCGGGGAGCTCTTGGTTGGCCAAGCGGATGACGTCGTCAAACCCGTCTTCGCCTGCCTGAGCGGTGATCGCGCGCGCGAACATTGTTCTCCTACCTACAGGGTCGAGAAATTCCGTGACGATCGTCCCGGTTCGCCGTGCAGACTATACGGAACGTGCGCATGTCTAGTGATGTCGGCTAGCTCGAGCCCTGCGGCCTACACGATGCACCGAATACCCGCTGCAATCTTGACGGGGTGGTCAAGGCCTCCCCCTTTCGCCGCGCGTCGGCTGGTTCGCGGTCCGCACTTGGAGGAATACGGCGGATTCGAATAGGGAGGGTTACCGGTAGACCACGCCATGTTCCCTAACTGTCCGTGCGACAATAGCTTTCGGGATGCCGCCTATGACGAAGTGTACAGTGCGATTTCTAATGCGGTCCACATCAACGGATTTCGATGCGGCCGGGCTCTCTCAGTTCCGAGTTTGATGTTTCATCGTGTTAATCGAACTAGTCGATACCCAAGAGGGTGGTTCGGAGTGGTTAGGCAAGCGCCGCTCCCCCGCCGGAGGATTCGTGAGGGGGCCCCGTTTTGTGGTCCAGTCGCTATGCGGCTTGGGGTTGGTGGGTCCGGAGCGGTCGAGCCTCAGTGCGCAGTCGCCTCTAGGTGCAAAAATATTGCCCGTTGAGCAGACAATTCGCGGGTGGCGAGTAGGAACCGGTCAGCACGCCTCTTAGACCACCTGTGGCTGAGCCACCGGGTGCAATGACGCGATTCCAATTCGCGGGCGTGAGAAATGCACTGGCTAGCAGCCCCGGCGCCTTCTTGTGCATGCCGCCGCTGTGCCCCGCCAGCAGCAGTGGTGAGCCGACTGTTCCGGACGTGGGCGACCAGAGCACGCCGGGGATCTCATCCAGAATGAAATTACGTTCGATGACACCGTTCGACGATGTCTCAGAGGTGAAATGCATGGTGTTGCCTTTCGGGATTGCCTTGTTTAGGCGCTCCCGGCGACACCTACGTCTATCGCTCGACCGTGAACCCGAGTGAGAGCACCCACATGGTTGCTGCGGTCATGGGTCTCACCTCCTCGCGTGTTGTCACGGTTTCGCACACGCTATCAACCTGAACGGAATCCAGTCCAAGGCATTTTCCTGACCGCTGAGCCGGCCGTCTGTCGATATGCTCGCCCTGCTAATTGGGACGGATTCTCTGAATCGCGGGCCCCTGGCAAGGATTCACGTGACGCGGAGGTAGCGTGACGACCGTGAACTTCTCGCGTGTGTATTCGTCGGCCGCGCTCGTGGCCTGTGCCGCATCGGCCGTCATGACGATCGCTGGATGTAGCTCCGAAAAGAAAACTCCGTCGGCAAGCCCGTCCTCCGGTTCGGCGCCAGCTGCCACCCAAGCGATGACGCCGGGTCCGACACAACCGGCGGCCGCGGACACCAGCTGCCCCACGGCAGCACCGGGCGATGGCGGCACACCCGAGTGGACGCTGACGGGGGCAACAGGCAGCGTCGCGGTCACGGGTTCCACGGATACGGCCGCACCGCGGGTGAACGTGACAGCACCGTTCAGCGTGACGGCGACCGAGGTGCACACGCTGCATGGCGGAGACGGTCCGGTGGTTGCACCGACGGCCACGGTTTCCGTCTGCTACATGGGTGTCAACGGACGTGACGGCCGTGTGTTCGACAGCGCTTACGAACGCGGCACCCCAGTGGACTTCCCGCTCGACGGAGTCGTGCCGGGCTTTCAGAAGGCGATCGCCGGACAAAAGGTCGGGTCGACCGTCGGCGTCGCGATGACCTCTGCGGATGGCTACCCCGACGGTCAGCCCCAAGCAGGGATCCAGAAAGGCGACACGCTGGTGTTCGCTATCAAGATCCTGAACGCCTCGAGCTGAGTTCCGAGCGCCGGCCACGGCGAATTCGGGCTTCCTCGTCCGCAACTGTCCCGCGCACCCCGTAATCTCACGTTATTCCCGCCGAGCGTGTTGCGATCAGGGTGATCTTGATCCTTCTGCAGACGTCTGCAACTGCATACCGTTCACGGGTGACTTCGACCGTCCGCGGCATACCTGATCAGATATCCCGACCCGTCCCCGCGACGTTCAAGCAGGCGCTCTTTGTCGCTGTAACGGCGGGTTTGGGTTATGGCTTCGACTCGTACGCAGTGAATATCTATGGCCTGGTGCTACCCGAGATCAAGAAGACGTTGCACATCACCGATGCGCAAGCGGGTTACATAGGTTCGATCTTCCTGCTCGGCTACACCATCGGCACAATCGGCTTCGGATTAGCCGCCGACAGGTGGGGACGCAAAACCACACTGGGAGCATCGATCTTGCTCTACGGTGTGACGACCGCATTGGCCGGGCTCACGACGAACGTCGCCGCCTTCACGGGACTGCGATTCCTCACCGGTGTCGGAGGGGCCGGAGAGCTCGCAGTTGGAGCGCCGTACACAGCCGAGGTTTGGCCGGCCAAGACCCGCGCCATCGGCGTCGGCGGCGTCATCTTCTCGCTCTTCTCACTCGGCTATGTCCTTGCCGCCGGCGTCGCGCTGGCCCTGGTGCCGCACTTCGGCTGGCAATCGGCGTTCATCGTCGCGATCGTCCCCGCAATTGTCCTGTTTCTTGTCCGGCGAGGTATCACGGAGTCGCATCGCCATATCGAGGTACGGGCCAAAGTTGTGGCCGGAGCTGCCAAGCCGCGGCTGTGGCAATTGCCGGGTGTGCGGCGACGCCTCGTCGCCGGCTGGCTGATCTACACCGCGAACGCAGTCGGTTATTGGGGTATGACGATGTTCTTGACCGTCTACATCGTGAAGAGGTTCCACGCCTCCCCGATCGAGGCGATCCGCTACGCCCTTGTGTTCTTCTTGCTGCAAGCCGTCTTCGCCTACCTCGGGACCGCGCTCGCCGACTGGATAGGCCGACGACCCTCGGCGATCCTCGCCGCGGTCATCGAGGTCGCCTCAACCATCCTTGCGGCAACCTCCGACTCACTCGCGCATTACCAGGTGTTCGGTGCGATCGCCATTGCCACCCTCGGCTGGCTCTGGGGTGTCGGCGACACCTACATCTCCGAGCTTTTCCCAACGGTCCTGCGCGGCACCGGCTTCGGAATCGCGGTCGGCGGCGGCCGCATCGTCTCCATCGCGGCCCCGACAGTAATCGGCTGGGGCATTACCCAATACGGGCTGGAGACACCGTACCTGGCGCTCGGCGCCCTGTGGGTGCTGACGCTGGTCGGCTACCTGCTAGGACCGGAGACAAAAGGCAAAGAGCTGGAAGACTTAGCCGACGAGGCTCTCACCGAAGATCTCGAACCGGCCAAGAACTAGCGATCGCAACGGCAAGCCTGGCTTGCGAAAATCTGAAGTGGACGCTGCCGAAGTCGCTACATAATTGTGGAGTGGGGGTAGACGATCCGGCGCTACAAGAAGCGATGCGCCGGCACAACCAGCGAGGCCGGCCAGGCACGATTGGCATCGTCGCCTCAGTTTTGTTGCTGATCTTGCAAGCCGGACTGGTTTACGCGGCAATGATGCTCGCCCTCGCTTTTGGTATGTCCACGGATTCCTGCGCCTATCAACGATGCGGCAGCGAAACTTGGGTCGGGCTGGCGATGCTCGTCACGCTACCTGGCGGAGCCGCGGTATTTGTCGCCTGCGCCGTCACCGTCGTCAAATTCATGGCGAAGCGTCGCCGCGCCGTCTGGGTGCCAGCTTTGGGCTGCCTTGTACAAGTCCTGTTGATGGCTGCGGGCTGGGGTCTGGCTGGACTAGCCGGGCCGATCAATTAGCGGGCGATCCTGCGCTCGGCTTACGACGCGGCGGGCGGCGGCGGCCACGGGAACAACGGCGGAATCGCCGGCTCCGACGGCTGAGGCGGCGCTGCCGCTCCGCCTATGTGTTGCGGGCAGTAAACGTTCTCCGCGATCTTTGCGAACTGGGTGGCCGCGTCGTTGGTGAATCCCGGATTCTGCTGAACCATGCTTTTGATGACGTCGGCTTCCGAGTGACCCTGGTCCATCAGATGACAGGCCCGTTTGCCGATTCCGATGGCATTAGGTCCGTTTTTAAAGGTGATGCCGGCGTTGTTCAGAGCGCCCAGAAAGTCCCCGTCCGGGTCGGCCTGGGCCGGCGCGGCGAGGCCGATCACCGCGCCGAAACCCGCAAGCACTACGAGCGGTCGCATGGCTTCATCCTTGTACAGATCTGCGCCGTTGTCTCCCTCCCGGGCACGGAGGGCTGAGACGTCTGGCTGTCACGGGCTGCGGACCGTGCTTGGCGGCCCGAACCAGGTGGTGAGCGCGTCAGCGAGCCCGACGTGAGCTCTGATCCCCGACCCAGGCCACATATCCATCGGGTCGGATCAACACGGCCGTCGGTGCGGCGACCGCACCTATCACCGGAAGATCCCATTCGCCAACATATTTCGCCTCAATCGACTTAACCCGGTCGGCCCATGGTCCGATGTCGAGGCCGCCGGGCTCACCGAAGTTGAGCAGCACCGGCCGGGCCTCGTGCAGCAGGGTGAATACCCGTAGCGGGCCGTCTGCGGTGACCAGGTCGAGATCGGGCATCCGGCGTCCGAGCAGCGGGTGGCCCTCACCGAGGTCGTAGTGGATGTCCAGGACCGGACATCATTGCGGCGAATCGTTTGCGCGGCTCATCCATGCTGAGAAGTTCAGACATGGTGTCTCGCAAGGCTTTGATGCCCTCGTCGTCAGGGCGGCGAAGAAGTGCAAGTTGCGCCAACGTATTGCGCAGCACGCGCGCAGCGATCGGGTGCCGTTCGGCATGGTAGGTATCGAGGAGATCGTCGGGCGACGTTCGGTTGACCACCTGGGCCAGCTTCCATCCCAGATTCACCGCATCCTGCACACCGGTGTTGAGGCCCTGTCCTCCGATCGGATGATGCACGTGGGCGGCGTCGCCGGCCAGCAGCACCCGTCGGTCGCGATAGGTCGCGGCCTGCCGCGCCATATCAGTGGACCTGGAAATCCATGTGGGACTGTGGATCCCGTAATCTGTCCCGTATACGGTGATGAGGGCCTCGCTCAGATCGCGCAACGTGGCTTCGCTGTTGGGTCCGAGGTGTTTCTCGGTCACCATCACCCGCATCGGTCCCCCATCCTTCAGCCTGCTGAGCGAATGGACGCCGAGGGCGTCGTGCCGAATGCCCCATTCCGGCAACTGGCCAGGCTCCAAGGCCATTTCGACTTCAGCGATCAGGTAGCTCATCGTCGGATCCCAACCCGGAAATTCGATGCCGGCTGCCTTACGGATCGCGCTGCGTCCCCCGTCGCACCCGACGAGATATTCCGCCCGGATGAACTGGCCGCCTGCCAGTTTGACGTCGACGCCGGTGCGGTCTTGAGCGAAATTCGACACCTCGCATCCGCGATAGATCGGCACCGCCAGCTCGCCGACCCAGTCAGCCAGTGTCCGCTCGATGTGGTTCTGCCACAGCGCAAGGCCGTAGGGATGCCGGGTCGGAAAATCGCTGATGTCCAGACGAATCTGGGAAAACCCCGCAACCTGCGCCACTTCCCCCTGCGATAGGAAGCGATCAGCGATTCCGCGCTGATCGAGGACCTCGATGGTTCGTGAATGCAGACCACCGGCGCGTGAGCCAATCAGGTCCTGGCTGGCGCGCCGCTCGACAACGGCAACATCGACTCCTGCCAATGCCAGCTCGCCCGCCAACATCAGCCCCGTCGGGCCTCCCCCGGCAACGACCACCGCATGGTCGGACTTCGGTTTGACAACCACCGCGCAACTCCCCCGTTTCACTGAGTTTTGGCTTCAGCCAGCGATTTTGCGGCATGACCCGGGTCTTGCCGCAAGCCCCGGGGTGCGCTATAAATTGAGAGTGGGACGGAGCAACTTCTCTCCGTTCCTTTTTCGTCCGCGGTGGAATGTCAAACCACTGCCTACGATGACAGCCGTGATCGCCTTCGTGTGCGCCATGCCCATGGAGCTTCGGCCGCTGCGACGCCGGCTCCGGCTGCGGAAGACCGGGCTGGGCTACGCCGGCCGGATCGGCGACCGTCCGGTGATCGCGGTGATCACCGGGATCGGCACGGCCTTGGCGCACGCCGCGACAGTCCGCTTGCTCGACGCGGTCGACGTCGAGTGGGTGATCGTCGTGGGCATCGCCGGCGCCATCGAGAACCAAACGCCGATCGGGACGCTGGTGCTCCCCGAGCTCGTCGTCAACGGCGCGGACGGCTCAGAGCATCGGCCCACGCCGCTTCGCGTCGGCTTAACTGGCCCACGGGAAGTTGTGGACCAGCGACGAGCTTCTCCTCGATCCGGCGCTACACGCCGACCTGCGGGCCGACGGCGTGGTGGCGCTTGACATGGAAACGGCTGCCGTGGCGAAGGTATGCGACGAGCGCGGCGTCCCCTGGTCGGTGGTGCGTGCAATCAGCGACCGGGCCGGCGACGGCACCGTCGACGCCGAGATTGTCGGCCTCAGCCACCCGGACGGCACGCCGAACTTCTCGGCCGTCGCCCGCTACCTGTTCAGGCACCCCGGTGCGCTCCCCCGTCTGGTCCGCCTGGCCAACGGGGCCAAGCTCGCGGCCGCGCGGGCGGCCGAAACTGCGATCAACGCGCTCATTAATTCTTGACCGATTCCAGATAAGTCTTGACTCGTTCCAAACGACAGCGGCATATTGATGTGGTGTCGTCAACGTCGGCGGATTACGCGGCGCAGCTGCGTATGGCCGATCTGCGAGTGACCCGCCCCCGGGTCGCGGTACTCGAGGCGGTGCATTCCCATCCGCATGCTGATACCGAGACGATCTTGTCGGCGGTACGCAGCGGCCTGCCCGATGTCTCGCGCCAAGCCGTGTACGACGTGCTCAACGCGCTGACCGCGGTAGGTCTGCTTCGACGGATCCAGCCACTGGGGATGGTTGCCCGCTATGAGTCTCGGGTCGGCGACAATCACCATCACGTCGTTTGCCGATCCTGCGGGGTTATCGCCGACGTCGACTGTGCCGTCGGTGAGGCGCCGTGCTTGACGCCGTTGGACGACGACAACGCGCTGGATGGCTTCGTTCTCGACGAGGCCGAAGTCATCTACTGGGGTCTATGCCCCGACTGCTCGACCGCAGATTCCCGATCACAGCCGTGATCACAGCCCGATTCAACTACATCTGAAAGGAATGCTGTGTCATCAGATACAACCCACCAAGGCAGCGAAAGTGAAAACCCGGTGATCGACGCGCCGGAGCCCAAGTCGGGGGGGCCCCTGACGAACCAAGACTGGTGGCCCAACCAGATCGACGTGGCGAAGCTGCACCCGCACTCGCCCCAGTCCAACCCGCTCGGCGAGGACTTCGACTACGCAACGGAATTCGCCAAGCTCGACGTCGAGGCGCTCAAGGCCGACGTGTTCTCGGTGATGACCACCTCGCAGGACTGGTGGCCCGCCGACTACGGTCACTACGGCGGCCTGTTCATCCGGATGAGCTGGCATTCCGCGGGCACCTACCGCATTCACGACGGCCGCGGCGGCGGCGGCCAGGGTATGCAGCGATTCGCCCCGATCAACAGCTGGCCGGATAACGTCAGCCTGGACAAAGCCCGCCGGCTGCTGTGGCCGGTCAAAAAGAAGTACGGCAACAAGATCTCCTGGGCCGACCTGATCATCTTCGCCGGCAACTGCGCCCTGGAGTCGATGGGGTTCAAGACCTTCGGCTTCGCGTTCGGCCGCGAAGACGTCTGGGAGCCCGAGGAGATCCTCTTCGGCGAAGAGGACGAATGGTTGGGCACCAACAAGCGCTACTCCGGCAAGCGTGACCTGGCGCGAGCCCTACGGCGCGACCACCATGGGTCTGATCTACGTGAATCCGGAAGGGCCCGAAGGCAAGCCGGATCCGGTCGCTGCGGCAGTGGACATCCGTGAGACGTTCGGCCGGATGGCGATGAACGACGAGGAGACCGCCGCACTCATCGTCGGCGGCCACAGCTTCGGCAAGACCCACGGTGCCGGTGACGGCGACCTGGTCGGTCCGGAGCCGGAGGCCGCCCCGATCGAACAACAGGGACTCGGCTGGAAGAGCTCCTACGGCAGCGGCAAGGGCAAGGACGCCATCACCAGCGGCCTGGAGGTGGTCTGGACCGCGACCCCGACCAAGTGGGGCAACGGATTCCTGCAGAACCTCTACGGCTACGAGTGGGAGCTGACCAAGAGCCCCGGCGGAGCCTGGCAGTTCACCGCGAAGGATGGCGCCGGTGCGGGCACGATCCCCGATCCGTTCGGCGGGCCGGGCCGCGCGCCCACGATGCTGGTCACCGACATCTCGTTGCGCGAGGACCCGATCTATCGCGAGATCACCCGGCGTTGGCTGGACCACCCCGAAGAGCTGTCCGTGGCCTTCGCCAAGGCGTGGTACAAGCTGCTGCACCGCGACATGGGACCGATCTCGCGCTACCTCGGGCCGTGGATCGCCGAGCCGCAGCTGTGGCAGGACCCGGTTCCGGATGTGGACCACAAGCTGGTTGACGACAAAGACGTTGCGGCGCTGAAGAAAAAGGTGCTGGAGTCCGGTCTGTCCGTTCCCCAGCTGGTCAAGACCGCGTGGTCGGCGGCCGCGAGCTACCGCAACACCGACAAGCGCGGTGGCGCGAACGGCGGGCGGCTTCGCCTCGAGCCGCAAAGGCATTGGGAGGTCAACGAACCCTCCGAACTCGACAAGGTGCTGCCGGTTCTGGAAAAGATCCAGCACGACTTCAACGGCTCAGCCTCCGGCGGCAAGAAGATCTCGCTGGCCGACCTGATCGTGTTGGCCGGCTCTGCGGCAGTGGAGAAGGCGGCCAAGGACGCCGGCTACGAGATCTCCGTGCATTTCTCGCCGGGGCGGACCGACGCCTCGCAGGAGAACACCGACGTGGAGTCGTTCGCGGTGCTCGAACCGCGGGCCGACGGGTTCCGCAACTACGCGAGGCACGGCGAGAAGGCTCCGCTGGAGCAGCTGCTGTTGGAGCGGGCCTACTTACTGGGTGTGACCGGTCCAGAGCTGACGGTGCTCATCGGCGGGCTACGTGCGCTCGGGGCCAACCACGGCGGCAGCAAGCACGGCGTGTTCACCGACAAGCCCGGCGTGTTGACCAACGACTTCTTCGTCAACCTGGTCGACATGGGCACCGAGTGGAAGGGGTCGGAGACTTCGGAGAACGTCTACGAGGGCCACGACCGGGCCACCGGCGCTCTGAAGTGGACCGCGACCGCGAATGACCTTGTGTTCGGGTCGAACTCGGTGCTGCGCGCGTTGGTCGAGGTCTACGCACAAGACGACGCCAAGGGGAGGTTCGTGGAGGACTTCGTTGCGGCGTGGGTCAAGGTCATGAACAACGACCGGTACGACCTCAAGTAACAGCTGAGCAGATCGTCCGGACGGCACCCCGCGAGCACCAGCTCGCGGGGTGCCGTGTCACGTTAGCTCTTTGACAGTTGTTGAGGGCAGTAATATTTCGCTGCGATCATAGCGAAGTCGGATGCCTCCTCCATCGTGAATCCCGCATTGCGGACCTTCACTTCGTGGACTAGCTCCAGAGCCGACTCGCCGTTATTCAGGCACCCGCAGACTGATTTGCCGGCAGTGATGGCTTGAGCTGGGCTGGGATAGTGGATGCCGACTTTTTGCAGAGCAGACAGGAAGCCTGCGTCGTCGCCGGTGATGTCGCCAGGATCGGCGTACGCTGGTGCCGCGCCACGCCGATCGCAGTGCAAACGCTGAGTGCCGCAAGTAGCGTTCTCATCACTCATCCTTCTTTCTTTGAGTATCTGGAATCAGGTTGTCCCCTAGCCCAACTGAGCATCCGACGGCACGACTTTCGCCTTGCCGCCTTTGGACAGATGCACCGCGTGGACGCCGGGTTTCTTCGCCAGTTGTTCGAGCAGACTTTCGAGACCGTCTTGGTCGACCGTGTGGTGCTGCACGCTTTCCGGCTTCTCCGATATTTGTGCGACCAGCCGCTTCAGTTGCTCCGGCGACTGCTTGTCTTTGAGGTCCTTGAGCGGAGTCGAGACGGCCGCGAACGCCACTGTTGGCCACGACGGTGGGAGCCCCGGCACCGATCGCGCTGCCGAGCATCCCCGCCGCGGGCATTGAACTGAACATGCCTGCTTCGGCGATCGCGGCCGCCGGCACTGCCTCCGGGCCAGAGGCCGACAATGCGGCGGCGACCGTCCTGATTGCCGGTGTTGCGGTCGCCCAGCTCGGCGGGACTGACAGCTTTCCGGCCAACGTGCCGGCATTGCCCATATCCGCCGACACCGAACTGGTCAGCCAGCCCCGCCCCCACCAGGGTCCGGTAAGTCCGCCTCCCAGACCTTCTTTCGGGATCGCGCCAAACCCCGGAGCAGGCGTGAACTTGAGGAACTGCGACACGGGAAAGTTGGTAATCAGGCCCGCGTCGTTAAACCCGGTGGTGAAGCCAAGCGGGACTTTGACCGCGCTGTAAAGCGCCGTGTACGTTGATGCCCCAGTTGGCCCAAACAGGCTGTTCAGCAGGCCGTTGAGGGTGTCCGTGTAGTCGGTGGACAGGTTCGCAAGCCATTGCAGCAGCGGACTTGCCGTGGAGGTGACCGTCTGCGCGCTGGTACCGGCTGAAGTCGAGGTTGCTTGGGCGACTGCAGCCGCCTGGCCCGCCAGCCCGCCGGCGTTAGTGGTCTGCGGGGCCGGGGTGAACGGCGTCAACTTGGAGGCAGCCGCCGATGAGGCGGCGTAGGTGTCCATCGCCAGCGCGTCCTGGGCCCACATTTCCCCGTACTGGGCTTCGGTGGCCGCGATTGCTGAAGTGTTCTGCCCGACAACGTTGGTCGCGACCAGCATGCCAGCTGGCTGCGGTTGGCGGCGATCTCCTCCGGCGGCACGTGGGCGGCGAACGCCGTCTCAAAGGCGCTCGCCGCGGCGGTGGCCTGGGTCGCGGTTTCGGCGGCCTGGGCGGCCGTGCCCTGCATCCAGCTCAGATAGGGAGTGACCGCGGCCGTCATGCTCAGCGCAGTGGGGCCGAGCCACGGCCCGGCGGTCAGGGACGAGATCACCGACGAATAGGACGCCGCTGTGGACTGTAAATCGTTGGCGAGCCCGTCCCAGGCCGCTGCGGCGGCCAGCAGCGGCCCCGATCCCGGACCGCTGTAGATCCTGCCCGAGTTGATCTCCGGCGGAAACGCTGCGTAGAACATGTCTATACCCCTTGCCTTTTCGTGCACGACTGGGCTGGCATCGCGGTCAGTCTTCGATCGCCGGGATCACGATGATGGTGGCTGCGGCGGGATCCGCCTCGGTGACGACACCGCCGAGTGAGCCCACACGCAGCACCACTGCTCACCGACTGCGTCGCGGTAGCGGCGACGGCACGTCCGGCCAGGCTCGACGCCGCCATCTGGCTGAAGATGCCGCCCTGGCTGGCCAGTGACGCCTCCGGGACGGCCGCCGCCAGGTTGAGTGGGCAGCGCGGCGGCGAGCGTTCTGATCCTCTCCGGGGCGGCTTGAGTCCAACCCTGTGGCACCGACATGCTGCCGACCAAGGCTGCGCGGCCCATCGACCCTGATACCGGTCCCGCACCAAAGGCCGCACTGAGATGCGGCGTCCCCAACTCACTTGCCAGCGGTGCCAATGCCCCGGTGATGGGCTTCGGACCGGCGAGAAAGGCAGCGGCGCCCTGTCCGTTTTGGCCCCAGGCGTATCCCTGACCGAACGACAGGAACGGGCCACCGGGTATGGACGTCCAGCCCCTGGATGGAGTACGGCCCGGAGGTGATGGTCGAAAAGATGGTGTTCCAGTTTGTCAGGTCAGTCTCGAGCCCTGGCGGCAATGACAGCGACGTCAACTGCGGCAAGGACAGTCCCGACAACAGGTTCCCCGACGCCGTTGTCGGCGACTGCAGTAGGCCGTTCGCCAGGTTCTGCAGCGCAGTCGGCAGCGAGTTGATCAACTGGGTCAGCTCGGTCCCGATGTTCGACGCGCCCGAGGTGCTGGTCGCCTGGCTGACCGCCGCCGCTTGCAGCGGCTCGGCCGCAGCATTGGTGGTCTGCGGCGGCTCGGTGAACGGCGTCAGCTGCGACGCCGCGGCAGCCGAGCCGGCGTACCCATACATCGCGCTAGCGTCCTGAGCCCACATTTGCATGTAGTGGGCTTCGGTGGCGGCGATCGCCGGGGTGTTCTGCCCCAAGATGTTCGTTGCGATCAGCGTCATCAACAGCGTGCGGTTGGCCACGATCACGGGCGGGGGCACTGTCGCCGCGAACGCGGCCTCGTAGGCCGCAACGGCGGCGCGGGCCTGATTGGCGGTCTCCTCAGCCTGCGCGGCGGTCGTGGTCATCCACGCGACATACGGTGCGGCTGCGGCCGCCATCGACGTCGACGACGGGCCCTGCCACGAGCTGCCAAGGCCCTCGACGACCGACTGGTAAGACGAAGCGGTGGAACCTAACTCGTCGGCGAGTCCGTCCCAGGCCGCCGCGGCGGCGAGCATCGGACCCGGCCCCGCGCCGGCATACATGCGCCCCGAGTTGATCTCCGGCGGCAGTGCCCCGAAATCCATTCTGTAACCTCCCATGGCTTGGCTGGTAGCGATACCTTCACGGTTTCGTAACCTGTGCGGCCGCAAGCGACCTTCTCACCAAGAACTTGAAACTGTCAGTAGTTCAACAGATTTGGGATGTCACCAGCCTCAGGTGATTGGAAACCATTGCCCGACGACGCGGGAGATCTCGATATAGAGCGGGATCCCGATTGTGACGTTGTACGAGAACGTCAAACCCAACGACGCGGCCAGTGGCAGCGTCGGACTCGCTTCGGGGATCGCCAGACGCTGAACGGCCGGCACGGCGATATAGGATGCCGCGCCGCAGAGCACCGCGAATAGGACATACGTTCCCGGCCCGAAGTTGGTGTGGGTGAGGTAGGCGTAGGCGTGCGCGACGATGATCCCGAGCGGAGCGAAAAGGTTGGGCGCCAGAAGGCCGAACAAGATGAACCCGCGGCCGGCGGCCTTGAGGTCCCGCAATTTACTGGCAGCCGTCATGCCCATCTCGAGCAAGAACAGGCAGAGCGCGCCCTGAAATGCCGTGATGAACAACGAGTCGGCGTCGTGAGTGACTTTGTGTCCCTGCAGCCGGCTGACGAACCCGATGACGATGCCGCCGAAGAGCAGACACAGTCCCGGATTGAGGAAGACCTCCCGCAGCAGCTGGCGGGAGAGGATACCCTCCTTTGCGCCGGTCCCCCGCCCGGGACGGCGGCGCCTCATCAGCGCGTACTGCACCCGCTCCTCGGTGTCCGGTTCGATGGCGAGTTGCTGTCCGGGAGCCGGCTGGGCTGCCGCGCCGGGACCGACCATCGCCGGCACCGGTGCAATGTAGCCGGGCTCGTCCGGCATGTTCCCGTCTTGGTCCATCCCCCGATGCCGCAGCCGCGCCACCAGATACAGTGCGACCAAGCACCCGGGGATCTCCATGACGGCCAGCATGACCGGCATGTAGGCGTCAAAGGCCAGCCCGACGCCGGCCAAGACGGCCACGCAGGTGGCGAAAGTGCCCGCCGAGTCCGACCCGTAATAGCCGGCGACCGTTGCCTTATCCACTCGTCGCAGCGTCGTCAGGCGGCTCAACAGCAGGTATGCGAGCAAACCGATCACAAAGTTCAAGACAAACCCGGTGATCATGAATCCCACAATGTGGCCGACGCTCGAGGCCTTGATGTCGGCGAGTTCTTCGCCGCCGTGCCAACCGATGGCCACCAGCAGGTACATCGTCAGGCCCTGGTAGATGACGTAAGGGAACTCGAAATCCACCTTCAGGATCCGGAGCAAGAAACCGAAGTAGAAGAACAGCAGCAGCGGCTTGAACAGGTTGTGCAGGAAGTTGTGCAAGAACTCTTGAAGCATTTAGTGTCCCTCGTCCCTCGAAGTCGTCAATTCTGATGGGCTCTGATGGACTCCGTTGTGGCGCAATGGAGTAACTGCAGCTCGCTAAATCGGCGCTTCACGACAAGAGCGCGCGAAACACACACGAACATTTCGGGTTGGTTGAGTCTTACGTTCAGTTCACCGCGCAGCGGCTGAGTGCAAAGATCGGCTGAGCACCAAACATGGTCGGCTACAGGCCGATTCAGGGAACGAAATGGTCATTCATCTCGAATTTGAAACTCATTTCGCTCTGCACCTCCTTCGCACCCCCAGGAATCCGGCATGTTGCATAAGGGTTGAGGCAGCTTGACGTAACAGGCGCCTTTCGGCGCGATTCCGACGACACCGTCCCACAGCGTGGCGACTCGCGCGTTCGAGGTCAGCGACCCATACAGTGCCGACCTCACTTAGCGAGCCGCTCGGACAAATCGTCATTCCCGAAGCGACGAGCGTCAACGGCCTTTACGGAATATTGATGCGAGTTGACGGTCGTCTTAACGGGCTTCTGGTGTGGCTTTTTGCCTGTCCAAACCGCTTTCACGTTGATGCTGCGCATCGCATCGGTCCTGTCTTCGGGCACCGGCGAGCCCATCGCCTCAAAAGCGTTTCGCACCAACATGAAAGGGGCGGATAGTACGGAGATTTGCTGCCCGACAAGGGGCTATGGGCTCATTCGCCAAGCGAAGGTGGCCAGCAGCTTCTCGGTGAGCCGGCGAGCCTCTAGCTTGCGGAAAGCTACGCTGGCGAGCATGGCCATTGAATCCACCATGCTCGCCCTCGGCACCCCCGCGCCGTCGTTCTCGCTGCCTGAGCCGGCCACCGACGCCACGGTCAGCCTCGACGACCTCACCGGTCCCGCGCTGGTCGTCACCTTCATCTGTAACCACTGCCCGTACGTCAAGCACGTCGCCGCTGGGCTGGCCGCACTGGGCCGAGACCTCACGGATAAAGGCGTCGCGATGGTCGGCATCTCCAGCAATGACGTCTTCACCTATCCGCAAGACGGGCCCGAGCAGATGGTTGCCGAGGCTCGAAGCCACGGTTGGACGTTCCCCTACCTCTACGACGAGACCCAGGACGTCGCCCGGGCGTTCTCGGCGGCCTGCACGCCCGACACGTTCGTCTTCGACGGCGAGCGTCGGCTCGTGTATCGCGGCCAGCTCGACAACTCGCGCCCGGGCAACGATCTACCGGTGACGGCCGCTGACGTCCGGTCCGCGGTCGACGCCGTACTCGCCGGGCGGCCGGTCGAGGCCGACCAGCGACCGTCGATCGGCTGCGGCATCAAGTGGCGTTGAGCCTTAACGGTATCCGCGTTTGAGAAGGTGACGGGCGCCTGCGCTCATCGCTTCGGGGCTCGCGACGGCGAAGCCGAATGCGTTGGCCAGCCGGTCGGTGATGTTGAAGGCGAGCGAGACGGCCAGGGCGTCCTTGATCTGCTGCGGCGACGCCGAGGCAGCCAATACGGCTCGGATGTCATCGGCGTCGATGCTGTTCTGTCGGGTGAGCTTGCCGAGCATGCGCAGCGTGGCACGCAATGGCTCGTCGATCGGTGCAGAATCCAAATCGGTCAGCGTTTCGGCGACTTTGTTTTCGTCGCCGTAGAAGATCGTCGACGTGGCTGAGTGGGCCGAGACGCAGAATGGGCACTGGTTGGCCTTTGAGATATAGGCGGCCATCAGCTCGCGATCACCGATCGACCAGTCGGATTGTCCCCGCATCGCTTCGTGAGTGAGAGGGCCGCCGCCGTAGAAGCCTGGGCGGTAGAACGCCAACTTCACGGCGTCGACGACGGGGTGGCCCGAAAACACCCGAATCAGCGCCAGGATCGCCTTGGTGTGCAATCGATGACCGCGGTCGAGGATTTCCAGCCTCATGGTTCAGGCTTTTCATCGGTTGCGCTGGCCAGTGCTTCCAGCGCGCTGGTGTACTGGCGGCTTGCCTGCCCGACGGCGGCGCATACCACGATCTCGAAGATCTGGTCCTCGCTGAACCCCGCCCCGCGAACAGCGGCGATGTCGTCGTCGGTGACTTGGTAGGCATGGTTGGCCACGTTCTCGATCAAGGTGCGTATGGGTTCGCTGCGGCCCGCATTCTCGAATGCGGCATGGCGCAGCGCGGACGCCGCTTGCCCCTCGCCGTCGAGCACCCGCGCGACCATCTCGCGATGCAGCTGGGCTATCTCGGTCATGTGTCCAATATTCTCCTTGTCGGTTCGGTGTCAGCTTTTCATCGCGGTACGGTACCGACGCGGCCAGTTCCTGGTTGATGTGTAGGCATCACCGCAAGTTAGGATCCGCCGATGAAATTTGTGGTGGCAGGCTATGGCAGCCGCGGCGATGTCGAGCCCTGCATCGCCATCGCTCGGGAGCTCGTGCGCCGAGATCATGACGTGCGCATGGCCGTGACGGTCCCGCCTGACATGGTTGCCTTCACCGAGCCGGCGGGGCTTACCTCGGTCCCCTACGGTCGGGAGTACCGGGAGCTGCTGGGCGACAAGGATTTCGTTCGCATGCTTCAGAATCCGATCGGCGCGATCTCCCAGGCTGTCGAATATGTCACCCGGATCTCGACGGAGAAGAGCGCGATATTGCAGTCGTTGGCAGACGGGGCCGACCTGCTTCTCGCGGGCATAACCGAGCAGGCGCTGGCCGCCAATGTCGCAGAGTATTACCGTATTCCGCTGGTAGGGCTGCACTTCTTCCCACCGGAGGTTTTGGAGCTCAGGTCGCCGCAAGGGGGCGCACCGAAAGAGGCTGACCGTGCCCAACGCCGGGCACTCGGCTTACCGGAGGTACCTGCAGCCTGGACACAGCCCCTGGAGATCCAGGCCTACGACGAACTCTGCTTTCCCGGGCTCACAGCCGAATGGGGCGACGAGGACGGCCGGCGGCCCTTCGTCGGGGCGCTGACGCTAGAGTTGCCGACGGCAGCGGACGACGAGGTGTTGTCCTGGATTGCGGCTGGAACTCCGCCGATCTACTTCGGCTTCGGCAGCATGCCGCTTGCGTCGCCCGCCGACACGTTCGCCGTGATCGATGCGGCCTGTGCGCTGTTAGGTGAGCGAGCGTTGATTTGCACCGGCCCGAACGACAGCACTGGCATCCCGCACGCCGACCACGTCAAGGTTGTGGAAGCGGTGAATCACGCGGCCGTCTTTCCCGCTTGTCGCGCAATCGTCCACCATGGCGGCGCCGGCACCACGGCCGCAGGCCTGCGGGCCGGCGTCCCCACACTGATCCTCTGCGCCGGGCTCGATCAGCCGATCTGGGCAGGCGTCATCGAACGACTGAAAGTCGGTTCCGCGCGACAGTTTTCGGCTACCAACCAGGAATCACTGGTTGCGGACCTGGGCTTCATCCTCGGTCCGCAGTGCGTCACTCGGGCCCGTGACGTTGCCGCTTCGATGACCAAACCCGCCGAAAGCGTTGCCAGCGCCGCCGATCTCCTCGAAGACGCCGTCCGCCGGGAACACGTTGATTGATCGGCGGATACGGGCCATAAACGCCTAGCGCGGCGGCGGGCTCCGTTAAGATCCGGTTGGGGCAGCTGGGGGCTCGTCGAATCGAGGGTGCTTGGTGACAGCCGCCGCTAACCAACTCGGATCGGTCGAGCACATCGTCGTGTTGGTGCTCGAGAATCGGTCGTTCGACCACATGGTCGGATTCTTGTACGCCGACTCGGCAAATGTCTCGCCTCTCACCAAGCAGCCGTTCGAGGGTCTGACCGGCAAAGAGGCCAATTCGGATGCGACGGGGACGTCCGTTCCGGTTAGCGCGCTGACGGCAACCACACCGAATGTGTATTTCACTCCCGGCGCCGATCCGGGTGAAGGTTTCGTGGCCACGAATGATCAGCTTTTTGGCAAGGCCAGTCCGCCTGCCGGGGCTTCAGCGACCAACAGCGGATTTGTGACGGACTTCGCGGCAACGTTGAAGGGCATCGATGCGCACCGACCGATCATTCCGGGCACCACACCGTCGGACATCATGGAGATCTTCACCCCAGAGCTGCTGCCCGTGCTGTCAGGCCTGGCTCGCGGCTTCGCGGTATGTGACCACTGGTTCAGCTCGGTGCCCACCGAGACCTTTCCCAACCGGGCTTTTCTATGCGCGGCGACCAGCCAGGGACACATGGATGACTCCACGTCCAAATACACCTCGCAGAGCATCTTCGGATTACTCAGCGCGCACAACGTCGCCTGGTCGATCTACGGCTACGCCAATCCCCCGCTGACCCGGCTGAATTTTCCCGACACCACCGATGCGCCCGAGTCGCACTTCGGTGTTTTTCGTGACTTTCAGGCGGCCGCGGCGGCGGGAAGCCTTGGCGCCTATACGTTTTTGGAGCCCAGTTGGGGATCGTCGGGCAACAGCCAACACCCCAATTACGATGTGGCCCTCGGCGAGCAGCTGATCCACGACGTGTACTACGCCCTGCGCAACGGGCCCGCGTGGAACCAGACCCTGCTGATCCTCACCTACGACGAGCACGGCGGCTGCTACGACCACGTGCCACCGCCGACCGGCGCAGTCCCGCCGGATAGCTGTGCCGGCGAGTTCGGCTTCGACTTCACCCGATTCGGTGTTCGGGTACCGACCGTACTCGTCTCGCCGCTCATCGCGGCGGGCACGGTATTCCGCCCGAATGGCAGTGTCCCGCTGGATCACACATCGATCCTCAAGACCGTTGAAACCCGTTGGGGCCTACCGCCATTGACCGCCCGCGATGCGGCGGCTCCCGATATCGGCGACGTGCTAACCCTGACCCAGCCGCGCACCGACGACCCGCTGACCGGCGTCACTGTCCCCACCTCGGCGGTCGCCAATCCCGTCGCGGGCACCCCGTCTCACATTCAGCAGACGTACGCCCAAATGGTGTCCGCGCTGCCGGTCGACGACACCCAGGGGCAGACCCACTCCCCGATGCCGGCACTGGCAACCGAGCAGGACTACCACAACTACATCGGCTCGCGTACGGCCGCGTGGACGGCGGCACGGGCCCGCACGCGGTCCTAGCGGCACCACAAGATCGGAGGACGTGATGACTGCTGCCTCGTCGATCAACGCCGGACCGCCGGCGCAGATCTACGTCATCCGCCACGGCGAAAAGCCTGCCGACCTGCCGACCCCGACAGCGACGCCAAGCCCGCCGTTTGGGGTTGACGTCAACGGAAACCAGGACATCCACTCGCTGCTGCCGCGTGGCTGGCAACGCTCCGGTGCGCTGGCCGTGCTCTTCGCGCCCGCGATCGGACCGCCGCAGGCCGGCCTGCAGACACCCATGACGCTGTTCTCACCCGACTACGGCAAACCGGACAAGACGCAGGCACACCGCACCTACCAGACCATTCAGGGTCTCAGCGGACGGCTGAACGTGCCGATCAACACCCCTTACGCCGAAGGTCAGGAGCCGGCACTGGCCGCCGCCGTGGTTGGCGACTACACCGGTGTCGTGCTCATCTGCTGGGAGCACCAGCACATACCCGCGATTGCCGCCGCTCTGCCCACCGTCTCGGGCACCCAGATTCCGGCCGCCTGGCCGGGTGATCGGTTCGATCTGATCTGGTCGTTCAGCCTCGATGCCGGAGCTTCATCCACCGCCTACGTGTTCTCTCAGATCCCGCAGCAGGTGCTGTCGGGTGATTCCAACACGGTCGCGCCGCTAACCGCCTAGCTCGCCGGAGATTCCGCGTTCGATGCTGGCCTGGGTGGTGGCCGGCAACACGATGAGGCCATCGAGTTCTCTGCGGGCACGGTCATAGGCGTTCTGGCGTTCTTGCGGAGTTGCGGCGGTGTCGGACGCCATGCGCAATAAACTCTGGGCGCGCGCAATCCGTTGCTGTCCGTCTTGTGAGAAGTCATTTCGGCGCTTGCGTTTCGCCTCAGCCTCAGCGACGTTGAAGGCGGTCACATAGTCTTCGACGGCGGCCAGGTACCGCGACGCCGCGTCGCCGTCGTCGAGAAGATCTTCGGCCTTGGCGGGCCGCAAAAAGTCCGCCCGGAGCTTGGCCTTGTGAAAGTCGATCGTGAGCGGATCGCGCATGTCGGTCATCAGCGGGAAGTCGAGAAGCCTGGCGACGTCGAGTTCGTACTCGAGCCAGCGTGTGTCCGTTCGGTCGTGCTCTCGCAGCACGCGGGTGAGGGATCGCCGCTGAGCGGCTTGATTGCCGCCGGCCAATGTCCGGTCTGGACTAGTTAAGGGCTCGCCTGGGCGCTTGTTGCCGGAAAACGCTCGCATTGCAGCGATAATCACGCCGGCCAGCGGCACGACCACGAGGAGAAACTCCACCAACCGGAACAGCAAACCCACACGACCAGGATGCCACCGCGGCCACGCACCTCGGGCGGATCAACGATTGAGATCCCACTGTCCGTAATCGGTCGCAAGGACATCGTCCACATCCACGTTGATGCCGCCGAGAAGCGGCCCCGGGTTCGCCTGGGCTGTCGACCACTGCTTGATAAAGCACCGCCGCGGGCTCGCGCTGCCCATGTGACCACGCCTTCGTCTGCCATGCCCATCGGTAACCCGCCGTGCTGGAGTGCCCGATCACGCCGTCTCTGATCGCCCACCCACACGACTTGAAAATGCCCGTAAATGCCGGTGCGCTGCACCCCGAGCACCGAGTTGATTCCTCGAAACCAGTTGACAGCAAGGCTATTCCAGGTGTTCTCGTCGATATCGTCATCGACGCTGAAGAAGATCGGAGCGGAACCACTACCTCCGGCTGCGCCGTGCAGTCGCAGCGCTGTCTGAGCGTCTGCCACGCCACCGTCGTGCCCGCGGGTGAAATCCGACGGCGCCGTCCCGCCGGGTTTGCCGTACTGAAAGTTGCTGACGATGTGAAGACCCGCCGCCCGCAGCGAGTCCGCATACTCGCGGGTGATGGGCTTCGCCTCGAAGTCGGCGCCTGGCCGCGGCTCCGACACGTAGTTCACCACCCCGGCGTAACCGGCCGATTTGATCTGATCCGGTGCGATTCTCCGCTTTGCAAAATCGATCAGCCTCATGTCGGCGGCCGACGCCCGCGGCTCGCCGAAAGCCGGCATTCCCAGGCTTAGTAGAGCCGGCGCCAAAGCAAACTTGATGACGTCGCGTCGTGAAACGGATCGCTGATTGCTCATGGGCTCAATGGGTAAGGAGGGCAACAGCACCCCAGGGTCTGCTACCGGGATGACGCGGATCCGTCCGGGGTAGCCAGGCAAGCGGGCGCATGAACATCGGCAAACGACGGAATCGGTTGGCGGCCTCAAAATTTGATTCCGCTTCGATGGTTCGCCACCCGAGGCCTTCGAAGTAGGCCAGCCCGTTCTCCGGTGCGAACTTGAACGGCGCGTTTTGCACCATGCCGGCCATCTTCTTGTTCATCATCTTTCGCAGGCCCGGAAAGGCGAAGTCGAGCATCCACCAGGCCACTTCGGGTCGCTTGACCGCCGCGGAAAGCGCGACGACGTCCCGGTCATCGAGGTACATCAGCAGTCCCTCGGTCAATACCAGTGCCTTGCTAGCCCCGTCTAGCGCCTCGTTGAAGAACGCGTCGCGGGCGTTCGCATCGGACAAGTCCACGGCCACCCGGGTCAACCGGCATCGCGGCGTCTGGTCGGCGAGAAGCTGGGTCTTTTCGGCGAGCAGCGGCGGCAGATCGGCTTCGATCCAAGGAAAGTCGGACGGCAGGTCCAAACGATACGGCCGGGTGTCCAAGCCGGCGGCCAGATTCAGCACCCGGTCACAGCCGTCGGCGATTAAACGGGCAATGATGTCGTCGATGATCTTGGTACGCGCGACGAGCCACCAGCCGTTGCGACTCGACCGGGGAACCCGGGCGACGATAGCGCGGCCCTGTTCACCGGCGAGACGTTCGGCGAGCGGATCGTTGAACAACGCATCGGCGCGCGCCGATTCGGTTGCCCGATGCAACGCCGTCCACCGAGCCGTATCGGAAACGTGGGTGATGAAGTGCCCGCCGTCTGCCATACGTTGCGTTATAGCATCGACCGCTGGTGCAAAAGGGTCGGGGTCGTGTAGAAGAGTCTGGTGGACGATTCGGCTGTCAGGTCTTTCAGTCCGTCAACGCTTCGCGAAGCGATGGCCCGCCGGTTGTATCGCCGGTCGGTGGCGATGGGACAAATCACGGTGCCGGCCGTTCCCAGCCTGATCGACGAGTACGTCCGGATGTGCGACAACCTATTTGCCAGCGTCGGCGTCCAGTACTCCCCCGAAGAATTCGCTCAGCTGAAGACGGTGCTGAAAGCCCAGTTGGCGGAGGCCTACCGGACCTCTTCACGGTCGAACATCGTCATCTCTTTCCACGCCCCGTTCGGCACGGCCCTGAATTACCGCGTCCATACCGAGTCGGCGACGCTCGCGAGCGCTTACGACGGCTGGGTCGGTACCCGCGAGGGGTCGCTGTTCGGCGTCGAACCGGACGCGCGGGTTTCGGCGCTGGCCGCCGAGGCGGCCGAACCCAGCACCTATCGGGTGCTCGACATCGGGGCGGGCACCGGTCGTAACGCCCTGGCTCTGGCGCGACGCGGTCACCCGGTGGACGCGGTCGAGATGGCCTCGAAGCTCGCTCACATCATTCGTTCAGAGGCCCAACGCGAATCACTGGTCATCGACGTCATCGAGCGCGACGTCTTCGCAGGCGCGGATGAAATCCGCAGCGACTATCAGCTGATAGTGGCCTCCGAACTGGTCCCCGACTTCCGGACGACGGAGCAGCTGCGAGCCATGTTCGAACTCGCGGCCCATTCCCTGGCCCCCGGTGGAAGGTTGCTGTTCAACACCTTTTTGCCGCGCGAGGGCTATACCCCCGATGACGCCGCCCGAGAGCTCGGTCAGCAATGCAACACCATGATCTTCACCTGGGACGAGATAGCGAGTGCAATCGATCCGCTACCTTTGCAGCTTGTTGCCGACGACTCCGCTTACGACTACGAGAAAACTCACCTGCCGGAGGGCGCTTGGCCGCCCACGGCCTGGTTCGCCGATTGGGCCAGCGGGCTCGACATATTCGACGTCGCGCGGGAGGAGTCTCCGATCGAGTTGCACTGGCTCGTTTACCAGAAGGCGTAGTGTCCGTTAGCCATGGCTGATGAACTCCACTTCGTGGAAGCGAACGGACTGAACTTCGCCTATCTCGAGGAGGGCTCCGGGCCTCTGGTGCTGATGTTGCACGGCTTCCCGGACACCGCACATACCTGGGACGACCTTCGAAAGCGAATCGCCGCCAAGGGATACCGCGCGGTCAGCCCGTTCATGCGCGGCTACCACCCCACCGCGATTCCGGATCGCGACGCGGACCAAGAGACGTTGGCTCGCGATCCGCTCGCGTTGATCGACGCATTGGGTGCCCGCGACGCCATCATCATCGGCCACGATTGGGGGGCGGCGGCCGCCTACGGCGCGGCGGCGCTCGGCCCCGATCGAGTGAAAAAGCTTTTCGTCATCGGCATTCCGCACCCGGCAACGTTGAAGCCGTCGCTGAAGCAGCTTTGGCGTGCCCGCCATTTCGCGGTATACAAGTTGCCGGGAGCGCCGAACCGCTTCGCGCGCAATGACTTTGCGGCACTCCCCGCAATCTATCGGCGATGGTCACCGGATTGGAGGCCCGATCCAGCGGAGTTCGAGGCCGTCCGCGCGAGTTTCGCCAACCCGGCGAGCTTGAACGCCGCGTTCGGTTACTACCGAAAGCTCTCGCGAAGACCCAGTGCATCACTCAGGACGCGGATCACCGCACCGACAGTGGTGTTTGCCGGGCTCGGTGATCCAATCGTCACGCCCTCGGATTACCGGCACGCCGCCCGGATGTTCCAAAACGATTACCTCGTTGAGGAGGTCCCTGGCGGACACTTCATGCATCGGGAGCACCCCGACGTGTTCGCCGACCGGTTACTGGCTCACTTGTGATCTGACCCTCGGGTATGCGCGGGGGCGGGTGGCCGGCTGCTATCGTGCTGTGCCTATGCCCGAGATGGATCGTCGCACCATGATGTTGATGACCGGGGTCGGCGTGTTGGCAGCCGCGGCCCCCGTCCCGCAGGCCAGGGCTTATCCGCGCCCACCGGACGCACCGGCGGGGCCCTACCTGTTCCACGACGAATTCGATGGCGCAGCGGGCTCGGCTCCAGACCCGTCGAAGTGGGCGGTGGCGCGCGCCCGGGAGCCGATGAAGGACCCGACGTTTTGGGAGAGACCCGAGAACGTCGGTCAGTATCGGGACGATCGCCAGAATGTGTTTCTCGACGGCAAGTCCAATCTCGTCCTGCGCGCCGCGAAAGACGGTCCCACCTACTACAGCGGCAAAGTTCAAAGCCCCTGGCACGGCGGCATCGGACATACCTGGGAAGCAAGGATAAAGCTCAACTGCCTCACCGCCGGCTGCTGGCCCGCGTGGTGGTTGGGTAACGAGGACAACGGTGAAATCGACGCGGTCGAGTGGTACGGCAACGGCAGCTGGCCCGCGGCCACCACGGTCCATACAAAAGCCAACGGCGCCGAGTGGGCAACACACAACCTCGCCCTGGATAGCGCATGGCATACGTGGCGGTGCCAATGGGATGAGGCAGGCATCCGCTTCTGGCAGGACTACAGCGACGGTGCTCAGCCGTATTTCAATGTTCCGGCGAACTCCATCGGCGACTGGCCGTTCAACAACCCCGGCTACCAGGTGTTTCCGGTCTTCAATCTTGCGGTCGCCGGTTCCGGCGGCGGCGATCCCGGACCGGGGACCTATCCCGCCGAGATGCTCGTCGACTATATCCGCGTCTGGTAAGGCGTGACGGCCTGGAAGTCCAGGCCGTCACGGCATCACCGGCTCAGAAGTTGTTGCAGGTGGTGGCGATTTGGCCGATAAGTCCGATGTACTGTGCGGCCCCCGCCATGCCCTCCGCCTGCTGAGCCATCTGCGCGCGCTGCGGCGGTGGCGAGGCGAGGAAGGACCGCAACCAGCCCTGCGCCATCGCCGACTGATTGAACTTCGCGGCGGCGGCCGGCGACTGCGCATTCAGTGCCCCTACCACCTGCGGATATGTGCAGGTGGTGTTGATTGCCGCGTCTATGCCGGGGTCCGCGGACGCGATCCCGGCGCCAGCAAGCAACGAAAAGGCTAGACCGCCACCTACGACAGCCGATCTGATCAACGAGCGCGTGACCATATGTGGACACCTTCCAAGCTATGTACCGCCGGACTTCGGCGCAGAGGACATCAGTTTACCGGAAGGGACCGACACACGGCTGGCACGAAGAGTCGGCGGCGTCGCACAGACCGAATAGCTCAGGCGTTGCACGGGATACTGTCTGGTCATGGACGACCTCACCAAGCCGTCTGTCTCCCGGCACCACCCGACAGTCATGCGCCCGGCCCGCAATCTGGCGGTGGACTTTTACCGCGTATCGGGTGTGGTCCTCATCGTGCTGGGTCACTGGCTCGCTGGATCGGTGACCTATCAGGACGGGCATTTCGGTCGGCAGAACCCGCTGGTCGACCTGCCGTGGACCCAATGGCTGACGTGGCCTTTCCAGGCCGTTCCGACGTTTTTTCTGGTCGCCGGTTATGCCGGCGCGGTGTCCTGGACGCATCGGCGTGATAGCGACGGTGTGTCGCGCCAGGCTTGGGTGCGGCGTCGACTCGCCCGGGTGCTCGGACCCACCACGGTCTATGTCGGGCTGGTGTCGGCCGTTGTTGTCGCCCTGGACCTGTGCCACGTTGCCGGTTCCACGCTGGACTATGCGGGATGGGCGGTGGGAATGCACCTGTGGTTCCTCGCCGTATATCTGGTGGTGGTTTCGCTGACGCCGGTTGCGATTGCCGCGCAACGGCGTTGGGGGCTTTGGGTGCCGGCGGCGCTGGCACTGGGGGTCGCAGCGGTTGACGGCGTCTCCCTCGTCGGGCATGTGCCGTACCTTGGCTGGCTGAATTACCTGCTTTGTTGGGGAGCCCTTTACCAGCTTGGAATAGCTTGGCAGAGTGGGCTGTTGACCGGACGCAAACCCGTGGTGCTCGCGGCCGGTTCGGCGGTGGTGCTGGCGCTGTTGATCGGGTTGGGGCTCTACCCGGTCAGCATGATCGGCGTGCCCGGCCAAGCGGTGCAGAATACTTCACCGCCCACCGTGGCGATGCTGGCATTCGCGGGCACGCAGGCAGCGATGGTGATCATTCTTGCGCCCGCGCTCAACCGTGCGCTGCGCGCCGGTTTCATCCAGCACATGCTTGCGGTAGCCAATGGCAATGTGATGGCGCTTTACCTGTGGCACATGATTCCTGTCGTGATCGTGGCGATAGTCGGCTATCCGGCCGGGCTGTTGCCCCAGCCGGTCGAGGGCACGGGTGCATGGTGGCTGGCGCGGCTGGAATGGCTGGTCATCCTCAGCCTGGTGGCAGCAGTCGAGATGGTCCTGTTGTACTGGGCCAGAGGCTTTTTCGCAGCGCCGCTGCCCATGCTCGGGACACCGATCAGGATTCACTGGGCCGAACCGAGCATGCTGGTCGGTGCCGCGATGGCGGCCTACGGTCTGGAGTTCATCGCCGCTGACGGCTTCGCTCCGGATGGGCATTTCGCATGGCGGACCGGGCTGATCTTCGCGCTCGGCGTGCTACTGGCGGCGCTTCGCCCCGCGAAGGTCAGCACGCAACCGCTTTCCGGCTGACGGCTTATACCGACCACTGGTCTTGTATACCGACCGACGGTCGGTATACATTTCGTGGCGGACATGGAGGTAGTAATGAGCACATCAGAGCAGTCGCAGATCCGCACACGCATGTTCGCCCGTACATTGGGACCGTTCTTCACCATCGTTCCGACCACGGTCGCAATACGCGGGTCCTATATGCGAACGCTGTTTACCGAATTCAAGGCAAACCCGATGTGGCCGTGGCTGTTCGGCGCCATCCTGCTGATGTTCGGCCTGGTGGTCATCGCGTTTCACCAGTACTGGCGCAGCCCTGCGGCGATCATCGTGTCTGTGGTGGGCTGGTTCCTGGCGATACGTGGCGTACTGCTGCTGACCGTTCCGGGGGCCTACGACGCGGCCGGCAATGCGGTCTACAACTCAGGCGCAACCGTGGCGATATGGGTGGTTTTCCTCTGCCTCGCCGCGTCCGGGCTGTACCTGACCTACGTCGGCTGGAAGCCGGAGCCGGGATCGCCCTAGTGCCGCGGGTAGTCAAACACCCCGACGTCCGCCGGGCGGAGTTGCTCGACCGGGCGGTCGGGTTGTTTCTGCAGCACGGTTACGAGAATGTCAGCCTCAACGATTTGATCGCCGACGCCGGGGTCTCCAAAGGCGCCTTCTACCATTGGTTTCCATCGAAGGATGCGCTGGTGGCGGCACTGGCCGAGCGCAGCGCTCGCGACGCTTTCGCCGGTGTCGCGGATGCTGCGGCCGCATGCGACGGTGACGCGCTGAACCGGCTCAACGCGGTGTTGCGGGCCGGATTCGACATCAACATGACAATGACGGGACCCGAGCAGCTGGCCGCGATGGTGTCGTTGCTACGGCCCGACAATGCGCATCTTTACGGGCGAATCCTCGCGGTCGAGCAAGATCTGTACCGGCCCTTGCTGACCGGGCTGATATCGGACGGGGTCACCGACGGCGTCTTCGACACGTTCGACCCTGAAGGCGTCGCCGACATGATCTACGGCCTCGCCGCCCGCACGAGCTCGAACCTCGTCGATGTGTTGGACGCCGCCAGCGAGTCCGCCCGTGATCGGGCAATCGACACTCTGACAACGAGATTCAGACTGCACGGGTTGGCCGTCGACCGCATCCTCGGACTACCCGACGGCAGCATCACCACGCTGACCAGAGCTCAAGTCCAAGGTATGGTCGCTGCACTCCCGCGACGCTACTAGGCCGATGCGCCGAGCGCGGCCAGCGCCGCGTCGTAATTCGGTTCTTCCGCGATCTCGGGCACCAACTCCGAGTAGGTGACGTTGCCGTCGGCGCCGATGACTACGACGGCGCGTGCGAGCAGCCCGGCGAACGGACCGTCGGCGATGGTGACGCCGTAGTCCTGCCCGAAGCTGTCGCGGAACGCCGAGGCGGACTTTACGTTCTCAATGCCCTCGGCACCGCAGAATCGCGCTTGCGCGAACGGCAGGTCGTTGGATACGCACAGCACCGACACACCGCCTGCTGCGGCGCGCTCGTTGAAGGTGCGCACGCTGGTCGCGCACACCGGCGTGTCCACCGACGGAAAGATGTTCAGCAACACGGGCTCACCGCCGAACTGGTCGTTGCTCACCGGTGCCAGATCGGACCCGGTCAGGGTGAAGGCCGGGGCCGGAGATCCGACGGCAGGCAGATCGCCGACGGTATTGATCGGGTTTCCACGCATAGTTATCTGTGCCATGCGCACAGTCTGCCAAGCGCGGGACGGCAGCCGCGGGTCGGGGCTGAAGTCCGCCGCGAGGGGGTTGCCTACACCCCGCCTCAAACCGCGAGCCTCAGGTTGTGACGAGCGCATCACCGAGCGAATACGCACTGGTCAGGTCGGCTGCAGACCCCTAGGACCGGCCTGAAGATCAGCGACGCGGACCACATTCTGCCGCCTCCTCTGCGCGCCGCCAAACCATCTCCGATATCGTCGTGCTGTGCCGGAGATGAATCGACGCGACATGTTGTTGACGACGGGGTTGGGCATGCTTGCGGCTGCGGCTGCGGTAAGCGGTCCGGAAGCACACGCTGACCCCACTCATGCGGCACCGCCGGCTGCGCCGTCAGCGGGCCCCGCCGGGCCCTATATCTTCCAGGACGAGTTTGACGGACCGGCCGGCCAAGGCCCCGACCTGTCGAAATGGACGATCCAAACCTGGCAGGACGACGTGTGGCCGCCGGTCGCGGGGACATACCGCGCCCAAAACGTGTTCCTCGACGGCAACTCCAATTTGGTCCTGCTCGCCAACCAAGAAAACGGCGACTACTTCAGCGGCAAACTGCGCGGCAACTGGCGGGGCATGATCAACACCACCTGGGAGGCGCGGATAAAGCTGGACTGTTTGTCCACCGGCCTTTGGCCGTCCTTCTGGACCGTTAACGAGGACCCGATGCCCGACGGCGAGATCGACATCTTCGAGTGGTACGGCAACGGCTCATGGCCCCCGGGAACCACGGTCCACGCGGCATCCAACGGGAAAACCTGGGAAGGGAGATCGATTCCCGGGATGGTTGACGGCGCGTGGCACACCTGGCAAATGCGTTGGGATACTGACGGTTTTAAATTCTCGCGGGACGGTGCACAGTACTTCAGTGTTCCGCCGAAGCCCATCCACGTCCACGGTGGTGCTCCTGACGACTTCCGGTGGCCGTTCAACAACCCCGGCTACTGGATGACGCCGATGTTCACGCTTGCGGTCGGCGGTCCGGGCGGCGGCGATCCTGCCTTGGGTAACTTCCCGTCGCAAATGCTCATCGACTACATCCGGGTCTGGTAGCCAGCGCTATCGCGTCGCCTTGATCACCTGAACCAGGTTGAACTGCCAGCGCTCGACTAGCCGGAAGCCCAGGTTGTGCGGAACCGCGAAAGCTGGTGTTGTTCCGAAGCTTTCGCCGGGTGGGAGCATTGAAGCTTGTTCATGATCGGGCCGCGTTTTGTCGGCTTGAGTGATGATCCACACGACGCGGCAGTGGCTCAGCGGCTTGGCGACAACTTCTGGGATGAGATTGGTGTCGAAGACGTTGTTGCGGTCCGTCGCTCGCTGCCACAAGGTGAGGTCGATCAACTTCCGGTAGGCATCCGGGCGCGCCGCCATCAGTGGGCGCATGGGGGCGGGCATAAACGTCACCGTGTCGTTGACGAGTAGGCAATCACCCGGCGCTGCCTTCGCCGTGATCAGATCGGCGACTTGGCTGTAGTCCATGCCGTACTTCGCATAAGGATTACGTTGCGCCAGAATGTAATTCGGGGCCGCGGCGATCGCGAGAAGGCTGACGATGGCCGGTGCAACCCAAGGCCGCACGGCCAACGCGCCGATGCATACGCCCAGCGCCAGCGCGATGCCAGGCGCAGTGAAGGCTAAGTAGCGCGGTGTGTAAATGGGGTGAATCAAGGCCGACCAGATGACGATCAGGGCGGTCGGTATCACAAGCCATGCGATCGCCAGGGTCAGCAACTGCCGATCTGCCTTCACTAGCTGCGCGGATGTAAAGCGCCACAAGACAATAGCCGCGGCTACTATCAGTGCCGACACAATCGCGAACGGGGGGCTTCTTTCGAAATATTGTTGAATTGCCACGTCCTCGATCGTGCGGCGCCCAATCGGCGCGATCCAGCTGATCTGATGCGCTTGGCCAATGGCCACGACCAAAAACGGCGTTACTGCACAACCCGCCAAAACCGACGTAAGCGCGAACCGTGTTAATACGGTCCGGCTGCGCCGAAAAACAAAGATGAAAGCGAGGTGAACCAAAGACAACAGCAGCAGATACACATCGAGCAGGACGGATATCGCTAGGACGATCCCATAGGACAGCCACGCCCAAGCGTTGTCACGACGTCCGGCATAAACGAGCAGTGCCGTCAGCCACACGGCTGCCATCATCGAAAGGGCATACGGTCGAGCTTCGATGCCTGCCCACGTCGCCCGAGGCAAGATCGCACACACGAGTCCGGAGGCCAGGGCGACAGTTCGGGACGACAACTGCTTGCCCAGCACCACGATTCCGGCCGCGGCGCCTCCAATAGCCAAACCGCTTGGCACGCGGGACCAGAATTCCGTGGGCGGGAAAATTGTGAACCAGCCATGCATGAGCAGGTAGTACAGACCTTCGACGGCATCGACGTTGCCCAACATCTGCCACAACTGACGCAGAGAACGACTGTAGGAGGCGGAAATGGTAGCGGCCTCGTCGTACCAGAAAGACGGACGGGCCGCGCCGGCCAGGCTCACCGTGGCGGCCAACACGGCAACGATCAGCGGGTCTAGCAAGGCTCGCGGCGGTGTTGCGATCAGGCGTGTGGAATACCCGCTGAGCACCTCGCCATGGTGCCAGAAGCGCTGCGTTCCCACATCAAAGGCTTTGACATCGCGCTGGATGCCGATATCTGGGTGTGCACCCAGCTCCACCCCAGGCTGTCCGTGATAACCGACTCGTTCACCGGGCGGTGAGGAATCGGACGCGCGCGAGCAAAGTCAGAATGGACGGCTCGAACGCGCGCCGTAGGATGCCGGCTGGGTCGGCAACAGCGTAATAGGTGGGTTATACATCCAAGGTCGTCGCGGCGCATGCTTGTTCCAAAGCAGTTGCGGGCCGAGAGGAGAAACACATGGTCCCAGACCGTCTGAGGAGTCTCGTCGGTTTGTGCGCCGCGCCGCTCACGATCGCCCTGTCGCTTCCCCCAACTGCCTCCGCCGATACCCCGTCGTGGAACGGCGAGTACGCGATCACATTCATGGTTGGTCCAAAGTCCGGGACTAGCATGGCCGTCGGTGACCCCGAGGTGCAGCACACGGATACCTATGGGTTCCGCTCGAGCTGCACGAGCGGAAAGTGCATCGCCACGATCATTAGCGGCCCTCCGCCGAGCAACCCGACGGTTCCGCAACCGGTTCAATTCACCTGGGACGGGTCGTCCTGGATGCAAGTCACCGATTTCCAGTGGGACTGCATGATGCCCGACACCACGATCCAATGGAGTCCGGCCCGATCCAATGTGCGCTACACGCCCCAAGCCAACGGAACACTTGCCGGCGTCATGCACACCGACATCTTCGGCGGCCCGTGCCAGGGCTGGATCGAGATGGATATGACAGCCGAGCGCGTGTGACGGTCAGGGGTGCGTTTAAACACGCGCCAGTTATCCGGCGCAGATGCTCATCGACTGGGTGCGCGTCTTCTAGCGAGACTGGCGCACCTTGTACGTCGAGGGCCACGACTGTCGGGTGTCGTCGCCGACCAGCGGTGTGCCCATGCTTCCGACCTTGACCTCGTAGGCCTCCTGTCCGGCACCGACTTCCCGGTTGGCGTGTTCCTGCGCGAGGTAGTAGAGCTCGTCGATGGTGGCTTCGCCGTAGGCAACGAATGAGGTCTTCCGGACGATGTCGCCGGCCCCGGCCGTCATCAGATCGGGCAGGATTTTCGTCGCCAGCGCCCCCAGGCCGAACAACGAGAACGGGATGACCCAGTAGCAGACGTACGACAGCGGTGCCTTGGCGTCGAGCATCGTCGCATCGCGCCGCACGATCGGCGGAATCGACGACGACACCGTCATACCTGCGAAGACGGCAACCCAGATCCATGCCAGCCGGGTCGTGACTTGGCCGAACAGGTCGCTCTCGACCACGCCTGGGGCCTGACCCGCCGCGACGAACTCGTGCACGAAGGGCTTGCCGGTCAGCACGCCGATAAGGACCACCAGCAGCATCCCCGCGATGCTCAGGGGCAGAGCCCACCGCTCCGTCGCCGACGGGCTCAACAGCAAGGTCGCGGCCGTCAACACCAAGAATGTTCCGACAGCGCCGATTTCGAGTGGCCGCGCAGGTATTCGCGTGCCGCGGCTGGCCAGCAACCCGACGACGGCGATCGTCAGCGCGACGAACACCGCGATCAGCAACGGCACGTTACCGACAAGCACCCAATAGACGATCCACGGCGCGAAGCCAAACAGAATGCCCACGATCGGTCAGTGTATGGGCGTGCCGGTTGACCGGGACTACTGGTCGGCTTGCTGCTCGTCTTGTTGAGCCTGTAGCTCGTCTTGAGTGAACTGCTGCTCGGCCTGGTCATTCTGTTGTTGGGCCTGCTGTTGGGATTGGAGCATCGACTGGATGGCGTTGTTCTCCGACAAATTGGCCTCGTCCTGATTCTGTTGATCCTGCTGTTGCTGCAGCAGCTGTTGCTGCAGCTGGCTGTCGGAATTGTCGACGGTGGAGTCGTCGCTGCCGACGCCGGAATCGTCGCTGCCGACGCCGGAATCGTCGCTGCCGACACCGGAATCGTCGCTGCCGACACCGGAATCGTCGGCCTGCTGCAACAGCGGCATCACCCAGCTCGGCAAGGCGGCGGTAACGTTCGGCGGTAGTTGAATTTTCTGGTCCACCAGCAGCACCGGACCGGACGCGACAGTCGCTTCGGCGGTGCCGGAGCCGGCGGTGCCGAAGAACGCGAGCAAAGCGATGGCGCCGGCGCCGCCGACAATCGCCGCCATCGCACGACGACGTCGACGCCGCACCGTGGCCGAGTTGATGTCAGGAGATTCTGTGGTCGTGGTCATCAGTCATGATTGCGCTCGGTCACTAGCTCCAGCCTTGGTCGCAGTTATCGCTTGACTGTGAAATCAAAGGTGGCTCGGCCGCTCAGCTAACCTGAAACCCGTGCCGGACGAGGAACCCCGCGCCGGGCGTCTGCTCGGCGAAGTCCGGCGCACTCCTGCTCAGAGCCGCATCCTGCAGGCCGCTTTGGACTTGTTCGCCGACCACGGTGTCAGCGGAACGTCGCTGCAGATGATCGCCGACGCCGTCGGAGTGACCAAGGCCGCGGTCTACCACAAGTTCAAGACCAAAGACGAAATCGTCATCGCAGTCGCGGAATTGCAACTCGCCAAGCTCGAGGACGCGCTGGAGGCGGCCGAAGCCCAGTCGGACTCGGTCGGTGCCCGCAAAGTGCTGTTGACCGAAGTGGTCGGGATGGCCGTCGAGCGCCGCCGCTGGGTCATGAGCCTGCAGAACGACCCGGTGATGGTGCGGCTGCTGGGTGAGCACGAGCCGTTCCGCAACCTGATCACCCGCCTGTACGCGATCTTGCTCGACGAGGCGGACGACACCGAGGCGCGGGTATCGGCGGCCCTGTTCTCCGGCGCGATCGCCGGCACCGTCATCAATCCCCTCGTCGACGACATCGACGACGACACGCTGCGGTCCGTGCTGATCCACCTCACCGCACGCATGTTCAAGTTGCCGGACTGACGCCGGCCGCGGGCGCGCGAAGAGCTCACGCCGAAACCCTTGCTTGCTTCGTCTCGGATCATCTATCGTCGGGGTAGCCGATCGGCTACCCCATAGCTATGGAGGCGCTATGCAGATTCTTGCTGAGGCCGAGGACCTACCCAAGACCGCAAACATCAAGACCCAGCTGATCAGCCTGTGGACCGCGCCCGTCTTCGGCGTCGTCCTGCTGATCGCGTCCCTGGCGTTCCCGGGATTCTTTCCACCGATGTCGCCGGAAATGACCGCCGAGCAGGTCGCGAAGTTCTACAACGACCACACGGCGATGATTCGGTTCAGCATGGTCACCTTCAACCTGTGCGGGATCATGTTGCTGCCGATCTTCATGGTGATCGTCGTCCAGATGAAGCGGATGGCCACCCAGAGTCACGTGTTCGCCTACTGCCTTACCGCAGCGGTCAAGGTGAATTCGCATCAGGTGAGGCAGGGACGGCATCGATGAACACTCGAGGTCAACGCATCCTATTGTGGACGGCGCCCCCGGCGGTGGCGTTGTTTGTGCTTGCCTACCTTATGTTTCCGGTGTTCTCACCGCCGCTGTCGCCGACCTTGACGCCCGACCAGGTGGCCGCGTTCTTCCGTGGCAACGTCACTGGAATCCTGGGGGTGGCAATCCTCTGCAACCTGATTGCGTGCTCTTTGGTTCCGCTATTCGCGGTGACCGCCGTGCAGATCTCTCGGGCCGCAACATCGAGCACAGTCCTGACCTATGCGTATGTCATTTGCGTCGGTGTCGGCACGACGGCATTCATCCTCGCCGACTATTGCTGGGGGATGGCCGCTTTCAGGCCAGACCGTGACCCGCAGCTGATCAGTCTGCTCAATGACATGGCGTGGTTCTTCTTCATCGCGCCGGTCGGCACGATCATGGTGCAGAACCTGTGCTTCGCACTGAGCGTCTATCTCGATGAGCGTCCCGAGCCGATCTTTCCGCGCTGGGTGGCGCACTTCAATGTCGCGACCGTTGGGCTGCTGGCCCCCGGCGCGTTCTCGATCCTCTACAAATCGGGTCCACTCGCCTGGAACGGCCCCCTGTCATTCACGTTGCGGCTGGCGACCTTTGCCGTCTACATCGCGGTGATGTTCTGGGCTCTGCTGCGCGCTGTGAAACACCAGGGCGACGATCGGGTGGTTCTCGCGTGAGCGGTAGCGTGGCTGAGGCCCCCAAAGCCCCGACAGCCCCCGCCAAACAGACAACGTCGCGACCGAAGAATCGCAAACTCGATCAGTGGATTGCCTTTTGGACGGTCCCATTCTTCTTCAACGTGTTCGGGCTGGTGTTTGTGCCGTTGAGTTGGATGATGCCGCCGCGGTCACCGAGCAGCCCCACACCACACATCGTCGATTTCATGCATTCTCACAATCTGTTGATCGCGTGCCTGATCCTGACGCTGGCCTACGGGCTCGCGCCGGTGTCGAACGCCTGCTACCTGATGCAGGTCAAGCGGATGTCGGTCAGCCCTGCGTTCCGTTATTCGATGATGATCGGTGCAATCACCGGCGCGATCGTGGGCATGCTCTTCCCGATGTTCTGCTTCGGTCTCGGCGCATTTCGCCCCGGGTACAGCCCGTCTGTTTTGACGATGCTCTACGACTTCGGCTACCTGGCGTTCATCGGCTCGCTGGGATGCTTTTGCGTCATGTGGATGGCCTTCGGTCTGGCCATCATCCTCGACGAGAACAAGATTCTGCCAAAGTGGTTGGGCTACTACACCATTTGGCAGTACGTGACCGAGCTGATGGCTGCACCGGTCTGGATCGCAAAGTCGGGACCCTTCGCCTGGAACGGCCTGATGACCTTCTGGTTCGCGATGACGCTCTATGTCTCGTGGCAGTTCATCGTCTACCTGTACATCTATAAGGCGATCAAGAGCCAACCGGAGGCCGAACTCGATAACGCCCCGCCTGAGCGGCATCCTGCAGCCCTCGAGACCACGTCAAGAACGAGCGCATGACCGACGTTGCTGAAGGTTCTGCCACCGGCGTCGACCAGTCTCAACGGGCTGCTGGCGCACGCGGCCATGTTCCCGGCGAATCGAGCATGTGGTTCTTCGTCATCGGTGACTTCCTCATCTTCGGCGTCTATTTCGTTGGCTACATGTACTTTCGGGGCCAGAATCACGAGCTCTTCCTGTCCAGCCAGGCTCGGCTCAACCTGGACATCGGCGCCATCAATACCGTCGTGCTGCTGACAAGTTCACTCTTTGTGGCACTCGGCACTGCGGCGGCTCGCGCGGGAAACACAGCCGATGCCCTCCGGCGGTTTTGGACCGCGCTAGCCTTCGGTGCAGCCTTCCCGCTGCTAAAGATGTTCGAGTGGACCCCCGAAATCAGCGCCGGTCTGACGCCGGGAACCAATCTGTTCTTCATGTACTACTACGTGATGACCGGAATGCACCTGTGCCACGTTTTGCTCGGCCTGGTCATCATGTGCTTCGTGATCCGCAACCTGAAAGCACCGGGGACACCCAAGATCTCGTTCGTCGAGACGGGCGCCACCTACTGGCACATGGTCGATGTCTTGTGGCTGGTCCTGTTCGCTTTGCTCTACTTGATGAGGTAGGGGATGACGTCACTGATCCGCAATCCACTGACGATCGTGTGGGCACTGCTCACGACGGTCACCATCGCGTCATCGTGGATCGCCCTCGAGGGCGGAGCCTCCCACCAGATCAATACCACGGTCACGACGGTTGTCTTGCTGATCGCGGCAGTCAAAGCGCACTTGGTGATCCGGCATTTTATGGAAGTTCGCCACGCGCCCTTCTGGCTCAAGGCCACTACCAGCGGATGGGTCCTCGCGCTGTTCGCGCTACTGCTGGGCCTCTACTTCGCCGGTCTATAGCCAGTCAACATGCGTGGATTCTGTTGTCCGCGGTCACCATCGTGTCCCTTGATCATTCGCTACTTTATGGAGGTGCGTACCGCTCCCGGTGGCTCAAACTGTCCGGGTGAATGCTTGTCAGGCGGACAACTTCTGTGCCAACTCCCATGCAGTCTCGGCCATAACGCGATAGCGCTCGCGATATTCGTCGGTGCCGGCGCGCGAATCGGCCGCATTGCCTTCGACGCCTCGCCGCCATACCCCCGCGGTAATGGAGGCGAGCCGGAACATCGAGAACACCACGAAGACATCGAGCGAATCCGGCAACGTGCGGCCGGCGTGTCCGCAATAGCTATCGAGGAAGGCTTGCTGATCGGGAAGTCCTGTCCCAGTGAGGTTCTCACCGGACACCCCGCTTCTGCCACCGGGCCCACCCGGCACGTGGTAGGTGACGCAGAAATAGCCCAGGTCGGCCAGCGGATTGCCGATCGTCGCCAGTTCCCAGTCCAGCACCGCCACCACTCGCGGCTCGGTCGGGTGCAGCAAGACGTTACCCAGACGATAGTCGCCGTGAGCGATGCACGACGGCGCATCATCCGGCGGCAGGTGCTCAGGCAGCCACTGGGCCAGCAGGTCCATCGCGGGCATGTCCTCCATGCGCGCCGCCTCCCACTGCCGCGTCCACAAGGCAACCTGACGTTGCATGTACCCCTCGGGGCGGCCGAACCCCTCCAGCCCCACTGCGCGCCAATCCACCCGATGCAGCGCCGCAAGCACGCGGGCCAGGTCCTCATAGACGGCAGCACGGTGCGCCGGTGTGCCTTCACGCATTACCCGATCGGGAAAAACGCGTCCCTCAACGTGATCCATCACAAAAAACGGTGTGCCGAGGACGGATTCGTCGTCGCACAGCAACCGCATGCGTGGTACCGGCACGTCCGTCTCGGCCAAGGCGGCCATGACGCGGTGCTCGCGCTCCACCTCATGGGCTCGAGGCAGCAGCTTTCCGGGCGGCTTTTTGCGCAGAACATAGTCGCCGCCGGCAGTACGCAGGTGAAAAGTGGGGTTGCTCTGCCCGCCCTGAAATTGACGAATCTCCAGCTGGCCGTCGAAGCCCGCGAGCCGTCCGCGCAGATACCGGGCCAGCGCGGCCTCGTCGAATCGATGTGCAGGCAGTACCGGAACCAGCTCTGCCATCCCCGCCATCTGTGGCCCCTTCGGACGCGGCCTACGCTGAGCGTTCGCCCAACCGCCTTCGCAAAAACCCTACCGAGGAGTGAAACGACGATGGGCCGTATCGGTGTTGGCGTCATGCACAATACGATCAACTCGCGGTTCGGTCCGAAGCCGTTGGTGCATGCCGACTACGCGATCGGACTGGCCTGTCGGGCCGATTCGTTCTGGGTGGCCGACCACCTCAACTCGGCGTGGCCACCGTCGATGTGGACGCCCGAGCATGTCGGCGCGGCCCGTCTGATTCCCAAGATTGACGCCCACCTGGAACCGTGGACGATGCTGGGCTACCTTGCCGGCCGGAACAAGCTGGGCCGGATGCGGCTGGGCGTGGCCGTCACCGATACCGGTCGGCGCAATCCGGCGGTCACAGCGCAGGCGGCGGCGTCGCTGCATCTGCTCACTCGCGGCCGAGCGGTTCTCGGCATCGGAACCGGCGAGCGGGAGAGCAACGAGCCCTACGGCGTGGACTGGTCCAGACCGGTGGCACGCTTCGAGGAAGCCGTCGCCAGCATCCGCGCGTTATGGAACTCCAACGGCGAGATGGTCACCCGCGATTCACCGTTCTTCCCGTTGCACAACGCGACTTTCGCGCTGCCGCCATATCGGGGCAAGTGGCCGCCGATCTGGATTGCGGCCCATGGGCCGCGCATGATGCGCGCCACCGGACGGTATGCCGACGGCTGGTTCCCCGGAACGACCCGCGCAACCGAGTACGGTGAGCAACTCGAGATCGTCCGCACCGCGGCGTCGGATGCCGGGCGCGACCCGATGGCCATCACCCCCGCCCTGATCCGGTTCATCGTCACCGGCCGATCTCGCGACGAAGTCGACGAAGTGGTGGAATCCGATATCGCCAAGGTGTTCACGCTCCTCTCCCCAGGTAAGGACTGGGCCCGGCACGGTGCGCAGCACCCACTCGGAGCCGACTTCACGGGTGTGCAGGACTTCTTACCGCAAACGATCGACGAGCAAACCGCGCTCGGGTACGCCGCGCAGGCTCCCCGGTCCCTCGTCGAAGAATTGTTTGCGGTAGGCACACCCGACGAGGTCATCGACCAGATGGCGGACTTCCGCGACCACGGTTTGCGCTATCTGGTTGTCGGCAACGCCGGCGCAATTCAACCGAGTCTGTACAAGAGCGCTACCGTGACCGCGCCCTACGTCAAAGTCGTACGCGCGCTGAGAAAGCTGTGAGGTGAAGCGATGCCGATGATCGACCTGACCTACGTGCGTGGCTCGTTGGACGACGAGGCGCTGGGACCACTTACCGATCTACTCGTCACCGCGCTGCTGCGGGCCGAACGCGCCCCGGACACCCCATTCCTCCGCGACAACACCTTGGTATACCTGCACGCCGTCGACCCGGCGGCGCAGTCGGTGGGCGGGCGTGGCGAGGGCGCGCCCCGATTCCGCGTCGAGATGACGGTGTTCGAGGGTGCCCTGTCGAAAGATCGCAAGGAACAGCTCGCGGCCGATGTGCACGCCGCTGTGTGCGCCGCGGCGAGAATACGAGCCGGAAAGTGCACGCGCGCTGCATGTTTGGACACTGATTCACGAGATCCCCGAAGGCAACTGGGCCGGTGGCGGCAAGATCATCTACTACCGGCAGGTCCAGGGTTTGGTGGCCGACGACACACAATAGTGTCTGAGTATGGACATCTCTTGCGCGTTCGCGACCTCCTCCGATACCCCGGCACATGTGCAGGTGGCCGAAACGCTCGGTTACCGGCGGGCATGGCTCTACGACTCCCCTGCGCTGTACCCCGACGTCTGGATGGTCCTCTCGCGGTGTGCCGAACGCACTTCGCGCATCGGCCTCGGGCCCGGCGTGCTGGTTCCCAGCCTGCGTCATCCGATGGTCAACGCTGCCGCGATTGCCGAGCTCGTGGACCAAGCGCCCGGTCGCGTCGCAGTGGCCGTGGGCTCGGGCTTCACCGGCCGGTTCACCCTGGGCAAGCGGCCGATGCCGTGGCGGCAGGTCGCCGACTACGTCCGCTGTTTGAAATCTCTGCTGGCCGGCGAGACCGGCGAGTGGGACGGCGCGAAGATCCGCATGCTGCAGCTGCCCGGCTTCGGCGCGAAGCGGCCGATCAACGTGCCGATCCTGATCGGCGCTGACGGCCCGAAGGGGCTGGCGGTGGCAGCCGAACTCGGCGACGGCGTCTTCTCCGCCGCCGTCCCCCAACCCGATGCCGTCAAGGTGGCCGACTGGCGGGCGTTGCTCACCTTCGGCACCGTGCTCGACGAGGGTGAGCAGCTGAATTCGGCGCGGGTCGCCGACGCCGCCGGGCCCGCAGCGGTGGTCATGTACCACGCCGCCTACGAGCGTGGCGGCGCCGCCGTGGTTGACGCGCTACCGGGCGGTCGCGGGTGGCGCGAAGCGGTCGAGGCCTATCCGGAGACCGAGCGGCATCTCGCGATCCACGAGGGTCATCTGGTCAAGGCCAACCCGCGGGACGAGCCGCACGTAGCCGACCTCATCCCGTTGGCCAGCGCCGCGGCTTTGGTCGGTACAGCGGACCAGGTGTCGGAGCGCGTGACCGGATTCAGCGCACTTGGCGTCACCGAACTCGTCTATCAGCCGGCCGGATCCGACATTCCGCGCGAGCTTCGCGCCTTTGCATCCGCCATGGGCCTCGAAGGCTGATCGCTCCCCGACTGCAGTTCGCGGGTATTACCGTGTGGTCATGACTGCCGAAGTAATCGTGACGGCGTTGCTCGCGGCACTTTTCGGCTTCGCGGGCCTGATCAAGGTTGTCGGCCTTCGGCAATCGCTGGCGATCCGCGACCACCTCGGTGTCCAGCCGGTGCAGTGGCGGCTGATCGGGTTACTCGAGCTGGCGGGCGTCGCCGGTGTGCTGGTGGGCCTCCTTGCCTGGCCGGCGATCGGGGTGGCTGCCGCCGTCGGGCTTGCCCTGCTTGTATTGGGCGCCATCGGTTTTCACGTGCGGGCGTCCGACAGTGTCGCTGACACGGCCCCGGCGGTGATCGGCCTGGGCCTGGCCGTCGCGACCGCCATCCTGCAGTCGGTCTGACGGTCGATTGCCGCGCCCGCACCAGCACTAGTAAGCTGGGCTAAATGAATGACGTCGTCATTGCCGGGGCCGGTCCCAACGGGCTGATGTTGGCCTGCGAGCTCGCACTGTCCGGGATCCGGCCGATCGTGCTCGACCCGTTGCCGGGCCCGAACCCGGAACCGCGCGCCAACGGGGTGACGGGCCAAGGGGTTCGGATACTCGACCATCGAGGTTTCTACAGCGACCTGGCGGGCACCGATGACCCACCGCAGCCGTCGCCTTGGGCCATGTTTGCGGCTTTGACGCTGGATCTGGCGGGGACGGCGGATACCCAGAACTATATGGTCGCCGTGCAACAGCCGCGGCTTGTGCAAATCCTTGCCCGGCGCGCCGGCGAGTACGACGTGGACATTCGCTGGGGCCACCGGCTGACGGGTTTCGACCAGCGCGCCGACGGTGTCACCGTGCAGGTCGCCGGTCCGGACGGCGACTACGAGCTGGGGGCGAAGTACCTGATCGGCGCCGACGGCGGCACCAGCCAGACGCGCAAGCTCACGGGCATCGATTTCCCCGGAATGACCTCGCATGACGCGGTCGCCCGGATGGCGTTCGGGGTGGTGCCGCCGGACGACTGGGTCGACCCGGTCACCGGCGCGCTCGACATTCCCGGCTGGGGCCGAGTCCCGCCCACGCCGTTCTATCGCGCCGAACATGGCGTCTTCGCCTGCCGTCGGTTGGGCGGCCGGGCGATGTTGATCACGCTCGAACTGGACAGCTCGGCTCGAGAGGACCGCATCGACGACTATGACGACGACGACACGCCGGTGAGCCTGGCCGAGATAGAGGCCAGCGTGAAACGCGTGCTCGGCGCCGACGTACCACTGCGGCCGATATCGCCCGACACCCCGTTGGATCTGCGTCGCTTCTACGGCATCAACTCGAGAATCGCATCGTCGTACAAATCGGGCCGGGTGATCCTGGTCGGCGATGCCGCGCACGTCCACTCCCCGCTCGGTGGCCCGGGCCTGAACCTTGGTCTGCAGGATGCGGTGAACCTCGGCTGGAAGCTGGCCGCGGTCCTTGCCGGTCGCGCCGAGCCTGCGCTGCTCGACACGTATGAGGTCGAACGCCGGCCCGCCGCCGAGCGGGTGATCATGCACAGCCGCGCCCAGTTGGCTCTGATCAGACCCGGGACCGAAGTCACCGCCTTACGGGAGCTCTTTTCCGAACTGCTGACGGATCCGGATACCGTCCACCGCCTCAGTGATCTGGTGTCCGGCAACGACAATCGATACGCCGAGGGCGATGACGCGCATCCGTTGGCCGGACGCTGGGTGCCCGATTTCGCTGTCGCTGATGCCGACGGAACGCGGCGGGTAGCGGAGCTCGCCCGCGACGGGCGGCCGCTGCTCATCGATCTCACCGACGGTGCCGTCGTCGCCGCCACCGTGACGGACATCGCGGACCGGATCACCGTCGCCGCGGGACGCCCGGTTGGTGATGTGGCCGCGACGGCGTTGCTGGTGCGTCCGGACGGTTATGTGGCGTGGGCGTCATCGGAGCCGAAGCCGGCAACCGACGAGCTTCGTGGCATCCTCGCGCAGTGGTTCGGGATCACGCTTCCCTAAGCCCAAGTCGGCTGTTTCGAACGATGTGGGCGTCCAATCCCACACGGTGCCAATGATTTAGGCGTCGACAGGTGTTGTGCGTGCGTTGATAAGGGTAGGTCGTTCGCGATCGGCAATACCCGATTCGACGAGCTTTATGACCTCATCGGTGGTGTGTGCTTCATGAGCGTCCACGCCGTAGCTGGCGGCGGTGCCGACGACATCCAGACCGGGCAGGTCCATTCCGGGAACTCCCGGCGTTTTCTCCCACTTGCCAAATTCTTTGAGGATTCCGTATTCGGCGTTGGAGGCGACCACGATGGTGACCGGGATCTTATAGTGCGCCGCGGTCCATAACGCGGTGATCGCGTAATGCATGGAACCGTCGCCCATTAACGCCACCACGGGGCGATCCGGCGCGGCGAGTTGAGCGCCA
>CAWBSW010000021.1:0-192083 GCA_963791535.1 uncultured Actinomycetota bacterium | reverse complement strand
GCGCAACGGCCCGCGCACGTCAGTGGCCATTTTCGAGGCGGCCCTGGGCCGGGCGTGTGCTCTACGTGTGCTCCCCGAATCAGCGGGCCTGGACGTGTGCTCCCCGCCCCTCGGCCCGGTAGACGAACTGCTGGACGAAGGCCGACATCGACCACACCATCCCCTACCCGCTCGGACTGACCCACCTGTCCAACCTCAAATGCCTATGCCGAAAAAACACCGCCGCTCGAGACCCTTCGGACGGGCGTCAGCTGGTGGGCCGACCAGCGGCGAAGACGACCCGCAGGCATCAGCCACCGCGTGTGTTGCGAGGCGCAAGCGCCACCACAATGCTCCTCAGGGCCGTTTGAGGACGAAGGCTTCGATTTGCCGGTCGCCGGCCCACGCCCGCTCCTTGGTGAGACCAGGGTAGAGCTCGACGCCATTCGCCCATATCTCTTCGCGCTCGCCTGGTGTGGCGAGGCGGGCGGTGGCATCCCAGGTATCGCCCTTGATCGTCACTCTTGCCGCGGGGTTGGCCTTGAGGTTGTGATACCAGCCGGGGTGTCTAGCATCGCCGTAGTTAGCCGCGACGACGGCCACGCCGTCAGGATGCGGAATGCCCAAAAGTGCTATGGTGCGGGGCTTCCCCGACTTGGCGCCGGTGGTGGTGAGGATGACCGTCGGCAGGCCGGCCGCGATCCCGGCGAAGCTATGCCTGCCCCCGGTGAGCTTACTGACCAGCTGGTCCAGGCGGTGTGCAGTCGGCCGGAAGAATACGCGCCCCGCCTTCGTGCCGGCAACAGCGCGCATCGCTCGATGAAACACATTTGCATCGTCGAAAGAGCGGACTGGCATAGCGATATTCTCCCGAAATCGAGCCCATACAAAGTGGCATTCCGCTTGTTGGTACGCAGGGCGCGCCAGATAGTCGAGTTTGGGGGTCGTCCCGCCGGTGAGCTGAAGCGTTTTTCGCGTATCCGATGCCATCATCTGCTCAAGACTTTTTGGACCGGGCCCAACGGATGGCGCGACGAACAGCGGCCGGACGGCACGGTAACTCGTTTGAGATACCCCCCGAGGCTCAGCGAAAGCCCCGGGTCTCGGGCTCACTTCCTGAAGCTCATCGCACCAGGTAGTCGCCGAACTTTTGAATAAAGGCTTGTGACGCCGTAGCTTGTGGGCAGGCGTCTCTACACGGTTCGAGCGAAGGGCGTGATGTAATTTCCAGGAAACTAATCCCCAAGTTTGAGATGGCGCAGGCGCACTACGACCTGTCTGACGAGTTCTTCCGGCTGTTCCAAGACCCGACGCAGAGTTACAGCTGTGCGTACTTCGAGCGGGAAGACATGACCCTCGAAGAGGCACAGCTCGCGAAGATTGACCTGTCGCTCGGCAAGCTGGGTCTGGAGCCTGGGATGACGCTGCTCGATATCGGCTGCGGCTGGGGTGCCTGTATTAACCGAGCCCTGGACAAGTACGACGTCAATGTCATCGGTCTGACGCTGAGTAAAAACCAGCTCGCCCATGTCCAGTCGCTTCTCGACAAGAACCCGAGCAAGCGCTCGAAGTCGGTCCAGTTGCGTGGCTGGGAAGAATGGGACGGCAAGGTTGACCGGATCGTGTCGATCGGCGCGTTCGAGCACTTCGACTTCAACCGCTATGACGACTTCTTCGATATCACCTATAAGTCGATGCCGGCTGACGGAGTGATGCTGCTGCACACGATCACCATCTTGACCGCCAAAGAGATGACCGCAAAGGGTTTGCCACTGACCTTGGAGCTGGCACGCTTCACCAAGTTCATGCTCGATGAGATTTTCCCCGGCTGTCGGCTCCCAACACTCGATATGGTGCCAGAGGATGCCGCTAAGGCCGGCTACACCTGCACCCGCGTCCAGCAGCTGCAATCATCCTATGTGAAGACCTTGGATATGTGGACGGCGGCGCTGAGGGAACATAAGGATGAGGCCATCGCGCTACAGGGTGAAGTGGTCTACAACCGCTATGACAGATATCTGAGTGGATGCGCGAAGCGGTTCCGCGACGGCTACCTCGATATCGCCCAGTACACGCTGGAGAAGTAACCGGCGGGTGAAGTTGCCGGATACGCTCAAGGCGGGTTTGGTTCTTCGTCGCACTCGCTTTAGCGGTACTGGCCGTGGTGGCAGTGTATGAAGCGCGATAGAGAAGCTGGCCAGCCTGCCGCTGACCTGGATCGCGCAATGAACGCGCCAGATCCGTCGCCCAATTCACTGTCCAGGCTCGTCGACTTGGGGCCACTCCGTGTTAAGGCCAAACACCTCGTGGATGGCGAGTGTTCCCTCGGTGGAGACGATTTGTCCGTCGTCGCTGGCGGTAGTTGTTGTGAGTGAGTGTGTGTCTGAAATCGGGATCGGTGCCCACGGGTTTACCCACATTCGCGGGATGTCTTTAGCGACCCCGTAAGGATCGACGTTGCGGTCTAACAGGACCGCCGGGCGGTTGACCTCGTGTGACCTTGTGCCGACGCCAACCGCCTGTCGCCTATTTGGTCAGAGTGAACTGCCCCACATTGCTGACGCCTTTGCGGAAGAAGTTCTCACACCCGGTCAGATAATGCATGTAGCGGTCGTAGACCTCTTCGGACTGGGTGGCGATGGCACGTTCGCGATTAGCGCGCAGATTGGCTGCCCAGATGTTCAGCGTCTGCACGTAATGCTCCTGCAGTAACTGCACCTTTCCGACTGAAAACCCGGCGTCCTGGGCAAACTTGAAAATATCTTCCTGCGCCGGCAACTGTCCGCCCGGGAAAATTTCAGTAGCTATGAAACGCGTGAATCGGATATCGCTCATTGTCAGCTTGATGCCGCGCTCGTGCATCTGTTTCTGGCTATGGGCCAAAATTGTGTGCAGCAACATCCGGCCATCGTCGGGGAGGATGTTGTAGGCGCGATCGAAGAACGCGGCGTAACGCTCCATCTTGAACGCTTCGAAGGCGCCGATCGTGACGATCCGGTCGACCTTGTCCTCGAACTCCTCCCAGCCCTGCAGCCGTACCTCGACGTTGCGGTCGGTGGGGATCGCGGACAGTTTGGCCTTGCTGTACTCGACCTGATTGCAACTCAGCGCAATACCGATGACGTTGACGTCGAACTTCTCGATTGCTCGCTGCAGCGCTCCGCCCCAGCCGCAGCCAATGTCCAGCAACGTCATCCCAGGCTCGAGGTTCAGCTTTCCCAGCGCCAGGTCAAACTTCGCGTTTTGCGCCTCCTCGAGGGTCATGTCATCACGCTCGAAGTATGCGCAGGTGTAGCCCATCGTTGGGTCTAGAAATAATGCGAAAAACTCGTCGGAAATATCGTAGATAGACTGCGACTCTTCGTAATATGGCCTCAGGTCGGTCATTTTCTTAGCCGATACCTCTCACGTTGTTGATCGCGAGCATCGTACCTGACTTTTATCCAGGATAGTGCGCACTGGTGGGTGAGTTGATCTTGGCGAGGGCTTCGGCGAGACCCCAAATGCCGCCCGGCGTGTCGCGTTTGGACGGCGGCGCTGGCCGAGGGCGGCCAGGCAATGACACGGGCCGCCGGGCGATAGGCCGCCAGCGGGGCGCTCAGGGCCAGGAATGCACGAGGCCCCGCCGGTAGTCGACGGGGCCTCGGTGCGAATGGGCTAACGCGCTACCCGACGCCGTTACCGTTCTCCGCCAACCGACTAAGGGCCTCGGCAATGACACGGTCGCGGCCCTCGGCTGCGTGCTGGTAACGCAGCGCGGCCTGCGGTGTCGAGTGACCGAGGCGGCCCATCAGCTCGGCCAGCGTCGCGCCGGATTGCGCCGCCAGCACCGCGCCGGAATGGCGTAAATCGTGGAACCGTAAATCGGGCCGACCCGCCGCCGCCCGAGCTGCGTAGAACCATCGGGCCATCGAACCGGGGGCCAGGTGGCCGCTGTGCTGCGCCGGGAATAGCAGGGCGTCGGCGGCCAGCTCGACATGTTCCACGAGGTGCGCGCGAATCAGCGGCATGATGTGCGGCGGGATATGAACATCACGGCGGCCCGCGTCGGATTTCGGCGGGCCTATGCGGAATTCGCCATCGGCGCGCACGACGGCCCGCCGAATGCGGATAACGCCCGCGTCGATGTCGACATCATTCCGGCGAAGCTCGGTCAATTCGCCGAATCGCATTGCACACCACGAGGCTAGTAAAACCATTGCCTGAAATTGCGCGGGAGTGTTGTCGACCAGCTTCCGCAATTCGTCCAGTGTGGCCGGGCGAATTGTCACCGTACGTTTGGCGCTTCCGGCCCCGCGAATGTTGGCGGGCTGGGCGGCAATCTTCCCATCACGTACGGCGTCGCCGAGAATGGTCCGCAGTAGGCCGTACGTGTGCGCGCGCTGTGTCGGTGTGGACTTGTCCAGTTTGGCGTACCACGCCCGCACGTCGTCGGCGGTGACCGACTTGAGCGGCAGGCCGCCGAGCGGTGCGCCGAGGATTCGGGCGTCGAGCAGCTTGCGGTAGTGCTCGCGGGTCCGGTCCTTGAGGTCTCGGTGCGCCAGCCATTGCTCGGCGTAGGCGGCCAACGTCAGCACGGGCGCGCCGGGGGCCTCAGCGGCGGCGGTGTCCTCGGGCGGCATCCATTTGCCCCGCACAATGTCGTTGTGAACGGTCGCCAGGAATTGCCGCGCCTCGGCCTTCGTGCGGAAGGTCGTCGGCCCGGCGTAGCGCCGACCACGCTTGCCTTCCGGCCCGTAGAACTGCGCGCGGTAGCGCCCGCTGGGCAATCTAACGACGGTTCCAAACGTGCTGCTCATGTCGTGTGCTCCTGTGCCGTGTGCTCTCCGTGTGCTCACGGGTTGCCACGAGACTAGTACGAGATTCCGTTGGGTGCCAACATATTTGCAGCTAGGGGCCTATTTTCGCTGGTCAGGATAGGTGCTGCATACAGATTCAATCCCAGTACCGCGCACCATTGTTTTTGCAGGTAACTAGCGGTAGTTAGATCCACAAACATCGGTCCGTGAACTGAACATGAACTGACAGTCGGCGCGCTAGCAATCAACACGAAAGGTTGCACGCCATCGCGGGGTGGCGCACGATCTCGGCCGAAGAACCTTGGGCTGCTACACCCTTGTTGAACTCTCCAAAGGAGCGGCGACCGAGCCCGCCGCTGGGCGCGGGCAGCGTAACCGGTATCGCTCAAACCGCGATCCGGGCTGACGTCGAGCGGCCGACGTCCGCCAGCGTCCAGGCGACCGCGTGGATGACGAAATAGCAGAATTCACCCGGCGCGGCCGTGACCATCACCGCCCGCCCCCCATCCGCAGCACGGCGGTCCGCCAGCGCCATGTCAAAAAGTGGGGTTTGACTGTTCTGTGACATACCTTCACGACGAGTCCCTGGCGCGCAGCGCAGGGAGGCGCCGACTTACAGCCGATAGGCGGTCAGCAGCGAAGGCCCCGTCTCCGCACTGGGGAAACAAACGCAATTTCATTCTTCTTTATGCAGTAGTCCGGTGACGCCCGCTAGGAGCAGCGCAGTGAGTATCCAAGCGGATAATTTCAGCAACATAAGTGCGCCGTTGAACACAGTGGCGTCGGAGCGGACGGTCCAGTCAGAAGTGGCATTGCCTACGGCGGTAGGAAGCAGCGCAGACAGCGTGTAGCTGAATGGTTGCAGAGGTGTCTGTGTGGGCATTGACGTGTGCGTCTGTTGAAGGTACGCGATCGCAGCGCTGTTAGTTGCGTTGTGGTTTGCCACGAAATCGGCGCGATTCGCGTCAACAATGATGGTGCCAAGGACCACGACCATGCCGAGCCAAAACGCGGCCAGCAGCGGGTAATAGCCGTGGCCTGCCACGCACAGATAGATCGTGCGCACGGGTTTTGTCCATAAGGGAGCGTTCTTGTCTGCCAAATCCAGCCCGGAACCTTCTACTATCGCGGTGTCCGCCTTAGCGATGGCGCCAGCATCGAGCTCGCCAATGCGGTGCGCTCCTCGGGAGGCTTCGACGTCACAAATCCGACGGACGGCACCCGCTACCAAATCCGGCCGACGAGTCTTACCATCGCGCCACCAGACACACAGGCGTCTTCGGAGCCGATGCTCGAGTACGCATCAAGCTAGCCCATCGCGGCGTTTGGATTTGGGTCGCCCTGGGGCCGCGGGACAGTGCGCAGAGCGGCTATTCGCGGGTAGCCGCAAACGCATGGTGGTTGTGCACACGCCGCACCGTTTCGGATGTCACCATTTCCGAATGGGCGATGACGGTGGATTTCCGGTCGGATACCACAACCTGCACCCAGACGTGACGCTGAATTTTCAGCTCAACCGGTTCTGGAACTGGGTCGGCGAATCCCGGATGCTCGAGGAGCTGCGGCGGGTCGCGCCCAGCCTTCGGGATTACGCGCAATGGACCCGAGAGTTGCTCGCGCTCGGAGAGCGGGCACTGGGCCAGAGCCGAATGCTGGCGGGGGCCTACCTGATCCGCGCCGGCGAGTTCTTCATGTCGGCCGATGACCCGCGCCGCCGCGGCGCGCGGCGCACCTTCCTGGACACCGTGCTCCGTGAGTTCGGTGTGGGCGCCGACCAGCATCACGACGTGGCGTACTTTGGGCGCGTTCTGTCGGCTTATCGCTTGACGCCGGCTTCGCCGCCGCGCGGAGTGATCGTCGTGTTCGGCGGGTTCGACAGCTACATCGAGGAGTGGCTGCCGATGCTGCTGGCCCTGCGCGACGCGGGGCAGGACGTGATCGCGTTCGACGGGCCGGGCCAGGGCGCGGCGTTGGAAGCCGGCTTGCCGATGACCGCAGACTGGCACAAGCCGGTCGGGGCCGTGCTCGACCATTTCGGTGTCGACGATGTGACCCTGATGGGGTTTTCGCTCGGCGGGTGCCTGGTCATGCGCGCCGCCGCTTTCGAGCCGCGGGTCAGCCGGGTCATCGCCGACGACATCCTCGCCAACTTCACCGCGTGCTTCGCCTACCGGCTGGCCGCGCCGCAAAAGGCGCTCATTGGTAATGCCCACCGGTTGCCCGCTGCGGTGGTCGATGCATTGATAAACCAGGCCCGCAACCGAAACATGTTCGCCGACTGGGGCATCGGAAACGCCGAAAGGGTGTTCGGAGTCGACACCCCGGCCAAGGCGCTGTCGGCGGTGCGCGGGATGCGTACCGACGACGTGTCACCGCGGATCACCCAGGACGTGTTGCTGATGGCGGGCGCCGAGGATCATTACGTGCCCCTAGGGCAGCTCGGCGCGCAGATCCAGACGCTGACGAACGCCCGATCCGTCACCGCGCGCGTATTCACTCGCGCCGAGAGTGCCCAGAACCACTGCCAGATCGGCAATCTGGGGCTGGCGTTGCGGGTGATTCTTGCCTGGCTTGGGGAGGTTGGGGGCTGATTTTGGGCAATTGTCAGCCGCTAACGAGTATCCAAAACCGCCACGAACGTCTCCAGCAGGTGGCAGCACCGGACTAGCGAAGAACGTTCTAACCCGTTCTCGTCGAATCAGGGCTTCGTCGCCGTCGACTTCCCTGCTGCTTCTATCATCAACAAGATGTCAAAGGATCGGCGGCTGACGCTGGTGTTGCTGCTCGACCTGCTGCTCATCGTGGCCCTGGTGATCGTTGGGCTAGCCGCGCACTCGCTGGGGTTGTTGGCTGCCGGGGTCGACTACCTCGGCGACGGCGCCGCGATCGGCGTGTCGTTATTCGCCATCCGACTCTCGCATCGAGCGGTTAGCGATCACCTGAGTAGACACCCAAACCCGACCCACATTGCGGCATTGGTCAACGCCGGATCGCTGCTGGCCCTCAACATCGGCGTCGTCGCGGCCGCGATCCGGCGACTAGCATCGGGCACCGCCGAGGTACGCGGCGCACCCGTGCTGGTTGTCAGCACGGTCGCCGCGGTAGTCATGCTGCTCTGCACGGTCATCGTGGGGGCAGACCGCAACGCCCGTGATAGCGGGGAGGACCTGAACCTCAGGGCTGTGTCGCTCGATACTGCCGCCAACGCGGCGGCTGCCGCCGGCCTTGCCGCCAGTGGCGCGGTCATCATGATTACCGGCGACTGGTACTGGCTCGATCCCACGGTGGCCCTGATCATCGCCGCGGTGATCGGCTACCACGCCGTCAACCTGATCTCGCGAGTCCTTACGGCGCTTAGGTTTCCATGGCGCCCTGCTAAAAAAGGCGCCACCTAGACCGCGCGCGCAGAGCTGGCCCGCGGCGGCGCCGGCTGTGGCCGCTTTTCTTGCTTCACCCGCCGGGAATGCGGCTGCGGACACTGCGAAGCCGCGGCGACCGCGCGGACAGGGCATGTATGGCAGATCGTGTCAGCGTGGCAAGGATCGATAGCCGCGACACAGCGACTCGATAGGGCTCAAACCGCCAGCTCAAAACCCATTTTGCTCGAATTTTTGACCCCGTGTAAAAAAATTGGTGACGGGCAAGCGGTCGCTGAGGGGGTGGGGTGGTCCGATTTTTTCAGGGGGTGGGTCGTACCTGGCTCCTAGAGCGCGACCTGCGTCGGGATGTCCAACCCAGCGCGCGATCACCCCGAGCACATATTCGCGGTGAAATTCCAAAGCGGCTGTCTAGGCCGCGCATCGGCGGTACCCTCCGCCTGATCGGACTCGGGTCGGATACAGCGACATAGGGGGCGGCGGGTACTGATGAAATGGTCGAATGGCTTTCTGGCCGCGATAAGCGGTGCTGCGCTCATGGCCGTGATTGGTTCCGGTGCGCCCGCTTCGGCAGTCCCGCCCGACCAAGATCCTCACTGCACCAAAGTGATCTACGCGCCGGGCGATCAAGGCGACCCCGGCCCGGCCTATGATCCAATACCCGGCACCGGCGGTCATGGGGATTTTGGGTACAACGATGCGGGTCCTCTAGGTCCTGGAGCTTGGGGGCATCCTCCTCCGCCTCAGATGGGTCCCCCACCTGCCATATTGAACGGAGTGCCCGGCGTTGAAGTACGCGATGATGACGGTCACAGCTACTACAAGTGCGACACAGCGTGATCGGGGCTCCGCCACAGTTCGGTGACATAAAGATATGACAACCGCGCGCAATGGAGGCGAAGGTTCAGCCTCGGGAAAAACCGCGCCGCCCGACTCCGCCAAGGCGACCGAAAAATCGATTCTTGAGTACGTCACGACCGTTGGTGGATCCACCGCGGTACTTTCCGCATTGTTGCTTTACTTTGGATACGCCCGAACGGCTACACTATACGGCTATTTTGGTGTGCCAATAGGCGTGTTGAATCTCAGCACAACAGACTATCTCTTACGCAGTGCTGAAGTCATTTTCCAGCCAACAATTTGTGCAACGGCTGTTCTATCGATCCTCTTTGTGTTTGTTTACGGATTTCGTTTTGTGGAGTCCAATGGGTTACGAAATTATCTGCGCATTATTCTCGTCGCCGTAGCCGTAATCGCCGCAATAGTCGCAGCATTTGGCTTATTCGACAAGGTTCCTGCTAACTGGGCTGCAGCTCTGCTCATAGTTAGCGGGGGGTGCGTCATCATCGCGTATGATTCGGCTCGACGGGAAAAACCTTTGAACCCACCTGTCGGCATTCTGGCAATTGGAATATTGCTCATCGTCGGAGCAGCATTCTGGTCGATGAACCTCTATGCCAACCACGTTGGCGTCAAAAAGGCAGAATGTTACGCCCGGAACAGCTGCCCACTGGCCGACGCCGTTATTTACAGCAAAGACTACATGGCTTTACCGGGCGGCCAACAACAGCCGGAAACGGAGCGACCACCGTGGGGTTATGTCTTTAGCGGTGGCGCTGGCGTCTTTAAGGTTTTAGGATACTCAAATCATCGGTGGTTTCTGCTCCCTTTCTCCTGGGATTCGTCCGCGAAGCAATGGAAATGGGATCGAAAGCAACAAACCGTAATCCTTCCCGGCGATGAAAAAAATGTTCTAGTCAGGGTGTCCGCTCCTCCGGCGCCAGCACACTAGCCGTGCCAGGGTCTGTACAGCCCCCTCAGCAGACCCGTCCGTATCGCCTTCCCTGCCGCTGTTCAGCGCAGAGTGGGGGTCCAGGCTGACCTGCTCGGTATGTCGTTGAGCGCCATCAGTGTCCGTGGCTGCGCGCCGTGTTGAGCCAATGCTGCTGCGCGCCGTCGTAGTCCATGGTGGGGTTGACGGCGATGTGCCCAGACTTAACGGCAGCGTTCAGCGCCGACGAGACGAACCCGTGTTTGTTTCGGATGGTCTTGCCGGAGTTCCCCTTGGCCTTCAGCTCTTGCACCCATCGGGCCAGGTGCTCGCCCGTCAGGGACATCAGCGGGATTGGGGCCGAGCCCCGGCGCGATGTCGCGCTTGAGGAACCTGCGGTACTCGTCGATGGTCTTCTGCTCGCACCCGATCAGATGCTCAATGTGGTGCTCCACCCACTCGGCGACGGTGACGCTGCTGCCGTTGGCCGCCCGCGGAGCCGGGGCCAGGTCGTAGGCCGCAAGCGCCTTGCCCGGGCCGACGAGACCGACCAGTTCCTTGAACTTACCCGCATGGTCGGCGGTCTCGAAACTCAGGGAACGCTGGCGCCCATCGTGCCGGAACAGCACCTCCCAAAACGTCGAGCCGTCTTTGCGGGTGCGTGGGCGCATGCTCGCCATGGGCTGTCATCCGACCCCCGCGGCGTTGGATTCCTGTTGGATAGCGATTTTAGGCGGTTCTCAGGTGGTGTGACCTGTGGTTATTGGTGGAGCTGCCGGGAATCGAACCCGGGTCCTACGGCATTCCCTCAAGGCTTCTCCGTGCGCAGTTCGCTATGCCTCTACTCGGATCTCTCGGTCACGCGAACTAGCCGAGATGACGATCCCAGTCGCTGTGAGTGTCCCGATGAGCCCCGCGACCGAACTCATCGGTTGATCCCTCTAGCTGACGCCAGGGTCCGGGTCGAGGGCGTTCCCGGTCTGACGGACTAGCTGTCGCTTAGGCAGCGAGAGCGTAGTCGCGCTGATGTGAATCGGCGCTTATATAGTTGCAACGACGCTTACGGTGGTCTCTTGCCTGCACCGGCACGCTTCCCTTGATTCGATGCGCGAAGTCGAAACCGTTCAGCCCCTCGCATCCCCGCCGACTTTCGGCAGGACAATCAATGGTACGCGATCTCTAACAACGGCTCCGGCATTAAACATCCCGGCTGCGCAACGCCGTGATTTCGTCAGATCGTGTAGTTCAGGTGCTCGACGATGCGCTGGGCGACCTCTTTGTCACCACCGAGCTCGACGCCGCCAGCAGCGGTGTCGGCTCGGCCGCCGGCCATCCGGGTGAACAGCACGCCGTCCACCCGGATGATGGCTGTCGGCTCCAATCCGCCGAAGTCCTCCACCAACTTGGCGCGACCATCGACAACGACGCGGATCGTGCGGGCCAGCGGGCCGGTCAGCTCGATGGCGACCCGCGACCCGTCGGGCGCCTTCCCGAGTTTGCCGACAACGAAGCCCATGCTGGTGGCCATCTCATCGAGGGTCAGCCGCGCCGCCGGGCCTGCGAGCTCCGCGTCGGCGGCCGGTTCGTCCAGCCCATCCCGGATGTCGTGCTCATGCATCCAGCAGTCGAAAACCCGTACCCGCATGAACCGCCCAAAACTGTCCGGGCCAACCGGCGTCAGGGTCGGCCCGTTCCAGTCGTCGACGGACATGTCGGTCAAACGTTCGCGGCGCTCGGCGGTCAGTATGCGGAATCGCTGGTGAAGGTCGGCACCGGATTCTGCGCTGAGGTGACGGATCCAGCACTCGTTGGCGACGCCGACGTCGTTGCGCACATGGGCCAATGCCGAGACATCGATGTCAGCCTCCGGTGTGCTGATTCCGCGCAGCACCGATTCGGTGCCGATGATGTGCGCGACGACATTGTGCACCGACCAGCCGGGAAGCGGCGTCGGCGTCTCCCACTGCTGCTCGGACAGCCCGGTCAGCAATCGGTCCAGGCTGTCCCAGGTTTCGAAAAGGCCTGACAGCACATCGGATTTGTCGAGTTCGGTGACCGGACGCGAAGGGCTGCTCATGTGTTTCTCCTATGTCAAGCCGCTGCCGGTTGGCAAGGCTGTTGACGGTTTTGTTCATCGATCTGGAGATGGCCGAAGACGACGCGGGATAGGCGGCGTTTGAGGCAGCGCAGGGCTTCGGTGGTGGAGTCGCCGGCGGCAATGCGGTGGCGGTAGTAGGCCTGGCCGAGTCCATCGAGACGGATCTGGGTGACGGCGATCCGGTGTAAGGCAGCGTTGAGTTGGCGGTTGCCCGAGCGGGTCATGCGCACCCGGCCGGCAGTGTTTCCTGACCACACCGGAACCGGCGCCACCCCGGCGTGGCGGGCGAAGGCGGCCTCGCTTTTGAACCGGGTCACTCCGGCGGCTTCTCCGACGAGTTTGGCCGCGGTCAACTCCCCGCAGCCCGGAAGAACAAGCAACGCCGGGGCGACGTCGCGCACGCGCTGTCCAATGCGCTTGGCCAAGGCGTTGATGATTTCGGTGAGCCGGGTGATGTCGGCCAGCTCGTCGCGGGCCAACTCAGCGACGAGGCCAGGCACAGTGGTCAGCCAATCGCCGAGGATCCGGCGATGCTTCGCCAGATCCAGCGAACGAGCCTTCGGCGCGTGATCGGGGTCAAGCTCGTGCACCCGCCACAACAGCCGGTTGATCGTCGCGGTGCGTTGCGCGACAAGGACTTCGCGGCGATCCACCAACAACTTGAGCTCACCTGAGACCTCATCATGGGAGGCGATCGGCAGATCAGGCTCACGCAGAAATCCCCGTGCCACCGCTAACGCGTCGATCGGATCAGACTTACCCCGCGTACGCGCGCTAGCCCGGGTTTGGGCCATCAACTTCGGCGGCACGCCTACCACCGACTGACCAAAGCCCATCAGGTCACGTTCTAACCGGGCCGACAGATGCCGGCAATCCTCGATCGCCCACACCACCTGCGTCCCGAAGCGTTCTCGGGCCCACATCACCACCTCGGCATGACCGCATGTCGTAGCCATGACGGACTTCTCACCGACCTTACGGCCCACTTCGTCGACCGCAACGAATCTGTGCGTGCGCTGGTGTACATCGGCGCCAACAACAACCATGGTGGTTGCCTCCTTCACTGTGAGGTGACGGTTGGGCCGGTCGGCGGACAAACCTCAGTGGGGGCGAATGCCACGCTCCTATCACGTCACGCCGGCCGGTCCTTCACACCTGATGCCGACAAAACGCATGCACGCCAACCCGAAGGCGGCACTGATGTTACGAGCCAGACATCAGGTGATCAGGATCCAACCACCGCAACATGCGGCAACCCACCCTGACACTGACGCCTGATGTTAGACGGCGGTCAGGTTGCGGCGATCATGCCGACCGATACTGCCGCCAGCATCATGCCAAGCGCCTGCCAGCCAGTCACCCGCTCCCGGAGCACCACCATCGCCAACACGACGGTTGCCGCGGGATACAGCGAGATCAAGACGCCAGTCAACGAGAGCAACGACGTATGCAGCGCGAGCAGCATGGCGACATTGGCGCCGGCATCCAGCACCGGAAGGGTCAGCGCCAGCCTTAACGCTTTCCCGGATGGGACGCGCAGATTGCGGCTTGCCGCCGCCGCGACGATCACCAACAGGGTGGCCGACATCCGCGCGAACAGCAGCGGCCACAGCTTGGACCCCACCGGCGCCTGATGGATGAGCACAAAGTTCAGCCCGAACGCCACACCGGAGCCGATCGTCAATAGGGCCACAGCCGGGGTGAACCGGTGTGGCGTGACGTCTTGGTCAGTGGCCTGCCGGCTGACCAGCACGACGGCCACCATCGCCAGCGCGATGCCCGCCGTAGCCACCAGGCCGGGCCGGTCCCCGATGGCAAGCCCGACCCCGACAGGCACGGCAGCTGTCAGCACCGCCGTCAGCGGCGAGACCACCGAAATCGGGCCGGCACCGAGCGCCGCGTACAGCCACCACACACCGCACGCCTGCCCGATGCCACCGAGCGAGCCCCATACCACGGCGCCGGCAGAGATCGGCCCGCCGATGATGGCGGCCAGCACGCCGAGCAACACCATCACGATCGGGTAGGACACCAGCACGACCCGTACGGCGGCCACTTGCCGCGACGCGATACCACCCACGAAGTCGCTGACGCCGAAGCCGATCGCCGACAGCAGGGCCAGGACGACGCCGGTCAAGTGGCGGCGATCATGCCTACCGACACTGCCGCCAGCATCATGCCGAGCGCCTGCCAGCGGGTTACCCGCTCGCGCAGCACGATGATCGCCAGGATGACGGTCGTCGCCGGGTACAGCGAGATCAAGATGCTGGCCAACGACAGCATCCACTTCTGTATGGCCAGCAGCATGGTGATGTTGGCGCAGGTATCCAGCAGCGCCGCGGCGACCGCCAGCCGCAGCGGCGTCCTGGACGGAAGCTGAAGGTTGTTGCTCATCCCCGCGACGGCGAACACCAGCACGGTGGCCGCCGCCCGGGCAAAGAACAGCGGCCATAGCCGGCATTCCGCCGGAGCCTGGTGCAGCAGCACGAAGTCCAGCCCGAAGGCCACCCCCGAGCCGACGGTCAGCCAGGCCACTTTGCTGGTGAACCTGTGGGTCCGAACATCCTCGCCGGCTGGTGACTCGCGGCTCACCAGAACCACCGCGATCATCGCGATCACGACGCCGACCGACGCGATCTCCCCCGGCCGCTCGCCGAGCGCCACGCCCACGGCGACCGGGACCGCAGCGTTGAGCACCGCCGCCAGCGGTGAGACCACCGCGATCGGTCCGGCAGCCACGGCGGCGTAGAACCAATACACCCCGATCGCCTGACTGATCCCGTACAAGGACCCCCACAGCAGGGCGCCCGGGCGGACCGGTCCCCCCGCCGTAGCGGCCACGAGGCCGAGCAGCACGGTGGCGATCGGGTAGGTCACCAGCATGACGCGGAGCGCAGCCGTTCGCCGAGAAGCCACACCCCCGACGAAGTCACTCACCCCATAGCTGAACGCGGACAGCTGGGCGTACGCGGCGCCGATCAATCCATGCCCTTGGCTCGCCTGCTCAACGCACGGACCACTTCCCGCTGAGCATCACGGCGTGCCATGTCCTGACGCTTGTCGTGCGCACGCTTGCCGCGCGCCAAAGCCAGCTCCACCTTGACTTTTCCTTCGGAGAAGTAGAGTTTCAACGGAATCAGCGCGAGGTTACCATCACGTATCTTGCCGATCAGTCCGTCGATTTGGCGCCTGTGGAGTAACAGTTTCCGGGTACGACGCGGCTCGTGGTTCGTCCAACTGCCGTGGTGATATTCCGGAATGTGCAGGTTGCGCAACCAAACTTCGCCGTCGTCGACGGTTGCGTAGGCATCCACCAAAGACGCCTTACCGTCCCTGAGGCTTTTTACCTCAGTGCCGAGCAAAACCAATCCGGCCTCGAACGTCTCCAGAATCGAATAGTCGTGCCGCGCCTTGCGGTTGGTGGCGACGACATGCTGTCCTGGCGCCTTTTTGGCCACGGCTACCGCCGCACGTATAGGCGCAACGTCGCGTATGACGTCACGCCGGCCATCGCGACGCCCACCAACAGCAATAGCGGCGAGATGTAGAGGATGTCGGCGTAGTCGACCGGGGCGATCAGATGCGCTTGATAGAACTGGCTCAGCGCGCTGTCCAGGAACAGCGCTCGCACCACGATCAGCCCGACAATCGCGATGATCACGCCGGCGGTGGCCGCCACTATGGCCTCGATCAGGAAGGGCAGCTGGGTATACCAGCGGGTGGCGCCGACCAACCGCATGATGCCCACCTCGGTACGACGCGTATAGGCCGCGACTTGGACCATGTTGGCGATCAACAAGATCGCGCCGACGGCCTGCACCAAGGCGACGGCGAAGGCAGCGTTGGACAGACCGTCCAACACGGCAAACAGCCGGTCAATCAGCTCCTTCTGGTTGAGCACATGGTCTACCCCGGGCTGCCCTTGCATCGCGGCGTCGAAATCAGCGTGCTGCTCGGGATTTTCCAGCTTGACGATGAATGACGCCGGGAAGGCATCCTTACTCGCCAGGTCTTTGAACTGCGGGATCTTGCGGATCGCGTCGTCGTAGGCCTCTTGGCGGTTGAGGTAGCGGACCGATTTGACGTCGTTACGCTTCTCGATCTTCTCGCGCAGCGCCTTGCACGGCGGACTCGTGCAGTTGGCATCGTTGGCCGAAATGTCGTTGTCGAGAAAGACCTGCGTCTCGACGCGGTCGAGGTAGATGCTGCGTGAGTGGTCGGCCAATCGGACCACGAGCAGGCCGCCACCGAACAGGCCGATCGAAATGGCGGTGGTCAGAATCATCGCCGCGGTCATGGTGACATTGCGACGAAGACCGTTCAGGACCTCGTTGAACAGGAAGCTGAAGCGCACTTAGCGGTCCATCCCGTAGACACCGCGCTGCTCGTCTCTGACCAACCGGCCCAGCGACAGCTCCACCACCCGCTGGCGCATCGAGTCGACGATGTGGTGGTCGTGGGTGGCCATCAGCACCGTGGTGCCGGTGCGGTTGATCCGCTCCAACAAATCCATGATGTCTTTACTGGTCTCCGGGTCGAGGTTCCCGGTGGGCTCGTCGGCCAGCAATACCAGCGGCCGGTTGACGAAAGCCCGGGCGATGGCCACCCGCTGCTGCTCGCCGCCGGACAGCTCGTGCGGCAGCCGGGTGGCCTTGCCGGACAGGCCGACCATCTCCAGCACGTCGGGCACCACCCGGTTGATCACGTCCGGCTTCTTGCCGATGACCTCGAGTGCGAACGCGACGTTCTCGAACACCGTCTTCTGCTGTAAAAGCCGGAAATCCTGAAAGACGCAGCCGAGTACCTGACGCAGTTTCGGGATGTGGCGTCCCGGCAGCGTGTTGACATGAAACTTGGAGACCCGGACATCGCCGGTGGTGGGCGTCTCGGCACCCAGCAGCAGCCGCATGAACGTCGACTTGCCGGAGCCGGACGGGCCGATCAGGAAGACGAACTCACCTTTGTCAATCTTCACGTTGACGTTGTCCAGCGCAGGGCGCGCAGAGGACTTGTACTGCTTGCTGACATGGTCGAGGGTGATCATCAGTTCTCCTTCGGCCGAAATCTTCCGCCTTCACACCGCGGCAGACTGCGGGGCCCGCCGATGTCGGTGCCGGCGGTTAGTTTGCGGATATGTCGCGGTTCCGGTTGTTGCCTACGCCTGCTCAAGAGGTGGTGCTGTTGGAGCATTGCCGACATGCCCGGTTTGTGTGGAACCTGGCCGTCGAGCAGCAACAGTGGTGGCAGCCTGGCCGTCGTTCCCCTGGGTACGACGAGCAGTCCGCCCAGCTGACCGAGGTCCGCGCCGAATACGACTGGCTGGCGGCCGGATCTCAGACGGTGCAGCAGCAGGCGTTGCGGGACTTCGCCCAGGCCATGCACAACTTCTTTGCGCGCACCCATCGACGTCCGTCGTTTCGCAAGGCCGGTTTGAATGAGGGTTTTCGACAAATCGGGGTCAAACGGCGCCATGTCGCAAAGCTGAACAGGCGCTACGGCAAGGTCTGGGTGCCCAAGGTCGGATGGGTGCGATTCCGCTTGACTCGGATTGTGCCCACAACTGTCAAGTCCTACCGAATCACGCGGGACCGCGCTGGGCGCTGGCATGTCGCGTTTGCCCATATTCCCGCCCCGATCCCGGGACCGCGGGATGGCAGCGTCGTTGGAGTCGATCGCGGTGTGGCCGTGTCGGCAGCGCTGTCCACCGGGGAACTGCTGCATGCACCTAGCCTCACACCTGGTGAGCAGATCCGGCTGCGCCGGTTGCAGCGACGCCTCGCGCGAGCTAAACGCGGCTCTAACCGCCGAGGACGTACCAGACTGGCAATTGCCAGACTGAAAGCACGCGAAACTGACCGTCGACGCGATTGGGCGGAAAAAACCACTACCGCTCTGGCGCGCCGATTCGACATTGTTCGAGTCGAGGCGCTCGATGTGCGGGCGATGACTCGCTCTGCGCGCGGCACGGTTAACCAACCTGGCGTACGGGTTGCGCAGAAACGAAGCCTCAACCGCGCTATCGGCCGTCAAGGCTGGGGCCAGCTGGTTGGACGGCTCGACCATAAGGCCGCGGGACGAGTCGAGCGCGTCCCCGCCGCGTACACGTCGCAACGGTGCTCCGCCTGCGGACATATCGCTGCCGAAAACCGCAAGAGTCAAGCGGTCTTCGCCTGCGTTGCCTGCAAGGTGGGCCCATGCAACGCTGACGTGAACGCGGCACGCAACATCGCCGCCGGACGGGTGGTAACAGCACAGGGAGACCTCGCCGCTGGGCGGTCTATGAACTGTGAACCTCAACTCACCTCTCCTGCCGCCTAAGTAGTAGTGGAACGGGTTGGAATCCTCGGACTTGGTCCGGGGAGGACGTCAACACGGGTCGCCAGTGTAGCGAAGCCGTTACGGCAAGCCGGGCAGTTGCAGCGGCGGCAGTGTCGGCGGCGCGGGCGCCGGTGCGGGTGTCGGCGCCTGGCCCGGCGGTGCCGGCGGCGTTGTGGTGACGGGCGGACCGAACGGCGGGGGCAGGACAATCGTCGGCAGTTGGAAAGGCGGCGGCGCCGTTGTGGTTGTCGTCGGTGGCGGCGTGGTCGTCGGCGTCTCGGTGACGGAAGGTAGCGGCTCCTGCACGCGAGTGCGCGGTACCCAGGTGTAGTTCGGGTCCGGCACGAAGCCGGGCGGCACTATCTGGGTGGCCGGTACCTGGGTGGTCTTGGGGTTGGACTTGATGGACTGCTGGTGGTCGTTGTAGACGAACCACACCGCGGCGAATGCCACGATCAGCACGAAGGTGGACGTACGTATATGTCCGCCCAACAGATACTCCGGCCAGCGGCGTTTCGCGTCATCGTGTCTTCGCAGGCGTTTCACCACGAAATTCGTCAATGGCTGGGCCCCTGCGTTTCGTCCTCAGCACCCGCGGCCGTCGCGGGATGCACGATGGCGCCCACCGCCACCGGTTCCCCACTGGGGGTGTCAACGCCGACGCGGGCCAGCGCGCGAACCACCAGCGCCCGCAGTCGGCGGCCGGCCTCGAATTGCTTGCCGGGCAGCGTGCGCGCAACCAAGCGCAACGTGACGGCGTCGACTTCGATGCTTTCCACTCCCATTAGGGTCGGCGCATCCAGCAGCAATTCCCCCAACAGCTTGTCGTCGCGCGCATGCTCGCACGCCTGGCGCAGCACGTCGTTGATCATGCTCAGGTCAGCGCCGGTCGGCACCGGGATGTCGACGACGGTGCGCGCCCAATCTTTGGACAGGTTCACCGTTTTGACGATCTGACCGTTGGGGATCGTTAGCAACTCGCCATCCGAGGCGCGCAGCCGAGTGACTCGCAGCGTCACATTTTCGACGGTGCCAGTGGCGTCAGTCGCCGAGACGACGGTGAGCGTGACCAGATCGCCGAAGCCGTATTGCTTCTCGAGGATGATGAAGAACCCGGCCAGCAGGTCTCTCACCATCTGTTGAGCGCCGAAACCCAGCGCAGCCCCGACCACCGTCGCCGGCGCCACAAACGTGCTCACTGAGATGTTCAGGATGTCGGCCAGCTGTATGGCTACCGCAATGGCGATCAGCACTACGGAGATCCACGAGATCAGCGACAGAAGGGTCTGGCGATGTTTGTTCGCTTCCGAGCGCACCAACGCGTCGCTCTCGGTGAACCCCTCGTCGAGTCGTTGGGTGACCTTCTCTGCACCCCAGTTGATGAATCTTGCCGCCAGCACTGCCCCGATGAGCAGCAGGACGATGTGCAGGCCGCTGGTCAGGATCCAGTCGCGGAGATCACCACGCCAGACATCCCACCAAGGTTGGGCAGTTGCTATCGAGAGAATGCGTGTATCAGTCGTCATCTTTTCGGTTGCGCCACCGGATCCCTGCTTCCAGGAACCCGTCGATGTCTCCGTCGAGAACAGCAGCCGGATTGCCCACCTCGTATTCCGTACGCAGATCCTTGACCATCTGGTACGGGTGCAATACGTAAGAGCGCATCTGGTTACCCCAGGAGCTGCCGCCGTCCCCCTTCAATGCGTCGAGCTCGGCACGTTCTTCTAAGCGCTTGCGTTCCAACAACTTTGCCTGAAGAACACGCATCGCGGCCACTTTGTTCTGTAGCTGCGACTTCTCGTTCTGACAGGTGACGACGATACCGGTCGGGATGTGGGTGAGTCGAACCGCCGAGTCGGTGGTGTTCACCGACTGGCCGCCGGGGCCGCTGGAGCGGTACACGTCGACGCGGATGTCACCCTCGGGAATGTCGATGTGGTCAGTGGTTTCCACCACAGGCAGCACCTCGACTTCGGCGAACGACGTCTGCCGTCGGCTCTGGTTGTCGAACGGACTAATCCGCACCAGCCGATGCGTGCCCTGCTCGACGGACAGGGTGCCGTAGGCGAACGGCGCGTGCACGGCGAAGGTCGCGCTTTTAATCCCGGCTTCCTCGGCATAGGACGTGTCGAACACCTCCACCGGGTACTTGTGCTGTTCGGCCCATCGGATATACATCCGCATCAGCATCTCGGCCCAGTCCGCGGCGTCCACGCCACCGGCACCGGAGCGGATGGTCACGAGCGCCTCGCGCTCGTCGTATTCGCCCGACAGCAGGGTGCGGACTTCCATGGCCTCGATGTCGGCACTGAGCGCCTTGAGTTCCGCATCCGCCTCGGCCTCTGCCTCCGCCGCGGCGGCGCCATCCTCTTCGGCAGCCATTTCGTAGAGCACGGGCAAATCGTCGAGACGACGGCGCAGGTCCTCGACGCGGCGTAACTCGCCTTGCGTGTGCGACAGCTCGCTGGTCACCCGTTGCGCCCGAGACTGGTCATCCCACAGGTTGGGATCGGCCGCCTCGTGCTCGAGCTTCTCGATCCGGCTGCGCAGACCTTCGACATCGAGCACCCGCTCCACCGTGGTCAGGGTGGAGTCAAGTGCGGCGATATCAGCCTGGCGGTCGGGGTTCACAGCTGTTCACGTTACCGGCGCGCCTGATAGGCGCGCGACGCCCGCCGACGATGCGGCCCGCGAAGCGGGGTGAGGAGGAGGCGGGCAATTGATACGCGCGGCGACTCGGCACGGCAGACGTTTAGCATCGGGAATTATGCGTCCTTACCACGTCGCAATCGTCGGTTCTGGTCCATCCGGGTTCTTCGCGGCGGCGTCGCTGCTGAAAGCAGCCGATTCGTCCGAGGACATCCACGTTGCCGTCGACATGCTGGAAATGCTGCCCACACCGTGGGGCCTGGTGCGTTCCGGCGTCGCGCCGGACCACCCGAAGATCAAGTCGATCAGCAAGCAGTTCGAGAAGACGGCCGAGGACCCCCGCTTCCGCTTCTTCGGAAATGTCGCCGTCGGCGAACACGTCGAACCCGCCGAACTGGCCGAACGCTACGACGCGGTGATCTATGCGATCGGGACCCAGTCGGATCGGTCGTTGAACATCCCCGGCGAAGAGCTGCGCGGCAGCGTCGCCGCGGTCGACTTCGTGGGCTGGTACAACGCCCACCCACACTTTGAGCACACAACTCCTGACCTGTCGGGCGCCCGGGCCGTTGTCGTCGGCAACGGGAACGTCGCACTCGACGTCGCACGCATCCTCGTCACCGACCCCGATGTGCTGGCAGAAACCGATATCGCCGACCACGCCTTGGAATCGCTGCGCCCCCGCGGCGTAGAAGAAGTGGTGATCATCGGTCGTCGCGGCCCGCTGCAATCCGCTTTCACCACGCTCGAGCTGCGTGAACTGGCAGACCTCGAAGGCCTCGACGTGATCGTCGACCCGGCTCAGCTGGAAGGCATCACCGACGAGGACCTCGAGGCCGCGGACAAGACGACCAAGCTGAACATCAAGGTGTTGCGGGGCTATGCCGGCCGCGAGCCGCGTCCGGGACACCGGCGGATGGTGTTTCGATTCTTGACTTCGCCGATCGAGATCAAGGGCGAGGAAAGAGTCGAAAGCATCGTGCTTGGCCGCAACGAGCTGGTCGCCGACGAGAAGGGACGGGTCGCGGCCAAGGACACCGGCGAACGCGAGGAGCTGCCAGTTCAGCTGGTCGTGCGGTCGGTGGGGTATCGCGGCCTGCCGACTCCGGGCCTACCGTTCGACGACAAGAGCGCGACCATCCCCCACACTGGCGGGCGGGTGGAGGGACGACGCAACGAGTACGTCGTCGGCTGGATCAAGCGCGGGCCGTCCGGCGTGATCGGCACCAACAAAAAGGACTCCCAGGAGACGGTCGACACTCTGATCGCGGATCTCGCCGACGCGAAAGAGCTGGCGGACTTCCCCGACGACCACCGCGACAGACTCGCCGACTGGCTCGAATCCCGCCAGCCGAAGCTGGTCACCTCCGCGCACTGGAAGCTGATCGACGAACACGAGCGATCGTCCGGCGAGCCGCACGGGCGGCCTCGCGTCAAACTGCCGAACCTGGCCAAAATGCTGCATATCAGCCACGGCTGAACGCGGCTTAGTCGGGCGCGGCGAACGTCCAGTTGTCGGGATTTCGCTGCGAGTACACCACCGGCTTCAATTCGCCCACGGTCGGCCATTTGTCGACATTGACGACCATCCGTTGATAGACGCTGTACTCGTTAACGGTTGGCCCGTCGATGACACCGCTGATCGTGACGTACTGCTCGCCGGTGGTGTCCGGGCGCGGGCTGACTCCGGTGATCAGCAGCGTGCCGCTGAGCGCGTCCGCGCGCGGGCCGCGGCGGATGAATCGCGGAGCCAGGATCAGCACCAGGACGGTGACGAGCAGCAGCATCGCTCCGATTTCCCACACAAGGTCATGGTAGGACTGCACCATGAACCAGCCCCACGACGATCTTGCGGTGGCGTTGGCGCTGGCCGACCTGGCCGATGAGGTGACGCTGGCCCGCTTCGGGGCGCTGGATCTGCAGGTCGACACCAAACCGGATTTGACTCCGGTGAGCGACGCGGATCGCGCGGTCGAAAACGGATTGCGCGAGACGCTCGGGCGAGTCCGGCCCGGCGACAGCATCCTTGGCGAAGAGTTCGGCGGGTCAACCACTTTGGCCGGCCGGCAGTGGATCATCGACCCGATCGACGGCACCAAGAACTTCGTGCGGGGCGTGCCGGTGTGGGCCAGCCTGATCGCGTTATTGGACGACGGCGTGCCATGTGTCGGGGTGGTCAGCGCGCCGGCACTGCAGCGCCGATGGTGGGCCGCCGCCGGCGCCGGCGCGTTCGCAGCGGTCGGCGATGCCCCCGCTCGCCGGATCTCGGTTTCCTCAGTGGCGCAGCTGAATTCGGCCAGCTTGTCATTCTCCAGCCTGTCCGGGTGGGCCCAGCTCGGTCTGCGAGAACGCTTCGTGGAACTGACCGATGCGGTGTGGCGAGTGCGCGCCTACGGCGACTTCCTGTCCTACTGCCTGGTGGCCGAGGGGGCCGTCGACATCGCCGCCGAGCCGGAGGTGTCGGTGTGGGATCTGGCGCCGCTGGACATCCTGGTGCGTGAGGCGGGCGGGACGTTCACCAGCCTCGACGGCACCGTCGGGCCGCACGGCGGCAGCGCCGTGGCGACCAACGGGCTGCTGCACGAAGAGGTATTGGGCCGCCTCGCCGCCGGATAGCCGGTGTGAAGTACCTAACAGGTGACTCTTACCTTACTCTGGAGTAAGATACGGTTCATCCGCACTGCCCCAACGACCGAGGCTGCTGATCATGACAAATACTGTCGCTTCCACAAACGACTCCAAGCAGCGCAAGAAACGCGCTGGTCGCAAAACCGCCGTCGGCGAGTACAAGCACAAGAGGACCGGCATCGATATCGCGATGGGCCTGCTCACACCCATCGTCGGCCAGGAATTCCTGGACAAGTACCACCTGCGCGATCCGCTCAACCGCACGCTGCGCTACGGCGTCCAGACGATGTTCTCCACCGCCGGGGCCACCACCCGTCAGTTCAAGCGGGTTCAGAGCCTGCGCGGCGGACCGACCCGGCTGAAGACCAGCGGCAAGGATTACTACGACCTGACGCCGGACGACGACCAGAAGCTCATCGTCGAGACCGTCGAGGAATTCGCCGAAGAGATCTTGCGTCCGGCGGCCCATGACGCCGACGAAGCAACGACCTATCCCCCGGACCTGCTTGCCAAGGCGGCGGAGTTGGGGATCACCGCGGTCAACGTTCCCGAGGATTTCGACGGCATCGCCGAACACCGCTCCAGCGTGACCAACGTGCTGGTCGCCGAGGCGCTGGCCTACGGCGATATGGGGCTGGCCCTGCCGATCCTGGCTCCGGCAGGCGTCGCCGCCGCGCTGACGCATTGGGGCAGCGCCGACCAGCAGGCCACCTATCTCAAGGAATTCGCCGGCGAGAACGTCCCGCAGGCCTGCGTGGCCATTGCCGAACCGCAGCCACTGTTCGACCCCACCGCGCTGAAGACCACAGCGGTGCGCACGCCGAGCGGCTACCGGCTCGACGGAGTCAAGTCGCTGGTGCCGGCCGCCGCCAACGCCGAATTGTTCATCGTCGCAGCCCAACTCAACGGCAAGCCCGCATTGTTCATCGTCGAGTCGTCGAGCAACGGCCTGACGGTCAAACCCGACCCGAGCATGGGCATCCGTGCCGCCGCACTGGGTCGGGTAGAGCTGGACAATGTGTCGGTGCCGGTGAGCGCGCGGCTGGGCCAGGACGCTAGCGGGGAAGGAGCCACCGACGACGACTATTCCGAAGCCATCGCGCTGTCGCGGCTGGGCTGGGCGGCGCTGGCGGTCGGGACATCCCATGCGGTGCTCGACTACGTCATCCCGTATGTGAAGGAACGCGAAGCCTTCGGCGAGCCCATTGCGCACCGGCAGTCGGTCGCGTTCATGTGCGCCAACATCGCCATCGAGCTCGACGGGCTGCGGTTGATCACCTGGCGCGGCGCGGCCCGCGCCGAACAAGGCCTCCCGTTCGCCCGCGAAGCCGCGCTGGCCAAGCGGCTCGGCGCCGACAAGGGCATGCAGATCGGCCTGGACGGCGTGCAGCTGCTCGGTGGCCACGGCTATACGAAGGAGCACCCCGTCGAACGCTGGTACCGCGACCTGCGTGCCATCGGTATAGCTGAAGGCGTCGTAGTTATCTGAGCCGTTATCTAAGTCGTCATCCAGTTCACAACCGAAAGACCAATCATGGCAATCAATTTGGAACTGCCCCGCAAGCTGCACGCGGTGATCGACAAGGCGCACCAGGCCGGCGCGGAGATGATGCGGCCGATCGCCCGCAAATACGACGTGAACGAGCACGCCTACCCGGTCGAGCTCGACACCTTGGCCGAACTCTTCGCCGGAGCTGTCGCATCCAACACCTTGGACATGGCCGGAGCCGGCGGGCTTAAGGCCAGCGAAAGCTCGGAAGAGAACCGCAACGGCGCCAACATGGCGGCGGCGCTGCAGGCCCTGGAAGCCAGCTGGGGCGATGCGGCGATGCTGCTGTCGATCCCGTACCAAGGCCTGGGCAACGCGGCGGTCTCTGCGGTGGCCAGCGACGAACAGCTGGAGCGTCTCGGCAAGGTCTGGGCGGCGATGGCGATCACCGAACCAGGCTTCGGGTCCGACTCCGCGGCGGTGTCCACCACCGCCAAGCTGGACGGCAACGAATACGTGATCAACGGCGAAAAGATCTTCGTCACCGCCGGTTCGCGGGCCACGCACATCGTGGTGTGGGCGACGCTGGACAAGTCCAAGGGCCGCCCGGCGATCAAGTCGTTCATCGTGCCGCGCGAACACCCGGGTGTCACCGTGGAGCGGCTGGAGAACAAGCTCGGAATCAAGGGCTCCGACACGGCCGTCATCCGATTCGACAACGTGCGCATACCGAAAGACAACCTGCTGGGTAATCCCGAAATCGAGCCGGGCAAGGGCTTCGCCGGAGTGATGGAGACCTTCGACAACACCCGCCCGGTCGTGGCGGCCATGGCCGTCGGGATCGCCCGCGCCACACTGGAAGAGCTGCGCAAGATCCTGACCAACGCGGGCGTGCAGATCTCCTACGATAAACCGTCGCACGCGCAAAGCGCCGCCGCGGCCGAGTTTTTGCGGATGGAGGCCGACTGGGAGGCCGCCTACCAGCTGACGCTGCGTTCGGCATGGCAGGCCGACAATAAGATCCCCAACTCCAAGGAAGCGTCGATGGCCAAGGCCAAGGCCGGCCGGGTGGGCAGCGACATCACCCTCAAGGCCGTCGAATTAGCCGGTACAGCAGGCTATTCCGAGGAAGCGCTGCTGGAGAAGTGGGCCCGTGACTCGAAGATCATGGACATCTTCGAGGGCACCCAGCAGATCCAGCAGCTGGTGGTCGCCCGCCGCCTGCTGGGGCTGTCGTCGTCCGAACTGAAGTAGACGTCACGGCGAGCAGACGCAAAAGCCCCCGAACGTTCGGCGTGTCGGGGGCTTTTGCTGGGGGCACCTCCCGCTTGCGGGGGACTGCTCACGCTGCCGTCACGGCATCGTGTAGCCGCCGCTGACCGAGATCAGCTGACCGGTGACTTGTCGCGCCGCCTGCGGCGAGCTGAACCACACCACCGCCCGCGCGACGTCTTCGGCGGTGGTCAGCCGTCGCAGTGGTGTGTCCTTGAGCATGAAGTCGATTTGCTTCTGATTGAAGACCGCGTCCTGTCCGACGGCCCACAGGCTTGATGCGCCAATCGCTTCGGGCCCGTCGGGGATCACCAGGCCCGGGCAGACGACGTTGGATCTGATGCCGTGGCGGCCGTGTTCGCGCGCCGTGGTGCGGGCCAACGCCACCATGGCCGCCTTTGATGCGCCGTAGACGCCCTGCCTGATCTGGCCGAACGCCGCGTCGCTGGCGATGAACACGATCGCGCCGCCGCCGGCCTCTTTCATGACGGGTATCGCCGCCTGGGTCGCGGCTATCGCCGAAAACAGGTTGATCTCGATGGTGCGTTGCCACTTGTCGCGATCGGTATCGGTGGCGACGAATCCCGGAACGCTCCAACCGGCGTTGTTGACCAGAACATCCAGCCCGCCCCATGCCGTCTGAGCGGCGTCGACCGTGGCTTCGGCTGCGCCGGGCTTGGTCAGGTCGGCGATCACCACATCGACCGCGGCGGCGCCCAATTCTTCGGCCTCGGTGCGGACCTTCTCGGCCTGCGGCGCGTCGATGTCGTTGATCACGATGCGCGCCCCTTCCGCGGCGAACGCATGCACGATCCCGCGTCCGATATTGGAGGCGCCTCCGGTGACGACGACCCGTGCATCTGCCAACCCGAGATCCATGTCGACTCCTCTGTACTGGTCGGGTGGCGACCCGCTGCGCCCGGCTTGCGCTGGCGGTCGCCACTGTGCAGCGGCGCTTGTGACCAGCTCTGAATTAGTTTAACCTAGATTAGAATTCTGCGAAATGACGGATGGGACTGTATGTGAGCGTCGTCCAGTATGCGATCGCCGACGGGATTGGGCGACATCACGCTGAACCGACCCGAACACATGAACGCGGTCACAACCGAACTCGCGCGTCAACTCGAGGATGCCCTGCGCCGAACTGTCGGGCGACCCGGCGGTGAACGTGATCGTCATTCGTGGAGCGGGCAAAAACTTCTGCGCCGGAGGCGATGTCGCCGAGGTCGAACGCCTCAGATCCGCCGGCCCCGAGTCGTTGCGGACGCTGTTCGACGCGTTCCGCCGAGCCTGCGACCTCATCGCGAGCATCGACGTCCCGGTGATCGCCGCCGTCGAGGGCGTCGCGATGGCCGGCGGCTTCGAGCTCATGCAGGCAGCCGACATCGTGATCGTCAGCGACGACGCCAAGATCGCCGACAACCACATCAACTTCGGCATGATCCCCGGTGGCGGAAGCACGCAACGGCTGCCCCGGTTAGTCGGGTATCAGCTCGCGCTTGGTCTGCTGCTCACCGGCGATCGGCTCAGCGGTTTGGATGCGGTGCGTCTTGGCTTGGCGTACCGCAGCTTTGCAGCGCAGGACTTCGAGGAGGGTGTGAACCATATCCTGGCCCAGCTGGCCAGCCGTAACCGCGCGGCGGTGACGACGATCAAGAAGTTGGTCGGCGGCGCCGGCCAGCGATCGCTATCGCAAGGCCTCGACGACGAGATCGATGCGGTCGTCGCGCACATCACCAAGCACGGGGTCGACGAGTTCAGCCGAGTAGGCACATCCTTATGACCACCATTGACGCCGCACCCGTGACCCTGGACGTCGGTTCCGATGGCATCGCCCGGTTACGCCTGAACCGACCGGAAGCTTCCAACGGGCTCAACGTCGAGCTGCTGAAGTCGCTACACGAGGCCATCCTTCGTTGCCACGCCGACGCCGCCGTTCGGGTCGTGCTGCTCAGCGGCGCAGGACGCAACTTCTGCGCGGGCGGGGACATCCACACCTTCGAGTCCAAGGGCCCGGATCTACCCGACTATCTGCGCGAAGCGACAGCCTGGCTGCAGTTGGCGACCGCGGCGCTGATCCAGCTGCGGGTACCGGTGGTCACGGCCGTGCAGGGTTTCGCCGCAGGCGGGGGCGGGCTGGGTCTCGTCTGCGCCTCCGACATCGTCGTCGCCGCCGAGTCGGCGAAATTCTTCTCCGGCGCGGTACGGGTAGGCATGGCCCCCGACGGCGGATCGTCGGTGACGCTGACCCAACTCGTCGGTTTGCGTCAGGCGCTGCGGATACTGCTGCTCAATCCCACGTTGTCGGCCACCGAGGCGCGCGAGATCGGCCTGATCACCGAGACCGTGCCCGACGACGAACTATCCACCCGCACAACCGAAATCGCCACGACCCTGGCGAACTCAGCCGGCACTGGCCACATCCGCTACCAAACGCCTGGTGTGGAACGGAGTGGGCGCCTCGGTCGAGCAGCGACTGGCCGAGGAGTCGCGCACGGTCTCCGAATTGTCCGGCACCCACGATGCGCTCGAAGGGCTGCGCGCGGTCATCGAACGCCGCCCACCGAAGTTCAACGGCCAATGATCACGACAACCGCCGGCCCGGTGCTCATCGACGACAACGCGGCGGTGCGCACCGTCACCCTCAACCGGCCGGAGAAGCGCAACGCGATCGACATTCCATTGCGCATTGCGCTGGCCGAGGCGATCGAATCCGCCGACGCTGATCCGGCCATCCGGGTGATCCTCGTGACCGGAGCCGGCCCGATGTTCTGCTTCCGGAGGCGACATTTCCACCATGCAGCGCATGCCCGCCGAACGCGCACTGGAACGAGTGCATTTGGCGCAACGCGTCATTCGCGCTATCTGGGCTACGCCCAAACCGGTGCTCGCGGCCGTCGAAGGGTCGGCGTACGGCGCCGGCGCGGCGCTGGCCGCCGCCTGCGATCGGGTTGTGGCGGCGCGCGACGCGACGTTCGCGACCACCTTCACCAATATCGGCCTGGCCGGGGATATGGGCACCTTCGTGTCATTGCCGGCTCGCATCGGAGCGGCACGGACACGGCAGATGCTGATGCTCCCGGCGCCGATCTCCGCACCAGAGGCTTTCGAGCTGGGCCTCGTCGACGCGGTCGTGGATCCCGGTCAGGCCTTGGAGTCGGCGCGCAGCGACGCTCGACGTCTGGCGGCAGGGCCACGGTGCGCCTACGGCGTGATCAAGGCGTTGCTGGCCAATCCGGGCACCATTGATCCGATCGAGTTGCTCGAGCGCGAAGCCCTCTGTCAGTCAGAGCTTTTCGACACCGATGACTTCGCCGAGGGAGTCGCCGCGTTTAAGGAGAAACGGCGGCCAGTCTTCGGCAGCGGTCAGGACGGACAGTAATGACTCCTGTCACCGAACAAGCCACCGACCAGGTCACCGGCAACGGCAGCCGGTATGACCGGCTGATCAAGCGTGACAGGGTGCACGGCTCGCTGTACACCGACCCGGCGATCTTCGCCGAGGAGCTACACAAGATCTGGTATCGCAGTTGGGTTTTCGTCGGTCACGAGACCGAAGTGGCCCAGCCTGGCGACTACGTCCGAAAACGCCTCGGGCTGCAGGACGTCATCATGACCCGCGACCGCGACGGCGTGCTGCACCTGCTGCTGAATCGCTGTGCGCATCGGGGCAACCAGGTATGCAACGACGCCAGGGGCAATGCGTCGGCATTTCGCTGCCCTTACCACGGTTGGACGTACCGCAACGACGGCGAGCTGGTCGGTTTCCCGTTCTTCAAGGGTTACGGTCAGCGCAAGTTGGACCTTGCCCTCGGCCGGGTGCCGCGAGTCGATTCTTACCGCGGCTTCGTGTTCGGCAGCTTCGCTACCGAGGGTCCCTCACTGCTGGAGCACCTCGGCGCCGCGGCGGGCGAGATCGACCGGCTGGTGCGGTTGTCCCCCGGTGGCCGCGTCGAACTCACCGCTGGATGGCTGCAGCACCGGACACAAGCCAACTGGAAACTGTTGGCTGAGAATGAGACCGACGGATATCACCCGCAGTTCGTGCACGGATCGATCTTCGGAGTGACCGGTAGTACCGATCGGCCCGCTCTACAGCGATGCCTCCACGGCGGTGACCCGCGACCTGGGCAACGGCCACAGCGAGAACGATCTGCGTCCGGAGTTCCGCAAGTTCGCCGAACCGATGCGCTGGTTCGGCACGACCGAGTCCCGGGTGCCCGACTACGTCGCGTCGATGCGAGCCAAGTACGGCGAGGAAGCGGAACGCATCCTGATCGAGGGCGGCCCGCATGTGATGGTTTTCCCGAACCTGTTCATCGCCGAGATCCAGATCTTCAATATTCAACCGGTCACGGTCGGTGAATGTGTCCAATACTCGACTGCAGTGCAGTTGGCCGGGGCAGATGAACTCAACCGCCGCATGGTTTCCCAGTGCGTCGGATCGGTCGGCCCGGCGGGCATGCTGCTCGCCGACGACACCGAGATGTATGAGCGCAACCAAGCGGGACTCGGCATCGCTGACGCCGGAGTGGCTCGACGTGCGTCGCGGGCTCAACCGCGAGGCGGTCGACGAGAACGGCTTCACGGTCGGTGGCGCCACCGATGAGACCGGGATGCGCGGTTTTTGGCGACAGTACAAGTCACTCATGGAGGCGCCGTGACCACGGCTGTGGGGACGGACGCGGGGCTGGGGCCGGTGCCCGACGACTACGACCGCCACACAGTTGAGCAATTCCTCTACCGAGAGGCGCGGCTGGCCGACGAGGGCGACTACGACGCATGGGAAGCACTGTGGACCGACGACGCGCTGTACTGGGTGCCGATCGACGGTGCGGGTGGAGACCCCCAACGCCAGATGTCGGTCATCTACGACAACCGCAGCCGCATCTCGACCAGGTTGAAGCAATTGCGCACCGGCAAGCGCTATGCGCAGGCTCCCCCGTCGAACCTGCGTCGGCTGCTGTCCAACATCGAATTCCTTGGCGGGAGAGACAATCCCGCTGGCGGGGTCGATCTCGAGGTCGGCGCGAACTTCCTGGCGATCGAGTCGCGTGCGCGGGGCACCTTGCTGTGGGGTGGCCGGACCACCTATCGGCTCCGCCGCGACGACAGCGGTCTTCGCCTGGCGTACAAGAAGGTGGTTCTGGTGGACAACGATCAACCCATCGCCACGCTGGGTTTTGTGATCTGAGGAATGTCATGACTATCGAATTCGGCGGCAACGAGGACCTGGAAGTTCCAGGTGTCGGCGCCGTCGTCGGCAATGAATTCGCCGAGGTGTCGGTCCGATTCGATGTTGACGCAAACGCGCCTCGACTGCGCTTGGAGGATCTGCGTAGCGGCCGCGTGCGCTATCTGGACGCGCTGGAACTGGAGACGATCATCTGGCTCCCGGAGGAACGTCTCACCGGGCTGCTCGATCCGTCGCACAGCCGCTGGCGGGGTGAGGCTTAGGAGTTTGGTGACCCTGACAGCAGACATCGACACCCGCCGCGACGAGTTACGGCGGCGGTTTTCGGTGTGGCGACTCCGCACTCTGTCGGGCTGGCTGGATGACTGCGCCGAACGCTATGGCGAACGGCCGATGGTACTCACCGACGACCGCGAGCTCAGCTATGCGGACGTAGCGACCCAATCACGCCGGTTGGCAGATGGTTTGGCAGCCCTGGGCGTCCAATCGGGCGATCGTGTGGCGATGATCATGGCGAACTACCCGGAGTTCGTGACGATCAAGTTCGCCATCGCCCGGGCCGGGGCTATCGCGGTGCCGCTCAACTATCTATACCGCAGCGATGAATTGCGGTTCGTGCTGGCGGATGCGGGATGCCGCGTCGTGATCACGATGACCGATTTCGCCGACCTGGATTACCAAGCGACGCTTGGTGTTATGCCCGAATTCGCCATGGTGTTGCTGGACACCGATGACCGGGCGCACCCCGGCGCGCTAACCGTCGAAGGTCTCGCCGCCCTCGGCGATCAGAACCGAGGCGCGAGCGACGGTCGCCGGATCGATCCGGGTGAGCCCGGCGACATGCTGTACACCTCCGGCACGACCGGGTCGCCGAAAGGGGTGCTGGTGTCTCATGACGCCGTGCTGCGAACCGCCTTCGCGTCGGCGCTGACCCGGGCCTACGAGGATGGTCGCCGAATCCTGTTCTCGCTGCCGTGCTACCACATGTTCGGCTATGTCGAGGGTCTGCTGTCGGTCGGATTCGTCGGCGGGGCGATCATCCCTCAAACGAGCTTCAGCGCCGAGGGCTACTTCGCAGGCATCCAACGGCACCGAGCCACCGACATGTTGTGCGTGCCGACGATGGCGGTGGCGATGCTCGAGCACCCGGCGCGCGGCGAGTACGACCTGAGCTCGCTGACGGCAATCTTGTGCGGGTCTGCGCCCGCGCCAATCTGGCTGTGGATGCAGATAGCGGCCGACTTCGGTGTCAGCGAAATCGTCACCGGCTATGGGATGACCGAGTGCGGAGGCGCGATGACGCTGACTCGTCCCGAGGACCCACTCGAACTGACCTCCGACACGGTAGGCCGCCCAAAAATGGCCGGCCCCGCGGGAATCCCGGGAACCGACGCACTGGTCCAGTACCGGGCGGTGCACCCCGAAACAGGCGCTGTGCTGCCGCCCGGCCAGGAAGGCGAACTCGTGTCGTGTGGGCCGACGACGATGCTGGGCTACTGGAATCGGCCCGACGACACCGCCACAGCGCTGCGCCACGACTGGTTACACTCCGGCGACCTGGGCCTGGTGCGTCATGATGGTTACCTTCAAGTCACCGGTCGCAGCAAGGAACTCTATAAGAGCGGCGGAGAGTTGGTCATGCCGAAGGAGATTGAGGATCTCTTGGCCGCTCATGACGCGATCAGTCAAGTGTTCGCGGTCGGGCTGCCCAATGAGCGCTGGGGCGAGATCGGTTGTGTTGTAATCGTTCCAGCCCCGGGTACTGTGCTCACAGAAGCTGATGTGCTGGCCACCTGTCGCGCCAAACTCGCAAGGTTCAAGGTCCCAAAGCGAGTGGTTTTCTGCCGTGCGGAAGATCTGCCAACCACGCCGACGGGCAAGGTGCAGAAGTTCCGCCTCGTCCAACAGCTAAAGTCCGCCAATCCGGCCGGCTATGAATCTAACAGAGAATAGAAAATGATGATGTCGTGAGCGATCGCACCACCACCCGCACCGAAGGGGGGATCGTGCGCGATGGGCGCTGATCACACCTTTGACACCAACGTGTCGACGGCCCAACAGCTCTACCGAGCACTCGCCGCCGGCGACCGCGACGCGCTGATGACGCTGTTGCATCCCGACTTCGTCGGGCAAGTCACCGACGGCCTTCCGCTGGACATGGGGGGACGTCACGATGGACCTGAGGCGATGCGTCGCGATGTCTGGTGGACGATCGGACGCCACTACAAGGTCGAGGTTCAACCGGAAGAGTTCCGCCTCCTCGATGACGGCCGGTTGTTCGTCGCCGGCTATTACCGCGGAGAGGGCCGCACCTCGGGCCGTCGGTTGGACGCGGCATTCATCCACCTCATCGGTTTCGCCGCGGATGGGCGCATCGGGTCATTGAAACAGCTGACGGACAGCGCTGTTTGGGTGCAAGCCCTTGGTGGCGGCGTGCCGCTGCAGACCATCGACTACTCGGTCACCGACGGGCTCGCCACCGTTTGCCTGAACCGTCCGGACGTCCGCAACGCCATCGACATGCGGATGGTTGAGGAAATCCTCGATGTGGCACATCGGATCGAAGAAGGACGACGCGATCCGGGCGGTGCTCATCTGCGGCAACGGGCCTGCCCTGACCGTCGGCGGGGATATTGAGCACTTCCTCGCCGGCCCAGGCGAGCAATTCGGAACGCTGTTCGCAAAGATGACCGCGCCTTTTCATGAAGCGTTTCGCATTCTGAGCCGAATCGACGCGCCCATCGTCACCGCCGCCCACGGCGCCGTCGCCGGTGGCGGCCTCGGCTATGTGTATGCGGCCGATCTGGTCATCGCCGCCGAGGGAACCAAATTCGTGACCGCGTTCGCGGCGTTGGGGCTTTCGGGGGATGGCGGCGGAACCTGGCACCTGCCGAGGTTGATCGGTCCACGCCGTGCCGCCGAAGCCTATCTGCGAAACCGGCCGATCGAGGCCGCAGAGGCGTTGCAATGGGGCCTGATCAACGAGATCGTGCCCGCCGCTGAACTGCGAAGCCGGGCCGAAACTGTGGCGCGGGAGCTGGCCAGCGGTCCCACGCGTGGGTTCGCGAGGATGCGTGCCCTGCTGCGCGACACGTGGCGCAACGACTTGCCGACGCAGCTACAAGCCGAGACGGAGGCACTGCGCGACACCGGCGACACCGCCGACGCCGCCCGCGCCATCAACGATTTCGCGGCGAAGCGCCGACCCGAATTCACCGGAAGGTAGACGTGGGACTGATTCAGGACTCCGTGGAGCACAACGCCATTCGAGAGACCGTTGCCGCGATCGCATCTCGCTACGGGGCAAAGTACTTCCTAGAACGCGGCCGGTCCGGTGGCGGCATTGATGACTTGTGGAAAGACCTTGGCGCCGGCGGCCTGCTGGGGTTGCACCTGCCCGAGGAATACGGCGGCGGAGGAGGAGGCATGACCGAGGCCGTCGTCGTGGTCGAGGAACTCGCCGCGCACGGCATGCCGTTGCTGGTCTGGGTCATTTCACCGGCGATCTGCGGCAGCATCCTTGCGCACCACGCCTCCGAGGACATGAAGCAACGTTGGCTGCCTTTGATCGCCGACGGCACCAAGATCATGGCGTTCGGCCTGACCGAGCCCGACGCAGGATCCAACAGCCACAACGTCAAGACCACCGCGCGGCGCGTCGAAACCGGTTGGGTCATCTCGGGTTCCAAATACTACATTTCGGCGGTTGATCAAGCCGACGCGATACTCGTCGTCACCCGCGACGCCGACCACTCGACGATCGAGAAAAGCGCGCTGTCACTGTTCGTAGTGCCCACCGACAGTCCCGGGTTTTCGTTTCAGCAGATCGACACCTCGATCGTCTCGCCGGACAAGCAATTCACGGTGTACTTCGACAACGTTGAGATCGGCCACGATGCCCTGATTGGAACGGCCGGCAACGGACTTCGCCAGGTGTTCGACGGACTGAACCCCGAACGGATCTTGGTCGGCGCCCTGTGCGGTGGCATCGGCCGGTACGCGATCGGCAAGGCAGCCGCGTACGCCAAAGAGCGCCAAGTCTGGTCCACACCGATCGGCGCTCACCAGGGCATCGCTCATCCGCTTGCCGAGGCACACATCGCGGTGGAGCTGAGCAGGATGGCCACCGGTCGCAGCGCCGAACTCTTCGATGCGGGCGAAAACGCCGGCGAGGCCGCCAACATCGCGAAGTTCGCGGCTTCGGACGCAGCACTCAAAGCGCTCGATCAGGCGATCCAGACCCACGGCGGTAACGGCCTTTCCCACGAGTATGGGCTGTCCGAGCTGTGGTTCGTGACACGCCTGATGCGGACCGCGCCGGTCAGCCGGGAGATGGTGCTGAACTACATCGCCCAGTCGTCACTGGGTCTCCCCCGCTCCTACTAGATTCTGAAGAGGAAATCCTCGTGAGCACAGCGCAATTCGACGTCATCGTCATCGGAGCCGGTGCCGGTGGCCTGTTCACCGCCGCGCGCCTCGCGCATCAGGGCTACCGGACTCTCGTGGTGGAACGTCTCGACAAGCTCGGCGGCCGTGCCTCCACTGATGACATCGACGGCTTCAAGGTCAACAACGGTGCCATCGTCATCGAGGTCGGCGGCATCACCCAACAGACCTGCGAGGAGGTTGGCGCACCGTTCGACATCCGCGAACCCAAACCGCCGTTGCTATATCGCATCGGCGGCAAGGATGTCGACGTCACCGGCGGCGGCTGGGGCTTGCTGCTGAGTAAACTCACCCGTCAGGGCGCCAAGTTGGTCAAGGGTATCGGAGCGGCACGCAACGACTCGGGCTTACCCGAGGACGAAATTTCCACAGCCGACTGGGTTTCGCACTACACGAAAAACGAGGGTGTGCATGGCATCTTCCGCAACATGTGCGCCTCGATTTTCGCCGTGAGTTCCGAAGATCTGCCGGCGCAGGTGTTTCTCACCTACTTCACCCGCAAAAGCGCGTTCAAACGGTTCGGGTTTCACCCGAACGGCACCATCGGGTTATGGCGAGGCCTGGCGAGCGCCATTGAGTCCCACGGTGGTCAGGTGTGGCTGTCCACGCCGGTCGTCAAGATCCTTTCCGACGACACCACCGTGAGCGGCGTGCAGGTGACCCGCGACGGTGCGACCATCACCCTGAACGCGCCAATCGTGGTCAGCGACATGGGCCCGGCGGCCACGGTCAGGCTGCTCGGCGAAGACAATGTCCCGACCGACTACCAGGATCTGGTGAAGAAAGGCGACCGACCCACCGCCATGATCTCGGTCAACTTCGCCAGCCGGGAGCGACTGGTAAACGCGCCGGGGATGCTGAGCTTCGCCAAATCCCGTCGGCTGGCCTACATTGCCAACTTCACTGACACATGTCCTGAGATGGCGCCGCCCGGGTGGAACCTGTACGTGGGCACTGCAGTACCCAAGCCGTCGATCGGCGATTTCGACAACGCAACCGAGACCGAACTGCTGCTGGAGGACCTGCGCGACACCATCGACCGGTTCGACGAGCGCGCCACAATCCTGAATATTGCTGTCACCCGCGATAATTGGCCGCCGCAGCGGGCGGTCGCCGGATTCGATCTACCTCACGACACGCCGTTCGCGGGGTTGTGGAATGTCGGCGATGCGGTTAAGGAGTACGCCAACGGCGGAACAACAGCTTGTGCCGAAACCGCCAAGCTCGTGGTCGACAAGATCGTCGCAGCTCACAAGCCAGCCGCTGTCATTCAGTAGGAGTCTCGAAATTGTGACACCCCCACATCCCTCTGATGACGCCTTCGCGGAGGCGTACTCGCGGGCCTGGACGTCGGAGCCTGGCCAACTTGTCGACTTCTTCGCGCCCGACGGCAGTTACACCGATGTCGCGATCGATGCGACCTATCACGGCCGCAACGAGATAGCTCGTTTTCACCGCTGGATGTTGAAGTTCGCTCCCGACTCCGCCATCGACTTCAGCGATGCCTGCGCAGCCGACGGGCGGTTGTACCTCCAATGGGTCTGGAGCGGAACGTTCGAAGGAGCTCTGCGGCTGCCGGATGGCTCCTCGGTGGAATCGACCGGAGCGAAATTCAGTGTCCCCGGGGTCGCTGCGTGCCGCTACGCGTCGGACGGCAAGCTGCTGAGTCATCGCGACTACTGGGACCTCAACTCCGTGCTCAGACAGGTCGGCGCGCCTTAAGACCGCGGACCGGCATCCGACCGCCGGGTGCAAGGCATTTCAACTGGCGATGTCTCGACCGATGATTTCCTTCATGATCTCGGTGGTGCCACCGTAGATTGTCTGGACCCGGGTGTCGAGAAACGCGCGAGCGACTGGGTATTCGGTCATGTACCCGTAGCCGCCGTGGAGCTGAAGACATCGGTCGATCACCGACTTCTGCAGCTCGCTGACGTACCACTTCCCTTTCGCCGCATCGACCGCGCTGAGCTCGCCCGCGTTGAAGGCCAGCACAGATTTGTCGACGTAGGCTTCGGCGATGTCGATCTGAGTAGCCATCTCGGCCAGTTCGAACCGGATGTGCTGCTGACCGGTCAGTGGTTGACCGAATGCGGCGCGCTGACGGCAGTATTCGACGGTGCGACCGAAGATCGCTCGGGTGTTGGCAATCGCCTTGGCCGTGACGCCCAGCCGTTCGCGCGGAAGGTGGCTCATCAGGTAGTGCAGCCCCATGCCCTCCTCGCTGAGCAAATTTTCCGCCGGGACCACGGCGTCGCGGAAAAACAGCTCGGCGGTGTCCTGCGCGGGCAGGCCGATCTTGTCGAGTTGGCGGCCGCGTTCGAAGCCAGGGGTGTCACCCTCGACGACGAACAAACTGAAAGCCCGCGAGCCGCCCTCCGGGTCGGTGCGCGCCGCCACGACCACGACGTCGGCCATGATGCCGCTCGAGATAAACGTCTTCTGCCCGTTGAGGATCCACCGGTCGCCGTCGCGGCAAGCCGAGGTGCGGATGCCTTTGAGATCGCTACCCGCGCCGGGTTCCGTCATCGCCAACGCCCCGATCAGCTCACCGCAGGCGAAGCCGGGCAACCATCGCTGCTTCTGCTCTTCGGTTGTCAGGTCGAGTAAATAATGCAGCACCAGGTCGTCCTGCAGGCTGACCGTCAGCCCGAAGGAGAACGCGAAAACTCCTGCAAGCTCCTCGCACACCACCATGCGGTAGCGGTAATCGTGCTCACCGGCGCCACCGAAGCGCTCATCGATCTGCAGACCGTAGATGCCGGCTCTGGCAGCACCGGCGAAGACCGCGCGGTCGATCATGTGCTGGCGGTCCCAATCGTGCTGATGCGGAACCACGTCACGGGCCAGGAATTCCCGAACGGTTTCGCGGTAGGCCTCGTGGTCCGGGCCGTACAACACGCGTCGCACCAGCTAGACCCTCTCCCCGATACCGATGCACGCTTCGCGCATTCTTTTAATCTAGCATAAAAACTGATCGAGACCGAAACCCGCTTTCCCGCGGCGGTGTCAGTGGCCCGCCGCGGTCCTGCGGGTGCGTTTGGCGGGACGCGACGCGGGCGGCGCCGCGGACAGGCCGTTGCGTACCAGGACTTGAGCATTCGACACGACGGTGTCCACCGAACTGCGGCGGGGATCGAACCACTCCGCGCACCAGTTCAGCGCACCGATCACCAACAACTGGGCAAGCCGGGCGTCGAGATCGCTCCGGAGCTGACCGTCTGCGCGTGCTTCGTCGAACAAGCGCCGCCAGATCCGACCGTATGCTGCCTCTTCCTTGAGCTGCCGTGCGCGCAGGCGCTCGGGCATCTGCCCAGCGTTGCGGATTGATGCCGAGGCGTAGTCCGACAGTTCGAGCTCGTGGCGCAGGTGTGCCTCGACGGCCGCCAGGATCTTGTCGATGGGCGAGGTCTCCGGCGGCAGCGCGTCCAGCACACCCTGCAAATGCCTTCGCATGTCAGCGATCCCGGCATACATCACCTCTTCGATGAGATCCTCACGCGATGGGAAGTAGTAGTAGATCGCCGGTGCCTGAAGCTCTGCGTACTCGGCGACATCGGACAACCGAGTACCGGCATAGCCCTTCTGGCTGAGAACGTGAGCAGCGGCGTTGAGGATGCGGCTACGGGTGCGCGCCGACTTGGAGAGCGCGTCGGCGGGTGCGGCGTCCTGCCCCACCACCGATTTTTTAGTCACGATTCGATTATAGGCGAAACCGCTACGACCGCAGGCGCAGTCGGAGACCGTACCCCCAAAATGTTAAGCGGGTGGGTGCCGCCCAACATACTCACGCTGTGGATCGGTCTGGCAGGTCGGCCATGCAGATTTGGTGAGCTTCGGCCCGAATCAAACCTGTCCGACTTTATCGCCGGCGTCATCGTCGCAGACGAGAGCGTCGGCGCGTTGTGTGTAGCATTCTGCTACACTCTGTGGCATAACGTCACAACCGAAAGAAACAGCATGCCCGATCGCGTCACGCGTGTTGCCGCCGACCTGGTGGACAGCGCGGCGGCAGAGGGAGCCCGCCAAAGCCGCTCGGCCAAGCAGCAGCTCGACCATTGGGCCCGTGTCGGACGGGCAGTGTCGAGCCAGCACACGGCTTCTCGGCGCCGCGTCGAAGCCGCACTTGCCGGTGACTTAGCACTTAGTGAACTCAGCGCGGAGGAAGGCGTGGTCGTTAATGCCGAGATCTCTGCGGCCATCGAGGAGAACCTGGCGCGAACCCACTACGGCGAGGCCCTCGCGGCGCGCGGCATCACCACTGTCGCCCTCGACGACGCGGGAGATCTCATCGAGCACCGGCCCGACGGCACCTCGGTTGCTCTCACGAAAAAGCGGCGACGGCGGGCCCAGAGTCGCTAGCTCAGCGGCGCGATGAAGCGACTCGATCTGGTTGTCGGACCCAACGGCGCTGGCAAATCGACCTTCGTCGAACTCACGTTGGCGCCCCTGCTGCCGGGCAGTGTGTTCGTCAATGCCGACGAGATCGCCAAGCTGCGTTGGCCTTCCGATCCCGCGTCGCACGCTTACGAGGCGGCGCGGATCGCCGCCGAGACCAGGTCGAGGCTGATCGAGCTGGGTCGGCCGTTCATCGCGGAGACGGTGTTCTCGCACTCGTCCAAGCTCGAGCTCGTTCGCGACGCGCACGCGGCAAACTACATCGTCGTTCTACACGTGCTGTTGATCCCCGAGGAGCTTGCGGTCGAGCGCGTCATGCACCGGGTACAAGCCGGAGGTCACGACGTACCGGAAATCAAAATCCGCGAGCGGTACGGCCGACTGTGGGCGCTGGTCGCCGACGCCATCGTCCAAGCCGACAACGGGACCGTTTACGACAACACCGGCATCGAAGGACCACGGATCGTCGCCCAGATGAGCGGAGGCGGCATCGTCGGCTCCCCTACCTGGCCGGCGTGGACACCGGAGGCGCTTCGCTCACGCTGGCCGAACTGAAGCGTCATCTTCTCAGCGGCGTCAACGTCATTGGCCCGCGCCCTTCGATATCAAGCGCAGTGCGGTGTCGAACAACGCCTGGGCATGCAACTCGAACAACTCGAGCAGGTCCACCGCGTCGCGGCCGAGCTCCTTGGCGATGAACAATCCGTCGGCGCCGGCGATCGCATACGTGACCAATTGGTGCACCTGGGCGTCGGTGAGTCCTGGGGTAAGTCCACGCACAGTGTCGGCCAGTTCGTAGTAAGTCTGGGCTCGAGCTTGGAGGAACATCGCCCGCGCCCGCGGCTCGATCGGGCGGCGTTCCAGCGCCAACATCAGGCCGAGGCGGATGAAGTCTGGTGAGTCCAGCAAGGCCTTGGCGATCTGCATCGCCAAGCCCACCAGGCGGTCGCGGGCAGTGCCCTCGTCGGGCACCTGCCACGCCTTGAGCCAGTCGGCGAAGCTTCGCTCGATCACTGCTGCGATCAAGTCGTCCTTGTTCTTGAAATGCCAGTAGATGGAACTGGCCGGCAACCCGCATTTCGCGCTGACCAGGGCAATGCTGGTGGCCTCGTAGCCGCGCTCGGCGGCAATCTCGGTGGCGGCGTCGAGGATGCGTTCACGCGACAGTTCACCGTCGGGGCGCTTGCGCCGTTTCGGCTGGTCCTTTCCCGCCATCTCCGCTCCTAGCTCAAGGGCTTGACTCTGTAGTGATCGCTACACTACCGTAGTGATCACTACAGAACAAGTTCCCTGGCGATGCGAGACAACGATGACCACTCCAGATACTTATGACGTGGCGGTGATCGGCTATGGCCCGACCGGCGCCACCGCCGCCAACTTGCTGGGCCAACTCGGTCTGAAAGTGCTTGTTGTCGAGCGTGATTCAGATGTGTATGGCCGTGCCAGGGCGATCTCCACCGACGAGGAAGTCATGCGGATCTGGCAGTCCGTCGGGTTGGCCGATCGGCTGCAACAGGACCTGCTCCCCGACCGTCCACTGAACTTCGTGGACGCCGACGGTGTGCCATTCATCGATCTGAAGATCACCCCGCGCGGGTGCGGGCACCCGCCGCAGCAGTTCTTGTATCAGCCGGCGGCCGATCATGTGCTGCGCGAGGGCGTGCGGCGATTCGCGGGCGTCGAGGTGTTGTTGGAACACGAATGCCTGCGGGTAGCGCCCAAGGGCGACGGCGTCGAGCTGATGCTGGCAGACCTGCGCACCGACACGTTCAAGCGGTTGCACGCGTCGTATGTGATCGCCGCCGACGGCGGCTCGTCGCCGACGCGGGGTCAGCTGTTCAAGACCGCAGCCCGATCACTGGTGCGCCGCGAAAACACCGTGCCCGCGCTGGCCCACGCCGGCATTCCCGACGATTAACGAGAAGGCGACCATGCTGCGAATCGACACCCATCACCACGCGATCCCACCGGACTACCGAAAAGCCCTGCAGAAAGCCGGATTGGACGAGGCCGGCGGACGGGCACTCCCCGACTGGAGCCGTGATGCGTCCTTGCAGGCGATGGCCGAGCTCGACGTCGGTACCGCGATCCTGTCGGTGTCGACACCGGGCACGGCCTTTTTGCCCAGCCCGGCCGACGCGGCCGCTCTCGCGCGTGACGTCAACGACTACATCGCCGACCTGGCTAGGGCACAATCCGACCGGTTCGGGTTCTTCGCCACCGTGCCTATGCCGCACGTCGACATCGCCGTCGCGGAAACGGTTCGAGCACTTGACGACCTGAATGCCGACGGTGTCGTGCTGCTGGCCAACAACGCGGGCACGTATCTCGGTGAAGACGGGCAGGATCCGCTGTTTGCGGCCCTCAACGATCGCTCGGCCGTGGTCTTCATCCACCCCGCCGAGCTGCCGGGGCCGAGCGTGCCCGGTGTCCCGCCGTTCGCGGCCGACTTCTTGCTCGACACCACCCGAGCCGCTTACTTGATGGTGCGCAACGGTATTCGGGCCCGTTACCCGAGCATCCGGTTCATTCTGAGCCACGCCGGGGGGTTTGTGCCGTATGCCAGTCACCGGATGGCCGTGGCCATCACCGCCGACACAGGCCGCAGCTGGGCCGATGTGCTCGACGACTTCGCCAGCTTCTACTTCGACACCGCGCTGTCTTCCAGCGCAGCCGCGTTGCCCACCCTGCTGGCTTTCGCCAAACCGGGTCACATCACCTTCGGGTCGGATTTTCCGTTCGCCCCGACTGTCGCCGGAAGGCTGTTCGCGGCCGGGCTGGAGACCTACCCGGCGATCGACGCCGCGACCCGCGGCGGTATCGAGCGCACCAACGCGCTAACGCTGTTCCCGCGGCTCGGCGCGGCACCGCAACCGATTCCGCAGTCGCCGGCTCAACGACTTCGCCACACCGTCAGCCGATCCGTCCTTCGTGGCGTCGCCCGCCTGACGAGTAGCACCTGACCGCCGACACTGGGACGCGCGTGCACGCCGCAGTATCGGCGTTGCGGGCAAGCTACTTTGATGGAGCCGACATCACCGGTGCGGGAGCCGACATCACCGGCGCAGGAGCCGACATCACCGGCGCAGGAATCGACATCACCGGTGCGGGAGCCGACATCACCGGCGCAGGAGCAGCCGGAGCCACTGGGGCCGACGGCGCGGGAGCCGGTGCGGCCACCGGTGCGGGAGCCGACGCATCCGGCGCAGGAGCGGAGTGGTCTGTCGCGTTCGGCGCAGGAGCGGAGTGGTCTGGAGCGTTCGGCACCCCGGCTGGCGGCGAAGACTGACTCGAATCACCACCCGTACCTGGGCTCCCGGGCTTCCCGTCGGGCGGGCTCCCGGGCTTCTCGGACTTGTCGGGCTTTCCGTCGGGCGGATTGTAACCATCCCAAATGGGTGGAGTCGCAAGGTTGTTAAGGGCCTGCGGGGGAGGGATGTACCCAGGGCAGCCGGGGACAGCGACCGGACAAGCTGACGGCGCGGGCGGCGGCGGGTTGTACGCGGGGCACTCGGGAAGGCCCGACGGACTCATCGGGCAATTTACCGGGACTGCATGCGCTGGTGGCGCATCAAGCTGCGTCCACACCAACGGTGCGCCGAATATCGCCGCCGCGCAGACACCGCCGAACAGGGTTCTTAACTGACGGTTTCGATGCGAAATGCTCTGTGTCCGTGTGATCATGACCGACCTCTTCCGAGATTGATTGCTGGGAGCAAACTAGGAGCATCCACCAGCGTTGTCTCGCAGAATTGGTGCGCTGTAGGTACCGCCTGTCAAAAGCCTGCCAATATCTGCTGGCCTCGGACCGAAGCTGGGCTACGAGGCATCGTTTTCACATCGGGTCGGCCGCCATTTGGAAGACGAATTCGCGTTCGGGCTCGAACTGATCATCGACGGGCTGACACAGACGCTTGCTCGCAACCCCCAACGAAAGACGAAGCGCCGCAACAGCTAAGCGGTGATCGCGTTCAGCTCTTCACGAGTCTCGTCGTCGAGTTCGACGTCGGCCACGGCCAGGTTCTCCTCGAGGTGTTGCACCGATGAGGTTCCCGGAATCAGCAGCACGTTCGGAGCCACGCTCAACGCCCACGCCAACGCGATCTGGGCCGGGCTGCGGCCCAACCGCGCGGCGGCCCGCTGCACCGCTTTATGTCCGAGCACCTGACCGGACGGCGCAAACGGTGACCTCAAGCTGAAGAACGGGACGAAGGCAATACCGCGCGCCGTGCACTCGTCCAGCACCGGCGCCGCGGACCGGTCAACGGGATTGAAAGCGTTTTGCACACAGGCGATCTCGGTGTTCTGCAAGGCACGCAGCAGATGCTCACGGGTGACATTGCTGAGTCCGATACCGCCGATCAGTCCGTCGTCACGGGCAGCGATCATGACCGAGAGCAGTTCGTCGAAGCGCTCGTCGGGCCGATCGCGGTCCATCAGCCGCAGGTTGACGACGGCTAGCTGATCGACGCCGAGCGTTCGCAGGTTGGCCTCGATGTCCGAGCGGAAGTCGGCGGGTTCGGCCAGCGGCACCCAGCCGCCGGCATCGTCGCGGCGGGCTCCGACCTTGCTAACCAACGCCAGGTTGGCCGGATACGGATGCAGGGCTTCGCGGATGAGCTCATTGGAGACATTCGGCCCGTAAAACTGGGCGGTGTCGATGTGGTCGACGCCGAGTTCCACGGCCCTGCGCAGCACGGCCAGCGCCGCGTCACGGTCGCGCGGCGGCCCGAAAGCGCCCGGCCCGGGCAGCTGGATCGCCCCCAAGCCGATGCGGGCGACCGAAAAGCGACCAAGTGGAAAGGAATCCATGCGCTGAGGCTAGCGTCGAGGAATGGACACGTTTCAAGCGCTCGTCGCGCGCCAGGATGGCGACCGGATAACCGCCTCGGTGGAGACCCTTCGTCCGGACGACCTGCCGCCCGGTGAGGTGACGATCCGGGTGCTGTATTCCAGCGTCAACTACAAGGACGCGCTGGCGCTGACGCCCGGCGGCGGCGTGGTGCGCGACTACCCCCTCGTCCCGGGCATCGACCTGACCGGCGAGGTCGTCGAGTCGCAGTCACCGGACTTCGCGGTCGGCGACGCCGTCGTCGCGCACGGTTACCAGATCGGCACCGGCCACCACGGCGGCTACGCCGAATACGCCCGGCTGCCGGCCGATCAAGTCGTGCGGCTGAACGGTCTGAGTGCGCACGACGCCGCGGCCATCGGCACCGCCGGCTTCACCGCCGCGATGAGCGTGCAGGCGCTGATCGACTGGGGTGTGCAACCCGGCGCGGGCTCGGTCGTGGTGACCGGGGCGACCGGCGGCGTCGGCTCGGTCAGCGTGGACTTGCTCGCCGGCGCCGGCTTTCGCGTGGTGGCCTCGACCGGCAAGGCCGAAGCTGAACAACGGCTGAAAGACCTTGGCGCCGCTGAGGTTATCGGTCGGCTGCCCGCCGATCCGGACGCCAAGCCGCGGCCGCTGGCCAAGGCGCGCTGGGCGGCGGGCGTGGATTGCGTCGGCGGCGCGACGCTGGCCGATGTGCTCAGCGCCGTCGACTACGGCGGCGCGGTCGCGTGCAGCGGGCTGACCGGCGGCCCCGCGCTGCACACCACGGTGATGCCGTTCATCCTGCGTGGCGTCGCGCTGCTGGGCATGGATTCGGTGCTGATGCCGATCGGCCCGCGCCGCGAACTGTGGGCGCGTCTGGGCGACTCCTTGCGCCCGCGTCATCTTCACGCGATCAGCAGCGACGTCGACGTCAAAGACGTGGTTGCCGTGCTGGATCAGGTGCGAGCGGGGGCGTTCTCCGGCCGCGCTGTAGTGCGCGTCGCCGGCGGCTTCTGAGCGGGCTGGGTCCGCCACTAGGCTATTCGGCTATGCGCGCAGCACAGTTGACTCGACTCGACGGTCCGGACGGGGTCGAGGTTGGCGAGATCGACGAACCGACCGGGGACGGCGTGGTCGTCGAGGTGCACGCGGCGGGAGCGGCGTTCCCCGATGCGCTCCTCACCCGCGGCCTCTACCAGTACAGGCCGGATCCGCCGTTCGTGCTGGGCGCCGAGATCGCCGGCGTGGTCCGATCGGCACCCGACGACGCCCATGTGCGTCCTGGCGACCGGGTTGTCGGCCTGACCATGCTCACCGGCGGCATGGCCGAAGTCGCGGTGCTGGCACCCGACCGGGTGTTCAAGCTGCCGGACAACGTGAGCTTCACGGCGGGCGCCGGCCTGCTGTTCAACGACCTGACCATGTACTTCGCGCTGACCGTCCGCGGCCGACTGCAGGTCCGGCGACACGGTGCTGGTGCACGGGGCCGCCGGCGGGATCGGCACATCCACGCTGCGGTTGGCGCCGGTGCTCGGGGCGACCCGGGTCATCGCGGTGGTCAGCTACTGAGGACAAGGCCGAGATCGCGACGGCAGCCGGCGCGACCGATGTCGTGCTCGCCGACGGGTTCAAGGATGCGGCAAAGGAATTGACGAACGGCCGCGGGGTCGACATGGTGGTCGATCCCGTCGGCGGCGACCGGTTCACCGACTCACTGCGCTCGCTTGCTCCAGGCGGGCGGCTGCTGGTGATCGGCTTCACCGGCGGCGAAATACCCACGGTGAAAGTAAACCGGCTGCTGCTCAACAACATTGACGTGGTCGGTGTCGGCTGGGGCGCCTGGGCGGGTACTCACCCCGACGCGCTGGCCGAGCAGTGGGCCGACCTCGAGCAGCTGCTCGCCTCGGGTCGGCTAGCTCCTCCGGAGCCGGTGGTGTACCCGCTGGACGAGGCCGCCGCCGCGATCGCATCGCTGGAGAATCGCACCGCGAAAGGAAAAGTCGTCCTACGCGTACGGGACTAGTACGCCAGCAACCGGTCCGCTCGCCCGCGACACTTAAACCTCAGCGAAGACACGCCGGGGCGGTGCGCAGTGGTTTAAGTCTCGGCGGGCCTACGTGCTCGACTCTTGTGCTGGCTGTAAACAAAAAGTAATGTCACTTTTAGTTTCTGGCACGCCGATGCCGTCGCCACCTTGGAGCCGCCATGGAATCCTTCATCCACCTGCGTAAAGGCACGACACCACGCCGCCTGCACGCCGACCTCGACGGCCTGAAAGACGACGAGCTGGGCCGCGGCGGATTCACCGGCCGGACCGCCAACATGTACCGCCGTCACGACCCCACCGCCTACCGGTCGGAGGGTCCACTGCGCCCCATCGACGTGCTGTCCAGCGAGCTCAAGCCCAGCGACGCACACCGACGCCGAACGGTGGGCCGCTGCTGATGTTCGCCAACCCTGACTGCCGCATCTCACTTTCCCGCCGGCACCGCCGATGCCGTTCTACACCCGCCACGTCGACGGTGACCTGCTGTGCTTTGTGCACCAGGGCAGCGGTCTGCTGGAGACCGAGTTCGGGCCGCTGCCCTACCGCGAGGGCGACTGGGTGTACATCCCCAAGGCATGCACCTGGCGCCAGCTGCCCGACGCCGAATCGACGTTGCTGATGATCGAGGCGAGCGACGAGTTTCGCGTCCCGCCGCCCGGTTCGCTGGGCCGGCATTTTCCGTTCGACCCATCACAGGCCGTCATCCCTGAGCCAGTGCCCATCGAGGATGACGGCCGCGACGAGTACGAGGTCCGGCTTGTCCACGAGGGTGGCCCGACAACGCTGTTCTACCAACATAATCCGATCGATGTCGAAGGCTGGCGCGGCGACAACTTCGCGTTCACCTTCAACATCGCCGACTACAACGTGATCACCTCCGACAGCGTCCACCTGCCGCCGACCGTGCACCTGTTCATGCAGGCCACCGGTGTCTACGTGATGAACTTCCTACCCAAACCCGCCGAGGGCGTCCCCGGCACCGAGCGCACACCCTGGTATCACCGCAACGTCGACTACGACGAGATCGCCTTCTTCCACGGCGGCTCGCTCTACGGCATCCCGATGCCGCCGGGCCTGATCACCCATGCGCCGCAAGGGGTTCACCACGGTGCGCCGGAGAGGGCGCGAGAGCGGGCCCGCCGCAAATTCGACGAGCATTCCCGCGTCGACTGGCAGGTGATCGCCGTCGACACCCGCCGCCGACTGACCCCGTCAGCCGAGGTGCTGGCGCATGACCTAGGACAGCACTGATGACACGCGCCGGCGACGATGCAGAACGAAGTGATGAGGCGGAGCGGCGCTCATGACAACAGCCAAAGCACCCGTGAAGCACGACTACGAACGGATTCCCTATCTCGTTGCCTTCGAGAACAATTCCGGCGTCCGGGATGTCTACGGCGGGCTGGCCGAGATCACCGTGCTGGAAAGCTATCTGCTCAAGCCGAAGGACAAACCGTCGGACACCGTGCTGATGTTCATGCATCCCATCGGCGGCGGCGCGTACCTGCCGATGATCAACGCATTGGCGCGGGCCGGTCACCACGTCATCTACTGCAACAGCCGGTTCCGCGGCACCGATTCGGCGCTGCTGATGGAGAAGGTGATCGAGGACCTCGGCGCGGCGATCAAGGACGCCAAGGAACGCCTGGGCTATCAGAAGGTGGTGCTGGCCGGCTGGAGTGGCGGCGGTTCGCTGTCGGTGTTCTACCAACAGCAGGCCCAGCACCCGACCGTCACGTCGAGCCCGTCGGGTGACGGGCCCGATCTCACCAAGCTGGATCTGCCCGCCGCCGACGGCATCATGCTGCTGGCCGCCCACATCAGCCGGCACGGCACGCTGACCGAATGGCTGGACGCGTCGATTCTCGACGAATCGGACCCCACCAAACGCGACCCGGAACTGGACCTGTACAACCCGGACAACCCCAACCAACCGCCCTACAGCGCAGAGTTCCTGGCCCGCTACCGGCACGCGCAGATCAGCCGCAATCGCCGCATCACCGCGTGGGTCAAGGAGAAGCTGGCCGAACTGAAAGCCGACGGCCGCCCCGATGACGAGTTCGGATTCGTCGTGCACGGCACCATGGCCGACCCGCGGTGGCTGGACCCGAACGTCGATCCGAACGAACGCACACCGGGAACGTGCTATCTGGGTGATCCTCAAGTGGTGAACATGAGCCCGGTCGGGCTGGCCCGGTTCTCGACCCTGCGCAGCTGGCTTTCGCAATGGAGCTACGACGACGCGCACGGCGACGGGGTGGCCTGCGGACGCGACATCGCGGTGCCGGCGCTGGTGATCGGCAACCTGGCCGACGACGCCTGCACACCCAGCCACACCCGGCGGCTGTTCGAAGCGATCGGCCATCCCGACAAGGAGATCCACGAAATCCCTGGCGCCACACACTATTACGCCGGACCTGATCAACGCGACAAGTTGCGCCAGGCCGTCGAGATCGTCACCGACTGGCTGGTCCGCCACGACTTCGCCGGGGCGCATGAGACTCCCACCGGCCGCTGGACGGCATCCGGGTGCTCGAGCTGGGCACGCTGATCGCCGGTCCGTTCGCCGGCCGACTGCTCGGCGACATGGGCGCCGAGGTCATCAAGGTGGAACCACCCGGTGCACCGGATCCGTTGCGGACCTGGGGGCAGGCCGAAGTCGACGGGCACCACGTTTTCTGGACGGTGCACGCTCGCAACAAGAAGGCCATCACGCTGGACCTGCGCCGACCGCGCGGCCGCGAGCTGTTCCTTGATCTGGTCGAGAAATCCGACATCGTGGTGGAGAACTTCCGTCCCGGCACGCTGGAGAAGTGGGACCTGGGTTACGACGTGCTCAGCCAACGCAACTCGGGCATCATCCTGGTCCGGGTGTCGGGCTACGGGCAGACCGGGCCCGACGCACACAAGGCCGGTTACGCCTCGGTGGCCGAAGCGGCCAGCGGGCTGCGGCACCTCAACGGTTTCCCCGGCGGGCCGCCACCCCGGCTGGCGCTGTCGCTGGGCGACAGCCTGGCCGGCATGTTCGGCGCCCAGGGGGCGCTGGCCGCGCTGTACCGCCGCGGCATCACCGGGCACGGCCAGGTCGTCGACGTCGCGTTGACCGAATCGTGCTTGGCGGTACAGGAATCCACGATTCCCGATTACGACGCCGGGCGGTGTGGTTCGCGGTCCGTCGGGCACCCGTCTGGAGGGCATCGCGCCGTCGAACATCTACCGCAGCGCCGACGGCTCCTGGGTGGTGATCGCGGCCAACCAAGACACCGTGTTCGCCCGGCTTGTGCCAAGCGATGGGCCGTCCGGAGCTGGCCAGCGACGACCGGTTCGCCACCCACGGCGCCCGCGGCCGCAACCAAGACGAGCTCGACAAGATCATCGGCGCCTGGGCCGCCGAGCGGGAGCCTAACGAGATCATCGAAACCCTCAGCGCCGCGGGCGTGATCGCCGGCCCGATCAACACGGTCGCCGAGGTGGTCAACGACCCGCAGCTGCGGGCGCGCGGCATGCTGGTCGAGCACTACGACGAACGACTCGCGCGGCCGGTTTTGGGGCCCGGGGTCGTGCCGGTGCTCTCCGAATCTCCGGGCACTGTACGCAACGCCGGCCCGGCGCGGCCCGGACAACACAACGACGACGTCTACATCGGGCTGCTCGGCAAGACCGCCGACGAGCTCGAGGAGCTGCGGGCCGAGGAGGTGTTATGAGCCAGCACGTCGATATCCGCGAGGTGTCGCTGCGCGACGGGTTGCAGATCGAAAAGCCAATCCCGTTGTCGGCCAAGCTGGAACTGCTGGCAGCGATCGCCGCGACCGGGGTGCGCGAGGTGGAGGCCACCGCGTTCGTCTCGCCGTCGAAGGTGCCGTCGATGGCCGACGCCGCCGAGCTTGCCGCCGAGCTGCGCAACTATCCCGACATCGAGTTCTCCGCGCTGGTGGCCAGCCCCAACGGTGCCAAGCGGGCCGTCGCCGCGGGGCTGCGCTCGATCGAATACGTGGTGTCGACCAGCGACGCATTCAGCGACGCCAACGTCGGGCGCAGCAGTGCAGAGGCCACCGCTCAGATCGACGAGATCGTCGCGATCGCCCACGACAGCGACGTCACCGTCGAGGTCATCGTCGCCACCGCGTGGGACTGCCCGTTCCAGGGCCCCACGCCACCCCAGCGGGTCCTCGACATCGCCGCCACTGCGCGCGATCGGGGTGTCGACCGGTTTTCGATCGCCGACACCATCGGAACCACCACCCCGGGCAGGGTGAGTTCGCTGATCGCACAACTGCGTCCGGTGATCGGCGAACTGCCGCTGGGCGGACACTTCCACAACACCCGCGGCGCCGGGCTGGCCAGCGCCTACGCCGCGGTCAGCTCCGGAGTCACCCGGCTGGACGCATCCGTCGGCGGACTGGGCGGCTGCCCGTTCGCCCCGGGCGCCACCGGCAACATCGCCACCGAGGACCTGGTGTACCTGCTGCGGGACAGCGACATCGACGTCGACGTCGACCTGCAGGCCGCCATTGCCGCGGCCGAAGTCGCGAAATCGGTTGTCGGCCATGACTTGCCCAGTGCTCTGCTGCGCGCCGGTGACCGGATCCGGACCTGATGCCGGCCCCGGACACCACGCGGACCCTGACCGCCAAGGGCCGCCAGACCCGGGCAGCCATCGAGCAGGCCGCCCGTAAGCTGTTCGCTGAACGCGGCTTTCACGGCACCACGCTGGCCGACATCACGTCGGCCGCCGGAAAGTCGGCGGCGGTCTTCTACCGGTATTACGCCGACAAGGAAGACCTACTCGCCGCCCTGGCGGAGTCCTTCCTGCACGACGTCGTGACGACCGTCAAGCGAAAGCGTTGACCTGCCGGAATCCCCGGATGACGACGCGTTCTTCACCGCTGTGGTCACCGGCTACTGGAACATGTTCAAGCAGAACATCGGCATCATGATCGCAGTCGCACAGCTGGCGGCGACCCAACAGCGGTTCGCCGCCGTCCAGAACGAATTCCGGCGGTTCGGCATGGACATCGTCGCCGCCTCGGTGCTACGCGCTCAAGAGCACGGCTATGCGGCCGACCTCAATCCCGAGCACATCGCAGCCGCCATCGCGTTGTTGTTCGAGAACTTCACCACCGTGTTTGTAACGCCCCCCGGGCCTGGAAGCCTGAGCGTTGACGATCAGCGACGAAGACGCCATCGCGACCTTGTCGACGATCTGGAAAAAGACCCTGTACGGCGCTTAGAGGAGAAAACAGTGGATTTCACTTTGCCAGAACACCTTCCGGGGCTGCTCGCCGACATGGATGCGTTCATCGAGCGTGAGATCGCCCCGCTGCAAGCCGAGAACATGCAGTACTTCGACCAGCGTCGAGAACACGCCCGCACCGACTGGGACAACGACGGGATCCCGACTCGGGAGTGGGAGGATCTGCTCTCCGAGATGCGACGACGGGCAGACAAGGCCGGTTGGCTGCGCTACGGGTTGCCGGCGTCGCTGGGTGGCCGCGACGGCACCAACGTCGACATGGCCGTGATCCGGGAGCATCTGGCGCACAAGGGCCTTGGCCTGCACAACGACTTGCAGAACGAGTCATCGATCGTCGGGAACTTCCCGCAAGTGATCATGATGGAGCGCTTCGGCACCGATGCGCAACGCGCCCTGTGGTCGCGAGGCGTTGATCACCGGGGAACGCTCGATGGCCTTCGGGCTCACCGAGCCGCAGCACGGCTCCGATGCGACCTGGCTGGAAACGCATGCCAAACCCGACGGCGACGACTGGGTGATCAACGGTTCCAAGCGATTCAACACCGGCGTGCACCGCGCCACCCATGACTTGATCTTCGCCCGCACATCCGGCGAGCCCGGACAAGCCCGCGGCATCACCGCGTTCCTGGTGCCCACCGACGCGCCCGGCTTCACCGTCCCGTATTACTGGTGGACCTTCAACATGCCCACCGACCACGGCGAAGTCGAGCTCAACGATGTCCGGGTGCCCGCCGACGCGGTGCTCGGTGAAGTGGATCGCGGGCTGGAGGTTGCGCAAACGTTCCTGCACGAGAACCGAATTCGGCAAGCGGCCAGCAGTCTGGGTGCGGCGCAATACTGCATCGATCGAGCCGCCGAATATGCCGGCCAACGTAAGGTGTTCGGCAAGCCGCTGGCGGTCAACCAAGCCGTGCAATGGCCATTGGCCGAGCTGCAGACCGAAGCCCAGATGGTGCGGCTGCTGGTGCAGTACGCGGCCTGGCATTTGGACCGCAACCACCACATGGAGGTGTCCGACAAAGTGTCGATGGCCAACTATCGCGCGAACCGACTGGTTTGCGACGCCGCGGACCGTGCCATGCAGATCTTCGGCGGCCTCGGTTACAGCCGTCACGAACCGTTCGAGCACATCTACCGCCACCACCGCCGCTACCGGATCACCGAGGGCGCTGAGGAGATCCAAATCCGGCGGGTGGCGCAGCGGCTGTTCAAATTCGGCCAAAAGTGAGCCTGCAAGACAGCTTGCCCGCCGTGCTGCGCCCGATGCTGCGTGGCGACGTAGACAGATCGACAATCTGCGCGCGTTGACCGGTGGTGCCAGCCGAACCACGTGGGCATTCGATGCCGTCACACCCGACGAACGGCGCTCGCTGATCCTGCGCATCGGCCCGCCTGACGACGTGCACGCCGGAATGGAGCTCGAAGCCCGCGCCCAGGCTGCCGCCGCGGCCGCCGGTGCGCCGGTCCCCCACATTTTGGTCGCCGACGATTCGCCTGCCGCACTGGGCAATCCGTTTCTTGATCTGCGACGAGATCAAAGGCGAGACCATCGTTCGTCGCATCGAACGCCAGCTCGTTAGGACGGAGGGGCGGGCCGGTCGCGGTTGCTGAGCCAGTGCGCACAGGCGCTGGCGGCCATCCACCGGGTCGACATAGCCCAGTGAATGACCCGAAACTTTCCACCCAGGATCAACTCGCCGAATGGCGCGACCGACTGGATGCCATGGGCGACACCACCGCCACATTCGAGTGGGCCTTTCGGTGGCTCGCCGCCCACCGGCCGGCGCCGTCCCCGTCGCGCCTGGTGCACGGCGACTACCGGATGGGCAACCTGATCATCGACGGATCCGAGCTGGCGGCCGTGCTGGACTGGGAGCTGGTGCACATCGGCGAGGTCTATGAAGACCTGGCCTGGTTCTGCATCCGGGCCTGGCGGTTCGGCGCTCCGGCCGACCGCGCGGCCGGCGGCCTGGGCAGCGTCGAGGATTTTCTTTGCGCCTACGAACAGGCCGGCGGGGCGCAGGTCGATCGGGTGGCGTTTCACTGGTGGTTGGTGCTGGCCACGCTGCGCTGGGGTGTGATCTGCCGCTACCAGGCGGAGCGCCACCTGAGCGGACAGACCCGCTCGGTGGAGCTGGCCGCGATCGGCCGCCGCGTCTGCGAGACCGAGTGGGATCTGCTCACGTTGCTAGATAAGTCTGCGCCAGATGCCGGTTGACGGCCTAGGATGCCGCTGTGGTTACTCCTGATCGAGGCTATCGACACCATCCGCGAGGTCGGCGGCGCACAACCGGGCTACCGGGCGTTGCACGCCAAGGGCAAGCTCTATCGCGGCACATTCACCGCCACCGCCGACGCCGCCCAACTCTCCCGCGCCGCGCACCTCAACGGTTCGGCCGTGCCCGCGCTGATCCGGTTCTCCAGCGGCTCAGGCAATCCGACGCAGCCAGACAACGCACCGGGAGTGCGCGGGATGGCGGTGAAGTTCACGCTGCCGGACGGATCGACCACCGACGTGTCGACGCAGACCGCAAGGCTGTTTCCGGCCAGCACACCCGACGGCTTCATCGTCCTGCTACGCGCGAGCGCCCCGGCATCACCGCTCCGCTGCGTCTCGCCGGCTACATCGCCACCCACCCCCGCTTCCTGTCCGCGTTGCCGGTCGTGCGCGCCGCGAACAAAGTGCCGGTCAGCTACGGCACCGTCGAGTACCACGGGCTGCACGCCTTCCGCTGGATCGCCGCCGACGGCAGCGCGCGATTCGTCCGTTACCACCTGCTTCCGGACGCGGGCGAACAGTTCCTGTCGCCGGACGTCGCGGCGGACGAAGAGCGCGGACTTCTTGATCGACGAACTCGATGAGCGCCTCGCGTCGGAACCGGTCCGGTTCGCCTACCAAGTGCAGATCGCCGCGGACGGCGATTCGATGGTCGATCCGTCCAGACCGTGGCGCAGCCACCAGACCGTCACCGTCGGCACCCTCGACATCACCGGCATCGAGACCGAACGCGAGCACGGCGGTGACATCGTCGTATTCGACCCGATGCGCGTCACCGACGGCATCGAGCCCTCGGATGATCCGGTGCTGCGGTTCCGCACGCTTGCTTACTCGGCATCGGTGAAGCTGCGCACCGGGGTGGATCGCGGTCCCGAGGCGCCCGCGACCTGATGACGTCCGGGGCCGCGTCTGGCAACCCACTGCATGGCCGTCCCACCGCGGCGGAACTCATCGCTGCGGTCGCCGAGTTCCTCGAGACCGATGTCCGGGAGTCGACTGCCGGCCAGGTCAATTTCCATGCCAGGGTTGCGGCCAACGTGTTGCGCATCGTCGAGCGTGAACTGCTCGTCGACCCGGCCGACGACGTCGCGGACGCCCTGGCCGACGTCGGCTTCGACGACGAAGCTCAGCTGGCCGCGGCTATTCGAGCCGGGCGTGCTGGACGGGCGGGGCGAACAGGTGCACTCGGCTCTGCGTGCGTTGGTGAGTCACCGGCTGTCGGTGGCGCATCCCGGTTACCAGAACGAATAGAAAGACACCCGATGCCCGCTACCGACTCCGGCCACAGTCAGCACGTCATCGTCGAGGTGGCCGATCAGCTGTTCGCGGCGATCGAGCGAAGCGACGAGGCGACGCTCGCCGAGCTCTTCGACGACGACATCGCGGTATGGCGAGTGGGCGCCCGCCGCGACAACGACAAAGAGCGTGCGCTGAAGGTGCTGCGCTGGTTCATCGATGTCACCACGCAGCGCCGCTACGAGATCCTCGACCGCCAGCTGTTCCCCGGCGGTTTCGTCCAGCAACACATCCTGCACGCCACCGGCCACGACGGCGCATCGATCGCGATGCGGGTCTGCATCGTGATTAAGGTGGGGGTCAACGCCCTGATCAGCCGAATCGATGAGTACTTCGACCCAGCCGACCTCGCCCCGCTGATGAGCTAGCCGGCAACGGAGGAGCGGCGCAGATGACGACCCGCGCCGGCGACGATGCAGAGCGAGAGCGATGAGGGAGGCACGCGCCGCGACGATGCAGGAGGATGAGGAGTGGCGCAGATGACCACCGTGGAAACACTGCTGAGCGATCCTGACACCGCAGGGGTATGGAACCTCGTTCCCGATAAATCCACGATCGGCTTCAAGATCAGGAACATGTGGGGCCTGATCAGCGTCAAAGGCCGGTTCACCGGTCTCAACGGCGACGGCCAGATCACCGGCAAGGGCGCCATCTTCGGCCGCCTCGACATCCAGGTGGCGTCGTTGCGAACCGGAATCCGTAAACGCGACGAGCATCTGCTGTCCGCCGATTTCTTCGACGCCGAACGCTTCCCGGAGATCAGCGTCGTCGTTACCGCCGCTGCAGCCGACCACCGGTAACGCCGCGGATCTACGCGCCACCCTCAGCATCAAGGGAGTCACTGCCCCGGTGTCACTACCGGTCCGGATCATCCTGCTCGACGACGGCTCCGTGCGGGTATCGGCGAAAATCGAGGTCGACCGAGCCCAGTTCGGCCTGGGCTGGAATCGGTTCGGCATGATCGCCAAGACGGCGACGGCGTCGGCCGACGCCTGCTTCGTGCGGGCGCCACGGTAGACGCATCAGGCCACTGCGGCGCCGCATCATCGCTGGGCAGTAGCATCTGGACCGTGTCTGCTACCAGCCCACTGCGGATCCTCGTGTACAGCGACAACGCCAACACCCGCCAGGACGTCATGCTGGCGTTGGGCAAACGGGTGCACCCGGAGCTGCCCGAGTTCAGCTACGTCGAGGTGGCCACCGGACCGGTCGTCATCCAGCGGATGGACGCCGGAGACATCGATCTGGCCATTCTCGACGGCGAGGCGACCCCAGAAGGCGGCATGGGCATCGCGAAGCAGCTGAAGGACGAAATTACCCAGGGGCCGCCGATCGTGGTGCTGACCGGACGGCGCGACGACGCCTGGCTGGCCAGCTGGTCACGCGCTGAGGCGTCGGTCCCGCAGCCGATCGACCCGATCCGGCTCAGCCGAACGGTGCTCGAGTTGCTGCGCCCTCCGGTGCGTTAGCTGGGCAGCGGACCCAGAACCCAACGGGACACCGGCCGCCGACGCGTGGCCCGATAAAGCCGCCTCCCGATCCCTCCATCGTCTCGTCAAAGTGCCAAATAGCTTCGCGGCCTTGGCAACTCGTCAATGGCGGATGGCCGGCCGGCCGGTGCATGCTTCGACGGGCCGACCACCCACCGGCCTGTGGTTGAGGTCACATCTAGACTGCTGAGCGCGGGACTACACAAGATCGCTAGGCTGTGGTTGCGCTCACAGTCCGTCAGCCCATAGACCCACAGTGAGGGAGCGTCTTCGCGGCATGAATTTGTACCTACCCATCCTGGTGCTTGGAGGGATCGCCGCTGCTTTCGCCCTCGGCTCGGTCGCCATCGCACAGATCACCGGCCCCAAGCGCTACAACCGCGCGAAGCTGGAGGCCTACGAATGCGGGATCGAACCCAGCGACCAGCCGGCCAACGCGCCGCACGCGGGCAGCGGGCAGCGGTTCCCGGTGAAGTACTACCTGACTGCGATGCTGTTCATCGTCTTCGACATCGAAATCGTGTTCCTGTACCCGTGGGCGGTCAGCTACGACAAGCTAGGGGTATTCGCGCTGGTCGAGATGGTGGTGTTCGTGCTCACGGTCTTCGTGGCCTACGCATACGTGTGGCGCCGCGGCGGCCTGACGTGGGATTGAGGTAAGACGTGGGTCTCGAGGAGAAACTGCCGAGCGGTCTCTTGCTGACGACCGTCGAACAATTGGCGGGATATTTCCGCAAGAGCTCGTTGTGGCCGGCGACATTCGGATTGGCCTGCTGTGCCATCGAGATGATGGCCACCGCCGGCCCGCGGTTCGACATCGCACGCTTTGGCATGGAGAGGTTTTCGGCGACACCACGGCAGGCCGATCTGATGATCGTGGCCGGCCGGGTCAGCCAGAAGATGGCGCCGGTGCTGCGTCAGATCTACGACCAGATGGCCGAGCCCAAATGGGTGCTTTCCATGGGCGTGTGCGCGTCGTCGGGCGGAATGTTCAACAACTACGCGATCGTCCAGGGCGTGGACCACGTCGTGCCGGTGGACATCTACCTACCCGGCTGCCCGCCCCGTCCGGAAATGCTGTTGTACGCAATCCTCAAGCTGCACGACAAGATTCAGGAAATGCCGTTGGGCGTCAACCGCGAGCAGGCCATCGCCGAAGCCGAACAGGCGGCGCTGGCCGTCCGGCCGACGATCGAGATGCGCGGACTGCTGCGATGAGCTCACCGGAGCACGACCCGAAGCGGGCAGCCAGCGAGGTGGGCGGAGCTCCTGTGCCCGCCGACCAATCCGAAAAAGAGCTGATCGACGTCCGCCGAGGCATGTTCGGCGTCCACGGCACCGGCGACACGTCGGGATACGGACGGCTGGTACGCCAGGTCACGATCGACGACGGAAGCCCCCGGCCCTACGGCGGATACTTCGACGAGGTTGTCGACCGGCTGGCCGAGGCACTCAAGGGCGACGGCGTCGAATTCGAAGATGCCGTAGAGAAAGTCGTGGTCTACTGCGACGAACTGACTGTGCACGTGCGGCGTGAGCTGCTGCCACAGGTGGCCGGCACACTGCGCGACGACCCGCAGTTGCGCTTCGAGTTGTGCCTGGGCGTCAGCGGCGTGCACTACCCACACGAAACCGGAGCACGAGCTGCACGCGGTCTATCCACTGAGCTCGATCACCCACGGGCGTCGCGTCCGGCTGGAAGTGGCTGCGCCGGACAGTGATCCGCACATCCCGTCGCTGTTCGCCATCTACCCGACCAACGACTGGCACGAGCGCGAGACCTATGACTTCTTCGGCATCATCTTCGACGGCCACCCGTCGTTGACCCGCATCGAGATGCCGGACGACTGGCAGGGACACCCGCAACGCAAGGACTATCCACTCGGCGGCGTCCCGGTGGAGTACAAGGGCGCGCAGATTCCCCCGCCCGATCAGCGGAGGTCCTACAACTGATGAGCGAGACCACTACCCCCAACGGCGAGGGCAGCGGCGGCGAAATCCTGGTGGCCGTCGTCGGCCAGGATTGGCAACAGATCGTCGAGGCCGCCCGCAAGGGCGAACCCGGCGAACGCATCGTCGTCAACATGGGACCCCAGCATCCGTCCACCCACGGCGTGCTGCGGCTGATCCTCGAGATCGAAGGCGAGACGGTCACCGACGCACGGTGCGTCATCGGCTACCTGCACACCGGGATCGAGAAGAACCTCGAGTATCGGTACTGGACGCAGGGCGTGACGTTCGTGACCCGAATGGATTACCTGGCACCGTTTTTCAACGAAACTGCCTTTTGCCTGGGCGTGGAGAAGCTGCTCGGCATCACCGACGAGATCCCGGAACGCGTCAACGTCATCCGGGTGATGATGATGGAGCTCAACCGGATCTCCTCGCACCTGGTCGCCCTGGCCACCGGCGGCATGGAGTTGGGCGCGATGACGCCGATGTTCGTCGGCTTCCAGGGTCGCGAGATCATCCTCACGCTGTTCGAGTCGATCACCGGGCTGCGGATGAACAGCGCCTACATCCGGCCCGGCGGCGTCGCGCAGGACCTGCCACCCGACGCGAAGACCGAGATCGCGGAAGCCCTCAAGAAGCTGAAGGGCTTCGTTGCGCGACATGGGCGACCTGCTCAACGAGAGCGCCATCTGGATAGCGCGCACCAAGGACGTCGGCTACCTGGACCTGACCGGCTGCGTGGCCCTGGGAGTGACCGGGCCGTGTCTGCGGGCCACCGGGTTGCCGCACGACCTGCGCCGCACCGAGCCCTACTGCGGATACGAGGACTACGAGTTCGACGTGATCACGGACGACGGTTGTGATGCCTACGGCCGCTACATCATTCGTGTCAAGGAGATGTGGGAGTCCGTGAAGATCGTCGAACAATGCCTGGACAAGTTGCGGCCCGGCCCGATCATGGTGGAAGACCGCAAGATCGCCTGGCCGGCCGACTTGAAAGTCGGCCCGGACGGGCTGGGTAACTCGCCGGAGCACATCGCCAAGATCATGAGCGGCTCGATGGAGTCATTGATCCACCACTTCAAGCTGGTTACCGAGGGCATCCGGGTACCTGCCGGCCAGGTCTACGTCGCGGTCGAGTCGCCGCGCGGCGAGCTGGGCGTGCACATGGTCAGCGACGGCGGCACCCGCCCGTACCGGGTGCACTACCGGGACCCGTCGTTCACCAACCTGCAGGCCGTCGCCGCGATGTGTGAGGGCGGCATGGTCGCCGACGTGATCACCTCGGTGGCCAGCATCGACCCCGTCATGGGTGGGGTGGACCGATGACCGCAGCCCAGACTCCCGGCGCCGGCAGCAACGGCGAGCGGGTGTTCATCCGCCTCGGCCCACCGCCGGAAGAGCCTGGCCAATTCGTCACCGAAGGCGCACCGGAGGCGTACCCCGCCGACGTGCAGGCGCGTTTGGAGGTCGACGCCAAGGAGATCATCGGCCGCTACCCCAACCCGCGCTCGGCGCTGTTGCCGCTGCTGCACCTGGTGCAGTCCGAGGACGGCTACGTGACACCGGCCGGTGTGGAGTTCTGCAGCGAGCAGCTCGGGTTGACCGGCGCCGAAGTCGCCGCTGTCGCAAGCTTTTACACCATGTACCGTCGCGGCCCGACCGGCGACTACCTGGTCGGCGTGTGCACCAACACGCTGTGCGCGGTGATGGGCGGCGACGCAATCTTCGACTCGCTCAAAGAGCATCTCGGCATCGGCAATGACGAGACGACCTCGGACGGATCGGTCACGCTGCAGCACGTCGAGTGCAATGCGGCGTGCGACTTCGCACCGGTGGTGATGGTCAACTGGGAGTTCTACGACAACCAAACTCCCGAGTCAGCCCGCCAACTCGTCGACGGGCTGCGATCCGGTAATCCCCCCGCGCCGTCTCGTGGTCTCGCGCCGTTGTGCAAGTTCAAGGAGACCGAGCGGATCCTCGCCGGTTTCCCCGACCCACGTCCCGACGAAGGCCAGGGCGGTGCCGGCGCGGCCACCTTGGCCGGGCTGCGCGTTGCCAAGGAAAAGCAACATGACCGCACCGTCGCCCGACAGCGCAGGGGAAGGTCAGTAATGGCGCCGCAAACACCGTTGGCTCCGGTGCTGAGCCGCTTCTGGGACGACCCGAAGTCGTGGACTCTGGAGACCTATCGCCGCAACGACGGCTACCAGGCTCTGCACAAAGCCTTGGAGATGAAGCCCGGACGACGTGATCACTGCCGTCAAGGACTCCGGGCTGCGCGGCCGTGGCGGAGCGGGCTTCGCGACCGGGACGAAGTGGTCGTTCATCCCGCAGGGCGACAGCGGTCCGGCCGCCAAGCCGCACTACCTGGTGGTCAACGCCGACGAGTCGGAACCCGGTACCTGCAAAGACATTCCGCTGATGCTGGCCACGCCGCATTTCTTGGTCGAGGGTGTGATCATCGCGTCGTACGCGATCCGGGCCAGCCACGCCTTCATCTATGTGCGCGGCGAGGTGTTGCCGGTGCTGCGGCGCCTGCAGAACGCGGTCGCCGAGGCGTACGCCGCGGGCTTCCTGGGCCGCGACATCGCCGGCTCCGGCTACGACCTCGAGTTGGTGGTGCACGCCGGCGCCGGCGCCTACATCTGCGGCGAGGAGACGGCGTTGCTCGACTCGCTGGAAGGCCGCCGCGGCCAGCCGCGGCTGCGCCCGCCGTTCCCCGCGGTCGCCGGACTCTACGGCTGCCCGACGGTGATCAACAACGTCGAGACGATCGCCAGCGTTCCGCCGATCATCCTCAACGGTGTCGACTGGTTCCGGTCGATGGGCACCGAGAAATCGCCTGGCTTCACGCTGTATTCGCTGTCCGGGCACGTCACGCGGCCGGGCCAGTACGAAGCGCCGCTGGGCATCACGTTGCGGGAATTACTCGACTACGCCGGCGGGGTGCGGGCCGGGCACCAGCTGAAGTTCTGGACGCCGGGCGGATCGTCGACTCCGCTGCTCACCGACGAGCACCTCGACGTGCCGCTGGACTACGAAGGCGTCGGAGCGGCCGGCTCGATGCTTGGCACCAAGGCATTGGAGATTTTCGACGAGACGACCTGTGTGGTGCGCGCCGTCGGGCGCTGGATCGACTTCTACAAGCACGAATCGTGCGGCAAGTGCACGCCGTGTCGCGAGGGCACGTTCTGGCTCAGCCAGATCTATCAGCGACTGGAAACCGGTCACGGGCACCCCCGAGGATCTGGACACGCTGCTCGGACATCGCCGACGCCATTCTCGGTAAAGTCGTTCTGCGCGTTGGGCGATGGCGCGGCAAGCCCGGTCGAGTCGTCGATCAGATTCTTCCGCGACGAATACGTCGCACATGTCGAGGGCGGCGGCTGTCCGTTCGACCCCAAGCTGTCCATGCTCGCCCCGAATGGAGCCTCATGACGCAAACCGCTGACACCGGAGAGAAGGTTGCCCAGCCGGAGCTGGTGACGCTGACCATCGACGGCACCGAAATCAGCGTTCCCAAAGGCACTTTGGTGATCCGGGCCGCCGAGTTGATCGGCGTGCAGATCCCCCGGTTCTGCGACCACCCACTGCTGGATCCGGTCGGCGCCTGCCGCCAATGCCTCGTCGAGATCGAGGGCCAGCGCAAGCCGATGGCGTCGTGCACCATTCCGGTCACCGACGACATGGTGGTCCGCACGCAATTCAGCTCCGAGGTCGCCGACAAGGCCCAGCACGGGGTGATGGAGCTGCTGCTGATCAACCACCCGCTGGACTGCCCGATGTGCGACAAGGGCGGTGAGTGCCCACTGCAGAACCAGGCGATGTCCAACGGGCGCCCCGATTCTCGGTTCCACGACGTCAAACGCACCTTCACCAAGCCGATCAACATCTCCTCGCAGGTGCTGCTGGATCGCGAGCGCTGCATCCTGTGCGCGCGGTGCACCCGGTTCTCCGACCAGATCGCCGGCGATCCGTTCATCGAGATGCTGGAGCGCGGCGCGCTGCAGCAGGTCGGCATCTACGCCAATGAGCCGTTCGAGTCGTACTTCTCCGGCAACGCCGTGCAGATCTGCCCGGTCGGCGCCCTGACCGGCACCGCCTACCGGTTCCGGGCCCGCCCGTTCGATCTGGTCTCCAGCCCGAGTGTGTGTGAGCACTGCGCGTCGGGCTGCGCCCAGCGCACCGACCACCGCCGCGGCAAGGTGCTGCGCCGGCTGGCCGGCGACGAGCCGGAGGTCAACGAGGAATGGAACTGCGACAAGGGCCGGTGGGCGTTCACCTACGCCACGCAGGGTGACCGGATCACCACTCCCCTGGTGCGCGACGCCGACGGTGCGCTGGTCCCGGCGTCGTGGCCGCACGCGGTGGCCGCTCGCGGTCGAGGGTCTCACGTCGGCGGCCGGCGGTACCGGTGTGCTGCCGGGCGGTCGGCTGACCGTCGAAGATGCGTACGCCTACTCCAAGTTCGCCCGAATCGTGTTGGGCACCAACGACATCGACTTCCGCGCTCGCCCGCATTCCAGCGAGGAGACGCAGTTCCTGGCGGCCCGGGTCGCGGGCACGTCGATCACCACCAGCTACTCCGATCTGGAGTCGGCGCCGGTGGTCGCTGCTCGTCGGCTTCGAACCCGAAGAAGAGTCGCCGATCGTGTACTTGCGGCTGCGAAAAGCCGCCCGCAAACGCGGGCTGCCGGTGCACGCCATCGCCCCGTTCGCCAGCAACGGGTTGAAGAAGTTGCACGGCACGCTGATTCAGACCGCGCCCGGCGCGGAGGCCACAGCGTTGGACGGGCTTCGCCACCGGCGAACTCGCTGACCTGCTCTCCAAGCCCGGCGCGATCATCATCGTCGGCGAACGGCTTGCGAGTGTGCCCGGCGGACTGTCCGCCGCGGCCCGCCTCGCGGACAGCACCGGCGCGAAACTGGCGTGGGTACCTCGCCGCGCCGGCGAACGCGGCGCGCTGGAGGCCGGCGCGCTGCCGGGGCTGCTGCCCGGTGGCCGCCCGCTGGCTGACGAGACCGCCCGCTCGCAGGTGGCCCAGGCCTGGCATGTCCTCCGAATTGCCTTCGGCCGACGGCCGTGACGCCGACGAGATCCTGGCCGCGGCCAAAGACGGCACACTGGGCGCGCTGCTGGTCGGCGGCATCGAACCGGACGACTTCGCCGATCCCGCCGCGGTGCTCGCCGCTCTGGACGCCGCGGGCTTCGTGGTGAGCCTTGAGCTGCGGCACAGCGCGGTGACCGAACGCGCCGACGTGGTTTTCCCGATCGCACCGGTGGCCGAGAAGTCGGGGACCTACGTCAACTGGGAGGGCCGAGGACGCAGCTTCTCGGCCGCCCTGCCGCCCGACGCCACACCGGACCTGCGCGTGCTCGACACCCTGGCCGACGAATTGGGCATCGACCTCGGTTTTCCCACGGTGGAGGCGGCGCTCGCCGAACTCAGTGCACTGGGCACCTGGGACGGCACGCACGCCGCCGCACCGACCGTCGCCGCAGCCGGGGCCGCCAAGCCCGGTGCCGGTGAGGCCGTGTTGGCCGGGCTGGCGGATGCTGCTCGACAGCGGGCGGCTGCAGGACGGCGAGCCACATCTGGCCGGCACCGCGCGCACGCCGGTCGTGCGACTGTCCGCCGATACGGCGGACGCGATCGATGCCGATGAGGGAGACCAAGTCACCGTCAGCACTAGCCGCGGTGCGATCACGCTGCCGCTGAGCATCACCGAGATGCCCGACCACGTGGTGTGGTTGCCGCTGAACTCACCGGGCTCGGCGGTGCACAGGACGTTGGGCGCGACGCCAGGTGCCGTGGTCAAGATTGGAGCAGCGACGTGATTCCCGGCTTTGGACACGACACCTGGTGGCTGATCCTGGCCAAAGCGCTTCTCGTCTTCGTCTTCCTTCTGCTGACGGTGCTGGTGGCGATCCTCGCCGAACGCAAGATCCTGGGCCGGATGCAGATTGCGGTGGGGGCCCAACCGGGTCGGCCCGCGCGGCTACCTGCAGAGCCTGGCCGACGGCATCAAGCTGGCACTCAAGGAGCCCATCACTCCGTTCGGCGTCGAAAAGCCAATTTTCCTGATGGCACCGGTCATCTCGACGATTCCCGCGATCACGGCCTTTGCGTTCATACCGTTCGGGCCGCAGGTTTCCGTGTTCGGCCACTGGACTCCGCTGCAGGTGACCGACTTGCCGGTGGCGGTGCTCTTCATCCTGGCGCTGTCGTCAATCGGGGTCTACGGCATCGTGTTGGCAGGGTGGTCGTCGGGCTCGACCTATCCGCTGCTGGGCGGGGTGCGTTCGACCGCGCAGGTGATCTCCTACGAGGTCGCGATGGGGTTGTCGTTCGCCACCGTGTTCCTCTTCGCCGGAACGATGTCGACGTCGCAGATCGTGTCGGCCCAAGACCGGGTCTGGTACATCTTCCTGTTGCTGCCGTCGTTCGCGGTGTACCTGGTGTCCATGGTCGGCGAGACCAACCGGGCGCCTTTCGACCTGCCCGAGGCCGAAGGTGAACTGGTCGCCGGCTTCCACACCGAGTACTCGTCGCTGAGCTTCGCGATGTTCTACCTGGCCGAGTACATCAACATGACCACCGTGTCGGCGCTGGCCGCCACGCTGTTCCTCGGCGGCTGGCACGCGCCATGGCCGCTGAACATGTGGGCCGGCGCCAACACCGGATGGTGGCCGGTGCTGTGGTTCACCGCCAAGGTGTGGCTGTTCCTGTTCGTCTACATCTGGCTGCGCGGCACGCTGCCTCGGCTGCGCTACGACCAGTTCATGGCGCTGGGCTGGAAGATCCTCATCCCGGTGTCGCTGATCTGGGCCCTGATCGCCGCGACGATCCGCACGCTGCGCAACGAGGGTTACCCGCACTGGACGTCGGCGCTGGTGATCGCCAGCCTCGTCGTCACCGTCGTGCTGCTCTATTTGCTACAGAGACCGTTTAGCGGCAGGCAAATTCGCAAGAGGCGGCGCCGCAAACAGCCGGAGGAGGCAGGGTCCTTAGCGTCCTCCGCGCCGGCATTTCCCACGCCGCCGCTGCCCGGCAAGCCGCTGGCGCCGGCGACCAAGGAGACTGCCCATGGCTAAGTTCCTCAAATCCCTCGCCGGTTTCGGTGTGACGTTCGGGTCGATGTTCAAGCGTCCCGTCACCGAGATGTACCCGGAGAAACCCGGCCCGGTGGCGCCGCGGTACCACGGCCGCCATCAGCTCAATCGCTACGCCGATGGCCTGGAGAAGTGCATCGGCTGCGAACTGTGCGCGTGGGCGTGCCCGGCCGACGCGATCTACGTCGAGGGCGCCGACAACACCGAGGAGCAGCGTTTCTCGCCGGGCGAACGCTACGGCCGGGTCTACCAGATCAACTACCTGCGCTGCATCGGATGCGGGCTGTGCGTCGAAGCCTGCCCGACCCGCTCGTTGACGATGACCAACGACTACGAGATGGCCGACGACAACCGCGCTGGCCTGATCTATGAAAAGCACCAGCTACTGGCTCCGCTGCTGGAGGGCATGACCCCGACGCCGCACCCCCGGGCCGAAGGGGCCACCGACGCCGACTACTACCGCGGCAATGTCACCGCAGAAGGCCTGCGCGACAACCAGAGTTCGGACGTCACACATGGTTAGTTCGGGAACTACTCTGCTGGCCGCCGACGTCCTCGCCCGCACCTCCACCGGTGAGGCGGTCACGTTCTATCTGCTGGGCGCGCTGGCGTTGATCGGTGCGGTGGGCGTGGTGTTGGCCGCCAACGCGGTCTACTCCGCGATGTTTCTGGCGATGACGATGATCATCCTGGCGGTGTTCTACATGATCGAAGACGCGCTGTTCCTCGGCGTGGTCCAGATCGTGGTCTACACCGGCGCGGTGATGATGCTGTTCCTGTTCGTGCTGATGCTGATCGGCGTGGACTCGGCGGAGTCCCTGGTCGAGACGCTGCGCGGGCAGCGGGTCGCCGCGGTGGTGGCCGGAGTGGGATTCGGCATCGTGCTCATCGCCGGGATCGGCACCGTCACGACTGGCGGCTTCACCGGACTGACGCAGGCCAATGCCGGCGGCAACGTCCAGGGTTTGGCGGCGCTGATCTTCTCCAGCTACCTGTGGGCGTTCGAGCTGACCAGCGCCCTGCTGATCACCGCGGCCATGGGCGCGATGATTCTGGCGCACCGAGAGCGCTTCGAGCGCCGCAAGACCCAGCGAGAGCTGTCGATCGAGCGGTTCGGCCCCGGTGGGCATCCGACCCCGCTGCCCGGTCCGGGTGTCTATGCGCGGCACAACGCGGTCGACATGGCCGCGCTGCTTCCCGACGGCTCCTACTCCCGGTTGTCGGTGCCCCAGGTGTTGCAGCAGCGGACAACCGAAGATCTGGAAGTACACCCCCGCGGCGGCTCCAATGGCTCCAACGGTTCTGGAAACGGTGCGTCATGAATCCGCAGAACTACCTCTACCTGTCGGCGCTGCTGTTCACCATCGGCGCGGCCGGTGTGCTGTTGCGCCGCAACGCCATCGTGATGTTCATGTGCGTCGAGCTGATGCTCAACGCGGTCAACCTGGCGTTCGTCACCTTCGCCCGGATGCATGGTCAGCTCGACGGCCAGATGGTGGCGTTCTTCACCATGGTCGTCGCCGCCTGCGAGGTCGTGGTCGGCCTGGCCATCATCATGACGATTTTCCGTACCCGCAGATCGGCCTCGGTCGACGACGCCAACCTGCTCAAGGGCTGAGGCCGTGACAAATCTCGCACACTTCACCTGGCTGGTCGTTGCTCTTCCCGCGGCCGGCGCCGCAATCCTGCTGCTCGGCGGCAGACGCACCGACCCGTGGGGACACCTGCTCGGCTGCGCGACCGCGCTGGCGTCGTTCGGGGTCGGCCTGACGCTGCTCACCGAGATGCTCGGCCGGCACGGCGACGCCCGGACCATCAGCCAAAACCTGTTCAGCTGGGTCCCGGTCGGCAATCTGCAGGTCGACTTCGCGCTGCAGATCGACCAGTTGTCGATCTGCTTCGTGCTGCTGATCACCGGCGTCGGATCGCTGATCCACATCTACTCGGTCGGCTACATGGCCGAAGACCCGGACCGCCGAAGGTTTTTCGCTTACCTCAACCTCTTCCTCGCGGCCATGCTGTTGCTGGTGATGGCCGACAACTACCTGGTCCTGTACGCGGGCTGGGAAGGTGTGGGCCTGGCGTCCTACTTGCTGATCGGTTTCTGGTATCAGAAGCCGACCGCGGCCACCGCGGCCAAGAAGGCGTTCGTGATGAACCGGGTCGGGGACGCCGGATTGGCGCTGGCGATCTTCGTGATCTTCGCGAACTTCGGCACGCTGTCGTACGCGCAAGTCTTCGGCCAAGCGCCGGGTGCCAGCAGCGGTGCGCTGACCGCGATCGGGTTGCTGCTGCTCTTGGGCGCCTGCGCCAAATCCGCGCAGGTTCCACTGCAGGCCTGGTTGGGTGACGCGATGGAGGGTCCCACCCCGGTGTCCGCGCTGATCCACGCCGCCACCATGGTGACCGCCGGTGTGTATCTGATCGTGCGATCCAACCCGCTCTATAGCCTGGCGCCGGACGCCCGGCTCGGCGTCATTCTCGTCGGCGCGGTGACGCTGCTGTTCGGGGCATTCATCGGCTGCGCCAAAGACGACATCAAACGCGCGCTGGCGGCGTCCACGATGAGTCAGATCGGCTACATGGTGCTGGCTGCCGGTTTGGGCCCGGCCGGCTACGTGTTCGCGATCATGCACCTGCTCACCCACGGCTTCTTCAAAGCCGGCCTGTTCCTTGGCTCCGGCGCGGTCATCCACGCGATGGACGACGAGCAGAACATGCGCCGCTACGGCGGGTTGCGTGCGGCGCTGCCAATCACCTTCGCGACCTTCGGGCTGGGCTATCTGGCGATCATCGGAGTGCCACCGTTCGCCGGCTTCTACTCCAAGGACGCCATCATCGAAGCCGCGCTGGGCGAAGGCGGAGTCCGCGGTTACCTGATGGGCGGGGCCGCCCTGCTGGGCGCCGGCATCACCGCCTTCTACATGACGCGGGTGATGCTGATGACGTTCTTCGGTGAAAAGCGTTGGGCCGCAGACGCGCATCCGCATGAGGCGCCCGCGGTGATGACCTGGCCGATGATCCTGCTGGCCGTCGGATCGGTGTTCTCCGGTGGCCTGCTGGCCGTCGGCGGCAGGCTGCGGCACTGGTTGGAGCCGGTGGTCACCTTCGACGAAAGCTTCGCACGTGTGGCCGACGTGGGCGTTCACCTTCGTCACAATCGGCGTCGTCGCGGTCGGGATCGGCGTGGCCATCCTGCTCTACGGCCTTCGCACGGTGCCCGACACCGCGCCCGAGGACGTTTCGGTGCTGACGGTGGCCGCGCGTCGAGATCTCTACGGCGACGCCTTCAACGAGGAGGTGTTCATGCGACCCGGTGCGCAATTGACCCACGCGCTGGTCGAATTCGACGACCAGGCCGTGGACGGCTCGGTCAACGCGCTTGCGGCGCTGGTGAGCCGGACCTCGGACCGGCTGCGCGGATTGCAGACCGGGTTCGCCCGCAACTACGCACTGTCGATGTTCGTGGGCGCGGCGCTGGTCGCCGCCGCGATCCTGGCGGCGCGACTGTGGTGACTAGCTTCCCCTGGCTTTCCGTGCTGTGGCTGGTGCCGTTGGCCGGTGCCGTGATCGTCATTCTGATGCCGCCGGGATTGCGGCAATTCGCCAAATGGCTCGGCCTGGCCGTCTCGGTGGCCGCGCTGGTGCTGTCGATCCTGATCGCGGTCGCAGTTCAAGACCGGAGGCCCGACTTACCAGTTCACCGAAACCCACCGCTGGATACCGGCATTCGGCGCCGGCTACACCCTCGGCGTCGACGGCATCGCGCTGGTGCTGGTGCTGTTGACCACGATCCTGGTGCCGTTGCTGCTGGTGGCCGGCTGGAACGACGGCGGCGAGCGCTCGCGTGGCACCCAGGCTTACGTCGCGTTGACGCTGACCATCGAGTCGATGGTGCTGATCTCGGTGATCTCGCTGGACGTGCTGCTGTTCTACGTGTTCTTCGAGGCGATGCTCATCCCGATGTATTTCCTCATCGGTGGCTTCGGCGGCGGCGCCCACCGGTCCCGCGCGGCGGTGAAGTTCTTGTTGTACAACCTGTTCGGCGGCCTGATCATGCTGGCCGCCGTGATCGGGTTGTACGTGGTGACCACTCAGAATGGTCCGGGGACATTCGACTTCCGTCAGATCGTCGCCGCCGTCTCGTCGGGTTCGCTCGGTGCCTCTTCGGCAGTGCTCAAGGCGTTGTTCCTGGGATTCATGTTCGCGTTCGCGATCAAGGCGCCGCTGTGGCCGTTCCATCGCTGGCTGCCCGACGCCGCGGTGGAATCGACTCCGGCGACGGCGGTGCTGATCACCGCGGTGATGGACAAGGTCGGCACGTTCGGCATGCTGCGCTACTGCTTGCAGTTGTTCCCCGACGCGTCAACGTATTTCCGTCCGCTGATCATCGTCCTGGCGGTCATCGGCGTCATCTACGGCGCGATCGTGGCGATTGGCCAGACCGACATCATGCGGCTGATCGCCTACACATCGATCTCGCACTTCGGCTTCATCATCCTCGGCATCTTCGTGATGACCACCCAAGGCCAGAGCGGGTCGACGCTGTACATGCTCAACCACGGCATATCCACCGCCGCGATGTTCCTGATCGCCGGATTCCTGATATCGCGGCGCGGCACCCGGTCGATCGCCGCGTACGGCGGCGTGCAGAAGGTGGCCCCGGTGCTGGCCGGGACCTTCCTGGTCGCGGGCCTGGCCACGGTGTCGCTGCCCGGTCTGGCGCCGTTCGTCAGCGAATTCCTGGTGCTGATCGGCGCATACACCCGCTACTGGCTGGCGGCGGCGTTCGGGGTCACCGCGCTGGTGCTGTCGTCGATCTACATTTTGTGGCTGTACCAACGGGTGATGACCGGACCCAGTCGCGGCCGACGGCAACGAACGGATCCGCGACCTGGTACCGCGCGAAATCGTCGTCGTCGCACCGCTCATCGCGCTGCTCCTGGTGCTCGGGGTGTACCCGAAACCGGTGCTGGACATCATCAATCCCGCGGTGGGCAACACCATGGCCACCATCGGCCAGTATGACCCGCGCAACGATCGTGCGGCCAGGTGTCTCACACCTACCGGGGACGGCGGAAGGACCGCACCGATGACGTCTATGCCCACACCCAGCGTCGAATATGGGCTGCTGTCACCGATATTCATCGTCTTCGGTGTCGCTGTAGCCGGTGTCCTGGTGGAGGCGTTCCTGCCCCGACGAATCCGCTACGGCGCCCAGGTCCTCCTCGCGATCGGCGGGCTGATCGCCGCGTTCGTCGCTGTCGTCATCGTCGGCAGGCAGATTCCGCCGGCCGGCCGCACCGCCGTGCTGAAGGCGTTGGCCGTCGACGGCCCAACTCTGGTGTTGCAGGGCACGATCCTGCTGGTCGCGGTGCTGGCGGTGATCTTCATCGCCGAACGGCGTGACGACGCGAACGCCACCACCGGCCCGGGCGCAGCGACCGCCACAGCCCACGTCGCTGCCGGGCTGGACTCCTTCACCCCGCAAGCCTCCGCGGTGCCCGACAGCGCGGCCGAGCAGCAGGCGATCCGCGCCGGGGTGCGACAGACCGAGCTCTTCCCGCTGGCCATGCTGGCCGTCGGCGGCATGCTGGTGTTCCCGGCCGCCAACGACCTGCTGACGATGTTCGTCGCACTGGAAGTCTTGTCGCTGCCGCTGTACCTATTGTGCGGGCTGGCCCGTCACCGCCGCTTGCTGTCCCAGGAGGCAGCGGTCAAATACTTTCTGCTAGGCGCATTCTCGTCGGCGTTCTTCCTCTACGGCGTTGCGCTGCTGTACGGCGCGACGGGCACGCTGTCGTTGCCCGGCATCGCCGATGCGCTGGCAAGCAGCACCAACACGTCGATGGCGTTGATCGGCGTCGCCCTGTTGTCGGTCGGCCTGTTGTTCAAGGTCGGCGCCGTCCCGTTCCACTCGTGGATTCCCGACGTCTATCAGGGTGCGCCGACCCCGATCACCGGGTTCATGGCCGCGGCCACCAAGGTCGCGGCGTTCGGCGCCCTGCTGCGGGTCGTATACGTGGCGCTCCCGCCGCTGCACGACCAGTGGCGGCCTGTGCTGTGGGCGATCTCGATCCTGACCATGGTGGTCGGCACCATCACCGCGGTGAACCAGACCGACGTCAAGCGGATGCTGGCGTACTCGTCGATCGCACACGTGGGCTTCATTCTCACCGGTGTCATCTCCGCGATCCCGGCTGGTATTGCGGCGACGATGTTCTACCTGGTCGCCTACAGCTTCAGCACGGTGGGCGCCTTCGCGGTCGTCGGCCTGGTCCGCAACTCTGACGGCGACGAAGACGCCACCGTGTCGCACTGGGCCGGGTTGGGTCAACGCTATCCCGTTGTGGGCCTGCTCTTTTCGATGTTCTTGCTGGCGTTCGCCGGTATCCCGCTGACCAGCGGTTTCGTCAGCAAGTTCTCGGTGTTCCAGGCCGCGGCCAAGGGCGGAGCGGTGCCGCTGGTGATCATCGGTGTGATCGCCAGCGCGGTGGCGGCCTACTTCTACGTCCGGGTGATCGTGATGATGTTCTTCACCGAGCCGCCCGCCGATCGACCGGAGGTCAGGTCGTGATGCCCAGCTTCTGGAGTAAAGCGGCGATCGCGGTGTGCGCGGTGGTCACCATCGGCCTGGGCGTCTTCCCGCAGCCGCTGCTTGATCTTGCCAACCAGGCCGCGCAGTTCGTGAGATGACGGCATCGCTGGTTCTCAGCGACCACGCCGGCCCGGTGCGGGTGCTGATCATGAACCGCCCCGAGGCACGAAACGCGCTGAGCACCAAGCTGATCGAGGCACTCTACGCGGCATTCTGCGACGCCGATGCCGACCCGTCGGTGCGGGCGGTGGTGCTCACCGGCGCCGACCCCGCCTTCTGCGCCGGAGTCGACCTCAAAGAGGCCCAGCACCTCGGGACGGTGTACTTCGAACAGTTTCAAACCCAGAGCTGCATTCGCAAAACAGCCGAAATGGCAACACCGATCATCGGCGCGATCAACGGCGCGGTATTCACCGGCGGACTGGAGATGGCGCTGGGCTGTGACTTCCTCATCGCCTCGGAACGCGCCGTTTTCGCCGATACCCACGCCAGGGTCGGCATCCTGCCCGGCGGGGGCATGACGGCCCGGCTGCCGCAGGTTGTCGGCGGGGCCATGGCGCGGCGGCTGTCGATGACGGGCGAAGTCATCGATGCCGCCCGCGCCGAGCGGATCGGGTTGGTGACTGAAGTCGTCCCGCATGATCGGCTGCTGTCGCGGGCGATCGAGCTGGCCGGCCAGATCGCCGAGGTGCCCGCGCCAATCATGGCCGGTCTCAAGCAAATCTATGTCACGGGATCGGCGGCGGTCACCGGTCCGGCGCTGGCCGCCGAACGGGACATCGCCGGCGCCCAAGAGCTAGACCGCGATGGACTCGGAGCCCGTTACGCCGAGGTCACCGAGCGCAATCGTCGCCAGATCCGGCCTCAGCCCTGAAGCAGCGGGCTGTAGTCGGTGGGCGGGTCGACGAGATTCATCGAGCGATAAAGCTTCTCGGTCAGCGCCGAGCTGTTCTCGGCGGCGCTTAACACCGCCTCGCGGAAATCCAGTATCTCTTTCGACGCCGAATGCGCCGGGTCTGCATTGGCCAAGTAGAGATCGTTGAACTGATTGGATGCCCACAACGGGCCGATCACTTCGGCAGCGGCGGCGAAGAATTGCTGGCTCAGAGCGCTCAAATCGCCATTGGCTTCCGCGAGACATCCGCGCAGCGCAGTCGCTTCAAGCGCGGCCACCGTCATGCCTTGGCCATAGATGGGATTGGTGCTGCAAATCGCGTCGCCGAACACCAGCAACCCCGCGGGAAAACGCGACATCTGCTCGTAGTGTCGCCAGGTGGCACCGGGATAACGAAAAACCGAAATCTCACCAAGGGGTTCGCCACGCTTCAGCGCCCGCAGCACGGGGGGCGGTGCAAACTGAGTGGCCATCCGAAGCATGCCGGCCATGTCGTCGGGCGGTTCGTTTTGCGCCAATCGGGCGACGGTGAGAATCCAGGTGTCGTGCTCGTAGACCGAAAACGCGCCACCCGTCGGCCGTTTCGGCTCCGGGACGACAAAGGTCATTTTCTCGCGCAGGATCCCGGCCGGGATGCGCATCAACAGGCTGGCGTAGTTCGCGGTGGCTGCCGAGCGCTCGGCGGCCGGTCGGCCGTAGCCGACGCTGTCGAGAAAGGCGGGGGTGCGTGCGCTGCGGCCCATCGCGTCGACCACCAGATCGGCGTCCAGCATCCGCGCAGCGCCGCTGTCGCGGTCGACAATGTGGGCACCTGTGACTCGCTGTGGATTCGGCGTGATCGGTTCGACGAAGTCATGTCCATCGAGGATCTCGACGTTGTCGATGGCGCTGACTCGCCGCCTGACCTGGGCTTCCAGCAATGGGCGGCTAAGCAGGTGGATGACGACCGATCCCGGGTCTTTGAATTTGCCGGATCTGTTGAGTTCGTGGCCGGACACCCGGATGGACACCTGAGAGAGGTCGCCGTCGTCGCACACCGTCGCACCCGCGGCGACGAGTTCGCAATGTATGCCTGGAAATAACTCTTCCAGCTCCTGCGCACCGCGACTCCACAGAGCGTGGAAGTGCCGCCCCTGCGGAACCCCACGCCGGTGATCCGCGGCGTCCGGCAACGTGTCCCGTTCGACCACCGTCACCGTGTCGTAGAAGTCGGCGAGCACTCGAGCGGCGAGCAATCCACCCATCCCCGCGCCACAGACGACCGCGCGCTCACCAAGCCTGGTCAACCGACACTCCCTTCGCTGACGAGGAATCCCCCACCGTGATATGAGGCTCGCGGATGCCGCCCCGCCTCACTCTGCCCCGCGCCGCGCAGGATGGCTAGCCGCCCCTCGCTGATAGCCGTTATGCCGGCTTACCGTACAGAAATAGTTCGAAAATTAGGCCGAAACCGCGCGGAGGCGAACGCCGCGGGATTGATCGTGGCAACACCGCACCAAGGAGTCGGCGCCAATCATGGCCGGTCGCAAGCAAACTGAATGACCGCAGCGAGACCGCTAGATCTTGGAGCCCGCTACGACGAGATCGCCGAATGCAACGGCCGCCAGATCCGGCCTCAAGACGCTCAGTTCCTCGAGTTCCTCGTCGGCGCGCCGCTCGACCAGCAAAGGAATGAAATCGCGCACCCGGCTGCTTTGGAACCGCGCATAAGCGTGCTGCACTACCGCGCTGACGTGATCGTGCGGAAGAGCTGTGTATTTCTTGGCGAGGCGACGCTCGACGTCGCCAATCAAGAGCCCGCTCTTCTTGAGGCATCCCGATATTGTTGCCGCCATCCTGACAGTGGTCAAGATGCATTCCGTAAACGATTTGTTGTGTAAATCGTTGGAGAAAAACACTTTTGCCGCGAAGGAGTTGCGAGTATAGTCCGCGCAGATCCGCGCGTCGGACCAGGGTGGTTTATGGCCTCTCGCATTCTCTCCCACGCGTCAGCACATTGCTAGCTCCGCAGAAACGGCCGAGTAGCCAGCAAGTAGACCGCGAACGCGGCCAGCGGAGCCAGCAACGGCAACCACGGCAGCTGCAGCGGAAACGCCGTGGCGACCAGACCGGCGAACGTGAATCCCACGGCTCCGACCAGCGTTGCTCCGCTGACACCGGCCAGCCCGGTGCCGCTACCGGCTGCGTGCCGCAGCACCAAGTAGACGGCCGCGGACAACCCGGACACCGCGGCCAGCGTCGCCGCGGGATCGGACAGCGCGATCACCACCACGGTGAGCAGCACCGCAAGCGTGGCGACCGGGCGAAACAGGATTCCGGCCACCACCGCGACCAGCGCCGACGTCGCCGCGATCAGGATTGGACCGTGCGACCCGATCCCCACGGCTGCCACCATCAGCACGCCACAGGCCGTCGACAAGATGAGCGCCGCCGGCTGCCGGCCGGGTCTCATCGACGTCGTCCAGTCAGCGGCCGGCGGCGATCGGGCACCGCACGCATCGAATGGTCCAGGGTGCGATCCGGCTGCCAGGCCACCACGTCGACACCGACCGTGCCCATGTCGCGATACATCGCGGACCGCTGCAATGCCCACATCCGGTCCACCAGGGGCTCCTGCTGAGCTGCGAATGGCGAGCCCTGCAGCACGTCGACGGCCACCACGACGTGCCCGCGTCTGCGCAGGTCGATCAGCGACAGCGCGAACTCGGTGTCGAGCAGCGTGGAGAACGCGACGACGATCGCGCCCGGCGGAATGGCCGCACGTGGCGCCAATGTTCCAGTGGTGGTTTCGAATTCGTCACCGGCGGCAAGCACGGTGTCGAGCACCCGATAGAACTGGCGCTGCCCGATGTCGGCGCCCAGCCAGCGCGGCCGGTGACCGCCGAGCGCGACGATGCCCGCCCGATCACCGTTGCGCAGCGCGGTCTGCACCACCTGCGCGGCGCCGCGCACAGTCCGCTCGGTGGATTCCGTTGCCGGCCCGGCCGGCTGCGGATAGCCGTCGATGAGCACCACCACGTCGGCGGACCGGTCGGTCAACCGCTGCGTCACATGCAGGCGGCCGCGGCGGGCGCTCACCGGCCAGTTGACGGTGCGCAGCTGGTCACCGGGCACGTAGGTGCGAATGTCGGCGTACTCGACGCCGCGGCCGATGTGCCTGGTCAGGTGGGTGCCCAGCCGATCGAGCAACTCGGTCTGCGGCAGCGCCGTCGCTTGCGGCGGAGTCAGCGGAAACACCGTCACATCGGCGGCGTCGACGGTCCCCGTTCCGGTCAACAGCCCGCCATGCGCGACGACGTCGACCGTGGCCCGGATGGGATAGCGGCCCCAGCGTTCGGCTGTGGTAGCCACCGTCTGCCGCTGACGAGATGTCCGGTCCAGCACGTCCAGTCGCATCCCTTCGACCGCCGACACCGTGAGTTCTACTGCAACACCGTGGTTTTCAGTGGTGGCCCAGACGGTCAGCTGCGCCTGCTCAGTTTCAAAGCATCGCTGCGAAGCCGGTTCTGCGTGCACGTTGACCTTCGGCATCGGTCGCTGCCAGCTGATGGAACACAACACACCGAGCAGCGGTGCCGCGAAGGCGATCAACTGCCAGCGCGATCCGATCAAGGCGAGGGCCAGCGCCAGTGCGGCACAGGTCGCGATCGCACGCGTCAATGTTGATGCGCGCCAATGTAACTGGACTTCGCGGGTCTCGATCACGTCGTCGCGTCGCTTACTGCGGACCGCGCGCCCGTTCGCGGAACCGGCAACCGCCGTAGCAGGTCCTCGACGACGTCGGAGCCTTGGATCTTTCGTACCCACATCTCCGGCCGCAAGGTGATCCGGTGCGCCACGGCGGGGATGGCGAGCGCCTTGATGTCTTCGGGTATCACGTAGTCGCGGCCAAGCAGCAGGGCGCGGGCGCGGGCGAGCTGGACCAGATCGATTTCCGCACGCGGGCTGGCGCCCACCGCCACCTGGGGATGGTGTCGGCTCGCGGCGGCCAGCGAAACCACGTAGTGCAACACGTCCTCGTGCACGCTCACCTGCTCGACCGACTCGCGCATGGCCAGCAGATCATGCGCGTCGACAATCTGATTGACGGTCGGCTCGGCCGAGCCGCGATCCAGGCGGCGGCGCAACATCGAGGCCTCATCGCGCTCGGAGAGGTAGCGCAATTCGAGCCGAACCGCGAACCGGTCCAGCTGTGCCTCGGGCAACGGGTAGGTGCCTTCGTATTCGATCGGGTTGTCGGTGGCCAGAACGATGAACGGTTGGGGCAGCCGGTGTGTTGCGCCGTCGATGCTGACCTGGCGCTCGGCCATCGCTTCCAGTAAAGCCGCCTGGGTCTTGGGCGGTGTCCGGTTGATCTCGTCGGCAAGGAGCAGGTTGGTGAAGATCGGCCCCGGGCGAAACTCGAAACGCCCCGACTGCATGTCGTAAACCGTCGAGCCGAGCAGGTCCGCCGGCAGCAGGTCGGGGGTGAACTGCACGCGGGTGAAATCCAGCCCGAGCGCCGCCGCAAACGACCGGGCGATCAGCGTCTTCCCGAGGCCGGGCAGGTCTTCGATGAGAACGTGCCCGCGGGCCAGCACCGTGGTGAGGATGAGGGTCAGCGCGGCCCGCTTGCCCACGACGACGTGCTCGATCTCGTCGAGCACCGCCACGGCGCGGGCGGTGGTGACCTCAGCCGGCATCGTCATACCTGCTCCAACCGTTCCAGGATTTCCGCGAGCGTCGCGCGGCCCGGGCCGGGTTCGCGCGCACCGGTTTGCGCGACGTTGTTGGGATCCACCCACGCCCACAATTGCGGGCCGAAAAGCATTCGCCCGGTGGCGTCAAACGCCTTCGGGTCTTTGGCCTGATTTTGGCCGGTCGTGATTGCGAAGCGCCGGGCCAGCATTGGCCGCAGGTGTCGGTCCCAATCGAGTCGGGTGGATTCCGACCGGTGGATCAGCGTCTCGGTCCGCGACAACCAACTACGCAGCGACTCCTCGAGGGCATTCGGGGCCTCGGCGGGTGACGATTCGACGCCGCGGCCCAGGACCTGGCGGACATTGACCAATGCGAACAACACCGCGATACCGGCTGCCCAGAGCACGAATCGACGATCGTGCAGCGCCAGCGCGGCCAGCTCCGCACTCAATATGACGGAAACACCCAGGGCGAGAAGCCTTTTCATACGAGGCTCCGCAATTCATCGAGAACCAGTCGCAGCACGCTTAACGCACTCTCCCGATGCGCCTCGCTCATCACATGAGGACTGAACCGGGCCTCTTCGAACAAGTTCACCAGCTCGCTGGCGCTATCGACACGTAGCGCGTGATTTTCGACGGCTCGGGCCAGCACCTCGGTGGGGGTATCGAAGTCTTGCGGGACGGCTCCCGGCACGTGCGCCAGCTCGCGCTCCATCGCGGCATAGCACGCGATGATGGCCTCCCGCGGCTCGCGGCTGCGGTCCCCGATTTCGGCCAACCCGACTTCGGCCGCACGCACCAGCGACTCTGAGGTCCCCGGAGCAGCGGCGGGTCGCAGCGGTTCGCCAGCGACGATGGGCGCCTCCCCGACGCGCCGTCGCCGCGCGCCGACAACGGCGACAACGCCGATGACGGCCAGCACCAGCACTGCCACCGTTGTCGCGATCAGGTAGCGCAGCATCTCCCGACCTTCGCCCATGTCCGGCGGCTGCGGTGGCCGAGAGACGTTGTTGGCCGGCGTCGGAGTGGTTGATGCCGGAGCGGTCGGGCCCTGACCGGCGACGTGCAGCACGACGAACTGCGAAAGCAGCCACACCGCCAGCAGCCACGCGGCGAGCACCGCAGCCCCGATCATCAGCACCCGCCAGGTCGGTCGGCCGCGGCCGTCGGAAAACCTGTCGGACAGGCCTCCGGCGCTGGGTGCCGCCCTGCGCGGGTCGCGAAGCCGGATGATCACCGCCACGGCCAAAATCACCAGTGACACGCTGAGCATGGCGATCACGTAGACCAGCGACGCCCCGCTGTCCGGTGGTGTTTTCCGCGCCGCGCGGTCAACACCCGGAAGATAGCCGCGTAACGACGCAGCGATAACGATGAGCAGCACGATCACGGCGACCACGCGGCCTGTCGCCTTGTCAAACATTGGCACACCACTCGACCGGTTGCCTGCCGCTGTTGCGGCATTTCGTTTGCTCATCCTGGCACGTCGCACGCCCCCGCTGCCAGCAATCGGTGCAGTTCCCCGATCCCCCGCCGACTATCCGTTGCGCTCGGCGATCTCGGCAAGCCGATCGAGGGACGCCCGAAGTCGCTCGGGCGTCGTCCGGCGGGCGCGGGGCAGGCGATTCTGGTCGGTCAATTTCGACCAGTCATAGGTGTGGGTAACCCGGGTGCGGCCTTCGCCCAGGGGTTCGAGCTCCCAGCGCCACAGATGTCCCGGCGGTCGCCGACCCGGTTCCGATGGAAGCCAGGCGATGCGGCGGCCTTCCTCGAACTCCACGACGTGGTTCTCGCGGATACTGCCCATGGTGAGGGTCATGGTGAAGACGTCCCCGAGGCCGCGGACGCGTTGTCCGGATTGGGCTTCGGCGAGGTTGTCATTGCCGTCCCAGCGCGGCTGTTGTGTGGGATCGGCAATGAGCTCGAAGATTTGATTCGTGCTCGCCTCGATCTCGCGGCTCGCGCTCGCTACTCGAGGGACGTCGGTGTCGTCGGCCATACGTTTATCGAAGCATGTGTTTCGGCGGTGGTTGGGGAGGCCCAGCCGCCTTCCCAACCACCGCCTCGCCGTATCGGTCAGCGCCAACCGCTGCGCGGGCGCCGCGGAATGCCGGCTGCCATAACCACGAGCGGGACGCGGGCCGGGTTCATCGCCTCAAGGCCGGCGATAGGACGTGAGGTAGGGCGGCAGCGGCACGGCCGGGTCCAGGTCGTCGGCGGGCACCGGTGTGCCCGCCGTCAGGGTCAGCGGCACGACCCCGGCCCAGTGCGGCAACGTCATGTCCTCCTCGTCGTCGACCGGTCCCCCGTCACGCACCTTGGCGGAGACCTCGACGAGATCGAGCGCAAGCACAGCGGTCGCCGCGAGTTCGCGGGCGTTCGGAGGTCTGCTGTCGGCGGACCGGCCGGACGCGACGTGATCGAGCAGAGCCGCCAGCGCGCGCAGTTTCTCTTCGCGGTCCTGCACCAGGCGTGCACTTCCCAGCACGACCACCGACCGGTATTTCAGCGAGTGGTGCAACGCCGCGCGGGCCAGCACCAGGCCGTCCACCAGGGTGAAGGTGACGCAGACCGGCAGCCCCTCCGCGGACGCCGCGGCGGCGAGCATCGGGCCGCTGGCGGTGGATCCGTGCAGATACAAGATTTCGCCCAGCCGCGTGTGGGTCGTCGGTAACACCACCGGTCGACCGGCATTGAGGTAGCCGACGTGACAGATCAGCGCCTCGTCGACGATGCCATGGACGGTCGCGCGGTCGTAGCGGGCGCGTTCACGATACCGCGTGGGCACGGTCCGTGATGTGGGCGGATACTCCCGAGCCGTCGTCACCCCTTGCCTCCATTTTTGTACTAGTACATACTTATCTATGTGCCAGAACAATACACCATCCGGGGTGCGGGCGCGGAGGCGATTGCCGCCGACATCGAGGAGGCAATCTCTGCGGGCACCCTGGCGCCCGGTGCCGAGTTGCCACCGATCAGGGAGTTGGCCGGGCAACTGGGCGTCAATGCCAACACCGTTGCCGCCGCCTATCGCCTGCTCCGCGAACGCGGTGCCGTCGAGACCGCGGGCCGGCGGGGAACCCGGGTGCGGGACCGGCCGGCGACCACGCCACGCTCGCTGCGCGGGCTCGTCGTCCCACCGGGAGTTCGAGACCTGTCCACGGGTAATCCGGATCCGGCTCTGTTGCCAATCGCCGCCGTACAACTTCCGGGTGCCGGCTCGCGGCGGCAAGCCCCGCTGCTGTACGGGGAACCGGCAGTCTCGCCCGAGCTCGCCGAGCACGCCCGGGCGTCGCTGACCGCTGACGGCGTTTCGGCCGAGCACCTTGCCGTGACCGCCGGGGCTCTGGACGGCATCGAACGCGTCCTCACTGCCCACCTGCGGCCCGGCGACCGGGTCGCGGTCGAGGATCCGGTGTGGGCCAATCTTTTGGATCTGCTTGCTGCGCTGGGCTTTTCGGTTGAGCCGGTGAGAGTTGACGACGACGGGCCGCTGGTCGCCGATGTGACACGGGCGCTGCGGCGTGGCGTGCGGGCCGTCGTGGTGACCACCCGCGCCCAGAATCCCACCGGCGCCGCGGTCTCGGCTGGACGTGCGGCCGAGCTGCGTGAGCTGCTGGCTGACCATGCCGACGTGCTGCTGATCGAAGACGACCACTGTGCGGGTATCGCCGGCGTACCGCTACACCCCTTGGCGGGTACGACGCAGCGCTGGGCGTTCGTGCGATCAGCATCCAAGGCCTACGGCCCGGATCTGCGGCTGGCACTGCTCGCCGGCGATCGCCGCACGGTTGAGCGGGTGCACGGGCGGCTGCGTCTGGGACCGGGTTGGGTCAGCTACCTGCTGCAGGACCTCGCCGTCGGCTTGTGGCGCGACAAGACAGCAACGCGCTTGGTACACAAGGCAGAAGCCGTCTACACCCGCAACCGCAGCCTGCTGCACGCGGCGCTGGCCGACCGCGGTGTGCCGTCACACGGCCGATCCGGCCTCAATGTTTGGATTCCGGTGCCCGACGAAACCGTCGCAATCACCCGGCTCCTCAGCGCGGGCTGGGCAGCGGCGCCGGGAACCCGGTTCCGGATCGGCACGCCGCCGGGAATGCGGATCACCGTCTCCGGCGTCGACGCCACCGAAATCGACCCGCTCGCCGACGCGATCGCCGAGGCTCTGCACGCACTCGGGCGCGCCAGCGTGTGAGATCTTCGATGTCTTCTGACCGGGAGGGTGGTTCAGTGCGCTCAGAGGGGGCAGGATTTCTACGCAGGGATTAGGGGCAACCAAAATAGTAATCAAATGAAGGGCTACCAGAATGAACAAGATAGATCCAGAAGCAATCGTAAAACAATATATACACGCTAAGGACAACCATCGTTGGGACGAGGTAGTTTCGTTGCTCGACCCTGAATACACCAGCACCGATCCGGCAATTCCGGAGCCCGTGAAGGGCATCGAGGCCGTGTCCCAATACTTTCCGATGCTTGAGCACGTCTACATGAAGACCGAGATCCTCACGATGGCATCGAAGGATGGGGATGTGGCTGCAGAACTCGCTGTTACTTGCGCATTCGAGAAACCAAGTGACTCTGCAACCCCCCCGCCTACTGGCCCGTCATTCGTGATTAGAATGGCTAAATTCTATAAAGTGAATTCCAAAGGTCTACTGGTAGACGAGCGTGAATACTCCAACCCGGCCGCCAAGTTTGCGTCACTCGGATCCGAGGCTGCCGCCCAATTCCAGGCTCTCGGGGAGGAAGCCCCATGAGGGCCGCAGAGCATAGCTCGCGACACCGATTTGTAGCGGTCCGATGGGCCCGCGGATGCTGGGTTATCAACAGTTGACATTCGATCCACAAGTCGGTCCACGTCTGGTGTGCTAACGGCAGGTTTGACGGACCGCTTCTTACCGTCGAAGTATGGGTCCAGCGATCAGCGCCGAGCAGGCACGGCAACGAATCAGTGCCGCTCTCGATGCGATCGACGCTGCCCACGACGTGCTGCGCGAGACGCCTTCGGAGATCGTGGGCAACAAGTTTCGCGTCGACGTCGCTGAGCGGTTGGAGACCCAAGAGCGCACCAACCGCGGGCTGATGTATCGATTCTTCGGCGAAATCGCCGACCCGCCCGACGAAGTCCGGGTCGATAGCAGCGACGCGATCCGCGCTGTGGGCGCGACTGCGCATCACTCCCAACGAAATCACCCGTCGGTTCAAACTCGCGGCCCGGATTCGGCCGCGCCGGTCGTTGACCGGCCCGCCGGTGCCCCCGGAGTTGCCGACATTGTCGGCCGCGGTCCAGGCCGGCGCAGTCGGCGAGGACCACATCCGGGCGGTGTGCCGAGCAGTCGACGTGCTGCCCGCCCGCGTCTCGCCCACCGACGTGACAACCGTCGAGCGCAAGCTGGTCGAACATGCAACCAAGGTCGATGCCGGCATCGTGGTCAAACTCGGTCAACGCATCGCCGACTACCTCAATCCCGACGGCCTATTCAACGACGACGATCGGGCACGGCGCCGCGGACTGTACCTCGGCCTGCAGGGTCCTGACGGTATGTCCCGGCTGTCCGGCTTGCTCGACCCCGAGGCCCGTGCCTACTTCGAGGCCATCGAAGCGGCGGTGCGGCCCGGTCGCCATCTTCCCGATGGCAAAGATCGAGACCCAGAGGCGCGCGACGATCGCACGCCCGCTCAACGGTGCCATGACGCGTTGAAACTCGGCCTGCAAACCGCGATCGCTTCCGGTGGACTCGGTGTGCACCGCGGCCACCCGGTCACCGTGGTGGTCACCACGACATTGGCCGAACTAGACCGGGCCGCCCACGCCGCCGTTGACTCGTCGATCCCGATGCCGGCGGCCGCGACGACCGGTGGTGGTTCCAGACTGCCGATGCGGGATCTGATCGGCATGGCCGCCAATGCCATTCATTATCTTGCGGTGTTCGACGACCACACCGAACGGCCGCTGTATCTGGGCCGTCAAAAACGCGTTGCCACCGCCGACCAACGGCTGATCTGCCACGCCCGCGACCGTGGCTGCACCCGTCCCAATTGTCTTGAATCGGGGTATCGCTGCGAGGTGCACCATTCACCGGACTGGGCCCGCGGCGGCCGCACCGACGCCGACAAGCTGTTCTTCGGGTGCGGCGGAGACCACGGCATGGCAAGCCGCGGCGAACTGCGCACCCAGGTCACCGAGAGCGGGCGACTCGGCTGGACCGACGGCACCGGCCCGCTCGAAATCAACCATGCCCACCACCCCGACGAACTCCTCCGCGGAGACCCGGACCCGCCGGCTAACCGCTAACGTGGAGACTGATGATCGGCGATCGTTGGAACGTGACGGACGACGAGGTCGCCCGGCATTACCCATGCGACGACTTCGTCCACACGCCGACTCTGCAGGCATGGCGCGGAATTTCCGTCCACGCCACACCAGAAGCGCTGTGGCCGTGGGTTGGCCAGATCAGGATCGCGCCATACTCCTACGACTGGATCGACAACCTCGGCCGTCGCTCGCCGCAGCAGTTGATGGGCTTGCCCGAGCCGGTGGTCGGCGAGCCGTTCAGCACTGCCGCAACGCGGCGCTTCGGACGCATTCTCGCCGTCGAGCCGCCCAAGCAGCTCACCGGTGAAATCATGGGCGGTTGCATCTCTTATGTCCTAGTACCGGAAGGTCAGACGACCCGGCTGCTGATGAAAATCGTCACGGCCATGAGCCGCTGGCTGGCGCCCGGGCTATCGGTCGGCGATCTCATCATGGCTCGCCGGCAACTGCTCAACCTCAAGAACCTAGCCGAACAACCTCGGCCGGTGGCAGACTGACCCGTGCCGCCGTATCGGGACGTCGCCGAGTTCAACGATCGGGCCGCGAGCTACGACCACGGCTGGCGGGGCCGCCTCCATCACGAGATCGCCGACCGCACCGCCAGTCTCGCCGTCGGCTACCGTCGCCGCTCCCAGCCGGGTGCTCGACCTGGGCTGCGGGACGGGCTATCTGCTGCGAACATTGGCCCGCCGCTACAGCGACGCCGAACAATTTGTCGGCATCGACGCCGCTCCCGCGATGGTGAGGACGGCCAACGCCGTCACCCAAGACGATCGGTTGACATTCGCAGTCGGCGTTGCCGAACAGATCGGCTACCCCGCCGAAACGTTCGATCTGATCGTCAGCACAACGTCTTTCGATCACTGGTCTGACCAGCAAGCGGGACTGTGCGAATGCGCCCGGGTACTGCGTCCCGGTGGCCGGCTGGTGCTCGTCGACCAGTTCTCGTGGTTGCTGCTGCCGACAATGCTCACCAGCCGTCGTGGAAAAGCCCGCACCAGGTCGCGCGCCACCCGTCTGCTGCTGCGTGCGGGGTTCTGCTCACCGCAGTGGCACCGGCTGCACGCGGTGATCATCAACGCGGTCACCGCGACGAAGCCCGCTTAGGACTGAAACGAGCGGAAGCTGCCGTCGAGCACCTGCAGATGACCGATCGTTCGTCCGGTCACGACCTGCGGATCCACCAGCGCCAACTCCACCGCCGCCCGCGCGAACTCCTCGGCCTGCGCCACGTCGTCGAAGCCGCGCGCGTAGTACGAAAGTCCGGGCGTCATAATCGGTTTGGACGGCGATAGGGCATTGACCGCGATGTTGTGGCCCTGCAGATCGTAGGCCGCACACCACGTCAAGTGTTCCAGCGCGGCCTTGGATCCGCCGTAGCCGGGCAGCACGCCGCCACTGCGGTCGGGGTAGGGACCGTCACCCGGTAGCCGGGACGCGACGGAGGTGACGTTGATGATCGAGCCGCTCTTCGCGGCGATCATGTCGGGGCAGACCAGCTGGATCAACTCGTAGGCCGCGAACACCGAGATCTCGAAGTGTCGCCGGTACGCGCCCAGCGGCGTTCCCAGCAGCGGCGGCCAATCGGGTTTGGCCGCAGCCGGCGGCGCTTTGGCCGACTTGGCGCGGCGTCACGTCCTCACCCGGCTTCGGTGGCCGGCCGGGCGCGGTGAACGCCGCGTTGTTGACCAGAATCGTGATGGGGCCCAACGCATCTCGGGCCTGGATCGACGAGCCGCGCGATATCGTCGCGGTCGAGCAGGTCGGCGCGGATTGCGACCGCGCGTCCGCCGGCCGACTCGATGTCGGCGACGGTCTCACCGATCGTCCCGGGCAGCCGCTCGTCCCAGACGTTTTCGGTGCGACCGATCACCGCGACCGCCGCACCCGCAGACGCCAGCGCCACAGCGATCGCCCGGCCCAATCCGCGGCTGGCGCCGGTGACGATCGCGGCCCGGCCGTCCAGTCGTCCGGTCACCGGCCCGACCCTACATCTCGGGTGACGCCGTGAACGAGGATGGCGGTGGTCTGATCGACCCAGGCGTCGTCGAGTTGTTCGTCGGGACGCAGCAGCAGCCGCAACAACGTCGCTCCGCCGATCAACTCGATCAGCCGGTCCGGGTCGACATCGCGATGCACCTCGCCGCGGTCGACGCCCTCGCGCAGCCGCACCCGCACCGCGGTGAACAGATCCACGAAACGCGACATCACCCTGGCGTTCAGCTCGGAGTCGGCGCTCATATCGGCGACCAGCCCGGGCAACGCGGCGCGCACCACCGGGGTGGTGAACACGTCCCGCGCGGCGGCGATCATCGCTCGCACATCGGCCACCATGTCGCCCGCCGGACCGACCAGCGCCGAGGGCGCCACCGGGAACGCGGCCTCGTGCACCAGTTCGGCCTTGCTCGACCACCGCCGATACAGCGCCGTCTTGGTGGTTCCGGCGCGTTCGGCAACCGCGGCCAACGTCAGGTTCGAATAGCCGATGTGCACAAGCAGATCCGCGGTCGCCGTCAATATGGCAGCGTCAATACGCGGATCACGGGGCCGTCCGGCACCCGGGGCCTTGTCAACCGAGGGCGGGTCTGCTTTCATAACGCTACCTACCGTATCGTAATTGCCGCGAAGACGTCTCAATGAAGGAGGCACCCGTGGCCAACGAACCTGTGCTCGACCAAGTCGACCGACTTCAGCGCTCCAGCCGCGACGTCACCACCCTGCCCGCGGTGATGTCGAAATGGCTGTCAACCGTCCTGCCCGGCGGAGCGACACCGCAGGTCACCGTGGAGAGCGGCGTGGACTCGACCGGCATGTCGTCGGAGACCATCATCTTGACCGCCCGATGGGAGCAGGACGGCCAGCCGATCACGCAGAAGCTGGTGGCCCGGGTGGCGCCCACCGCCGAGGACGTCCAGGTCTTCCCGACATATCGGCTCGACCACCAATTCGACGTGATACGGATGGTCGGCGAGCTGACCGACGTTCCCGTGCCGCGGGTGCGCTGGCTCGAGCCCACCGGCGACGTCTTGGGAACACCTTTCTTCTTGATGGACTACGTCGAGGGTGTGGTGCCGCCCGACGTCATGCCCTACACCTTCGGCGGCAACTGGTTCGCCGACGCGCCGCCCGAGCGTCAGCGCGAACTGCAGGACGCCACCGTCGGGGTGCTGGCATCGTTGCATTCAATCCCCGACGCGGACACCACGTTTAGCTTCCTCCTAGACAGGGGGGCGGGTCAGCACGGCGACACCGCACTGCGCAGGCACTTCAACTGGGTGCGGTCCTGGTACGACTTCGCGGTGCCCGACATCGGACGATCGCCGTTGCTGGAGCGGACTTTTCAGTGGCTGGAAGACCACTGGCCGCAACAGGTGGCCGCCAGTGAGCCGGTGCTGCTATGGGGCGACGCCCGGGTGGGCAACGTCTTGTACAACGACTTTCGACCGGTAGCCGTGCTGGACTGGGAGATGGTGACGCTGGGCCCACGCGAACTCGACGTCGCGTGGATGATATTCGCGCACATGGTCTTTCAGGAATTAGCTGGTCTCGCAACGCTGCCGGGCCTGCCCGAGGTGATGCGCGAGGAGGACGTCCGCGCCACCTATCAGCGGCTCACCGGCGTCGAGGTCCGTGACCTGCACTGGTTCTACGTCTACTCGGGTGTGATGTGGGCTTGCGTGTTCATGCGCACCGGCGCCCGGCGGGTGCATTTCGGGGAAACCGACAAACCTGACGACGTGGAATCGCTGTTTTACCACGCCGGATTGATGAAGCGTCTCATCGGTTAGTTTTAGTAAAACGGTGTAGGCCATAATGCGCCTACCTGCGCATATATCTACTTTCTGAGCTGCTCCAATCGTGGATATTGGTGCTTAAAGCCGAGAACAAAGCTAAGTCCACCGTCTACAACTACGGCAACCACATCACCGGGTACATCCGCTGGTGTGAGCAGCGTGGGGAGGAACCCCGCATCGACCGCGCGCTGGTGACCGACTGGCTGGCCCAGTTACTGACGGATGGTATTGAGCCTGCCACATCGCCTCGCCGGCATCGGGCGGAACCCGGGTCCACTGGACGACACCGCTCATCGATTGCTGACCGCTAACAGTGCCTAGCCATCAATGCCCCACAATCGGCCTGAAAAGCACCAAGGGTCATTAGACCGTCCGTGATTGGGACCAACGCCTCCTGTCCGACCCCAACCCTCACTCATACCATCATGGGTGATCAGTGGGCGCACACGGCCTTTCGAAATCGACCCAAAACCGAGGACAGTCAAATGATTGCAGCAGGAAAACACTTCGGTGTCGTTGTCGGATTGGACGAATCAGGATATTCCGACGAGGCGCTCCGATGGGCCGCGCATGAGGCGGCACTGCGCAAGGAGCGCCTCACTCTCGTTCACGCCATTACCATTCCCACCCCCGCATGGCCCGCCTTGCAGCTGCGGGAGCTCTACGAAGACGACGGACGGGCAATCCTCGAAGACGCCGTTCGAGACGTCAAAGAATCTACCAAATCCGATGGCCCCCTTGATGTCACACTCCATCTTGAATTCTCCCGGCCAGCCCCGACATTAATCGACATGTCCAAAGACGCCGACCTCGTCGTCGTCGGCGCTCGCGGACTCGGCACCGTCCGACAGCTACTGCTGGGATCCGTCAGCAGTGCCCTGGTCCATCACGCACACTGCCCGGTAGTGGTGATCCACCAGGATGCGGCCCTGTACCCCCAAGCCACCGGCGCGCCAGTGCTCCTCGGAACCGACGGATCCCAGGGATCAGAACTCGCCACGAGAATCGCATTCCAAGAAGCCTCGTTACGAGGTGTCGAATTGATTGCTCTACACGCCGTCAGCGACGCCGATATCGCACGCGTGCCGACCAAGGACCGCGCGGCGGCGCACTCATCAGCAGGCGAACTCCTCACCGAGCAGCTGGCCGGCTGGGAGAAACGCTTCCCTGACGTACACGTACAACGCGTCCTGGCCGACGACCGACCCGCGACCCATCTGCTCGACCTAGCCGACAAAGCCCAGCTCGTAGTAGTTGGCACCCATGGACGTGGAGGGTTCGCCGGCATGATGCTCGGATCGGTCAGCACCGCGGTGGCGCAAGCGTCGAGCACACCGGTAATGGTTACCCGCGGTCAGTAGCCCTCTTCGCGGCAGCCCACCCGGACACCCCGAACCGAGGAGAGCTTCTACGTGCATTCGCTGGTGAAAAGCGTTGGATTGCGCCGACTCGTTAGCCAGAGCTTGGAAGCCCCGGACGACTGACACAGTTGCTGGCTTAGTTTGAGTTTTAGGTCGCGCAAGCTTTCGGTGCGTCTCCACATCCGCGGCGAGGAGCTGCGCGGCCAAGCGCAACTAGCGGGTACGTTACACCGCTCTACGGCGGTTCACACTGTCATTCAATCGCGCTGTCGCGCTGGGGCATTCAGTGCCAGTTGCTTACCAAAGAATATTTATCCCTACAGCGCCTTTTGAGGGTCTATTGTCACCTGGGAGTTAAGTTTGACCTACACCGATTACCGCTACACTTTCATCGGAGAGGATCAGTAATGCTCGGACCGCTCGACGAGTACCCGGTACATCAAGTCCCCCAACCGATCGCGTGGCCGGGCTCATCGGACCGAAACTTCTACGACCGGTCCTACTTCAACGCCCACGACCGCACCGGAAACATCTTTGTGATCAGCGGCATCGGCTACTACCCCAACCTCGGGGTGAAGGATGCGTTCGTGCTCATCAGACGCGGCGATACCCAGACCGCGGTGCACCTTTCCGACGCCATCGACCAGGACCGGCTCAACCAGAACGTGAACGGCTACCGGATCGAGGTCAGCGAGCCGCTGCACAAGCTGCGGTTGATACTCGACGAAACCGAAGGCATCGCAGCGGATCTCACCTGGGAGGGGCTGTTCGACGTCGTCCAGGAGCAGCCGCACATTCTGCGCTCGGGTAACCGGATAACGCTTAACGCGCAACGGTTCGCTCAGCTCGGCAGCTGGAGCGGCCGGATCGCCGTCGACGGGCAGGAGATCGCCGTCGACCCCGCCACCTGGATCGGCAGCCGCGACCGGTCCTGGGGCATTAGGCCGATCGGCGAGCCAGAACCCGCGGGCCGCCCCGCCGACCCGCCGTTCGAGGGCATGTGGTGGCTCTACGTGCCGATGGCATTTGACGACTTCGCCATCGTGCTGATCATCCAAGAGGAGCCCAACGGCTTCCGTTCGCTCAACGACTGCACCCGTATCTGGCGGGACGGCCGAGTCGAGCAGCTGGGCTGGCCACGGGTCAAGATCCACTACCGCTCCGGAACCCGCATCCCGACCGGCGCGACGATCGACGCGACCGCCCCCGACGGCACCCCCGTCCACTTCGATGTGGAGTCCAAGCTGCCGGTCCCCATCCATGTCGGTGGCGGCTACGGCGGCGACTCGGACTGGCTGCACGGCATGTGGAAGGGCGAGAAGTTCGTCGAACGGCTCACCTACGACATGACCGATCCGGCGATCATCGGGCGATCCGGCTTCGGCGTCATCGACCATGTGGGGCGCGCGGTGTGCCGCGACGGCGACGGCGATCCGGTGGAAGGTTGGGGCCTCTACGAACACGGCGCGCTGGGCCGCCACGACCCGTCGGGGTTCGCCGACTGGTTAACGGTGGCGCCGTAAGGCTGCGCCGAGTGTGGGGTTGATGCACGCTTTTGGCGGAAAAGTTTGACACAAGCCCACATTCGAGGCGATCAGCCTAGCTCGTCGATGATCGCGGCCAGCGTGTCGAGGCTCATCGGCCCCGGCTGGTACAGGCAGACGGTGTCGGCCACACCGTCGACGCGGTCCCGGACATGTCTTGCGACGTCCGCGGGCGTGCCGCAGGCCGCGATCGTGTGCAGCATCTCGTCGTCGATCAGTCCGCCCATCTCCTGCCAGCGGCCCTGCTTGGACAGCGTGTTGAGCTCGGGCTGCAGATCCTCCCAACCGTGCGCGGCCAGCACCGGCCGATACGCCGGGGTCGACCCGTAGAACGCCAGCAGCCGACGCGTCCCCGCATCGGCCTGCTCGCGTTCGGCGTCGCTGTCACCGACCGACACGATGATCTCGGGCAGCACAGTGAAGTCGCCGGTTTCGCGGCCGGCGGCGCGCAGACCTTCGCGCACCGACGGCATGGTGTGCTCGTGCAGAAACCGTTTCGAGCCGAACGGCATCACCAGCAGACCATCGGCATGCTCGGCGACGGCACGGGTCAGCCGCGGCCCGAGCGCGCCGACGTAAATCGGCGGCGGACCGTACGGATTCGGCCCTGGGTTGAAGGTGGGCGTCATCAGCGTGTGCCGGTAGTAGTCGCCGCGAAAATTCAAGCGCTCGCCGGAGTTCCATGCTGCGAAGATCGCGCGTAACGCGGCAATCAGCTCGGTCATGCGGGCCACCGGCTTGTCGAACTGGGCGCCGAAGCGTTTCTCGATTTGCGTGCGGATCTGGGTGCCGAGGCCGAGAATGAACCGGCCCGAGCTCAGCAGCTGGAGGTCATTGGCCTGATGCGCCAGGTGAATCGGGTTGCGCGGGAACGCGATAGCGACGTTGGTCATCAGGTGCAGGCCGCCAACGGTGGACGCCAACGTCAGCGGCGCGAACACGTCGTGCGCTCCCTCGAAGCTGGCGACGCCGCTGGCACCGGCGTCGCGCAGTTCCCGCGCGCGGTCGGCTGCGTCGGTCAGCCCGTATAAAGCGGTGAACACTTTCAAGGTGGGTTCACCTTACGCAGCGCGCGTGCGGTTGACTAAGGGGCATGCCCGACGCGACCTGGACCGCCGATGTCGTCGTGGTAGGGGCCGGTTTCGCCGGCCTCACCGCAGCCCGCGAACTGATGCGGCTAGGACACGATGTGCTGGTGCTCGAGGGCCGCGACCGGGTGGGCGGACGCTCGCACACCGGCCATGTCGCCGGCATCCCGGTTGACATGGGCGGCACGTTCGTCGGCCCGACGCAGGACGCAGTGCTGGCGCTGGCCGACGAGCTCGGCATCCCGACGGTCCCGACCTACCACGACGGCGCCAACCTGATCCGATGGCGCGGCGCGGTTCGCTCGTACAGCGGCACCATCCCGCGGCTCTCGCTGGGCGGCCTCATCGACATCGGCCGGGTGCGTTGGCAATTCGAGCGGATCGCCCGGACAGTTCCGCTGGCCGAGCCGTGGAAAGCCCGCCGCGCAGCTCGGCTCGACGGCCAGTCGCTGGGCGACTGGCTGCGGTCGGTGCGCGCCGGTGCCACCGCACGCGATCTGCTGGCCATCATGGCGCGGGTGACCTGGGGATGCGAACCCGACGACGTGTCGATGCTGCACGCCGCCCGCTACGTGCGGGCGGCCGGCGGTCTGGATCGGCTGCTTGACGTGGAAAACGGTGCCCAGCAGGACCGTTTCTTGGCCGGCACGCAACAGATCGCCGACGCGTCGGCGGCCGAACTCGGCGACCGGGTGGTGCTGGAGGCACCGGTGCGACGCATCGATCACCGCGACGACGGGGTGAGCGTCAGCTGTGACAAGGGCCGGGCCGACGCCCGGTTCGTCGTCGTCGCGATCCCGCCGGCTCATCGCAGCTTCATCGAGTTCACTCCCCCGCTGCCCGCCGAATACGACCAACTCGCCAAGGTTTGGCCGCAGGGCCGACTGTCCAAGGCGTATGCCGCCTACGCCACCCCGTTCTGGCGGAGCAACGGGGCCTCCGGCGAAGCGCTGTCCGACGAGGGCCCGGTGTTCATCACCTTCGACGTCAGCCCGCAGCCCGACGGACCGGGCATTCTGCTGGGGTTCGTCGATGCCCGGACCTTCGACGAGCTACCCGCCGATCAGCGTCGGCAGCGCGCGCTGGAATGCTTCGCATCGCTGTTCGGCGACGAAGCGCTGAAGCCCCTCGACTACGTCGACCATCGTTGGGGCGCAGAAGAATTCGCGCCCGGCGGACCGACTGCCGCGGTACCACCGGGGTCGTGGACGCGGTACGGGCCCTGGCTGCGCCGCCCGGTCGGACCCATCCACTGGGCCGGCACCGAGACCGCCGACGAGTGGACCGGATTCCTCGACGGGGCGGTGCGCTCCGGGCAGCGGGCCGCCGCTGAGGTCGCTCAGCGCCTATGAGCGCGGCTCCTCCTCATCGCTTCGCTCTGCATCGTCGCCGCCCGGCGGCTAGGAGCTGATGCGTCGGCTGCCGGCCATCAATTCGGCGAGCGCGCGTAGCTCCCGGTTGACTTCAGCGGGGCGTTCCAGCATCGAGCAGTGCCCACCGGGCAGCACGACCAGGTCGACCAGGTTGGGTGCGGCCTCGGCGATCCGCCGGGATTGGACCAGCGGCGTCAGCCGGTCGCGTTCGCTGCCGATAACCAGTGTCGGGACGGTCAGACCGGCGAGGTTGATGTGCCGACGCTGCAACGCGTCGACCAGCGCCTTGCCGCAGCCGCCGCGTCCGGCCGGCGATGTGGCGTTGAACAGCTCGTAGATCAGGGCGCCGACCTCGGGCTCGGCGTCGGCGCCGACCGCAAGCATCGAAATCATTTCCCGGGTGGCGCGCCGCACCGCGGGCGGCACGTCGAACGAACCGAAGATGTTGACCAGGGCGCGCGCACCCAGCACCCGGACCGGCGCGAACGGCGCCGGCACCGGCAACAACCTCACCTCGCGCAGCAGATCACCGGTGGTGGTGTTGATCAGCGCGACGGCGTCGACGCGCCGCTCAACCTTGTGGCGGTACCGGTCCGACCAGGCGGCGATGCGCCATGCCGCCCATCGAGTGTCCGGCGATGACGGCACGCTCGCCCGGAGCCAGCGTTGCCTCCAGCACCGCGTCGACATCGGCCGCGAGGTGGGCAAGGCTGTACCCGCCGCGCCGGGGGATCCCGCTGCGGCCGTGACCGCGATGGTCAAACGCGATCACCCGGTAATCGGTGGCCAGCTCGGCGATCTGGTAGGCCCACACCCGGATGGCGCAGGTGATGCCGTGCGCCAACACGATCGGATAGCCGTCTTCGGGTCCGAATACCTCGGTGTGCAGGCGGGTGCCGTCCGGGGAGCGGACGGGGACAGTGCGGCTGGGCGGCAAGGCCGCCGGTAAGGAGCCCAGCGTGCGGGCCGATCGTCGAGAACTCATCACGGCTCCCCTCGGATGCGGCGCCGTCGCCGCGTGGCGCGAGTGTATCCGAGTGGACTATGCCGAACGGCCAAAATGACCCCGACGCTAATTAACCTGGGGTTTAGCGGCGCCCGGATGGCGGCATCCTCGATGCGGCCGATCTGGCCAGGGAGATCCCGATTTGAAACTTTATGCCGCACAGCAGCCTATAGACTCGCACTATCGGGGGAAGTTGGGCTGGAAGAGGAGCGAACGATCATGGCAATTGACGCGGACACCGGGCACGCACACCGGTCGAGGACAGCTTTCACGGTGATTTTGAGAAAGACACAGCCGCCACGGAGCGATACTTCGACAGCGCACGGTTCGACGGAATCACTCGGCTCTACTCCGCCCGCCAAGTCGTAGAGCAGCGCGGCACCATCCCCAGCGATTACATCGTGGCGCGGGAGGCGGCGGAGGCCTTCTATCCTCGGCTGCGCGAGCTGTTCGCCCAGCGCAAGAGCATCACCACCTTCGGCCCGTACTCGCCGGGGCAGGCAGTGGCCATGAAGCGGATGGGCATCGAGGGCATCTACCTCGGCGGGTGGGCGACGTCCGCCAAGGGCTCGATCAGCGAAGACCCGGGGCCCGACCTGGCCAGCTACCCGCTGAGCCAGGTGCCCGACGAGGCCGCCGGCCTGGTCCGCGCACTGCTGACCGCCGACCGTAATCAGCAGTACCTGCGGCTGCGGATGAGCGACGAACAACGCGAAAGAACGCCGGCGGTCGACTACCGGCCGTTCATCATCGCCGACGCCGACACCGGCCACGGCGGCGATCCGCACGTGCGCAACCTCATCAAACGGTTCGTCGAAGCGGGCGTGCCGGGATATCACATCGAGGACCAGCGCCCGGGCACCAAGAAGTGTGGGCATCAGGGCGGCAAAGTGCTGGTGCCATCGGACGAACAGATCAAGCGGCTCAACACCGCCCGCTTCCAACTCGACATCATGCGGGTGCCGGGCATCATCGTCGCGCGCACCGACGCCGAGGCGGCCAACCTGCTCGACAGCCGCGCCGACGAGCGTGATCAGCCATTCCTGCTCGGCACCACCAACCTGAAGATCCCGTCCTACAAATCCTGCTTCCTCGCGATGGTCCGACGCTTCTACGACGCGGGATTCAAGGAACTCAACGGGCATCTGCTCTACGCGCTCCCCGACGGCGAGTACGCCACCGCAGATGCGTGGTTGGAGCGTCACGGCATCGCGGAGCTGATCACCGTCGCGGCCGCGCACCCCGACCACGAGCAGCACTCGATCGACGCCGTCTTCGACGAGATCGAGTCGAAGTTCGTCGACGCGTGGCAGGACGACGCCAGGCTGATGACCTACGGCGAAGCCGTTGCGGACCTGCTCGAATTCGCCGAGAGCGAAGGCGAAGCGCGCGACATGACCGCCGCCGAATGGCGAGCAGTTCGCCGAGCGTGCGCCGCTGTACAACGCCCGCAAAAAGGCGCGGGAGTTGGGGGCCGACCCCGGATGGGACTGCGAACCGGCTAAGACGCCCGAAGGCTATTACCAGATCCGCGGCGGCATCCCGTATGCGATCGCCAAGTCGCTGGCCGCGGCGCCATTCGCCGACATCCTGTGGATGGAGACCAAGACGGCAGATCTCGTCGACGCCCGCCAATTCGCCGACGCGATCCACGCGGTGTTCCCCGACCAGATGCTGGCCTACAACCTCTCGCCGTCGTTCAACTGGGACACCACCGGGATGAGCGACGACGAGATGCGGGCGTTCCCTGGGGAACTCGGCAAGATGGGCTTCGTCTTCAACTTCATCACCTACGGCGGGCACCAGATCGACGGTGTCGCCGCCGAGGAGTTCGCCGCCAACCTCAGGCAGGACGGCATGCTGGCGCTGGCGCGTCTGCAGCGCAAGATGCGTCTGGTCGAGTCTCCTTACCGCACGCCGCAGACCCTGGTCGGCGGGCCGCGCAGCGACGCCGCGCTGGCCGCCTCGTCCGGCCGCACCGCGACGACCAAGGCCATGGGCGAGGGATCCACGCAGCACCAGCATCTCGTGCAGACCGAGGTGCCGAAGAAGTTGCTGGAGGACTGGCTGGCGATGTGGAGCGAGCACTACCAGATCGGCGAGAAGCTGTCCGTGCGGCTACGTCCGCGACGCGCCGGAGCCGACGTGCTCGAACTCGGCATCTACGGCGACGGAGAGGAGCCGCTTGCCAACGCGGTTGTCGACCCGATCAAGGACCGGCACGGACGCAACATCCTCACGGTGCGTGACCAGAACACGTTCGCCGAGAAACTGCGCAAGAAGAGGCTGATGGACGTCATCCACCTGTGGCTGATCCATCGGTTCAAGCCGGAGATCGTGTACTACGTGACACCGACCGAGGACAACATCTATCAGACCGAGAAGATGAAGTCGCACGGCATCTTCAGCAACGTGTACCAGGAGGTCGGCGAGATCATCGTCGCCGACGTGAACCAGGAGCGCATCGACGAGCTGCTGGCGCCCGATCGCGAAGCGCTGAAGCGGCTGATCGCCAAGGAGGACTAGCCGGAGCCGACCAGCTCCGGATGGAATTTGGCTGCCATCCGGCGCATTCCGTCGTGCCAGTCGACCGTGGCTGACACCGACGACCTCGCGCATCCGGCTCGGGTCGGTGGGATTGCCGCGCAACGCCTGCTCGCTCTCCTGAAAGACCGGTTCCTTGCCGACCAGCGAGCCGAGGTAGCCGCACCAGTCCTGCAGGCTGACGGTCTGCTCGCCGCACCAGTTGAGCGTGGTCGCCGGGATCGACGCCACCTCAAGCAGTTTCGGGATGGTCGCGACGATGTCGTCCTCGTGGATCGGGTTGTAGCGGGCCGGCCCGCCGGCCGGGACCGGGATCGGGATGCCGCCGAGCATCATCTCCATGTGATAGAACGGCCACCCGCCGTTGTCGCCGTACGGGACGTTGAGCCGTGCGATGGTGGTCGGCACGCCGAGTGCGCGGGCCATCGTCCTGGCGACTACCTCGCCGGCGATCTTGGAGATGGAATAGGTTGGGAACAAAGGCTTGTGGTTGTCGCCCAACGCGGCGTGCTCGGTTCGTGGTTCGTCGTCCGGCGGGTCGTAGACGGCGCCTGAGGAGCAATGCAGGAACGCTTTTGCGTTGCGGCAGTGGGCCATCAGGAGTCCGACCGACTCTGCGTTGGCCGCGAGATCTTTCTCCCAGTTCCCACTCTTGGCCACCGCCAAGTTGAGCACGTAATCAAAATCGGACGGAATGCCGGTGAAGTCCCCCGCGGCCAGGTTGACGGTCTCGCACCGCACCCCCGACTTCTCCAGGGCCTCACGGGCCGCGGCGTTGGTGAACCGTGCGATACCCCAGACTTCGTTATCGACCGCCAGGGCCTGGGCAATGGGACTGGCGACCTGTCCGGTCGGGCCGGTGATCAGGATCTTGGAGCCGTGCATGCGCTGATAGTAGGCCCGGCGTCATGCACCGATCTGTTCGCACCCGAAGAAAGCTCGGGTACGTCGGAACAACGAGGTACACCGATCGGTTTATTAGTGGCGTTCGATGAAAACTCACCGCTAGGAGCAAACGCCATGTCATCTGTCCTCGTCACCGGAGCCAGTCGTGGGATCGGCCGCGCCATCACCGAGGAGTTCGCCCGCCGCGGACACCGCGTAATAGCCACCGCGCGTGATCCCCGCTCGCTGACCGACCTCGACGTCAGTCAACGAATGGCCCTCGACGTCACTGACGACGCCAGCGTTACCGCAGCATTCGCGGGCGCGGGTGATGTCGACATCGTCATCGTCAACCCCGCCGAGATCTTCTACGCCGCCGTGGAAGCCATACCGCTGCCTGAATTGCAACGGCTGTTCAACCTCAACACCGTCGGCGCGATCCGCGTCGCCCAGGCCGCGCTGCCGCAGATGCGCGCCCGCGGCGACGGCAAGCTGCTGTTCATGTCCAGCATCGTCGGTCGCATCGTGCTGCCGCCGGGCGCGGCGTATGCGGCGACGAAATGGGCGCTGGAGGCGCTGGTCGAGGCGCTGGCCATCGAGACTGCGCCGCACGGCGTCCAAGCGGCGCTGCTCGAGCCCGGCGCGGTGAGTTCCGGTGCACTCGACGACGTGACCACCTACACGCTGCCCGACGATCCCTACGCCGAATTCCTCAAAGGCGGCGGCCCGCGGGCCGGGATGATCACACCTCGAGCAGGTAGCGGCCGAGATCGCCGACGCCGCGGAAAAGCCGGAGTTGCCGCTGCGGATTCCGATCGGCGACGCCGCCCGCACGCTGCTGGCCGCGCGCCATGCGGCACCCGACGACGTGCCGTTCACCCCGACTGCCGGTTAGGGCCGCATCTGGTAGACGCCGTCGTAGGCCTTGACCTGCTGCCAAACGCGGTCGAAGCGGTCGGCATCGACTACCGGCTTGCGCACCGCCGAGATAGCCCAGGCCTGTTGCGCCGCTGTGGAACTCGGCTTGCCATGCAAGGCGACGGCGTGTTGGGAGAAATCGCGGATCTGGACGCTGAAGATCTGGTCCAGCAGGTCGGCATCGAGTCCGTTCAGGCCGGCTTGCTCGAGAATCAGCTGACCGTAGACCACCAGCGTGAACAGGTGGCCGACGACCAGCAGGAAGTCGAGGTCGCGCATTTGGTCTGCGTCCGGCGCGGCGGTGGCCAACAGCTCCTTGAGCGCACGGGCCTGCTCGTAGAAAAGCGCCACATTCGGTATGTCCAGGTGCTTTTCGTAAACCGCTGTCCAATCGGCGAATTGGACCTTGGATGCGCCGCGGGCCGGACCCTGCGCCCAGAAGAACACGTCGTCGGCCGAGTCGTTGCGCGTGCCGATCTCAGGGTAAGTCGCCGGGTTGAACATGTAGTTGGGCATGAACTTCAGGATCTGCGCGACGTTGACGTGCACGGTGCCTTCGAGCCGCGGCAGGGCGCCGATCAGCCGCGCCACTTCGCAGAAGTAGGTGTTCTTCTCGAAGCCTTTGGCGGCCAACACATCCCAGAGCAGGGTGACGACCGTCTCGCCCTCGGAGGTGACTTTGGACTTGGTCACCGGGTTGAACAGCAGGTATCGACGGTCATCGAGGCTGGCGCTGCGGAAGTAGTCGATCGCGCGGTCGCTGAACAGTTTCATCGCGACCAATCGGGCGTAGGCCTCGACGAAGCTGGCCCGCACGTGGGGGAAGTCGGTGACCGGGTTGCCGTACAGGATGCGGTTGTTGGCATGCGTGATCGCCTCGTAGAAGGCGTGCTCGCACATCCCGATCGAGCCGCTGCACAGATTGAACTTGCCGACGTTGACGGTGTTGAGTGCCGCGGAGAACGCCTCCGGGCCGGTGCACAGGATGTCCTCCTCGTGCACCGGGTAATCGTTGAGCCGGAAGTTGCTGACAAACATCTGCCCGTGCACGACGTTGCCGATCAGCTCGTAGTTCTGATGGCCGCTGTCGGCGACGAACCAGACGTAGCCGTCGGCGCCGTCGACGTCGGTGCGCCGGGAGAACACCGACACCATGCCCGCGACGTTGCCGTTGCCGATGTAGTACTTCTCTCCCGACGCGCGAAAGACTAACACCCTCGTCGTCGTCCGTAGCCGGTGTCAGCAGCATGTCGGTGTTGTAGATGTCGGCGCCGTGCTCGCGCTCGGAGAGCCCGAACGCCATCACGCCGCCGGCTTCGAGTTGACTGGCCGCGCGTTCCTTGGCCTTGATGTTGTCGCTCTGCCAGATCGGCCCGAGGCCCAGGATCGTGACCTGCTCGGCGTACCAGTACGACAACCCGTAGAACCCGAAGATCTCGCTGAGCGCGGCGTTGCGCGAGGTGTCCCACCGCTTGTTCGGGTCGCCCCCGCCGTACTCCGACGGGGTGAGGAAGGTCGCGAAGATCCGTTCCTGCTTGATGAAGTCGAGGAAGTCCGACACCCACGCGGCCTCGAGATCGTCGCGGAGCAGCCTGGTTTTGCCGCGTTCTTCGAACCAGTCGATCACCGCGCGCAGTTGACGCCGCGTCTCGGCGTCGAAATGTGACGGGTCGTAAGTATTCGGCTCGAACAGCAGTTTGCGGGAGTTCGCCATGGCTTGGCCCCTTTCATCGGCGCGGGTCGGCGTCGAATCTAGCGCTAGTCACCCGGCGGATCTCAAGAAGCTAACGATTTGGTGGTCGGGCGGCGTGGGGACGCGTCCCACCCGGTTGCCCGTGTTCGGGTGGAGGCCTGATGTCGTCATTTGGGCTTTTTGCCGCCCGCACCGCCACCGCCGCCGCGGCGGGGTTGGCGCTGCTTTGTCGCTCGGCGTGCCGTCCGCCCCCGCCGACCCGTCGACCGACGCCCTGGGTTTCGTCGACTCCACCGCGCGCTGCGCGGCGCCGGACACCGCGGTGGCCTTCGGCAGCACGGCGACCTCGCGGGTGGCGATCTGCAAGACCTCTACCGGTAAATACGAGTACCACGGCGTGCGGATCAGCGACGGCGCCAAGTTGGTCGTGCCGGCGTCGGCGTCGGCCGACGGCGGATACGTCGCCCAGAGCGACGGAATCACCTACACGGTGACGTCCAGTTCGCTGGTCGTCAGCGAGGGCAACCAGGAGATCCGCACGAGAACCGATGGTGTATTTCCACGGGCGCGAAAACGGCTGCAGCGGCGCCGGGTACGTCAGCGCCGGCCGCGCCACCGCCGCCAACAACAGCGCCGGCCGACGCAGCGCCGTTGCCGCCACCGCTGCCCGCCGAAGTCGGCGGCACCCGGCACTAGTTCGGCGCCGCAGCCGAAATCGATTGGCTCACGGTGTAACTGTCGATTCCTTCGGTGCCGAGTTCGCGGCCGTAGCCGCTGTTCTTGACACCGCCGAACGGGGCCACCGGATCCATGATGTAGCCCTCGTTGACGCCGAAAGTGCCCGACCGGACCCGGGCCGCCACGCCGTATCCGCGGTCGACGTCGGCGGTGAACACCGAGCCGGCCAGCCCGTACTCGGAGTCGTTGGCGATCCGGATCGCTTCGTCTTCGTCGCGGTAGGCAATGACGGTCAGCACCGGGCCGAAGATCTCCTCGCGGGCAATCCGCATGTCATTGCTCGCGTCGCTGAACAGCGTCGGCCGCACATACCAGCCGGTGTCCAGACCGTCGGGCATATCGCTGCCGCCGATCACCAGGCGCGCGCCTTCGTTCTTGCCCGCTTCGATGTAGCCGCGAACCCGTTCCTGCTGACGCTGTGCCACCAGCGGGCCGATCTGCGTGTTGGGATCGGCGGGGTCGCCCACCGTCATCGACGACATCCCGGCCGCCAACGCGTCGACGAACTCGTCCTTGCGGGCCGCCGGCACCAGGATCCGGCTCAGCGCGTTGCAGACCTGCCCGCTGTTGGCGAGGCTGGCCATCTGAATCGCGGTGGCGGTGGACGACGGGTCGGCGTCGTCAAGCACGATGGCCGCCGACTTGCCGCCCAGTTCGAGGCTGACCTGCTTCAGGCCTGCGGCGCAGGCGAGAGCGACTTGTCGACCGGCCGCCGTCGACCCGGTGAACGAGACCTTGTCGACGCCCGAGTGGCCCACCAACAGCTCACCGACCTCGCGACCGCCGGGCACCACGTTCAGCACACCGGGCGGAAGGTCCGCCTCTGCGACCAAGTCGGCGAGCAGCTGCGCGTCGAGCACCGACTCGGGTGCCGGTTTGAGCACTACCGAGCAGCCGGCCAGCAGCGCCGGCACCACCTTGGTGACGGTGAGAAACTGCGGCATGTTCCACGGCACCACCGCGGCGACGACTCCAACCGGTTGCTTCAGTATCCGAATATCCTTGCCGTACAAGCCCGGACGTGCCTGCTGCCATTCGTAGTTCTGCGCCATACCGCAGAACGCCGAGATCATCGTCAGCGGCAGCGCCACCTGCGCCCGTTTGGCGAAACTGATCGGAGCGCCGATCTCGGCCGAAATCAGCGCCGCCATGTCGGCTCGACGCTCTTTGTAGATGCCGGCCAGCCTGGTGAGTGCCTCGATCCGTTCGGCGGGCTGCATGCGTGGCCAGGGTCCGGTGTCGAAGGCCGCCCGCGCGGCCTCGACCGCCCGGTCAACATCCGCAGGTCCCGCGCAGGCCGCGTGGCCGATGACCGCCTCGCTGTGCGGCGATACCACCGTGATGACGGCGTCGGACTCGAGCCCGGAAACGGGCTTAGAAACAGGGGAAGTCCACTTGCCGTCGATGAACAGTTGGTCTCTCTCGTACATCAATGCCTCTCAGGTGTTGCGGCCGCCATTGACACCGAGGATCTGGCCGGTGATGTAGCTGGCCTCCTCGGATATGAAAAACGAACACGCGGCGGCGATATCCTCGGGCTGTCCGACCCGGCGCACCGGTGTGCGATTGATGTGGTCCTCCACCGAGCCACCGAGTAGATGCCGACTCTCCGCGCTGCGCAGCATCGGTGTGTCGACGAATCCCGGCGGTACGGCGTTGACGGTGATCCCGCTCGGGCCGTATTCGAGCGCCAGCGATTTGGTCAGCCCGTTCACCGCGGATTTCGCTGCGACGTAGTGAGCCATGAACGGTTGTCCGGAGTGCGTGCTGGACGACGAGATGTTGACGATACGTCCCCATCCGGCCTCGACCATGTCGGGCAGCACGGCCTGGATGGTGTGGAATACACCGTTCAGGTTGACGTCGATCACCTTGGACCATTCCTGAAACGACATGTGCGAAAACTTCTTGAAGCCTTCCACCCCGGCGGCGTTGACCAGCACCAGGATTGGGCCGAACTGCGTCGCGGATCGCCGCGACGGCGGTGTCCACCTGGGCGCGGTCGCTGACGTCGGCGACATGGCCGTACTCGTCGTCGGTGGGTGACAGGTCAATGACGGCGACCTGAAATCCGTCGCTGCGCAACCGTTGGGCGACCGCGCGGCCAATCCCTGACGCACCGCCGGTCACGACCGCCGTCTTCAAGCCTGCAACCCACCTTCCTGAGCGACCGCCCAAACATGCCTATCACTCCCCGTCGACGGCGGTCAAGTGAAGGCGTTAGGGTCCGTTGATGGACAGGCCGCCATTTCGTTTCGCAGTGCAGGCGACCAACGCCGCCGGGGGCCGCGAGTGGCACGACACCGTTCGCAAAGTCGAAGACCTCGGCTACTCAACGCTTTTCCTGGCTGATCACTACCTGGGACCGGGCCCCGCGCAGCGAGCCGCGCGCACCCCTCGCCAAGACCTGGCCCCCATCGCGGCGATGGCGACGGCGGCCGCGATGAGCCAGACGTTGCGCATCGGGTGCCGGGTGTTCTGCATCGACTATCACGCGCCGGCGGTATTGGCCAAGGAGGCGGCGACGCTCGACCTGCTGTCCGACGGTCGGCTGGAGATGGGCATCGGAGCCGGGTGGAGCGACGTCGAGTACACCGCGATGGGAATCGACTTCGAGCCTGCCGGGCCGGCGAATCGCCAAGCTTGCCGAGGTCGTCTCGTTCATCAAGGCGCACTGGCAAGGCGAAGAGCTGAACTGGTCAGGCGACTTCGTTCAGGTGCACGGATACGCCGGACGGCCCCGACCGGTGCAACGCCCGCATCCCCCGATCATGATCGGCGGTGGCGGACAGCGCGTCCTGTCGCTGGCCGGCCGGGAAGCCGACATCGTCAGCATTTCCAGCGTGCCGTTCGTGGCGCGCGACGCCGACGGCCTCGATCCACAGGCAGTCGCCCAACGTCGAATCGGCTTCGTGCGCGACGCTGCCGGTGAGCGCTTCGGTGGTCTGGACGTCGAGAGCTCGCCGTACTTCACGCAGATCACCGACGATCCCGAAACTGCGCTGACCGACCTGGCGCGTGTTGCAAAGGCAACCGGGATCGACGCCGAGTTGCTGCGCGACCATCCCAACGTCCTGGTCGGCTCGGTGGAAAGCGTTGTTGAGAACCTGTGTTCGCGGCGGGAACAGCTGGGCATCAACTACGTCACGGTCCAGCAGTCCCAGATCGGATCCTTCGCACCGGTGGTGGCCCGGCTGCACGGACGCTGAGCTTGACCCTCACCAGCATCGGTGGGACTCATTTGGGCGATCGCTCAAGGGAACGGGACGGCTCTATGGCAAAACGGACCAGATACAGCGAGTACCACGACCGGTACCCGAACTATCGGCTCGAACTCTCCGACGACGGCATCCTGCTCATGCAGTGCCACACCAACGGCGGCAGCCTGGTGTGGGACTGGCGCGCACACGACCAGATGTCCGACGCGTTCGCCGACATCGCCGGCGACCGCGAGATCAAGGTGCTCATCCACACCGGCACCGGCGAGAACTACAACGCCAACTGGGGACGCATGCCCAACGGCGACCCCGTCGAAAAACCCGATTATCTGCTGATGCCCGGCACCCGGGGCCTGCACAAGCTTGACGAAAAGGCCTGGTATGCACGGCATCTTGATCACCAACGTGCTCGACGTCGACGTTCCGATGATCAGCGCCGTCAACGGTCCGTGCAACATGCACTCCGAGGTGCCGCTGCTCGGCGATATCGTGCTGGCCGTCCGAGGACGCCTACTTCCAGGACGCATCGCATTTCCCGCGCGGCCAGGTGCCCGGCGACGGTCAGCACGTCATCTGGAGCTTTCTGGCCGGCCACACCCGCGCCCGCTATTTCCTGCTGACCGGGATGAAACTCGGTGCGGCCGAAGCCAAGGAGTGGGGTGTGGTCAACGAGGTGCTGCCCAAAGACCAGTTGCTGGACCGGGCATGGGAATTGGCTCGCGAACTGGTCAAGCGTCCGCCGCTGACGCTGCGTTACTCACGCCAGCTGTTCACCAACCCGCTCAAACGGGCCTTCATCGACGAACTCGGCCACGGCCTGGCGCGGGAAACCTACGCGCAGCGGGCCTTCTTCCCGTTCGGCGGTGAGATGGCGCCGCTCGATAGGGCCTGGGACCAAGAGCCCTGGTCACGCCCACCCGCCCGACGGTCAGCGCAGCGAAGGAGTCCGATCGTGACCAGCATCCAGCAGCGACTGTCCACCGGCCGCGGCAAGTTCACCACCGACTATCCCGAACTCGGGACGGCCCCGGTCAACTACGAAGACTCCATCTCCGAGGAATTCTTCGCCGCCGAGCGCAGAAGCCGTATTCAAGCGAAACTGGTTGTGCATCGGACGAATCGAGCGGCTGCCGCGCAAGGGCTCGTACTTCACCCGCGACCTGCCCGGCGGCCTCGCATCGATCGTGATCGCCCGCGATCTGGACGACACCGTGCACGCGTTCCACAATGTGTGCGCCCACCGCGGCAACAAGGTCGTCTGGCAGGAGCACCCCGGACGAGAGTCCTCGGGAACGTGTCGCGCGTTTGCCTGCAAGTACCACGGCTGGCGATACGGCTTGGACGGCAAGGTCAACCACATCACCAACGAAGACGAGTTTTTCGATCTCGACAAGAACACGCTGCGGATGCCGCCGGTGCACTGCGAGGTGTGGGCGGGCTTCATCTTCATCAACCTCGCCGACGATCCGGTGCCGTTGCGGGATTTCCTCGGCGACGGGCTGTTAGCCATCGAGACCTATCCGTTCGAGAAGATGACGCAGCGCTACGGGTTCTCCACCCGGATCAACGGGAACTGGAAGCTGGCCGTCGACTCGGTCTGCGAGTGGTATCACCCGCCGTATGTGCACGGTCGCTTCATCGACCCCGACGTCTCCAAAGCCGAGAAGATGGTGCCGCCCGTCGACTCCTACCACTACGAACTGTTCCGGCCGCACATGCTTACCTCGGTCCCCGGACCGCCGCCGCTGCCGCCCCGCGAACCGGGCACCGCAGGACCAGCCCGCCAGGACCAGCGTTGGGTCTACAAGCTGTTCCGCGCCGGCTCTGTTCGGACCCGACGATGTTCCAGATATCGGTCCGCAGCCCGATTTCCTGAACCGCGGCAACATCGCATCGTGGGGCAACGACCAATTCTGGGTCTTCCCGAACATCTCGATCCAGATCTGGGCCCGCGGCTACTACATCACCTACACCTACTGGCCGGAGACCGTCGACTCGCACATCTACGAGATCGACATGTACTTCGTGCCGCCGGTCAACGCGCATGAGCGCTTGGCGCAGGAGTTGGTGGTCGACAGCACGATTGAGTTCGCGATGCAGGACGTGAACACCATCGAGGCCACCCACTCGGCGCTGAAGACACGGGCGCAGAGCACTTTCCACCTCAGCGACCAGGAACTGCTGATCCGCCAGTTCCACACGGTCATCCGCGATACGGTCGATGCTACGGCCGCCAGTCCGCCGGGAGTCGTCATGACTAATTTGCAACTCGCCGCAAGGAGTTCTCCGATCTGGAACCATTCGTGGCCGACTGGGCATTACCGACGCGAGCGCAACGCTACGAGGCGCGCCTGAAGAAACCGTACGACGAACTCGTCAGCGTTCTACGACGCGATCGCCCCGCGGGCCGAGCAGGCGATCGCCTACCTCGATGAGCTCGACATCAACGAATTGCCGGAAGACGCCGAACGGTTGCTGCACCTGCTCTACTCGATGATCCTGGTCTCCTACGCCGTCAACGTGTTCAAGCAGAACCGCATCCCGGACTCCGGTGCCGCCTTCTTCGACATGGTCGCCGAGCCGGCGGTGTGAGCCCGATAGGACCCCAGCGTGACCGCCTCTGAACGACCTAAGGCACGGGACTCGTCGACGCGCGACATGCTGGTCGCCGCAACGAGTCAGATCATGGTCGAGGAGGGCTACGCGGCAGCTACGTCGCGCCGGGTGGCGGCCAAAGCCGGTGTCAAACCGGCATTGGTGCACTACTACTTCCCGACGATGGACGATTTGTATCTGGCGGTTTTCCGGCGCGGCGCTACCATTTACCTTGACAGACAACAGAAAGCACTGGCCTCCGACCGACCATTGCACGCGTTCTGGGACACCCTCATCGAGCCCAAAGACACCCGACTGTTATTGGAGTTCATGGGTCTTGCCAATCACCGCAAGGAAATCAGGGCCGAGATCGCGGCCTGGTCCGAACGCTGGCGCGAACAGCAAATCACCGCACTGAATTTCATCGTGCGCGAACATGACATTGACACCGACGAATTCCCGCCTGCCGCGCTGGCGGTCGTCATCGCCGCGATCGGCCGCACCCTGATCCTCGAACAGGGGCTGGGCACCGCCGGCGGTCACGACGAGGCCGTCGCTCTGGTGCATCGAATGCTCGACCGATTCGAGATGCCGCGGCCGAAGGTCCGCCCGAGTCCGCAGCGGCCCAGTCCCGCTAGGGCAGCACGACCCGCAGCCGCTCCCAGCCCCGAACGGTAGACGTCGACGCGAGTTGTGCTGTGTCGTAGTCGATGTCCCATTCGGGCCAGCGGTTGAGGATCTCGTCCAGCGCGACACGACCTTCCAAGCGCGCGAGGTTTGCGCCCAGGCAATAGTGCACGCCTTTTCCGAAGGTGATGTGCGAGATGTTGTCGCGGTGGATGTTGAAGGTGTCCGGATCGGTGTACCGGCGCGGGTCGCGATTGGCGGCGCCGAACAGCAACAGCATGGCGCTGCCCGCCGGAACAGTGGTGCCGTAGCACTCGAAATCCTCTGTCATCCAGCGGGCGACGTGCGGACCAGTAGGCTCGAACCGTAGTGTCTCGTCGACGGTGCGGTTCAGCAGCGACCGATCCTGGTGGATTTCCCGGCGCTGGTCGGGATGCTCGGCGAGTACCTTGGCCAGCCAGCCGATCAGCCGACCCGTCGTCTCGTTTCCGGCACCGGCCACCACCTGGGTGTAATGCAGCACCTCTTTGCGGGTCAGCTTTCGGTGCACGCCCTGCTCGTCGTCGAACTCGACGTTGAGCAGTGTCGTCATCAGGTCGTCGGACGGGTTCTTCGATCGCCATTCGACGTAGTCGGCGTAGATCCGGCCGTCGGCGATGGAATCGGCGTCGGCGACCTTGAGCGGCGCACCCGGCTTGGTGCGCAGGTTGGCGTCGTTGGCGTCGCGAACCGAGACCTGTTCGGATTCAGGTATTCCCAGCAGCATGCCGATCACCCGCATCGGCATCATCGACGCGAGTTCGGCGATGATGTCGAAGCCTTGCGCGCCGACCAGCGGATCCAGGCAGCCGATGCAGTACTGCCGGATCTGGTCTTCGATCGCGGCCATCCGGCGCGGCGTGAAGACCCGCGACATCAGCCCCCGCAGCAGCGAATGCTCGGGTGGATCCTGAAACATCATCACGCCACCGGGCATGTCGAATTTCGACTTGACCAACTCGAGGATGTCGCTGCGACGGCTGGAGAAGACCTCCCAGTTCGCCAAGGCTTGCTCGACGTCGGAATGCCTTGAGATCGCCCAGAAGTCGTATTGCTCGTTGTAATAGATCGGGGCCTCGTCGCGCAGCCGCGCATAAGTCGGGTAAGGGTCGGTATTGATGCCGACGTCGTAGGGGTCGTAGTAGACGTCGGTATCGCTGGTGACGCTCATCGATGATTCCCTTACTTCAGACAGCTGCCGGCATCGACCGTGAGCGGGACCCCGGTGATGTAGCGCGCCTCGTCGGAGGCCAAGAACAACACTGCGTTGCTGATGTCTTCTGGGGTCACCCAGGGGATGGGCAAGACGTGAAAGCTCTGGCACACCGGCGCAAGATCGTCGGGCCCGGGGTTGTCCAATTCTGGTCGGAAAGCGCGATAGGTGGCCTCGTTCAACAACAACGGCGAATTCACATGCGTCGGCAGGACGGCGTTGACCCGGATCATCTGCTGGCCCAATTCGACGGCGAACGAACGCATTAGGCCGATCACGCCGTGCTTGGCAGCGACGTAGTGGCCGACGTGCGGATAGGCCTTCTTACCGGCAACCGAGGACGTCAGGATGATCGAGCCGCCGCGATCGCCTGCCAAGACGTGCGGAACGCCGGCCTTCACCGTCTTCCACACTCCGCTGAGGTTGACGTCGATCATCTCCTGCCACAGCGCCTCTTTGGCCTTGTGCAGCTTCCCCGCCGTCGTACCGATGCCGGCGTTGGCGACAATGACGTCCAGCCGTCCCAGTTGTCCGACGCCACTGTCAACCGCGGCTTTCAGCGCGTCGAAATCACGAACATCGACTTCGGCGGTCACCACGCGGCCCCCGGCGTTCTTGACCATGCCGGCCGTCTCGTCGAGGTCTTCCGGCGTCGCACCATCGACGGGGGAATTCTCAAACTCGCGGCAGATGTCGACGGCGATGATGTCGGCACCCTCTTGCGCCAGCCGGACGGCATGACTTCTGCCCTGCCCACGCGCAGCGCCGGTCACGAATGCGACCTTGCCGTCCATCCGGCCCGCCATGCCAACCTCGATTCCCGTACGGATGCGATTTTGGGCGATCGCCCAATTCTAGGGCGCACGCCATGTCTAGCAGCACGGCGCCGAGCTAGTCAAGAGCCTGTGGGCGGATGCCGCGCGCCCTTTCGCCCGAATAGGGATCGCATCCGACCGTGGGTGTGCACGCCGCGTCCGCCGAAAACAGAGCGCCTCATTACCACCATCCGCGACAAGAAATTGCGCGCCGCGGCCATCGGCGCGGTCGCCGCGTATCGCTACTGGCGGCGCTGTTTGCGAGCGCCGGAACCGCGCACGCCGGTACCAATCCCGCCTCCTTCGCAAATCAGGATGGCAGCCTTGAGGTCGTTTACGGCGGTGGCGGTGTGGCCTTGTACGCGACCATCGTCGATGTGCGCAATCCCCAAGGGGCAACGGAGGTCTGCCACTACCACTTGGTCGGCGTGATGAACACGCCTGGATTCCCTATGACGACGACACCACGGTCACCCGGCAATTCGGCCAGCTACTCGCCGGTCGTTTACTGATTCGCCACACCGCATCGCACCCCAATTTTGGCGAATGGGCTGATTTCAGGGGATGGCCAATGGCGCGGTTCGGAGTGACAAAGGACTCTACAGACCAGTAATGCCGTCTTTAGGCTCAAAGCAGGAGTTTCACGCGATGGCGGTCTTGGAGGTTCCGATGATGCACCGCAGCGGTCCCCCGACGCTCGACACGGCACATTCCAGGATGAGTATCACCATCAATGAGGACGCTGGCCGCACGCAGGCCAAAGTGGAATTTCATTCGCCCGGAGGGCACCTGGCCGGGTTCGGCATCGCATATCGCCATCCATCCGATTGCATGAAAGACGACGCCCGCCTGAAAGTGGCCACTGCACGTGCGCTATCGGATCTTGCCGGCCGTCTAACCGCGACCGCCGCGCAACACTGACATCCCCTGCTGGGACTTTTGGCCTTTTTATTCGTGGCCGTAGGTCCTGCATTGCTCAGGATGTGCGGCCCTACTTCACGGCATCTCGGTAGCGAAACATTGCGGTCACGGTTTGGAATTTGGCCCGCCAATACAGGGCTACCGACTACGGAGGAGGAGCGATGGACGCGCACGGGATCTCATCGCAGACCCGACGCTCGTACATCACCACTCTTCACCTCAGCACCAGTACGGTGACTGCGGTATCGGTGCCTGCGCATTGGTCGCGCTCGTCGCGGGCTCACCACTTGAATTCGGCGTGGCGACGGCTTGGGCGCCAGTTGGTTGATCGCTGCCGACTTCATCGAATCCAGCTTCGGGAGCCGCGTGCCATTCGCCAACGCGCAGTCCCGGCCGCGCAATTCAACCGGGCTTTCACCCCGTGCCGCGTCGTAGTCGTCGGCGGGGAGCACACCGCTCGGCCCGTCAGCCGCCGAACGACAATCCAATCCGCTGACAAAAGTTGCCACACCGCGTCGAACACCGCAGTAAGGTGCTGTGCGTGAGCGCAGAGTTGTTAGCCAAGGGTCGGGGCCGCTGGTTGGGCTTCGCGGCCACGGTCGTCGTCTCTGCCGGCATGCTCTACGCGCAAAGCAACGAGACTCGGTGCTGCGTCACGACCCCGCCGGCGAAACCGGTGGCCGCGTCGACAGCCCCGACCCGCGCCCAGCGCGCCGGCCTTGCGCCGCGCCGCAGACCGCCAGCTCCGGCGGAGGCGCACCTGCTGACTGCGGACGCGCCTATCGCTGCCCCGAATTTTCAGTTCGTGCTTGCCCGTCGGCGTCGCGCCGGAGAAGGGGTTGCAGGTCAAGACCATCTGGGCTGCCCGTGCTATCAGCGTGTTGTTTCCGCAGATCACCACGATCGGCGGGTACCGGCAGGACGCCTTGAAGTGGCATCCGAACGGGTTGGCCATCGACGTGATGATCCCGAACCACGACTCCCCCGAGGGCATCGAGCTCGGCAACCAGATCGCTGGGTTCGCCTTGGCGAATGCCAAGCGATGGGGAATCAACCACGTGATCTGGCGGCAGAAAATCTATCCGGGCGTCGGCAAGGGGAGCTGGACGGCGGACTATGGCAACGAAACCGCCAACCACTACGACCACGTCCACATCGCCACCGACGGCGGCGGATATCCGACCGGGCACGAAACGTACTACATCGGATCGATGACCCCGACGCCGCCAGACTGATCACTACGGCCACGTTTTCGGCGGGCTCGACGACGGGAACAATCAGGAGCATGACCGGCGAGCGCACGATTCTGCGCGGCACCACCGTCGTCGACGTCCGCGACGGCAGCCTGCGTCCGCGACGTTGACATCACCGTCGAAGGCGGCCGGATCGCCTCGATCACACCGACATCCGACGACCACCCCGACCGGGTCGCGGTCGTCGACGCGCGGGGCACGTACGCGGTGCCGGGGTTCTGCGACATGCATGCCCATCCGCTGTCGGACCGACGCGACGCCGAGTCCGGCGCTGCAGCTCATGCTTGCGTGCGGCGTCACCGGATTTCGCCAGATGGGGGGCTCACGCACACTGCTCGATGATCGCAGCACCGGTAAGCTCGCGCTGCCCATCGACGGACCCGCGCTGCTGTCGATGCCGGGCGAGGTGCTGCTTCCCTTCAATGCCGGCAGTGAATCCGTTGCACTGCAATCGGTTCGGCAACAGGCCGAGGCCGGGGCCGATTTCATCAAAGTTGCGATGGTGACCCCGCAGGTGTTCTTTCCGGCTCAGGCCGAAGCCGCTCGGCTGGGACTGACCACCGTCGGGCACCTGCCGGTCGGGATCGATGTCCGCGCAGCCTCCGACGGCAGGATGCGCTCGATCGAGCACCTCGGTCCCGGTGTCGGCATCGTCGCGGCGTGCTGCGACCACCAGGACGCCATCGAGCAGGCCGTGGCCGACCGTCCGGCCCCGAAATTCCCCACCGTGCCCAGGCTCCCGTTCGCCGAACGCCTGATGGAAATCCTGATGGCCCGCGTGATGGCCAAGATCGTCATCAACCCGCTGCTGTTGGCCAAACCCGTCGACGCCGAGCTGATCGCCGACGCCGATCGGTCGTTCAACGACGACAAAGCCCGCGCGTTGGCAAGGGTATTCGCCGCCGATCAGACGTGGCAGTGCCCCACACTGATCCGCTTGCGCACCCAACAGTTCTGCGACGACCCGGTCTACCGCGACCAACCCCAACAACCGCTTCGCATCGAAGCGGACTCTGAAGAGCTGGCGAAAGGCCACCGAGAAATATGCCTCGCGTCCGGAGACGATGCGCAGCGCCTATCGCAACCATTACGCCCGGCAGCTGGACATGGTGCGCATCTTCGACGAAGAGGGCGTCAAGATGATGGCCGGCAGCGATGTCAGCGGATCCGGTTGGGAGATACCCGGATTCGCATTGCATGATGAGTTCGACCAGTTGGCGGCGGCTGGCCTGACGCCGTTGCGAATCCTGCAGATGACCACCATCAACGCTGCCGAGTTCCTGGGCAGGACAGCCACTTTGGGCACGGTGGAACCCGGCAAGGACGCCGACATTGTCCTGCTGTCGGCTAACCCCGTCGAGAACGTGGCCCACCTGCACGACATCGCCGGAGTGGTCCGGGCCGGCCGGTACTACTCGCCGGCAACTCTCACGGCGACGATCAAGACCATCGCCGAAACCCGTTCCGCTGTCTAGTTATCCGGCTCAGCAGAGACACCGGGCAGGCGCCGGTGTAGTCCACCTGCCAGTGCTTGATTCCGTTGAGCCAGCCCGACCGTAACCGCTCCGGGTCGGCCAGCGCGGTGAGGTCGGGAACGATGTCGGCGATCGCGTTGAACATCACCTCGATGGTCAGCCTGGCGAGGTTGGCTCCCAAGCAGTAATGCGCGCCGGTGCCGCCAAAACTCATGTGCGGATTGGGATCTCGCAGCACGTTGAACGAGAACGGATCGTCGAACACGTCCTCGTCGAAGTTGGCCGATCGGTAGAACAACGCGAGCCGCTGGCCCTGCTTGATCGGGACGCCGCCGAGTTCGATATCGCGGAGCGCGGTGCGCTGGAAAGCCGTAATCGGGGTGGCCCATCGGATGATCTCGTCGACGGCGGTGACGGGGCGCCGCTCCTTGAACACCTTCCACTGCTCCGGGTTGTCGAGGAACGCCATCATCCCCTGCGTGATCGAGTTGCGGGTGGTCTCGTTGCCGGCCACTGTCAGTGTCACCATAAACAGCCCGAACTCCTCGTCGGAGAGCTTGTGGCCGTCGACGTCGGCCTCAATCAGCTGGGTGACGATGTCATCGCCAGGATGGTCGGCCTTGCGTGCGGCGAGTTGCATTCCGTAGAACATCAATTCGCCGGCCGACGCCAACGCCTCGGACCCGGCGAATTCGGGATCCTCGTCCCCGACCATCTCGTTGGTCCAATGGAACAGCTTGGATCGATCCTCGAACGGGACACCGAGCAGTCCGGCGATCGCCTGCAGCGGCAGCTCGCTGGACACCTGCGCCACGAAGTCCCCGGTTCCGGCGGCGGCTGCATCGGCGACGACGCGGCGGGCCCGCTGTGCCAGGTCTTCCCGAAGCCGCTCCACCGCACGGGGTGTGAACACCCGGGACACGATCTTGCGCATTCGGGTGTGCTGCGGAGCGTCCATGTTGATCATCGAGAATCTGCCGGCCTCGATCTGCCCGCGCGCCGCCTCCTCGTCGCAGTAACGCGGCACGATGCAGTTCTCGGCGCTGGAGAACACGTCGTCGCGCAGTGACACCTCACGTACGTCGCGATGCTTGCTGACCACCCAGTACCCGCCGTCGGTGAAACCTCCGACGCCGCTGGGCTGCTCGTTCCACCAAATGGGCGCCGCCCGTCGTAGTTCGCGCAGTTCCTCAGTCGGCAGGCGCGCGGCGTAGACGTCGGGGTCGGTGAAGTCGAAACCCTTCGGCAGCTGCGGTGCCGTCATGACGCCCTAAGTCAGCCAGTGGTCGACGAGGTCGGCCCACCGGCGCGAGATGGTCTGCTCCATCTCGTCGCGCCTGGGGCGAGTGTCGATGGCGCCGATGGTCAACCGCGCGACCTCGTCGACCTGATCGCGGTCCAACCCGAACGCCACCAGGGCGTCGAGGTCGTGGGTCGGTGTCGATCTCGTCCGGCAGTGCAGAGCGCGCGAGCAACACTGCCGCGTTCTCCTCGCCGACCTCGAGCAGCATGGCGACCAGGCTGGACTTGCTGACATTCACCAAGCGGTCACACCGGCCTGCGGATCGACAGCTCAAGCCCGTTGTCGCGCATGACGGTTCGGCACTGCTGGGGCGTGTAGTCGAAGTTCTCCAGATCCTTGAGATAGGACGCGGGATCGGCCAGGCCTTCGACATGGGGGAAGTCGGAACCCATGATGATGTGCTTCTCGCCGAGCAACCTCAGCAGGCTGGCCAGCTCGTCCTCGTAGAAGGGCGACACCCAGACGTGGCGTTTGAAGGTCTCTCGCGGGTCTTCCTTGTAGATCTGTGGGATCTGACCGTAGGACTTGGTGAGCTTTTCGAACAGGTGGAACACCCAGGTTGAGCCGCTCTCGATGGACGCCATCCGCAGGTTGGGGAACCGCAGGAAAAGCCCGTTGTGCAGATGGTTGGCGAAGGTGTCCTGCAAGGCGTCCCCGGAGAACAGGCTCCGAAAACCAAGCAGGGCCTGGAATGACATCATGTAGTCCGCTTCGCCCCAGGCCGGCATGAACTTCGAGTAGTACGTCTCGCCCGAGTGGTAGCACACGGTGATGCCGGAATCGTTGGCCAACTGCCAAAAGGCATCGAACATCGGATCGCCGGGCGCACGCATGCCGACATCCGTCATGATCGGTCCGGGCACCATCACGATGAAGCGCGCGTCGCGCTCAAGCGCCCATTCGAGCTCACGAACGGCGTTGTCCGGTTTGCACAGGGTGATGTACGGAGCGCCGAATATCCGCTCCTGGTAGGCAAATCCCCAGTCTTCGTCCATCCAGCGGTTGAAGGCCCGGAAGGTCGCCGCCGCGGCGTCCAGGTCAGGCAGCAGCGCCTGTTCCATCCCCACGCCGAGCGTCGGCAGCAGGATGCAGCCCGCCATGCCCTGCTCATCCATCAGCGCCAAGCGCGCGTCGCGGTCTCGATACGCCGGCGGGATTGGTTCCAAGTCGCCGAAAAGCGCATTCAAGTCGGCACCTCTGGGGTTTCGGCCGCGAAAGTATTCGTCGAGCGCGCCGGGCTTGCCCACCGGATCGAAGGTCGGATTCGGGATGAACCTGTTGACCCTGCCGCCGACGATGAGACGCTGCTTGCCGTCGAGCTCAGCCCATTGGATCGCGCGTTTCTTGTATTGCGGCTCGATGTGGCGGGTGAACGCGTCGAGCGCTTCGTAGTAGTGGTTATCGCAGTCGAAAAACTTGAACGGGAGCTGTGTCGTCATCGCGGCAAACGTCCTTTCTGTGGCCCGGATTTAGAGGATTCAGTTGCGCGGTAAGCCGAGGACCATCGAGGCGATGACCGTCAGCTGGATCTCCGGTGTTCCCCCGCCGATAAGTTCGGCAGGAGCGTCGAAATAGGGCTGGAAGACGGCCGGGTCGGACTCCTCCAACATCGCGATGCGGCCGGTCAGGCCGAGTGTGGCGGTCCACGCGCGACGCAGCAACGTGACCATCGCGTACTTGGCGATGCTGGACGTCGGTCCCGGCCCCTGACCCTCGACCAGACGCAGGGTTTCGCGCAGCACCACGGCCTTGATCGCCGTGCTGTAGGCCTCGACGTCGCCGAGCGCCCGCAGCGCCGCATCCTGTTCGGGGCCATCGATTTCCGCCATTCGCCGAAGCGCATCGGCGCGATCGATGCTGACGTAGTTGCCGATGGCCGTTCGTTCGACCGCCATGGTCGATACCGCCAGGCTCCACCCGTCGCCGGGCTCACCGACCAGCATGTCGTCGGGCACGAACACGTCGGTCAGAAAGACCTCGTTGAATTCGGTGCGTCCGCTGGCCTGTTTGATCGGGGAGACCTCGATGCCCGGCCAGCTCATGTCGACGAGGAAGTAGCTGATGCCGCGGTGCTTCTTCGCTTCGGGATCCGTGCGCGCCAGCAGCGCTCCGAACTGAGCCCGATTGGCCAGCGACGTCCAGATCTTGTGCCCGTTGACCACCCATCCCCCGTCGACCTTGTTGGCGCGGGTCGACAGCGACGCCAGGTCAGAGCCGGCGCCGGGTTCGCTGAACAGTTGGCACCACCGCTGTACGCCGCGCAGGATCGGCCAGGCAAAGCGCTCGCGCTGCAGATCCGATCCGCTGCCCAGAATCGTCGGGAGGATCCACTCCGCAATGCCGAGCGAGGGTCTGTATCAACTCGGGACGCTTGTCGAATTCCTCGGCGATGATCACCTGCTGCACCGGCGAGGCGCCGACACCCCACGGCGCAGGCAGATTCGGTGCGGCCAGGCCCTTCTGGGCCAGCAGGTCCCGTTGCGGCCCAAAGGCCAAGCCGGGGTTCCTGCTGTCGTCGGAAGGGTGGTCGTTGGACAGACGCCAGCGCCTCGTCGAGCGTTGCCGCCACCATGGCCCGGAACTCGGACTCGACAGCGCCCAAATTGATTGTGGTGGAACGCTTCAGCGTGCGCGCCAACTCCCCCACTTCGCGATGTCCAGTGCGTCATCGGCCCCAACGACGCGGCCAAGCTGGTGGCGCGCCGCCAGTACAGGTGTGTGTCGTGCTCCCACGTGTAGCCGATCGCGCCGAACATCAACAACGCGTCGAGCACCAGATCGGGGGCCGCGGCCACCGCCATCACCGCGGCCGACGCCGCGGCCAGCCGGTGCTGCTCAATGGATTCGCCTTCTGCCCGTACCGCGTCCCAGGCCGACGCCGTCGCCAGTTCCGAGTTCACCAGCAGCGTTGCCGCCTTGTGCTGCAGCGCCTGAAAGGCTCCGACCGGTCTGCCGAACTGTTCACGCGTGCGGATGTAATCGGTTGCCGCGTCGGAGCAACGACGCACCGTACCCGGCGGCCGCGCATGCCGCAAGCGCCACCACAACGCAGCGGGCCCGCTCGGTGGAAATGCCGGATATCACCGAGCTGGCCGGCACGATGTGATCAACGAGATCGAGCACACCCACGTCGGTGCACAGATCGGTGCCTCGTTGCGGTTCGACCATCAAACCCGGACCGGTGAGCGCGCGTCCAGTACGAACCACTGTTCACCGCCGTCCGCGGTCTGCGCGCAGAGCAGGATGCGTTGCGCCGCACAGATTCCCAGCACCGAGCCCGACGACCCGTTGAGCCGCCACGCGTCTCCGTCGGATACGGCGTGCACGTCGGAATGCTCGGGCAGTATGACGACCGCCGTCGCGCCGTCAGCCAGTTCGGTGAGCAGCGGTTTGACCGACGCATCGGCCAGACTCGCGACGGCGCTGGCCGTCACCGTGCTCAACAGCGGACCCGGCAGCAGCGCCGCCGCTGCGGCCTCGACCACACAGGCCATGTCGACCAGACTGCCGCCCTGGCCGCCGATGTCCACCGGAAGGTGCACCGCATGAAAGCCGTGCTCGACGAATTCCGGCCACCAGGGCGGTAATTCGCCGGCCGCGATCGAATCGAACGCGGCACGAGTCTTATCGATGGGCGCGTGCCGGGCAGCGAACCGGCCGACAGCGTCGACGAGTTGCTCCTGCTCGGCGGTGATCGCCAGCGCCATCAGGACCGTCAGCCTTCCAGGCCGAGGATGCGGGCGGCGTTGCCGTACAGGAACTTCGGCCACACCTCGTCCTTCAGCGGAACGTTGGGCAGCTCGCTGAAGATCCGCTCCAGCGACAAGCCCATCGGGAAGTAGCCGGCGTAGATGATTTTGTCGGCGCCGCGGGAATTCGCGTAGTCGATGATGGCCTTCGGGTAGTACTTGGGCGCGAACGCTGACGTCGAGTAGTACAGGTTGGGCCACTTCAGCATCAGCTTGACCGCCAGATCCTCCCAAGGTTCGCAGCCGTGGCGGGTGACGAACACCAGATCGGGGAAGTCGAACATCACGATGTCGATTCGCGAAACTTCCTGCGGCGCAAAGGGAACCCGCGGACCGGGGACACCGGCGCAGACGAAGATCGGGATGCCGAGCTCGACGCAGGTGGCATAGATCGGGTACATCTTCGGGTCGTCGATGGGAACTTGCGGGAAGGTTCCCGCCGGGAACACCGACGTGGCGCGGATGCCGAACTGCTCGTACTCGCGACGAATCGCGTTCACCGAACCCATCACGTCGTTGGGGTCCACCAGCGCGCCGGAAGGTACGAAGCGATCCGGGAACGTCTTCAGCGCCAGCTGCGCGGAGCCCTCACCGACCCCGATCATCGCCTTTTCGATGCCGAACCGGTCCATCTGCTGCAGCACCAGCGACACCGGGTCGTCGGTCGGCAACCCCTTGGGCACGTCCTTGAACATGTACTCGACCGGGAACTCGAAGTCCTCTTTGGATTCGCGGTCCTTGGTCTGCTTGCGGATGAAGTCGTACTGAGCGGAGCCCTCGTGGGGGAATCCGACCATCGTGTCGATCACCGGCAGACCCACAGGTCCGGCCATGGCGTCCTCCGATCGCTGACAGCGTCGCTGCTTGATCCATACTGAAACAACGTTCTACCTCTGTCAAGATAGCGTAGAGCGGTCTAGCTGGGATAACACTGTGCACGTCGACGTTTATGTCGTAACATCGGAGCAGTCACTGAGAAGTCGGTTCTCGACCCGAGCCGGAGGTCGCATCGTCAATACTCCAGTCGAGCGGGCCGAATCCGCCGTAGTTCCCCTTGCGGACATGACCAGCCGCCAGCTGATACGGCGAGCCAGGATCATCGAAGCGGTGATCGATCTGATCGCCGACGTCGGCGCCGATGCGGTACAGATGCGCGACGTCGCCCAGCGTTCAGGAGTGGCATTGGCCACCGTCTATCGCTACTTCAGCTCGAAGGACCACCTTCTTGCGGCGGCACTGGAGGACTGGCAGAAGCGACTCACCCGCCGCATCCTCGCATCGCGCGGGGCCCGGTCCGACCAGGACCCGTTGCCGGGCGTCCTGGATTACTTGCGACGCGCACAGCGTGCCTTTTACCGCAACCCGGAAATGACCGCGTTGATGCTTCAAACTTCGAGATCCACTGCTCCCGAGACCAAAGCGACGATCGATCAGATGAATCGCACGAACACCGAGATGTTTGACAGTCTGCTCGATGGCGTTGCACCGGAGGACATTCCGAACATCACCTTCGGCCTCAACGGCGCGTTGAGCAATGCGCTTGCCGGAGTGCTGGCCGGCATGTTGACGTCGGAAGAAGCCCAGAGCCGGGTCGAGTGGGTCGCGCGTGTCCTGCTGACTAAGGTCTCTTCCCCCGCCGAACTCACGAAGGAGCGATCCGAATGACCAAGCAATTGCGCGATATCCGCGAGCTCGCAGGTGATGCGGACGCATACCGCGACGAGCTGTTTCGACGCTGGACCGGCCTGCTGAGCTACCGCTACATCGGCCGGAAGCATTCGTCGATGAACATCGGCGAGGTCGACGACACCGTGGTGATCCGCCGTGACATGCGCAACGAGGCCGGCGGAATCATGGTGGCGCCGTTGGCGATCTCGTCGCCGGAGGGTTGTCAGACGGATATGGTCGCGGTGCCCAATCCGGTCATCGCCTCGGTGCAGATCGTCGACCCGGGATATGACGTCAAGCGCGTCGAGATCGTCGACTCCGGCAACATCCACCAGGGTCGCACGATGGGATACGGGCGATGCAAGATCGTCGACGCCGATAATTCCGAACGGGTGATTGCCTTCAACGAGGGCCAGGGCGCGATCATCGGTATTCCGCCCGAAGGTCTTGACCGGATGGATGTTTCAGGCACCGAGCTCGTCATCGAAGACTCCCCCGAACTACCGCCGCTGTGGCAGGCGTTCGGCGCGTCGAAGCGTCCCGACGGCCACTGGGTGCTGCCGGCGCTGAGCGCGGAATTGGCGTCACCCGATGCGGCCCTGCACATCGGGCCGCAGCACGTCGTCCTCGAGACCGCAGCCATCGACCTGGCCGCGGCGGCCGTGGGCACCAGGAAAGTTCAGGTCGTCAGCTGGCATGTGATGTTCATGTCCCGAGGAAAGGCCGGGCCGTTCCGTGTCGAAGGCACCGCGCACGTGGGAACCACCGGACGCGTTGGGGTGCGGATGTTGCTGCACGACGAAGGCAACGGCGACAAGCCGGTGACCACGGCGGCGGCGGTGTTCGACGTCGTGGGCTGAGCGGTCAGTAACTTCGCGACGGCAAGGACGCGCCGCGGTAGACCGTGGCGTCCTCGATATCCACCCGGGAACGGTCCGGCAGGGCCGCGACACAGCCGATCGTGATGATCGCGGCAAAGACGATGTAAATCGAAATCGAGTAGGGCGTGCCGGTTTCGTGCAGCAGCCACGTCGCGATCAACGGCGCCGGGCCGCCGGCGAACACAGACGCCAACTGGTAGCCCAGCCCGGCGCCGCCATAGCGCAGGTGCGTCGGGAAGCTCTCGCCGATCAACGCGGCCTGCGGACCGTATTCCATCGCGTGCAGCTGCAGCGACACCACCACCGCAACGAAGATCAGCACGGCGCCACCGTGGGTCAACGCCGCGAAGTACGGGAAAGCGATCAGCGCGATCAGCACGGCTCCGGTCAGGTAAACCCGTTTGCGGCTGAGCCGGTCGGACAGCTGCGAGAAGAACGGAATCGCGACGAGTTCACACAGCGCGCCGAGCAGGACCGCGTTGAGCACGAACGTCCTCGAAAAGCCTTGCCGCGACACGACATAGATCAGCACAAAAGTGGTGAACAGATAGAACGGCATCTGTTCGCTGAACCGCAGGCCTGCCGACAGCAGAATCTCCCGCCAGTGGTGCCGGATCACCTCGATGACGGGTACGCGGGCGGTCTTCCCCTCCTGCTGCACCTTGGCAAACATCGGCGTCTCGACGATTTTCAGCCGGATTGCCAGGCCCACCGCGACGAGCACCAGGCTGAGCAGGAACGGCACCCGCCAACCCCACGAGCTGAAAGCCTCGGGTGAGAGCGTGGCCGAAAGCAGCGTCATGCTGCCGGTGCCGAGCACCAGGCCGAGTGGCACGCCGAGCTGCGCGAAACTACCGAGCAGGCCGCGTCTGCGCTGGTCGCCCCACTCCATAGCGATCAGCACGGACCCGCTCCACTCCCCGCCGATCGCGAGTCCCTGGATCAGTCGCAGCGCGACCAGCAGCAGCGGCGCGGCCAAACCGATCGTCGCCGTCTTGGGTAGAACGCCGACCAGCGCCGACGAGATGCCCATGACCAGCAGCGTGACGATCAGCGTGGCCTTGCGGCCGATCCGGTCGCCCCAATGCCCGAAGATCGCGGCGCCGACCGGGCGGGCGGCGAACCCGACCGCATAGGTCGCGAACGACTGCATCGCGCCGGCGTACGCGCTGGACGCGGGGAAGAACAGGTGCGGGAAAACCAACGCCGCCGCCGTGTTGTAGAGGAAGAAGTCGTACCACTCGATCGTCGTGCCGATCGCGCTGGCCATCGCCGCGCGTCGCACCTGTACCTGTTGACCCGCCCGGTCCACGACTACCACGACTCACAGTGTGAGGTCCGGCGGCGAACTATGTGTGGACACGCGGGAAGTGGCGCGATCGAGTTGCTTGCTGCTAGCCGCAGGCGAGCCGAAAACGGCATGAAAACGTCCCCGATCACGATGTCCGCTGCGACAAAGTCGCGACCACGCCAATGTGGCGGCGCACAGCGCGGCGCGATCCGACATACGCCACACTGAGCAATGTTCGAAGAGGCACCGACCCGGTGCCGACGTTGTCGCCCGGCCATCGACGGAGGCTCATCATCGCGAAACCGGGCAAGCGAAACACCGCGCTCCGAAACCATTTCCCAACGTAGGACGGACATGCCATGAGCTCAGCCGATTACGCCGCGGTTGGTGTACGGAATCGGACCCGTACCCTTTTCGGTCAGGTCATGTGGGCGGTGGCCGCGACCGCCGGCCTATTCGCGCTCGGCGCCTACCTGGGCCGTGACCTCGGCAACGGTTTGGCTTTCGTGTTCTACATCCTGGCGTTCGTCTGCCTGATCGGAATGCGTTTCGCCATCCGCAGCTCCCCTGGTCTGGGCATGGCACTGTTGTTCGCGGTCGGCCTGCTGATGGGGCTGGGGACGTCGCCGATGCTGACCTACTACGCCGAGGCCGACCCCCAGGCGCTGTGGGAGGCCGGCGGTGCGACGGCCCTGTTCATCGCCGGGTGCGGCGCCTTCGGCTACGCCACCCGCACCGACTTGTCCGGTCTCGCGCGTGTGGGCTTCTGGGCACTACTGGCGCTCATCGGATTCGGCGTCGTGTTGATCTTCGTGCACATTCCCGGCAGCGCAGTCATTTACTCGATTCTCGGGCTGGTCGTTTTCGCCGGTCTCACGATGGTCGACTTCCAGCGGCTCCGCCGATCGACAGACATGGACTCGGCACCATTTATTGCCTGTTCGATCTTCTTGGATGCCCTCAACGTGTTCCAGTTCTTCCTGCAGCTATTCGGCGGCAGAAACCAAGACTGAGAAGCGCCGACCCAAATCGGCGCGCGCGACGCAAGACCGAGAACGGAGTAGACGCAAAGTCTTGCAATCCGCTTGGCACGGCATGATTCTTGGTGCCATGACCGCGACGATCGACAGACTCGATGTGGCCACACTTCCGCTGGCGCCGAAAAATCCGCTGCCCATTCGGCAGGTGCTGTCAGCGGCGCGGGTTTTGCACACCGGACTGGCACTGCTGAGCGAGGCCGGCGGACCGGTGACCCGCTTCGTACCGCTGCCAAAGTTCGTTGCCCCGGCCCTTGTGCTGGTCACCTCGCCCAGCGGGGTGCGCGATGTGTTGGGACGCACGGACGGACTCACCGAGCGATGCCAGATCCACCAGGAAGTGCGGAACGTGGCGGGCGACAACCTCTTTGTCCTGCCCAACAGAGAATGGGCTCCGCGCAGACGCGCACTACAACCGGTGTTCACCAAACAAAACGTCGACGGCTTCGGCAGACAAATGACGCAGGCGGCGCAAACGTTCGCCGATCGCTGGCGCGAGGTAGGTGAAGTCGACCTCGACGCTGAGTGCCGCCGACTCGCCATGCGGTCGCTCGGCCGCTCGATTCTCGGTGTCGACGTCAACGAATTCGGTAACGAGATCGCACAGAACATGCACGTGGCATCGGCCTACGCGACCGATCGTGCATTACGGCCGATACGTGCGCCGCGGTGGCTCCCGACGCCGTCACGCCGTCGCGCTCGCGCCGCGGTTGCGACGATGCGCCAGGTCACCATGGACATCCTGCAGGCGTGCCGCGCAGATCCGACCCGCGATGCACCGCTGGTTCAAGCGCTGCTCGCGGCCACCGACCCAGACACCGGCCGGCCGCTCTCCGACGACGACATCTGCAACGAGCTGCTGATCTTCATGCTGTCCGGCCACGACACAACGGCGACGATGCTGACCTACGCCTTGTGGGAGCTGGGGCACCATCCCGACATACAGAACCGGGTCGCCGCCGAGGTTGCCGAGATCGGCGACAGAGAACTGACGCCCGACGATGTCCCCCGGCTCGAGTACACCGCCCAGGTGCTCAACGAGTCGTTGCGACTGTGCCCGCCGGCCGCGGGGGTCGGCCGGTTGGCGGTGCGCGACATCGCGGTGGACGGCTACCGAGTGGAAGCGGGCAGCATTGTGGCCGTGGGGATTAGTGCCCTGCACCGGGATCCGGCCTTGTGGGAGCGCCCGCTGGTCTTTGACCCCGATCGGTTCAGCCCGGAGAACTCCACGAACCGCGACCGCTGGCAGTTCATCCCGTTCGCCGCCGGGCCACGTTCGTGCATCGGTGAACACTTCGCGACGCTGGTGACAACCCTCGCGCTCGCCACCATCGTCCGGTCTATCCGGATCCGTTCGACGGACAAGGACTTTCCGCTCGAATCGCCGTGCACCACTGTCGCAAAGGGGCCCATCCCGGCCCACGTCGACACGCGGCGGTGAGATTCGGGCATGAAAACGGCCCCGGCGCCGAGAGGCGCTAAACGGGGTCGACGAAGACCGGTGGCTCTCCTGACATTCCGGCGACCACGGCGGCGAGCTGATTGGGCTTGCCGATCAGCCCGACCTGCAAGTCGGATTCGCGTTTTAGGGAGGCGGCGGCGTCGTCGCTGACCCACGTCTCGTCGTAGAGGCGCTTGGCGGCACGCACGGCATCGGGAGACTTCTGCGCGATCTCCTCTGCGAGTGTCAGCGCCGACGCCAGCGGATCGTCACTGTTTCGCGTGACCAACCCGAGCGCCAAAGCCTCACTCCCAGAAACGACGCGGCCGCTGAACGTCAACTCCTTCGCGACGTCGATGGGCACCAATCGCGGCAGTGTCTGCGTGATGCCCATGTCCGGAACGAGGCCCCACTTGACCTCCATGATCGACAGCTTGGCGTCCGGCGCAGCGATTCTGATATCGGTGCCCAACGCGATCTGCAGACCGCCGCCGAAGCAATTCCCGTGAATCGCGGCGATCACCGGTGCCGGCACCAAGGACCAGTCGTAGGCCACCCGCTGAGCGAAGTTGGCCAGCCGGTCGCTATCGCGCTCCAACAGCACGCCGGTGCCGCCCTGCCCGGACATGAAGCTGGCGATGTCCAGGCCAGAGCAGAAGCTCTTCCCCTCGCCGTGCAGTACAACCGCGCGAACCGAAGCGTCGTCTGCCAGCCGGGCCGCGGCATTCATCAAGCCCTCGAACATGTCCTGGTCAAGCGCATTGTGCTTGTCGGCGCGCACCATCGTCACCGTTGCCACGCCACTGGCGCCAATCTCTACGTGAACTCTGTCGCCTGGCATACCCGGGAACTTACCGCGAAGCCGTCGGCGACTCGAAATCCGTTCACAAGGGGCATGAAAATGGCCCCCGGAGACGTCTCCGGGGGCCATTTCGACTAGTAGCGGGGACAGGATTCGAACCTGCGACCTCTGGGTTATGAGCCCAGCGAGCTACCGAGCTGCTCCACCCCGCGACGGGTAAATACCAGGTTACCGAACAGCCCGCGAGGCCACCAAATCCCGCGCTCAGCAGGGGTGACGGGGTCAGTGCGAGGGCGGATTGAGGCCGTAGCGCTGCCTGATGTCGTCCATCCAGTCCGGAACTCCATAGGTCAGCCCGTATTTGTCGGCCAGCTCGCCGAACTCGGGCAGATCGTGCAGGACCGTGCCGAGTGGGTCGTTCGCGTGCTCGACGAGCAGCTCCCCAAGCTCCCGGAAGTAATTCTCGAACCCGCCCGGGGTGATGATCTCGATAATGCGGCCCGGCTCGCTGCCGGCGTTCCACATCGCGTGCATCTGCCCGCGCGGCTTGGTGATGTAGCCGCCGGGCCCGAGGACCACTTCACTGTCGTCGGAGCGAAAGCCGATCTCGCCCGCCAGCACGATCGAATGCTCGTCCTCGCGGGTGTGCCGGTGCGCCGCGGTGAGCAAGCCCACCTCGAATGGATGCTCGACGATGGACACCTCGCCGCCGTTGTTGCGGCTGGACAGCTTGAACACCGCCCCAAAACCCGGCAGCGCGACGTACTCCCCTTCCCCGGGCTGCACGACCGTCACCGGTATCTCGGCCACCTCGCATACCTCCTCGTCGGAGCCGGCGCGATTACTTGGCGTTGTCGTACTTGGTAATCGCGTCATCGAGCCGCTGCAGTGCGGCTCCATAGGCGGCGAAGTCGCCGCTCTTCTGCGCGTCGCGCGCCGCGCCTAGTGCCGCCTGAACATCCTTGAGCGCGGCGGCCTTCGCCGGGGACAAGGTGACCGCCCCGTTCGGCGAGGGCGGGACGGCCGCCGGCGCCGGCACACCATCCGATGGCGGCGACGCAGCGGGCGGCGGATGGGCGGGCGCGCCCGGCTCGGTCGGCGCGATACCGGCCGCGGTCGCACCGGCGCCGGGCCCGAACAGCCCGGTCAGCGCGTCGCCGACGGTGGGGCCGTATCCGATTTTGTCGTTGTACATCATCGCCACCCGGATCAGGCGGGGATACGACGACGCGGCATCGCTCGACCCGGGTGAGGCATAGACCGGCTCGACATACATCAGCCCACCCTGGGCGACTGGCAGCGTGAGCAGATTGCCCCACTTGATCCGGTTTTGGTTGTCACGCCCGATCACACCGAGGTCCTGAGACACCGCTGTGTCGGTGGTGATCGCGTTGTTGGCCAGCTTCGGCCCGTTGACTTGGCCGGGAATGGTCAGCACGGTGATCTTGCCATAAGTCGCCGGATCGGAGCTGGCGCTGATGTAGGCGGCCAGGTAGTCCCGCTTGAACCTGTTCATCGCACTGGTCAACTGGAACGACGCCGAATTGTCGCCTTTGGCAATGTCTTTCGCGACGATGTAGTACGGCGGCTGATAGCTGCTGGCGGTTGGGTTCGGGTCCAGCGGCACGTCCCAGAAATCCGATGTGGAGAAGAACGTCACGGGGTCGTTGACGTGATATTTGGCCAGCAGCATCCGCTGCACCTTGAACAGGTCCTCGGGATAGCGCAGGTGGGCAGCCAATTCGGGGGTGATATCGCTCTTGGGCTTGACGGTCCCGGGGAAGACCCTCATCCACGCTTTGAGCACCGGGTCGCGCTCGTCCTGCTGATAAAGCGTGACGGTCCCGTCGTAGGCATCGACGGTCGCCTTCACCGAGTTGCGGATGTAGGACACCTGCTTGTCGGGGACCAGCCGATTGAACTCGACTTCGGTGGAGTCGGCGGTGGCCGACGACAACGAGGTGAGCTCGGAATACGGGTAATTGTCCAGCGTGGTGTAACCGTCGATGATCCACACCAGCCGTTTGTTGACGATCGCCGGGTACAAGCTGCTGTCGGTGGTCAACCACGGCGCCACCGCCTCCACCCGCTGCGCCGGGTCGCGGTTGAACAGGATCTTGCTGTTCGATCCGATCACATTGGAGAACAAGAAGTTTCGCTCGGCAAACTTCGCGGCGAAGACGCTACGCGACACCCAACCGCCGAGCGGCACTCCGCCACTTCCGGTGTAGGTGTAATTCTTGGTATCGGTGTTGGTCTCGTAGTCGTATTCCCGGTCGACACCGTTCTTTCCGACGATCGCGTAGTCCGCAGGCGTGTTGGAGATGACCGGTCCGAAGTAGACCCGCGGCTGGTCAAGCGGTGCCGGACCGTCGGAGAGCACTCCGCCATTGGCGCCGACGACGTTGACCAGAAACTCCGGGTATCCACCGTTCTGATTGGGGTCGTTGGCGATACCGCGGACCGTGTTGGCCGGCGAGGCGATGAAGCCATTCCCGTGCGTGTAGACGGTGTGCCGGTTGATCCAGTCCCGCTGGTTGTCGATCAGGTGGTCCGGATTGAGCTCGCGGGCAGCGACGACGTAGTCGCGCAGATTGCCGTTGCGGTCGAGATAGCGGTCAATGGACAATTGGTCGGGGAAGTAGTAGAAGTTCTTGCCCTGCTGGAATTGGGTGAACGCCGGACTGACGATCGTCGGGTCAAGCAGCCGGATGTTCGACGTGGTGGCCCGGTCGGACGCCACCTGCTCGGCGGTTGTCCGTCCGTCGCTGCTGTAATCCCGGTATGTCACAACGTCATCGGTGAGACCGTAGGCCTGCCGGGTCGCGGTGATGCTTCGGCTGATGTATTCGCGTTCCTTCTGCGCGGCATTGGGTTTGACGCTGATCTGCTCGACGATCAGCGGCCAGCCGGCACCGACGATCAACGACGACAGCAGCAGGAGCACCAGGCCGATAGCCGGAATTCGTAAGTCCCGCAACACGATCGCCGTGAACACCGCCGCCGCGCAGATCAACGCGATCGCCAACAGAATCAGCTTGGCGGGCAACACCGCATTGATATCGGTGTAGCCGGCCCCGGTGAACGGTTTCCCGGCGCGGGTATGCGAAAGCAGCTCGTAGCGGTCCAGCCAGTAGGCAACTGCCTTGAGCAGCACCAGCGTCCCGACCAGGCTGATCAACTGGATGCGGGCCGAGCGGCTCAGCGCGCCGGTTCGACCGGACAGCCGGATACCGCCGAACACATAGTGTGCCAGCAGATTCGCCACGAACGCCAAAAACAGCGCCACGAACAAGTAGCTGAGGACAAGCCGGTAGAACGGCAGATCGAAAGCGTAGAAGCCCAGATCCTTGCCGAATTGCGGATCGTTGACGCCGAAGTCGCCGCCGTGCAGGAACAGCTGAACGCGGACCCAGTAGGTCTGCGCGACGATCCCGGCGAGCAGGCCGATCGCCACCGGAATCCCGGTTCCGATCACCCGCAGCCTCGACATCACCACGGTGCGATACCGGGCCACCGGATCATTGCCGTTGCTCGGGACGAACACCGGGCGGGTGCGGTAGGCCAGCGCCAGGGCGGCGAACACGATGCCGCCGACCAGCAGCCCCGCCACCAGGAACAGCACCAGCCGGGTGAACAGCACTGTGGTGAACACCGATCGATAGCCCAGCTCGCCGAACCAGAGCCAGTCGACGTAGCCGTCGATCAAGCGCGGCCCGACAAGCAGCAGCAAGATCACCGTCAGGGCGATCGTGATGAGAGTCCGGCTGCGCCGAGTCAGCTTCGGCATTCTCGCGGCGGGCCGCATACCCACTAGCTACGCTCCCTGTTCCATGTCGACAGTGGCCGTCGGCGCTTTTCTCGACGTATCACAACTGTACGCACCTCTGTGCTTTGCCCCGCTCTCCCCCGCGAGCGGGAGGTGCCCCCACCTCGGGCGTTCCGGCCCGCATCGTCGCGAGGCGTCAGCAGTTCGGCGGCTGCCCGCCTGACGTGACGGCATGCAGCGCGTCCACCGCACCAGCGAGCTTGTCGACCTTCACCAATTGCAGCCCGGGCAACCGCTCGGAAGTTGCCTCGTAGCAGTTTTCGGCCGGCACCAGAAACACCGTCGCTCCGGCGGCGCGGGCGGCGGTCATCTTGTGCACGATGCCGCCGATCCTGCCCACTGTGCCGTCGGCGGTGATCGTGCCCGTGCCCGCGACGAACTTCGAACCGGCGAGATTGCCGGTGGTGAGCTTGTCAACGACCGCCAGGCTGAACATCAAGCCCGCCGAGGGCCCGCCCACGTTGGCGAGGTTGAAATCGACGACAAACGGTGCCCAGGGCGCGTCCATCACCGAGACACCCGCAAAGCCGTAATCGCCTTTCGGATGGTGGCCCAACGTGATCTGGGCGACGCCGGGCGGCGCGTTTTTGCGGCGGAAGTCGACCGCGATCGTCTGGCCGGGTTTGGTGTGCTTCAGCAACGACGTGAACTGCTCGATACTGGCGACCGGCGTGCCGTTCACCGCCTGCACGGAGTCACCGGCCTGCAGCTTGCCCACCGAGGGGCCGGGATCGGTGACCGCCACCACGGTCGCGGCCTGCGGGTACTTGAGGTATCCCAGCGCCGCGAACTCGGCGTCGTGCTCGGACTCCTTGAAATCGGCGTCGTTGGCCTTGTCGATTTCGTCGCGCGACTTGCCCGGCGGATACACCAGGTCGCGCGGCATTAGCTGCTCCTCCGCGGCCAGCCACAGCGTCAGCGCCTCCGCCAGGCTGAGGTCGTCGCGCTGCGACACCGTCGTCATGTCCAGGTGACCCGACGTTGGGTGCGTCTGCGTGCCTTTGATGTCGACGACCTGCTTGCCGTCGACCTCGCCGAGCGTGTCGAACGCGGGGCCGGGGCCAAGTGACACGAAAGGGACCGTCACCGCCGCAAGCAGAACACCGAAGACCACGATCGGCACCAGCGCCACGATCAGCGTCAGAATCCGCCTGTTCACCTCGCTAACACTAGACGGACTGGTCAGGCCGAATCGGGGGCCCTTTCACTCACAGCGTGACGGCGGATCGCGCGCCGTGCCCCGCCGGTGAGTACCGTTGGGGGCATGGCTGACCTGCCTTTCGGGTTCTCCGGCGGAGACGACCCCGACCGCGAAAAGCGCGGGGACCCTGACCCCGAGGATCCCGATTCCGGCTCGGGATCCGCGGACCCGTTCGGCCTCGGCGGCCTCGGCGGTGAATTCGACATGGCCGACCTGGGGCAAATCTTCACCCGGCTCGGGCAGATGTTCAGCGGTGCCGGCTCGACCATGGCAGGCGGCCAGGCCTCCGGGCCGGTGAACTACGAGCTGGCCCGCCAGCTGGCGTCGAGTTCGATCGGCTTCGTGGCGCCGATCCCGGCCGCCACCAACCAGGCGATCGGCGATGCCGTCCACCTGGCCGAGACCTGGCTCGATGGGGTGACCGCACTGCCGGCGGGCACCAGCAAAGCGGTCGCCTGGACGCCCAACGACTGGGTGGACAACACCATGGAGACCTGGAAGCGACTGTGCGACCCGATGGCCCAGCAGATCGCGACGGTGTGGGCGGCGGCGCTGCCCGAAGAGGCCAAGAACATGGCCGGTCCGCTGCTGTCGATGATGTCGCAGATGGGCGGCATGGCATTCGGCTCGCAGCTGGGCCAGGCGCTGGCCCGGTTGTCCAAAGAAGTGCTGACGTCGACCGATATCGGTTTACCGTTGGGGCCCAAGGGAATAGCCGCACTGCTGCCCGACGCTATCGAGTCCTTCGCCGGTGGGCTCGAGCTGTCCCGCAGCGAGATCGTCACCTTCCTGGCCGCCCGTGAGGCCGCCCATCACCGGTTGTTCGGTCACGTGCCGTGGCTGTCCAGTCAGCTGCTCGGCGCCGTCGAGGCCTACGCCAAGGGCATGAAGATCGACATGCAGGGAATCGAGGAGTTGGCGCGCGACTTCAACCCCGCCTCGCTGAACGATCCGGCCGCCATGGAGCAGCTGTTGACCCAAGGGGTGTTCGAGCCCAAGGCCACGCCGGAGCAGACCCAGGCGCTGGAACGGCTCGAGACCCTGCTGGCGCTGATCGAGGGCTGGGTGCAGACCGTGGTGACCGCGGCGCTCGGCGACCGCATCCCCGGCGCGGCCGCCCTCGGCGAGACGCTGCGCCGACGTCGGGCCACCGGCGGACCGGCCGAGCAGACCTTCGCCACGCTGGTCGGCCTCGAGCTGCGGCCACGCAAGCTTCGGGAGGCCGCCGTCCTGTGGGAGCGGCTGACCGAAGCCGCCGGTGTCGATGCCCGCGACGCGGTGTGGCAGCACCCCGATCTGCTGCCCGAGATCGAGGACCTCGACGACCCGGCCGCATTCATCGACCGGGTCATCGGCGGCGACACCAGCGGAATCGACGAGGCGATCGCCGAGTTCGAGCGCGACGCCGATGCGTGGCCACGCCGACCCCGACGACGGCGCTGGCTCTGTGGACAGCTGAGCCGGCCCGACGCGCCTGCCGTGGCACAGTGCCAGAATGGCGCAGCCCACGCCGCCGCTGTATCTTATGACCATCATCGGCGGCGACACCAGCGGAATCGACGAGGCGATCGCCGAGTTCGAGCGGGACGCCGATTCTGGCCACACCGACCCCGACAGCGGCTCTGGCTCTGTGGATAGCTGAGCCAGCCGACGCGCCCTGCCGTGGCACAGTGCCTGGATGGCGCAGCCTACGTCGCCGCTGTATGCGCTGGACCCGGCTCTGCCGGTGCTGCTACGCCCGGACGGCGCCGTTCAGGTGGGGTGGAGTCCGCGCCGCGCCGTGCTGATCCACCCGCCGCGCGGCTTGACGCCCGCGGGCTTGGCCACGCTGCTGCGGACGATGCATTCACCGGTACCGATGAGCGAGCTGCAGCGGCAAGCCGGCCGGCAGGGCGGCGTGGCCGCCGGGGAGCTGGGCGATCTCGTCGCGAAGCTGGTCGCGGCCGGAGTCGCCACCCGTGGCCGCCGACAGCGGCCCACCCGGTCAGCGTCGATTCGGGTGCACGGACGCGGCCCGCTGTCGGAGCTGCTGATCGAGTCGCTGCGCTGTTCGGGTGCCCGGGTCAAGCACAGCAGCCAACCACACGCGGCGGTGACTTCCGCCGAAGCCGACCTGGTGGTGTTGTCCGACAACCTCGTCGCCGACCCGCGGATGCTGCGCGACCTGCACGCTCAGCGGGTAGCCCACCTCGCGGTCCGGGTGCGCGACGGCACCGGCCTGGTCGGTCCGCTGGTCATCCCCGGCGTCACCAGCTGCCTGGGGTGCGCGGATCTGCACCGCCGGGACCGCGATGCGGCATGGCCTGCCGTCGCCGCACAGCTACGCGACACCGTCGGTGTAGCCGACCGCGCGACGCTGCTGGCGACGGCGGCGCTGGCGCTGAGCCAGATCAATCGGGTGATCGGTGCCGTCGCGTGGCGGCTCTGATTCCGAGCCGCCCGCGGCGCTCAACACCACGCTCGAGTTCGACGTCCACGCCGGCTCGATCGTGGCGCGGCACTGGCCCAAACACCCACTGTGTTCCTGCTGACAGCGTCGTTGCCAGATCTGTGCGGGTGAGCACAGGCTCGTCATGGATGATGGTTACGTGTCGGAGATCAAACGTAAGGGCGCTGCGCGCAATGCGAAGCTGGCCAGCATTCCGGTCGGCTTCGCCGGCCGGGCGGCGCTCGGGTTCGGCAAGCGGCTGACCGGTAAGTCGAAAGACGAGGTCAACGCCGAACTGATGGAGAAGGCAGCCAACCAGCTGTTCACCGTCCTTGGCGAGCTCAAGGGCGGTGCGATGAAGGTCGGCCAAGCGCTGTCGGTGATGGAGGCCGCGATCCCCGACGAGTTCGGCGAACCGTACCGGGAAGCGCTGACGAAACTGCAAAAGGATGCGCCGCCACTGCCCGCCGCGAAAGTACACCGGGTACTCGACGCGCAGCTCGGAACCAAGTGGCGCCAACGGTTCTCCGACTTCGACGACACACCGGTGGCCTCGGCCAGCATCGGGCAGGTGCACAAGGCGGTGTGGTCGGACGGTCGCGAGGTCGCCGTCAAAATCCAGTACCCGGGTGCCGACGAGGCGCTGCGCGCCGACCTGAAGACCATGCAGCGCATGGTCGGAGTGGTCAAGCAGCTGGCCCCGGGCGCCGACGTGCAGGGTGTGGTCGATGAGCTGATCGAACGCACCGAGATGGAACTCGACTATCGGCTGGAGGCCGACAACCAGCGCGCGTTCGCCAAGGCCTATGAGGGCCATCCGCACTTCCTGGTACCGCACATCGTGGCGAGCGCTCCGAAGGTCGTGGTTCAGGAGTGGATCGACGGGACGCACATGGCGGAGATCATCCGCGACGGCACCGTCGAGCAACGCGACCTGTTGGGGTACCGGCTGCTCGAGCTGACCTTCGACGCGCCGCGCCGGCTGGAAATGATGCACGGCGATGCTCATCCGGGCAACTTCATGCTGCTGCCCGACGGCCGGATGGGCGTCATCGACTTCGGCGCGGTGGCGCCGTTGCCCGGTGGGTTCCCGATCGAGCTCGGAATGACGATCCGGCTCGCGCGCGAAAAGAACTACGACCTGTTGCTGCCGACGATGGAAAAAATCGGCTTCATTCAGAAGGGCCAGCAGGTGTCGGTGCGCGACATCGACGAGATGCTGCGTCAGTATGTCCAACCCGTCGAGGTGGAGGTCTTCCACTACACCCGCAAGTGGCTGCAAAAGATGACGATAAGTCAGATGGATCGCTCGGTGTCACAGATCAAGACGGCCCGGCAGATGGACTTGCCGCCGAAGCTGGCTATCCCGATGCGGGTGATCGCGTCGGTGGCCGCAATTCTTTGTCAGTTAGATGCGCACGTGCCGATCAGGGCGCTGTCGGAGGAGCTGATTCCCGGCTTCGCAGAACCCGACACCGCCGTCGTCTGAAAGCTAAGCAGCGACCGAACTTTTGCGCGGACGTCCACGCGGCCGCTTGCGGTTCACGATGCAGCCGCGCTCGAGGATCTCGCCACCCCATACGCCCCATGGCTCTTCGCGCTGCAGTGCCGCGGCCAGGCATTCGCTTCGAATCGGGCAGTCGACGCATAACGCCTTGGCGCGCTCCAGATCGGACGGGCTGTCGGCGAACCACAGGTCGGGATCGCCGATGTGACAAGGCAACTCCGGCTGCTGTTCGTCGGGGACTGTCGGTCTCGACATGTCCGGTTCACCTGCTTCCTGGTCTGGCGGCGTTCTTGCGGAGATCCGGACCAGGTGTTGGGCTTCCGACCCAAAAACTGTGGCCACGGATCCTGGTGACTTCGGGTCCGTGGCCATTGGGCGAGATAGTGGGCTTTACCTAGGTAGAGCCCCGATCCACGGACGCGTTGTCAGCGGCGGCGTTACGGCGCTTACGCGCCGCGGCCAAGGCGGCCGCCGCTACGGCATGGGCAGCATGGTGGGAGCCAATGTTGCCGGCCGCAACTACGGGCGATACTCGAAACGTGGTCATGGTGATCATCGTGGCTCCCTCCTCTCGTGTGGTGCTGCCGCCGGGCATGAAGAAACCCCGCAATTTCGGTTCGAGGCTAAATGCGTAGCAGCGTGACTCGGCAAGCGATTTTCTGACCTGGGGTTTTGGTGGCGACCCGCTGCGCCCGGCTTCGCCCCGCGAGCGATCGCCACGCATGTTTAGCCGCCTAGCCGCGACTGCGGACTAGCTCCAACACGTCCGGGCCGAACTGCTCGAGCTTGCGGGCGCCGATTCCCGGGATCGCCACCAACGCGGCATCGTCGGAGGGCAGCAGCTCGGCGATCGCGATGAGCGTGTTGTCGGTGAACACCACGTATGCGGGCACCTTCAGATCTTTGGCGGTGCGCAGCCGCCAATCCTTCAGCTGTAGCAACAGCTCGTCATCGATGTCGGCGGCGCACGTCTCACAGCGGCGCAGCATGATCGCCGCCGGTGTAGTCAGCTGGTTGTTGCAGATCCGGCAGCGGGACGCGGCGCGCGCGATTGCGACGTGGCCGGCTCGCGGAGTGGGTCGGACTGTGTCTGCGGGGACGAGGCCGTTGAGAAACCGGGACGGCTTGCGGCTCTGCCGCCCGCCCGGATTTCGGGACAGCGACCAACTAAGCGCCAAATGCATTCGGGCCCTGGTGATTCCGACGTACAGCAGTCGGCGCTCCTCTTCGACGGCTTCGCTTTCAGCGCCGTGGGCCAAGGCATGCGAGATCGGCAGCGTGCCATCGGTCACGCCGACCAGGAACACCGCATCCCACTCCAGCCCTTTGGCGGCGTGCAGCGAGGCCAGCGTGACACCTTGGACCACCGGCGGGTGGCGCGAGTCGGCGCGGGTGCGCAGCTCGGCCAGCAGACCGGGCAGGTCCAGTTGCGGGCGGTGCGCCACCTCTTCATCGACCAGCTCGGCCAACCCCGAAAGCGCCTCCCAGCGCTCCCGGGCCCGGGTTCCCGTCGGCGGTTCTGCCGTCAAACCCAGCGGCTCAAGAAGCGCCCGCACGCGATCGGGCAGCGTGGCCTCGCCCTCGGCCCCGCGGCTGGCCGCCCGCTGCAAGACCAGCAGGGCCTGGCGGATTTCCTGGCGGCTGAAAAAGCCTTCGCCGCCGCGGACCTGATACGGAATTCCGGCCTCTGTCAACGCTTCTTCGTAGACCTCGGACTGCGCGTTGATCCGGTACAGCACCGCGATCTCGGCGGGCGGCGTGCCGGATTCGACGAGCCGCGAGATCGATGCGGCGACCGCGGCTGCCTCGGCCACCTCGTCGGGATGTTCACGAAACGACGGATCCGGCCCCGGATCACGTTGACCGACCAGGTGCAGCTTGCTGCCGGCCACCCGACCGCGGGCGGCGGCGATCACCCGGTTGGCCAGCGACACCACCTGCGGCGTCGACCGGTAGTCCCGTTCAAGGCGCACCACGGTGGCCTCCGGGAACCGCCGCGAGAAGTCCAGCAGGTAGCGCGGTGAGGCCCCGGTGAACGAATAGATCGTTTGGTTGGCGTCGCCGACGACGGTCAGATCGTCGCGGTCCCCCAGCCACGCCGACAGCACGCGCTGCTGCAGCGGTGTCACGTCCTGGTATTCGTCGACGACGAAGCAGCGGTAGCGATCCCGGAATTCTTCGGCGATCGCAGCGTCGTTCTCGATCGCGGCCGCGGTGTGCAGCAGCAGGTCGTCGAAGTCGAGCATTGCTACGTCATCGCCACGGGATTTGAGAGACTCGTAGGCCGCATAAACGGTGGCGACCTTTGCGGCGTCCAGCGGAATGTCGCGTCCGGCGGCAGCCACCGCGTCCGGGTACTGCTCGGGGGAGATCAACGACGCCTTGGCCCACTCGATTTCGCCGGCCACATCGCGGACGTCGTCGGTGCTCAGCTGCAACCGGGCGCTGCTCGCGCCGCGGGCGACGACGGCGAACTTGCTCTCCAGCAACTGCCAGCCCGTGTCACCGACCACCCGCGGCCAGAAATACCGCAGCTGCCGGTGCGCGGCGGCGTGAAACGTCAACGCCTGCACCGCGCCGACACCGGAGCCGCTGGGCGCGGCGGCGCCCAACGCCCGCAACCGAGTGCGCATCTCGCCGGCCGCACGCTGGGTGAAGGTCACCGCCAGCACCTGACCCGCGGCCACGTGTCCGGTGGCGACGAGCTGAGCGATGCGGTGGGTGATGGTGCGGGTCTTACCGGTTCCCGCACCGGCCAGCACACAGACCGGCCCGCGCGGGGCCAGCACCGCCTCGCGCTGTTCGTCATCGAGGTCGGCAATCAATGGATCGGTGATCACCGGCATGGCGTCCATCTTGGCAGTGGTCGCCGACAAACGCCGGGCAGCGCCACGCCGCGGCATAACGAGGACACGCGTTATGTTTGACCGACTATGACGAATGCTTCTGGTGCTTCGCTGACCATGTACACCACATCCTGGTGTGGCTACTGCAATCGGCTCAAGACCACGCTGAAGGCCTCCGGCATCAGCTACGACGAGGTCGACATCGAACAGGACAACGCGGCGGCGGAGTTTGTCGGCTCGGTCAACGGCGGTAACCACACGGTGCCGACGGTGAAGTTCGCGGACGGCTCGACGCTGACCAACCCGGCCGCGAACGAGATCAAGGCGAAGCTCGCTCAGCTGGCCGGCTAGGTTCTAATTGCCCAGCTCCTCAGCTGGCCGCTCCGCGGCCCGCATCGTCACCGGGCTAACTTCAGTCCAGCGCGGCCCAGGATTCGATGATCACGCGCGCGATCGACACCGAGCCGGGCAGCAGCAGTTTGGCTTCTTCGTCGCTGCTCCAGTCACCGAGGGCGAGCGCGGCGCGCACTTCGTCGCGAGTGAACCACGCGGCCTCGGCGATCTCCCCGTCGTTGAAGGAGAATTCCTGATCGGGATCGGCGATCGCGTGAAAGCCGACCATCAGTGAGCGCGGAAACGGCCACGGTTGGCTGCCGAGATAGCGCACGTCGCGGACGGTCAGCCCGATTTCCTCGCGGAGCTCCCGCACCACACAGGTTTCGAACGACTCGCCGGCTTCGACGAATCCGGCCAGCAGCGAGAACATCCGCTCCGGCCACACCGTTTGACGGGCCAGGACCGCCCGGTCACCGCCGTCGTGCACCAGGCAGATCACGGCGGGGTCGATGCGCGGGAATTCCTCGTGACCGGTGACCGGGTTGACCCGGGCCCAGCCGGCTCTGATCGGCTTGGTGGGCGAGCCGTCCACCGAGCTGAAGCGCGCGCTGGCATGCCAGTTGAGCAGCGCTGCGGCCGACGACACCAGCTGCGCGCCGACGTCGTCGAACAGCTGGCCGCCGCGGCGAAGATCGGCCACCTCGGTTTCCAGTTCGGGATCGGGTGCTTCCAGCGGACCCCGCACCGCCCAGACATCTCGACCATCCCCGAGACGGCCCAGGAACACCGCATCCGGCGGCGGCTTGTCGGCCAAGGACTTCGCGCGGCCCAGCACCACCCGGCCACCGGCGACCAACACCTGATTGCGCGGGTCCAGCCGCAGCAGGGCCGCTTCCGCCCAGCCCGCAGTGGCCGCATCGACATCGGTTCGCACCTGATCGGCGCGGTCGGCGCCGATGCGAGACAGCAACGGCACGCTGTGTAATTGGAAATCCACTTCGGGCCTCACTTCCCCGCACTGCGGACGTAGAGCAGCCGGTCGCCGGCCTCGATGGCGTCGACCTCGGGTGCGTCGACCCGCAACAACTGGCCGTCGCGAACCACACCGAGCACGATGTCGGACAGATGCCGCGGCGAACCGCCGACCTCGGACTGCTCGACATCGCGCTCGGCGATGGCGAACCCCTCAGCCGGCGTCAGCAGGTCTTCGATGATCGCCACGACGCTGGGCGTTGTGGTGGCCGCGCCGAGTAGCCGGCCGGCCGTCTCCGAGGTGACGACGACCGAGTCCGCGCCGGATTGCTTGAACAGGTGCTGGTTTTCCGATTCCCGGATGGACGCCACGATCTTGACGTTGGGCGCGATTTCGCGGGCGGTCAGAGTGACCAGCACCGCGGTGTCGTCGCGGCCGGTGGCGATGATGATCGACGCCGCGTGTTGAACAGCCGCCAGTCGCAACACATCGGATCGGGTGGCGTCGCCGTGCACGGTGACCAGACCGGCGTTGGACGCGTGGTCGAGCGCGGCCTTATCGGTGTCGACGACGATGACGTCTTTGCTTGCGATGTCGTCGTCGAGGATCGCGGCGACGGCAGTTTTCCCTTTGGTGCCGTAACCGACCACGACGGTGTGGTTGCGCACTCTGCTCCTCCAACGTTGAATCTTCCACGCTTGCCGGGACCGTTCGGTGAGCACCTGAAGCGTCGTGCCAACCAACACCACGATGAACAGGATCCGCAGCGGCGTGATGATCAAGATGTTGGTCAGGCGCGCGGCTTCCGAGTACGGGGTGACGTCGCCGTAGCCGGTGGTGGTCAATGACACCGTCGCAAAGTACAGACAGTCCAGGAACGACATTCGAGTGCCGCGCACGTCGATGTACCCATCGCGGGTGATGTAGACGGTGATCACCGCGAAAAGCAACGCGAGCAGTACGATCAGGACCCGCCGCCAGATGGCGCGGACCGGGCCGATCGCGATCTCCGGGACACGCAGCACGCCGACCAGTGCATACGCGGGCTGCGCGGTCAGCGTCTCGTCGAGATCGCTTCGCCGCCGACTAGCTTTGGCCACAACTCATCGGCTCGACCCGGCGCACGACACAATGTAACCATGACCGCCACCACACCATTAGCTCACCGTGACACCAGCCAAAAGCCCGCGTACCGAATCGCGGCGCTGCTGCTCGGCGTCGGCACCGTCCACTTTTTGGCGCCGAAGCCGTTCGACGACATCATTCCCGCCGAGCTGCCCGGAAGTCCACGGCTCTACACCTATCTGTCCGGCGTCGCCGAGGTCACCATCGGTGCTTTGCTGCTGGCCCGACGTACACGGCGGTTGGCCGCGTTGGCGGCGGCCGCGCTGTTCGTCGGGGTGTTCCCGGCGAACATCAACATGGTCCGGCTGTGGTGGGACAAACCGTGGCCGATGCGCGTCGTCGCTTTGGCCCGGCTGCCGTTGCAGATTCCGATGATCACCGAGGCCCTCAAGGTCAGCCGCAACGCCTAGCGAGGCTCGCTCAGCAGCGCGGCCAACTCGTCCGGTTCCGGCAGCACATCGGGGACGACGGTGACGCCGGTGCGCACGTAATGAAAAGCGGTACGCACCAACGATTCCGGGCACCCACGCAGCGCAGCCCAGGCCAGCCGGTAGACACCAAGCTGGATGGCGGCCTGCCGGGTGGCCTCCGGGCCGCGCGGCGGCTCCCCGGTCTTCCAGTCGACCACGGTGGCGCCGCCATCCGGGTCTGCGAACACCGCGTCGATGCGGCCGCGCACCACGGTGCCGCCGATGGCCATTTCGAACGGCACCTCGACGTCGACCGGCGTACGGCCGGCCCACGGCGACGCGAGGAAGGCCGCCTGCAACGTGGCCAGCTCCTCGGCATCGCGCTGCGCGCTGTCGGTGTCCGCCGCGCCGGGCAGGTCGCCGAGGTCGAATAGCCGCTCGGCGCCGTAGAACCGCTGGACCCACTCGTGAAATGCATTGCCCAGCAACGCATGCGGGTCTGGTCGCGTCGGCAGCCGACGCGTCAGCCGCTGCACAGCGTGCTCCGGCTCGCGAGCCAAGTCCACCAGGCTGCTGACCGACAGTTGACTGGGCAGTGGTTGCGCCGGTGGGTGCGCGGCGCGGGCACGCTCGTTGAGCAAGCGCATCGACGTCGGCGGCCCAACCTTCGGTGTCGGCGTCGGGCGCCGCCGTCGGTGCGTCCACCGCCATCGCCGCGGCTACCAGTGCCGCCCCGCGTTGCAGGTCGGCACCGCGCCCGTCCAGCGGGTCGATGGGCCATACCGCCTCATGAACGCTGTCACGCAACGGGTTTCGATCGCCAGCTGCCGGCGCTGGCGCCCAATGCTCGATCACTCCGCATGCCTCACCGGCGGCGGCCGACTCGTCGATGATGTCTTTGAGCTCGACCAGGAAATCCGACGGGCCGCGCGGCTTGATCCCGGTGGCGCCCCAATGGTGGCCGGATATCAGCAGGGTGTCCTCGGCGCGGGTGATAGCCACGTAGAGCAGCCTGCGCTCCTCGTCGAGGCGACGTTGCTCAAGCTGGCGACGGTGTGCGGATATCTTGTCCGACAACTGCTTTCGATCGGTCACGTCAGACGTGTCCAGCACCGGGACGCCGTGCATCCCCGCCGACGCACGATCGCCGCGCAGCAGCGGCGGAAGGTCGGCGGCATCGGTGAGCCAGGTGCGCGCCTGCGCGGTCGACGGGAACACTCCGGCCGACAGGTGTGGCACGGCGACCACCTGCCATTCCAAACCCTTTGCGGCGTGCACGGTCAGCACCTGCACCCGATTCGGGGCGACGACGGGCTGCGCCGGCGCCAAGCCGTTCTCGACGACGGTGGCCGCATCCAGGTAGGCCAGCAGACCATCGAGGGATGCCGCGGTCGTCGCCTCGGCGTAGCGGCTGACCACGTCGGCGAAGGTGTCGAGCTGCTCGGTGCCCGCCCAACCCGACGCGGCGGGCAGCGCCGCCCGGACCTCACAGTCGACCCCCAGCAGCCGGCGCACCTCGGCGACCAGGTCGGGAAGCGGATGGTCGAGATGGCCGCGCAGCACGCTCAATTCCTCTGCGAGCGCGACGATGCGCCGATACCCCGCCGCCGAATAGTCGCTCGGCGAGCCCGGGTCGGCGATCGCGTCGGCCAGGCCCGCGGTGTCGGCCTCCGGTCCGGCGGCCTCGGCGATCCGCTCGGCGGTTTCGCCGGTGCGTGTCGCCTGCCCGCCGTCGAGCGCCACCGCGCGGCGCCACAGCGCCGCGATGTCGCGGGCGGCGAGCCGCCACCGCGGACCGGTGAGCACCCGCATCGCGGCCGCACCGGCGGTCGGATCGGCAACCAGCCGCAGCATCGCGACCACGTCGGCGACCTCGGGCACCGACAGCAGCCCGGCCAGTCCGACCACCTCGACCGGGACGCCGCGGGCGCGCAGCGCAGCGGCCATCGGTGCGGCGTCGGCGTTGCGCCGCACCAGGACCGCGGCGGTCGGCGGCGCGACGCCGTCGCGCGGCGGCCTGCTGATAGCGCCGGTGCAGATGATCGGCGACCCACTCCCGCTCGGCCTGCACGTCGGGCAGCAGCGCGCAGCGGACCGTGCCCGGCGCCGCGTCCGGGCGGGAGCGAAGCGCACGCACCGCCACCGATCGTCGCCGCGCATCCGCCGAGACGGCGTTGGCCACGTGCAGCGCCCGTGGCGGGTTGCGCCAGCTGGTTCGCAATTCCAGGACCGGCGCCGGGCTGCCGTCGGGTCGGGGGAAGTCGGTGGTGAACCGGGGCAGGTTGGTCGCCGAGGCGCCGCGCCAGCCGTAGATGGACTGGATCGGGTCACCGACGGCGGTCAACGCCAGCTCGTCGTCGACTCCGCCGCCGAACAGCGATGACAGCAGGATGCGCTGGGCGTATCCGGTGTCTTGGTATTCGTCGAGCAGCACCACCCGGTAGCGGCCGCGGAGTTGCTCACCGACTTGCGGGACCGCCGTCGCCAGCCGCGCGGCGTAGGACATCTGCGTGCCGAAGTCCATCACCTTCTCGGCCCGCATCCGCTGGTGCAGCGCGTCGATCAACGGCACCAGCTCGGCGCGCTCGGCCTGAGTGGCCAGCATCCGCAGCAGCCACTGGCTGGGCCCGCGGTCCCGTTGGTAGCGGCCCGCCGGCAGGGTGTGCACCAGCCGTTCCAGCTCGAGATGCGTATCGCGGAGCTGACCGGTGTCGACCAGGTGCTCGGCGAGCTGACCCGACAGCCGCAGCACCATCGAGGTGACCGCGGCCGGGGTTTTGTCGGTGTGCAGCTCCCCGCGATATCCGTTGACGACGTCGAATGCCAGCTGCCACAGTTCGGTCTCGCTGAGCAGCCGGGTGTCGGGTTCGACGGGCTGCGCGTGCTCCCCCGCGCCCGGTGACAGCAGACCGTATTCGCGCAGCAACTGGCCGGCGAAGGCGTGATAGGTGCTGACGACCGGCGTTCCGGCGGGCTCGCCGGGCGCGGCCCGGCTGACTGCCGATTGTCAATCCGGTACCGCCCAGCCGGGCCAGGCGGGAGCGGACCCGCCGCAGCAGCTGGCCGGCGGCCTTGCGGGTGAACGTCAGCCCGAGCACCTGGCCGGACTCGGCGTAACCGTTGGCGACCAGCCACACCACCCGTGCTGCCATCGTCTCGGTTTTTCCGGCGCCGGCGCCTGCGATGACCACCAGCGGCCCCGGCGGCGCGGCGATGACCGCCGCCTGCTCTTCGGTCGGCTCGAAAAGACCAAGCGCACAGGCTAATTCGGCGGGGCTGTAGCGCACTGTCGTTGGTGCCGTCATACCGTCCCCTCAGCGCCGACGTGGGCCGGGCAGCTCGGCCGCAGCGGGCAGTGCGTGCAGCCGTCGTTGATCCGGGCGACGAACTGCGGCCCGGCGGTCGCCTCGGCCGCCTCGCGGACCAGGTTGCCCCACTCCTCGCGCGCCTCGGGTGTCAACGGGTCCTGCTCGCGTTCGGTCGCGCCTCCGGATCCGGCCTTGCCCAGGTAGAGCAGCCGCGCGCCGCCCGGCTCGTCGCCGTGTGGTACCAGACCCTCGGCCACCGCCAGCTGGTAGGCAGCCAGCTGGGCGTGTCGTTGCGCGTCGTCCTTGCTGACCGGTGTCTTGCCGGTCTTGACGTCGACGATGACCAGCCGGCCGGCTCCGTCGCGTTCGATCCGGTCAACCCGGCCGCGTAGCCGCACGCTCGCGCCACCACGGCCATCGAGCACCCCGTCGACATCGACTTCGACGCCGACCTCGGTCAGCTCGCTACGGGTCTGGGCCCGCCACCCCAAGAACGCCTGGATCATCGCGCGATGCCGGGCCAGCTCGTTGGCTGAATACCAACGCGATTCGAAGGGCAGATGCTGCCACGCCCGCTCCAGGGCGGCCAGCAGCTGCGACTCGCTGACCGCCGGTTCGGCGATCAGCGCATGCAGCACCGAACCCGATCGTGGAGCGCAGGTCGCGCGCATCGGTTCCGCCGTGGCGTTCGGCCAGCCAGCGCAGCGGACAGTCGGTCAGCGTCTGCAGGCTCGACGGAGTCAGGGTGACGACGTGATCTGCGTGATCTTCCCTACTCCACAACGGTTCGGTGGTGCTGACCGGCGTCATGCCGTACCACCCGGCCGGGTCGGCACCCGGGACGCCTGCTGCCGCCAGCCGTGCCAATTGCGTTGCCGCGCAATCGCGCACCGCATCGCTCACCGCGTCCTGCGGTGCGCACACCACCCCGCGCAGCCGGCCCACCACCGCGGCGGCCGACAGCACCCGCGGCGCGCGTGACCGGTTGCATGCGGCGATCGCCAGCGCGGCGAAGCCGGGCGCAGCGGGTCGCCGCCATCGCGTGAAGCGGTTTCGGCGCTGCCGGTGGCCCATTGCGCGATCTCAGCGAAGAACGGCGACGGCAAGGCCGCCTCGCTACCGTCGCTTGCCTCCCCGTCTACGGCGGTCACCAGCAACCGCTTACGCGCCCGGCCCATCGCGGCCACCAACAGCCGCCGTTCCTCGGCCAGCAGCGGTGCCCGCATCGACGCGTTCTCGGCGACTCCGTCGAGGACGTCGAGCAGCCGCTGCGTGCCGAGCACACCACCGCGCGGAATCGTGTTGGGCCACAACCCTTCCTGCAGACCGGCGATGACCACCAGGTCCCACTCGTGGCCCAGCGCCGCGTGCGCGCTGAGCACCGTGACCTGCTCAGCGGCGGCCGCAGGCTCGGGACCGACTGCGGGCATTTGCAGCGTGCCCAGGTGGTCGATCAGCCCGGGCAGCGACACACCGGCGGTGCGCGACAGGTATTGGTCGGTGGCGTCGAACAGAGCCGTCACCGCGTCGAGGTCGCGGCCGGCCTGAGCGCCGGACGGTCCGCCCCGCTCACACGCCGCCAGCCAACGACGCTGCAGACCCGAACGGCGCCATGCCGCCCACAGGGTGTAGCGCGGATCTTCGCCGCGCCGGTGACAGCGGGCAGCGGCGTCCAGCACCGCGCGTACCCGTCGTAGCGGCCGGGCCTGAGTCGGGGTCAGTCGGGCCGATCCCCCGGTCGTTAGTGCCTGCACCAGAAGGTCGCCGAATTCCCTTGGTGGCCCGTCTGTCTCGGCGCGGCGCAACGCCCGCCGCAGCTGGCGAAGCGAAACCGGGTCGACCCGCCCGATCGGCCCGGTCAGCAGCGTCAGCGCGCGCTCGCCGTCCAGTCCTTCGGCCGTGGCGGCCAGCACCGTCAGCAGCGCTTGGGCCGCGGGCTGCTCGGCCAGCGATCCCGAGGCGGCCGGCGGCGCGACCGGAACTCCGGCTCGCGCCAGCGCATGCGACAACCCGGCGGCGGCACGCGGCACTGACCGGACGATGACCGCCATCTGCGACCATGGCACATCGTCGACGAGGTGCGCGCGTCGCAACGAATCGGCGATCAGCGCTGCCTCCGCGCCCGCGGATGCCGCCAGCCGCACATCGACCGATCCGGAATCATCTGCGGTGCCTTCAATTTCGCATCCGCCTGCAAGTCGGCCGGCGATGCCTGAGACTGCCTGAGCCACCGCGGGGGCGCAGCGGTGTGACGTGGTCAGCGTCACCGACGGCGTGCCGTCGCCGAGCAACGCCGCTGGCTCGGCGCCGCGGAAGCCGAACACCGCCTGGGTAGGGTCACCGGCGAGCAGCGTCACGTCCGCGCCGGCAGCCAGCACTCGCACCAGAAGAGCGGCCTGCGGGTCGAGTTGCTGGGCGTCGTCAACCAGCAGAACGCCGATGCGGGCGCGTTCGGCGGCCAGCAGCTCCGGGTCCACCGCGAACGCCTCGAGAGCGGCCCCGACCAGCTCGGCGGCCCCGACTGCCGGCGTGGTCGCCTGCGGGGCAGCCGTTCCCACAGCCGCGCGCAGCAGCATCACCTGCTCGTACCTGCGCGCGAACTGGCCCGCGGCCGCCCATTCCGGGCGACCGCACAGCCGGCCCAGCCGCTGCAGGCGCGCAGGATCCACCCCGCGTTCGGCGCAACGGGTGAGCAACTCACGCAGTTCGGCGGCGAACCCGGCGGTGCCCAGGGCGGCCCGCAGTTCGGCCGGCCAGGCTGTCGTCGCAGCGGGGCCGTCCTCGATCTCACCGGCGAGAAGCTCGGCGATGATCGCGTCTTGTTCAGCAGAGGTGACCAATCGAGGCGGTGGGCCGCCGGCGCGCTGCGCCGCCAGCCGCAGCACGGCGAACGCGTAGCTGTGCACGCTGCGTACCAGTGGCTCCCGGATCACGGCGCGGCAGGGTCCGAGCTCCTGCGAGCGCAACAACGTCGTCGTCAACGCGCTGCGTGCCCGCGCCCCGATCCGGCCCGAACCCGTCAGCAGCAGTATCGATTCCGGATCGGCGCCGGCGGCGATGCGCGCCGCCGCGGCGTCGATCAGCAACCTGCTCTTGCCGGTTCCCGGACCGCCCAGCACTCGTACCACGCCGCGCAGACCGGGATCCAGCACAGCGCGCGCCTCGGGACCCCAGCGGTAAGACATAGCGGCATGACATCACGCGGGTCCGACAAGTCCGCCCGGTCGGCGATGCGCTGGCATCGAACTGGCACCATCAACGCGTGACCCCCCTGCATGTGCACCGCTACGGCCCTGCCGGGCCCGTGCGGCTGCTGGCCATCCACGGGCTGACCGGGCACGGAAAACGCTGGCAACCGCTGGCGACTCAGCATTTGGCCGAGATCACCGTTGCCGCACCCGATCTGATTGGGCACGGCAGGTCGTCGTGGGCGGCGCCGTGGACGATTGACGCCAATGTCGCCGCGTTGGCCGCGCTGCTCGAGCATCAGGCCGCTGGCCCCGTCGTGATAGTCGCGCACTCGTTCGGCAGCGCAGTCGCGCTGCACCTGGCCGCGGCACACCCCGACCGGGTGGCAGCGCTGGTGCTGCTCGACCCGGCGATCGGACTGGACGGCGAGCGAATGCGGGAGATCGCCGACGCCATGCTGGCCTCACCTGACTACCCGGACGCCGCGGAAGCCCGTGCCGAGAAGGCCACCGGCTCCTGGGCGGGTGTCGACCCGGCCGTGCTCGACGCCGAACTCGACGACCACCTCGTCGCGCTGCCGGGCGGACGGTACGGTTGGCGTCTCAGCCTGCCGGCGATGATGTCGTATTGGAGTGAGTTGGCCCGCGAAATAGTGCTGCCGCCCAACGGGATTAGCACGACGTTGGTCCGGGCCGCGTGGACGTCGCCGCCGTATGTGACCGACCAGCTCATCGCCGCCCTGCACGGGCGACTGGGCGCTGATTTTCGGCTGATCAATCTCGACTGCGATCACATGGTGGCGGAGGCCAAGCCGGCCGAGGTCGCCGCGCTGATCCGGGAACGGATGTCCTGATCGTGGCGCCGGTGACCGACGAGCAGGTCGAGCGGGTGCGCGCGCTGGTTGCCTCGATACCGGCCGGCCGAGTTTCCACCTACGGTGATATCGCCGCTGCCGCGAGGCTTTCCAGCCCCCGCATCGTCGGGTGGATCATGCGCACGGATTCTTCGGACCTGCCCTGGCACCGGGTGATCACGGCATCCGGTCGTCCCGCAAAGCATCTGACCACACGACAGCTGGAATTGCTTCGGGCAGAAGGTGTTCTGGCTGTCGACGGCAGGATTGCGCTGGACGAGGTGCGTTACGAGTTCTAGGGCGTGGCCGCCCGAGTGTGGGCTTGTGTCACGCATTTTCACCGAAAGCGTGCATCGAGCCCACACTCGGCGTCACCAAGAGGCTTAGAGGATCAGGCGCACCAGGGCGGCCGTGCGGGCCAGACCCGGGAAGGCGGCCGCCGTCGACCGCGGGTGCAACGCATGGACAGCGAGCCGGAACATCAACGCGCGCAACAACATCTGCGGCCACTCCGGCAGGGCGTTCCAGCGTTCAATGAGCCCCTCGTCCGCTTCACCCCAGGACAACGCGTCGACGACGACCACTCCCGCCGCCCACGACGCGGGCCGCCAGTAGGGCGTGATGTCGGTGATCCCGGGGGCGGCGGCTCCCGCGAACAGCACGGTTCCGTAGAGATCCCCGTCCACCAGCTGGTTAGGACTCTTGGTCGGGCGCCGCAGTCCGGCGAGCTGATTGATCAGCTCGACCGACCGCTGCCCGTCCGCGGTCGGCGACGCCGCCCGCGCCGTCGGCGGAACCGACTGCAGTGGACGTTCTTCCCAGGCGGCACGGTCCGCGGCGATAAAGACGTCGACATCGGCCCAGGGCGCGGCCGTGGGCCCCTGGGTGAGGAATCGGGGCCGCTCGAGTTTGCCGGTGGCCTCGTGCAGCCGCACCGCCGCAGACACCACCTCGTCGTGCCGGGGCTCGGGCTGACCGGCCACAAAGGTGTCTGCTCGCCAGCCGGAAACCACGTAACGCCCGTCGGTCGAGCGCACCGGCCGGGCCAACCGCACGCCGTCGACGAACAGCGTCTCGCGCACCCGCGCCGACCAGGCGGCGCGGGCGTTGTCGGCGACCATCGACAGCACGACTTCGCCGCACCGCCAGCCACCTTCCCAGCTGGCCCCCAACGGGACGGGCCGTACACCACTCAAACCGAACGCCGCCAACACATGCTCGGGCGGCGGCTCGACAGTCACGGCAATCAGCCTAATCGGGGCCAGCGAACTGTCGGGACTAGACACGATGAGCCGAGTCGGCCCAAATTCGCGCGCCCGCGCCAACGGGACCTGCGCCCCGCCGCCCCGGGACAGCCAGCGTCATCACCGAGTCAGTACATCACCATGTCGGGCTGCATCTGTTTGGCCCATGCCACGATCCCGCCCTGCAGGTGCACCGCGTCGGCAAACCCGGCTTTCTTCAGCGCGGCCAAGGCCTCCGCCGAGCGCACGCCTGTCTTGCAATACAGCACCGCCATCCGGTCCCGCGGCAGCTTGGCCAAGCCCTCGCCGGAGTTGATCAACGACTTCGGAATCAGCTGGGCGCCGTCGATGTGGTTGATGTCCCACTCCACCGGCTCGCGCACGTCGATCAGGGCAACCTTCTTGCCGGACTCAAGTAACTCCCGCAGCTCGCGCGGGGTGATCGCCGAACCGGCGGCCGCGGCGGCCGCATCGTCGGACACGACTCCGCAGAACTCCTCGTAATCGATCAGTTCGGTGATCTTGGGCGTGGACGGGTCCTTGCGGATCTTGATGGTGCGATAGCTCATCTCCAACGCGTCATAAACCATCAGCCGGCCAAGCAGCGACTCGCCGATTCCGGTGATCAGCTTGATCGCCTCGGTGCCCATCACGGACGCGATCGACGCGCACAGAATGCCCAGGACACCCCCTTCTGCGCAGGACGGCACCATGCCCGGCGGCGGCGCTTCCGGGTACAGGTCGCGGTAGTTGAGTCCACGCCCGTCGGGCGCATCCTCCCAGAACACCGAGATCTGACCTTCGAACCGATAGATCGACCCCCACACGTAGGGCTTGTGCGCCAGCACCGCAGCGTCGTTGACGAGGTATCGGGTGGCAAAGTTGTCGGTGCCGTCGAGGATCAGGTCGTATTGCTCGAACAGGTCGACGGCGTTGTGCGGCTCCAGCCGCTCCTCGTGCAGGCGCACGTTCACCAGCGGGTTGACCTCGGTGATCGAGTCGCGGGCGGACTGCGCCTTGGATCGGCCGATGTCGGACACCCCGTGGATGATCTGGCGCTGCAGATTGGATTCGTCGACGACGTCGAAGTCGACGATGCCGATCGTGCCGACACCCGCCGCTGCCAGGTAAAGCAGTGTCGGTGCGCCGAGGCCTCCGGCGCCGATCACCAGCACCCGGGCGTTTTTCAGCCGCTTCTGTCCGTCGACACCCAGGTCGGGAATGATCAGGTGACGGCTGTAGCGGGCGACCTCGTCCCGGGTCAGCTCGGCAGCCGGCTCAACGAGCGGTGGCAACGACCTGTCTGGCCCAGACACCGATATCGCCTCAATTCGTCAATCGATGACCAGCAACAACCATCACATCAGCTGTGCTGAACAACGGCAAATAACTGCCGCTGCTTCCGATCGCGAGGCGATCGGGCTAGGTTCGATGGCCCGCCTCCTCCTCAGACCGCTTCGCGGTCTGCATCGTCGCCGGGCTAGGTTCGATGGCCCGCCTCCTCCTCAGACCGCTTCGCGGTCTGCATCGTCGCCGGGCTAGGCGATCGGGTAAGGCCAGGGATTGAAGCGGCAGGTCTTGCCGTCCGGCTTGACCCACTCCGGGTCGAACTTCGAAGCGTCGTCGTTGGAGGTCGAAAAGGTCTGCTGCATCATGATCGGCGCCAGGCCGCCCTGCTGGTCGCAGGGCTCGTGGCGCAGATAGCCGATGGCGTGGCCGACCTCGTGGTTGATCAGGTACTGCCGGTACGACCCGACGTCGCCCTCAAAGGGCACCGCACCGCGCACCCACCGCGCCTCGTTGATGAAGACCCGGGGTTGCGTCTCGGCGCCGTAGGACGGGTTGTAGCAGGACGTCTCGAGCGGAAATTCGTAGCCGCAGCCTTCCCGCACGCTCATCGGCGAGCTCAGCGAGATGCGGATATCGGGTTTGCTCCGGTCGGTCCCGTCGATCCTGACGAACGCGAACTGCGGGTTGTGTATCCAACTCTTGGGGTTGGCCAACGTTTGGTCGACCATTGCCGCGAATGCGTCGTCTCCACCGAACGCGACCGGATTAATGCCGTTTTCGACTTCGACGGTGTATTTGAAGGCCTTGACGGTGCCCTGGCCGATCTGGGGCGTGCCACCCGGGACGATGCGCCAGGTCTTGTCGCCCGCGTCGGTGAACGGACCGCCGTTCGGCAACATCCCGGTGGGCAGGTTGGCGTCGAACTGCGCCAGACCGCGCGGCGGCGCGTCGATGATCGCCGTGCCCACCGCCCCGATTTTCGGCGGGCCCTGGACGGGCTCTCCTGAGGCCGGTGCGGGCACGCTGGTCCCTGTCACGGTCTGGTAGATCACCACCGCGGTGACGGCAATCAGTGCCGGCAGCGCGTACGCGCGCCAGCCGTAAGTGGACACAAAGCGCCCCAGCCAGCTCTGCTTGCGCCAGCGGCTGTTATCCCGATTAGACCGGACCCGGCCCGAACCCCACGCGAGCGGATCCCGCTGCGCACGCAGCGGTTCTCGCCAATCGTCGCGGAGCACCGGTACCCGGTTGCCCCCGCGCCGATCCGGGTCGTAAGTCACGTCCCAAGGATGGCACAACCGTCGCTAGCTGGGACTCTCGGCGCGCCCGCAGGTAACGGCACAACGCTCGCTCTGCCGACATTCAGGGCGTGGATGGCGATCCCAAAAGCCAGCGGGTAGTAGTGTCGTTGCGATTAGCCGCGTAACGCCGCACCGGCGGTACGACAATCAGATTGAGGACTTGATGAGCGATCTCGCGAACGCCGCCGAAGGGGGTGCGGTCAAGTTGGGCGGCAGCAACCGGCCGGCGGAGACGCGCGGCGGCACCTCCCCCCGGCGCGGGAACCGGCTGCCCCGTGACGAGCGTCGCGGCCAACTGCTCATTGCGGCCAGCGAGATTTTTGTCGACCGCGGCTACCACGCGGCCGGCATGGACGAGATCGCCGAACGGGCCGGAGTCAGCAAACCCGTTCTTTACCAGCACTTTTCCAGCAAGCTGGAGCTGTACCTGGCGGTGCTGCAGCGACACGTCGAGAATCTGGTGTCCGGCGTGCGGCAGGCGCTACGCACCACAACCGACAACCGACAACGGCTGCGTTCGGCGGTCCAGGCGTTCTTCGATTTCATCGAGCACGACGGCCAGGGTTACCGGTTGATCTTCGATAACGACTACATCACCGAGCCACAGGTCGCCGCGCAGGTGCGGGTGGCCACCGAATCGTGCATCGACGCGGTTTTCGACCTGATCAGCGCCGACTCCGGCCTGGATCCGCACCGCGCCCGGATGATCGCGGTGGCCTTGGTCGCACTCAGCGTCGACTGCGCCAGGTACTGGCTGGACACCGATCGGCCGATTTCGAAGGATGATGCCGTCGACGGCACCGTGCAGTTCGCCTGGGGCGGCCTGTCACACGTGCCGCTCACCCGTTCCTAGCCGCGCTGCTGCCGATTCCGAAACCCACCCGGCGCGAGTCCGCGACGCCGATTTCGACGTAGGCGATCTTGGCCGCGTTGACCAGAAAGCGACGGCCCTTCTCGTCGGTCAGGCTCAGCACGTTGGAATCCTTGCCCAGTGCGGTATTGACCAACTCTTCGACTTCGCCGGGCGTTTGCGGACTGCTGAAGACCAACTCGCGCGGGCTGTCCGTGATACCGATCTTGACCTCCACGTCGGCCCCTTCCGTTCTTTCCCTGGTGGTCGTTGGAAATCGTTCTCCAGCAAGCAGGCTAGTGGACGCCCGCCCGGCGACGATGCGGGCCATCGGCCCGAGAAGGAGCCGGACAACCCTTCCCGCCCGCCCGGCGACGATGCCGGCCACGCAGTGGCCAGCGGAGGAGCCGGGCATTGGGGCCGCCGTCGGGTGCTGAAAGCCGGTCGGCACCAAGGCTTCCGTGTGCGGGTAAACGCGGCGGCCGTTGGCAAATCGTGACCTGACACGCGCGCGCCGCGGCCTCCGGCCCTCCGCCGCGTCGATAACATCTGCACCATCAGCACCATGAATTACTTGGATAGCGATATCCAGGACTACCCAGACGACGACACCGTCGACGACATCTACGCCGACGGTGATGACTTCGCGCCCATCGATCAGCGTTGGCGTCCGGTTGCCCTCATCGCCGGCATCGTTTTCGTGCTCGCGGTGATCGCCACCGTTGTGATCGTCAACGGCGGCGACAGCACCTCGACCTCGGCGACGGTGGTGGTGCCGCCGTCGCGCAGCGTGAGCCCCTCGCCGCGGCTCGTCCCTGCGCTGCCTCCCGAGACGGTGACCACCGTGACACCACCTCCGAAAGCCAGCCAAACGCCCACCGCGGGTCCCACCAACGCGCCGACGGTGATCCCGCCGCCGGCAGCGGTCCCGTCCGTACCCCCGGACGTGGCCGCCCGCACCTTCGTCTACCGGGTCACTGGGATCAAGCCGCTTTTCGATCTGGTGACCGTGGTCTACACCGACGCTCAGGGCGCGCCCCAGACGGACTTCAACGTGTCGCTGCCCTGGTCGAGAACGGTGGTGATGAACCCGGGGGTGCAGCTCAGGTCCGTCGTCGCGACGAGCCTGACCGGTCATCTCAACTGCTCGATCATCGACGGTGCGGGTCAGCCGGTCTCGATGTCGACCGGTAACGCGATGATCGCGACCTGCAGCCGCTAGGTGACTTCCGGGCTAGGCGAGGCCCAGTTCGCGCATCCGTTCGTCGTGTAGGCGCTGAAGCCGGTCGAAGAACCCCGCCAACTGCGTCAAACCCTCTGTCCTCGACACCACCAGGTCGACTAGCTCATCATGTTCGGCCAAGACGTACTGCGCCTGCGTAATCGCTTCGCCGAGCAGACGACGTGACCACAGCGCCAGCCGGCTGCGCTGTCTGCCGCTTTTGGTCACCGCCGCCCGCACCTCGGCGACGACGAACTGGGAGTGTCCGGTCTCCGCCATCGTCGCGCGCACCACGTCGGCGACCTCGTCGGGCAGCCCGTCGGCGATCTGCAGATAGAAGTCGGCCGCCAGCGAATCACCGACATAGGTCTTGACCAGCGCCTCCAGCCAGGTGCTCGGCGTCGTCAGCCGGTGGTAGCCGTCGAGCGCCGAAGCGTACTTGGAAATGGCCGACACCACGTCGACGCCGCGGCTCTCCAGGGCGTCGTGCAGCAGCTCATAGTGCCCCATCTCGGCCGCGGCCATGCTGGCCATCGAGATCCGCCCGCGGAGATCTGGGGCCATCCGCGCCTCATCGGTCAGCCGGTAGAACGCCGCGACCTCACCGTAGGCCAAGACCGCGAACAATTCGTTGACGCCGGGATGGTCCGCCGGCACTCGCGACGGTGGCGGATCGGACAGCTCGTCGGCGCCCGACAGCGAGGTCATGCCAATACTCTATGCGTCGGTAGTGGCGACCCGCTGCGCCCGGCTTCGCCGCGCTGGCGATCGCCACGATGCGTCGGTAGTGGCGACCCGCTGCGCCCGGCTTCGCCGCGCTGGCGATCGCCATGAAACGGCCAGCCGGACCGTGATCCCCGGTCGGGAAGTCCTACCAGCTATGATTGCTACAGGTATTGGCCGCAGATCCTTACGGCCGCTACCGGTGCAATGTGCGTGCACGCAGTTGGCCCGCCTAAAAGAGCGCAGGGCCCGCGAATCGGCAACGTATTCGACAGTGAACTGGTGCGCGCGTGACCGCAACGAGTGACTAATCGAATACGACACCGAAAGGCATCGCGTCTCACGCATGACCCCACTAATCACACCCACCCGAACCACATCCGAATCCACATTTGCCGAACTTGGCGTCCGCGATGAAATAGTGCAGGCACTAACCGAGGAAGGCATCAAGCATCCCTTTGCTATCCAAGAGCTCACGCTGCCGCTTGCGCTAGCCGGCGACGACCTCATCGGCCAGGCCCGCACCGGAATGGGCAAAACCTTCGCGTTCGGGGTGCCGCTGTTGCAGCGGATCACCACCTCAGGTGCCCACCGGCCCCTCACCGGCATCCCGCGGGCGCTGATCGTGGTACCCACCCGCGAACTGTGCCTGCAGGTGTCCGGTGACCTGGCCACCGCCGCCAAGCACCTGACCACCGACGACGACCGGCGGCTGTCGGTGGTGTCCATTTACGGCGGCCGGCCCTACGAGCCGCAGATCGAGGCGCTGCGCGCCGGCGCCGACGTGGTGGTGGGTACCCCTGGCCGGCTGCTCGACCTGGCCCAGCAGGGGCACCTGCAGCTGGGCGGGCTGTCAGTGCTGGTGCTCGACGAGGCCGACGAGATGCTCGACCTGGGCTTCCTGCCCGATATCGAACGCATCTTGCGTCAAATCCCCGACGAGCGGCAGTCGATGCTGTTCTCGGCGACGATGCCCGATCCGATCATCACGCTGGCCCGCACGTTCATGAACCAGCCCACCCACATCCGGGCCGAGGCGCCGCACTCGTCGGCGGTGCACGACCTCACCAAGCAGTACGTCTACCGCGCCCACGCGCTGGACAAGGTCGAACTGGTCAGCAGGATTCTGCAGGCCCGCGGGCGCGGCGCCACCATGATCTTCACCCGCACCAAGCGCACTGCTCAGAAGGTCGCCGACGAGCTGGCCGAACGCGGTTTCGCGGTCGGCGCCGTGCACGGCGATCTGGGGCAGGTGGCCCGGGAAAAGGCGCTGAAAGCGTTTCGCACCGGCGGCATCGACGTGCTGGTCGCGACCGACGTTGCCGCCCGCGGGATCGATGTCGACGACGTCACCCACGTCATCAACTACCAAATCCCCGAGGATGAACAGGCCTACGTGCACCGGATCGGCCGCACCGGCCGCGCCGGCAAGACCGGGGTCGCGGTCACGTTGGTCGACTGGGATGAGCTGGCCCGTTGGACGATGATCGACAAGGCGCTCGGCCTGGGCTGCCCGGATCCATCCGAGACCTACTCCAGTTCGCCGCATTTGTACACCGAACTCGACATCCCGACCGAGGCCCGTGGCACGGTCGGGGTCCCGCGCAAATCGCAGGCCAAACGCGCCAATTCCGATGAGCGCAGTGATGCCAGCGGCGACCGTTCCGCGCCGCGACAGCGCAAGAGCAGCCGGCAGCGGCAGCGCACCCGCGGCGGCAAACCGGCGACCGGCCACCCCGCCACCGGCGGTGCCGCCAACACCAACGGCGAGGCAGCGACCTCGGCGGCTGCTGGGGCTTCCGCTACGTCTGCGGGCGCCGCGACGACGAACTCCGGCGACGGCGCGCACGGCGGGCGCCGCCGCCGTCGCCGCCCCCGCAATTCAGCGGGCGTGGCCGCGAATGCCAACTGAGCCGGTGTCGCCTGCCGCCTGATGGTCAAACCGGAACGCCGCACCAAGGCCGACGTATTGGCCGCGGCAGCGATCGCGGCGGTGGTCGCCGTGGCGGCGGCGTTGATCTGGTGGACCAGCGATGCTCGGGCCACGATCAGCCGGCCCGCGGCGGGGCCCGGGCCCAGCCCGAGGCTGGCCCACGAGGTGCCGGGTTCGCTGAAGCAGCTCTGGACCGCCCCCAACGCGCCAACCGACCAGCCTGTCGTGGTCGCCGGAACCGTCGTCACCGCCGACGGGCGTGCCGTCCAAGGGCGTGATCCGGTCACCGGCAAGGTGCGGTGGAGCTACTCGCGCGGCAGCGATCTGTGCGGGGTCGCCGGGGTCTACCGCTTCGCGGTCGCGGTCTACCGCGACGACCGCGGCTGCGGTCAGGTCAGCACGATCGACGGATCCACCGGGAGCCGCGGACCCGCCCGAAGCAGCTACGCCGACCCGCGGGTCAAGCTGTCCTCCGATGGCATCGCGGTGTTGTCGGCCGGGGACACCAGGCTGGAACTGTGGCGTTCCGACATGGTCCGGATGCTCTCCTACGGCGAGATCGACGCCCGCGTCAAGCCCTCATCGAGGGGACTGCACACCGGATGCCGCTTGGTTTCGGCGGCGGCCAGCTCGTCGGCGGTCTCGGTGCTCGGCGCGTGCGGCAGCCAGGCGGATCTGCGGCTCACCCTGCTGCGCCCCAGCAAGGAAGAGGACGAGCCGGAGCTGCGCGACGTGCCCGAGCCGGGGATCGGCGTGGGTTCCGGTGCCCGGGTGCTGACGGTGGCTGAGACCAAGACCCTCATCTACCTACCCGCGCCGCAGCCCAGAGTCGACGTGGTCGACGAGAACGGCGTGACCGTGGCCAGCACGCTGCTGCCCAAGCCGCCGTCGACGTCGAGCGTGGTATCGCGGCCGGGCAACCTGGTGGCGTGGTGGACCGGCGACAAGGTGATGGTCTTCGATGGGGCAACGCTGACCTACCGCTATTCCATTGGGGCCGCTGGTCCTTCGCTTCCGGTGGGTCCCGCGGCGATGATGGCGGGCAAGTTGCTCGTCCCCGTCACCGATGGCATCGCCGTTTGTGATCCGATCACCGGCGAGGGCGAAGGCTATCTGCCGGTGACCCGGCCGCCTGGCAACTCCCCGGTAATCCCCGCAGTTGCGGGTTCGCAGGTGCTCGAGCAGCGAGGTAGCACGCTGGTCGCGCTCGGCTGACTCAAGCGTCGATGGTGAACGTCGGCAGTGCTTTACCCGACTTCCAGTGCTTGAGCAGTGTCTGTGCCAACTCTCGGTAGGCAGCTGCGCCTTTGTTCTTGCGCGCGGACATCACCGACGAGCCGGACGCGCTGGCTTCGGCGAAACGCACCGTGCGCGGAATGGGCGGCGCCAGCACCGGCAGGTCGTAGCGGTCGGCGACGTCGAGCAGCACGTCGCGGGTGTGGATGGTGCGCGGGTCGTACAGCGTCGGCAGCGCGCCGAGTAGCCGCAGGCCCGGGTTGGTGATCTGCTGGACGTCGGCGACGGTGCGCAGCAACTGGCCGACGCCGCGATGCGCCAACGTCTCGCATTGCAGCGGCACGATGACCTCGCCGGCGGCCGTCAGCCCGTTGAGCGTGAGCACGCCCAGCGACGGCGGGCAGTCGATGATCACCACGTCGAACCGGTCGCCGAGCTTGTCCAGCGCGCGTCTGAGCGCGTACTCGCGGCCGGCCCGCATCAGCAGCATGGCTTCGGCGCCGGCGAGGTCGATGTTGGCCGGCAGCAGCGTCATACCCTCGGCGGTGTCGACCAGGGCGACGTCCGGCTCCACCTCACCGAGCAACACCTCATGCACCGACACCGCCAGCTTGTCCGGGTCTTGGCCTAGCGAGAAAGTCAGACAGCCCTGCGGGTCCAGATCGACGAGCAGCACCCGCCGTCCCGCGTCCACCATCGCCGCACCCAGCGAGGCCACCGTCGTCGTTTTGGCCACCCCGCCCTTCTGGTTGGCCACTGCCAGCACCCGGAGTCGGTCATAAAGCGCCGCTCCTCCTCATCGCTTGGCGGTGATCAATGCCCATCCTGGCACCAAACCCATGGTGCCCGCGCGCGGATGGCCATGAGTCTCAGGCACAATCGATCAGCATGGGCGTCGAAAGCCATCGGCTGGTGCTGCTGCGCCACGGCGAGACCAAGTGGTCCAAGTCGGGCCAGCACACCGGACGCACCGATCTCGAACTGACCGACACCGGCCGAGTCCAGGCCGAGCTTGCCGGGCGCGTTCTGCGTGAACTGAAACTCGCCGACCCGCTTGTGATCAGCAGCCCGCGGATACGTGCCCTGACCACAGCCAAGTTGGCTGGGCTCGCCGTGGACGAGGTGTCTCCCCTGCTCGCCGAATGGGATTATGGCGCCTACGAGGGGTTGACGACCCCGCAGATCCGCGAATCGGTCCCCGATTGGCTGATCTGGACGCACGGTTGCCCCGGCGGCGAGAGTGTCGGCTCAAGTCAGCGACCGCGCCGATCGGGCCGTCGCACTGGCGTTGGAACACATGACCTCGCGCGACGTATTGTTCGTCGGCCATAGCCACTTTTCCCGATCGGTGATCACGCGCTGGGTCGAGATGCCGCTCGTCGAGGGCAGCCGCTTTTGGATGCTCGCCGGCTCGATCGCCGTGTGCGGGTTCGAGCATGGCGTGCGACAGCTCGCTGCGCTCGGATTGACCGGCCTCCCGCAGGCGATCGCGCCCGGGTGAGCACCACCGAACCACCGTTCGTGCTGTGCGGGCCGACCGGCGCCCTGGTCGCCGACGGCGTGCAGGCCTGCTACCGCGACGTGGCCGACGCCCAAACGGCGTTGCGTTCGGGAACGATACCAATAGTGGTGGGCGCGTTAGCTTTTGATATTGACAGTCCCGCCGCTTTGATGGCACCGCGTTCTGTGCGGCGCACGGCCGGACTGCCCGACTGGCCGACTGATCCGCTGCCGACAGTGCAGGTGGCGGGGCGGTTCCCGCGCCCGAGGAGCACCGCGCCCGGGTTCGACGCGCGCGCGAACAGCTGACGGCTCCGGGCAGCACCCTGCAGAAGGTCGTGCTGGCGCGCGCGTTGCGGCTGGCCGCCGAGGCTCCGCTGGACGCCCGAGTCATCCTGCGCCGACTGGTGGCGCAAGACCCTGCCGCCTACGGCTATCTGGTCGACCTGTCAGCGGCGGGCGAAGAGTATTCAGGCATGGCCTTGGTGGGCGCCAGTCCGGAGCTGCTGGTTGCGCGCGACGGCGACGGCGTGACGTGTCGGCCCTTCGCCGGTTCCGCGCCGCGTGCCGCCGGCCCCGAGCTCGACGCCGCTGCCGGCGCTGCACTGGCTGCGTCCGCCAAAGATCGCCACGAGCATCAATTGGTCATCGAGACCATGGCCGATGCCCTCCGGCCGTTGTGCAGCGAGTTGACGATCGCGCCTACCCCGGAGCTGAGCCGCACCACGGCACTCTGGCATCTCAGCACACCGATCAACGGGCGGCTGCGCGACACCTCAACGACCGCAATGGATTTGACGCTGGCGCTGCATCCCACCCCCGCGGTCGGCGGTGTGCCCGCCCGCGCCGCTGCCGAACTGATCAAGACGCTGGAGGGTGATCGCGGCTTCTACGCCGGCGCGGTCGGCTGGTGCGATACGCGCGGTGACGGGCGGTGGGTGGTGTCCATCCGCTGCGCCCAGCTTTCGGCTGACCGCCGTACTGCGCTCGCCCACGCCGGCGGCGGGATCGTCGCAGAGTCTGATCCTGATGCCGAAGTTGCCGAGACCACAACGAAATTCGTCACTATTCTGTCGGCGCTGGGAGCTCAGCTGTGAGCACGCGCTTCCGTCGAGCTATACCTGCCGACGCAGCGGCGATCACCGCAATGATCCACGGATTGGCCGACTTCGAACGCGCGGCCGACCAATGCACTGTCAACGAGACACAAATCAGCACAGCACTTTTCACCGAACCCGCAACGCTGCGGGCACACGTCGCCGAGGTCGACGGCGAAGTCGCGGCGATGGCGCTGTGGTTCCTCAACTTCTCGACCTGGGACGGAGTCGAGGGCGTGTATCTGGAGGACCTGTACGTGCGTCCACGCTTTCGGCGTCTCGGGCTGGCCCGCGGGCTGTTGACGGCGCTGGCCAGGGAATGCGTGGACAACGGCTACACCCGGCTGTCCTGGGCGGTGCTGAACTGGAACACCGATGCGATCGCCCTGTACGACGCCATCGACGGTCAGCCGCAACGCGAGTGGACTACCTATCGGCTGTCCGGCCCGGAGTTGGCGGAGTTGGCCGGTCCCCGCTGATCCGCGCCGGCGACGATGCAGAGCGAAGCGATGAGGTGGGGGCACGCCCCCTCGCCGCTGCGCGGCTGGGGGTACCCCCTCCCGCGTGCGGGGGCGAGCGGCGCCTTATGACCGGTCGGAGACCCAGCGCACTGCGGGCGGACTGAACAGCAACGCCAGCACGCTCAGGGCGATGACGCCCACCGGGATTCCGATCAGCGGCCGATGTGAACCCACGGCGAGGTACCACGCGACGGGCAGCAGCAACAGCTCGGCAAACACCGCCAGCCCGCGACCCCAGCGCCTGCCGACCAGCAATCCGCAGCCGGCGGCCAGCACGGCACCGCCTACCACAGCGAACCACGCTGCGGTGCCGAAGCCGTTGACCACGCGCTGATCTGACCCGCCGAGCCCTCGAAATAGCAGAACCGCAGCCACCACCAAACCCCGTCGCGCCCTGCACAGCAACGATCAGTCCCGCCCCACGCACACTGGCCGGGGGTCGCGCGATCACCGCCCCAGCCTAGCCACCCGGCTCCCGTAGGCTTTGGCGTCATGCGCGCCGTCCTGATCGTCAACCCCACAGCGACCTCGACGACCACAGCGGGACGCGACCTGTTGGCGCACGCGTTGAAAAGCCGCCTGGAACTGACCGTCGAGCACACCCGACACCGCGGCCACGCCGGCGAAATCGCGCAGGCTGCGGTGCGGGACGGGATTGATCTCGTCGTCGTGCACGGCGGCGACGGCACGGTCAGCAATGTGGTCAACGGCCTGCTCGGCCGCCCCGGCGAGTTGCCCACCGGGCATGTCCCGGCGCTGGCGATAGTCCCGGGCGGTTCGGCGAACGTGACGGCACGCTCACTGGGCATCCCGCCCGGCCCGATTGACGCCACCAACCAGCTCATCTGGTTGCTCGACAGATACGGCGCGGAGAAGAACTGGCGGCGGATCGGGCTCATCGACTGCGGCGAGCACTGGGCGGTGCTGAACGCCGGTATGGGGGTCGACGCCGAGGCGGTGGCCAAAGTGGAAGCACAGCGGGAAAAAGGGCGTCAAAGTCACGCCGGTGCGCTATATCACCGCGGCGGTGCGTGCCACGGTGGCCTATTCCCGTCGCGAACCGAGGCTGACCGTGGAGTTGCCCGGGCGTGAGCCGATCTCCGGGGTCTACTTCGTCTTCGTGTCCAACTCCAGCCCATGGACCTACGCCAACGACCGGCCGATGTACACCAACCCCGGCACCACCTACGAGTCAGGGCTGGGAGTGTTCGGCGTCACCCGCTTGAAGGTGGTGCCGAGCCTGAGACTGGTCGGACAGATGTTCTCCAAGCAGCCCAAGATCGAGGGGGACCAGGTAGTCCGCGACGACGATGCGGCCTGCGTACGGGTCAGCTGCGCCGGTGACCCGATGGCCAGTCAGTTTGACGGTGACTACCTCGGCGTGCGGGAGCAGATGACGTTCCGGGCGGTTCCCGACGCGCTGGACGTCGTCGCTTCGCCCGCCAAGATAAGGCCAAGTTAAGGCTCTGACCTGCGATAAGGGCGGGAAAGGCGCAAAAGGGCTGGTCAGATGGGTCGGACTGTAGTACAAACGATTAAGGGATTTGGTAACGGATCGCCAAAGTGAGATTGCCCACGGACCAACGAGCGCTATTGACATCTGTTGAGCCTGTGAAACGATCGAACGATCGCATGCAACGGTACGGAAACATTTCCGGAACCTGCGTTGTGCCTGCGTTAACAGCCGAAGAAAAATACTCGTGCGCCCTGCTGCGCACACAGTGAGGAGTAACGACCTATGGATTGGCGCCACAATGCGGTGTGTCGCGATGAGGACCCGGAGCTGTTCTTCCCTGTCGGGAACAGCGGGCCGGCGCTCGCGCAGATCGCTGACGCGAAACTGGTCTGTAACCGCTGTCCGGTGACCACCGAGTGCCTTTCCTGGGCACTGAACACCGGCCAGGACTCCGGGGTGTGGGGCGGAATGAGCGAAGACGAGCGGCGCGCACTGAAGCGTCGTAACGCCCGGACAAAGGCCCGCAGCGGAGTCTGACCCAAGTCGCTTCAACGGTGCGGCCCCGACGAGATGTCGGGGCCGCACCGTTGTGTGCTGCACTATTGCGCGGCTCGAACGACGACGACCGATCGGGACGCGCAACACCACGTCGGTTCCGCCTTCGGGGGCGTTCTGCATGTCCAGCGAGCCGTCCAGTTCCGCGGACACCAGGGTCCGGACGATCTGCAGACCCAGCCGGTCGGACTTCTCGACGTTGAACCCCTCGGGCAGACCGCGGCCGTTGTCGTGAACCACCACGTCGAGCCAACGTGCCGACCGCTCCGCACGAATCGTCACGGAGCCGCCGCAGGCCCCAGGCTCCCGTGCTGCCGGGTCAAAGGCGTGCTCGATGGCGTTTTGCACGAGTTCGGTGATCACCATGATCAGCGCGGTCGCGCGGTCGGAGTCCAGGACGCCGAGCATGCCCGTTCGATTGATCCGGATCGGCGTGTCCACCGTCGCCACGTCGTTCATGATCGGCAGGATCCGGTCGATCACGTCGTCGAGGTTGACTTCCTCGTCCACCGACATCGACAGCGCGTCGTGGACCAACGCGATCGACGACACCCGCCGTACCGATTCGATGAGCGCCTCTCGACCCTCGGGGTTGGTCGTCCGGCGGGCCTGCAGGCGCAGCAGCGCCGCGACGGTCTGCAGGTTGTTCTTCACCCGGTGATGGATTTCCCGGATCGTGGCGTCCTTGGACATCAGCGCGCGGTCTCGGCGCTTGACTTCGGTGACGTCGCGAACCAGCACCGCAGCGCCGGCCGCCGAGCCCTGCACCACCAGCGGCAGCGTGCGCAGCAGGATTGTGGCACCACCGGCATCGACCTCGATGCGCATGCTGGCTCCCCCGGCGAGGGAGTTGAGCACGTGCTCGGCGAGTTCATGGGCCTCGAACGGATCAGAGATCAGTGGACGGGTGACCGTGATCAGGTTGTGGCTCTCCAACTCCGAGGTCAAGCCCATCCGGTGGTAAGCCGATAGCGCGTTCGGGCTGGCGTACGAGACGACTCCGTTGACGTCGAGCCGAATGAAGCCGTCACCGGCGCGCGGGCTGGAACGCGACATCGCCACATCCCCCACGTTGGGAAAGGTGCCCTCGGAGAGCATGTGGACGAGGTCCGCCGCGCAGTCGACGTATGCGGTTTCCAGCGGGCTGGATTTGGGGGTGTCGGCGAGGGCCGTCTGATGTGTCAGCACGGCGACGACTCGATCGCCGTTCCGCACCGGCACCGCTTCGATGTTCAGTCCGGTCTGCTGCCACGAATACTGTTGGCCCGCATCGCTTTCCAGACCGATAGTGCCGGACTCGAAAGCCGCTGCGATGAGCGGCATCTCGTCGGCGGCGACGACGGTGCCGACGACGTCGCGCAGCAAAACGGTGGGGGCGGTATTCGGGCGGCACTGCGCGACGCACACCAGCGAACCGTCGTCGCGGCGGACCCACATCAGGTAATCGGCAAAGGAAAGGTCGGCGAGCAGCTGCCACTCGCCAACGACGGCGTGCAAGTGGTCGACGGCGCTACCCGGCAGAACGGTGTGTTCGGCGAGCAGATCACCGAGAGTGGACATCGGCGACTCCCGCCACGAGGTACCGGCGAGCCAACGGCTAGCTGATCACGGCGATAAGGTCGCCGGCCTGGATGACGTCTCCCACCGAAACACTGACCTTGCTGACCGTGCCGGCAACTTCGGCCAGGACCGGGATCTCCATCTTCATCGATTCCAGCAGCACCAGGGTGTCGCCCTCGCCGATCTGGTCGCCCTCGTGGACCACGACTTCGAGCACGCTGGCCACGATCTCTGCCCGGACGTCCTCGGCCATCATCACCCCGTTCGTCACCAGCCGCTGTTTGCGTGTTGTTCCATCGAACCACAGTCACCTGACCTGAGCGCGAGAGAGTGAGCCCCACCGGCGGGTCGTGTCGGCGCCGACGACGCAGGTCGAGCCCCCGGTTGAGTGCGGGAAACGGGCCGTGGCTGATATCGCGCAGGTATCAATAAGCAAACTCCAAGATTACTAAGCGAACCTATAGAGTCCTGTCCTGTGATCGTGTCGTGTTGTTCCTGTGACATTTGAGCAGCATTGTTTCCAGAGTGATTGGAGTGCCTGATGCACACTTAGTGTCTCAGCCGAATTTGAGGGGAATTCCGTTGTCCGAGAACATGTTTGCGAATCCGACAGCTCGACGCCCAATAAACCGAGTAAAAGCCGGCATCGGGGCTGCGCTGGCGGCGATCGCCACCATCGGGCTGGGCGCGGGGGTCGCCGCGGCCGCTCCCCAGCAACCATTCCTTGCCGACGGCCCACTGCCGATTCCAGGTCTCGGCGGGGCCGGGGGGGACGGTGGCGCCGGCAGTGCCGTGAGCATCGCCAACTCGCTCTTCGGCTCACTGAGCGGGTTGATGAACAACGTCATCCCCGGCAGCGGGGACCTCTTGATGCCGGCCAGCAGCGCGCTGACGCCCGGCGGCCTGGGGGGCATGCCCGGCGGACTCCCGGGCGGCATGCCCGGCGGCCTCCCGGGCGGAGTGCCGGGCGTGCCCGGTGGGCTGCCAGGAGGCGTGCCCGGCATGCCCGGCGGCTACCCCGGTGGGCTCCCGGGCGGCGTGCCCGGCATGCCCGGCGGCGGCTACCCCGGCGGTCTGCCTGGACAAACGCCCGGCATGCCCGGCTATCCCGGTGCGCTGCCCGGACAGCTGCCCGGTGGGCTGCCCGGACAAACCCCGGGTGGGTTCCCCGGCCAGACCCCGGGCGGCTACCCCGGTGGGCTGCCTGGACAGACGCCGGGCCTTCCCGGTGGGCTCCCCGGACAAACGCCCGCCCTGCCGGGCCAGACGCCAGCACTGCCAGGCCAGACGCCGGGCTTCCCGGGCCAGACCCCCGGTGGTCTGCCCGGACTGACGCCAGGTTTCGCTGGACAGACAACGGCGGCGCCGGGACAGCCGCTGCCGGTGCAGCCGGCCGGAGTCATACCGGCGGGCACGGGGTCGATTGCGTAGCCCCGGGGCTACGCAACACTCGACGCATGGAAGACTGACGTGCAGATAAATCTGCGAGGAGGATCAGTCATGGCCAAGCGTGGCCGGAAGAAGAAAGACCGCAAGTACAGCAAGGCCAACCACGGTAAGCGCCCCAACTCGTAGTCGGTTGGGGCGACTACCGCCGGATGATCGTGGTCCGGCTGATCTCGAGCCGTAACCGCTCGCGAAAGCCCTCCGGGGCTTTCTCGCCACCGCATTTGGTACCGATCAAAATCTTGAGACGCTCCTCGAGCTCGTGCAAGTGTTCACACGGCGGGCATTCGTCGAGATGCTTGCGAAGCTTCTCTCGGACCTCGGGTTTGCATTCGCCGTCGATGAACTCCCATACCATTGCGATCAATTCGGCGCACTCGGCCTTGATGCGCGGGTCAATACCTGCCGGGAGGTCACCGGGCAAAAACTCGGTCACGACGACACCTCCTCGGTCGCCTGGTCACCGCGGATGAAACCCCGGTCCTTGGCCACATCGGTGAGCAATTCACGCAGTTGACGCCGGCCGCGATGCAGCCGCGACATCACCGTCCCGATCGGTGTATCCATGATCTCGGCGATCTCCTTGTACGGGAAACCCTCCACGTCTGCGTAGTAGACCGCCATCCGAAACTCTTCGGGTAATGCCTGCAGCGCCTCTTTGATTTCGGTGTCCGGCAACGCCTCGAGCGCCTCCACCTCGGCGGAGCGCAAGCCGGTCGAGGAGTGCTCAGCGGTGGCGGCGAGCTGCCAGTCGCTGATCTCATCGGTCGGATACTGCGCCGGTTGCCGCTGCTTCTTCCGGTAACTGTTGATGTAGGTGTTGGTCAGGATGCGGTAGAGCCACGCCTTGAGATTTGTGCCCTCCTTGAAGGAGCGAAACCCCGCGTAGGCCTTGACCATCGTTTCCTGCAGCAAGTCCTCGGCATCGGCGGGATTGCGGGTCATCCGCAGTGCACCGCCGTATAACTGATCCAGCAGCGGAATCGCGTCGCGCTCGAAGCGCGCCGTCAGCTCCGCGTCCGTCTCTTTGGAGCGGCTCGGTCCCGAGGTGTCCAGGACGTCCGAGGCCTCCGACTCGGTCGCGCCATCGATGTCGGCCATGTTGACTAACGCAGTCCCTTCTGTCGCGATGCCGGTGAACAGGTCCATCAACACCGGACCCGTTTGGTACCCGGCCAACCGCTCTTCGCCGATGAGGCTCGTCGCCGTTGACACCCGACTTCCCCTTTCCCAATCTAAAGGCTGCGACCGACAGTGTCTGCTCCGCACCACTCAACAGCAATAATCGCCGCGCTATTTCCGGTCGTTTCGGCAGCGGCAGCGACGCAATCCGGGCCGCCGGTTCAGGCCGGGTGTGAGCAGCGTTACTGTGACGCTCATGTCGCTGAAAGCCAAGACCATGTTCATCTCGGGTGCCAGCCGCGGAATCGGCCTGGCCATCGCCAAGCGGGCCGCCCAGGACGGCGCCAACATCGCGCTGATCGCCAAGACCGCCGAGCCGCACCCCAAGCTGCCGGGCACCGTGTTCACCGCCGCAAAGGAGCTCGAGGAGGCCGGCGGCCAGGCGCTGCCGATTGTCGGGGACGTCCGCGACCCGGATTCGGTCGAGGCCGCGGTCGCCAAGACCGTCGAGCAGTTCGGCGGCATCGACATCTGCGTGAACAACGCGTCGGCGATCAACCTCGGGTCGATTACCGAGGTGCCGATGAAGCGGTTCGACCTGATGAACGGCATCCAGGTGCGTGGCACATATGCGGTGTCTCGGGCGTGTATCCCGCATCTGAAGGGACGGGAGAACCCGCACATCCTGACCCTGTCGCCGCCGGTGCTACTCGGAAAAGAGTGGCTGAAGCCGACGGCGTACATGATGGCCAAGTTCGGCATGACGCTCTGCGCGCTGGGCATCGCCGAGGAGCTGCGCGACGAGGGCATTGCCTCGAACACCCTGTGGCCGCGCACGCTGGTGGCCACCGCCGCGGTGCAGAATCTGCTCGGCGGTGAAGAGGCGATGGCCCGCGCGCGCAGGCCGGAGGTGTATTCCGACGCGGCCTACGTCATCCTCAACAAGCCCTCCCGTGAGTACACCGGCCAGACGCTGCTGTGCGAGGACGTGCTGGTGGACTCCGGCGTTAAGGACCTCTCGGTGTATGACTGCGTGCCGGGCGGGAAGCTCGGCGTCGACTTCTGGGTCGACGGCGTCAACCCGCCGGGGTACAAGCAGGCTTCGTCGTAATCGCAAGCGCGGCGAAGCCGCGCGCAGCGGGTCACGACCAGCAGTAGATGTCATGGCGGGTGCTGCGACACCGGCGCTTGCGGCTCTGATCGCGGCCGGTGTCCCGCACGAGGTGGTGAAGTTCGATCACGATTCGCGAGAACGCTCGTTCGGTGTCGAAGCGGTCCATGCGCTGACCAAGGACGGCGACATCGCGGCAGAGCAGATCTATAAGACGCTGATCATCGCGCTCCCTGACGGTTTGGCCGTCGCGATACTGCCGGCACTGGCGCGGCTGTCGTTGAAGGCCGCCGCATCAGCATTGGGCGCCGGCAAAGCCACGATGGCCACCCAGCGTGCCGCTGAGCGGGCGACCGGCTATGTGGTTGGCGCTGTTTCGCCGTTCGGGCAGCGCACGCCGTTGCCGACGGTCGTCGACTCCGGCGCGCTGGCCTGGGCGCAGGTGTACTGCAGCGCGGGCCGGCGCGGCTGGGACGTCGCGGTTTCACCACAGGATTTGATCCGGCTCACCGGAGCGATCACCGCTGCCATCAACACCTGAAGCGGGGGTCGACGTATCGATGTCGTTGTGGCTCATGGCCGTTCGCCGGGCGCGCACGTCCAAAACGGCTACACTGGCGACGCAACCGAGGCGATCATCGCCCAGATCGAGCGGTTCGCCCCGGTTCCCGGCGCGGGCAAAACACCCGAAGAACCCGGTAGCGGACGCTGAAACTCGCGTGATCGTGGTATCCGTGTACCTCGCCGTCCAGCGCAACGGCGGTCGGTCCGTCAACAGAGGTGAAGCTGAACTCGGGGACATGATGCTCGTGATATAGCCGGCTGCGTTCCAGCCGCCCAAGCATGAGCGCCGTCATGATGCGAAGCCTGCTCAACCGGCGGCCGATCTCTAGCACCCGCACATCGATCAGCCCGGTGTCCATCCGGTTTCGCTGCACGGGCGCAAAGCCGGACGGCACGTAGGTCGAGTTACCCAGGAAGAACAGTGATGTCTTCATGGTCTTGTTGTCGTAGCGGATGCGCACCGCGTCCTCGTGGCGCAAGGTGTGAAACATTGCGTAGGCCGCTGCCGCCGGCTTGCCGATCTTGTGTTCAAACCGTTCGCGTGTCTGCACGAATCTCGGATAGCCACCAATGCTTGCGGTATTAATGACTGTCTGGGCGCCGTTGAAGCACACGAGGTCGACGCACGAAACGGTGCCTTCCCGGATCGCCCGGATGGACTTGGCTTCATGATCACAGCCGATGTCCTTGGCGAAGTGGTTGAACGTGCCGGCCGGGAAAACCGCAAGCGGGCAGCCGAGGTCCGCCGCTATGGCGGCAGCGCACGCCACGGTTCCGTCGCCACCACCGATTCCCAGCACTTCGGCACGCTCGGCCGCCGCGCGGAGCACCTGCTGCATGCTGTCGTTGGTCGTGATTTCGATGATTTCAGCTTTCGGCAGTTCCCTTCGTGCTTCGTCGATGACGCGGCGCCCCCTCCCGCTGCCGGACGCGGGGTTGACGACCAGAACCATGCCTGCGCCGTCGGGTCGGGTCGGCATATCGATGTAGAGCGGGTCGGCGGGTGGAAGGTCGTGCTCGACAATCGGGGGGATCAGTCGCGCGCCCAATGCGGCGATTGACGCCCCGATGCCGAAGCCCGCCAAGACGTCGCTGGGGTAGTGAGCGCCGGTTGCGATGCGCGATAAGCCGACAAGGCCAGCAAGTAGCGCCATCAATAGCCCCAATATTGGATTTTGCACTCCGACGCCGGCCGCAAAGGCGGCAGCGCTGGCGGCGTGACCGGAGGGCAGCGAATGCGATTTCGGGTATCTTTGCAAGCGCCGCACGAGCGGAACGAGCCCGTATGGGGGCCGCTGGCGCCGCCAGACGCGCTTGGCCAGTTGGTTGGTGACCAAGCTCGTCACCGCCAGGCTGGCTACGCCACGGCCGGCGCCGTGACGAGCCGACCGATTGCCCGACATTGCCATGGCTGCCGCGATCGCAAGCCACAGCTTGGCGTTATCGGCGGCGCGGCTCAGCGTCGGCATCGCCTTGTCCAGCAGCGGGCTTCGTGTGTTCGCGACCGCCTCAAACACCTCAGCGTCAAGAGTGCCGAGGCCCTGGGTGATCTGGCGCACCCCGCGCGATGTGCGCGCCCGCCACACCTTCATTCATCCACTGCCGTCGGCGACACCCGTCAGCCCACGATGGTCCTGCCGAGGACCTTGACCGTGAGGAGAAGAACGACACTCGACGGCTACAAAACCAAGGAATGTGTCGACGCCGGGGTCAGTCGAAAACCGTGGATCGTTGGCTATGGCCGTCATATCAGTCCTCAGACAGTTCGCCATGGATCGCCTGCTTGTGTCATCGTCTCGGTGCTCAGAGCCCGCCGCCTAGGGTCCAAAGTCATCGCCGAGTACCAGTCGTTGGCGGCCAGCTAGGTGGTCCGCATCGCGCCCCTGCCGATATCACCAAAGTGATCGAAGCCCGCCGAGAAACGCAATCTCGCATTCGCGTCCGTCGGAGATGGCCAAGCGCCACTGTAGAAGAGGCTCGAGGAAGCACCAAGTCGCTTCCGCCTGATGAATGAGGTTCGTAGCGTGAATGGCACCAGCAACGGTCATAAGACCGACCACCGCCTCGCCGATCAGGGTCATCACCGTCGGGTGGCCCGGCCACACCGCGAAGATGAAGGACTGATCGCCGACGCTGAAGAAGTTGCCGCGCAGATGCGTTCCGCCGAGCACCCGTTTGGTTCGCGGGGTCGGGAATTCGAGCGGCGCTCCCCGTTCTACCTGGGTTTGATAGCCTCAGCGGGCGTGGCGGTGACGTATGGGGTGGTACGTCTCCTGGGATCCGCGTCGTCGGCGCTGGTCCTGATCGGTGCTGCGTTGTTTTTCGCGCTGGGACTCGAGCCGGCGGTGTCATCGCTGGTCAACCGCAAACTGCCGCGTTGGGCGGCGGTCACCCTGGTTGTGGTGGTGGTGTTCGGCGTTGTCGCCGGTTCCGTCGCGGCGGTGATTCCGGCGCTTGTCGAGCAGGCACGCCAATTCATCGAACACGCGCCGCACCATCTGCAGCAGGCCCAGGACCATTCCTCAGTGATCGGCAGGCTCAACGAGCGCTTCCATCTGCAACAGCGGATCACCGATGCGATCCACAGCGGGGGTGGCGTTTCGGTTGGCGGGGTCGTCAAAGTCGGGCAAACGGTGTTCGGGGCCGTGTCACACGTTGGGATTGTGGCTGTGCTAACCGTCTACTTCGTGGCCGGGATGCCTGGCATCCGGGCGACCTTCTATCGCTTTCTGCCGCACTCGCGACGGCCGCGCGCGATCCTCATCGGCGACGAGGTGGTCGCCAAGGTTGGTGACTGGCTTTTCGGCAATCTGCTGACCTCGGTTATCGCGGGGGCGGCCACGTTTGTGTGGTGCTTCATCTTCCATGTCCCATATGCGCTGCTGCTCGGTGTGTTCGTAGCGATACTCGATCTGTTCCCGTACGGTTCGGCGGTCGCCGGGGTTGTGGTCTCCCTGGTCGCGCTGACCGTCTCGATTCCGATCGCCATCGCCACCGTGGCGTTCTACATCGTGTTCCGGTTGGCCGAAGATTACCTCTTGACGCCGAGGATCATTGGCCGGGCCGTGAAGGTGTCGGGTGGTGTGACCGTGGCGGCAGTTCTGATCGGCGCTTCAATGCTGGGCGTCATCGGAGCGCTGGCCGCCATCCCGATCGCCGCGGCCCTGCAACTGCTCGTGCAGGAGCTGCTCTTTCCCGCCCTCGACAAGGCCTGAACGAGCCGGCACGGGTCCAATACTGTTGACCGGCACGGTGTAAGCGCTTTCGCCAAACCCTCACCGCGCACGCGGCGACGACAGGATCGCGTACGCCGCCGCTGGCGGCTTGCCGATCTTGTGCTCAAACCGTTCGCGCGTCCGCACAAGTCTCGGATAGGCGCGATGCTTGCCGTCCAAAGTCATTGCTGCACGATCAGATGTCACGTCATTCCGAATTTGCACTGCACTGCTATGAGGTTTATCTCTCATTCAGCGATTCCGCCTCTAGTCGTCGGCGATCCCGGGTGCGCTGAGCGCCGTGACGGTGTCTTCGTGGTGGACGCAGCGATTGTGCGGCGACGGCGAACTGTCGAGTTTGTCGATGACGGTTTGTCCTTCTGGCTTGTGGCCCCAGATGCTGATGCCTTGGTGTGTGGTGGGTTTCCAGGTGGCTTCGTCGACGACGATCGGGTTCCAGCCGACCTCCCATTCGAACCCGGAGGGCGTGTGCGCGTAGTAGGACAGTTCTTTGTCGTTGGTGTGTTGGCCGACGGACATGGCCATGTGGAAGCCGAGTTCTTTGACCCGCTGGTAGGAGGTGACCATGTCGTCGAGTGTGGCGACCTGGGTGTTGACGTGCTGGACTCGGGTGCGGATCGGGTTGATGGGTAGGGCGTTCACCGATGCGATGGCCACGGAGTGGTGGCGTTCGTTGACGCGCAGGAATCGGATCTTGAGCTTCATGCCGTTGATCGTCTCGTCGATGTAGTCGGACAGTCGTGCGTCGAAGGCGTGGTTGTAGTAGCCGCGGATCTGGTGCGGCTTCTTGGTGAACAGGGCGACGTGACCGAGTCCGCCTGGGCCGGTGACGAATCCGGTGCCGGGTATGTGTAGGGGCAGGGGTGCGGTGCGGGCGGTGGTGTAGATCTCCTGGGTGAGTCCGTTGGGTCCGGGGAAGCGCAGGAAGCGTTCGACTCCTCGCAGTTTGGCTTCCTCGTCGGTGCCCTCGACGGCGGGTACCTGGTGGTCGATGACGCGGCGGTTGACTTCGTCGAAGGTCGCGTGGTCATCGAGGTGCCAACCCAGCGCGACGACGTCCTCGGCCGGTCCCCGCCGCAGCAGGATGCGGCATTCGTTGGCATCCAGGCGGAATCGGATCGTGTCGGGTGCCATGTCGTCGCAGTGCATGCCGATGGCGTCGCGGGCGAAGCGGCGCCAGTCGTCGAACTTGTTCGTTTCGATCACGGCATAGCCCAGGTGGACGTTGCCGAACAGATCAGTGGACATCGAATCTCCTTGAATAGTTTTAGGCCGTGAGGAATGCGGTGGTGACGGCGTTGAAGATGTCGGCGCGTTCCCACTGCACCCAGTGGCCGGTGTTGGCGGTGATCAGGACGTCGGCGTTGGGCATCCGCTTCGCCAGCATCGTTGCGCCGCTTGGCTTGTTGACCTTGTCGTCGCGTCCCCAGATCACCAGTGTCGGCGTCTCGAGGGTGCTGAGCCTGCGGTCGCGGGTGAAGTCCATTCGCCACAGCGTGCCCAGTCCCGCCGGGCGTTGCAGGGGCGGGTTGGCGACGACGTCGGGGTCGATCGAGGCCGCGTACCTGGATTCGATCAGGGCTTCTGGGACGGTGTCGCCGTCGAAGACCAGGTAGGTGCGGATGAACGTGCGCAGTTTGTCCAGGCTCGGCCCGTCACCGCCGTAGTAGCCGAGCAGGCTCTTGAGGCCCGGGGTGGGCAGTCCGCGGGTGGTTCCGACGCCGCCGGGGCCCATCAGCACGAGCTTGTCGACCCGGTGCGGGGTGTCTAGGGCCAGCCGCAGTGCGCACGAACCGCCGTAGGAGTTGCCGACCAGATGAGCCCGCTGGATGCCGAGTTCGTCGAGCATCCCTCGGATGTGGTCGGCGAGATACCCGAAGGGGTCGCTGCGGTCGACACCCTTGGCGGAGCGGCCGTAGCCGGGCATGTCGGGCACGAGGACGCGGAAGTGTCCGTGCCAGGGCGTCGATGTTGCGGGAGTAGTTCGACACGCCCGAGGCGCCGGGTCCGCCGCCGTGCAGCAGAACAACCGGCGCACCGGTGCCGGCCTCGGCGACGAAGATGTCCTTGCCGTGGACGCGGACGGTGCGTTCGGTCATGGTGTTGCTGGTCATTGCTGTATTCCTCTATGCGGTGAAGCCGGTCGGGGGCGGCGGCAGCGGTTGGCCTTCGGCGGCGCCGGCGTAGACGAACCCGTCGGGTCGCACCACCACCACCGAGGCGCCCTTCTGGTCGAGCCAGCGTGTCAGCATGCCGTCGGCGTCCACGACGCTGTCGGTGTTCGGCTTGCTGCCGGGCACCAGGATTTTCACCACCGGCACGCCAGCTGCCCGCCAGGCCTGGCCATCGGACGCGGGGCCCAGATGCACGACCACCCAGCGGCCGCCGATGACGTCGTCGAGGCGCACTACGTCGCCCTTCTCGTCGATGACCCACGGTTGGGGGATCAGCCAGCCGACGGCGCCGTTGCCGTTGTGCGCCAGCAGTCCCTTGCGGTAGTGCGCATCGGGCAGCCAGCGGTTTTGGCGTAACCAGGTGGTGAAGCCGGGCACCTTGCTGGCGGTGCGGAAGATGTGGTTGCGTGCGGCGGCGCGATAGCGGTTGCGTTGGATGATCAACTTGCCGGTCTTGACCGCGCGGTTGGTCACGTCCTTCACGTGTGGTAGCCGCTCGGCCTGGTAGGAATCGAGCACGGATTCGGGCAGCGATCCGTGCAGCACGGCGCCCAGCTTCCAGCACAGGTTCGCCACGTCGCGCACGCCGGCGCACATGCCCTGACCGATCCACGGCGGCATCGCGTGCGCGGCGTCGCCGGCCAAAAAGACCCGGCCCACCCGCCAGCGGTCGGCGAACCGGACGTGGTGGCTGTAGCAGGCGAAGCCGAGGATCTTCACGTTGTCCTTGGTGATTCCCTGGTCGCCGAGCACCTTCCAGATCGCGTCCTCGGACAGCAGGTCCTTCTCGTCCTCCTCGTCGCGCACCGGGAACTCCCAGCGGTGATGACCCAGCGGAGTGGGGCAGTCCACGGTGGGCCGGCCCGGGTTGCAGTGGAACCGAAGCCGGTCATGGCCGGGCCATTCCTGGAGCACCTTGGTGTCGATGACGATCCAGCGCTCGCCGTAGGTGCGGCCCGGAATAGCCGACGCTCAACTGGCCGCGGATGGAGCTGGACGCGCCGTCGGCGGCGATCACGTAAGAGGCCCGGATGCGCCGGAATTCGTCGACCTTGAGATCGGCGAGCATCAACTCGACGTGATCACTGCGCTGGATGACCCGCAGGCATTCGTGCTCGAGAAGAACAGAGACGTTGGGGAAGCGGTCGACCCCGGCGCGCAGCACCTTTTCCAGCGCGGGTTGGTAGATGAACTGCTGCGGTGGGTGCCCATTGCCCCGCGACACCGGCAGCAGCCGCACGAACGGCACGCCGTTGGCGTCGACGAAGCTGGCCCCGTTGCCGGGTTGCATGTCGGCGTTGAGCTGGTCGGCCAGTCCGACCTGCTGCCAGATGCGCACCACCTCCTCGTCGGTGGAGATGGCCCGGGCCCGCGTATAGATGTTGGGATCGCGTTCCACCACGACGACGTTGAGGCCCTGCTGGCCCAGGAGGTTGGCCGCGGTGACGCCCACCGGTCCGTAGCCGACGATCGCCACGTCATAAGTCGTCTGGTCAGTCATTGCAGGGTCCTTAGTGGGAGTTGTTAATGTATCGATCCATATAGTAAGCTACGAGTTACGTGATCGTCAACACCCGAAAGGAGGCAACGTGGCAGCAAACACTGCAGGCAAGAGTTCGGAGTCCACTTCGGCCAGCCGGCGGCGCACCCGTGCCAATGGCGAGCAGTCGCGTCAGCGAATCCTGGACGCGGCGACCGAGGTGGCCACCGAGCGTGGCTACGAGGGCACCACGATCTCGCTGGTCAGCAAGAAAAGCGGCCTGCCGCCGACGTCGATCTACTGGCATTTCGCCGACAAGGACGACCTGATCGCCGCGGTGATCGAGCGCAGTTTCCAGAGGTGGCTGGCCGCACTGGAGCTGCCGAACGGGCACGGGACCCGCGAGCAGGCGATCGAGTTGGGGACGCAGGTGGCCAAGGCGTTGCTCGATGCCCCCGACTTCCTGCGTCTGGGTCTGATGCTGGCACTGGAGCATCGCCCGGTCGAACCGCGGGCCAGGGAGATGTTTCTGCAGGTCCGCGACCGAGCGTTTCACCGGTTCGAGGGGATCGTGCGCGACATCGCGCCCGGTCTCGACGACCAAAGCGTGCGTCTGATCACCACTTATGCCATCGCCGGCGCCGACGGCTTGTTCATCGCCAAGGAAGTCGGCGGCGACTCGGTGGACTTGATCGAGCTGTTGCGCCTGCACGCCCGACTTGTCTTCGACTCGGCGGTCAAGCTGCTGCAGTCAGGAGAACAGTCGTGACCGCTCAATCCGCCCAGCTGACAGATGCCGCTCAGCTGCTCTACGACGCCCAGAGCAGCGGCATCCCGATTCAACCGCTGACGCAGACGTACCCGGATCTGGATGTGCCTCAAGCCTATTCGGTGCAGCGTCTCAACCTTGCCCGCCACCTTGACCAGGGTGGCGTGCTGTGCGGTCACAAGATCGGGCTCACCTCCGCGCCGATGCAGGAACTGCTCGGGGTCAGTGAGCCCGACTTCGGCTACATCCTCGACAGCATGGTGCTGCCCAACGGTGCCGAGGTGCCGGTGACCGCCTTCTGCGCTCCTCGCGTCGAACCGGAGGTGGCGTTTCTGCTGCGGGCACCGCTGCGGGGCCCGGGAGTGACCGTCGACGACGTGATGGCGGCCACCGAGGCGGTGGCCCCGGCATTGGAGATCGTCGACAGCCGGATCGCCGACTGGCGCATCACGCTGGCGGACACGATCGCCGACAACGCCAGCTCTGCAGCGGTGGTGTTGGGCGAGTGGGTTCCGATCCGCGACCTGCCGCCGCTGCCCGAAACCACCGCCACACTCGTCGTGAACGACACCGTGGTCGGCACCGGCGAGGGGACCGCCGTGATGGGCGATCCGGCTGCGGCCGTTGCCTGGCTGGCCAACGCGCTGGCCCGCTACGGCACCGCCATCGAGCCCGGCCAGTTCGTGATGTCCGGCTCGTACACCACGGCGTCGTTCGTCGCGGCAGGCGACCATGCGTCGGCCGTCATCAGCGGACTCGGCGCGGTCACCGTGAGTTTCGAGTAGGAGTAGAGGAGCAGTTTCATGAGTACCGAACGATTCCCGGTCGCAATCATCGGCTCGGGCAACATCGGCACCGACCTGATGATCAAGATCCTGCGCAGCGCAGGACCATTGACGCATGGCTGCGATGATCGGCATCGACCCCGAATCCGACGGCCTGGCCCGGGCCAAACGTCTTGGCGTGCCGACGTCTTCGCAAGGCATCGACGGGTTGCTCGCCATGCCCGACTTCGACGACATCCGGCTGGTGTTCGACGCCACCTCCGCGGGCGCACACGCGAAGCACTGGGAGGTGCTGCGCCACACCGGTGTACGCGTTCTCGACCTCACCCCCGCAGCCATCGGACCGTTCTGCGTCCCGGTGGTCAACCTCGAGGACCACATCGACGACGCGCCGAACCTCAATATGGTCACCTGCGGCGGCCAGGCCACCGTGCCGATCGTCGCCGCTGTCCACCGGTCGGCGTTCGTGTCCTACGCCGAGATCGTGTCGTCGATGTCGTCCAAGTCGGCCGGCCCGGGCACTCGGGCCAATATCGACGAGTTCATCGAAACGACCTCTACCGCACTCAGAGTCGTAGGCGGGGCGCAGAGAAGCAAAGTGGTCATGATCCTCAATCCGGCCGATCCGCCGATTCTCATGCGCAACACGGTGTATTGCCTCGTTGAGGGCGACTGCGATCACGCGGCCATCGACGCGTCCATCACCGCGATGGTGAACGAAGTGCAGCGCTACGTGCCCGGATACAAGCTGAAGCAGCCTGTTCAGTTCGAGTCGTTCGACGCCGACAACCCGCTGCACATACCCGAGACCGGGAAATTCATCGGCACCAGGGTCACCGCGATGCTGCAGGTGACCGGCGCTGCCGACTACCTGCCCGCATATGCCGGCAACCTCGACATCATGACCTCCGCCGCGCTGGCCACCGCCGAACGCATCGCGGCCCATTCGATGAGAAGTATTGGAGTATCGAAATGACCGAGCCGCTCTACATCAGTGACGTCACACTGCGCGACGGAATGCACGCGGTGCGACACCAATACAGCCTGGAACAGGTGACCCAGATCGCGGCAGCGCTGGACGCGGCCGGGGTGGACTCGATCGAGGTGGCGCACGGCGATGGGCTGTCGGGGTCAAGCTGCATCTACGGATTCGGCGCCCACACCGATCTGGAATGGATCGAGGCGGTGGCCGGCGTCGTCAAGAACGCACGAGTGGCAACGCTTGTGCTGCCGGGCATCGGAACCGTGCGCGAGCTCGCCGCCGCCAACCGGGCCGGCGCCAGCGTAGTGCGCGTCGCGACCCACTGCACCGAGGCCGACATCTCGGCACACCACATCGCCGCCGCTCGCGAGCTCGGCATGGACACCGTCGGATTCCTCATGATGAGCCATATGGCGACCCCGCAGCAGCTGGCCGAGCAGGCCCGGCTGATGGAGGGATACGGAGCGGGTTGCGTCTATGTCGTCGACTCCGGTGGCGCGATGACGATGCGCGACGTCGCCCAGCGGGTCGACGCGGTGCGCCAAAGCCTGCACAGCGCAACCGAAGTCGGCATCCACGCACACCACAACATGTCGCTGGGCGTGGCCAACTCGATGGTCGCTGTCGAGCACGGATGTCAGCGGGTCGACGCGTCGTTGGCCGGCATGGGCGCCGGCGCCGGTAACGCACCGCTGGAGGTGTTCATCGCGGCCGCCACCCGCATGGGCTGGCAGCACGGCTGCGACCTCAACGCACTCGAAGACGCCGCCGACGACCTCGTCCGCCCGCTGCAACAACGTCCGGTCCGCGTCGACCGCGAGACCCTCACCCTGGGCTACGCCGGCGTGTACTCAAGCTTCCTGCGCCACGCCGAAACGGTCGCCGACCGGTTCGATGTCGACGCGCGCACGCTCCTCGAAGAAGCCGGACGCCGGGGCCTGGTCGGCGGACAAGAAGACATGCTCGTTGACATCGCCCTGGACCTCATCGGCGACCGAGCGTCCGCGTAGCCGGACTGCAGAAAGAACATTTCGAAATGCCAGGTTTCAGGTGTCTGCGTCCTCCTCGCTGGTTCCCGGCTCAACAAATTCGACACAAGCGGCCTCATCCTGCGTGGCTCTGCGGAACTGAAGACGCAGGTGTTGCCGACTCCGGCGTCGGCCACCTCGGGATGCTCTTGAGTCGGCGGGTGATAAAGTGCATCGCCGCCGCATGTGCGCACACGGGACGGCTACCGCCGTTCAGCCGACGATGCGCTTGTTGGCAAGCACCTCTTGACAATCCGCGGCCGCGTCAAACCGACGTGCCCTCGCAATCAATACTCTGCGCCCTCCAGTTTGGTCAATTCCCAGTCGAACCAAGCCGTGGCATAACGGATCTGTTTCGTGACCTCGTCGATCTTTTCCGGCATGAGGCCCAACTGGTCGACGATCTGCTCGGCGACATGGCGCGGGTGATCACGCAACCCCTCAGCTCCACAATCGCAGGTCACTTCCGGGACATCGAGCTGCCCGGTTGCGCGGTGGTTCTCGACGATTTGACCGATAGCCGCAATGAGATCAGGCATGGCAGATCTCCTAATCGTGTAGAGACGGTTAGTAGCCGAGGCGCCGCCGCGGTTAAGACGTAGAGCCAATCCCGCAGCGAGTCGGCGGACCGAAGCTCGATGGACCGAAATGCGATCCGCCGACGGCCACGATGGTGCTCATGCGGCAGGCGTCAGCCGCTCGATCGTCTGCTCGACGGTGTGAGCGGTCTTGCGCGCCCTGAACGCCCACGCGATCTGGCAGATTCCGATGACGACAAGCCAGGCCCCTGCCACGATCGTGAGCATGACGATCGAATCGAACGGCCAGGCAATGACAACCATGCCGGCGATCACTGTGATGATTCCAAGGAAGATGTGCCAGCCCCGCGCGGGCAGCAGCGCATGGCTGGTCGCCACCACCGTCTCGGCCACGCCCTGGAAGATAAAGCCGACCCCGATCCAGATCGCCAGCAGCAGGACTGCGTAGCCCTCACCGAAGTGGCGGAATGCCAGCACACCCAGCACCAGCGACAGCGCCCCGCTGATGAACAACAGGATGCGGCTCCCGGCGGACACGTCAAGGGCGAACGCGGAAGCCACCTGGGCGATGCCCGACACCACCAGGAATGCGCCAAACAACACCGCCGCGGCCAGGAGCGAGATTCCCGGCCAGGCCAACACGGCGATACCCAAGATCAGCGTGAGCACTCCCCAGGCGAGCACCGGTTTCCACAAGTCGCCCAGCGTGTTTCGCGTTTGCACAGTGGTCATGATCCTCAACTCTCCTTTCGCGGGTCCATTCCGATAAACAGCGTCGTCTTTCTCGACCCGCGAACGTAGGGCACAAGGTCCTTTTGATTAAGGACCCGCCGTTGCTGTTGAGGCCGCATTGACCGCAACGTATAGGACGAGGTCAGCACTGACGAATCGTCATAAACCAGTTGTCGCTTCGAGCGCATTTGGAAATGCGACCAACCAACGACGCGTATCCCCCGCGTACTCCGTTACGACGTACCATCTTCTTCGCTGTGATCACTTGCATGTAGAGAACCACCGCTGGCGATGGACACCCCGAGCAGCGATGGTCGTTGCGCCGTGAGACAGCCCACGCCGACCACGTTTCCCATACTTTCTAAGCCGGAGCAGAGTGCCCGCCCAGCATGGTGTGCACGCTGTCGGCGAACGCGGCGGTGGTGAAGCAGGTGGGTTCGGCGAATTCCTCCAGAGTGAGCGCGTCGTTCCAGCCGGCGTCGGCCGCGGCCCGCAGCAGCGGCTTGGTCATCGCCACGGCGTGTGCCGGCATCGCGGCGACTCGTGAGCACCATTCGTCGGCAGTAGCGAGCAGAGCGTCGTGCTCGACGACCTGCTGCACGAGCCCCAGCCGTTGCGCGGTGTGCGCGTCGATGTGATCCCCGCGCAGGTAGTAGGCAAGCGCGCCCTGGTAGCCGAGGCGGCGGGTCAGCGCCCAGCTGGTGCCGACCTCCGGAATCAGACCTAGACGACCGAACGCGGGCACGATCACCGCACGCTCGCTGGCGATGGTGAGGTCGCACGTCAGCGCCCAGGCCAGGCCGACTCCGGCGGCCGCGCCGTTGAGCGCGGCCACGAAGATGGTGTCAGACCCGGCGATCAGCCGAGCGATACCGCCGAACTCGCGCCGGATCCAGCGCCACACGTCGGCGACACCCTCCGGTTGGGACAGCTGCTCGGTCGCCGCCCGCATCATCTTCAAATCGCCACCGGCGCTGAACCCCGGGTCGGCTCCGGTGAGCACCACGCTGCGGACTTCGCTATCGGCAACGAGAGCCTCAAGCGCGCGTCGCAACTGCCGCACCAACGGCGCGGAAAGCACGTTGAGCCGGTCGGATTCGTCGAGGGTCACCACCGCCCGGTCACCGCGATGCTCGACGCGGATTCGACACGGCGCCTCGGGGTCATCGCCGTCGGCGATCATGCTGTTGTAGAGCGATTCTGCTGCACTCATCACTCGTCCTCCTCGATATCGTTGGCCCGCAATGCCTTCCACGCGGCATCGGCGAAGGTCTTGACCACTCCGCGCGGCATCTTGGCTTCGTCACCGGCAATCCAGTACCGGCTGAATTCCTGCGCCGGACCGAACCACAAGGCGGCCGTGATTCCGGCCTGCATCGGCCGCAAGGCGCCATAGCTGTGGTGCGGACGCCACCAGTCCCGCACGGCGCCGAAGAACTCCCGATTGCAGTCACGCAGCTCCGTGCTGTCCAGCCGATCGCCCAGCAGCAACGCCGCCTCACTGCGGTTGGCGGCCACCCAGCGCAGGTGGTGCGCGACGCCGCCGCGGATCCCGGCCTCGGCGGTGGCGTGTGTGCGCAGCATCGCGACGAAACCGGCCTGGTATTCGCCCATCACTTGGGCGTAGACGGCCGCGGCCAGCGCTGGTTTGTCCGGGAAATGGTGATACAGCGCCCCGACGCTGACTTCGGCCTCGCGCCGGATCTCTTCGAGCGTCGCCGCGATGGCGCCGTCGGTCGCGAATCGGCGGCGGGCGGTCTCCATCAATCGGCCGCGCGCATCGGAAGCCACGAGAAATACTCTACTGCTACCGAGGAATCCTCTGTCGGCGGACGGTGGCTGCCGTCGCTGTGGTCAGGCAAACGCGCTCTGCCCGGTGATGTGCCGGCCGACGATCAGGGACTGGATTTCTGCAGTCCCTTCGTAGGTGACCAGGGCTTCCATGTCGCACAGGTGGCGCATGACATGGAAGTCGAGCACGACACCGTTGCCGCCCAATACGTCGCGGGCCAGTCGACACACGTTTCGGCCCTTCACCGTGCAGTAGTACTTGGCGAGCGCGGCCATCGTTTCTTCGACCTTGCCCTCGTCGATGAGCCGGGCCATTCGGATGGCGTACAGCTGCATCGAGGTGAGGTCGCCGAGCATCTCCACCAGCATCGACTGGATGACCTGGTTCCTGGCGATTGGCCTGCCGAACTGCTTTCGTCGCAGGGCGTAGTTCAGGGCGATGTCGTAGGCCGCGACTGCGTGTCCGGCCGAACCCCATGCGACGGAATTGCGGGTGCCGGCGAGCACCTTGCCCACATCTTTGAAGCTGTTGCAGTTCTGCAGTCGGGCGTCTTCGGACACGCGGCAGTCGGTGAGGGTGATGTCCGCGTTCTGCACCATCCGCAGCGACATCTTGCCGCCGATCTTGGTGGCCGCGTATCCAGGGTTGTCCTTCTCCACGACGAACGCCTTGACTTGGTTGTCCGCGGTGTCGCGGGCGTATACGACGATGTAGTCGCACCACACGGCGTTGCCCGGCCAGCGCTTGCGGCCGTTGAGCACCCACTCATCGCCTTGGCGCTCCGCGGTGGCCTCGAGGATGACGGCGTCCGAACCATGCTCGGGCTCGGTCAGGGCGAACGCGCCGATCTTTTCCAGGCGCGCCATCGCCGGCAGGTAGCGTTGCCGCTGTTCCTCGGAGCCCAGGATGTTGATCGATTGCATCGCCAACCCGAGGTGTACGGCGAAGAACGTGGCTATGCTCCCGTCGATGCGGGACAGCTCGTAGGTGACGAGGCCGGCGGCGACCGCGCTCATCGATGTGCACCCGTGGTCGTCCAGGTTGTAGTCGCCGACGATGTTCAGCGCGGCAAGTTTCGGGATCAGGTCGAACGGGAACTCGCCGCGTTCCCAATACTCATTGACGATCGGCAGGATCTCGGCCTCGCCGAACGCCCGGACCTTGGCAAAAATCTCCTTTTCCTGGTCGGTCAGCTGATCCTTCATCAGGAAGTAGTCGGTCTCCCGGGCAAGGCCGATGTCCTCGACGAGCGCGGCGGTGGCCGGATCGGCGTCCTTGGCGCCTCGTGTCTCAAACGAGCTGAGCGGTTTTGGCGTCGTCGTCATGGTTGTTCCCGGGTGGTAGTCCGATGTTGTTGCGGCTCATGGCCGCTCGCCAGTGTTCGTCCAGGAACGTCTCGATGACGGGCGCGAGTTCGGCCGCGTTGTGCACGAGATCGATGTGGCCGCCGCTGTGTTTATGCAGTCGCGAATGGGGCAGCAACGCGTTCATGATGTGCGCGTTGACTATCGGGATGATCGGATCATCGGTGCCCGCCACGATCAACGTCTCCTGCCGCACGGCGGGCAGCGCGAACAGGCTGGTCCACACCGAACCCGCGAGAAGCTGGTGCAGGTAGCCCATCTTCGATCCGGCGTGCAACTGGTGAAGAAACAATCGCGCCACATCCTCCCCGTGAGCGCGGACAGTGCCGCCGTATAGTTCACCGGCAATGGATGCGGCGTAGTCCGGATCCGAAAACCTGCGGGGGGTAGCCATTTTCGCCAGCACACGCGGATGAGCTGGCACCATCAGCGCACCGGTACCTGTCGCCACCAGAACCAGGCGGCGGCACCGGCGCGGGTTCTGAAAGGCGAACTGCTGCGCAAGCGCCCCGCCCCAGGACAGTCCCAGCACATCGACCACGCCGATTCCCAGCTCGGACAGCACCCGGCCCAGCACCCAGGCAAGGTACGGGAATCCGTAGGGCGCAAGGGATGTGGGCGAGCCACCCGCTCCCGGCACATCGAATCGGACCACCGTGGTATCCGGATCCAGCTGCTCCACCAGTGGGTCCAGCACTTCCAGGCTTGCCCCGATGCCATTGCACAGCACCAGCGGCACACCGGTTCCCCACCGCACGTTCACCCGGATCCGCTGTCCGCCGGTGGCGACGTAGCACTCCTCGCCAAACTCACTCACCGGTAGCGCACGAAGACGTCGCCGTTCCCGGGTCGATTGACGCTTGTCGGCAGCTTGTGACTTGTATGGGGTCATCCCAAAATCCTGCGCATGATCTTCAGTCCCTTGTCGGTGTACGGCGGGTAGAGGAGCTTCAGATCTGGCTTCGTCGTCTTCGCGAGGACCGCCTTGCGGTGGCTCAGCGCCTGAAATCCCCACTCACCGTGGTAGGCGCCCATGCCGCTGTGCCCCACGCCACCGAATGGCAGCTGCGGCACCAACAGATGCATCGCCACGTGGTTGAGCACCGCGCCGCCGGCCGGAACCGAATCGACGATCCTGCGGCCGGTGGACTTCGAGCCGGAGAACACATACAGGGCGAGCGGCTTCGGCCGGCCGTTGGCGAAGCTGATCGCCTGATCCGCCGAATCCACTTCGATCACCGGAAGGATCGGGCCGAAGATCTCGTCGGTCATCGCGGGCTCGTCAGGATCAGGGTCGACGATGACTGTCGGCTCGATCGTGAGTGAATCCCGGTCGCTGTGGCCGCCGACGGCGATCTCGCCCTTCGTGGCTTCGAGATAGCCGACGAGCCGGTCGAATTGGCGCTCGTTGACGATCCGCATACCCATGTCATTTCCGGCACGGAAAGCAGCCACGTTATCGACGATCAGCCGGACGAGTTCTGGCTTGATGGACTTCTCGGCCAGTACGTAATCCGGTGCGACACAAGTCTGCCCGGAGTTCAGCAGCCTTCCCCACGCGATCCGCCGTGCCGTCACATCGAGATCGGCATCGGCGGCGACGATGACGGGGCTCTTGCCGCCGAGCTCCAAGGTGACCGGGGTAAGCGTCGCGGCCGCACCGGCCATGATCTTGCTGCCGATCGCGGTGCCACCGGTGAACACGGCGTGGTCGAAGCCCAACGAGAGCAGCTGCTGGGTGGTGTCGGCAGCGCCCTCGACGACGGCGATCGCATCCGAGTCGAGGTACTGGGGGATCAGCCGGGCCAGAAGCGCCGAGGTAGCGGGGGCCAGTTCCGACGGCTTGAGCACCGCACAGTTGCCGGCCGCGACGGCGGCCACCAGAGGGCCGAGCGAGAGGTAGACCGGATAGTTCCACGGCGCGATGATGAGGACCACGCCCAGCGGTTCGTACTGCACCCAAGCCGAGCCGGGGAGCTGGCTCAACGGCACCCGCTGTTTTTTTCGCTTCATCCACCTGCGCAGGTGCTTACGCGCGAACTCCGCCTCGCCCCTCGTGGACGCGATATCGCCCAGCCAAGCTTCAGCTCGTTCGCGGCCGAGATCTTGGGCGAGGGCTGTTGCGATCTGATCCTCGTTCTCGTCGAGAAGTCGCTCGATTGCTCGAAGTTGGCGCAGTCGCCAGTCGACCGTCCGCGTGCGTCCGCTTGCGAACACGCCACGGATAGTGGCGACTTGGTCAGCGAGCTCGGGCGGTGCGGTAATAGTAGGTCCGATCATGTCGTCACTTTTCCATCACATAACTGCCCGGAGCCGGACCCAGCGGCGGAAGTTCATCCCCGCCAAGCGCTTTCGGAGCGTTGACCTCTGAGCCGCTGCGCTCAGCGAGCCAGCTGACGTAGTCCGGCCACCAGGAGTCAGCGTGCTTCTCGGCAGACTCGAGCCACTGTTGGGGATCCTCGACGTCGACCGGGCCGGTGCGGAACGACGCCTTGGGGTTGCCTGGCGGGTTGACCAACGCCGCGATGTGACCGCTGGTGGACAGCACGAAGCGGTTGTCCTTGCTGCCGAGCAGGCGCGCGCTGCGATAGGTGGCCTGCCACGGGCAGATGTGGTCGGCGACGCCGCCGACGATGTAGGCGTCGGAAGTGATCTTCGACAGGTCGACCGGGCTGCCCAGCATGCTGACCCCGCCCGGGGTCACCAGCGCGTTCCGCAGCCCCATCAGCACCAGGTCGCGGTGCAGCGCGGCGGCCATCCGAGTGGTGTCGGCGTTCCAGAACAACACGTCGAACGGCGCCGGTGCGCGGCCCTGCACATAGTTGTTCACCACGTACCGCCACACCAGGTCGGTGGGCCGAAGCCAGGCGAACATCTCCGCCATGTCGCGCCCGTCGAGGAAACCCTTCCTGGCCGACACTCGTATCGCCGCCTGCGCCGCGCGATCGCTCATCGCCGCGGCCGCGAACCCGGCCCTGGTCTCATCCAGCACGGTGACCGCCAGGTTGAGGCCCGCGACCCGGTCGCCCTCGCCGATATCTGCGAGGTGGGCCGCCGTCATCGCCGCCAGGATGCCGCCCGAACAGGTGGCCAGCAGGTGGGTGCTATCGGTCCCGGTGATTTTCTCCGCCGCGTCCATTGCCTCCACGATCGCCGCGCCGTAGGTGTCGAAGCCCCAATCCCGGTGGCGGGCTTGTGGGTTGCGCCAAGAGATGACGAAAACCTGCTGGCCCTGCTGGACGAAGTACTCGATCATGCTGCGGCCGGGCGCGATGTCCATGATGTAGTACTTGTTGATCACCGGCGGCACCATGAGCAGTGGGATCTCGCGCACCTTGGGGGTCTGCGGGACGTATTGGATCAGTTCGAACACCGAGGTTTGAAACACCACCGCCCCCTTGGTGACGGCCAGATTCTCCCCCACCGCAAAGGCGTCCGGCTCGACCATCGCCGGCACGCGCGGCTTCGAAAGTATGTCTCGGGCAAAGGCTCTCGCGCCTCGCACCGCGCTCAGGCCGCCGGTGTCGATCAGCGCCTTCCAGCCCAGCGGACTGATCAGCGGGTTGTTGCTGGGCGCCAGGCCCTCCACAAAGTTGTCGATAACGAACTGCATCTTCTCTTTATCGCGCCAATCCAGATTCGCGTCGGCAAGCAATTCCTCGGCGGTTTCCGAACCCGCCAGATAGGCCTGCATGATCCTGTGCAGCAGCGGATTCTGTTGCCACGCGGGGTCGGCGAAGCGTTTGTCGGCGCGTGCCGGAGCGCGGTGCGACTTGCCCACGGCGATACTGCCGAGCTCACGGGTCAGCGCGCCAACCCGGTCGGCCACCGCACCGGGGTGCTGAGCGAGGTTGCCGGCGAAGCGGGCCCAGGTGGCGTTCGGCATCATTCGACTGGCGAACGGCTTGGTGGCGCTGGTGAGGAGCAGGTCGAGCGGCGCGGCCAGCTCGTCGACTCTGGCCGCGGGGTCCTTGGAGGTTGCCATATCTATCGCGTGCTTTCAGTTGTCGGAATGGTGATGTCGCGTTTCAGGATCTTGCCGGTGGGTCCCTTCGGCAGGGCGTCGACCAGCCACACCTGGCGCGGGTACTTGTAGGCGGCCACCCGTTCCTTGACGTAGTCGCGTAGCTCCGCGGGCTCCGCGCGCTCCCCTTCCTTCAACGCGACGGCAGCGCCAACTTCCTCACCCAGCGAGTCGTGCGGGATGCCGATGACCGCGGCTTCGGCGACGGCGGGGTGCTCGTAGAGCACTTCCTCGATCTCGCGGGGATACACGTTGTAGCCGCCGCGGATGATCATGTCCTTGGTCCGGTCGACGATGTAGAAGTAGCCGTCCTCGTCGACGCGTCCGACGTCGCCGGTGGCCAGCCAACCGTCGTGGGTGATCGTGGCCTTGGTTGCGTCGGGCAGATTCCAGTAGCCCTTCATCACGTTGTGGCCGCGGATCTGGATCTCGCCGGTCTGCCCTTGCGGGACCTCGGCGCCGTCCAGGTCGACGACCCGCATCTGCACACCTTCGATCGGGGTACCGATCGAGCCCACCTTGCGTTCCCGGTGGGGATGGTTGAACGCGGCCGCCGGTGAGCTCTCGGAAAGCCCATAACCCTCGAGAACGGTGCAGCCGAAAGCCTTTTCGAAGTCGGTGAGGACCTGCACCGGCATCGCCGCACCACCGGAGACGCAGACCCGCAGCGTGCGCGTCGCCTCCGGTGCAGCCTGCTCGGCCACGCTCAGCAGCGCCGAATACATTGTCGGCACGCCCTCGAACACCGTGACGGCGTCCCGCTCGATCACCTCGAGCGCCTTGCGCGGGTCGAACCGAGGGATCAGCGTCAACGTGGCACCGGCCAGCACCGCCCCGTTGAGGCCACAGGTCAGGCCGAACACGTGAAACAGCGGCAGGCAGCCCATCACCACGTCGTCCGGCCCGGTTTCGACGAGGGTGCGAACGCTGACGTCGGCGTTGCGGCCGAGATTGCCGTGGGTGAGCATGGCACCTTTGGGCTTTCCGGTGGTTCCGGAGGTGTGCAGGATGACAGCGACGTCGTCGTGACCGCGCTCCACCGGGGACTTTTGCTCGGGCAGGTCGGCGATCAGCTCCATCAGCCCGGCGTCGTCGACTATCCAGCACTGGGCGCCCACCTCGTCGGCACCGGCGCTGGCCTCGTTGGCAAAGGCGGGTGTCCCAAACAACGCCTTGGCGCCACTGTTGGACAGGTAGAAGGTCACCTCACGCGCCTTGAGCAGCGGATTCATCGGGACCGCGACGGCGCCGCGATACATGATCCCGTAAAACGCGATCGCGAACGCCGGCGTGTTGGGCAGCATCACGCCCACCCGGTCACCCGGCTCGACGCCCGCTTGCTCAAGCAGCGTCGCCACCCGGGCGGCGGCCGCGTGGAACTCGGCGAAGGTGAATTGCAGGTCGTCGCAGTGCAGCGCGACGCGGTCGGGGTTGCGGTCCTTGGAAGCGACGAGATTGGTGCTCAGGCTGGTCATGGTGTACCTCTGCGGATCTAATCGGGTGCCCGGTTTAGGGCTTGTCCCGAGGAACACAATCGTGCTCTCGGCGAATTCGCGCAACAATGTCGGCGGGCACAACAACCTGGCCGCTTCGGTGTGACGGCGCACAGCTGGTTGCCGGTTTCGCCGTCGAAGTGCGGCTTAATGCACCCCCTGGCCACAACGTAATGAAGGCTTACTGGAACCTGTCGGAAGCCACCGCAGATGACGTTGTCAGCAAATCGTTTTCGACAAGCGATATCGGCCGAGTCGACCAGGCGGCTACTTCAACATCGTTGCCCGCAAGAGGATTTGACCTCCGAGCAAGCAGGCGATTGTTTCCCACGACATCGGCCGGGGTTCGACGTTGTTGCCGCAAACATCGACACGCGGCGGCGGCTCGGGTGAGGTGATTGGCAGGCGTGCGCGATCAGAAACGCGCTAACGCGACTCATCTAGTGGAAGGTCGAATAGAGGCGATGACTGACAAGAAATCCGTTCACGAGGTGACCTATGACCTGTTGCGCACCCTGGGTCTGACCACCGTGTTCGGCAATCCAGGCTCCACCGAGCAGACGTTTCGGGAGAACTTTCCCGACGACTTCACCTATGTCCTGGGGCTGCAGGAGGCCTCGGTGATGGCCATGGCCGACGGGTTCGCCGAGTTACCCCGGCAAGCCCACCCTGGTCAACGTGCATACCGCTGCGGGGACCGGAAACGCAATGGGCAGCGTGGTGGCGGCGTACAAAGGCAACACCCCACTGATCATCACAGCCGGTCAGCAGACCCGCGAAATGGTCTTGTGCGAGCCATATCTGAGCAATCCGGACGAGACGGTGTTTCCGCAGCCATGGGTGAAGTGGGCGTACGAGCCCAAGCGCGCCGAGGATGTGCCGGCGGCGTTCATGCGGGCTTACACGGTCGCGTTGCAACCACCGGCCGGGCCGGTGTTTTTGTCGATCCCGCTTGACGACTGGGAGAAACCCGCGCTGGGTCCGGCGGTGATCCGCACGGCCAGTCATCGCGTCAGCCCCGATGCCGCCCGGCTGCGCGGATTCGCCGAACGCATCAATAAGGCGAAGCGGCCGGCTCTGGTGTTTGGGCCTGAAGTCGATCGCAGCGGCGCCTGGGATGCCGGCGTCGCATTTGCCCAGAAAGTCGGCGCGCCGGTGTACGGCAGCGCGTTGCCCGACCGGGCGTCATTCCCCGAGGATCATCCCCTTTTCCAAGGACAGCTGGCGATGACCGTCGCCGGTGTCACTGAGACGTTGCGCAGTTACGACCTGGTTGTGGTGATCGGGGCGCAGGTCTTCCGGTACTACCCCTACGTGGCGGGAGAGTATCTGCCCGACGGCACCGAACTGCTGCAGATCACCGCCGATCCACGACTGGCCGCGACCGCGCCGGTCGGTGACAGCGTGCTGGGTGACTCCCTGCTGGTGTTGGAGCAGCTGGTGGACTTGGTCGACGATCACAGCGACCGATCGGTCCCAGCTCGGAAGGCCTCCACTGCCGCCGTTGACGTGACCGGGTCGGCACCGCTGACTGCGGATGCGGTATGGCAGACATTGAGCACCGTCAAGCCCGCCGATTCGCCGCTGGTCACCGAATCGACATCGACCCAGGCCCAACAAACTCGATTCCTGCCCAGCACCCGTCCGGCTTCGTTCTTCGCCACTCCCAGCGGCGGCATCGGCTGGGGCGTGCCCGCGGCGTCGGCGTCGCCCTGGGCGACCGAGCCCGAGGCGTCAAGCGCACCGTGGTCGCCACTATCGGGGACGGATCGTTCCAATACTCGGTGCAGGCGATATACACGGCCGCCCAACACAAGCTGCCCATCGTGTTCGTCGTGATGCGCAACGGCGAATACTCGATCCTGAAGTCGTTCGCGGTATTGGAGAAGACACCCGGCGTACCCGGGCTCGACTTGCCCGGACTTGACATCGCCTCCATCGCAACAGGTTTCGGGTGCCACGCGGTCAACGTCGACACCACCGAGAAACTGGCCCATGAATTCACCGCCGCGCTAAAGGCCGACGGGCCCACCGTCATCGTGGTGCCCACTATCTCGCAGGCCACACACTTGGGCTGACGCCGCCGGCTCATCGTCTATTTCAAGGAGCGACCATGCCGGTCTATACCTGCACGACGACAACCGCGACGCTGACCGCCGACGTCAAGAGCGCGTTGGCTCAGGAGATCAGCCGCATCCACGCCGAGATCAACCACGTGCCCAGCACCTATGTCAACGTCGTTTTCCACGAGCTGCCTGCCGGCGGGATTTACACCGACGGCGCGCCCGCGAATCCGGTGCTTGTCAATAGTTGGGTGCGATCCGGTCACGCCGGCAGACGAAACAACCCGTCTCGCAACGGAAATCGCAGCCGCCGTGTCTCGGATCGCCAACGTCGACCCCGACCGGGTAATGATGGTGATCCAAAACAGCCCCGCGAGTGGCGCTGTCGAAGACGGCCGCGTCCTGCCGGAGCCCGGGCAAGAGCAGGCCTGGATCGCCCGAGCATGAC